>NZ_ML142920.1:0-1714 GCF_004150225.1 Flagellimonas olearia | reverse complement strand
AAAAACATATCATAAACGACAGCACAAAGATCTTAAAGGACCACCTCGTGCGGGACCCGTAACTTCCGGGCATCTCTTTCTCTAGAAAGGAGGTGTTCCAGCCGCACCTTCCGGTACGGCTACCTTGTTACGACTTAGCCCTAGTTACCGATTTTGCCCTAGGCCGCTCCTCTCGGTGACGGACTTCAGGCACTCCCGGCTTCCATGGCTTGACGGGCGGTGTGTACAAGGCCCGGGAACGTATTCACCGGATCATGGCTGATATCCGATTACTAGCGATTCCAGCTTCACGGGGTCGAGTTGCAGACCCCGATCCGAACTGTGACCGGTTTTATAGATCCGCGCCCCCTTGCGGGGTGGCTTCCCTCTGTACCGGCCATTGTAGCACGTGTGTGGCCCAGGACGTAAGGGCCGTGATGATTTGACGTCGTCCCCACCTTCCTCACGGTTTGCACCGGCAGTCCCGTTAGAGTCCCCATCTTGACATGCTGGCAACTAACGGTAGGGGTTGCGCTCGTTATAGGACTTAACCTGACACCTCACGGCACGAGCTGACGACAACCATGCAGCACCTTGCAGGCAGTCCGAAGAAAAAGCTATCTCTAGCTTATGCAGCCTGCATTTAAGCCCTGGTAAGGTTCCTCGCGTATCATCGAATTAAACCACATGCTCCACCGCTTGTGCGGGCCCCCGTCAATTCCTTTGAGTTTCATTCTTGCGAACGTACTCCCCAGGTGGGATACTTATCACTTTCGCTTGGCCACGGAGACCGAAGTCCCCACAGCTAGTATCCATCGTTTACGGCGTGGACTACCGGGGTATCTAATCCCGTTCGCTACCCACGCTTTCGTCCATCAGCGTCAGTACATGGTTGGTCACCTGCCTTCGCGATCGGTGTTCTATGTGATATCTATGCATTTCACCGCTACACCACATGTTCCGGCAACCCCACCATGACTCAAGACCGCCAGTATCAAAGGCAATTCTACGGTTGAGCCGCAGACTTTCACCCCTGACTTAACGGCCCGCCTACGGACCCTTTAAACCCAATGATTCCGGATAACGCTCGGACCCTCCGTATTACCGCGGCTGCTGGCACGGAGTTAGCCGGTCCTTATTCTTACGGTACCGTCAGCACCCTACACGTAGGGTGGTTTCTTCCCGTATAAAAGCAGTTTACAACCCATAGGGCAGTCATCCTGCACGCGGCATGGCTGGATCAGTCTCCCGACCATTGTCCAATATTCCTCACTGCTGCCTCCCGTAGGAGTCTGGTCCGTGTCTCAGTACCAGTGTGGGGGATCCCCCTCTCAGGGCCCCTAACCATCGCTGCCATGGTGAGCCGTTACCTCACCATCTAACTAATGGTACGCATGGCCATCCCTGTCCGATAAATCTTTAACCATAATATCATGCGATATAATGGTACCATGGGGCATTAATCCAAGTTTCCCTGGGCTATTCCCCTGACAGGGGCAGGTTCCATACGCGTTCCGCACCCGTGCGCCGGTCGCCGGCGGAAAAGCAAGCTTTTCCCCGCTGCCCCTCGACTTGCATGTGTTAGGCCTGCCGCTAGCGTTCATCCTGAGCCAGGATCAAACTCTTCATTGTATTTCCTTGAATGTCTGTCCGACACCCGGAAACCAGAGTCCCCGCATCAAAATGGTTCTTAATTCTCTTTACGCTGTCGTTACAATATGTATATGAACTTCTT
>NZ_ML142919.1:0-3329 GCF_004150225.1 Flagellimonas olearia | reverse complement strand
GGGGAATTAGCTCAGCTGGCTAGAGCGCCTGCCTTGCACGCAGGAGGTCATCGGTTCGACTCCGATATTCTCCACCACGGCAAAGATTGTCCGCTGATCGTTAAACATCGGTGGCGATTCGCCACAAGTTCATTGACATATTGGGACGGAGCGTGATGGTTATACCATCATGGCGAAGTCAAAAGAAGAAACACGAAGTAGAATAGAATATATAAGGATTACGAGAGGGCATTTGTGCTTTTGCACATAATGCGACAAGCAAAAGAAGGGCGTATGGGGGATGCCTGGGCTCTCAGAGGCGACGAAGGACGCGATAAGCTGCGAAAATCCACGGGGAGCTGCACATGAGCATTGATCCGTGGGTGTCCGAATGGGGCAACCCGGCTGGTTGAAGGCCAGTCACACCGCAAGGTGGGCGAACCCGCTGAACTGAAACATCTAAGTAGGCGGAGGAAGAGAAAACAAAAGTGATTCCGAGAGTAGTGGCGAGCGAAATCGGATTAGTCCAAACCAATGTTGTTCCGGCAATGTTGGGGTTGTAGGACCACGGGATTCTTTGCGTGACGAACTGGAACCCTTTGGAAAGAGGGGCCGTAGACGGTGATAGCCCGGTACAGGCAAGGAGCGTTAAAGATAGTGGTATCCTGAGTAGCGCGGGGCACGTGAAACCCTGTGTGAATCCGGCGGGACCATCCGCCAAGACTAAATACTCCTGAGAGACCGATAGTGAACCAGTACCGTGAGGGAAAGGTGAAAAGAACCCTGAACAAGGGAGTGAAAAAGACCCTGAAACCATACGCCTACAAGCGGTCGGAGCCCCTTTGGGGGTGACGGCGTGCCTTTTGCATAATGAGCCTACGAGTTACTTTTACCGGCAAGGTTAAGGCATTCAGTGCCGCAGCCGCAGCGAAAGCGAGTCTGAACAGGGCGCTTTAGTCGGTAGTAGTAGACGCGAAACCGTGCGATCTACCCATGGGCAGGTTGAAGCTGTGGTAACACATAGTGGAGGACCGAACCCGTTGACGTTGAAAAGTCTTGGGATGACCTGTGGGTAGGGGTGAAAGGCCAATCAAGCTCGGAAATAGCTCGTACTCCCCGAAATGCATTTAGGTGCAGCGTTCTGATAGTTATATAGAGGTAGAGCTACTGATTGGATGCGGGGGCTTCACCGCCTACCAATTCCTGACAAACTCCGAATGCTATATAATGTTTCAGGGCAGTGAGGGCATGGGTGCTAAGGTCCATGTCCGAGAGGGAAAGAACCCGGACCATCAGCTAAGGTCCCCAAATATGTGCTAAGTTGACAAAACGCGGTGGGACTGCACAGACAGCCAGGATGTTGGCTTGGAAGCAGCCATTCATTTAAAGAGTGCGTAACAGCTCACTGGTCGAGCGGTCCCGCATGGATAATGATCGGGCATAAGCACATTACCGAAGCTATGGCATCGAAAGATGGGTAGGGGAGCATTCCGTTCTGCGTTGAAGCGGGCCTGCGAGGTCCCGTGGAGCGTACGGAAACGAAAATGTAGGCATAAGTAACGATAAAAGGGGCGAGAAACCCCTTCGCCGAAAAACCCAGGTTTCCCCGGCCATGCTAATCAGCCGGGGGTCAGTCGGGACCTAACACGAACCCGGAAGGGGCAGTGGATGGGCAACGGGTCAACATTCCCGTACCCGCATATCATTAAAAGTGACGGGGCAACTTAGTTGGTGCGTGCTGACGGAATAGCACGTTGAAGCGCAAGCGATAGTACACCAAGGCCACGGCCGCGGTGATAATCCAGCGGCGTTGCCTCCAAGAAAAGCGAGATATGCGGCCCGTACCGTAAACCGACACAGGTGGTTGGGATGAGAATTCTAAGGCGCTCGAGAGATTCATGGTCAAGGAACTAGGCAAAATGGACGCGTAACTTCGGGAGAAGCGTCGCTCCCTTTCGGGGGAGCCGCAGTGAACTGGTCCAGGCGACTGTTTATCAAAAACACAGGGCTCTGCCAAATCGAAAGATGAAGTATAGGGCCTGACACCTGCCCGGTGCCGGAAGGTTAAAGGGAGACGTCAGCCTTCGGGTGAAGCGTTGAACTGAAGCCCCGGTAAACGGCGGCCGTAACTATAACGGTCCTAAGGTAGCGAAATTCCTTGTCGGGTAAGTTCCGACCTGCACGAATGGTGCAACGATCTGGACACTGTCTCGACCATGATCTCGGTGAAATTGTAGTATCGGTGAAGATGCCGGTTACCCGCAGTGGGACGAAAAGACCCCGTGCACCTTTACTATAGCTTCGTATTGACCCTGGGCAAGGGATGTGTAGGATAGCTGGGAGGATTTGAAGCGCTGTCGCCAGGCAGTGTGGATCCATTGTTGAAATACCAGCCTTCGTTTGTCCGGGGCCTAACCTCTAACGAGGAACAGTGCGTGGTGGGTAGTTTGACTGGGGTGGTCGCCTCCAAAAGAGTAACGGAGGCTTCCAAAGGTGCCCTCAATACGGTTGGCAATCGTGTGTAGAGTGCAATGGCACAAGGGCGCTTGACTGTGAGACATACAGGTCGAACAGGTACGAAAGTAGGGCATAGTGATCCGGTGGTTCCGTATGGAAGGGCCATCGCTCAAAGGATAAAAGGTACGCCGGGGATAACAGGCTGATCTCCCCCAAGAGCTCACATCGACGGGGGGGTTTGGCACCTCGATGTCGGCTCGTCACATCCTGGGGCTGGAGAAGGTCCCAAGGGTTGGGCTGTTCGCCCATTAAAGTGGCACGCGAGCTGGGTTCAGAACGTCGTGAGACAGTTCGGTCTCTATCTACTGCGGGCGTAAGAAATTTGAGTGGATCTGGTTCTAGTACGAGAGGACCGAACTGGACCGACCGCTGGTGCGCCGGTTGTCCCGCCAGGGGCATCGCCGGGTAGCTAAGTCGGGATGGGATAAGCGCTGAAAGCATATAAGCGCGAAACCCGCCACAAGATGAGATTTCTTTAAAGGGCCGTGGGAGATGACCACGTCGATAGGCCGTAGGTGGAAGTGCAGCGATGCATGCAGCCGAGCGGTACTAATTGCCCGTAAGCTTGCGCGGCCCTCTCGGGGCTTCCTTGTAAAAACAATACTTCGTTGACTCTTTTTTGGGCCTTGCCAAAGGTCCGTCCCATAATATGTCATATCATGAACATTTAAGATATTGAAGATCTAGGTGGCCATGGCGACGGGGCCCACCCCTTTCCATTCCGAACAGGGAAGTTAAGCCCGTTTGCGCCGATGGTACTGCCACACCAGGTGGGAGAGTAGGTCGCCGCCTTCCTCAAAGCCCGATACATAACGTATCGGGCTTTTTTGTTC
>NZ_ML142918.1:0-4628 GCF_004150225.1 Flagellimonas olearia | reverse complement strand
CACGTTCGTGATGGAAGTGCCCGCGCTGTTGCCCTCGGAGAGTACCTCCGATAAGGTCTGGTTGTCTGTATCAATCAAGGCTGCAATATCCGCCAGTGAGACAGCATAGGTATTGGTATCAGAATCTGTAATCACCAAATTGGTGTTGGTTCCATCAATCCCAAAAGAAACAATTGTAGTATTGGTATCCGTAAAACTATCACTCAAACTGCTTAAATCAACATTAACACTCCCCCCATTTTCCAATGTCAATGTCAACGTATTGGTCGCATCATTAAAAGTGAAACCGGTAAGTTGCTGGTCATCCGTAGCTGTGAGTTCCCACGAGTTCCCATCCCAAAAATAAATGGTTCCTGTATTGGTATTCACATAAATGTCACCTATATCTGCACCACTGGGAACAAGAGCTCCTGGACTGGAGACATCGGTTCCGGACAATACTTCACAATCGCATTGGTCTTGTAAAGTAACCGTGGTTTGAGAAAAGGCAATTCCTGTAGCAAGCAGCAAGAATAAGAATAATACGCTCTTTTTCATGGGGTTATTATTAGTTGAGGGTCGTATTGTGTTTTTGTGATTTGTTGTTCGATTTCAAGTGTTTTCTTATTCAATCCAACACCTGAATTCTATTCCATGCTACAAAATTACCTTTACTAATAGGGGGTGAAAATATTTGTTGTGTATACCATGAATCCAACGGTATAGTCTTATTTTTTTGAGGTGATTGCGTAAATTCCCTGCTATTTTCAAAGGCTGTTTATCGATAAAACCAGCAATATCAATGGTTTGACAAGCCCTCAAAAAGATGCTTTGAAAATGTTAACGAAATTGTAAGAAACCTCTTTCATTCTCTTAAAAAGAAGAAAGGAGTAAAGGAAAAAGGAACAAACCTAAAAACAGGACCATGACTTCCTTACATAACGAGAAAGCATCCATGCCCGAATAAGATGGCCTTCAAAAAAAACTTCCCTTGGTTTATCAAGGGAAGTGTATATCATATTGAAAATTGGAATACTATTAAGCCAGTATCATTCAAATATGATGAACTCCGACCTACGGTTCAGCTGGTGTTGTTCCTTGGAGCATTGAACTCCATTGAAACATTCATTTACCAGTCTGGACTCCCCAAAACCTTCGCCCTGCAACCTATCTGCCGATATTCCTTTGGAAATCATGTATTTTACTGTTGACTCTGCTCTTTTTTGCGATAACCAAAGGTTATAGGCATCGTTTCCACGGCTATCCGTATGAGAGTTGACCTTGATTTTTAAGCTTGGATATTTTTCCATGGCCACAATCACTTTCTGGATTTCAATCTCCGCATCGGGACGGATATTGAATTTGTTCAAATCAAAATAGATGGTGCTCAACTGAAGTAGCTTGGCCAAATCATCTCCAAATCCACCAGTTACCACATCACGTTCCAGATAAAAGTCAATGATTCTGGGCTTTCCATCAGACTTATTAAAATATTCTTCAGCGGGTACATATCCGTCTCGGGATGCCCTTACAAAATTCCCTTTGGAGCAATCCAACTGCAAAACATAATTGCCTTTGGAATCGGTTATTGTGGACGATACCTCCCTATTTTCCTCATCAATGACCTTTACCGTGG
The DNA here is from genome assembly GCF_004150225.1 of Flagellimonas olearia. Classification (NCBI taxonomy): domain Bacteria; kingdom Pseudomonadati; phylum Bacteroidota; class Flavobacteriia; order Flavobacteriales; family Flavobacteriaceae; genus Flagellimonas; species Flagellimonas olearia. The sequence goes on along the minus strand of NZ_ML142918.1, from coordinate 3,013 downwards.
CACCTGCCAACACTTCATTGGATATACGATCTCGAACGGTTCCCGACACCTCTTGTATGCAGTCCAAAACCAAAGGTTCGTTCTCCACAAAACCATAGATATCGTCTTCTCCCATGCCCCCTTCCCTATTGGAAGAAAAATAGCCTGTCTTATCCTCTGAATTGAAAATAAAAGAGAAATCGTCCAGAGGGCTGTTAATGGGTCTCCCCACGTTGACCACCGGTTGATCATAATCGTTATAGGTGATTTTTGTGGCAAATACGTCCAGTCCACCCAGACCTTGATGTCCATCCGATGAAAAATACAACACCCCGTCCTTTGTTATGAACGGAAAGGTTTCCCTCCCAATGGTATTGATGTTTTTCCCTAGGTTGATGATCGGCCCATAAGTGCCATCACCAATAATTTCTGTCATGAAAATATCCGATTGTCCAACACTTCCCGGCATATCGGAAACAAAATAGAGTTTTTTCCCATCTGGGCTCAACATGGGATGTGCCACAGAATAGGAATCATTGTTGAACGGAAGTTCGGTAATGTTCGTCCAAACCCCATTGACCCGTTCTGCACTGTAAACCTTTAAACGGATAATACCCTCTTCATCCTTTTTCTTTTTCCCATCAAAAAAGTTATTTCGGGTAAAGTACATAATGGTCCCATCCTTGTTCACTACCGAAGTGGATTCATGAAGCCGGGTATTGACATCCCCTTCAAGCTTTACCACCCTATCATTGGAAATACTATCGGCATTGACCTTGTATAAATCCAAGAAATCCTTTGAATTCCATGTATGCCTATATCGAGCCAGGTTACCCGTATCCCTATCCGAGGCGAAAATGAGTCCCTTTTCATAATAGGAAGCCGCGAAATCCGAGTACTTGCTATTATAATCAAAAGGTTTTACCGTATATCTTCCTGAATTTTTATCAATCTTGGCCAAATAATCCTCATCAAAATCAATATTGACAGCGGTCATGGTCTTAAACCTTTCCATCAATTTTGTGGCTCCGTCATAATTTCCCAAAGATTTTAAACTCTGGGCATATCTGAAGATATAGTCCACCTCCATCTCATCAGGGTAGGTCTCGTCCAATTTTTGATAGATATTGGCGGCTTCCTCATACTTGGCATTAAAATAATAGGCATTTCCAAGACGCTTTAGCAAATCTGAGGATACGTATCCCTTATCCAGTACCTTTTTGTAAATATCAATGGCCGGACTAAATGAATATTCTTCATAACGTTGGTCTGCCTTGGCCTTTCGTTTGGCCTGCTGTTTATCGGGAATACTGTCTTGTGCCATCATGTTTGTGACACATCCTGAAACCACAATGAGAAGTATGAGTATTCTTTTTAGCATCCTAACCTATTTAAAAGAATCTTGGTGAAACGGTTCTTTGGAACGATTTGAGCAATTCCAATCTCAAGAAAATCTCAAATGAACCATCATTGAACTGGGTTCCTCCCAATTCGGTCACCTCCCTATCATAGGCCAAGCCCACCATTATCTGATCTGTGACCTGAAATCCTGCCAAAGCACTTACTGCCGCATCCAAACGATAGGCTGCTCCAAAACTGAACTTCTCGGCATACAGAAAGTTGGCAGACAAATCTACCTGTAAAGGGGCACCACCCACTGCTTTCGTAAGCAGTGCGGGCTTAAATTGTAAATCGGCCCCCACATCAAAAACATAGCCTGTTATAAAATAGAAATTGATTCGCTCCGCGGACAAAAAGTTCACCGAGTTATCATCATTATCGTTGTCAAAATACTCGCTCTCCAAAATGTTGGGAGCTGATACCCCGGCATAGAACTTATCGGTGTGGTAATACAGTCCCAATCCAAAATTGGGATTGAACTTATTGTCGATATTGTCCTGGCTGACCACTTCCTGATCAAAGTTCCGAAGCCCGTTGAAATCCAGACTTAGCATGTTTCCACCTGCCTTTAATCCAAAGGAAAGTTTTGCATCCCGGGCCACTTCAATGGTATACGAGATCACGGCGTCCAGATAGGTTTCCTGTACCACACCATCCCCAATATTATCATTGACAATGGAAACCCCATAACCCAGTCTGCTATTTCGGATAGGGGAATGGAGATTAAGGGTAAACGTTTCGGGGGCACCGTCCAGACCTACCCATTGCGAACGGTATAATCCGGCAAAACTCAATTGCCCCCTAGATCCAGCATAAGCGGGATTTACGCTCAAGGTATTGAACATGTATTGTGTATACTGCGCATCTTGCTGGGCAAACAGCCCCATGGACATCATTCCCAATACAACAAACGGAACTAAAAAATGTTTCTTTATCATTCTATCACTATTGTTACCTGCTTATATAAATGTAATCGGTGTCCGTGAAACTTCCTTTTTCGGTTTCATAATTAAAGATATAAAAATATACCCCGGCCGGAAGATAGTCGTTCACACTCAATGAGGACCTTCCTCTGGAACGACCGTCAAAAACATTTCTCACATTATCATAGTTTTTGCCTTCATAAACCGCTACACCCCATCTATTGAAAATCTGCAATGTGCTCGACTTTATCTTGCTGACCCCACGGATAAATAGGAAATCATTTTTTAAGTCTCCGTTTGGCGTCACCATCTGGTTCACTTCTATTTCCTCTATGATTACCGTGACCGTTGCCGTGTCACAATTTTCAGGGTTGTCTCTCTCGCAAATGGTATATTCTATGGTATACTCCCCTTCTGTAATTCCTGAATCAACAGTTATGGTACCATCATCATTGATCGTGAGTGAGTTTGTTGGATCTGAAGTCAAAATAACATTTGACAAGGTAACTTCCCCCCCATCAAGCCTATCGTTCAACAATACATTGGCATTTGGAATAGCGCCCCCTCCTGTTCCTTCAGTATAAAAATCATCCACGGCATCAATAACGTTGACCATACCTTCAGTTACCTCCACAGTAACTGTAGCCATATCGCAGTTTTCCACATTGGCAATCTCACAGATGGTATAGGTGATGGTATAAATTCCCTCG
>NZ_ML142917.1:35414-64951 GCF_004150225.1 Flagellimonas olearia | reverse complement strand
GTATCGGTCCCTGCGTTTTCATCCACGGTCAATGCAGTTTCACTTACGGTGAAATTCGCTGTATCATTATCGGTAAGGGTAATGGCCACGGTCTTGTCCGCAAGGGCATCAAAAGTATCATCCGAAGCAGCATCGTTCACGGAAATGGTGATAGTGGCGGAGTCGTTGCGGTCAATATCATCATCAACCCCCGTCACGGTAACGGTCTGGGGGGTGTCCCAATCAGCAGATGTAAAGGTCAACTGAGCCTTGTCCACGGTGGCCTCATCGGTGTCGTCACTGGAGATATTGAACACCACATCGCTTGTAGGTTCTGTATCGAGTACTACGGTGAAGATATCGGCTCCTGCGTTTTCATCTAAGGTCAAAGTGGTTTCACTTACCGTAAAATTAGCTGTATCGTCATCGGTAAGGGTGATGGCCACGGTCTTGTCCGCAAGGGCATCGAACGAGTCATCCGAAGCGGCATCGTTCACAGCAATGGTAATGGTTGCCGAATCGTTGCGGTCAATATCATCATTCACCCCGGTCACGGTCACGGTCTGGGGCGTGTCCCAATCCGCAGATGTGAAGGTCAGTTGTGACTTGTCCACGGTGGCCTCATCGGTGTCGTCACTGGTAATATCCAGAACTACATCAGTAGCTGGTTTAACATCCAAAACAACAATGAACGTACTCGAACCAGCATTTTCATCAAAAGTCAAAGACGTTTGGTCGATTGTAAAATCGGGGGTGGGACTTGCAAAGGTTACATAATCTCCATCACTAGGATTTATGGAAGCCCAATAGTAGGTTCCGTCATCGTTCAATTCCACCAAAGTATCCGTTGTATCAAAGGTTTCATCCCCTGAAACCACAATATTGGGAATACCCGCAGGAAAGGTAATGGCAGATTTGGGTATGGCTATGAACACTGCATTCACCGTACCGGTCTCCTCTACCTTCCAAACACGGTTCAAGCGATTATTGGTCCCTCCATCAAAACTGGAAGTGAATGAGTTTTGGGAAGCATTATTATGGCCCATGATCATAAAGTTGCCTTCACTAAGTGCCGTTCTGCTCCCATTTACATTTGAATTTGTAAAATCTTGCGTAGTGGCCAATATGGGGCCGTTTTCATTATGTACAGATTGTGATATTTTTTGATTCAAACCAGATGCGTCATCTTGACCAATACCAAAAATATCCGTGTTGTAACTGGCATTGACCGTTCCATCCCAAACAACCGTTCCATCCGTTGCCACATAATCCGTTGCTATGCTTTGGTCAAGAGTAATACCATATTTTAGAGCCAAATAACTATCCACTTGTTGTTGTTCAGCGGCTGAGGGATAAGTATCATAGACCATTACCTCTGCAATATGTCCTGTCCAGAACTCTCCTGGCGAGAATTCGACATCCGCCCCAATCCGAAGAAAGAAATTGACCGTACTCCAAGTTGGGGGTGTCCCATCGTTATCCGTGACCAGGGTGGTTCCGTTGGCCTGCAGATAGGTTGAGGAGGCACCATCAAAAGCGCCTCCAATAATGTTGGGATGGTCTTGTGTCCAAAAATTAGTGCTTGTTATATCGTTTACTGGTTCCCAAGAACTATATATCAGTCCATTGCTGTTTACCGAACCTGCTATCAAGTGGGCTTCGTTCTGTGTGGCACCTCCATGTGCAAAGGGTACATGGTTCCCTGTAAAGGCAGCTGTGGTTGTTGCGACCACCCGCATAAAACGGGCGCTATTTCCACTGGGAAGCCCCGAAGTGCCCGAACCTTCCATAAAGGTACCATTGCTCCCATCAAAGGTGGCCTGGGGGTTAAAGTTCAAGGTGGCTTCACTAAATATGGGACGTTTACCTGAATCACTCTGTATGAAATCGTTTCCATTCATACTAAAATCACTCCATTGGTAAATGGGATCGGCATTTGTGGCCGAAGTGGTCCCGGCATCCGAGTAGACTTGTCCATCCGCTTTCCACCACCCTTGTAGATTGGTGGCTAGTCCTCCAGGACCGGTTTGAATGGCCAAGGCAATGTAAACCGGTGTGGTAATATCTAAATTCAAGGAAGTATCCGTACCCAGGGTAATATCTGAGAATTTGACTTTGCCCGCATTGACCGTACCTCCTGCCATGGGTTCTGCATTTGAGAAGTCTCCATCCCCGTCTACCAAAATGGCAAAGGATTCTTCAGCCAAATGGCTCCATATGGACGGAATGTCAAACTCAAAGTCCAAGGCCTGGTCCCCCAAAGCTTCATTTCCAAATTCTTGGAGCATCCAAACCTTGTCCAACCTTTTCAAGTTGGTATCGGTTGGTGCATTATCGTTGGTGGTCTCGCTACCATTGTTGTCTGAAAACGCAATGTAGTTTCTGTTCACGGTATTGTCGGCATCATCAACCGTTAAGGTCATTCCATTGCTTGTGGCCGTATTTCTTTTATCTTCGGTTCCCCCGCAAATGTCTTCTTTGAGCCCGATTCCTACCACGGCATTGTTGAAGTTGGTATCGGTGTCGGTATCAAACAAAGCCCCAAATGAAGATGAAAAGTCCTTTCCATACTTGTTGCCCAAATATTTGTTTACCTCATCCAATTCGCAATCACTCAATCGTCTGTCGTAAATAATGACCTCGGTTATGCGGGAGTCGTTGAACCTATTGTTGTTTCGGTTCTTGTTGATTTTATAGCTGGTAAAACTGCGTCCTACATTGGTAAAAGAGGCATCAGAATCTGTGCGGACACCATCTACCAAGGCCTCGACTCCACTCAAACTGCTCGCGCGTAGGGAGTACAGTTTAAGCTCGTTTTGCTTTTCGGTCTCAAAATCCAGATACTTCACATCGGGAGTTCCATTGTTCGACTTAAAAACAAAATCGTTACCGGTCGCTGCGGAAACACTGATTTGAAAGTGGTTGTCATCCGCAAAGGTGTTCCCATTGGAAAAGAAGGCATCATCCACTCCCCCATCCTGTAATTGTTCAAAAACAATGAAGACCGAATAATCACTGGTCCATTGCTCCCCATTGCCCGAATCCGTAACGGGCAGGTCTATCATCAAGTGATCGGACGTTGATTTGCTGAACTCCAGGGTGGGCAGGTTGTTATTGGTTGTCCCACCATCCGAAACGTATTCCGGAAAAGCGCTGTTTACCGTGTTGTCCACATTGGAATGGTAGCTTGATTTATCCAGCCACAACTGGATTTCCGTGCCGGAATAGTCGGTGCCCGGATTGTTGGTTTCCAGTTCAGAAATGCTCTGGCCCGCCACCACGGTCGGTGTGGTATACAAGGTGGATTTATCCGTGGCATCCAACCAAAGCCTTAAATTGGCATTGAGATCGGTGATTAGCGTACTGGGCCCAGAATCATCATTTACCGTTCCATTGGGGTCGGTTTGTGCAAAAAGGCCTAGGGAACCTAGTGTCCAAAAAGCCAAAAAAAGTAATATGGGTTTGATTGCTTTAAAGGTTGGTTGAGGTTGGTTTTTCATGATATCGACCAAGGTATCTGGTTGTTTTTTGAAGGTCGAATATGAAGATTTTCATATATATATTCTTACAAAATGTTGTGTATTAGACTAATCCAGTGTATGAAATTGTTGATTAAAGTAGGGTGTCATCGATGAAATGCATGTTTTTTTATGATTTACAACAAACTAGCAAACAGAGTCATGGGCTTTCCTAGGGTAATGCCCATATAAAATGTTAGGACTGATCCGCATCATGTATCCGAAAGAGAAATCGGCTTATTTTCACCTACAATATCCTATTTTCGTGAAGTACCATTTGCCTTGCCCATAAAAATGGGTCCGCAAGCACTCTATATTTGAAATAGTTTGGAGATTTTTGATAATACCATGGTAGTGACCATACTCATAACTGTCTACATGGTCATTGGACTAGTAATTGTAGTGAGCCTGCTTCTCAATGGGGTGCGCCCCAGCAAAACATTGGCTTGGCTCTTGGCCATCTTCACCATACCGGTTGGAGGGGTGTTACTCTATCTTTTACTGGGTAGAAATCGAAGAAAAAGTAAGTTGTTCTCCCAAAATAATCATGCTGAAGCCAGAAAGCATCTTCAAGAGGGTACTGACAAGGTCAATATCTCCGAATACAACAGAAAAATCTCCAAACTCATCTACAGGACTTCAAAGTGCCCAGTTACCGACCATAATGAGCTTACCCTCCTAAAAGATGGCAAGAACACCTTTGAAAGCATTTTTGAGACCTTGGAAAGTGCCAAGGAGCATATCCATTTGCAATATTACATCTATGAGGATGGAATCTTGGCGGAAAAGCTACTGGAAATATTTGAACGAAAAGTAGCGGAAAACGTTACTGTGAGGGTCCTGTACGATGGTATCGGAAGTTACTCCTTGAGCAAACAATATCTCAACAGACTTCGAAAATGCAAGGTCGAGGTCGCTCAGTTTCTCCCGTTCCGATTTGGCAAATTTCTGTCCTCCTTGAACTATAGAAACCATAGGAAAATCATTGTTATTGATAACAAGGTTGGCTTTACCGGGGGTATCAACATTTCGGACAAATATCTTAAGGGAGACCCCCAATTGGGCAAATGGCATGATACACATTTAAGAATCGAGGGGGAGGCCGTGGATTATTTGAACGGGCTTTTTATCTCTGATTGGTATTTGGCCAGCAATAAAAAAGTGGATACCTCATCATATACCATCCACAAAACGAAGAAAAAGGGATCCTCCATGCAAATAGTTCCAAGCGGACCGGATGATGATTTCGCGGCTATAGAGCAAGCGTATTTCTCCATCATGAACAATGCTGAGAACTATGTCTATATCATAAACCCTTATGTAATCCCTAATCATGCCATCCTCCAAAGCATGCAAACCGCTGCCTTAAGCGGGGTCGATGTAAGACTGTTGATGTCCTCCACTACTGACATGAAATTGGTGGATTGGTGCGTCCGCTCCTACTTTGAATCATATCTAAAGTCTGGCATCAAGGTATATCTGCATCCGGATGGTTTCCTTCATAGCAAGGTCATGCTCTGCGATGACAAAATTGCAAGTATAGGAACCGCCAACTTGGACAACCGTAGCTTACAGCAAAACTACGAGGCCAATGCCATTGTCTATGACGCTGCACTATGCCAGCAGATGAAAGACGATTTTCTCAAGGATTGCTCCAAATCAATCATGCTGGACGATTATCAAGCTTTCCGCAATCGTCCTTGGATCAATAAATTGATAGAGGGCATGGCCAAACTCTTGAGTCCTATTTTATAGTTAAAATAGATTCGAACAATAAATCAGACTCCCGGCTGTCTAGTTCAAAAGTCTTTTCTGTTTCTTCTTTTTGATAACCTTGGATACCATGGTAAAAATCTTGTTCTTGGATTCGCGGTATTTTGAGAAATAGTCCGCCATTTCCTTGACCAACTCCGAGTGCGTATCCAAATACGCGTTTTCCATTTTACTTTGGTCCACATCATCCACCATGATCTGCAACTGATTCTCATGCAACTGCACTTTTTTGAATAGCTGCACAAGATCGGATTCCAACTTGTCCAAAGATGTAACAACAGGTTGTACGGTATTGAACATATCGGAATCCAAAATATCCATGGTATAATCCTTAATCATATGGTTCAAGAATTTTTGTTCGTCCCTGGCAAATTTCAGCTCAGAACACCACTTCTTGGATTCTTGGTGCAGTTCCTCTGCACTGAACCACTCCCTAAAGGTTCCTTTACTGGTTTTGGATTTCATAGCTTTTGTTTTCCGTATCAAACAGTTTATGCTTGACTCATTATTTCATCGTGTTTTGTAGTAACAACCCATGCTTTGGATTGCAATCATCAATCTACGGGCTTTCTTCTTTTCAATACCAATCCCGCATAATCGTATACCTCGGCCTTGATTTTTTGGTAGTCTCCAAAATACTGTCCAACCTCGTTTCGTAACCGTTCATGCTTCTTACAGTAGCCCTTGTCATCCATCTTGGAATCACACTCCAAAATGCCTCCTAAATGTCTTTCTTGCTCCAGAATCCTTTTTTGAAGCTGCTGCTTTTTTTTCTTTGATTTTGAGAACTCTTGCTTGAACTGTTCCAAGCGTTCAAACAAATTTGGTGTGGTAGGCTCAAAAATATAGGAGTTCAGCAATTTTTCAATAAAGGATACCTCATCATCAATGAACTGGAAATAAGATTTCCATCTTTGAAGCTCATAACGAAAGTCTTCCATTTTATTTTCGCTGCCCATGACCTTTTCTATTTATTATGTCAATTTAAATCGTAAACCCCTACCCCACAATGACCCAAATCACTTTTCATCAATAAGTTAAGGCAATTTACAGTGGAGCATCTATCTTGAAGAATTCCCGAACCGTGGCCTTGAACTGGTTGCTCGTCATGCTATCTGCTTTTTCCAAAGCTTTCACCTTATTGGCCAATTGTACATGGTTCTCTTCCAATTCTTTTAAAAACTTCCCGGAAGCTTCTGCAGGACCATACAATACCAATTGGTCAACACCTTGCACCTCATCGATGATTTTTTGAAAATAACGTTTCATTTGATGCTTTTCCGCCTCCAAGTATTTGCTGTCCTGTACCACATCTTGGGGTCCCCATTTGGTCTTGGACCGCGACCCACCCTTGGGGTTGTAAAAATCCATTTCCGAAGCAATGGAAAATTCACTTTCCTTTCCATCCTCATATACTACGCCCAAGGCCTCTTTTTTATCCATCCAAATTCCTATCTGTCTCATACTTTCATTTTTTCAATTATCATTCAGTTCCAAAATGGGTATTTTGGGGTCGTACCCTATTTCCTTGACCAACGGGTTGGACAAGATGCTTCCAAAAAACAAATGTTTCCTGTTCATAAAGGCAAACATATTGCAATTTGTACTCTCGATGAAAAGGTTGATGCCCTTACTCACTTTTACGGCAGATAAAAAGTGTAGCTCATAATCCAACCCTTCCATAATATCTTGTAACAACCGTTTATGGGTTTCCTCTTGTTTGCTCAGTTTGCCATCCTTGTCCTTATCAATATGGACCACATTTATTTTTGATCCGTGCAGCTTTGCAATTTCCACCAACTGGGCCATTTCAGATTTTTTAAAGTCTGTCTTGTAATCCGTAGGAAAGGCAATTTCCTTGGGAGGAACATACATATAATCACTGGGCACTGCGATTACCGGACATTGTTTAATACTTTCCATTACAGATACCGTATTGGTCCCAAAAATCCGTGCTTTTGATTCGGTAAGGCCTTTGGTTCCCATAACAATTACATCGATATCTTTCTTCGCTATCTCATTCTTGATGGCTTCCACCAAACTATTGAAGGTGGAAATGTAATGGAACCGATGTTTTGGGTTTTCCGGATGGAGTTTGATCATCCCCATAAGTCGTTCCATTCCTGCTTCCGACGCTTCCTTGGCCAAATCGTACAAACGCTCCCCGGGTTCAGGGACCATCATACTGTCCAAGGTATAACCCGAAGCCTGAAAAGCGTTCAGGATATAAAAATCGCACTGTACATTTTTATACAGGTCCAACGCATATCTAATGGCGTTCAATGCATTTTTTGAATAATCGGTAGGCAACAAGACTCTTTTGTCCATGGCTGTTCAGGTTTTTCCCTAAAATTACATGGGATCGTTATCCTGTGCCATGATTTAGGTCAATTTGCCGTGTGGGGTAGCACCAAAAAAGGCACTTTGCAATGCAGGCCAATATTCCTGATCACAGGTTCCACAAAAAGACGCTCTAAAAACGAGTGCTTATTTTTCACCATTGCCAATAAGTCTACAGGCACTTCTTGCTGAAACGCGTTTATGGCTTCCACCAATTCTTGATCGGGAAGGTCATGAAACTGACAGGGTTGGTCTTGCATGAATTTTTCAAGATTGGATTTATTCCTCTTTTGCTGTGCTGTGAGCCCTTCTGGGGTTGAAACGTGCATGATATGCACTGTGGATTTCCCTAGTTTTGACAATTCCAACAAACACTCCAAATCCTTTTTTGAGAAGTCGATTTCATAATCCGTAGGGAACAATATATTCCGAAGCGGAATACTTTTCGTACTGGATGGAACGGCCAAAACCGGGACAATGGCCTTATTGATCACATGTACCGTATGCGACCCGAACAAAATTTCCTTGGCCCCCGTTGCGCCTTGGGTACCCATGATCACCAAATCCATGTTTTCATTATTGACCATGGTATTGATTTCATCTTCCAAGGTATTAAAGGCGGCATGTACCACATACTCGTGCTTTGGAAAATCAAACTTCGCCTTGATTCGTTTTCTGGTTTTTTCCAATTCGGCCTCCGTATTGTATTTATAGTCATCGGGGAGTCCAAGTTCACCCGGACTGCCCAATGTGTAGTCCACACGGTACATGGGCGGTGTATAGGCATGCAGTAGATAAAAGACGCAGGTGGTGTCTTCCAATAACTTGACCGCATAGGCAATGGCGTTGAACGCGTTCTCCGAAAAATCCGTGGGCAATACTATCCGCATCATATCCTTCCAATTTAATCAAACCTACACGCTTTTGCAATCTTAAACCATGATATCCATCAATTCACAAAAAAATCGGATTTCATAAATTGCATCTTATAAATAGTACATCCATGAAAGGAAATTTTAACGCTTTGATAGACTCCGATCAATTGGTACTCATTGATTTTTCCGCAGAGTGGTGTGGTCCATGTAAAATGTTGGCCCCCATCCTTAAAGATGTCAAGGCAGAATTGGGGGATTCGGTGAAAATCGTGAAAATTGATGTGGACAAAAACCAATCCTTGGCCAGCAAATACCAAGTAAGGGGTGTACCAACCATGCTGCTCTTCAAAAAAGGACAACAATTGTGGCGGCAATCCGGTGTACTCCAAAAATCAGAGATTGTCCAAGTGGTAAAATCTTTTATGTAGGTAGATTTCACTCAAAAAGGTGCACGACCAAAAAAGGCACTTGGGTATTGAAGGAGACTTTTTTAATGACGGCCTCGCGGGTAAGTTTTTCAAAAAAACCATGTGCGTAATTGATCATGGCCACCATATCTACCCCTTTGTGTTCTTCCACGGTCTTTTGAATGGAACTTTGAATGGAACTTCCCTTTTCCACTTCAAGAAACTTGTATCTTGTGTCCTTCAAGTGCTTCTCCAGAGTGCTCTTCGATTCAATTTGTTGGGGAGTGAGTTCTTCAGGATTCCCGGCATACGTCACCCATATTTCTGAATTATAAAGTTGGGTTAGCTTTAAAAGTGGATGCAGTTCATAGGTTTCAAAAACATGCTCATACCCCGTAGCCAAAACAATATCCCCAATGGAATCCTTGACGTTGTACTCCTCGGGAACGGCTATTACGGGGCAAAAATCAATCTCATTGATGATTTTATAGGTATTGCTCCCCATAAATACTTCCTTAAGCCCCGTAGCCCCCTTGGTCCCCATAATAATGTAATCGATTTCCTTGTTGTACACCGTCTTCCCAATGGCATTCACAAGATGGTCCGCAACGGATAGGGTCTTAAAATGATGCTTCGGATCAGTATCAATCTCAACAACTTTCTCCAAAACCTCCTGGAGTTCCCGTTCCGACTGTTCTTTCATCAAACGGAACAAACGGGTGTCGTTGGCACTGCCCATTTTGGTGGTTAAACCGGATGCCCCAACTTGGTAGGCATTCAGGATAAGGAACTCACACTCTACATCCTTAAAGATGGAAAATGCATAAATAATGGCATTCCAAGCATTCTTGGAAAAGTCTGTAGGCAGTACTATCCGTGTCATATTCGTTGTGTTTCTATGCTATCCTTCAAAATCTGGAAGTACCATCAATGGGATTTCAGTTCTAAAAGTTACCTTTTTTACCACAGGTTCCTGCGTCAATCCATCAAAAAAATCATGGGAATAATTGGTGAGCACAATAAGATCGGCCTTTTCCTCCTCAGCAAATTGCCGGATAGCCTCAGCCACCGTGGTCTTAATAATGACTCTGTGAAATGAGGTCGGATGGCCGGCAAACCGCTTTTTCAGAATTTCCTTGTTGGCCTTCTGAATATCCAACAGACTAAACGTCTGTGCCACGTGGAAAATCTTGACCTCAGAGTTCCATAGCTTGACCAATTTCAACAAAGGTCTCAGTACATTCTTTGGAAAAAAATGGGCAAACTCGGTTGGAAAAACCAAAGACCCCAACCTTTGGAAATCATACGATTCCGGAACCACCACCAAAGAACAGTTTTTTATGTGCTTTATGACTTTTACCGCATTGCTGCCCATAAAAATTTCCTTGGCTCCCGTGGAACCTTTGGTTCCCATAAAAATGGTATCGATATCATAGCGAGGAAGAAGGTCCTTGATGGTTTCCACCAGTCCGCCGGCAATGGACAACTTTTCAAAACTATGTTTTGGGTTCTTGTGGTTTTCCTCCAAATAGTCCGTTACCTCCCCTAGCTGCCCCACAGATGCCTCCGAAAGGGATTGGTAGACCACTCCCGCCCTGGTGCTACTTTTAAATCCGGTGATATTTTCTTGTTTGGGCTCATAGGTATGCACTACATGGAACTTACATTCCATGTCTGCGTACAGCTTCACCGCCATAAAAATGGCGTTCCAAGCATCCTTGGAGAAATCGGTAAGTAAGAGTACATTTTTCATTGCCTACTTTTTAAAATGTTCATCGATTTAGATTCTGCATCACTAAAAATGGAATCCCCACTTTAAGTCCAAGCAGGTCCACCGTGGAACGATAGAGCATGTCCTCAAAAAAGGAATGTCTTGAGTTTACCATGACCAGCATCCCAACCTCATTCTTCTCTACGTACTCCATGATACCTTCAGCCTTATTTTTGACCGGGGTGGTCCCAAAGGACAAATATGTATCGGAGAGGGAACCTTCCAGAAACTTCTTGTTGTCCATTTGTCTAATACTGAGTTCATCAAAATCCGTGAAGTAAAGACAGTGCACCTCGGATTTGAATTTTCGGGCCAAGTTCCCCAAAAGTTTGAGCTCCCTGCGTTTATAGGGCAGCATGTAGTCCGTTGGGAACAGAATGACCTTGGGTTGTCTGTATTCAAAACCTTCCGGAACGGCCAATACGGGACATTTTAAATATTTGAACACTTCTATGGTATAGCTGCCAAAGGTGGTCTTGTGGTCACTGGTCTCCCCTTTGGTCCCCATAATGACCATGTCTATGTTCATCTCGTTCACAAAATCATTGATGCCGTCCACAAGACTGTCAAAAACGGCAATGGTCTCAAAATTGTGCAATGGATTGGGCGGGTTTCCCAAAATGGTCCCTACCAAATGGTCCAACTTCTTTTCGGATTCCTCCTTTTTTATCCGTTTCCGTTCCTCCAAGTCTTCGAAAGAAGTGGTCTTATATTCCCCATACACCTCATCCATATAGGCATGAAGTATAAAAAAACAGCAACGCTCACACTTATACAGTTCCTGGGCATACTGCAGTGCATGTAGGGCATTCTTGGAAAAATCGGTTGGAATAAGTATGGTGCGCATGGTAAGCTCTTTTCCCAAAGATAGGACAGCGAAAAAAGGTAAAATATGATTTTGGTCAATATCGGTATGTAGAAGAAACCTTATTCGTGGATAACGTAAAAGGGCACCATTGTATGAAAGCTGATTTTTTCGACCATGGAATCGAATAGGATTTGCTGAATAAAATTCAGGTTCTTGGCCACCATAACTATCATATCGGCCGCTTGGTTCTCCACAAAGGATTGTATGGCAGATTTTACGCTTTTATTGGAAATGGTATGGAAACTGTATCGGTCTGGGAAGGTCTCCTCCATATAATCAAACAGATATTCCCTGTTCGTTTCTTGTTCCAACGTAAGCCCCTCCCCGTTTTTGATCACGTTCATAATTCTGAGCTTGCTTGCGGAAAGATTCAACATTTCCGCCATGGAGCTTAAAATTCCATGTGTGTAGAAAATATTATAATCGGTGGGAAAGGCAATTTCTTTGGGCTTGGATAACATTACGGCATCCGGAATCACCAATGTATTGCACTGTACTTTGGTAATCACATCACCGGCGTTGCTCCCCACCACCTTTTCCTTTAATCCTGAAGCACCTTTGGTGCCCATCACAATTAAATCGATTTGATGTTCTTCCAGGTTCTTTTTAATACTCTGGACAAAAAAACCATAGTCTTGCAGTGTATAAAAATGATGGTTGGCATCCTTACTGTACTTTCTACAGCTATCCACCAAATCCGCCAACATTTCTTTGACATTCCCAGTGGAAAGGTCTTTGCCCTTTGGACGGGAAATTCCAAAAGTGTCCGTTTGTGTCTCTCCCAAGGGGGCCACATAAAGCACATAAAAGTTACACTCCAAGGAACGGAACACTACTTGGGCATACCTAAGCGCATTCTTGGAATTTTCTGAAAAATCGGTTGGGATTAAAATATTTTTCATAATCCACTCAATGACACTGCAAGTTTGCCATTCCACAAAAAAGATGGAATGATAAATGTCATTTTCGGCTAGTGGACATATTTTAAGGCCTCTTTGTCCAAGACCCTAATGTCTCGGTTTTCTATAGAGATAAGTCCTTCATCCTTAAAATCGGATAGGGTTCTGATCAGGCTTTCCGTGGCAATGCCCGCAACACCTGCCAAATCGCTTCGTGCAATTTTTAGAGGTGTATCCTTTCCTTTGTTCATGGCTTGGGAATACAGGAGCAGGGTTTGGGCCGTTTTTTTTCGGACCGAGCTATACGCCATCTGCAGCAATTGCTTTTTGATCTGCACCATATCTTCGGCCATGATACTGATCAGTTCCAAAGAAACGTTTTGGTTTTCTTCGAGTATGGCTTTTACCTGGGTTTTGGAAATACCTGCCAATTCCAGGTCTTCCATGGCAATGGCATATTCGCGATAAGGAAAGTTCTCTGTCAAGGAGGTAAACCCCAAAAAATCATCTTCGGAATATACGGAAGTAATGAGCTCTTTTCCTTCCTCATCCAAACCACAACACTTTACCACTCCTTTTAAAATAAGGTACACCATGTTGGAGTGTTCGCCCATGGCATAAACCGTCTCATCCTTTTTAAAGGAAAACAATTGACCATGATCATCAAAAAAGTTCTTCAGTTCGTGCAACGACCTAATGTCGTGCTCTTTGGTATGCTCCCCCCGTTTCAAAAAAACACTCTCCAGCTGTTTGGACTTCTCCAAACGGGAGTGAATGGCATTCAAAAGTTCTTCTTCCTCAAACGGCTTGGTCAAATAATCATCCGCACCAAGGTCCATCCCTTTTCGCACCTCATGACGTTCGGTTTTGGCCGAAACAAAAATAAAGGGGATGTGTTTGGTTTTTTCACAGGACGAAAACTGCTCCAGCACCTCATACCCATCCACTTCGGGCATCATGATATCGCACAGTACAATATCCGGGGTTTCCTTTCTAGCTATATCAATAGCCATTCTCCCATCCGGGGTTGAGTATACCTGAAACCCCGATAGGTCCAAAAGCTCTTCTATATTTTCCCGTAATGAGGGGTCATCCTCAACCAATAGAATCTTCTTCATCTTCGTAGTTCTTAAATGGTATGGTCAAAGTAAAAGTTGAGCCCTGGCCCAAGCTACTCGTAAAATCGATTTCGGCCCCAAGGTTGAACATGTGTTGTTTTACAATATTCAATCCTATTCCGGTACCCTGGCTCGTCAGCACATTGCTGGCCCTGAAATACCGCTCAAAAATAAAGGGCTGATCCTCTTCCGGAATTCCCAGTCCCCCATCCACAACATCTATTTGGAGGTTTTCGCCCTGTTCTTTGACCTGAAGTTCTATCTGGGTGCCTTCATGGGAATATTTAATGGCGTTGTGCAACAAATTGGACAGGGCCAATGCCAAAATCTTTTCATCAAAAAATACGTTGATGCCATCAATGTCCTTGGGGTATAGAATCCGCTGTCCTTCCTTTAAAAGTGTATTGGAGTTATAGACCACCTCATTGATCAGCTTACTCAAGGGAAACAAGGTAATGTTATACTTCACCTTGCCGGTATCCAAACGTTCTATGGAGAGAAAATCAGTAAGGATATTATCCAAATACTTGACTTTTTCCCTAATGGTGTTGATATGCTTATCGCGCTTCTCCTGCTGCTCGGTCTCGGTATATTTAGACAGCAGGGAAGCAGAGGTCAGTATACTGGTCAGTGGCGTCTTGAATTCGTGTGAGACCAAGGACAGGAATTTTGTCTTTAGCTCGTTCAGCTGCTTCTCCGCTTTCAAGGCCTCCCTAAGCTGAAGGGTACGCTCCTCAACCTTGTTTTCCAGATGTTGGGTATAGTTTTTTCGCTCGGTAATGTCCAAAACAATGGCCAAGCACACTTCCTTCTTTCCTATGGAAGATAGCTGCAAATGCACCTCTACGGGATATATGGAACCATCTTTTCTTTTATGGATCGTTTCAAAATCCACTTTTTCCCGTTTCTTATTGATCAATGGGGCTATCAATCTTTTTAAACTTTTCTCGGAAAGATCGGTCTTGATATCAAGAACGGACATCTGGTTCAATTCTTCCATGGTATAGCCCAAATTAAGCTGGGCACCACGGTTTACATTGATGAAGACAAAGGTCTCCACATCAAAAATATAAATCTCGTTGAGCGACTCATTAAAGATCTGGAACCAGTGATCTATGGTCTGCTCGGTTCTCTTTCGTTCCGAAATGTCCACAATAATGGCCATTACGTAATTTTTCTGCAACAGGGTAAATGGGTTAAGCCCTATTTCAAGTGGGAACTCACTGCCATCTTTCAGAAGCCCAACAAGGTCCAGGCCTTGCCCCATGCTTCTTTGATGGCCCTTTTGTAGAAATGCCCCGGCATCCAGTTTGTGCTGCTCCCTTACGTTTTCGGGAAGCAAGGCTTCCAAGGGCATGCCGCTAAGCTCTCCTTTTTGATAGCCGAACATACGGTTGGCCACTACATTGCTGGCCACAATAATCTGTTGATCGTTCACGATGAGTATCCCTTCCGAAATCACTTCCGTTAGAATCCTGAACACATTGTTTTTTTCGAACAGCTTCACTCACTAAAGTTAACAAATAACTGATTTACATCATAAGCGAAGGACTCTTCCTTGTTTATCTTTATTCAAAGCATAAAAACTATCAAAATGATGGACTCGAAAAAGAAACTGGGAAACGAATTGTATCAAAACTTGGGAAAGCTTTTCTATGCGGTGGCCATGGCAGACCACAGCATCCATGCAAAAGAGATGGATCGCTTAAAAGAGGTTGTACGTGACCATTGGCTGGAAGTGGATGGTATTGAGGACGAATATGGAACCGATTCCGCTTTTCAAATTGAGACCGTTTTTGATTGGTTAGTGGAGTACGAAAAGGACAGTGATGAAATCTATGAAGAGTTCGAAGCTTTTTACACCGAACACAAAATCCTGTTTCCGGAACGTGTAAAACAGCTCACCATGTCAACGGCCCGGGCCATAACCTCAGCCTTTGCGGGCAGCAATAAATCGGAACTGATTTTATTGGGCAGGATTGAATTGTTGTTCAGGACCTAACCGTTAAAGTTTTATGGTAAGAACCGGTAACTTCGCATGGTTGGATACATTTTCGGCGGTACTTCCGGCCAAGAAATGGGCGATTCCCTTTCTACCATGGGTGGTAATGGCCAAAAGATCCACTCCCTGTTCAAAACAAAAATTGAATATGCCCCTTTCCACACTGTGGTAGTTATAGATCCGTATGGGCACTTCCTCCCCGATAGCGCCATTAAAATCCTTGATCCTCTTTTCTATATCGGAATATCCCATATAATTGGCTCCCAAGATGTTCACATAAAACACCTCCAGTTTGGCAGAGAACAGTTCCGCAAATGCAGCGACCTTGTGATACACCGAAGCATACTCCAGTTCCAAATCACAGGCAAAGGCCATTTTTTGAACCTTGAAGCTTTCATGTGGCCTTTTGATGACCAATACGGGCACTTCTGAAGTGCGGATTACTTTCTCGGTATTGGACCCCACAAAAAACCGACTCAGGCCACTGGTTCCATGGGAGCCCATGACCACTAGGCCACAATCATTCTCTTGGGCCACTTGGTTCACCTCACTGAAGATTTTGTAATTCTGGATGATGCCTTCAATTGGGATATTACGGAGATATTCCTTTTCCAAAAAGTTTTTGATTTTTTTCTTGGCCAACTTCATGTAATAGTTTGCCTCCTGTATTTCCTCCTCTTCAGATTTGGCCATAACGGATTCGGATACTCCCAACATATGCAAAACAACAATTCCCGCATGGTGCTCCCTAGCGATTTGTGAAGCTACCTGTAAGGCATACTCCGAGTGTTCGGAAAAATCTATGGGCACCAATATTTTTTTCATAAATGAAGTTTCATCAAATATAGAAGGTGCAGAAACCGTATTTCATGACCTAGGTCATTTACTCCAAGGTAGCCGTTGTACTACCTTACCATTCTAAATCGCCCACAATGAAAAAGTTTATTTTTTATACCATCTTGTTTTCGCTGCTGTCCGCATTCCAGTCCTGTGGTCCGGTCATAGTCTCCCATAGATTGGCAGACCCACCTCCCCCATGGTTTTATCCGCATAGGGTTGAAGCGGTGAGGTATGTCTTCTTCCCAGAAATAAATATTTACTATGATCTTTCCTCCAGGACCTATATCTATTTGGATGGAGGTATATGGATAAGGCGAACTGTGCTTCCCTCAAGATATCAATCCTATAATTTAAGCCGATTGCGTTATGAACGCATACGGAACTATTATGATGACGATATCCAACGGTATCATCAAGATAAAAATACCAACAGAGGACGCAGCAATACCAGTACAAGACGAAGGGGCAAATAAATCAATGGGCTTTTATAAAACCCTGACCGTTGTCATAAAAAAACAAAGGGAAAAGAGGCTACCTTTACTGGAAACTAAATCTTTGGATATGCTCAATTCAGAAAAAATAGGGAATGAATTCTATCAAAATCTGGGTATGCTTTTTTATGCCGTGGCCATGGCCGACAACAAAATAAAACCCATAGAAAAAGCACGGTTGCAAAAATATGTGCGGCAACATTGGTTGGATGTGGATGATGTTGAGGATGAGTTCCACACAGATGCGGCCTATCAAATAGAAATCGTTTTTGATTGGCTGGAAGGCGAGGAAAAAGATAGTAATGAGTATTTTGAGGCGTTTAAAGGCTTCTACAAGGACCATCCGGAAAAGTTCACCCCAAAATCCAAGGTCCTTATTATAGAAACCGCAGAGAGCATTGCCCATGCCTTTGCTGGGAAAAACAAATCTGAGATGTTGGCTATCTTTAAGCTGAAACAGCTTTTTAACCATTGATATGCACTTACCGGATTTCATAGACCATACCCATTTAAAACCCACGGCGACCCTATCCGAAATCCAACATCTATGTGAAGAAGCCAAACGCTTTGGGTTCCATGCGGTTTGCGTTAATGGATCCCATGTTTCCTTGGCATCTGAAGAATTGAAAAACACCAAGGTAAAAATTGCCGCCGTTGTGGGCTTTCCCTTGGGAGCCATGTCCACCGAGGCCAAAATCTTTGAAGCAAAGGACTGTGTGAAAAATGGAGCGGACGAGATAGACATGGTCATCAATATAGGATGGTTAAAATCCAATGAGGATGATAGGGTCAGGAACGAGATCATATCCATAAAGCAGGGTATTGGGGATAAAATATTGAAGGTAATCCTGGAAACCTGTTACCTCACCACATCCGAAAAGGAAAAAGCCTGCATCTTGGCTGTTGAAGCGGGGGCCGATTTTGTAAAGACCTCAACCGGATTTGGAAGTGGCGGAGCCACTTTTGAAGATGTCACCCTTATGAAAAGGATGGTTGGCGACAAGGTAAAAATCAAGGCTTCAGGAGGCATAAAGGATAAAGAGACCGCTTTGAAATATATCGCCCTAGGGGTTTCCAGAATAGGAACCTCCTCCGGGCCGGCATTGTTGAACTAATCCACACCCATGAGCATACATCTTGAAGCCCAAAAAGGAGAAATTGCAGAAACCGTGTTGATGCCCGGAGACCCGTTACGGGCCAAATGGATAGCGGAAACTTTCTTGGAAAATCCCAATTGCTATAACAAAATCCGGGGTATGTTGGGGTATACCGGAACCTATCAAGAAAAAAGAATATCCGTACAGGGAAGTGGCATGGGAATGCCTTCTTCCATGATTTATTTCCATGAACTCATCAAGGATTATGGGGTACGGAACATCATCCGCGTAGGGTCTGCTGGATCGTACCAAAAAGAAGTGGAATTGAACGATGTGGTGCTGGCCATGGCTGCCTCCACCACCTCGGGCATAAACAATTCAAGGTTCATCAATTCCGATTATTCCCCCACGGCCAACTTTGAGCTTTTCCAAAAAGCCGTGAACTATGCCCAACAACAAAACATCCCCATAAAAGCGGGCAATGTGCTTTCCTCAGATGAATTCTATGTGGACGACCCCAACGAATATAAACTCTGGGCCCAATATGGTATTTTATGTGTAGAAATGGAAACTGCCGGATTATACACCATAGCGGCCAAATATAAGGTACGGGCACTGTCTATTTTGACCATCTCCGATTCCTTGGTCACCGGAGAAAGTCTTTCTGCCTTGAAACGGGAAACTTCCTTTAGGGATATGGTGGAAATAGCCTTGGCGGCCTCCCTTCCCTGATAGAAGAGCTTTGGAATACGTCCATCAATCCCCAAATACCCGATCTTTTTTCATTTGCTCCACTATTCTGGCCACATAATCGTCTACCGTGGATGTGATGTTCTGTGGATCCACAATATCAAACGAACCTACCCACACCAATGAACGGTCCTCTCCACTGCCCAAATTGTAGATAGCGGTCTCCACATGGTACACTTTGTAATAGGAATAATATTCCGGGGTGTAGTATATCCCTTGATAGGCATACCAATAACGACCAAAATGAGGTCTTCTATATCCCAGTTCGTAATAGCTGGACCGATAATCCTCCTTATTGTCCACTCCCTTTACTGCGGATATGACCACGGCATCAAATCCTTCATCCACCAACTGTTGGGTCATTCCCTCTATTTCCTGCATGCTTCTTTCGGTATCGGTAAACTCTTGGCCAATTACTCCATCGCTCACATGGGCCTCTATGCCTTTTTGGACAAAAGCCATACGCAATTCATCTTCAAAAATCTTTCGGGCCGTCAAATTACTGGTCATTCCCACCACCAATAACTTTTCAGGATGGAAGGAAGTAATTTCATTGTTTTTCCAACTATCAACAAAACGGGTGCTGGAGCAGGAAGCCAGTACCCACACACCAAGCAATACAACTATTTTTTTCATGACTTTACTTTTTAAGTAAACCTATCGGATTATAACAATTAGGTCTATGCAAGGTAGGGTACTGGACCGGCATGGAAAATGACTTCCATCATGCTAATACTCTTCAACAAGTTGACAGGCATTATGTTACCGCAACATCAACCCTTGGAAGTTTTATGCAAGTGTCCAACTTGTTGTGGCCAATCGGTCCTGCTTCCACGTATTTAAATGATATTGAATCCTGACATAACTCATAGTATTAATACTATTTTTATTGGTAATTTGGAGACTGTTTGACAAAACCCACTATGAGAAAGACACTTCTGTTCATTTTTGGTTCCGCGCTTCTTTTTTCATGTAACCATACTTCAGATAAAACCTATCCAAAAAAAATGTCCCTGACCGAATCCGTATATGCATCGGCTACGGTACAGCCCGATAGCCTTTATCAGGCCTATTCCATTGTGATGGGAATCCTTGACAAGGTATGGGTCGAAGAGGGTGACGCAGTGGCCAAAGGGGACCGAATCCTTCAAATCACCAATACCTCTCCTGAACTCAACAGAAAAAACGCAGAATTGTCATTGCGTCTGGCTCGTGAAAATTATAGCGGAAGTGCCGCAGTGCTCAAAGGTATCGAGGACGAAATCCAAGCCGCTGAACTGAAGCTGAAAAATGATTCCATAAATTATTTCAGGCAAAAAAATCTTTGGGACCAAAACATCGGCTCCAAAGTGGAGTACGATACCCGTAAACTGGCCTATGAACTTTCCCAAAACAGCTTGAGCCTGTTGAAACAAAAATACGACCGCACCAAAAATGAACTCGCTACCCAAGTGCAACAAGCCGAAAACACCTATAAATCTTCCCTGACCACTTCTGAGGATTTCACCGTGGTGAGCAAAATAGACGGCAAGGTGTATGCCATTTACAAAAACCCTGGCGAAATCATCAATACGGTTGAACCGGTGGCCGCTGTGGGACGAAGTGATAAATTTATTGTGGAGCTGCTAGTGGACGAAGTGGATATCGTGAAAGTGAAGAACGACCAAAAAGTCTATATCACGTTGGACTCCTACGGAGAGGACGTATTTGAGGCCAAGGTGGATAAGATATACCCCCGAAAGGATGAAAGTTCACAGACCTTCATGGTCGAAGCCATTTTTGTGAATCCACCACCCACTTTGTATCCTGGCCTTTCCGGTGAAGGAAACATTGTCATTGCCCAAAAGGAGGAAGCCCTAACTATTCCCAAGGAGTATCTCATCGGTGCTTCCAGGGTGCTTACCGATGATGGTGAAAAAGATATCACCATAGGCCTCCAAAACATGGAAATGGTTGAAGTCTTGGATGGAATCACTGAAAACACGGCCATTTATATCCCTGAAGAATGACCAACTGGCCCGTAATACTTGGAATTGCCAAAACACATCTTGTTTCCAAGATGAAATCCACCATCACGGCAACTTTGGGAGTCACTTTTGGGATTGGGGCCTACATTACCTTGGTGAGTTTTATGACCGGGCTCAATGGCATGCTGGATGATCTGGTGTTGAACCAAACGCCACACATCCATCTGTATAATGAAATAAGGCCCTCTGAGAAACAACCTGTGGACCTTTTTGGGGAGTTCAAGAACTCTTTTAACGTAGTTCGTTCCATTAAACCGAAACAGAGTCAGAAAAAAATACACAATGCCCTACCCATTTTGGATTATCTGAAACAACACCCCAATGTAAAGGGTGCCACACCTCAGCTCAAGGCTCAGATATTTTATTTATCGGGCAATATTGAGCTTGGGGGCAACTTAGTGGGTGTGGACATCATGGAAGAGGTTCGCCTGTCCAACATTCAGGATAACATTATAGAAGGTTCTCCCAAAGCCTTGAAAAATAACGACAACGGGATTTTGCTCGGGGCCGGACTGGCCGAAAAAATGTCATTATCCCTTGGCGACCGGGTACAGATAAGTACCGTGACAGGAAACATTTTCCCCTTGAAGATTGTGGGGATATATCAAAGTGGTATTGCTGAAATTGACAATATACAGAGTTTTGCCAACCTCAAAACCGTACAACGGATTTTGGGTGAGGCAGAGAATTATGTTACGGACATCAACATTAAACTATTGAACCTGGATGAAGCGGCTTTGATGGCGCAACGCTTGGAAAGGCAATTCAATACCAAGGCAGTGGATATCAATGAGGCCAATGCCCAATTTGAGACGGGTTCCGACATACGGAATTTAATCACTTATGCGGTATCCATAACCCTGCTCATTGTGGCCGGCTTTGGCATTTACAACATCCTGAACATGCTCATCTATGAAAAAATGAAGGATATTGCCATTCTCAAGGCCACCGGGTTTTCCGGTAGGGATGTGCAGTACATCTTTATGAGTCAAGCCATGATTATTGGCTCCATTGGGGGTGTTCTGGGACTGTTGATCGGTCTTGCCTTATCAAAAATCATTGACCAGACCCCATTCCATACCGAGGCGCTGCCCACCATAAGTACATTTCCTGTCAATTACAATATGGCCTATTATATCATCGGTATCACCTTTGCATTGATTTCCACATTCATTGCAGGATATATGCCTTCCAAGAAGGCCAAAAAAATTGATCCTGTACGAATCATAAGAGGTACTTAACCAAAACATAGCACTTGGTACTAGAAGCAAAAAATATCAATAAACATTTCCACTTGCCCAAGGATTTTCATGTACTGAAAAACATTTCCTTTGGCGTCAAACAGGGAGAGTTTGCGTCGATCATGGGAAAATCGGGCTCGGGAAAATCGACCTTGCTCTATATTCTGTCCACAATGGATACGGATTACACCGGTGAGCTGTATCTAAGCAAACAATTGGTCACGGGCAAATCGCACAACGAACTATCCAGGATCCGAAACAAATCCATTGGATTTGTATTCCAGTTCCACTATTTGCTTTCCGAATTCAGTGTTTTGGAGAATGTAATGCTGCCCGCTAAAAAATTGGCGGAAAAGTCCTTGGCCGAAATAGAGCATGATGCCCATGAGAAATTGTCCATGCTGCATATTGGACATTTGGCCCAACAAAAAGCATCACGGATCTCAGGGGGCGAAAAGCAACGGGTGGCCATTGCGCGGGCATTGATCAATGACCCGGCCATATTGATGGGTGACGAACCCACGGGCAACCTGGACAGTCACAACTCGGAAAATGTGTTCAACATCTTTAAACGGTTGAAGGAAGAACAGGGGCTATCCTTATTGGTGGTGACCCATGATGAGGACTTTGCCAAGAGAACGGACCGTATCATTGAAATGGAGGACGGAATGATCATTAAGCATTGATGCCTACTTATAGGTCAAACCTATCCAACTTTCTTTTAAGTGCCGCCACTTCCTCTTGCAAACCTTCAACCTGTTGTAATAGGTGGTATACCGCCTGTACCCCTTCAGGGTTGATGTCCAATTCTTTGTGAAGACGGACCATTTTTTCAAGAATCGGCAATTCGTCCATTGAAAGCAAAGCTTCCTCTGTTGAGTCGTCTATTTGTAACAGTTCAAACTCATACATGGAATACACAAAAGATTCCTTCACCCCATGATGCTGGCAAAATGTTTTTACTGATATGTAGTTTTCCTGTTTCATTTTACGCTAGGTTGGTTTTTTCCAAGGCCTCAAATAGGGATTTCTGTTCTTCGGTCAGATTCTTGGGGATGTCCACCGTATAGGTCAGGAACAAATCTCCAAATACCCCTTCCTTTTTATACTTGGGAAAACCCTTTCCCTTCAATTTTACCTTGGTGCCATTGTTGGTTCCCGGGGCAACTTTCAGCTTTACCTTTCCAGTGAGGGTCTCCACCAAGATCTCACCTCCCAGAACGGCCTTGGTCAAGGGTATTTGAACAGCTTTGTACAAATCGGCCCCATCCCTTTTAAAAGCCGTGTTGTTGGTAATGGAAAAGGTAATGTAGAGATCTCCGGCCGGGCCACCTTGGATTCCGGGACCACCATGCCCTTTTATTTTTATGGTCTGTTCATCTTCAATGCCTGCGGGTATGGTCAAACGGATGTTTTTCCCATTCACGGTCAAGGTTTGCTTTTGGGTGGTGTACACGTCCATTAAAGACAATTGTAACTTGGCATGATAATCCTCTCCCCTAAAATGAACTTTTTGCCCTCTTCCGCCAAAACCGGAAGCACCGCCGAACATGGATTCAAAAAAATCCGAAAAATCCTGTTCGGAACCCCCGGCATGGGAATAGGTATATCCCGAGGAACTTCTGGAGCGCCCTTGCGAGCTTGCCCTTTTGGCCTTTTCAAACTCCTCCGCATGCTGCCAATCTTTTCCGTACTGATCGTACTTTTTCCTTTTTTCAGGATCGGAAAGTACTTCATTGGCCTCGTTCACCTTTTTGAAGTTGAGTTCGGCTTCCTTATCGTTGGGGTTAAGATCGGGGTGATACTTTCTGGCCAATTTCCGATACGCTTTTTTAATCGCATCGGCCGTGGCGCTTTTATCAATACCCAGAACTTTATAATAATCTATAAACTCCATGTGTCAATTCAATAAATATAGATTTATGTCCTTCTGCAGTTTCCTGTTCAACCTAAATGGACAGGCACCTTCAAAATAAGCAAAAGTTACTTAAGAAATACATGATGTTTGTCATTGACCAGTCCCACAGTACCGTTTGCATCATATTAAAGATCTATAGCTTCACTCTTTTTCCTTTTTCAAAACGGAAAGGGGGGAATTCCGGATTACTTCTATACTGTTACCCACACCCAAAGCAAATACCAATAGGGTAATTGCCGGAAGAATAATGGCAAACGGTATCCACGAAGGTGCAAAGGCGGTATCGAACAACATATAGGCCAATAGCGAACTGGCCAATACGGCCAACACCACACCCATAAAAGCTCCTAAAAACCCTAAAATGGCATATTCAATGGCTATCATTTGTAAAATCTGACGGCCTTGGGCCCCCAAGGTCCTGAGCAGGGCACTTTGTTTTACGCGCTGGTGCTTACTGCTATAAATTGCCCCCATGAGGACGGCCACTCCCACAAAAATGCTAAAGAATGCCATGAAGTTGATGACCCAACCAATTTTACCCAAAATGTCTTCCAATAGGTTCAGAATACGTTTTAAATCTAAAATAGAAACATTGGGAAACTGGGCCACCAGCTGTTGTTGAAGTTGTGCCGAGCCCAAATCATCCTTTGTTCTGGTGGTCATCACCCCAAACTGCGGTGCTTTTTCCAACACTCCTGCTGGAAATACGACGGAAAAATTGGGTTGCAATCGATTCCAATCCACTTCCCGAACACTTTTAACAATGGTATTCATCAACCTTCCTTGCACATTGAATACCACAGGGTCCCCAACGGTAACCTTGGCCATCTCGGCAAAACTGTTGCTCACTGAAATGGGCACATCCTTGTCGGAATCTACCTTGCCTATCCACTCCCCTTCGGTAATCTGCTCGGATTGGATAAGACTATCCCGGTATGTCACCCTAAATTCATGGTTCAATATCCATCTACTTACTTGGGAGGTGGTATCTTTCCGAATGGCCTCCACTGGTTTGCCATTCAAGGTGGCAACCCGCATGGTTACAATCGGAATCTTATCGATTACGGGTATCCCCGATGCTTCAATGGTATGAGAAACCTCCTCCATTTGTTGACTTTGGATGTCCATAAGGATCATATTGGCGCTATTGGCACTATCTTCGATTGCAGCCTTTTCCAGCAACATGTCTTTTGTAAAATAAAGGGTACTGATCAGAAAGGTTCCTATTCCAATGGACAGTACCAATACCAAGGTCTGGTTTTGCGGTCGGAATAAATTCCGAAGGCTTTGGCGAGGAATAAAGCTCCATGAATGGGGAAAGAATTTTTTCAACATTCCCATAAACAGTCGGGCAATTCCGGTAAGCACCAAAAAGACCACCAACAGCCCCAGTACAAAAAACAGGGACCGCATAAAATCACCCAACAACCAAAAGGAAAAACAGAACACGAACAACACAATGCCCAATCCAACGGCTGTGGTGGCCCATTTGGAACGGGATTGGGGTTCTTGTACCACCCGCAAGGTTTGCAGAGGCGAAACGTAAAGGGTTCTCATGAGGGGATATAAGGCAAACAAAATGGACATGGCCAATCCCAAGGAGATTCCCAATACTATACTTTGGAAAGACAGTGTGATCCCTACTTCAACGGGCAGCAAATCTCCCAATAAAAGGGGAAATAACTGTTGTAGAAAATAAGCCAGGGTCGTACCCAAAAGCCCTCCAATAATACCCATGCAGGCAATTTGCACGAAGAAAATCAAATAACTCTGCTGTTTGGTAGCTCCCAAACATTTAAGCACCGCAATGGATTTTACTTTCATTTGGACATAGATTCCCATTCCACTGGCAATACCCACACACCCCAAAAGCAGTGCAATGAATCCCACTAGATTAAGGAACTTACCAAAGTTTTCATAGCGCCGCCCCAAGCGTCTTGCTTCGGACAGATGCGTATCCAAATCGGCATCTTCGGCGTCAAGGACAGGCTCCAATGTTTCGTTCAACAAGGTCAGATCTTGACCCTCATCCGATTGAAAATAGTATTTATAATCAATGCGACTCCCTGTCTGGACCAGTCCTGTAGCTTCAATATACCTAAATGGAATAAGCACTGGAGGCGCTATGGCTCCAAATACCGATGTACTTCCCGGTACATTCTCCAAGGCTCCTCCAATGGGCAGCGTTACAGCACCCAATTTTATGCTATCGCCCACTTTTAAATTGAATTGAAGCATCGTAGTGGCATCCACTAGGGCTTTTCCGGTACCAAAATCATCTGCCGCGGAAACTGGTTTGGTCTCCAACTCACCATAAAAGGGAAAGCCGTCATCAACTCCCCTAACCTCAACTAGTTTGGTCCCTTCATGCCCTGGAAAAGCCGCCATGGAGGAGAAATTGATCTCACGCGCATCGGCTCCGCCCAAGGAATCCATAATGCCCATCACCCTATCGTTGACAGGTTTATTGCTTTCAATCACGTAATCGGCTCCCAATAAGGCCTTGGATTGTGAAGCTATATTCTCTTTTAACAACCTACTGAACGAATGTACGCTGACCACAGCGGCCACGCCCAAGGTTATGGAGAACACAAACAACAACAGTTTGCCATAACTTGCCTTCCCATCCCGCCAGGCCATTTTTAACAGCCAAGAAAATCCGGTGTTGTTCTTTCCCATGATCAACCTACCGTTTCTTCAATCTTACCAGACCGCAATCGTATGCTCTTGTCCGTTTTTCGGGCCAAGTCCAGATCGTGGGTCACAATCACCAATGCGGTACCTTGTTCCTTATTGAGTTCAAACAGCAAATCCTCTATTTTGGTTCCGGTTTCATCATCCAGGTTCCCGGTTGGTTCATCTGCAAAAAGTATGGAAGGTTTATTGGCAAAAGCGCGTGCCAGGGCAACCCGTTGTTGTTCCCCACCTGATAGTTGGGAAGGGTAATGCCCTGACCTTTCCTTCAGGCCTACTTTGGCCAGTAGTTCCTTACCTTGCTCCGATGCATTTCTAATCCCACGAAGCTCCAGGGGAACAATCACATTTTCCAAAGCGGTAAGTGTTGGCAACAATTGAAAATCCTGAAAAACAAAACCCACATTTTCATTTCTTAAGCGTGCCCTACCATCTTCGTCCAAATCGAACAAGTTGCGATCACAGAGCCATATTTCACCTGCATCGGTGGTATCCAGTCCTGCACACAACCCCAACAAGGTTGTTTTTCCACTTCCCGAGGGACCTACAATGGCAAAGGTTTCACCACGGGCCACTTCAAAGGTAACATTGTTGAGTACATTGAGGTCATGCTCACCGCTCCGATAGGTTTTAGAGAGGTTTTGAACTTTTAATATCTTTGACATACACACTTTTGGTTAAAACTCTCAAAATACTAAAATTGACTATGACCATGAAAACCCCATGCTTCCCCAAGCCGTTAATGTTTTGTTATTTTTTGGCGCTGTTACTTGCCGGCTGTGGAGGAAAGACCGCTGGCAACAAAACACAAAATGCTGACGCCGAAGTGGAAAGCCAAGCCTCCGAAACTGTGGATTCCAACAAGAAAATCCTTTTTTTTGGCGATAGCCTCACTGCTGGTTATGGTCTGGAGGAAAGCCAGGCTTTTCCCGCCTTGGTCCAACAAAGAATTGATTCATTGGGATTAAATTATACTGTAATCAACGCCGGATTGAGTGGTGAAACCACGGCCAGTGGCAAAAATCGGTTGGAATGGGTCTTGGAGGATGATGTGGACATCGTTATCATAGAGCTCGGTGCCAATGATGGGCTACGGGGCATTCCATTGACGGAAACGGAAGCCAATCTGCAAACCATGGTAGACCATGTGCAAAGAGAACTCCCCAATGCCAAAATCATTTTGGCCGGCATGATGATTCCGCCCAACATGGGACCCGAATACACCGGGACATTTGAGCGCATTTTTCCCAAGTTGGCAACATCCGAAGGCATCAATTTAATCCCTTTTCTATTGGAGAACGTGGCCGGAATCCCAGAACTCAACCAAGGTGATGGTATCCACCCTACCGTGGAAGGACAAAAACTGGTTGCCGACAATGTTTGGGAAGTCCTAGCGCCCTTGCTCTAAATGCATGCTTTTTATGGCAGAGGTACATTCCGCAAAGCTGCTGAAAATTTGATTTTCGGAAACCAAGGATGGTATCAGCTTGACCCGTTCCATCATGTATTTGGGTTGTTCCAAAACCCCTACAAAGAGTACTTTGATATCGGATTTTTTAAGATCCATTACAACATCTTCGAGGGTGTAGAGCCCAGATTGGTCCAAATACTGCATACGGTCCATGCGAATGACCACCGTTGAAGCGGTTTTGGGGATCTGTTTGGCCAATTGTTGAAACTCACTGGTGAACCCAAAAAACAAAGGTCCTTTCAAATGTTTGATAAAGACTTCCTTTTTGAGGTTTTCGGGAAAGTTGACTTCGTCCGCCCAACCTTTTTCTTCCTCCAAGGTTTTTACATCCGACCATTTGGCCGTGAGATCACCCATTTTCTTCATGAACATCAGTGAGGCAATCACCAGACCCACTCCCACAGCATATACGAGGTTCCAAATTGAGGACAATACCATCACCACCAACATGATAATCACCTCGGAGCTGACCTTAAAGGGACCAATTTTGGCATCCCTAGGCAAAAACGGTATGGCCCTTAGCCCTCTATAATCTATTACCCCAATACCGACAGTTACCAAGATTCCTGCCAATACTGCCGCCGGTATTTTTGAGGCTACTGGCCCCAAGGCCAACAATACCACCAACAAAAGAATCCCGGCCATCATTCCTGATAATTTGGTTTTACCTCCCGCATTGATGTTCACCACGGTGCGAATGGTAGCACCTGCACCGGGAAGACCCCCAAATAGTGCTGCCACACTGTTTCCCACTCCTTGTCCTATCAATTCCTTGTTGGGCTTATGCTGGGTCTTGGTCATATTATCTGCGACCACAGAGGTCAAAAGGGAGTCTATCGCCCCCAATAGTGCCAGTGTCAACGCGGTAAAAATATAAGGTGCCACCGAATCTAACTTAAACTGTGTGAACATGTCCAGATGAATTACAGGGAAGCCCCCAGGTATCTGTTCAATGGGTCTATACTCCAAGTCCAGCCCATAGGCAAAACCCGAAACGACCAACAAGGCTACCAATGCACTCGGAATTGCTGTGGTTATCTTTTTAAAACCATATATGATGGCAATTGTGGCCAAGGCCAAGGCCAGTTCCAGCCAATTGATATTTTGCAATGCCCTCGGGATTATTTTGATAGTACCCATGACACCTGAGGTATCCTTTCCCACCAAAGCCTTGGCTTCTTTTAAAATATGAGCTTCAGAGACTTCACTAGATCGGTCAATGGTTTCCTGGAAATCCTCAAGCACAAGCATTCCTTCCTCCGATTCTTCTTTGAGGATTTTCCTCAGCAGGGTTTCTTGGGCCGCGGGCCTATACTGATCAATAAGTCCTATATCTTCCTTTGGGTAGTACCCTACTGAAGGTAAAATCTGCGTGACAAGGATGATCACCCCAATGGCAGTCATAAAACCGGAAACAACCGGATAAGGAATATACCTGATATACTTTCCGATACCTAC
>NZ_ML142917.1:0-35336 GCF_004150225.1 Flagellimonas olearia | reverse complement strand
GGAGGACCCCCGCCATTAAAAAAACCATCAATATGGCGG
Organism: Flagellimonas olearia; assembly: GCF_004150225.1. Taxonomy (NCBI): domain Bacteria; kingdom Pseudomonadati; phylum Bacteroidota; class Flavobacteriia; order Flavobacteriales; family Flavobacteriaceae; genus Flagellimonas; species Flagellimonas olearia. Next base: position 35,297 of record NZ_ML142917.1, on the reverse strand, counting down.
GCAGGGCTTTCTCCAAGTTACCATCATTCAATGCCAGAATCCCCGTAACCACCACCATACTCACTGCGGTCATAGGGGCCGTGGGACCAGAAATCTGGGTATTGGTCCCACCAAAAAGTGCAGCAAAAAAACTGATGAAAATAGCACCATAGAGTCCGGCACTGGGTCCCATTCCAGAACTTACACCAAATGCCAGTGCCAAGGGAAGGGCCACTATCCCTGCGGTAACCCCGCCAAATATATCTCCTCTCAAATTGGAAAAAAATTTCCTCATAGTATTTTATATGTTTTTAGATCATCATGTTTAGGTTGATGGATTCGTTCTCCTGCTCCACATTTTCAATGGTCAGTTTCTGATTGCCCGATGGAAATTCCCATACGAGCGAATCGCCTTTGGCATATCCCATGACGGCGGACCCCATAGGGGTCAAAATTGAAATATGGTTGTTTTTCACATCACTTTTGCTGGGAACCACCAGCTTAAACCTTTTGTGCCATCCATTTTCGGAGAGTATGGTAACGGTTGTATTGAACCGAATGACATCATCCGGCATATCTGCCTCATCCAGAATCTTCGCTGCCTGTAATTCCCCCATCAGCTTCTGAACAGAACTCCTCAGTGTTGTGTCCTTATAATATCCCGAAACGTTCATCAACCTTTTCAAAAGGACATATTCTTTTTTTTCAATTACCAAACTCCCGTATTTCATTGTATTTCTTTTAAAACATTATGGGTACTTATATTTCTTCTCTCTATGGAAAAATACCTCTTTGCACATAGGTTTCTTCGAGTCGCTCAATGGCAATGACAAAAGCCGCTGTGCGCATATCCAGGTTTTTGGATGTTGCCTTATGGACCACCTTGGTGAAGGATTCCTTCATTTTTCTTTCCAACTTTTCCATCACCTCATCCAAATGCCATATTTCGCCATTTCTGTTTTGCAACCATTCAAAGTAACTTCCTATGACACCACCTGAATTGCAGAGTATGTCGGGGATGATGTCCACACCCCGTTTCAACAAAATTTCCTCGGCTTTTACATCCGTTGGGCCATTGGCACCCTCTGCGATCAGACTCGCTTTTATATTCGGTGCATTTTCCACCGTAATCTGATTTCCCAAAGCGGCAGGAATGCAGATATCACAATCCAAATCAAAGAACTCGGTGTTATCTATTGGGCGAGCATCCGAAAAACCCAAAATACTTCCTTTATTGGCCTTTGAATAGTCCAAAAGTTTTTCCGTGGAGATTCCTGTGTCATTATGTATGCTACCGTAGGCATCCTGCACCGCAGTAAGTATGGCACCTTCTTTTTCCAGAAAGTAGGCCGCCCAATATCCCACATTACCAAAACCTTGAACGATAAACTTTTTATTCTTCAGATTTACATTTTTATGTTCGGCCCAAAACTTGATGGTCAAGAAAACCCCATAACCGGTTGCCCTATCCCTCCCTTCGGAGCCACCTGTACCAATAGGTTTTCCGGTAACCACATGCAAATTCTTTGAACGCTCATTGGGAGATTTGGTAGACATATAGGTATCCAAAATCCAGGCCATGGTCTGTGAATTCGTGTTCACATCAGGCGCCGGGATATCCAATTCCGGACCAATATTGTCCCCAAGGGCATAGGTAAATCTTCTGGTAATGCGCTGCAGTTCATCTTGGGAATATTTTGTTGGGTCCAGTTGAATACCTCCTTTGGCTCCACCATAGGGCAATCCAGCCAAGGAAGTCTTCCAGGTCATCCACATGGCCAAGGCCCTTGCTGCATCGATATCCACCGTATGGTGGTACCGTAATCCACCTTTGTATGGCCCAAGGGCATTATTGTGCTGTACGCGGTAGCCCGTAAATATTTCCACTTCTCCATTATCCATTCGAACCGGAAAGTGGACAATAAATTCATTGTTGGTCACTTCAAGTATCTTGCGGATATTCTTGTTCAATTCTATAATGTCCGCAGCGTTGTTGAACTGCCTCATGACATTATCCAACATCCCTTGTTTGGGTTGTTTTTTTCTCGATGTTATTGTCGTTGTCATTTGATGGATTTTAATTGTATTGAACACTTAACTATTACTCATTTCATTTGAGACCATAAGGGTGGTACCAGTGCCATTGTACCGATGGACGTATTCATTGCAGAGTTGGATATTGGACCTATCCCGGCTCAAAGAGCAATAGGTTGTATACCTACATGTAGAGCATAAGCTCCTAACCAATTCTTTCATGGGTTATATAAATTTTAGTGATGTAATGGTGGAATTTCAGCGGATGGTTTCTAAAACCTTGACCGGATAGAATACCAATATTAAAATGGATACGCCAATTATGGTCAAGAATGCTATCTCTAGGTTTGATAACATCTTATTGACCCTCAAGTTTTTTTCGGAAAGCTGGGTCAACACCCCACCCTGTTCCAGTTGAATCTTTTCAAGGCCATCCAAGGTTTTGTGTATTCGATCCAACTGATCCAATGCCTTGACTTTTTCAGCTTGCGAAACAGTTTTGGTCGAAATGGCCAATTCCAAGGGCTCCAATCCTGAGAATTGATGGTCCAATTGTTTCAGTAACCTGGCCTCATCACGGGTCAATTTGGTTTTGGAAAAATCGTTCAACAAAACTTTGATGTCCTTATTCTCCTCCAAATTTTCACCTTTTATAAAGGCTATTTCCTTTTCATGGGCCATATCCTGCAATTGATAGATATAGTCCTGCACCACTATCCGGTCATCATATATGGATTTAACCGTTTCCTGGATGGTGGAAAAATATTTCCTATCCAACAAATTGGAAGCCAAAACCAGCAAAAAAGCAGTTGCCAGAACAAAGCCCACTTGTATCCGTTGTCGTATTGAGAGTTTACCTACCATATTTCCATTTTAAGTTCCATTGTATGATTTGTCCATTCCCTTGGAATTTTAAGCACCGTCCTTCATCTGATTACCATTTGAGGATTTTTGGAAACTACTTATCCAAAATCCGTGGAAAATCAAGTTTCAAAACGCATGATATTCTGTTAGGCAAAGTCCATGCCTTAAAAACCGAAAAATGAGATACCCTCATAAAAACCTGAAAATCAATTTTTTATGATAAATAAAAAATATAGAACTTAGAGGAGACCGGGGAGAAACTCCCCGGTCGGGAGAATTTTAACCCATTTGGTAACGTCCATACGCTAAGCCAAATTCAAAATACATGTGGCTACCTAAAACGGGAGCTTTATTTTTTATCGGTGGTTTCCTTTCTTATTTTTTCAACATCAAGAGCGCTCACCGGGGGCGATTCATTGCCAAAAGCTTTACGCACATAGGTAAGGATGGAGGCAATGGCATGATCGTCCAAATGACTATTGGCAGGCATTAGGCCATCATATGATTTTCCATTTACCTCTATTCGGCCTGTGATACCGTTGAGGACCACATCGATCAGTTTGCTCTCATCGCCCATTACCCATTCTGAATCTCGAAGAGGTGGAAAACGATTGTTATCCCCTTTGCCATCACCTTGGTGACAGGCAGCACAATAGGTATTGTATAGTATCCTTCCACTATGAAGATCTCCTTCGGAAATAACATCTTTTACGGGATCCGGATCTTTAATGTAGGACTTGGTCTGTTTTATTTCCTCCATTGATGCCAGCTGCTCTCTTCCAAAACCAGATTTGTCGCCATGGTACATAATTCTCCAGATCTTTCCCTTGTTGGATTCACTTATATAAAGCGAACCATCAGGGCCTGTAGAAAGCCCCATGGGTCTATATATGGCATCGCTGGTATTGGCAACCACTTCCAAATTGGCAAAACCATCTGCAAAAACCTCCCACTCCCCGGTTGATTCCCCATTCTCATCAAAGGGAACAAAACAAACCACAAACCCGGCTTGGGGATAAGGGGCTCGATCCGTTGATCCATGGAAGGCAATAAATGCCCCATTTTTATAGCGATCAGGAAATTGGTCCCCATCGTAGAACAAAACATCCATGGGGGCCCAGTGTCCTGGAAAGCCTATTACGGGCTCATCAAATTGGGCGGCCCTACCAATGGTTTCCCCATCGCCACCATATCCCGGTTGTAAGACGTTTTTTTTCTGAATATGATCATAGTAGGCATAGGGCCATCCATAATTGGATCCTTCGGTTACTCTCATTAACTTTTCCGAAGGAAGCACAGCGGCCTGCCACTTGGAGTAAACATCTGGGAACATGGTATGGAAGTTGTCAATTCCATTGCCCACGGCATACAGACTTTTGTCTTTAGGGTTCCACTTCATGCCCACTACACTTCTGATTCCCGTGGCAAACTTTGTTCCGTCTTCTTGGGTGAGTCCTATTTTGTTGGCCTCGAATTGCCATATTCCAGCATGCTTTTCCAGTTCAGGGCAAGGCTCCAATCCTTTTCCATTGGGAATGCCTACCGGTCCGTAAAGTGCCATGTCCTGACAAGCATCGGAGGGGCTCCCGAACGGAACGTACATATGTCCTTCATCATCAAAAGCGACCGGCTTGGTGGTATGCCAATTTCTTCCCACGTTGGGATCCATATCCGTAAGTACCAACTCGGTCTCACTGGTTGGAACCAATTCTCCCTCTTTTATCTTGTTTCTGTAAATGAATTTTCTTGTACTGGTATATAAATATCCATCATGTATGGTAATCCCGGTGGCTCCCCTACCCTTTTCAATAAAATCCCCAAAGTGTACAATACTGTCCGCTTTGCCATCTTGGTCCAGATCTCGTAGGGCAATGGTTCCCTTCCCATCTTTGGAATTGCTCAATTGCGCATAAATATCGCCCGTTTCACTGACCGTAATATGTCTCGTACGTCCAATACTATCAACCACTACCAATGCTTCAAATCCCTTTGGAAGGAACAGTCCGCCATTATCCGGGTCTCCTTTTAGGACAACTTCATTGGTTTTTGGGGTGCACTGGAACAGCGCCAGCGAAAGAAATGTAAAGGCCGCCATCGGAGCCATTCCTCTCATCATTTTACTTTTCGAATTCATTTAGTTTTGATGTTATAGTGGTTATTTAGTCAATTCATTTTGCGGCCAAATCATATCATCCCAGTACTTGGTTTATGAAACCAGCAGCATGATAAATCTTGGCCAGATTTATATTTCGGTAAAACCGGTTTACGCTACCCAAAACTCTTTGCCCTTACCATATTGGAACAATCCACTTGACCACATATGCCTGTCCCAAAGTGATCAAGCAAATCAGTAGGAGCATTATCAAACTATGTTTTAGCGTATACCTAAAAAGTTGGGCTTCTTTACCTATCAATCCCACGGCAGCGGTTCCTACAGCGATGGATTGTGGTGATATCATCTTTCCGACCACACCTCCCGAAGTATTTGAAGCTACGGTCACCAGAGGGTCTACCCCGATTGTTTTTGCCGTTTCATATTGGAGCTTACCGAACAATGCGTTGGAAGAAGTATCGGAACCCGTCACAAAAACACCCAGCCAACCAAGGATCGGGGCAAAGAATGGGTATAAAACTCCAGTGTTCGCCAGAACCAAGGCAATCGTGATCACAATCCCCGAATCATTCACCACATAGGCAAACCCCAAAATGGCCGAAACGGTAATGATGGGCAACTTTAATTGCTTTAGGGTTTCCATAAAAAGTTTTAAGCCCTCCCTGAATTTCATCCCCGATATGGGTATGGACAATAGTGCGGTAATCAAAATAGCGGTTCCGGCTGCTGATAAATAGTTGAATTTGTACGAATGGGGTATCTTGTTTCCCTGACCATCCACAATTACATTGTGCAGTCCTGTTATATCAAACTTGAACGTACCGATCACATCCAGCTTTTCCTTGACGGGACCCAAACCCCAAATGATTATCAATACGGCCAGTATCACAAAAGGTGACCAGGCCCTGGCAATCTGTTTTTTGGAAAAGGTACCTTCCAGAGCGTGTGTTTCTGGGTCTTCATTGGCGAACCGCCATATATTCTTAGGCTTCCAAAATTTCAAAAAAACAATAAGACAGATAATGGAACCCAGTCCGGCAATAATATCCGGAAGTTCCGGGCCCAAAAAATTGGAGGAGAACCATTGTAAAAAAGCAAAGGATACCCCGCATACCAATATGGCAGGAAAAACCTCCTTTGATTTTTTAAACCCGCATACCAGCATCGTCAGATAAAATGGGAGCACCAAGGAGAGAATAGGCAACGTTCGACCTACCATTTGGGAGATGGCCATTTCAGGTATTCCCGAAACCTGTGAAGCCACTGTTATGGGAATACCAATAGCGCCGAATGCAACAGGAGCTGTATTGGCAATCAAACAAATTCCTGCCGCATAGAAAGCATTGAACCCAAGGCTTACCAACATGGCAGCCGTAATGGCCACTGGCGCGCCAAATCCTGCAGTTCCCTCCAAAAAAGAACCAAAGGCAAAGGCTATCAACAAGGCTTGTAATCTCCGGTCCGAAGTAATCGAGGCCATGGAGTGTTTTATAATTTCAAACTGGCCGCTTTTTACAATGATGTTGAACAGGTAAATCGTAGTTACCACGATCCAGCAAATGGGAAACAGGCCGTATAAGACACCATGTCCGAAGGACAACAATGCCAACTTTACCGGCATGCCATATATGAACACGGCAACTAAGATTGCCATTAAGGCGGCATATAAACTGGCCTTATGCCCTTTCATTTTTTTTACGGCCAAAGCCCAAAAGATGGTACCGATGGGTACGAGGGCAATCAACAAAGACCAAACAATATTGTCAAACGGGTCTACAACTTGGTTCCAGTTCATGGGTCAAAACTTAAGGTTACCGATCATTTTCCAAGTTTTACATTCTTGGAACCCCACTGATCACCCTTGGAAGTGGTGAAGTAAGTCCGTTCAAATCATAAAACACCCTGCCACCTTTTATGGTCACTTGACATTCAAATTTTTTGGTGCCCGACATTTTTTCTCCTCGCTGATCATAAAACCCAAACTTACCGTCACGGATATTGAAGATGGCCACATCGCCTTCGGACCCTACGGAAAGATTCCCTAATTGAGGTCTTTTTATGGTTTCCGCAGGTTTCCAGGTCACGGCGGTGATGATATCTTCCAGACCCATGCCCAAAGCCATAAACTTGGACATAATACTCATAATGTCCTTCATTGCGGCATTCATGCTACCGCCATGGAGGTCGGTACTGATGACATCTGGAAAAAAGCCATCCTTGGTTCCTGGAATGGCATTGGCGTACATGAAACTTGCTCCTCCATACCCCACATCAAATATGAGACCTCTTTGGCGAGCCTCCCTTACAAAAGGTTTTACCTTGTTGGTCAGGGTATCAATAATGGGCCGGCCATAGGTATGTGTGAAAATATCTCCCGGTCGGAAACGGCGTAGAACCTCATCTTCCAATTTACCATCCAGCATCACGGGAATGTTTCCAGCCATGTTCCCAGCTTGGATAGCTCGATCTATGGGCACAAAATAATCTTCGCCATCCCCTCTAAAATGTGCCACTTTAAACCCTACGATCAAATCAGGATACGTTTTGGCCATCAGGGCACTTAGTTTTGCATCCATATCGTAGGTGTCTTGTTCCCACGCCCCACCTTTCATTCCTTCTCCCACAATATTGAGAAATGCCAGAACCCGGGTATGCGATCGATCAATGGTCTGTTCCTTGAATGTCTTAAAGGACTTCCATCCCGCACTTCCCGCATCGACCATGGTGGTAACCCCATTCCGAAAAGTAAATCCATCCGGGGATACCGCATAAAAACTGTTTCTGAGATAATGGCCATCCTCCACACCAAAGAATCCATGGGCATGCATATCCACAAGTCCCGGAACTACATACAAACCCTTGGCATCCACGGTTCTTTTGGCCCGTTTCCCATTTATTTTTTTGGAAACCAAGGCAATCTTGCCATCTTTTATGGCAACATCCATCGGTTCGTTGATATCATTTTTTGGGTCGATCACATGCCCCCCCAGTACGGCAATATCAAATTCTTGGGCTGTGATACCATGACTGGCATACATACAAAAAAGCAGAAGTACAATAATTTTTCCTCTCATTCTTCAATTAGGTTGTTTGATAGGTCACTTAAAATTCATTCCTGTTCAATATACTACATGTCCTTGATCTACAGCCTCTTTTTTTCCGATTCCGTTATCATTTAAGAGGTCTTTTTTTGAGGTTATGCCTCCCTGATAACATTTTTGATCGGCATTGTTGAAGCCATAACTAAACTTTGGCCCGGAGCGATGCAATTTCCGTGGAACGAGATACAAATGTGATTATATTTATCACGCACATAAAATGACAACAGTTTGGAAAACACAAAACCAGGGAGCAACCCCACCCGGAAAACCTCTATTATTTATAAACTTTGGGCCATCCTATTATCTGTAGGACCCGGAATTTTTTGCATTGGATATACCATAGGAACAGGAAGTGTTACGGCAATGATCAAAGCCGGTAGTATGTATGGTATGCAATTGCTTTGGGTGTTATGCCTTAGTGCGTTTTTCTCTTGGATACTCATGGATGCATACGGCCGTTTTGCCGTAGTGACCGGAAAAACTGCCATAAATGCCTTTAAAAATTACTTGAAATGGGGTAAACCCCTTGCCATAGTGACCATTGCAGGGGTGGTCATGGGACAGTGGAGTTCCCTTTCCGGGATATTGGGACTCACCAGTAACGCCCTTTATGAATTCATGCGCATGTTTTTTCCCAGCTTGAACGAGGAGAACTATTGGGCCGTACTGGGCATATCCATCTTGCTCATTATCATCATGTATATTTTTCTACTGGTAGGGAAATACTCATTCTTCGAAAAAATATTGGTCATTTTCGTGACCCTGATGGGCTTATCCTTTATCCTTTCTATGTTTATGGTCTTACCATCCACGGAGGATATCGTGAAGGGACTGATTCCCCGAATTCCCCCTGGTGGAAATTTAATGGTGGCCGCCTTTGTTGGAACCACCATGGCTGCCCCAACCTTTGTGGTACGTCCTATCTTATTGAAAGAAAAGGGATGGGGCATTTCCAATTTGAATGACCAGCGAAAGGATGCCATGGTCTCCGCGATTTTTCTTTTGACCATTTCCGCCACCATAATGATCGCTGCCACGGGGGCCTTGTTCTATGATGGAAAGGTGGTCACCAATGTACTGGACATGGTTCAGGCCTTGGAGCCCGTAGCTGGCAAAATGGCCGTGGCCGTATTCATGATGGGTGCCATGAGTGCAGGAATATCTTCCATATTTCCAATATTGATGGTATTGCCTTTGTTGATCAGCGATTACAAGAGTGGGAAAATGGAGACCAACACTCCTACTTTTAAGATTTTGGTAGCGGTGGCCTGTTTGGTCGGATTGATTGTCCCTATACTGGGAGCCAACCCTATAATTGCCCAAATAGCCACTCAAGTAGCCAACGTTTTTGTGCTTCCCTTGGTCATAGGTGGGATTATTGTATTGATCAACAGTAAAAAACTTATGGGAAGCCAAAGGGCCAGTTTGCTTATGAACATTGGTCTGGTCACCGCATTCTGTTTTTCATTGATCATATCCTATAAGGCGGTCATTGCGCTCAATGACTTCTTTTGACATTAATTCAGGAAAAGGCGGAATATATCATTGACAGGCTTCAATCTGCTCTATGAAACTTTTGGCTTTTTGAGTTATTTCATTTGGGTTTCCGGGGTCAACCATTTTGGTAAGCTCGCTGCCAATACCAAAACCATCGGCACCGGCCATCATCCATTCCTTGATGTTATCGGTGCTTATTCCACCCACCACAAAAAATTTCAGGGTATTCAATGGTCCTTTTATGGCCTTGAAATAATCCAACCCAAAAATCCCTGCCGGAAATAGTTTTATGATATCGGCCCCATGCTCATGGGCCATACAAACTTCTGAAGGCGTCAGTGCCCCCATGATTACAGGAACACCGTGGGAGTGAGCCAACGGAATCATGGACACTTCTACGTTTGGCGTCACCAAAAACTGGGCCCCGGCCTCTATGGCTTGCTGGGCCAAGGTCTTGTTGGTCACTGTTCCCGCTCCAACCAAAACATTGGGATACAACGTTCTAGCATTCTGGATTTCCTCTAAGAACCCCGGGGTATTGGAGGTGATTTCCAACGCTTTGACTCCACCTTCCACCAGTGCACGTACTATGGGTTGAACTTCTTGCTGATTTTTTTGCCTAATGATGGCCACCAATTTCTCCTTTTCAAGCAAGGAGGTGATTTCCTGTTTGTTCATCGCAGTACGTGTCCTTGTATGTTTCCGTTCATTATCGAGTTTATTTCTGCCTCACTACTGGTGTGCTGGTCTCCTTTAATGGTGTGTTTAAGGGCAAAGGCCGCTGTGGCAAAATCCAGGGATTTTTGGGCATCCCACTGATTTCCCAAACCATGCAAAAGTCCAGCAGCAAAAGAGTCACCTGTACCAAAACGATCGGTAATGGTAACTTCATAGTTGGGCCCAGACAGTATTTCTCCATTATCTGTGCGAAGCAATCCCGATAAACGGTTTTTACTTGCGGAAAAATGATCACGAACGGTAAAGGCAATATTCGAGACTCCCAGCAGTCCTACCGCCTCTTCTATGGCGTCCAAGGATTTTTCCATGGTGTCCTGTCCTTTGGGTTCATATCCAAATACGTCCTGCAACATGCCATAGTTGCCCAAAAGCAAATCGGTATTCTCCAGTATGGGCAAATATACTTTTCTGGCCTCTGAAGAAGAAGACCAAAGCGTCCTTCTATAATTGGGGTCAAAAGCAACTTTTACACCCAGTTTACGGGCCGTTTCCGCTGCTTTGATAGTTTCCAATGCACAATTCTTGGAAAGTGCAGGTGTAATCCCCGAAATAAAGAGCCATTCTTTGTCCGCAAGGATTCGGGACCAGTCAAACTCCTGATCGGAAATTGTGCTGATTGCCGAATCTTTCCTATCGTAAATAACCTTGGAAGGTCTAATGGAGCTTCCCACTTCTATAAAATAGATTCCTATTCTATTTCCCCCAAAGCGTATGTTGTCAACAGTAACACCATAAGACAAGAGAGAGCCGCTTGCAGCCCTTCCCAAATCATTATCGGGCAGCTTGGTCACAAACTGGACTGAATTTCCCAAAACACCCAATGAAGAGGCCACATTTGACTCGGAACCAGCAAAGTTCATCTCCATGTAGTTGGAAGAACCGATTTTACACCCTCTTTCCGAAGGGGTGAGCCGCAATAAAATTTCACCAAATGTTACAAAACCCATAGTCCTGGTTTAAGGGTTGGTTCAAATCCCAATAAAAATGTTCCCGTGAAAGAAGCTTTAGTTTTAGTATATCGCATAGAAGTTACATTGAATCCTTAAAATTATGAATCTATCCCGTAGATGCCAACAAATTCGATACATCTAACAATCCTGCCATTTTCGGTTATTATATGACCGAAAAATGGACCGCTCTACAAATACTTTCCATTACCATAAAAAATCCAAGTGCTATCGATTATCCCTGGAAAAATGGAATACAATAAAACTCCAAATCGTTAAATCCTTTTAGGGATATTTCCTTACTGATCGGTTTTATATAATTTTAGTGTTGATAAAATAAAATGGCCGTAGAACTGTTTTATTCTTGCAACAAGTATTTTTAATGGAGTTTGGCGTGCTTGCCGTTACTCTTGACATCATCCAATCAATCCAAAAGATTTATTTGGTCAACCCACTGAAGTAATACCAAATAGGAACAAGTAACCAACCACAGATGAATCCAACACTAGAACCATTCTTTAACCAGTCTTTGGATGGTCTTTGCATTGCCGATTATGAAGGGTACTTCGTAAAGGTAAACCCCTCGCTTAAATCTCTTTTGGGATATTCGGAAGAGGAATTGAAATCAAGGTTGATCTCCAGTTTCATCCACCCCAAGGATAGGGAAGTAACCGCCGGACATCGAGAAAAATTATTGAAAAACAAGCCGCTGACCAACTTTGAAAACAGATATATCACCAAATCTGGAGAGCATATTTGGCTGCATTGGACCTCAATACCCGTATCAAAAAAAGGGCTGATCTATGCCATAGCCAGGGATGTTACCCACACCAAGAGATTGGAACAGGAGCGCATCAACCATCTGGACCAACTATCCAGGGTAAATAAAACCCTCAGGCAACAAAATTATGCCACACCCCATGATCTACGATCCCCTCTCAATAACCTATTGTCCCTCCTCAACTTGATAGACCTTACCAAGATTGATGATAAGGACACTGTTGAAATATTGGACTTGATATCGCTTTCCGCGGAAGGTTTGAAGAACTCCCTGAATTCTTATTTGGATGCGTTGAAGCAAAGAGAAGCCCCAACAGAAAAACTGGAAGAAGTCCGCCTGGACCTAACACTGCAAAAAGTCAAAAGTTCCATTGGTTCATTGATACAAAAAGAAGGGGTGGTCTTCCATACCGATTTTTCGGAAATGGAACAAGTTGCGTTCAAGGAACGGTTCATGGAAAGTATTTTTCTTAATCTTATAACCAATTCCATAAAATATGCCCAACCCAATGTTCCGCCTTTCATCTCCATAATGGCCAGGGAAGATCATGGTAAAAAGACAATTACCTACACTGACAATGGCATAGGGATGGATTTGGAAAAGATGGGCAATTCAATTTTTGAGATTAGTGACAAGAACAATGGCAACCAAGATAGTAAGGGTGTGGGGCTCTATTTGGTGAAAAGCCACATCTCTGGTCTTGGGGGAAGTATCAAGGTTGAAAGCAAGGTTGACCAAGGCACTACTTTCACCCTAACTTTTAAATAAACCTATTTTCTTAATATACTACTAGTAGAGACAAAACCACCCAATACTTGTATTGGGTGGTTTTGATTTTTTATCGGTCCATGCAAAAATGGATGGATATATTTTTTGATGTATCCATCACCTATTTCAATCCAGCAGTTTAGGGAGTTAAGGTATAGGTAAAGGTAATATCAGTCTGCACCGTGTTACCATCTACCTCGGTAACGGTGTAGTTATCCGAAAAATAAAAATTGGTCTCATCTGCGCTAAAATTGATCACTATATTTTGAAGCAAACAGTTCCTTACCATACCCAAGGTCTGTGAGCTCAATTGCCAAGTTCCCTCGGTTGTAAGCACATTTTCACAACCTTCAAAACTTTGACTCTGCCCAATTTGATATGTCCGATCGGAATTAAAGGTGTAGAAAGTGCTCTTTTGACAATCCGAATACTGGGCATATATGTTATTGCTGGGATTGTCTTCGCCATCATCTGTTATATCGACTTCTTCTATTGAAACTATGGACGAGAGTATCCATGTCCCTGTCAATTTTTGCTCATTTTCGGTAAGAGCTCCCGTAAAATCTCCTAGGCAATCTCCCCCATCGTCAGAGTTACACGAAGTAATAAAAATTCCAGTAACCAGTACCGCAAGGCACATAAAAGCATTTTTTTTCATAAAGTAAGGTTATATCATTTATAGATTGATGACATAAATGTATTAAGGTTGCATTAAAATGTAATGGAATTTAATATTTACCTTTTGTTACACCCCTATTACTTTGACAAACCTTGGGCTACTTGCTGTTTGAAGCATCCCAAAAAATACCTTGAAAAACATGGCCAAACAGAGTTTATAAAAAAATGATATTTTTCCAAAAGCAAACCAATATCCCAAAATGGAAGTACAACTATCCGAAATCTTCATCTTCAAAAGTCATGGATTACGCTACAGTAAAGAATCCTTGATGGTATTGGACATCAATACGGAGTTTACCAAACGTTTGTCCGAATACTGGGGTTTAACCTATCTGGAAAGTAATGAAGCGGAAGGAAATCTGTGTTATGCCCAAAATCAAAATTTACGACCTGGCTATAGGATGGTGTTTTCAAAACTGGACATTCTAAATTATCTGGATCGTCAATTGAAACCTGGCATGTATCACATTGAATCGGACTCTGTTGTTTTTTCCAAAACCATGGACGGTTTGAATACCGATTAGCCGTTGGTTAAAAAAATGCCTTCTTAGCAAAGAACTAATTTGCCTCCGTAGTTAATCTTTAAGTCTTCGATTGATATAACTTCTAAAAGGCCTACTCTGCCTCTCACTCTTTAGCAATATGACCACTTTACAAAGGACTATCAAATTTCGTTAAGAATATATCAAAAAGAAGAACGTACCTCATTTGAAGTACGTTCTTCACTAACAAAAAAAACAATCTAACTCAAATAACCGATTACTTTATTCTATGTCCATCAAATTTGACCATATCTCCAATTGAGACTTTTGTTACCTAACCTTTCGGTGATAGATACAACAAATTATCATGGTCAATATGCATGGATAGTAAAAGAGGTTCTTGCTTTTCGATAATCACACCTCCCGTTTCTTCACTCCTGTTAAGATCTCTTGAGTTTAACAGAACTGCTGAAACGGGAATAGATGCAATATATCTTCTTATGGGACATCCCACCAAACAGTGCTGGTCAATGCGTTCCCAACGCCTTGTCTATCCACTGCCTCCTGAAAATTGGCAGCATTTATGGTACTTTCTGAATCCGGCAACACAAAACGAGTTGGGATTCTACCTCCGGTGAGATTTCCAGGGTAGTTTACCGGAACCAAAGCAGGATATCCAGTTCGTCTCCAATTGGCAAAGATTTCGTATTCGTCCAGGAATAGGGAAACCCACTTTTGAGTTCCAATTTGCTCCATTTGCTCTTCCAAGCTGCCACCTGACAGAAAAGGGTTAGCATCAAGATAGCTGACAATTCGTTCTTCCGCAATTACACCTGCCTCCCCAAAAAGCGACCATTGTTGCATTCCTGCCCTAACCGCATTCTCATAAAGCGTTGTTGCATCCCCGGTATGCCAACCTCGAATCACTGCCTCTGCCAAGAGTAAATTCATTTCGGCGTTGGTCATCACCAACAAAGGCGAATCGTAGGCCAAAATTGTTTGTGGATGAGGCTCGGAATAGGTAGGGAAATCAGCTGGTCTATTGTTGAACTCTGCATTTTGCATGCCTTTTTGGATAGCAGTTGTGGTATCGGCCACATACAATCCACTTCCATTATCTACCCAAACCACGGAAATGGCATTTAGCCTTGGATCTCCCGTATCCTTAAGATGGTCGATAAATGTTTTGGCATATTTACCACCCTCCACATTTTCCACACTCTGGGGGTCAATATAATCTCCGTTCATCAAACCTTCAGCAATGGGGTTTCTGCTGGCAACTTGGGAACCATCAACGTACCCTATTGCCGCCAAATCACCATTGTCCAAAATTACTCCCCCAGCTATGGCCTTTTTTACCCAAGTCTCGGACAGTCCTTCATCCACATTGGTCAACCGCATTCCTAAACGGAGCATTAAGGAGTAAGCGAATTTTTTCCACTGGGCAACGTCGCCACCATATATTAAATCCGATGTCCCATAGGAGGATTTTGAAGCGTCCAAGGCATTGGCTGCTTCCTCCAACTCTTTTAGCATATCATTATAGATAAATGATTGCGTATCATATTTAGGGGTATAAATCTTATCCGTAATCCCTTTACCTGCCTCGGTATATGGGACATCTCCGTACAAGTCCGTAATGTGGTGAAAAATATAGGCCCTCCAAATCCGTGCTATGGAGAGTTGGTTGGATAGTTCAGGGTCTTCGGAAACGGCACGTATCACTTCCTCAATGTCATTTACGGCATTGGCGTAAACTGTTGGGAAATAATTTTTGGAGTACCCATCATTAAAATATTTGTCCCCTGCGGCCGGTACCTCCTTGTAGGTAGCAAATTGCTGCATGGAACCTCCTATGGTCAAGGCTGCCGTTCCAAAATAACTTACGTTCACGGCATCCAATTGTGACTTTGTAAAAAGATACTCTGGAATAATTTCTCCATAGGCATCTGGGTTTTGATTCAGTTCTTCCAAATTATTGTCGCAAGATGTCAGTACGGAAACCATTACCAATGCCATCATCACATATCTATATGTCAATGAATAAACTTTCATAATACAATGAATTAAATTTTAAAATTTTATGTTTAGCCCCATACCTATATTACGTGTTCGAGGGACACCAAAAGCTTCCAATCCTTGCGCATTTCCATTAGTGTAGCTGGACTCAGGATCAAACAGGTCTGTGTTTTTGTAAAGAATGGCCAGGTTACGACCCACCAACGAAACGGATGCGGATTGAATCTTCAAGAAATCCAAAGCTTTTTGTGGAAGGGTATAGGTAAGGACTACTTCACGAAGTTTCACAAAACTACCGTCGTAGACAAAAATATCCGTATATCTTTTGTGGTTATCATAGTAGGTATCCAGTTCTTCCACGGGAACAACTCTCTCGTACGGATTACCCTGTGTATCGACTCCCGATAGAGGCAAGCCATTTTCCCTTCCAGGAAGGGTTGCCTTGGTGAGGCCAAATCTATGGGAATACTGTGCCAGGTTGGAAAACATTGAATTCCCGAATTTTCCATCCAACAATATGTTCAACGAAAAATCCTTATACCTGAATTCATTTGTCAATCCCATGATCAGAGGTGGAACTCCTTGTCCCAATTCCATGATCTCACTTCGTAGTTCGTACCCACTGTTCGGGTCAAAAATGGTTTGGCCACTGTCATTGGTCGCCATTCTATAGCCCCAAATGGTACCATAGGGTCTTCCAACCACATTCTGAATGGATCCTCCACCGATTCCGCTACCAATTTGAACGGTATTTAGGCCTTCGGTAAGTTTTTTAATTTCACTCTTATTGTAAGCCATGTTATAGCTTGCATCCCACTTAAAATTATCGGTTCGTATAAGGGATCCCGTCAATAGAAGTTCAACCCCCCTATTGCTTACCTTACCAACGTTCAGCAGTGCACGGCTATATCCCGAAGCTGTTGAAATATCCGTTTGTACAATATCGTCTGTTGTGGTTCTATCATAGAAGGTCAAATCGACTCCTAAACGGTAATCCAATAATTTTGCATTAAAGCCTACCTCATAGGTAGTGGACGTATAGGGTCTAAGGTCCGGGTTGGTCACCAAGCTCGAGGAAATCTCCTGAACAGGTCTACCATTGTGCCCTCCTTGTACAATTCCGTAGGTCTGGTTGATCAAATATGGGTCTGGTGCCCCACCACCTACCTGGGCCCAAGAAGATCTCAATTTTACATAGTTAAATGTCTTGGGAAGCTCAACCGCTTCAGACAACAGAAAGCTTCCTCCTATGGAAGGATAAAAAATGTTATTGTTCTCCGGACTTAATGTGGAGAACCAATCCTCTCTTCCCGTCAATGTCAAATACAGGAAGTCCTTATATCCCAAATCAACAGAACCAAACAAGGAATTCACCCCAGTTCTTCTATTATTTGGGGTAGTGGTCAAAGTACCCAAGTTGGTATAGCTATAGTATTCCGGTATGGTAAATTGTTGACCGTTGATTGCTGTGGAATTGTTTATGTTACGTTGCTGATTACCCCCGAACATTGCATTGACACTTAAATCCTGAAACAATTTAGTGTTGTAATCAATGGTCAACAGAAGGTTTGTTTCTGAAACGTCCGACCTTAATGATTCATAACTTCCACCTGGTCTAAATGCGGTATAGGATGGGGTGATTCCCTTATACTCAAAGTTGTAAAAATCTTCACTCACTGTACCCCGTACACTCAGATTATCCAATATATTGTAATGAATGTTCACCTGACCAATAAAGCGATTCTTTTTGTCATCGTTTTGGTACTTATTCACTACCCAATAAGGGTTATTGGCAATATTCACAGGGTTCCACAAAATCTCACTTCCATCAGGATTGTATCCGGGAGCCATATTTCTTACATCCACTGTATTGGACACCAAATGTGTGGCCCATGCCGAATTGTAATCGGCATATCCGGTACCGGGCCTGTTTCTGGCCTCCTCAATATTATATTGCGCTACCCCATCTATACTAAGTCTCTCTCCCAATTGGGCACTTAAACTTAGGTTTGCCGTTTTTCTATTGAAAGAAGAATTGGGAACAACACTATGGGCATCCATATTGGACACGGACAACCTAAAATTCATGGCTTCCGAACCACCCGTAAAGGCTACCGTATTAACAAAGGTGCTACCCACATCATAAAAATTCTTGATATTATCCTTAACCTTGACCGGGGAATAAGGACGCTCAACCCCATCAAACTGGATGACAGGTGTGCCGTCCATAGGCGCACCAAACGAAAGACGACCCCACTCTATGGCCTGGTCTTGGGTTGTAGGCTTCACCCCATTTGACCCAGCACCGTATTTATACTGATAGTCTGGAAACATGGATGGTGTCTCAAAAACAATGTTTCCATTGTATTCCACGCCTATTCCTTTTTGTGCGGTACCTTTTTTGGTAGTTATCAAAATAACGCCATTTGCCGCTCTTGACCCATATAGTGCGGCTGCAGCCCCACCTTTTAATACACTTATGGTTTCTATATCATCAGGGTTGATTCCGGCAATACCATCTCCTCGGTCAACATTAATCCCTTGCCCCCCGGTTGAAGAACCTCCTCCAGGAATACTATTGTCAATAGGCATACCATTTACCACGTACAAGGGTTGATTGTCGCCAGAGAGCGAGCCATTACCCCTGATGATGACCCTACTGGAACCTCCCGGCCCCGTTGCAAGCCCGGTTGCATTTACCCCGGCAATCTTACCTGTCAATGCATTGGCCACATTGGATTCACGGGCCTCTGAAAATTTATCTCCTCCTACTTCGGATACTGAATAGGCCAGGGCTTTTTCACTTCTTTTGACGCCCAAAGCAGTTACCACCACTTCGTCCAATCCCGCGGCACTCTCTTGCAAAACTATATTTATTGTCGATTGTCCACCTACAGACACTTCCTTGGTGGCAAATCCTATGTAAGAGACCACCAAAATGGCCTCATCATTGGCAATATCCATGGAAAAATTCCCATCGAAATCAACGGTGACCCCATTCAAAGTTCCTTTTTCTACAATATTGGCTCCCGGCAAAGGCAGTCCCCCGGTATCGGTAACCGTTCCGGAAATGCTTCTTTGCAAAATCTCCTCCTCAATGTCCTCGCTATTCTGAAGTAACAATGGAGCCTCAATCTTAAGCGGATTGACTTTAAGAATAATCTGTTTTTTTCGTACTACACTATAAATCGCTGTATCCTTGAACAACATCTTCAGTACTTCAGATACCGGAGTTTCAAATACATCGATGGATACCACTCTATCAGCATCGATTTTTTTGTTATTGTAAAAGAATTTAAAATCGGTTTGGGACTCGATAGTTTCGAAGACCTTTCTCATTTCCACATTTTCCAGTTCTAGGCTAACTTTAGTTTCTTGACTATATCCGTTGGCCTGGACGGAGAAGATTGAAACCACTAAAAGAAGTACCGTGAGTTTCATTGCTAAACTGAATTTTAGCGAATAAGGCTTACAGAAAGCCTTCTTAATATTAATTTTCATACTTTTATAAAGTTTTAAATTGACTATTATTAGTCTATTATCTCAAATCGGGAAATGTTGCCGCATTTTCCGATTTTTTTTATGTGATAAAGACTAAACTTTAAGTTCGGTTGGTTGGGTTGTTGGTCATTTCATAGGCATACTGTATTTAGTTTTTGGTTGAGTTAATTACAATGTTGTCCCCATCAATTTGAAAATCAAAAGGGGTTTCCTCGGTAAACGTCTTCAATACCTCTCTAATAGTCTCAATATCAAAGGTTGCCGTGAAAATCTGATTGTCCAGTTTTGGGTAGTTACTCTTTATACTGACATTGTAATGCCGTTCCAATTTCTTCACGATGTTTTTAAAGGGCATTTCCTTGATAACCAGCTTTCCTTCTACCCAACCTGTGTATATGTCGGTATCGACCTTTTCAAAGGCCAATTTTTTGTAAAACTTGTCCCACCCGGCTTTGTATCCTGGCTCCAATAGCGAAGCGGTTTTCTCATCGTAATCTTCTGTTGAATTGTATAGGCTTACAGAACCCTCTACCAAAACCGTATGTATGTTTCGATCCTCGGGATACGCAGAAATATTGAACTTGGTTCCCAATACCCGAACATCCATATCTTCGCTGGTGACGATAAAAGGGTGCTTCTTGTCTTTACGGACATCAAAAAATCCTTCCCCTGTTAAAAATACCTGACGATTTTGACCGTCAAGAAACTTAACGGGATATTTAAGGGACGACCCTGCATTGAGATATACTTTTGTGCTATCCGATAAAACAATGGTGAATCTTTTACCATAGGGCACTTTAAGGGTATTATATGCCAACTCTTCCGTTTCGCTGGAAACAGAATAATCAAGCTGACCTCCATTTTGCTTCCCTAAAATTCCTCCTTTTGAATTCACCAATGTCTGAAGGGCATCCGTGGAAATTACTTTAACCTCCCCGTTGTCCAATTGAAGTGTAATGGTATCCTCTTGCGGCAATTGTTCCGTAATAGGTTGGTTGTGGTTCCAAATGCCAATACCCAAACCTAAGGCAACAATAAGAATCGCTGCATATTTCAATAAAGGCGTAAACAAAACACGTTTCCTGACTTGCCGTTTCCTAGTCTCTAAAAGTTTCAATACTTGGTCCCATGCAACCTCCTCTTTCAACTCAAAAATCCGGAACAACTCTTCTTCCCCTTGCTCCTCCACTACTTGTTGGAGACGAATATATAAAGAGCGGTTTTCTTCCGATTGGTCTATCCAATGATCAAAAAAGGCTCGCTCCCTATCGGTCAAATCACCCTTTATTTTTTTGGCTATGATATCAGCTATATTCATGAAATCTTTTCCGAAATAATGCCCCTGTTTTAAGGACCTCTTTATCTAAAGACCCAAAAAAGCAAAAAAGGGTGATGCGAAAAATGAAAAATTCTTAAAAAAGAAGAATAGAGGCAGTAAAAGACATAAAATATATTAGAAGAAGATACACATCTGTTAGGTTATGTCTTAAAATTTTATACGCCTTCTTCATTTGGGTTTTTACGGTATTTTCAGAAATACCAAGGGAATCTGCAGCGGAATTATACTTATGGCCATCAACAACGCACATTTCAAAAACCACTTTGCATTTGGGAGGAAGTTTGTCCATTGCCTTGCGAAGTTTGGAATTTAATTCCTCGTTCTTTACACCATGCTCTTCCACAAGAACAATTTTACCACTTTCCAATGACTCTGTTTTTTTGACTCTAGCAATATGCTTGAGGCTACTGTTCTTGACAGATTTCCAAACATAGGATTTTACGTTAAGGATATGGAAACCTTTGTTTTTTAAAAGCAACTTCACAAACACATCCTGCACAATATCCTGTGCTTGATCCATGCACCCAACATAACTATAGGAAAGCAAGCAAAATTCTCTATAGTACTCTTTGAAAACGAGCTCTATGTCACTTTGCAGATTTCGTGTCATGGTTAAGTTGGGTTAGTTGTGAAGTGGACCAATAGTACACTTAAAAATCGCTTTCATATCCGATTTTGGAATATCTGGTCTCATATTCGACAATCAAATATTTAGGACGATTGACTCAATATTATTAAATTTTTTTGAGATTTTCAACAGCTTATTTGTAATTATCCTATTGATATGCTCCTTTCGTTACGTTATATCCAATTACCCGACCCCGCCTCATTATCAGCTCCTCATTACAAGAAAATTGGCTTTTTGAAAGGTCTTGGAAATGCCCTAAAAAGTCGCAGACAAATTGACCAATTGAATGATTTTTAGACTACTGCCCATATTACATTCCAATCCTGTGCACCTCACAAAAAAGACTTGAATGGAGTAGTTGATTGAATGAATGTAAACCCAAAAATTATAACATAAACATGTCTGGGTGTTGATCTTTACAGGCCGGAATTTACCAAGGTCTCTTATAAAAATTTTGGTTCAGGTTTTTTCATTCACCCGGTTTTGTCCAACAATTTCCCTGTGGATTTGGATACTTCAGTATATAAACTGGATATCAAAATGAGTTTTAAGGATTACATTGACAAATTAATGGTATTTCAACAGAGTATATAATCATGATCTGTAATTCCCCATTGGAGGAATTTCACTTACTTTGATATTACTTTATATCCAACAATAGAAGGCTAAAATCCATACCTTCAAGTAAGAACCTATACATTAAGGCAATGAACCCTGATTTTTATAAAAGTTTAATTGAAAACAATAAAAAATGGGTCGAGTCCAAATTGGCCTTTGACCCAGAATTCTTCAAGAAACTGGAAAAGGGCCAGCAACCCCCTTTGCTATGGATCGGATGCTCCGACAGCCGGGTCCCTGCCAATGAAATCATTGGGGCACAGCCGGGAGAGGTCTTTGTTCACCGTAACATTGCCAATTTGGTCGTGCATTCGGATATGAACATGCTCAGTGTTCTTGATTATGCGGTCAATGCTCTTAAAATTACCCATATCATCGTATGCGGCCATTATGGATGCGGTGGTGTAAAAGCCGCCATGGAAAACCACTCCTACGGATTGGTGGATAATTGGATCCGACATATTCGCGATGTGTATAGGCTCCATCAAAAGGTTTTGGAAGAAATCCCTGAACCGCAACAACGATTTGACCGCTTCGTGGAATTCAACACTAGGGAACAGGTACTCGATCTGGCCAAAACCTCCATCGTACAGACGGCATGGAAAAAAGGGCAGGTCCTTCATCTGCATGGTTGGGTATATGGGGTCGGCACAGGAATCATTAAAGACCTCAACGTAAACATGAACTGTAATTCCCAATTGGAAGAATTCTATAGATTGGAAATCAAAGATTAAACGCTTTTCCCAACCAAACAGTGCCTAAAACAATCACTTCAATGACAACTCACATGGCATTGAAGTGATTCTTTGTTTATAGCAAATATGAGTTTTAAAAGCCCGTTCAACATCCATAAACCCCATAAAGCCGAAAACCCTGCCTTAAAAAGATGACATTTGCTATTTTTGGTTATATACACTAAAAACATCATGAGACACAAACTATTGGCCGTTTTCTTCTACTCCTTTTTACAGATTACTTTGGCCCAAGAAATCTCCATCGATAAATTGGAAGATGCCCTAGCGGATTACACCGCCAAAATTGAACATGCAGCCGTGCTCCAAGATTGTGGGCATGCTTTTGACGGGCCCGCATTTTTTTACAAACAAGTGGAAAACAATTGGTTGGATTTTGCGCTGAATATTTCCAGTGATTCCAAAAAAAATATTGGAAGGGACATGTACAATAGGTACGTTACCCTAGGGCAATTGGACAACACCCATTCTGCCAAACCAAAGGTTGAAGAAATATTGCAACGTATTGTTAGGAATGTGCCCCGAAAGGATGTATCCTACCGAATAAGCATTCTTAAATCTGAAGAAATCAATGCATTTGCCACTTTGGGCGGTTACCTGTACATTACCACGGGTTTACTAAATTTTATTGACTCCTATGATGAATTGGCCTTTATCATTGGACATGAGGTGGCCCATGAGGACAAGTTCCACACCCAAAGGAAAGTTACCAAGCTTACCCTCTCCACAGACCTTCAGGGAATGACGCGCATGGATGGTTTCACCGATATTGCCAATAAGATCAATAGGACTTTTTCGCCACCCTTTGATCAAATTGATGAATATGAAGCGGACAAGGTCGGGTTTGAATTGGCCAAAGCGGCCGGATATGACGTGAACAGGTTTGCAGATTTCTTCAGGAAATTGGAACGCTACCAAAAGCAGGACCTCATTAAAAAATTGACATCCACCCATCCTTTCGCGGAACACCGGAAAAAATGCATCCAATCTTACATCAACCAATAATATGATTTCGGAAATGTACCTCATCTGCAACGGACAGTCCATTCCTTTGCCCAAAAACCAAATTATTACCATTGGAAGAAAGGGCCATGGTGCCCAAGTTGAGATAGAAAGCCAACTTGCTTCCCGAAAACATGCCCAAATTGAAGTAAGGACAGATGGGATCTACATCATGGATCTTGAAAGCTCAAACGGAACCAAGGTTGGGCAACGGTCAATAGCACCCAATACATGGGTCAAGATTTCACCTGATGACATTTTCACCATCGCATCACAAAAACTACAGGTAACAACCGAAAATCAAAAAGAAAAGGCTCCACAATCCTCGGAACCCCAAAAGGAATTTACGGGCTTCAAACAAAAAATTGTGGCCAAGGGTTCCTACAAGATTGGCCGACTCGAGAGCAACGATATTATCCTTGATGACCCCACGGTGACCCGGGAACATGCCGTTATCTCGTATGCTCAAGGTGATTTTTGGATCGAAGACCTTGGCTCCACCAATAAGACCTATCTGAATGGCAAGGAGTTAAAATCCAAAACCAAGTTCAAGGATAGCGATACGGTCACCATATCTTTTTACAGTATTACCTTAAAAGACGGGGCCAAGGACCTAAGGAAAGAGAGAAGTGCCATAAAAGCATTGGCGATTCAAAAAAAATATCCAAACAACAAAGTTGGATTGCAGGATATGTCCTTGAACATTCCCCATTCCACCTTTGTGGCATTGATGGGGCCTTCGGGTTGTGGAAAATCCACCTTGTTGAAATGTTTGAACGGGGAAAATCCCGCTACCTCGGGGGAAGTATTTATTCACGGGCTTTCATTGGCGGACAACTTTAGCCTGATCAAGAAGAAAATTGGTTATGTGCCCCAAGATGATATCATCCATAAAGAATTGACCGTATACAAGACCTTGTTCTATGCGGCCAAACTCCGTTTGCCGGATGATACTGCTGTATCAGAGATCAACCAAAGAATCGATAAGGTCATCAACGACCTGAATCTGGACCAGGACAAGGAAAAGGACATCAGGACCATAAAAGTGGGCAACCTTTCCGGCGGTCAGCGAAAACGCGTTTCCATTGCGGTGGAACTTTTGACCGAACCCACCATTCTGTTTTTGGATGAACCCACTTCTCCCCTAGACCCTGAGACCATTGAGAGTTTCTTGAAGAGTCTCAAAAAGTTGGCCCATTCGGGAACCACAATTGTTATGGTGACCCACAAACCGGAAGATCTTAATTATGTGGACCAGGCCATATTTTTAGGTGTTCAGGGGCATTTGGTATTTCAGGGTCCGGCCAACTCATTGACCTCCCATTTTGAAGCCCGGAACATTGTGGAGGTCTACAGTAAAATGAGCGATATTGGCACGGTAACCGCTTATTACCAAAAACCCAGCAAAGTTGGGTTCAAAGTGGTTAATAACCCAGACGTGAAAAAGGAAAAACCTGATTCGTACCGGCTACAATTGTATTGGTTGGTTTCCAGGTATTTCAACATTAAACTAAATGACAAAGGAAATCTGGCCCTCTTATTGGCACAGCCCGTGATCATTGCGGTCTTGGTCTGCTTGGTATTCAATAAATTTCAGATTGGGGTCATGTTCCTGATGGCCATTTCGGCCATTTGGTTTGGGGTGAGCAACGCCGCCAAAGAAATTGTAGGTGAGCTTACAGTGTATAAACGGGAGCGCATGTTCAACCTGAACATCAACACCTATATTCTTTCAAAATGGTTGGTACTTTCATTGATTGCCCTTGTGCAAACGGTATTGTTTGTAAGTATCATCTACCTTAATTTCAAACTAAACACTTTTGAAGGTTTTGAAGAAGTGTACCTGAGACCTTTTGGAGAGAGTATGTTGTTCATGTTCTATATTTCGGTTTCCGCTTCGCTGATTGGTTTATGGCTTTCATCCGCACTCAACACCACGGAAAAAGTGATGACCGTGGTGCCCATCGCCCTCATGCCTCAGATCATGTTGGCCGGTGTAATGACAAAAATCAACAACACCTTGGTGGAAGTATTGAGCTTTTTCACTTTAGGCCGTTGGGGCACGGAGGGTTTTGCCAGATTGCAGGACAATGCTTCCCCTACTTCTGAATTCAATCCAGGTACGGTTCAATCCGTATTGACCTCTATTCCGCTTCCCTCGCCCGAAGTGGGTACCCAGACCGCATCGACTTCCGCGGTGCAATTGCTCGACCTGTACAATGAAAAATTGGTTGATGATGGAACCTTGATCGGTGAGGTCTTCAACAGTTTTGACATGAACGTGGTGGTCATTGGAGTACTCAATGTCATGTTCTATGTCTTGATCTATGTTTCACTTAAGAAGAAAGACAGTATTTAAAACCATCACCATGAAAAAAATAGCACTTGTATTTGGAGCGTTTCTTTTGTTTACCTCATGTAGCAAAAAACCGCTATTTATTGCCATAGAACATGTAACCATAAAAGGGCTTACAGATAATGCATTGGTGGTGGGAATGGATTACGTGGTATACAACCCCAACAATGTAAAAACAAAACTGCGGCAATCCAGTATGGAGATTTTTTACAAGGATTCTTTGGTAGGAAAGGGGTTTTTAAACGAACAGATGAGTCTGGCAGCCAAGGATACCATACGCATACCGGTAACCTGTGAGATAGAACTCAAAAGTCTCAATGCCTTTTATTCTGAATTACTGGCTTCAGATTCCACCGAATTTACTCTCAAGGGCAACGGAAAGGTGAGCTTTCTGCTAAATTCCTTCACCATTGCCTTGGATGACAAGATACACCTGAATACCAAAAAGGCAATTTTGGAGGAAATCAGTAAGAATTTGGACTATGGCAACAATTTTAAAATTCGGTCCATTTCCAGCAATAGATTGCCTTCACTGAGTAAAACCCATTTAAAATTAGGGGTTGAAACCCTAAATAAATTGCCCATTGCCTATACCATCAATGCCATGAATCTTGAATTCTATTTAGATGAAAACAAAGGGCAAGTGGCAGCATGGGCCATGGATGAACCTTTTCATCAAGAAGCCTTAAAATCAACCACCATTCCTATTGATGTTACCCTGAACAATTTTGATATTTTAAAACAGGTGAAGTTCTCCTGGCTCACCGACCAAAAAGCGAATTTCACTATTTTAGGGGAGGCCCAAATAAAAATTCAGGATTATGAATTCAATGTGCCCATAAAGGACCATGTGGAAATAGGATTATAGCCATTTCAGAAAAAACCTTGATGACCGACCAAGAACTGATAGACCAACTAAAGAAAGGAAACGAGAAATGTCTGCAACAGCTGTACCGGCACATGGGCATGGTGAAAAGTTGGGTGGGGCAGAACAACGGTAATGAAGATGATGCCTTGGACGTTTTTCAAGAGGCGATCATCGTGTTCTATAAAAACGTCATGGCCGGAAACTATCAACTCCAGAGCAAAATAAGCACTTATCTCTTTGAAGTTTCAAAACGACAATGGCTTAACCAACTTAACCGAAGAAAGAAATATGAAAACAGACAGAGTGAGGTTGGCGTTTTGCAAGGAGGTCATGAATCCATAAATCCGGAAATCACGCGAAAAGGTCCAAATCTCAAGGAATACCTTGAAAAAGCCTTGACCAAGATTGGGGAACCCTGCAAATCGGTTTTGGAAGCCACCATATTTTTAGGGATGCGAATGGAGGACATTGCTGAAAAATTCAATTACTCCAGCGCCCGTTCTGCCAGTCAACAGAAGTTACGGTGCCTTCAAAAGCTACGGGGCGAAGTTTCCTATGAGGTCATAATCCGTTTAAAATAGCCATGAGGGAAGAATTACGACATATTGATTTGATTGATAAACACCTGACTGGTCGTCTTGATGATGATGAAAAAAGGGAGGTGGAACGCTTGCTGGCTGAAGACGAAGAATTTGTGAAGGAACTCGAGGTATTTAAACAGATTTACAGGGGCATTGAATGGAACGAGGACGTAAAACTCAGGGCCAAACTGGACCTTTTATACGCCGAGTACAAGGATTCCGAGGAACAAAAACCAAAAGGCCTGTACCGAAGACTGATCATCTATAGTGGTGCCGCGGCGGCCTGCATTATTTTGGGAACGCTGTTCTACTTCTTCAGGTCAACGGGTGATGCCCCCTTTATTGAGGATATCCCCAATGTGGTCGGTGTGGATTCCGTTCAAACGAAGCCAGAGGATAGCCTCATTTTGAAAAAGAACAACACCCAGATTACCAATACAGAAGAGTTGCCCGAAGATGAATGGAATAGCAACCCCCAAGACGAAACACAATTTGCCTTTTCGGACGGAAAATCCGTTCCGGCGGAATCCATACGCGTGGTAAAACAGCCATCACCTCTCTCCTACACTTTTAAGGATCAGGAACTGGTTCTCTATGGAGATTCTGGGATTTCGGGTCTTCAATTGCAGATGGGCAAGGACCAAAAAGGGGACTATTATATAAAATATGGGGATAAATTATTCCATTTGGCCCCTTCAACATCCCTAATTCCGTTGAAAGAAGTCCAGGAAGGATACAGTTTTGGGGAAGTTCAGAAGGAGAGCGTGCAAGTGAAAGTAATGCCGCTCATGGAAAATTCCCAGCCTTATTCCGGTTTTACCGTTTCGGTAACGGAGAATGCATCCATGGACAAAAGCTATTTCTTCTTGGAACAGGATGAACAAAAACATTTGGTCATAGATGCCAATATGGACATAGACGCCGTTACCGTCATTGTTGTTTCAAAAAGTAATGGGAACTCATACTACCTGATTCATAAAAATGAGCTATATCCCCTAAACATTGATGCGACCCAAACCACTTCTCTTGAAGAAATTGATTATACCAAGAACAACGAGACCCGTATGTTTATGGATCGCCCTTCCTTTTCTGCAAGTGTGTACCACATAATTTTTTAGAAAAAATCAGCAAAAAAAGATGACATCTCCAATCTGCGGTTATATACCCATAGAATGTATAACCAAAACGATCAAAAATGACATCCAAAAAAGTACACGCAATTATTCTAATGGGCTTGTTTTTCGGTTTTGTAAATGCGCAAGACTCAGAAGCCGCTAAAAGAAGAAACCGGGGAATGACCAGCAAGACTGCTGATCAAGTTGAACAGGTGGACCAAACCGTTCAAAAAACCAACGACGACATTGACCAAACGGTGGAAGGCATTGACAATACCATTGAAGGTGCCAAGGAAACCGTTGAAAAAGTGGGGGGCATTTTGTTTGGCCCCAAGAAGGAAAAAAGCAAGAACAAAATAGTAATCTCCATAGATTCTGTTGCCTATGGAGATGAAAATGTACAAAACCTGTACAATGAGCTCTCCAAGAAAAATGGAATGAAAAAGACCTTCAAAACCTTTTCGGACGGGGTTGTTACCATTCAAATTGAAACCAAACAAACGGCCGATGCCATTTGGCAAGAGATCTCCCAAAATACGAGAGCACCCTTTAAGGTAATTGCTATGGGAAAAAACAACATTTCGGTTGGACTGCCAACGGAGACTGAATAATCCGTAAATAATCCAGTCACCATATTGCTATTTCATAAATCCAAAACGTATTTGACCCCAAGCCGCAAAAATGTTGGTATAAAAAGTTTCATATGCCTATTTTTAATGCTGACTGTCGAATAGGTTCAGGTACAAGAAGATATATCATTACTTTCAACCTTAACACTTCATCATAAAATGAAAAAATTACTATTCCTGATCGCTTTGCTCACCTTGGTTCCCAACCTTGCATCTGCAAGACGGATAGGGGGAATTTTTGGAAAGAGCGAGCGAATCCAAAAAATTACCGACGTCGATATTAAAGGTACCAATGGCGAAGACCTCTACCTTGCCCATAAAACAACATCCCTGTTCATTTTTATGGGAGTCTACATGACAGATGATGGTTATGTACTGGGGGTAAAAGGAAGTATAGACACATACTATCCCTTGGATGAAGAGCAGATAAAAAAATTCCAGACCAGCGGAGTTCTGCCCACCCCGCTCCCACCCTACAAAATAGAGCTTACTGAATGGTTATGGGGATTTTCCCTTTGGATACTACTTGCGGTCCTTGCGGTAATTTGGTTCTTTCCAAAAAATAAGGAAGCCCTCTTTACACAAGGATGTAAATATTACTTTGGCAAGAACACTCCGGTGAATTACCCAAAAGCCATGCGCTATTTTGAAAAATCGGCCAAAAAGGAATATGGTCCGGCCATGTTCAACCTTGGTGTGATGAACCTTTCCGGACAGGGCAAGGACAAGGATGTGGACAGCGCCATTGAATTTCTGGAAAAGGCTTCCAAACTGGGATATGTTGATGCCAATGTAACCCTTGGAAACCTCTATTATAATGGCAGTGAAGTAACCAAAGACCTAGGCAAGGCCGAGGCTTGGTACAAAAAAGCCTGTGACCAAGGGCATTCCAATGCCTGCAAAATGGTGACCCACATACAAGAAGCCAGTTAATCAAAATCAACACCAAACCGTAACCAAATTCAACTACACCGACCATCATGAAACTATCACATTACGAATGGGACCCCGAAAAAGACCTTATAGCAGAGGGCGGGTTCGCCGAAGTGTTCAAGGCCAAGGACCTCAATGCCGAAGGAAGGTATGTGGCCCTTAAAATTTACAAAGAAGCTGTTTCAAGAGGTACGTCTGGGAGCACTGGACAGAAAAAATACAGCTTGGAACAGGAATTTTCCAAAATAGATGGGTTATCGCATACGCACCTCATCACCTATTATGGTCTGGAATATATTACCCATACCGATGCCATGGGTAGAAATGTCAGCTATCCTGTGTTGATCATGGAATATGCAGGGGAAGGAACCTTGGGCCAAGCCATACACCGAAAGCTCTCTTTGGATGAAGGAAAGAACATTATTGTGGAAGTGGCCCAAGCAGTGGATTATCTGCACAAACAGGGCATTATCCACAGGGATTTAAAACCTGGAAATGTACTGTTTTCCAAAGACCGAAAGGGGAACAAGGTTTCAAAGGTGACCGATTTTGGGATAAGTCAGGATATACTGTCCGATAAGACCATACAACAATCCATGACCGAAGGTGTGGGAACACCTCACTACATGGCTCCTGAGCAATTCTTTAAAAAGAAATTCGGACTGAATGGGGATATAAGTGAACGTACCGATATATGGGCTCTTGGCATTATGTTCTACAAAATATTGACCGGGAAGTTGCCTTTTGGGCATGACAAGAAGGACTATGAACTCATTCGGGATGGTATCGTTGGGGAAGATCCCGATTATTCCGAGGTGCCCGAAAGATTTAAGAATTGCATAAAGACTTGTTTGCAGAAAAATGCTTCGGACCGATATGCCTCCATATCCGACTTCATCCGGGATATCAATGGAGAGAGCAATGAAAGTGGCACCGTGTTCTTGGGAGGGAATGAAACACAATTTTCCGCACCGAAAACCAAACCCAAAAAGAAGAAAAAAGTCTGGCCAGTCATACTGTTGACAGCCTTGATTTTGGGTGCAGGATACGGAGGGTACGCTTTTTTTAGGGCTTCCCAAATAAAATCGTTGCTATCTGATGCTTGGGAATCCTATAAGACCGGGGACCACGAAAAAGCCTACAGGCTTTATCAAGAGGCCGCTGAATACGATTCGGGGGAGGCCAACTATTTCCTTGCCACCATGAGCAATTATGGATATGGCACCGATGTTGACTATGACAAAGCACTTGAATATGTGGATAAGTCAATGGAATCTGGGTATGAAATGGCCAACTTTCAATATGCATGGGCCTATCAAAATGGTTTTGGTGTAGAAAAGGATACAACAAAGGCATCAGAATATTTCAGGGAGGTTTTGGAAGAGGTTAAAAAACAAAGCCAAAAGGGCAATCCAGAAGCTCAAAATGTCTATGGTCTGATGCAGTGGAATGGATATACCATTGAAAAAGACCCCATTAAAGCCGAAGAACAATATAAAAAAGCAGCTGAACAAGACCACCCTGCAGCTGTAGAGAACTTGGCCATTTTATACAAGTATCAGAAAAAATATGAGGATGCTTTTAAAATGTATGAAAAAGGCAAAGACCTCAATAGATATTCTTGCTATCGCGGTTTGGCCGAAATGTACCGCAATGGACAGGCGGTTCCCAAGGATACCATAAAAGCATTTGAACTATACACCAGTGCCGCTGAAAGCAACGATGTGGTTTCACAGTATACATTAGGTAAATTATACTACTATGGAACTTTGACCGAAAAGGATAGGCTAAGAGCGGTTCAATGGTACACAAAAGCAGCAGATCGCGGCTATTTGGATGCCCAAAATGAACTTGGGATCATTTTTTATGAGGAAAAGAAATATGTGGAAGCCAAAAAATGGTTCCAAATGGCCGCAGATAGGGGCAATGCTTTTGGAGCTTACAACTTAGGGTTGATCTATTATCAAGGACTCGGCACTACAAAAGACGTCGTAGAAGCTAAAAAATGGTTCCTGGTTTCTGCCAATAAGGGGTATTCACAGGCGCAATACAAAATGGGGGACATCCTTGAACATGGAGATGATGGCAAAGTAGATCTTGAAGGCGCCATACGGTGGTACGAACTAGCAGCTGCACAAAACAATGCCTCGGCTCAATATGCATTGGGTAGATTGTACTATGATGGGAAAGGGAAAACCAAAAATCGGAAGATCGCAAAGGAATATTTCATCAAAACGGCCAATCTCAACAACTATTTGGGTCAATATATGCTGGGGGTGATGGCAGAAAATGGAATTGAGGGGCCTGTTGATTATACAGAAGCGGAGAAATGGTATAGATTATCCGCCAACAATGGGTATCTCAACGCCCAAAAAGCCTTAGGCCGTTTAATTTATGATGGAAAAGTTCCCGGACAAAAGAAGATCGTGGCGCGTACGTGGTACAAAAAAGCAGCGGACCAAGGTGACGCCGAGGCCCAGTATATGGTAGGTTTAATAGATTATAACGACAAGTATTACAGTTTGGCCAAAACCTGGTTCTTAAAGGCGGCCAGTCAAAACAACGCCGATGCCCAAAATTATTTGGGAGTCATGTATGAACTCGGAAGAGGCACCACCAAAAACCTGAAAACAGCTTTTGATTATTATACAAAAGCCGCCAACAATGGAAACTCTTACGCCATGTATAATTTGGGATTGTGCTATTACTATGCCAAAAGTGTATCCACCAATAAGGCTGTGGCAAAAACATGGTTCAATAAATCCTGTACCGCCGGCTATCAATCAGCTTGTGATTTTTTAAAGAAAAATTATTAAACAGGTTTTAATGAAGCTTTATTTACCAGTGCATTGCCATGAAATTGGCCAGCGATCAAACAACGAGGATGCCATTTACCCCGAAGAGGTATCGGAAAAAAACAGATTATTCATGGTTTGTGATGGTGTCGGTGGCCAGGCCAAGGGCGAAGTGGCCTCTTCCATGGTCTGTACAGGTCTTTCCAAGTATCTTTCGGAAAATCCAATGGGGAATATTGAGGATGAAACCTATTTGCCTTCCGCCCTACAAAGCATTGAACAACATATGGGTGAATATCTCGAAACCCATCCAGAAGCCATGGGCATGGCCAGCACTCTTACACTTTTATTGATTTCCGACACGGACAATAAGGCTTTAATAGGATGGGTTGGCGATAGTAGGATCTACCACATCAGGGATGGTGAAGTCCTTTTTCAGACGAAGGATCATTCCGTGGTCCAAAGCATGGTGGATATGGGTGAAATCACCGAAGAGGAAGCCCAAACCCACCCCAAACGAAATATCATTACAAGGGCCATAAACGGAACTAATCCAACAAGGATCGATCAAAAGGTAATTGGAGACATCAAGGCGAATGATTTCTTTTTTCTTTGCTCCGATGGTATCATGGAGAACCTTTCAAAAAAAGAGATTGGGGCTTGGTTCAAGGAAAGTAAAACGGTGGACGAAATCAAATCCAATATTCTTGCAAACGCCCAAGGGGTAACCAAGGACAACTATTCCATGTATCTTATTAAAATAAGTGGATAGATGTGAATTAAAAACGTTCAGTTTACTCCTTAGTTCCAAGTCAATACCCATGGAAACTGAAACAATCAAAAAAGTGGGTCATTGATTTAAACCCTATGAACAGAGCATTGGGAAAAACCTTAAATAAATAGTTTAATCAGAACAAAAAATCAGGGAGTGAACAATTCACTCCCTGACAGTCGAACTAAACAAACTAAAAAAACAAACAAACTAATCAAATAATATGGTCAATGTCCTTTACTATTCATTGACCCTTGAGACTTCTACTTTCATGCATTTTGACAGATTTGTTTTTGCCGACCCAAATTCTCAATTTCAAGTTCTACCCTATCACCTTCTTTCAAGTAAACTTGCGGATTTTGCCCCATACCAACCCCTGGAGGGGTACCAGTAAGAATTAGATCCCCTTCTTCCAATGTCATAAACTGGGACAAGTAATGAATCGCATAGTAGACCGAAAAAATCATGTTGTTGGTGTTCCCGGATTGCATCAGTTGGCCATTTACGGTAAGTTTCATATCCAATAACTGTGGGTTTTTGATGGAATCACCATCCAACAAAAAAGGTCCAACAGGCGTGAAATTGTCGGATGACTTTCCTTTGGTCCATTGTCCTCCCCTTTCCAATTGAAATGCTCTTTCTGAAACATCGTTGGCCAAGCAGTATCCTGCAATATGGTTCTTGGATTCCTCTACAGTATCCAGATACCTGGCCTTTTTCCCTATGACCACACCCAGCTCTACTTCCCAGTCTGTCTTTTCACTACCTCTTGGAATCAATATAGGATCATAAGGTCCAACCACAGTATTACTTCCTTTTTGAAAAATGATAGGCTCTTCAGGAATTGGCATTCCGGCCTCTTTGGCATGGTCAGAATAGTTCAGGCCTATACAGATTACTTTTCCCGGTCTTGCAATGGGAGCCCCCCATCGTTCTTCCGAATCCAACAATGGAAGGTTTTCTCCTTCAGCAAGCAACTCCTTTACCTTAACAAGGCCTCCGTTGGAAAAAAAGTCCCTATCAAAATCCTTAAAATGGGCCGACAAGCTATATCTATTACCGTCTATCAAAACTCCCGGCTCCTCCATTCCTATTGTCCCATATCGTATCAACTTCATACGCTATCTATTTTTGAGGTTACCCTCATTTATGGCCATTATCCATCATTCCATTGCCAATCCCAACAGGGTTCAGCAAAGGAAAATTCTTCGGCCTTGAATTACCTATTCTATTTTAAAAATCCCGATCGTTTCCAGAAAGGTAGGCATTGGCCTTTTCCTCCTTGAACTTTGCCGCTTGTGCGTCCCAGTGGAGGGTCTCCCCTGGGAACCTTCCGGCAATGGTCCCCAACAATATGGTCTCGGTGAGCCTGGCCCCATACTCAAAGGGTGCCGTGGTCTGGGCCTT
>NZ_ML142916.1:0-82997 GCF_004150225.1 Flagellimonas olearia | reverse complement strand
CCGCATCAAAATGGTTCTTAATTCTCTTTACGCTGTCGTTACAATATGTATATGAACTTCTTTATTCAAAAAACCGAACCTCAATTTCATTAAAATCAATCTTCTTTCGGCTTCAACCGCTCCACCTCTTTGGTTAAGCGGGTGCAAATGTACAACTGTTTTTTAAACCGGCAAGCTTTTTTTGAGAAAAATTTCAAAACATTTTCTTGACCTCAAAAACAATCTTTTTACATGAACTTTTCCCTGAAACACCTTTATGTTTTTCGGGCTGCAAATGTAAAATGCTTTTTTTGATTACACAATGCTTTTTTAAATAATTATCCCAGCCTTTCCGACTTATCAAAACAGTATATCAATGAGCTTCTGAACTTGCCTAAAAAACAAACCCTTTGTTGTTTTTCGGGCTGCAAATGTAACACCGTTTCCTAAATAAACAAGGTTTTTTTTGCCTTCCAGACACATTAACTTTCAACTCATTGAAAACAAAGCAGATAAAAATACAACTTTTTTTAAACTTCAAAACCATCTTATCATACGTAGAAAATTAATACATATATATAAGGTAAGCATTGTAGCATCAACTCAAGATAGTATCTTTGCGCACCATCTCAAAATAAGGAGACGAATGATAGAAATCACATTGCCCGATGGCGCGGTAAAGAAAGTTTCAAAAGGCACCACACCTATGGAGGTTGCCAAAAGTATCAGTGAAGGTTTGGCCCGGAATGTCATTTCGGCCAAATTCAATGACACCGTTGTGGAAACCGTGACCCCACTTACCAAAGATGGCACCCTTACTTTATATACATGGAATGACAGTGAGGGCAAAAAAGCTTTTTGGCACTCTACTTCACACGTTGTGGCCCAAGCCTTGGAAGAATTGTACCCAGGAATTAAACTTACCATTGGACCGGCTATTGAAAACGGATTCTACTATGATGTGGATTTTGGGGAGCACACGGTTTCTGAAAAGGATTTCCCAACCATTGAAAAGAAGGCATTGGAAATCGCCCGAGGCAAACATGATTATAAGATGCGAAGTGTTTCCAAAGCGGATGCCCTTCAATATTATAAGGACCAAGACAATGAGTTCAAAGTTGAGCTTATTGAAAATTTGGAAGATGGCACCATAACTTTCTGTGACCATAGCACATTTACCGATTTGTGTCGCGGTGGACATATCCCCAATACAGGCATCATCAAGGCCATTAAAATATTGAGTGTGGCAGGAGCATATTGGAGAGGTGATGAAAACAATCCACAATTGACCCGAGTATATGGTATTTCTTTTCCAAAGCAAAAAGAGCTCACCGAGTATTTGGAGCTATTGGAAGAGGCCAAAAAGCGCGATCATAGAAAACTGGGCAAGGAACTGGAACTGTTCACTTTCTCCAAAAAGGTAGGACAAGGTCTGCCCTTATGGTTACCTAAAGGGGCTGCCCTTCGTGAACGATTGGAACAGTTTTTAAAGAAAGCCCAGAAAAAGGCCGGGTATGAAATGGTGGTCACTCCACACATTGGCCAAAAGGAACTTTATGTGACTTCCGGACACTATGCCAAATATGGTGAGGATAGTTTTCAGCCTATCCATACACCAAAGGAGGATGAGGAGTTTCTATTGAAACCCATGAACTGCCCGCACCACTGCGAAATCTACAATAGCACCCCTTTTAGTTATAAGGATTTACCCAAGCGTTATGCTGAATTTGGTACCGTATATAGATATGAGCAAAGCGGAGAACTCCATGGACTTACGCGTGTAAGAGGTTTTACCCAGGACGATGCCCACATTTTTTGTACTACGGAGCAATTGAACGAAGAGTTCAAAAATGTGATCGACCTATCCTTATATGTATTGAACTCTTTGGGCTTTGATAATTTCACGGCCCAAGTATCCGTAAGGGATTTGGACAATCCTGAAAAATACATTGGTGATGTAAGCGATTGGGAAAAAGCCGAACAAGCCATTATTGATGCGGCAGAAGAAAAAGGACTGAACTATGTGATTGAAAGTGGTGAAGCTGCTTTTTATGGCCCCAAGTTGGATTTCATGGTGAAGGATGCCTTGGGTCGAAACTGGCAATTGGGCACCATACAGGTAGATTACAACCTTCCCAAACGTTTTGACCTTACCTACAAAGGAAGCGACAACGAGTTGCACAGGCCGGTAATGATCCACCGGGCCCCTTTTGGAAGTATGGAACGTTTTGTAGCTTTGCTACTGGAACATACCGGGGGAAATTTCCCATTATGGCTTATTCCAACCCAAGCTATTGTTCTGCCCGTCAGTGAGAAACATGAAAAATATGCGGAAAAAGTTTTGAATTCACTGGAAAATCACGAAATTCGCGCGCTCATTGATAAGAGGAATGAAACGGTAGGGAAAAAAATCCGTGAGGCAGAACTTCAAAAAATCCCGTTTATGCTCATTGTTGGAGAGCAGGAAGAAGCATCCGGAACCGTATCGGTACGGAAACACGGCGGCGAAGATTTGGGAAGTTTGAGCACCGATGCATTTTCCGACTTGGTATCTACTGAAATAAATAGTACCTTAAAGTCGTTCTAAAAAATTGAGTTTAATTAAAAAGTATACGTCATAGCAATACGAAGAAGATTTAAGCCCCAACCCAGGAGGGAAAACAAAAACCCTCACAATATCAATGAAAAGATCAAAGCCCCAGAGGTAAGGCTGGTTGGGGACAATGTTGAAATGGGTGTTTATCCCATTTCCAAAGCAAGGGATATCGCAAAAGAGCAGGAATTGGATTTGGTGGAAATATCCCCCAATGCCAATCCTCCCGTTTGTAAAATTATAGACTACAAAAAGTTTCTTTACGAACAGAAGAAACGGGACAAGGCCCTAAAGGCTAAAGCCACCAAGGTAGTCATCAAGGAAATACGGTTTGGCCCACAGACAGATGACCATGATTATGACTTTAAGAAGCGACATGCGGAAAAATTCTTGAAGGATGGTGCCAAACTAAAAGCCTATGTCTTTTTCAAAGGACGGTCCATAGTATATAAGGACCAAGGTGAAATATTATTGCTGAAGCTGGCCCAAGAACTGGAAGAGCTTGGAAAAGTGGAGCAAATGCCGAAATTGGAAGGTAAGCGTATGACCATGTTCATTGCGCCAAAAACCAATAAGAAATAAAAAATACTGAACTAAGTTCAGCATATAATAAGCGGAGTTAAATACTAGGAAAATGCCTAAGATGAAAACAAAATCCAGTGCCAAGAAGCGTTTTAAGCTTACAGGTTCTGGTAAAATCAAAAGAAAGCACGCTTTCAAGAGTCACATTTTGACCAAGAAATCCAAAAAGCGTAAGCTTAAGTTGACGCATTCCACATTGGTTCACGAATCCGATGTGAATAGCATCAAAGAACAATTACGTTTAAAATAATTGTTCAACCGGTACATTATTTAATAACCATGGAGTCAGGCCAAAAAAGTTCCCAAATGGGGCGCCTGCTACAAAAAAATGAATCATTATGCCAAGATCAGTAAATTCAGTTGCTTCAAGAGCTAGAAGAAAAAAAGTGATGAAGCAAGCCAAAGGTTACTTCGGAAGACGTAAAAACGTTTGGACAGTAGCCAAAAACGCGGTAGAAAAAGCAATGCTATATGCTTACCGCGATAGAAGAAACAAAAAACGTAACTTCCGCTCACTATGGATCACCCGTATCAACGCTGGTGCCCGTATGCACGGAATGTCTTACTCCCAGTTCATGGGCAAAGTAAAATCCAACGGAATTGAACTTAACAGAAAAGTTCTTGCGGATTTGGCCATGAACCATCCTGATGCTTTCAAAGCCATCGTGGATAGAGTAAAATAAAAATCAATATAAACTTACCCCGCTTATTAAAATCCCGCTCCATGGAGCGGGATTTTTGTATTTTAAGGTCTCGATAAACATTGAGGCCATGTACAAAATCATATTAGTTACCCTACTCTTCCTGTTGAGTTTCGTTCCGATTTTTTCACAGAATGACAGCATTACGTTCCTAGCCTTGGGAGACAGTTATACCGAAGGTACAGGTGAGGTGCAACGAAACGGTTGGCCCGCGCAATTGGTCAGTCTTTTGAACAAAAAGAAAATCCCGGTCGCATCACCCAAAATAGTGGCCAAAGTAGGTTGGACCACCACCGACCTTATTACCCATATCAATTCTGAAGACTTACAACCATCCTATGATTTGGTTTCCCTCTTGATTGGGGTCAACAACCAATATCAAGGCCTGCCCCTTGATACCTTTAAAGCTGAATTCCCTGCCTTATTGGAAACAGCCATCCGATTGGCCAACAACAATCCCAATAATGTTTTTGTGCTTTCCATACCTGATTATAGCGTAACTCCTTTTGCCCGCTTCAAGGATAAAAAAAAGATTGCCCAAGAATTAGAGACCTACAATTCCATTATTGAGGATGTGGCCAATCAATATCAGGTACAGTTTATAGAAATCACTGAACTTTCCAAAAAAGCAGCTTTCAATCGTTCCTTGATTGTATCCGATAGCCTTCATCCTTCTGGGAAAATGTATAAGACCTGGGCCAAAAAAATCGTCAAAAAAAGATATTAGCGACCAAAAGCCGTGATCACCAACCTTCTTCCCGAAGCATGGTCACGGTGTTCGCAAAGATAGATGCCTTGCCATATCCCCAAGTTCAGTTTTCCTTGGGTAATGGGAATCTGCACCGAGACACCCATCAGTGAAGCTTTGATGTGTGCCGGCATATCATCCGGACCTTCATAGGTATGCACATAATAGGGTGCATTTTCTGGCACCATTTGGTTCATGTGACTTTCAAAATCGGTTCGTACGGTGGGGTCTGCATTCTCATTGATGGTCAAACTGGCCGAAGTATGCTTAATGAACACCTGTAACATTCCCACCCTTACCTTTTTTACTTCTGGAATGGCGTCCACAATGGTATCGGTAATCAAATGGAATCCTCGGGTATATGGTCGTAATTGTAATTCTTTTTGGTAAAAATCCATGGATATATAAAGTGCGGTACTAAATTAATATAAAGTTTACCAAAAGGGATTCTTCCATTCCCCCAATAACAAATACCTTTGCAGCTTAATTTCTGGACAATGGATTTATCGCAGATCAAAATGGTGGTGACCGACATGGATGGCACTTTGTTAAACTCCAATCACGAAGTGAGCCCCCGTTTTTTTGAAATTTTTGACGAGCTCAGAAAAAAGGATATCCTTTTTGTAGCCGCCAGTGGTCGCCAATACAACAGCATGGTGGACAAATTGCATTCCATAAAGGACGATATCATTGTCATTGCAGAAAATGGCGCTTTGGTGAAACAGAAAGGTGATGTATTGCTTACCACGCCCATTACCAAATCTGAAGTGGACCGTATTTTGGATGTTGTACAGCCCTTGAGCAATGCGCATCCCGTACTTTGCAGTCAACATGGCGCCTTTGCCAACCCAGATTCTGATGACTTTTTGAACTTGCTCAGGGAATACTATTCCGAGTTTGAGGTGGTTGAAGACCAAACCAAAGTGGATACGGAGATACTCAAAATTGCCATTTATCATTTTGAAAGTTCCGAAAGACACATTTATCCTGCCGTACGATCTTTGGAAGATTCCTTGAAAGTGAAAGTATCCGGAGCCAATTGGGTAGATATTTCACATCAAAATGCCCATAAGGGCTATGCCCTTCAAAAAGTCATGGACCAACACCAAGTCACCTCCAACGAGGTCATGGTTTTTGGGGACTATAACAACGACTTGGAAATGCTTCAGCTTTCCAACTATAGCTTTGCCATGGCCAATGCCCATCCCAATATACTCAAAGTGGCCCAATACAAGACTTCAAGCAATAACGAGTTTGGTGTGGAACGGATACTGGAGAAGCTTATCTAAGGCACTTTCATTTTTCAGATTGATTTTTTACCTATCTTTATGATTGGCAGCACCTTACAAAAGGAATGCTTCTTCCCCCAATATTGTCAATCCAATAAAGAATCCAACTTATGAAATGTGTAGGACTCTCCTTTGCAGTACTCGGTCTTTTCATTGGCTGTAATACTCAGAAACCAGAAACACCCGTCGATCATGACCA
Source organism: Flagellimonas olearia (assembly GCF_004150225.1). NCBI lineage: Bacteria > Pseudomonadati > Bacteroidota > Flavobacteriia > Flavobacteriales > Flavobacteriaceae > Flagellimonas > Flagellimonas olearia. The sequence continues at coordinate 76,906 of NZ_ML142916.1, read as the reverse complement.
AGCCAAAATGCTGATCAATGAAAGTATTGAGGCCTGGGACAAAGCTTGGGAAACCAAAGATTTGGAACTATCCCTGAAATATTATGCCGATGATACCGATTGGACCAATGCTTTTGGAGATCGGGTGCAAAGCAAAGCAGAATTACGCCAACTTTTAGAAACCATCTTTGGGTTGGATTTTGTCATGGCCGGCAAGAACGATTATGGTGAAAACGAAGTTACATTCCTTAGTGATTCCATTGCAACGGCTCGATCATTGAACATCCGGAAGAATCAAGAATGGCCCGATGGCTCCCAAATGGATGACCGGCACATCAATCATCTTAGGGTTTATGAAAACAAGGGCGGGGAATGGCTTATCATCAACCACATGATCAGTCAAGCTTGGCCTAAGCGGCAACCCAGAGACACCGTACCAAACACGGATTGATGCCTACGTGTTATTACGACTTGATATTATTTGTAACTTCATAGGAATTCATCAACCCATATATCCCATGGCAGCTTTAAAAAAAGAAGACATCAAACAAGAGGTTTTTGATCTCTACGACGACTATGCCCACAACAAAATAGATCGCAAGGAGTTCATGAAAAAACTATCGCTATATGCGGTGGGGGGCATCACCTTGCCCTCCCTTTTGAGTTTTATCATGCCCAATTACACGGATACGCTTGTGGTACAACCCAATGACCCTTCATTGGATTCCCAATTCATCACCTATAATTCGCCCAAGGGCGGAGGCGATATCCGCGGATTGCTTTCAAAGCCCAAGAACGTTTCTGGCAAAATGGGAGGCATAGTAGTCGTTCATGAAAACAGGGGACTAAACCCCTATATTGAGGATGTAGGCCGAAGGGCCGCTTTGGAGGGGTTCATTTCCTTGGCCCCGGATGCCCTTACCCCTTTGGGCGGATATCCCGGAAATGATGATGAAGGCCGGACCTTGCAGCGTCAACGGGACCGCAATGAAATGCTGGAGGACTTTATCGCTGCTTTCAACTATCTAAAAAATCATGAAGATTGCAATGGCAAGGTAGGAGTGGTCGGTTTTTGTTTTGGTGGATGGATCTCCAATATGATGGCGGTAAAAGTTCCCGACTTGGCCGCTGCAGTTCCTTTTTATGGTGGACAGCCCGATGATGCGGATGTTGAAAAAATAAATGCTCCCTTACTCATCCATTATGCCGAACTGGACCAAAGGGTCAATGAAGGATGGCCAGCTTATGAAGCCAAGCTCAAGGAATTGGGAAAAACATACGAAACCCATTTTTATCCGGAAGTGAACCACGGGTTCCATAATAATACCACTCCCCGGTTTGACCAAGCTGCGGCGGATTTGGCCTGGGAACGCACCCTTGCGTTTTTCAAGGAAAAATTGGCCTAGGTTTTTTGTTTTTTCTTCCGAGCTGCGGGGAAAAGTACATTGTTCAAAATCAAACGGTAGCCCGGTGAGGTGGGATGTAACTCCAGTTCCGTCTTGGGGTCCCCTACCCTATGTTGGTAGTCTTCGGGGTCATGGCCGCCATAGAATGTAAAAAATCCCTTCCCTTTGATTCCGTGAATGTAACGGGCCTCCCCATTGATCTTATTCTCTCCTAAAATCATGACCGTAGGTTTTATCTCTTTTCTGGTAAAGGCGGTGGTCTGTCCCATAAATCCTTTTACCAAAGACGTGTGGTTTTGGGTCAACATGGTAGGCACGGGATCCCATTTGGCCGAAAACTCCATTAACGAAAAGTAATCGGATTCCTTGGGCACGTTGCCTCGCTTATTGGTCATATCTATGGAAGAAAACTCATATCTGAGTGGATTGCGCTCCAAGATAAAATTGGTAAACGCCAGGGTGTTTCCATAATCCAACTTTCCTTGATAGTTGGCATCCGAAGGGTCACCATCGAACATGGGCTCACAGATATCCACATTTTCTGCGGCCAGGGCAATATCAAAACTATCCGTGGCGGAGCACATGGCAAACATAAACCCACCACCGATCACATAATTCCTGATTTTTTGTGCAACCGCCAATTTCTCGTCGGATACTTTTGCATACCCCAATCGTTGCGCCAATGCCTCGGCCTGCTCTTTCCCTTCAATATACCAAGGAGCAGCTCGGTATGCCCCGTAAAACCGTCCATATTGGCCCGTAAAGTCTTCGTGGTGCAAGTGCAACCAATCGTAAAGCACCAACTTGTCCCCCAACACCTCTTCATCATACACCGTGACATATGGAATCTCCGCATAAGTAAGCACCATGGTCACCGCATCGTCCCAAGGTTGGTTCTCCTTCGGTGAATACACTGCTATCTTGGGAGCTTTTTCCAAAATAACGGCATCTTGGTTTTGGGATGGACTGCTGATTTCATCCAAAATCTGTTCTGCTTGCCCATCAGATAGTACCTCGAAGGAGACGCCGCGAATCTGACATTCCTTTCGAATGGCCTCACCATCGGGCATCATAAAAGAACCTCCACGATAATTCAAGAGCCATTGCACCTTCTGTTGTTTGGAAAGTACCCAATAGGTGATTCCGTAAGCTTTCAAATGATTTTCTTGGCTCTCTGCATCCATGGGAATGAGAATTACCGATGCAAAAGAGGAAAGAGAAAACAGCAGAGAAAAAAGAAGCAAGACACCTCTCGACTGCGCTCGAGATGACAGAAAAGTAGTTTTATTAGAATGGGACGTCATTGTCATCTGGGTCATCATCACTGTTCATTGCGCTCCCAAAAGCTTCATCCGCACTGGGAAGATTTGGGGTTGCAAAGGGATTCTCCTCGTCCGCATTCATCTTCGATTGGAATTCGAATGGGGAGTCAAAGTCATCCAAGTTATCAAATTTACCCAGAGCGCCCACAAATTTTAACCTAATATTTTCCAAACCTCCGTTACGGTGTTTGGCTACAATGAACTCGGCCTGACCTTGAGTGGGGGTGCGCTCTTCATCATCCCACTCATCAATTTTATAGTATTCAGGTCGATAGATAAACGATACAATATCGGCATCCTGCTCAATGGCCCCGGATTCCCTCAAATCGGAAAGTATGGGACGCTTACTGCCTCCACGGGTCTCTACCGCCCTTGATAGCTGCGATAGCGCAATAACGGGCACGTTGAGTTCCTTGGCCAATGCTTTTAGGTTTCGGGAAATGGTGGATATCTCCTGTTCCCGATTCCCGCCTTTCTGACTTCCGCCAGCGGTCATCAACTGCAAATAGTCAATGATGATCAGTTTTATTTTATGCTGCGAAGCCAATCGTCTTGCCTTGGCCCTTAGGTCAAAAATGGAAAGCGATGGGGTATCGTCAATGAACAAAGGGGCTTTTTCCAAGGCCTTTACCTTTACGTTCAATTGTTCCCATTCGTGCTTTTCCAATTTTCCGGTCCTCAATTTTTCGGATGAAAGTCCGGTTTCAGAAGAAATCAAACGGGTGATCAACTGTACGGAGGACATTTCCAAGGAAAAGAAGGCCACGGCATTACCAGAGTTCACGGCAATATTTCTGGCCATGGAAAGCGTCAAGGCCGTTTTACCCATACCGGGACGTGCGGCCACAATGATAAGGTCACTGGGCTGCCAACCCGAGGTAAGTTTATCCAGTTTATCAAATCCGGAAGGGATTCCACTGAGTCCCTCTTTGTTCGAGATTTCCTCGATTTTTTTCTTTGCCTGGATGACCAGGTTTTGGGCTGTTTCCGCTGAACGCTTTAGGTTGCCCTGGGTAACCTCGTACAATTTGGCCTCCGCATCATCCAAAAGGTCAAAAACGTCCGTGGAATCACTGTAAGCGTTTTCGATGATCTCACTGGAAATCTTGATAAGACTCCGTTGAATATATTTTTGAAGGATGATCCTTGCATGGAATTCAATATGCGCTGAAGAAGCCACTTTTTGGGTGAGTTTTATCAAATAAAAGTCCCCTCCAACAGCTTCCAGCTTCCCTTCCTTCTTGAGTTCAGAGGAAACGGTTAATAAATCCACCGGCTCTGAAGATTCAAATAATTTGAAGATGGCCTCGTAGATAAACCTATGCGCGTCCTTATAGAAGACATCGGGATGTAGAATATCGATTACCTCATCCACCCCTTTTTTGTCAATCATCATAGCTCCAAGTACAACTTCCTCTAAATCAACAGCTTGAGGCGGTATTTTGCCTTTTTCTAGATTGATGAGAGTTGACTTGTCCACTCTATGACCGATGACTGGGCTAGGTTTGTCCATGAATGCGAAAGTAGCTAATTGGTCTTAAGTTAACTTTAATTTTACGTAATGCGATTTCCACAGGTAATGAACAAAGTTAATGTTAATAACTCGCGTTGCCTGTTGATAACGCAAAAAAAACGGAGGAAAAAACCTAATAAAAAAAGTTAGCCTTTGAAAAACAAGAATTAGCCATTGAAAACCCCCATTTCGGCGTATTTGTCCATTCGGGTTTTTATAAGCTGTTTTGGTGATAACTTTTTGAGTTCTTCGTAATGGGAGGAAATTTTGTTCTTGACCGTTTCAAAGGTCTTTTCCCTGTTGACATGTGCTCCACCTAGAGGTTCCTTGATGATTTCGTCAATGACCTTGATTTTTTTACTGTCCGAAGCGGTAAGTTTCAGGGCTTCCGCTGCCTTTTCCTTGTATTCCCAGCTTCTCCACAGAATGGAAGAGCAGTTTTCAGGAGATATCACGGAGTACCAAGCGTTCTCCAGCATCAATACCTTGTCGCCTACTCCAATACCCAAGGCGCCACCTGATGCTCCTTCCCCGATGATGATACAGATGATGGGCACTTGAAGCCGTGTCATTTCAAGAATATTCCTTGCGATGGCTTCACCTTGCCCTCTTTCTTCTGCTTCCAAACCTGGATAGGCACCGGGAGTATCAATAAAAGTGACCACAGGAATACCAAACTTCTCTGCGGATTTCATCAATCGCAAGGCTTTACGGTACCCTTCCGGGTTGGCCATACCAAAATTTCGGTATTGTCGGGTCTTGGTGTTATACCCCTTTTGCTGGCCGATGAACATATAGGATTGGTCACCTATTTTGCCCAATCCTCCAACCATGGCCTTGTCATCCTTTACATTTCTATCGCCATGAAGCTCCAAGAACGTATCGCCACAAATTGCATTGATATAGTCCATGGTATAGGGCCTATTGGGATGTCTGGATAGTTGCACCCGCTGCCATGCGGTTAAATTTTTGTAGATGTCCTTTCGGGTCTCTTGTAATTTCTTTTCAATCTGTGAGCAGGTTTCCGTTACATCAACGTCACTTTCTTCCCCAATCACCATACATTTTTGAAGTTGGTCTTCAAGTTCTTTGATAGGAAGTTCAAAATCTAAATACTCCATGGAAGTTCGATTCTTAAAAATAGTGGGGACAAATATAAAACTTTATGTATTACTTGCCGAAATCATCCAACTCATTTAACGTTAGACGAATACATTCATTTCCTTCATTAGCGCTTGGCCTTCATCAGCATATAAAATGCAAAAATCCCAAAAATGAGATTGGGGATGATCACCGCCAGCAAAGGAGAAAAACCGGATTGCTCCGCCAAGGTTCCAAAAACCTTGTCAAAGAAAATATAGACAAAGGCCACTCCAATACCGAAAGCCAAATTAAGTCCCATTCCCCCTCGGCGTTTTACCGAGGAAACCGCTACCGCTATTATCGTTAGGATAAAGGCCGCAATGGGCAAGGCCCATCTTTTATATTTGACCAAGACGTAGGCATTTACGTTGGACGCTCCTTTACTTTTCTGATCTTCGATAAAGTCATTGAGCTCAAATAGGTTCTTGGTCTCCGCCACGTAGGAAACCGGGGTAAGGTCGTCCAGCTTAAAGGTGAACAGAGTATCCAACCTCCTTTTGGTCTCCAAGAGCTCCACACCATCGCGCAATTTGCGCTTGGTATAATTGGTCAACCGATAAAGACTATCGTTTTCCACCCATCTGATATTGCTTGCCGAAATTTTATAGTCCAGTTGTTTGATGGAATCAAAATGTTCATAGGTAAAGTTGTACCCGATTTTACGGTTGGGATCAAAACTACTCACATAGATGTAATCGTTTTCATTGAGCTGATTGTAGATATTGTCCGTAACCCGGTCTTGCCTACCCTTTTTAAAATATTTGTATTCAAACTCATTGAAGCCGATACTGGCATGGGGCACAATGAACATTCCCATCATAAATATAAGGATGGCCACCAAGGTGGCGCCAATCAAATACGGCCTCAAAAAACGGCCATAGGACACCCCTGAGCTCAAAATGGCCACAATTTCCGTATTACTGGCCAGTTTTGAGGTAAAAAATATGATGGAGAGGAACAAAAACACAGGTAGCAGCAAATTCCCGATCACCAGGGTAAAGTTGCCATAGAATACGATTACCTCGGACAAAGGGGCTTCATTGTCTATGATCTTCCCGATCTTTTCCGCGAGGTTGGCCATGATACCAATGGGAACAAAAAGCATCAACATCCCCAAAAAGGTGACCAAATAACGCTTTAAGATGTACCTGTCAAGTATGGTGAGCATTACAATCTTTTATCCATTTGTTGTACCATCTGGTTTTTCCACTCCAGAAAATCCCCTGCTAAAATACGTTCTCTTGCGGTTCGCACCAACCACAAATAAAAACCAAGGTTATGAATGGTGGCTATCTGCTTGCCCAAATATTCGTTGGCGGCAAACAAATGCCGTAAATACGCCTTGGAATATTCGGTATCTACAAAAGTAATGCCCATCTCATCTATGGGTGAAAAATCATTTTCCCACTTTTTATTCTTGATGTTGATGGTACCGTGCGCCGTGAACAACATGCCATTTCGGGCATTTCGGGTAGGCATTACACAGTCGAACATATCCACACCCAAGGCAATATTTTCCAAAATATTGATAGGTGTTCCCACTCCCATGAGATATCGCGGTTTGTCTTCCGGAAGGATATCACAAACCAGTTCGGCCATTTCGTACATTTCCTCTGCAGGTTCACCTACCGAGAGACCTCCAATGGCATTTCCCTCTGCTCCTACGGAAGCAATATACTCTGCGGATTGCTTTCTCAAATCTTTATAGGTGGAACCTTGGACAATAGGAAAAAAGGTCTGGGTATAATCATAGGTATACGGAAGCTTTTCCAAATGTGCCATACAACGGTCCAACCATCTATGGGTCATATGCATGGACCGTTTGGCATAATTGTAATCGCAGGGGTACGGGGTACACTCGTCAAAGGCCATGATGATATCCGCCCCAATGGTCCGCTGTATCTCCATCACATTTTCAGGAGTAAAGACATGGTGGGACCCATCAATATGCGACTTGAACTTGACCCCTTCTTCCTTGATCTTTCGATTATCCGAAAGGGAATAGACCTGATACCCCCCACTATCCGTTAGAATAGGGCGTTCCCACCCCATAAATTTGTGCAGTCCGCCAGCTTGTTGCAAGATACTGGTTCCCGGTCTCAAGTATAGATGATAGGTGTTTCCCAAAATGATATCGGGATTGATCTCATCCGTCAATTCCCGTTGGTGCACCCCTTTTACGGAGGCCACTGTGCCCACCGGCATAAAAATAGGGGTCTGGATGGTACCGTGGTCCGTGGTCATTTCCCCGGCCCTGGCCTTACTTTTGGTATCCTTTTGTACTAAGGTAAATTTCAATGCATTTGTTTAAGACCGCAAATATAGCCAACTCATTTTCCCCGTTCCTTAACAAAAAAATAAAGTTTGTGTGCAAAGTCTTTGATTAAATCTTCCATTTCCACTTGTTTAGCCCACTGAATGCGGTTACTTTTGGGCTTTAAATTTATACTAATGCCAAATACACAAGAATTACAGGATTTAGTGACCCAAGTACGAAGGGACATTTTACGAATGGTCCACAAGGTAAATTCCGGACACCCCGGAGGCTCTTTGGGCTGTACCGAGTTTTTTGTTGCTCTGTACAACGAAATTATGGACCTCAAGGAAGGATTTGATATGGATGGAATTGGGGAAGATCTCTTCTTTTTGTCCAACGGACATATTTCTCCTGTATTTTATAGTGTATTGGCACGACGGGGCTATTTTCCCATCGACGAACTGAATACGTTCCGCTTATTGGATTCACGTTTACAGGGACACCCCACTACCCATGAGGGGCTGCCCGGTGTACGTGTAGCTTCTGGATCATTGGGACAAGGGATGTCCGTTGCCATAGGAGCTGCGTTGGCCAAAAAACTTAATGGCGATGACCATTTGGTATACAGTCTACATGGAGACGGTGAACTTCAGGAAGGTCAAAACTGGGAGGCCATTATGTATGCCGCTGGCAACAAAGTGGACAACCTGATTGCCACCGTGGACCGAAATGGACAACAAATTGATGGGTCTACCGAAGACGTATTGCCCTTGGGCGATGTTGCTGAAAAATTCAAAGTATTTGGATGGGATGTGATGGAGATTGAAAACGGTAACGATTTGGAACAAGTCATTGCCGGACTGAAAGAAGCCAAGACCAGAACCGGAAAAGGGAAGCCGGTATGTATTGTCATGACCACCGAGATGGGTAATGGCGTAGACTTTATGATGCATACCCATGCATGGCACGGAAAAGCTCCCAACGATGAGCAATTGGCCACCGCATTGGCGCAAAACCCTGAAACCTTAGGTGATTATTAATTCAGAAGACCTCACAAGATGACAAAATATACAGATCAAGGAAAACAAGATACACGTAGCGGATACGGAGCCGGAATGACAGAGTTGGGAAGAACCAATCCCAATGTAGTGGCCCTTTGTGCCGATTTGATAGGCTCATTGAAAATTGAAACCTTTATTGAAGAGAATCCCGAGCGTTTCTTTCAAGTAGGGATTGCAGAAGCCAACATGATGGGCATGGCCGCTGGTCTGACCATTGGCGGAAAGATTCCATTTGCCTCCACTTTTGCCAATTTTGCCACAGGTAGGGTGTATGACCAAATTCGTCAATCCATAGCCTATTCGGGTAAAAATGTGAAAATCTGTGCATCGCACGCAGGTCTTACCTTGGGTGAGGATGGTGCCACCCACCAGATTTTGGAAGATATAGGTCTTATGAAAATGTTGCCGGGCATGACCGTGATCAACCCATGCGACTTTAACCAGACCAAAGCTGCCACCATTGCCATTGCCGAGCATGATGGTCCCGTATACCTTCGTTTTGGAAGACCCAAAGTGGCCAACTTTACCCCTGTTGACCAAAAATTTGAAATTGGCAAGGCACTTATGCTCAATGAAGGTACCGATGTGACCATCATTGCCACCGGACATTTGGTTTGGGAATCCCTTTTGGCTGCGGAAAGCTTGGAAAAGCAAGGTATTTCTGCCGAAGTGATCAATATACACACCATTAAACCTTTGGATGATGCCGCTATTTTGGCTTCGGCCAAGAAAACCGGATGTGTAGTCACTGCAGAGGAACACAACTTTTTGGGAGGTCTTGGAGAAAGTGTTTCCAGGGTACTGGGCACACACCTTCCCACACCTCAGGAATTTGTGGCCACCCAAGACACTTTTGGCGAAAGTGGGACACCTGACCAACTCATGGAGAAATATGGGTTGAACAATAAAGCCATTGAGGCTGCCGTTTTAAGGGTATTGAAGCGAAAATAATTTTCGGTATCACTTTTGTGTGATATTCTTCAATCCATTAAAACGAAATACTTATGAAAAAAGCACTTCTAGTGGCAGTAATGGCCCTATTGGGGTCTGCCGCAATTGCCCAAAGCGGTTCAGGATTTGGTATCAAAGCAGGTTTAAGCTACAACAAGAACGGGGACTTGATCAGTTCTGTTGGTGATTCCGGACAGGACATCGTTGATGGCGGCGAAGGAAAAACCGGTTACCACGTAGGTTTCTGGGGAAAGTTGGATTTTCCAAAGATTTATCTTAGACCCGAATTGGTATATTCCAAGACCAAAAGCAGCTATGAGGTAGATGGTGATTCCCAAGACTACGACATCTCCAAATTAGATCTCCCTGTATTATTGGGGTACAAAATTATTGGCCCATTGCACATTTTTGCGGGACCTGCATTCCAGTATACCCTCAAAAACGATTTGGGAGACCTTGAGGTGGAGGATGTCCAGAACGACTTTACCGTTGGTCTCAATACCGGCGTAGGGGTAAATTTGGGAAAAGTTGGTTTGGATGTACGCTATGAGCGTGGCTTCTCCAAGAATGAGGCTGAGTTTATCGGTGATAACATTACGGACATATCCGGTAGGGTAGACTCAAGACCTTCACAGGTCATCTTTGCGCTATCCTTAAAATTATAGTGGCAGTTTTTAACCCACAAAAAAGGGCCCGTCAATGACGGGCCCTTTTTATTTTATTATCTTCTTTTTCCTAATTATCGGGGTCTAAATAATCTGGGATACCATCATTATCAGCATCTGGGTAAGGGATAATGATTTCTCCATTTTCATCGGTTATCTCACTTCTTGTGGAGACCCCATCGCCATCATCATCACCATCCAGATAGTTGGGGGCATTATCCCCATCCGTATCATCATCAAATAAGTTCTTGTTTCCATTCCTATCTTCTTCAATACTTGGTATACCATCCCCATCATGATCTGCGGTATTCACCACCAATAAATTAATATTGAATATGATAGGCGCATAGCTTTCCCCTACTTGGGCGCTATTAAAATACGCCAATCCAGAGGGCATGATGATCATTCCCGAACCGAACCCCTGTACTTCAAAAGTTCCATCAGGGTTATCAATGATACCGTCTCCGGATTTAAAGTGGGTCAACCCAAACTGAAAACCTTTGATGGCCCCGGCAGTACTTATGGTCCCTTGCAAATCAAACCAAACTCCGCTACTGATCGCACTATCAAACAAAGTACCATCCAATCTATAGCCTTCATATAACACATAGGTGGAATCGGCCACAGTGGGATGTTCCCCCTCACCTTCCCTAGCCACCAAATAGTAATAGGTATGTGCAATGTCCTCCGCACCATCAGAAATTCCAAACTCTGAAGCCGATACGGTCGCGGTTGCGGATTTTAAAAGCGGGGATTCTGAAATTGGGGTCTTATCTGCATTATCCCCGGCAATGGTGTCTACCTTGACTTTATAGTCAAAACCAGCTGGTGGGTTTTCAAACTCTTCATAATTATAGAAATGGGTCTGTAAATATTCTTTTATCTCATCGTCATCCTCCAAGGCTACTTCCGACAAGTCCCTTGGCGGAACCGTCTCAACCCCATCATCATCCTTTTTACATGAGAAAAAAGCAAATGTTAAAAATAAAGAAACCAAAATCCCGTATCTCATCAAGTGTGTCATTTAGCTGCGCAAGATACAATTTTCCGCTATTTTTGCTCAGTGCGTTAACAAAGATTTGCAGAGATCATGCGGATAGACAAGTACCTTTGGTGCATTAGATACTACAAAACACGGAACGTTGCCTCCACGGCTGTCAAAAAAGGCCAGGTCAAGGTAAATGGCAGTACGGTGAAACCTTCAAGGGAGGTATTCCCCATGGACAAAATTGTGCTTCGAAAAAATCAAATAGACTATCAGCTTACCGTTTTGGACATCCCTGAAAGCAGGGTCGGGGCCAAATTGGTGGACATTTACCGGAAGGATACCACCCCCAAAGAAGCTTTTGAGCACAACGAACTGCTGAACTTTGCCAAGACCCACTACCGAAAAAAGGGATTGGGACGCCCTACCAAAAAGGACAGAAGGGATATTGATGAGTATTTGGATGAGTCCGAATAGTCTGTTTTCATATCTTTGAATGAATTAATCCATTTCATGAAAAACCACATTCTTACCCACGATCAGATTCAGCATATTGCTAAACGGATTGCCTACCAAATCTATGAGACCAATGTGGATGAAAAGGAAATTGTAGTGGCCGGTGTCAATGGAGGGGGAAACGATTTTGCCAAAAAGATAGTGACCATCCTTAAAAAAATCACCGAGGCACAGATTGTACTCTGCAAGGTGAGCATGGACAAGAAAAATCCCTTGAAAAGTGGCGTGGAGACCTCAATCCCGGAAGATGACTATAAGAATAAATCCATTGTTTTGGTGGATGATGTACTCAACTCCGGCACCACTTTGATCTATGGGGTGCACCATTTTTTGAAAACCCCCATTAAACAGTTAAAAACCGCGGTGCTGGTCAATAGGAATCATAAAAAATATCCTATTAAGGCCGATTTTAAGGGAATTTCACTTTCTACCTCCTTGAACGAACACATCAAAGTGGAATTTAAACCCAAAAACGATATCGTCTACTTAGAGTAGTCCTTTGATTTCGGCAACCACCTCATCCAGATTCTTCCCATCGCATTCCACAATATGCTTGGCCTGCGCATAGTACGTCCTCCTTTCAAAAAGGTGTTTTCCAACAAACTCGGGCAAATCAGTATCTTCTATGTTCCTCACCAAGGGTCTCTGCTCTTTTTCCTTTTTGAGCCGTTCCACCAAGGCGGGTATGGACAGCTGTAGATAAATGGAATGGTCCGATTTTTCCAAAATGGTGTCCATGTTTCCGGAATAGCAAGGCGTTCCCCCTCCAGTGGACAGTATCAAATTCTCCTTCCCATCCAATACTTGGGAAAGCATCTTGTGTTCCAATTTTCTAAAAAAAATCTCCCCGTGCTCCGAAAAAATGGATTTCACGGATTTTTGTTGCTCCTCTTCAATATAGTCGTCCAGATCTACAAATTCCATCTGTAAATCCCTGGCCAACAACCTTCCAACGGAGGACTTACCACTTGCCATATACCCCATCAAAACTATTCTCATACATCCGATTTAAATACGATTTCAAAAAAACACAAATTTATCATTAATTCACTTTTGGAAAATAGATTATTGATGTTATATTTGCACCCGCTTAGCCAGACAGCCAAGCATTGAAATTTTGACCTGATAGCTCAGTTGGTAGAGCATCTCCCTTTTAAGGAGAGGGTCCTGGGTTCGAGCCCCAGTCAGGTCACTTCCAAAAAATCCTGTACGTTGAAAGACTTACAGGATTTTGTTTTTTTAGCTCATTTCCATTTTAAATTTTAGCCAAAGAGACCTCTTATCCCCTAAAAAATTACGCCATTTTCACCTCTATACCACTTTTGTACTGAAAATATGGTGTTGGGTGGCCGTAAAGTAATCTTTGAACACCTGATTCAATTGGTGCTCATTACTGCACCCTCTAATCCCAAAAAAAGGGTAGACACTGATCATACCTTCCGAAATGGTCTTCACCGAAGCTGAAGCCTCAGAATGAACTTCACGAATCCAATCTTCCGGGAACCCGTCCTCCAAATTGATGTTATCCTCGGTCCGTTTTGCCCAGCTGCCTATTTTTTCATCTGATCGGGACACGGCTTTTTTCAATTTTTCCAACATTTCATTCTGCCCCAATACCATTTCGGCTTCTGCTATATAATGGGCTGCCATACCTACATAATTGACCCAAAGGGTCAAATCGGCAAACACCTCAAAAGGAATTTTAAAGATGTTCTGCGAATGGTGCCATTCATTATAGAAAAAGCTATACTTTTCATCTACCCATTTGGAAGATACTTCAAAGGAATGGGTAGCGGTTGCCTTCAACCCCATGGTATTCCAATCCTTAATGACCTTTACATCCTTACGATCCAAAACAAAACAACGCACTACAGGCATCCCCGCTTCATTGAGCACATCCTTTCCCTCTTCTTGGATTTTTGCACTCAAAGTAAAATGGGTAAGATAGGGGGCACCCGTGGCATACTTCCAGATTCCGTTTATGATATATCCCTCCTCTTTTCTCTCGGCGGTACCAAACACTCCTCCACTCCCCCCAAAACAAACGGGTTCTTTTGGGTCATTGAAAATTCCATTGGCCGTTTCCTTGGGCAAGTTCCCAATAAAGAAATTCGCTCCGGAGCACAGGGTAACGGTCCACCCCAAACTGCCATCCACTTGCGCCAGATGTCTCAACATTTTCAATCCCTCCGTCAAGCTCAGTTCCAATCCGCCATACAACTTGGGCACCCATAAGTTCCACAAGTTCTCTTTGGCAATGCCTTCCAAAACGGCTTTGGGCAGTTCTTCTTTTCCGAAGCAGAGCTCCCTATACCTTTGCATGTTGTCCTTCAGTTTCATCTGCAAGTATTTTTCTCCATTTGATATAACCCGATACGGCCACGATGAACAAAAAGGCCGTTAAACCAGCATAGATGTACAGTCCTTTATACATCAATAGTGGAATGGATATCAGGTTGCTGATGTTCAAGTATATCCAGTTTTCAATCTTTCGTTTGGCCATGAGCCACATCCCGGCCCAGGCAAAGGCACAGACCACGGCATCCCAGTACGGAACATCCGAATCTGTATGCTGTCCCAACCAATAGGCCATCAACGCAAAACAACCCACAACGATTCCCATGGCAATCCCATGCTCATTTTTGGTGGAATATGAAATTGGGGTTTCCTCCTTTTGTTTTCCCATTTTCCAATAGAACCATCCGTAGATACTCATGACCAGATAGTAGAGGTTCAACAGGATATCTGCATACAATTTGGATTGGTACAGCACCCACATACTGATCAAAATGGCAACAATACCAAAAAGATAGTTATGGATATTGTTCTGGCGGGCCAAAAGGACCTGGACCACACCAAAGCCGGTTCCCACCCATTGTAATAAAGTAAGTTGTGAAAGTAATTCCATTCAATCGGGTTATCCATTATACAAATAAACCATGGGAACCCCTAATGGAACACGTGCAAAACACGTTTGCCAAAATCCCTACGCCAGCATGATCTGGATCAGGTGCGAAGTGGTCAACTTCCGGGTATAATCTCAGCCCTGTCATCCAGGACACCCCATGTAGACTTCAAAGGTATGAAAACCTACTTGGACCAATTGTAATTTATACCCTAAATTAGCAACAATGCGCTGTGCATCTGTTTCTGGTATACCCAAGGCAGCCTCACAGACTCCCACAAATTTCCATTACGATGATAGATCTTCAGGACTTTATTTCCGACATTCCTTTTTATGATGATTTAAAACGTTTGGGGTTACCTTGGGAAATCACCACTGAAGTCCAAACCTTCATTATGGGGATACTGCCCCATCTTGGGAGTGATTTTCATATTGAAAACCACGTGGCCATCCACAAATCGTCCATAGTGGAACAAGGGGTCACTTTTAAACATCCCACCATTGTTATGGAAAATTGCCATATCGGGGCCCATGCCTATTTTAGGGAAGGAGTCTTTTTGGATCGGTCGGTAAAAATTGGGCCTTCCACTGAAATCAAGGGCAGTCTCATATTTTCAAACACCGCCATTGCCCATTTAAATTATGTTGGGAACAGCATCATTGGTTCTAATGTGAATTTTGAAGCGGGTTCCATTGCGGCCAACCACTACAATGAAAGAACGGATAAGGAAATTGTATTGAATTATGACGGTAAGCTTATTGCAACCGGAGTGAAAAAATTTGGGGCATTGGTAGGCGACAATAGCCGTATTGGTGCCAATGCAGTTTTGTCCCCAGGTACCCTCCTGAAAAAAAACACCATTGTAAAAAGACTGGAGCTGGTGGAGCAGCATCCTTTATAAACTCCCTAGGCTTAAAATAGGTTACTGCTTATCCGGCACCTTGTTTCCGGCAATCCAAACGGAGGAAATAGTCCTGGTGTTGGCTATGTCTTCCAACGGATTTTTGTTCAGCACTATAAAATCTGCCCATTTGCCCTCTTCCAAGGAACCAATGCCTTCCAATTTCATCGCCTTGGCCGTATTCGATGTGGATGCCATAATCACTTCCATGGGCGACATGCCAGCATCTACCATCATTTCCATTTCCAGATGCTCAAAATATCCTGGAAATCGTCCCGCAGGTCCACTATCCGTCCCCATGACAATAGTGACTCCCGCATCCGATAGTTGCTTCAGGTTTTTCATGGCCGTGGGCAGCGCCGCCTTGTATGCCTTCGCACTGGCACTATTGGCAATGCTTTCCATACGTTCCGGATTGCGCAGTTCCGCAATGGTGGCTTCATCCACTTCCTTGGTAAAAAAGGGATCGGTAAAATAATCGGGTTCACCTCCAAAGACAAAAGTGGACACTTCCCGCATCAAGGTCGGGGAATAGTACACCTTGTTTTCTTTCATCAATGTGATAAATTCATCATCCACCAGCGTATCCCGAACACTATGCGCTATGTAATCGGTTCCTGCCCGCAATACCTTTTTGGCATCCTCCAGATAAAAAATATGCGAGGCCACCCGATACCCCAATTCGTGGGAATACTCGATTACCGCTTTATAAATATCTTCGGTCATTTTTGGTGAGGTCCCCAAGACATCATCTACCCGTATCTTCATAAAATCCACTTTGAGCGAATCGTTATGATCAATGATTTTCGTCACCTCTTCCTCGGTGTCCCCGGAGATAACTGTCCCTGCCATAAAAAGTCTGGACCTATCCAAGGTCGGTACGTTTTGTGTATTTCTAAGCTCTGCGGAAACCTCTGTTCCATCGCCAAGGGAAACCAAGGTGGTGATTCCATATCGTGCATTGGTATTTAGGTGATTGATCACATTCTCTTCACTATATCCTGTTTGCAGGCCATTGGCCAAACCCACATGGCAATGGGCGTCAATGATTCCAGGCATAATGGTCTTGCCGCTCACCTCCACAATTGAAGCTCCTTCGGGAATTGTAATGGCATCTTTTTTTCCTATCCCTACAATTTTCCCCTTCTCCACCAAAAGAACACCTTCCTTGATAGTTTCTGCTCTCGTCCCATCAATAATGTTGGCCCCTACAAAGGCAGTTACTTCGGTCTTATCCCCTGCGGATGTATTTTGTCGACATCCCAGTAAACAAAATGCAGTTGCAAGGATGATTATCGTAAACCTGTACATATTTTTTGAAAGGACTCTACTTTTTGGGTTCATGCTGTTCTAAGAATATAATTGGACTTGCTTTGAGGCAAACACCGGTTAAAACTGAAAAATACGACATGTACATGGTAAAACCCATTGCTTTTTTGTTATAAATCGAGAAAAAGGCATTTCTCCTTTGACCTTAAACACTTAAAAAGATTTGGTTGATTTTTAGAACATCCGGCTTCAAAAATGAATCATCCGTAACAACCTAATACCCACATATTAAAATTGTTTTCCATTTATCTTATTTTAGAGTTCAAACCCACATTCCACAAAATGAAAAATCGAGAACGCATTGTATTATTCTTTGGATTGCTCACCACCCTTGGATGGGCCCAGCAACAAGCTCCAAAAGTGGAAATACACAATGGTGATATCTCCGCGACCCTGTATCTCCCGGACAAGGATATGGGATATTACCGTGCTTCCCGGTTTGACTGGGCTGGAATCATTCCTAAATTGGAATATAAGGGGCACACCTATTTTGGTAAATGGTTCCAAGGTTATGACCCATTATCGCACGATGCCATTATGGGGCCTGTGGAAGATTTTAAGGCCGTAGGTCTCGAAGACGCTGCAGCAGGCGAAGCATTTTTAAAAATCGGGGTAGGTCTGCTCAAAAAGGATGACGGGGACAAGCACTCATTTTCCAAGACCTATGATATTATCGATCATGGCAAAAGAAAAGTGAAGGTGCGAACCAATGCTGTCACCTTCCTTCATGAGATAACCTCTGACAAGTATTCGTATAGCTATGAAAAAAAGGTGAAACTGACCAAGGGAAAGCCACAACTAGTATTGCAACATCGATTTAAAAACACGGGAAAACTGCCCATTGAGAGTTTGGTGAACAACCATAACTTTTTTGTGATGGACAATCTATCCATTGGCCCGGGCTATTCCGTAACTTTTCCGTTTACCCTAACCGACAAGGATGGCGTGCCTTATGCTGCTTCACCCGAAGAAACCGGTCTAAAGGACTACGCCAAAATAGAGGGCAACAAAGTAGTGTTCACCAAAGCGCTTATTGATGACTTTGCCCAGATACGACCTGCTTTTGGCTATGACCCCAATGACCCGAAGGACTACGACATCAGATTGGAAAACAGAAAAGCTGGAATCGGGGTACAGATTACCTGTGACCAACCCATATCGTCCTTGGCAGTTTGGTCGGCACCGCAAACCATTTGCCCCCAACCTTACATTAATGTAAAAGCGAACCCCGGTGAGGTATACACATGGACCATTACCTACACCTTTTATACCCTCTAGGGTTAAAATAGATAGGTAACCCCTATTTTACCGTAGTAATTCCTACCATTGGCAGGGTAGTAATAGCGGGGCAGGTTTCCACCAAAGCCCACGGCATTGATCAATACAGACCCGGCATAATTAGTATCGAATACATTGTTTACTCCGGCATTTAAGCCCAATTTGAAATTCTTGCCCATGGGAACAGCATATTTGGAAGAAAGGCTGAACACATTATAAGACTCACTGGACAGGGTATTGGCATCTGTCAGTGGAATATCATCCACATACTGGTGGGATATGTTAAGGGAAACCCCACTATCATGAACCATATCCAACCCGGAGCTAAGCCTGTGCTTTGGCACGCCGGTCAATGGATTTCCACTGTAGTCGTTATCGCCATCCACAAAATCAATAAAACTGTGGTCGTTCAGTGTATAGCTCAAATAAGGCGTAAGTAAAAACGTATTGGTGACCGAAATGGCATATCTGGCGTCCAACTCCAAGCCTTGGTGACGGGTCTTACCGGCATTCTTTCCTATATATTGGTCCTCTCCTACCCTTTGGGCCACCAAAAGGTCCTTGATCTGCATGGTATATAGGTTGGCCGTAAGCTGTAAGGCTTCATTGAACAATCCAAACTGACCTCCCAACTCATAACTTATTCCTTTTTCTTGGGCAATATCCGGATTGATAACCCCTTCGGGCGTCAAGGTCTCTTCCAATCCAGGATTGGAGAATCCCCTACTCACATTGGCATATAAAAATCCTTGGTCCAATTTGTATTGGAGCTCCAAACTTGGTAAAAGAATGGCATCAAAATCACGATTGGCCGATGTGTTGGCATCCCCACTGTTGAACAAATCCCTAAAATCGTATTTGGTCTTATTGAGGTTCAATCCAACTTGCGCGGTCAAATTCTTGTCCAAGGGAAGTTCAAAAGTCCCAAAAAGATTCAACTGCCTTCTAAACTCCGTATTGTTGCTCAGCCTATCCCCCTGCACACTTCCAACACCCTCATTGTCCCGGAACAGATTCTCAAAAGTACCCCAGTGGTATTCATCATTATAAATTTCGGTTCCCAAAGTAAAATGCCCGGAAAGCAACTTTCCATCAAAGACCGACCTTAGGCCAAATCCGTTGGTAAATTCATCCAAAATATTGAATGGGCGGGGTTCATAATGATCCAAATAGGTGTAAAAAAGGCTTGTCCGGTTCCTTAGACCCGGATTGAATTCATACGTATGCGTAATCCCGGTCAAGGTATATTTGTTGGCTTCGAAACCTTGTGCCGCCAACCAGTTGGCATCTGCATTGGTAGGGTTTTCCTCAAAATCGGTTTGGTTGATGGAACTGGGGATTCCAGCCGTGTAATCGATATAATTGAGCATAAAATCCAACTTGCTCTTACCCCCCAACACTACGGATGAAGTAAGTAAAATGCCATCCCTTTCAAACTGGTTGTTCTGTCGATATCCTTCCGTTTTCAAATGATTATAGCTAAGACTCAAGTTGAAGTTCTTTTCGGAATGCCGAAACGCCAAATTGTTCTTGAACATCTCATAGGAACCTACGGTTAGGGAATTGGTCAAAAACGTCTGGCCCACTTCCGGAGCTTTGGTGTTGAGAATGATCGCTCCTCCCAAATTGGTTCCAAAAGTTGATCCCTTGGGTCCTTTTATGATTTCAACCGCCCCTACATTTTCCAAATCATAAGCCTCAATGGTTGAAAAACCCGTTCCGTTGGTAACAGGGATATTATTAAAGTATAATCGAAGCTTATCCGTGCCATAAGGCGTACGCGCGCCTACCCCCCGTATGGTAATCCTGTTGGTATTCAATGCTCCCGAGAGTAGATACACTCCGGAAACTTGGTTGATTGACGAAGCAATGTCCAACGGACCAAACTTTTCTATTTCTTTTATCCCAATGGAACTGGATGGGGTTATGCCCACAGCCCTTTTCTCAATGCCTTGCTCTATAAGCACCACCTCCTGTAAGGCATTTACAGAGTCTTGTGGAATATCTTGAGCAAAAACAAAGGTTAGGGAAATTGCATAAAAAGCGAGAGCGAGGGAGGTCTTCATTTCGGTTTTACCGTTACATTATAAAATAAGATGTGCAAAATTATGAACTTTTCAGGGCATTTATTTCTTTTGGAAAAAAAATAACATTTTCCCCATTTTTTGATTAGGAGGGTCCAGAACGCCCGTTCCATGCGGATTTAAAAGGAAACCAAAGGCCTCTGAAGCGTTTCCAAAACCCACTCTCAAATTGGGGATTTTGACAGTTAAGGGGAAGGTTTCCGTCGTTGGACCGTAGTATTGGGACGTTTACAGAAAAGTACGACATTTAACTTTTTACCCTTCTACAGATTAGGCCATTAGGGTTATCTTTGGACAAGCCCGATCATGGGCTTTTGTGGTATTTGCCATTCATCGATATTCATGAAGACGAAACATATTGTATATGCCCTATTTGTTGTTGGATTGGGCGCCCTTATTGCCTACAGAATCAAGTCCAACAACAGTGTCCAAAAATCAGCTCCAAGTGGTCCCGGGACCACCACGGTAAAAGGAATGGTTTTGCAACCCAAAACCTTTAAAGACAACATATCACTTTCCGGTACCTTGGAAGCCAATGAACAGATAGATCTGCGTAGTGAAATCTCCGGCGTGGTGGAAAGCATCAACTTTAAGGAAGGAAGGAAGGTATCCCAAGGACAAGTGCTGTTCAAGGTCAACGACATTGAACTTCAAGCCCAGCTTTCCAAAGCACAAACCGCCAAAAAACTGGCCTCCGAAAACGAGAGAAGAGCCAAGTTACTTTTAGAGAAACAAGCCATAAGCCAAGAGGAATACGACATTGCCAGTGCAGATTTTCAATCGGCCAATGCAGAATCGGAACTCATTGCAGCCCAGTTATCCAAAACCACGGTAAGAGCTCCTTTTTCTGGAACTATAGGACTGCGGTCCATTTCAAAAGGAACCTATGTAACCCCTTCGACCACCATAGCCAAATTGGTGAACACCGATGAATTAAAGATCACATTTGCCATTCCTGAAAAATATGCCTCCCAGGTAAGCGTAGGTACGGTACTTTCCTTTACCACATCAGATTCGAGGGAAGTATACAACGCCACCATATACGCCATTGACCCAGAGGTGGACATTGCCACCAGAACCCTTAGAATGCGGGCCAAAATGGACAACAGGGACAAAAAGCTTTATCCAGGAGCCTATGCCAATGTAAGCCTTCCTTTGGAAACTTTGGATGATGCCTTGTTGGTGCCTTCAGAATCCTTGATCCCTGTACAGAACGGAAAGAAAATATTTGTGCTTAAAGACGGAAAAGCCAAGGAAATTGATGTAGAGACCGGTTCACGTACCGGAAAAGCGGTACAAGTGCTTTCCAATCTTCATCCCGGGGATACCGTTTTGACCTATGGTGTAATGGCCTTGAAGGATGGGGCGCCCGTAGAGGTTGTTTTAGAAGAATTTGAACCCTTGACCGCGGCACAATGAACCTTTCCACGATAAGCATCAAACGGCCCATCCTGACCATTGTGATGAACATTTCCATCATTCTGTTCGGGATTATTGGCTATACGTTTTTGGGAGTTCGGGAATTCCCATCCATAGACCCTGCCGTGGTATCCGTGCGGACCAGTTACTCTGGGGCCAATGCGGATATTATTGAATCACAGATTACCGAGCCTTTGGAAAAGGCCATTAACTCCATTGATGGGATACGGAACATTACCTCATCCAGTGTGCAAGGTTCCAGTTCCATCAGTATTGAGTTTGATTTGGACAAAAACTTGGAAGATGCCGCCAACGATGTGAGGGATAAAGTTTCCCAAGCGGTCAGGAGCCTTCCAGAGGATTTGGACGCGCCCCCTGTGGTATCCAAAGCCGATGCAGATGCCGAACGGATCATATCCATGACGGTCCAAAGCGACAACAAGAATATTCTGGAACTGTCCGATTATGCCGAAAATGTGCTCTCACAGCGTATAGAGACCATTCCAGGGGTAAGTAGTGTACAAATTTGGGGACAACGCCGCTACGCCATGCGGTTGTGGATAGACCCCTTGAAATTGGCTTCATACGGCCTTACCGTGGCCGATGTAAGAAGCGCCCTATTAGCCCAAAACTTGGAACTCCCTTCGGGAAAACTTACCGGAAAAAACACCGAGTTGACCGTTAAGACCTTGGGAAACCTCAATACCGAAGAGGAATTCAACAATATCATCATTTTGGCCGATGGCGAAAAACTGGTACAGCTAAAAGACATTGGAAAAGCAAGTCTTGAGGGAGAGAACATGGAAACCAAAATGAGCGATTCTGGGCAACCTATGGTGGCCATTGCCGTGGTTCCGCAACCTGGCACCAATTACCTTGAAATCGCCGATGCTTTTTATGAAGAATACGAAAGACTGAAAAAAGACCTCCCCAAGGATTTTAAGCTGAACGTGGTTATTGACGATACCGTATTTGTTAGAAGGGCGGTAACCGAAGTGGCCGAAACGATTTTGATATCCATTGTTCTGGTTATCTTGGTCATATACCTATTCTTTAGGAACTGGTCCATGGCACTTCGTCCTTTGTTGGACATTCCCGTTTCCTTGATCGCCACGTTCTTTTTCATGTGGCTGTTCGGTTTTTCCGTAAACGTTTTAACGCTTTTGGCCATTGTGCTTGCCACCGGACTTGTGGTGGATGACGGTATTGTGGTCACCGAAAATATCTATAAAAAAGTAGAGGAAGGGATGAATCCCATTGAGGCAGCGATAAAGGGTTCCCAAGAAATCTTTTTTGCGGTCATCTCCATATCCATCACGCTTGCCGCGGTGTTTTTACCCGTAATCTTTTTGGAAGGTTTTGTGGGACGACTCTTCCGGGAATTTGGAGTGGTCCTTGGTGCTGCGGTATTGGTATCGGCCTTTGTGTCCTTGACCCTTACCCCTATGCTGAACGCTTATTTGACCAAGCCAGGAAAGCAAAGTCGGTCACGGTTCTATCAGGTCACGGAAAAATATTTTGTGGCCATGAACAAATCCTATGCGGACCTATTGGGTCAATTCATGAAACGAAAATGGCTCAGTTTCCCCATATTGTTTGGCTGTATTGGACTCATTGTCCTATTCTATTCACTTTTGCAGAAGGAAACCGCACCTTACGACGACCGTAATTTTGTTCGACTCAGTGTAAGCGCCCCTGAAGGGTCGTCCTACGAATATATGGACCAATTGATGACCGGCATTACCGAACTCATCAACGATTCCATACCAGAAAAGAAAGTAAGTTTGGTACTCACCTCCCCCGGTTTTGGTACATCTTCCGTAAATAGTGGTCGTGCCAACGTTGCCCTTGTGGACCCCAGTGAACGGGAGCGTTCCCAAAAAGAAATTGCGGATGATCTTGGCCAATGGGCCAAAGTCTTTGTTGGAGGAAAAACCAATGTTTCCGAGCGTCCCACCATTTCGGTGAACCGGCGCGGCGGTCCGCCCATTCAGTTTATCATTCAGGCGAAAAACTTTGAAAAGCTGGAGGAGAAAATCCCTGAGTTCATGGCCGAGGTTGAAAAAGACCCAACATTTTCCTTTTCTGATGTCAACCTAAAATTCAACAAACCGGAGCTCTACGTATCCATAGATCGTGAAAAAGCGGAAAGCTTGGGGGTATCTGTGCGCGATGTGGCCCAAACCCTTCAGTTGTCCTTGAGTGGACAACGGTTCGGATACTTCCTCATGAACGGGAAACAATATCAGGTCATAGGTCAGTTTGATAAATCGGACCGTGATGAGCCTATGGACCTTACTTCCATTTTTGTAAAAAGCAAGGATGGTCTTTTGATCCAATTGGATAACCTGGTTACCACCGAAGAGCACAGTAGTCCACCTCAACTGTTTCACAACAACCGATATATGTCGGCCACGGTTTCCGCCAGTTTGGCCCCAGGCATGAGTATTGGCGATGGTATTGATGCCATGAATGCCATTAAGGACCGTGTGTTGGATGAGACCTTCACCACCGACCTTGGAGGAGAGTCCCGTGATTTTGTGGAAAGTAGTTCCAATACCATTTTTGCCTTTGGTTTGGCCTTTTTATTGATTTTCTTGATTTTGGCAGCACAGTTCGAAAGCTTTATCGACCCATTCATTATCATTCTAACCGTACCCATGGCCGTGGCGGGAGCCATGTTCTCTCTCTGGCTATTTGGGGAAACATGGAATATTTTCAGCCAGATTGGAACCATTATGCTCATTGGGCTGGTAACTAAAAACGGAATTCTTATCGTGGAATTCGCCAATCAGTTGCAGGAAGAAGAGGAGCTGTCCAAAATGCAGGCCATCATGAGAGCTTCGGAATCGCGTTTGCGTCCCATCCTTATGACGAGTCTTACCATTGCGTTGGGAGCTTTGCCCATTGCCCTTTCATTGGGTGCCGCATCGGCCAGTAGAACGGGTATGGGAGTTGTGATCATTGGTGGAACCCTATTCTCCTTGGTGCTTACCCTATTTGTTATTCCTGCTTTGTATCTCATGTGGTCCAAGAAAAAAGTTGTTCGGCCAGAATTCAAAATTCTTGAAGCATCGTAGTATGGGGATTCGTCTAAAATTTTATGTCCTTTTATTTGGATTGGGGGTTTGTTTTGTAGGAACGGCACAAGAGTTTCTTACCGTTGATGAAGCAGTAAAAATCGCTTTGGAAAACAACTATCAGGTTAAAATGGCCCGTAACGACCTTAAGATGGATGAACTTTCGGTCAGTCCTGGACAAGCGGGAATGCTTCCCCAAGTAGATGCCAATATCACCGACAACAATAGCAGACAAAATTTGTCTCAGGTCCGCTCCGATGGTTCGGAAGTGGAACTGGACAATGCCAAAAACAGGAACCTCAACTATGGGGTGGCGTTGGAATGGACCATCTTTGATGGGTTCCGCATGTTTGCCAACCACGAACAGCTCAAAGAAACCCAAAAATTGGGAGAAGCAGAGTTAAAACAGGTCATCCTCACCAAAGTTGGTGAAGTACTGGTCACCTATTACGATTTGGTACAGCAGCAGCAGCAATTGTCCGCTTTGGACAGCACTTTGATCATATCCGAACAACGGGTGGAACTGGCCCAAAACCGCTTTACCATTGGAAAAGCTTCAAAATTGGAGGTACTCAATGCGCAAGTGGACCTGAATACCGACCAGACCCAAATGCAACGTCAGCAAGAATTGTACAAGAACACCAAGATTCTATTGAACGAGCAATTGGCACGGGATTTAAAAAATGATTTTCAGGTTGCTCCTGAAATTTTCGTGGACCAAGCCTTGATCTTGGAAGAATTGGAAAACAGGGTGGCCGCCGAAAACCCTCAATTGCAAGCCGAAATCATCAACAAGAGAATCAGTGAGCTACAACTGAAACAGATAAAAGCATCACGGTATCCTTCGGTTTTTGTGTCCACCGGGTACAATTTTGGTCATACCGAATCCAGCTTAGGCTTTACCACCAGCTCAGATTCCAGAGGCTTTAACTATGGCTTTGGGGCCACATTGAACCTTTTTGATGGCTTCAACCAAAACCGCAATGAAAAATTGGGCAAAATGGCCGTGGAAAATGCGGAGATTGCCATCGCCCAACAAAAACAATCCCTTATTGCGATGGTCGGCACTACCTATCAGACGTATCTGACCAACATCAGCCTTATTGAATTGGAGGAAAAAAATGAGAGTATTGCCAAGGAAAACTTGGATATCACGGTAGAAAAATACCGAATAGGGATTATTCCCACCATCGAATTCAGAACCGCACAATTGAACTACATCAATGCCCGGGTACGCCATAGCAATGCCAAGTTCCAGGCTAAAGTATCCGAAATCATCCTTAAACAACTGGCCGGAAATTTGGACCTGTAACATTCGGCATATTTTCCTGCGATAATGCAATTTGGTGCAGTGAGGTTTTTACAAAAGAATTATATTTGTGCCCCTCAACGATCCCCCATTACAATCGTTGATCATAAAAGCCTGCCCACGTGGTGGAATTGGTAGACACGCTACCTTGAGGGGGTAGTGTTCGTAAGGACGTGCTGGTTCGACTCCAGTCGTGGGCACAAAACCGCAACATAGTTGCGGTTTTTTAGTTTCTACATGTCCCTCAACAGGTTTTTTGTCCTAAATCCCTCCATTATTTAAACTTCTTTCCTAAATTTTACGATAAAAAAGTAGGCTATCTCGGTCAAAATTGTAAATTTGTTTAATGTTTTTTGATAAAAGATGAACAACGTAAAGAAGTCTTTCAGCATCCGCGACATGGAAAACCTTTCAGGAATAAAGGCACATACCATCCGCATTTGGGAAAAAAGATATAAATTGTTCTCTCCTGAGCGTACCGATACCAATATCAGGACCTATGATATTGTAAACTTGCAGAAGTTGCTTAATGTAACCTTGCTCTACAACCACGGATACAAAATCTCCAAGATTGCCAAACTGGACGAATCACAGATTCCGGATTTGGTGAGGGACATCACTTTGAAGGATAGGGACAAAGACCATGTGATCAACCATCTTAAAATGGCCATGCTCAATTTTGATCAAACCCTCTTTTTAAAGACTTATGATACTCTATTGTCCACTAAAACGTTCAGTGAAATATTTAATGAGGTCTTTATCCCATTCCTCAATGAATTGGGACTTCTATGGCAGACAGACACCATTAGTCCGGCCCACGAACATTTTATCAGCAACCTCATAAAACAAAAGATATACAGCAACACCGAGACCCTCCAGATTCAGAAACCATCAAGGGACGACCAGGTATTTGCGCTTTTTCTTCCAGAAAATGAAATCCATGAACTTGGTCTGTTGTACATCAACTATGAAATTGTCAATAGAGGGTTCAAATCCATTTATTTGGGACAGAGCATGCCCGTGGAGAGTTTGGTGGACCTTGCCAAATATTATCATAAAATAGATTTCATCTCCTACTTTACCGTGTCCCCTACCAAAAGCGATTTGGATGCTTATTTCACCAAATTTTCCGAAGTCATGGATTTACCGCAAGACTCCAAACTCTACGTTTTGGGACATCAGGTACAGGAATTAACGGAGAACGACATCCCCGATTACATAAAACCCTTTGGTTCCATACAAGACCTATTGGAATCCATTTAAAGCAGCCCATGAAAAAAGCCATTGTCATAGGTTCCGGTTTTTCGTCCCTTTCCGCTGCTTGCTATTTGGCCAAAGCGGGTCTGGACGTGGAAGTCTTTGAAAAAAACGATACTGTGGGTGGTAGGGCAAGACAAATGATAAAGGAGGGTTTTACTTTTGACATTGGCCCCAGTTGGTATTGGATGCCGGATATTTTTGAAAAGTTCTTTGCCAATTTTGGCAAGAAAACCTCGGATTACTATCAGTTGGATCGGTTGGATCCCGCCTACAAGGTTTTTTTTGAAGATGACACCATGACGATTGGGGACACCATGGAGAAAATATGTCAGGAGTTTGAACGAATAGAACAAGGTAGCAGTGAACACCTAAGAAACTTTATAGAACAGGCCCAGGAGAACTATAACATTGCCATCAATAAAGTAGTGCTTCGGCCCGGGCTGTCCCCATTGGAGTTGGTGACCAAGGAAACCGTACTTCGGGTAGATCAATTTTTTAAAAGCATTAGTCAAGAAGTTCGCAAACGGTTTAAAAATCCCAAATTGGTTTCCACTTTGGAATTTCCCGTGCTCTTTTTGGGAGCCAAGCCAAGCAAGACCCCTTCCTTCTACAATTTCATGAATTTTGCAGACTTTGGCTTGGGAACCTGGCATCCCAAGGGTGGCATGTACGAAATTATAAAGGCCATGAAAAGTCTGGCCGAGGAATTGGGGGTCACCATACATACCGATAGCCCCGTATCCAAAATCTTGGTGTCGGACAAGGAGGTCATTGGTATACGTTGCAAGGGCAATAACCATCTTGCTGATTATGTGATCAGTGGGGCGGACTACCATCATTCCGAAACTTTGTTGGATCAGAAGCATCGGCAATATTCAGAGGAGTATTGGGAAACGAAGACCTATGCCCCCTCTTCCCTGCTCTTTTATATTGGTTTTCGGAAAAAGTTGGAGCATGTAGAGCACCACAATCTCTTTTTTGATACGGATTTTGAAAAGCATGCTCAAGAAATTTATGATACCCCACAGTGGCCCAGTGAACCTTTGTTCTATGCCAACTTCCCTTCGGTGACAGATGCCTCCATGGCCCCAAATGACTGTGAGACGGGATTCTTTTTGGTCCCCATTGCCCCAGGATTGGAAGACACTCCTGAACTAAGGGAGCAATATTTTGATATTGTGATGGATAGGTTCGAAAAGCGAACCCAACAAGATGTAAAAAATTCGATTATATTTAAGGAAAGTTTCTGTGTAAACGATTTTGTGGAGCAGTACAATTCCTATAAAGGAAATGCATATGGTTTGGCCAATACCCTACGGCAAACCGCATTTTTAAGACCTAACCTCAAAAGTAGCAGGGTAAAAAATTTATTTTTTACCGGTCAGCTTACCGTGCCGGGACCAGGAGTGCCCCCTTCCCTGATCTCAGGAAAGTTGGTATCTGATCTAATCATTAAAAACTTAGAAAAATGAAAACTATTTTTGACGATGTCTCTTACCACTGTAGCAAGATTGTGACCCAATCCTACAGCACTTCATTTTCCTTGGCCACTAAAATGTTGGCGCCATCCATTCGTACGGATATCTATAATATTTATGGGTTTGTGCGCTTTGCGGATGAAATTGTGGACACTTTTCATGACTATGACAAGGAAGAGCTTTTTGCGAATTTTGAAAAGGACATGGAACATGCCATTGCCCATAAGATAAGCCTGAATCCTATCCTCAATGCCTTTCAACATACCTATCATAAATATGAAATCCCGCATCATTTGGTGGAATCGTTCATGAACAGTATGCGGATGGACCTGACCAAGAAAACCTATGGTTCCTTTGATGAATATCGCGAATACATCTATGGTTCAGCTGATGTTGTAGGACTGATGTGTCTCTGTGTTTTTGTACATGGCGATAAGGAAAAATATGAGGAACTCAAGGAATCGGCCATGGCGCTGGGCTCCGCTTTTCAGAAAATCAACTTTTTACGAGACTTGAAAGCAGATTTTGAAGATTTGGACCGGACCTATTTCCCCAACACCAATTTGTTGGAACTGGATGAAGTTTCCAAGAAAAGAATCGTCAACGAAATCAAGGCCGATTTGGCGGTGGGATACTCGGGCATCATAAAATTACCGGAGCAGGCCAAATTTGGGGTCTATACCGCATATCGGTACTATAAAAAATTGTTGCAAAAATTACAGGGAACCCCTTCCCTTGAAATCAAGAACACTCGGATTAGAGTACCCAATTATCAAAAATTCGGGCTTTTGGCCCATTCCTACCTCAACTATAAACTTCAACTGGTCTAAATGAAAATAGCACTCTGGATATTCCTTTTTTTCGCCACCTTCGGGTTTATGGAGTTCATGGCTTGGTTTACCCATAAATATGTGATGCACGGCTTTTTGTGGAGCCTTCACAAAGACCATCATAAAAAGGACCATGACTCTTGGTTTGAGCGGAATGATGCCTTTTTTATTTTTTATGCGGTGGTGAGTATGACGTTGTTCTTTCTGGGCAACTATACTTCATTTTGGTATGGTTGGCCCTTGGGCTTCGGGATTTTGGCTTATGGTATAGCTTATTTTTTGGTGCACGATATTTTTATCCACCAGCGGTTCAAATTATTCCGAAACGCCAACAATTGGTACGCCAAGGGAGTTCGAAGGGCCCATAAAATGCATCACAAACACTTGGGTAAGGAAGATGGGGAATGTTTTGGAATGTTGTTGGTGCCCTTTAAATATTTTAAAAGTCAACAGACTACTCCAAAATAAGGCGATCCAATAATTCCCTTGTTTTTTGAGAGTTCCAATCGGCTGCTCCCTTTTCATCAACCACAATTTTCCCTGATTTGCTGATAACATAGGTAGCCGGGATACTTTTGGAAACCAATTCCTTTGGTGTGGACGTAGTTTGAAAATAGACCGGCAGCTGATATCCCTTCTTTTCTAGGAACTGAAGCACCTTATCTCTATCGTCATTGGCCACAAAGGCGAATACCACCTTATCTTTGTAATCCCCATAGAGTTCAACAAAGCTGGGCAATTCCGCCACACATGGTGGGCACCAGGTGGCCCAAATATTCACCACCACCACTTGGTCTTCAAAAGATTCAAAATTGATCCGTTGGCCTTTTACATCCGCAAGTCCCCATTGATAGTTGGTCAAGGTCTCTTGCTCTTCAGTGGCCACCACATCGGCACTGGTGGAAATAAGCTTGCTTACCAAAACCTTAAGGTGAAACCCCACTGGGGTAAAAAGGATCAAGACAATGGCCAACAACCATATTCCGTTACTGATCTGTTCTTTGGAAAATTTCATACTGCATCTACTCTTCTATCAGTGTATCCAACACTTTGTATAATTTCCGGTTGCTCCAATCCGCAATGCCTTTTTGATGAATAACAATATGCCCGGATCTATCAATCAAATACGACGAAGGAACCTTTTGGGCGTCTATGGGCATTTTCTCCCCAATAATCAAATAGGTTACCGGAAACGTAAACCCGTGCTCCTCCATAAAAGCTTCCACGGGTGGCCTATTCTCATTGGTAATGATATAGAAGTCCATTTTACCCTTATATCGGTCATACAGCTCCTGGACACTTCCCAATTCAGCTTCGCTGGGTAAGCGCCACGAGGCCCAAAGATTGATGAACACCACATTTCCCTTGGACTTTTCAAAATTGAAAATGTTCCACTCCCCATCCTTTAGTTTCCAGTCATAATCCGCAATGGCCTGCCTTTGGGATTGTTCTATCACCGGAGGGGAAAACGCAAGTATCCGATTGAGAAAAATCTTTCCATAGTGCCCCAATGGGGTCACAAAAAAGGAAAGTATGAACAAAATCAGTACAATATTGAGGGCAGTCTTTTTACTGATCTTCATTCTGGGGGATTTGGTTAAAATTAAAAACTCCTGACATTTTAACAATATCAGGAGTTTTCTTGAATTATCTAAAAAATAATTTAGGCATTCTCCTTTTTGATCAAGTTCAATGCGGAGCCTTCATTAAACCATGCAATCTGAGCATTGTTGTATGAATGGTTGGCAATGATGGTATCCTTGCTTCCATCGGCATGTACCACCTCAATGGTCAATGGTTTGTCCGGAGCAAATTGATCTATGTCCAAGAAGTTGAAGGTATCATCTTCTTGAATCAAATCGTAATCGCTTTCATTGGCGAAGGTCAAGGCCAACATTCCTTGCTTTTTCAAGTTGGTTTCGTGAATCCTTGCGAAAGATTTTACCAAAACAGCGGCAACACCCAAGTGGCGAGGCTGCATGGCAGCATGCTCCCTTGAAGAACCTTCTCCGTAGTTATGGTCACCCACAACCAACGTTTTGATGCCTGCTTTTTTGTATTCACGTTGGGTATCTGGAACACCACCATACTCCCCTGTCAACTGATTTTTAACAAAGTTGGTCTTTTGGTTGAAGGCATTCACTGCTCCAATCAAGGTATTGTTGGCGATATTGTCCAAATGTCCTCTGTAACGCAACCATGGTCCGGCCATGGAAATGTGATCCGTAGTACATTTTCCAAAAGCTTTGATCAACAACTTCATCCCTTGAAGGCTTGCTGGAGTGATGGGCTCAAATGGAGTCAACAATTGCAAACGCTCAGAATCTGGAGCAACGATTACATTCACACCGCTACCATCTTCCAAAGGATCCACATAACCGTTTTCCTTTACTTCAAATCCTTTTGGTGGCAATTCCCATCCTGTTGGCTCATCCAACATTACTTCCTCACCATCTTCATTGATCAAGGTGTCCGTTAATGGGTTGAAGTCCAAACGACCAGCAATCGCGATGGCAGCAGTCATTTCTGGAGAAGCCACGAAAGCGTGCGTGTTGGGGTTACCATCGGCACGTTTGGCGAAGTTACGGTTGAAGGAATGCACAATACTGTTCTTAGGTGCATTCTTTGGATCTTTGTAACGCGCCCACTGACCAATACATGGTCCACAGGCATTGGTAAAAATCTTGGCATCCAATTTTTCAAAGATTTCAAGAATTCCGTCACGCTCAGTGGTATATCGTACTTGCTCAGAACCTGGGTTGATCCCGAATTCGGCTTTGGTCTTCAATTTTTTATCCAAGGCTTGTTGCGCGATTGAAGATGCTCTGGACAAATCTTCATAAGAAGAGTTGGTACAAGAACCTATCAATCCCCACTCAACGGCCAATGGCCAATCGTTTGCTTGCGCCTTTTCCGTCATTGTACCCACTTCGGTAGCTAAATCTGGAGTAAAAGGTCCGTTTAGCAACGGCTTTAATTCTGTCAAGTTGATTTCAATAACCTGATCAAAATACTCCTCTGGATTGGCATACACCTCTGGGTCTGCGGTCAAATATTCCTTTACTTCGTTGGCTGCATCGGCAACATCTTCCCTATCTGTAGCTCTCAAGTAGCGCTCCATAGACTCATCGTATCCGAATGTGGAAGTGGTAGCGCCAATTTCAGCACCCATGTTACAAATGGTACCTTTTCCTGTACAAGACATGGAAGTGGCACCTGGGCCAAAGTATTCTACAATAGCTCCTGTTCCTCCTTTTACGGTAAGGATTTCAGCAACCTTAAGGATAACATCTTTTGGTGCGGTCCAACCGGATAGTTTACCGGTCAATTTTACACCGATCAATTTTGGGAATTTCAACTCCCAAGCCATACCGGCCATTACATCCACGGCATCGGCACCACCAACACCGATGGCTACCATTCCCAATCCACCAGCATTAACCGTGTGCGAATCGGTACCAATCATCATACCTCCAGGGAAGGCATAGTTTTCCAATACAACTTGGTGAATGATACCAGCTCCTGGTTCCCAGAATCCGATTCCGTATTTATTGGAAACCGAACCCAAGAAATCAAAAACTTCCTTACTGGTCTCGTTGGCATGCCTTAAATCGGTGGCAGCACCTTCCTTGGCCTGAATCAAGTGGTCACAGTGAACTGTAGTTGGAACCGCTACTTTATCTTTTCCTGCTTGCATAAACTGAAGCAATGCCATCTGGGCGGTTGCATCTTGGCAAGCGATTCTATCTGGAGCAAAATCAACATAATCTTTACCACGGGTAAATTTTGTGGTGGGCGTACCATCCCAAAGGTGGGAATACAATATTTTTTCAGCTAAAGTCAACGGTTTACCAACCAATTCCCGGGCCTTGTCCACACGCTCCCCCATGGAAGCGTAGACACCCTTAATCATGTCTATATCAAATGCCATTCTATTAAATGAATTTTAAGATTTTAGTAATTCGGTAAATTTACTAAAATGCTAAGTATTTTGGAATTAGAATTGATCTAAATAATGTTAGAAGATTTGTTATTTATAACAATTCTGATATTATTTTCTCTTCGGTAATACCTTCGGCTTCCGCCTTATAGTTTTTAAGGATTCTATGGCGAAGTATGCCAACTGCAACCGCTTTTACATCCTCAATATCCGGAGAAAACTTGCCGTGAATGGCTGCATGGGCCTTGGCGGCCAGTACCAAATTCTGCGAAGCCCTTGGTCCTGCTCCCCAATCCACATAGTTGTTCACGTAGTCCGAAGACCCTTCCATACCCGGTCGGGTACTATGTACCAATCGAACCGTATAGTCAACTACATTGTCCGCCACGGGAATTCTACGCACCAAATGCTGCACTTCAATGATCTCTTCGGCGTTGAACAAGGTTTTTATTTCCACCTCATCATCGGTGGTGGTGGATTTTACCACTTGGATTTCTTCCGCTATGGATGGGTATTTTAACTCAATGGCAAACATAAACCGGTCCAATTGCGCTTCAGGAAGTGGATAGGTTCCCTCCTGTTCAATTGGGTTTTGGGTGGCCAATACAAAGTAAGGCTTGTTGAGTTTGTGCTGTTTTCCTGCAATGGTCACCGCCCGTTCCTGCATGGCCTCCAACAAAGCCGCCTGCGTTTTGGGTGGTGTACGGTTGATTTCATCCGCGAGAATGATGTTACCGAAAACAGGGCCCATGATAAATTTGAAGTTACGGTCCTTGTCCAAAACCTCACTCCCCAGAATATCGCTGGGCATAAGATCGGGCGTAAACTGAATGCGTTTAAAATCGAGTCCCAAGGTCTGCGCAATGGTATTGACCATTAAGGTCTTTGCCAAACCAGGAACACCAATCAAAAGGGAATGTCCTCCCGTGTAAATGGACAACAGTATTTGTTCAATTACCTGTTCTTGGCCCACAATGACCTTGGCAATTTCCTTCTTAAGTTCTTGGTGTTTTTTTACTAGATTTTCAACAGCAGTTACGTCAGACATGCACTTATTCCTTTACCCAGTTGTTTGCAAAATCGCAATCCTTGTTTTCTGTGTTCACATGGATATAAGTGTCCTCTATATGTTCGTCCATCCATTTTTTAATGGCCTTGAACTGCTTTTCACGTAGGGCCAGTTCCTGTATTTTCAAGTAATCTTTTGCGAAATCGGCCTTATGTTCATCATAACGGTTGGAAATCTTCATGATCTTGAACTTAGGAGCTCCTCCCCTTGGATCATCTTCCCGTAATGGTCGTGAAATTTCACCATCCTTAATATCCCTTACTTGGTTGTATAGGGCAGGATCCATCTTGGTCAATTCAAAACGGGAATCGAAGTTGATGGGATTTCGAAGAAGGCCTCCATCAAACTTGGTCTCTTTTTCATCCGAAAAGTTCAAGGCAGCTTCTGCAAAGGTGTACTTTCCATCCAAAATGTGTTGTCGAATACTATCCAGCTCCTTTACCGCTTTCTCAACGGCGCTCTTAGGAACTTCAGGAATCAAAAGAATATGCCTCAAGTCCAATTCCTGTCCTCTGATTTTTTCAACATAAATGATGTGATATCCAAAATCGGTCTCAAAAGGGTCAGATATTTCCCCTTCCCGAAGGCTGAAAGCCACATCCTTGAATTCTTTGACAAAGGGAGTTTCACGCGTCATGCTGTAAAAACCGCCATTTGATTTTGATCCCGGGTCTTGGGAGTACAATATGGCCTTTACATTGAAACTGGCATCGTTTTCCACTATATCTTGCTTGATCTGCTTCAATCTGTCAACCACTTTTTGCTTCTCTTCCTCCGGTGCGGTAGGTTGTTTCACAATTTGAGCGATTTCCAACTCTGCTCCAAAAACAGGTCTTTCGTCCTCGGGTATCTTATTGAAGAACTGACGTACTTCTTCCGGTGTTACCTTAATCTCCTCAACAATACTACTCTGCATTTTTTCGGACAGCATGTTCAATTTATTGATTTCAAAAAGTTCCTGTCTAAAGCTCTCAATATCGGTTTTCTTGTAGAACTTCAATACTTTTTCCATGGAACCCACTTGCGCAATTAACTGTTGGATCTGTCTATCGCTCTGCGCGTTTACCTGATCATCGGAAACCAATAAACTGTCCTGCACGGCCTGGTGGGCATACAAACGGTCTTCCATAAGTTTTCCCAAAAGGCCACAGCGGGTGATATCCTGTACTGAAGCTCCTTGACTTTTCAGGTCTATCAACGTTTTATCGATATCGGATTCCAAGATTACATAATCCCCTATTACCGCAGCAATTCCATCCAATTTCACTTTGTTGGAAGAATTTGTAGTGTCCCGAGCGGTTCCCAAAGCCTCGTCCATTTCTTGGGCCTGTACAAGTCCCAATGATGCAACACAGGCCAAGGCCCATACTATTTTAGTTTTTGTCTTCATAAACCTCAAATTCTTTCTTCTTAATAGCTTCATCTATAATTTCGGTTTCCAGTTTTTTGATGTAGTTCAACCGTCTTCGGTTCAATATCAACTGCCGTATATCGGGCTCAATATACTCAAAAGGGGCTGTATCATTGACTTCCAGAACGTTGGTCACGATGCCCAAATATACCTCTAACGAATCTTGCAGCTCAAAAAATTGTGATTTTTTTAAGTACGAGGTCTCATTTGATGGTGTTAGGGGCGGTATTTCCTCCACCACCCTCGAGGCACTTACCCAAACGGAATCGTTGAAATGCATTTTCTTGAACTGCACCGCAATGGAATCCAAGTAACGTTTGTCCGAATCCTTCCAATTGCGAATGCGGGTCTTTACCCCGTCCAAATCCAAAAACTGGTTGGGCATGCCCACGAAGCGGAGCTGCACCAGTTTTTCATTGAGCTTGAAATTTTCCTTTTCCCGCTCGTAATACTGTTCCAGTTGTGAACGGGTCACCGCAGTGTCCTTGGCCTGAAGCACCAAAGCCTCGATATAGGCCCTGGTATACAGGTCCGCGCGATAATCGGAGACCAATCGGTCAAACTCGGCCAATTTTTCCTCTGGAAGGTTGATCTTTGATTTGGACAACAACAATTGCTTTGAAGCCCAATTGTTGATATAATTGGTCACAAACAGGGTACTGTCCTCGGCAGACATATCGTCTTGAACCAAGGCGGCAACATCTTCCCTATACAAATAGGTATCCCCTACCCGGGCCAGAGGTTCCCTTTCTTCCTGCTCCTTAAAAAAGGAGCTACAAGAGGAAATCAACACTGCTGAAGTACAGCAAAGTAGGTACAGAATGTTTTTTTGGAGCATATGCATTGCGCAAAAATAACAAATACAACATCCCGCACAAGTAGGTTCCTTTCTCATTAACAGATTTTTAGTATGCGGGCAAAGACAAGGATAATTTAGTATCTTGGCACAAACCAGATGGAATGAAGTACACCACAGAAGTTACCGTGGACCTACCGCGTGATGAATTCATTAAAAAATTGGATGACCCCGAGAACATGAAGCATTGGCAAAAAGGCCTTGTAGGTTACGAACAACTCTCTGTAAAACCAGGATTGGAAGGCGCTCAAATGAGCCTCACCTATAAAATGGGAAAACGTGACCTTCAAATGGTGGAAACCATCATAAAGCGCAATTTACCGGAAGAACTCCATACCATTTACGACGCGAAAGGCGTGCACAATATCCAAAAAAACTATTTTCACGAAGTGGATGGACAAACCAAGTGGGTTTCCGAGTGCGAATTTCAATTCTCTGGATTGGGCATGAAAGTCATGGGGTTTTTAATGCCCGGAGCTTTTAAAAAACAATCCTTGACCTATATGCAGGATTTTAAGGCCTTTGCCGAAAAAGGAATATCCGTTCTTGACACATAACCATGGAAAAAACATTGGACAGAAAAATTAAGGCCATTTGGGATTTTAGAGGTCCCAGTGCTGCACATACCGCCGAACATTACCAAATACATTTAAAAGAATTCGCCGAGGTGGAAAAGGTTCCCTTTGAGCAAATTGGTGTGGAACAGTACAGCCCATCGCACAGTATTGTGTACATGGTCATAACCGAACCCAACGTAAAAAAGGTTCGAAGTCTTCTAAGACCCAATCGCGGCGAGATCTACACGGAGAACCCGTAAAAGCGTATGAGATGAAAAGCACATTTTTTGCCTTACCCAAAAAGTGCATGGGAACCCTCCTGTTGCTGCTGATTTTTATGGGTTGTACCACTAAAAATGTCACCGATCCCCTCAAAGCCGCCCTAGCATCCGAAAATCCCCTTATCAAAAGGGTCATGGAACAATTGGATGCCCATGAAATCCAAATACGGTATACCCAGATAGACCGTCGTAACGATAGCATTCTTTTTACCGATCATGATTTTCAGGTGGATACGAACAACTACTTTTATCCGGCCAGTACGGTCAAGTTTCCTGCCGCAGTGGCCACTCTTGAAAAGCTCAATGAAGTGGACTCCCTTTCCCGGGACACCCGATTCTATATTGAGGGGGATTCCATTGAAACTACCTTCGCCAAGGCCATTTCAGAAATTTTTGCGGTTTCTGACAATGCCGCCAACAACCGATTGATTGAGTTTTTGGGACAGGATGGTGTTAACAACCGAATGTGGAACCGCGGTGTAGCTCCCATTCGTATTGCCCATAGACTGTCCACCAGCAATGCAGATGACGTGACCACCAAACCCTTGATCATTTACTTGAACGACTCCACAACCGCAGTGAGCCAACCCATCATCAACACCGCCATTCAACCCTTACAATTGAACCGGACAAAAAAAGGAAGAGGATTTTATGCGGATGATTCCCTGCAATTGGATGCTTTTGACTTTTCCTTGAAAAACTACTATCCCATCCAAGCGCAGCATGCTTTGCTGAAACGGGTCATCTTTCCGGAAGCCTTTTCCAAAGACCAGCAGTTCAACCTAAGTGAAGACCAACGTACATTTCTTTTGGAAGCCATGCATACCCTGCCGGCCAAACTAGGGTATGACCCGGAACAATATTACGACAGCTATGTAAAGTTCTTTATGTTCGGGGACGAGTTGGACCCCATACCGGACCACATCAAAATCTACAATAAGGTGGGCTATGCCTATGGCACGTTAACAGACTGCGCGTATATTCAGGATACAGAAAACAACATCGACTTTATGATCACGGCCACCATTTTGGTGAATAGTGATGGTATTTTTAATGACAATGCCTACGAATATGACGAAGTGGGTATTCCATTTTTGGCCCAGTTGGGCAGGGAACTCTACCAATATGAACTAAATCGAAAGCGATGAACAAGCTTACTTTTGACTGTTTCAACAAAAAAATCT
Organism: Flagellimonas olearia; assembly: GCF_004150225.1. Classification (NCBI taxonomy): domain Bacteria; kingdom Pseudomonadati; phylum Bacteroidota; class Flavobacteriia; order Flavobacteriales; family Flavobacteriaceae; genus Flagellimonas; species Flagellimonas olearia. Next base: position 37,936 of record NZ_ML142916.1, on the reverse strand, counting down.
TCATCAAGGCTTCCTTGGAAAAGTTGTATTGGTGTTGGGGGACTTCCGAAGGAATCACTTCTTGGTTTTTGAGGGAAGCCATCTACACTTCTGATGGGAAACAACGCTTACCAGAAGATTTTATTCAACCTGGAGATGATTATGTCTGGAAATGGCACAATTGGGACGGACAGGAAACCGGAAAAGTATTGCAGGCGAATGGAAGGGATTTTTTGGAGTTCACCTTTACCGGCTGCAAGGTTTCCATAAACTTGGAAGACCATGGCAAAGCGGTTCTTTTAACTTTACGGCAGTTTGAAATCCCCACCGATGAGGAAAACAAACTCAACATACACCACGGTTGCAGCAATGGCTGGACCTTCTGGCTGGCCAACCTAAAGGCCTATTTGGAACACGGAATCCTCCTCAATGAAACCGAGTTTGACCTAAGGGATATTCCTCTGTCAGGTTTCGAATTTGTGAATATGTAACTATTTGGAGGTTGTGGGAACCCCGTATAGATCAAAATCGGAGGCGTCTGTAATTTCAATATCCACAAACTCCCCAACTTTCACATAATGCTGGGCCGCATCAATCAAAACTTCATTGTCCACATCCGGGGAATCGTGCTCTGTACGCCCCACGAAATAATTGCCTTCCTTTCGATCAATAATACAACGGAAGGTTTTCCCAATCTTCCCTTGATTGAGTTCCCAAGAAATCTGGGATTGGATTTCCATGATCTCGTTGGCCCGTTGTTGTTTGGTTTCTTCAGGAACATCATCCTCCAAAGTATAGGCATGGGTGTTCTCCTCATGACTGTAGGTAAAACATCCCAAACGTTCAAATCGCATTTCCTTGACCCAGTTTTTCAAGATTTCAAAATCTGCCTCGGTCTCTCCGGGATAGCCTACAATCAGTGTGGTCCTAATGGTCATTCCAGGTACGGCCTCCCTAAAATCCTGCAACAATTTGGTGGTCTTGGCTTGGGTGGTCCCCCTTCGCATGCTTTTTAGAATGGCATCGGATATATGTTGAAGTGGAATATCTATATAGTTACAGACTTTGGGTTCATTGCGCATTACTTCCAATACATCCATGGGAAACCCTGTGGGAAATGCATAGTGCAAACGTATCCACTCAATACCTTCCACCTGTACCAGTGCCTGTAACAGCTCTGCCAAATTCCGTTTTTTGTATAGATCCAACCCGTAATAGGTAAGGTCCTGGGCTATCAGGATAAGTTCCTTGACCCCTTTGGCCGCCAGTTTCTCGGCTTCGGTCACCAAGGCTTCAATGGGTGTACTTTTATGTTTGCCCCGCATCAAGGGAATGGCACAAAAGGAACAGGGACGATCGCAACCTTCGGCAATTTTTAGATAGGCGTAGTTCTTGGGCGTGGTAGTCAAACGTTCCCCCAACAACTCATGCTTGTAATCCGCACCCAAAGCCTTTAGCAAATTGGGCAGGTCGCTGGTCCCGAAATATTCGTCCACATTGGGGATTTCCTTTTCCAAATCGGGTTTATAGCGCTCACTTAGGCAGCCTGTAACAAAAACCTTATCCACAGCTCCGGCCTCCTTCTTTTGCACATATTCCAAAATAGTGTTCACGCTCTCTTCCTTGGCATTGGCAATAAATCCGCAGGTATTGATCACCACCACATTGCCTTCCTCTTCATGAACCACTTCTTTGTTGTTGGCCCTTAATTGACCCATCAACACTTCGGAGTCGTAGACATTTTTGCTACATCCCAGTGTCACTACATTGATTTTGTTCTTTTTAAGCGATTTTGTGCGCATAGTTGCTATAAATGGAGTGCAAAAATACAACAACACAAGGCATTACATCTATTTATAAGGAGATTTTTGGTACGGGAAGAACCAGTATCACTTCTAAGAATCAATCTCGGTAGGCCTCAGGAATTTTTCTTGATTTGGTCAAATCCTCAAAAGCTTTGCCAATTCTCAGCAAATGGGCCTCCGTCCAAGGTTTTCCAATAAAGGTCAGGTTGGTTGGTCTGCCTTCCGGGCCATAGCCCATGGGGATGGTCAATGCTGGATATTCCGCCACTGCCGCCAAGCTGGAATGACTACTTCCCACACTAAGCACAGCATCCAGATTTTCCCTGTCCATAATGCTGAAATATTCTTTTCCTGATGTCTTTAAAGTTTCCTTCAAGACCTGAAAGTCCTCTTCTGATATGGAATCTTGAAGTATCCCATCAAAACGACCCTGACCGTAGGGAATCCTGACCAAGGAATCCTTTTTATTGAAGTTCACAATATCTTGAACCGATTTCACCTTCACCAGACTATCCTTGACCTGACTGTCCAAATAAGCCACTAAATCGTTCCGCATATCAATGTTCAACAAGGACAAAAAACCATCCAAAGCTACATCATTGGACTCATATTCCACTATCTGCGCACCCGCTTCCTTCAAACGGTTTACCGAAACGGCATAAAGAGAATCCTGCTCCAGCAAATCCTTCATCACCCCTAAGCGAACATTCTGGAGGGATTCCGGGTTTAACCAAGCGGATAAAATTCCAGGTTCGGGAACCACCGATTTGGAATCCTTTTCATCCTTTCCCAACATGGCATCCAATAAAATGGCATTATCCGCAACATTTTTCGTCATGGGACCCGGCGTATCCAAGGTACTGGATATGGGTACAATGCCTGTTCTACTCAACAAGCCAATGGTAGGCTTAAGGCCCACCACGGAATTATTGGTAGACGGAGAAAGAATAGATCCCGAAGTTTCGGTACCCACGGCACCCACCGCATAATTGGCCGCCGTGGATGTTCCACTACCGGCACTGGACCCTCCGGTATCAAAAATCCTTCTTCCGTAGGGATTAAGGGTCTGCCCTCCCACCGCACTTTGGCCATTAGGGCAGCCTTCGCATATATAATTGGCCCATTCACTGAGGTTCACCTTGCCCAATATCAAAGCTCCATTGGCCTTGAGGCGTTCCACAATGAAGGCATCATTGGTCTGGTTCTCCTTGAGGGCCACGGCCCCAGCTGTGGTCTTCATTCCCAAAGTCCCAATGTTGTCCTTCAGTAGGATGGGCATTCCATAAATGGGGTGATGGATCTCAAGATTTTCATCCAATCCACGTGCCTCTTCCAATACATTTGGATTTAAGGCAATGATGGTATTTAAAGTCGTATGGTTGGGCAGTTCGTACTTGTAGATCCTGTGGAGATAAAACAACACCAAATCCTCATAGGTGAATTTTCCTTGGTCGATATGGTTTTGAATGGTGGGAATATCTTGCTCCAAAACCAAAGGTTTCATCACTTCATAGCGTTCCTCCGCAAATTGGGAAACCTCTTGGTAGAGGGTCGAAAACACCTCATTCTTATCCAACACCTTGCTTTGGATGAACTTGTAGCGCATCCTCGTGTTTTCGTGCTCCGCGTTGGCGGCCACTTCCGTAGAATCATTGTAAGGGACCCACAGCACCTTGTCTTTGGAAGATTCTGCCTTTTCCAGTTTACAGGAAAAAAATCCGAGAATCAAAAAACAATATACCGCGTATTTGCCCATAGCTGTTTTCTACATCTTAAAAAAGGAATCCACAAATTCGAATTTATTGAATACTTGAAGATCGTCAATACCTTCACCTACTCCAATATATTTTACGGGAATCTGGAACTGGTCCGAAATGCCGATGACCACCCCTCCTTTTGCCGTACCGTCCAACTTGGTCACCGCCAAACTGGTCACTTCGGTGGCCTTGGTAAATTGTTTGGCTTGCTCAAAGGCATTTTGGCCTGTGGAACCATCCAACACCAAAAGAACTTCGTGCGGTGCATCGGGTACCACCTTTTGCATGACCCGCTTTACCTTGGAAAGTTCGTTCATGAGGTTGACCTTGTTATGAAGTCGGCCCGCAGTGTCTACCAGAACCACATCGGCATTCTCTGCCACGGCTGAATTCAAGGTGTCAAATGCCACGGAGGCGGGATCACTGCCCATCTTTTGCTTAACGATGGGGACGTCCACGCGTTTGGCCCATACTTCCAATTGATCAATGGCAGCAGCCCTAAAGGTATCCGCCGCACCCAAAACAACTTTCAGACCTTGGTTTTTAAACTGATGGGCCAGTTTACCAATGGTAGTGGTCTTACCCACCCCATTGACGCCCACCACCATGATCACATGGGGTTTTTTATCCGTGGGAACGGAAAATTCGGTTTCCTCACCCACATGGGTTTCAGACAAAAGCCCTGCTATTTCTTCCCTGAGGATGGTATTGAGCTCATCGGTCCCCATATATTTATCTTTGGACACCCGCTCTTCAATACGGTCTATAATCTTTAAAGTGGTGTTCACCCCAACGTCCGAGGTGACCAAGATTTCCTCCAGACTGTCCAATACCTCATCATCCACCTTGGATTTTCCGGCCACTGCCTTGCCCAACTTACCAAAGAAACTGGTTTTGGACTTTTCAAGACCCTTATCCAGGGTTTCCTTCTTTTCTTTCGAAAAAATTTTTTTGAATAAACTCATCAGATATACATCATTCCAAGCCTCAAAGATAGGAAAGTACGGGCAGTTTTGTTAAAACAAAATGGCTTTTACCGCATTCCCACATCTTCCAAAGCAGCCTACCACACACGCCTACAAACCTCATATACCCAAGGTTTTACCGATGAAATGCACGGCTACACAACAAATATTATAACACTTTTGGCAACCCGCTTACTTTTATATTGGTTTAGTTTCTCAACCTATACCATGAAAAAACCTCACAACAAACTATATTTAATAGCTGCGATCCTGTTTTCCATAACAGTTTCCGCACAAGACACCTTTTCTGATACCTTTAGTTCAGTATCCTACTCCAATAACAATGGCTCCCAAAATTGGGCAACGAATTGGATAGAATCCGGTGACGACAGCTCGGCTTCCAGTGGCTATATACGGATAACCGGAAACGAATTACGATTTAGTTATCTGTGGACCGAAAATATTAGAAGGAGAGCTGACTTGAGCGGATATACTGCCGCCACTCTTACTTTTGATTGGCAGACCTCCAGTCTTGAATCCGGGGAGACCTTGGCGATTCAAATTTCCAGTGACGGGTCTTCCTATACCACTTTAGATACATTTGCCGGCTCAACCAGCGGTTCTTTTAGCCAAGATATAACCAGTTATATCTCTAGCAATACCACCATACGATTTATGAAAGGAGGTGCGGACTGGAGCCAAAGCAACGACCGTGCTTATATTGACAATGTTGAAATCTCGGCCACCTCCATTCCGGTCATAGATACGGACAATGACGGTATCAGTGATGCCGTAGACCTGGACGATGACAATGATGGTATCACGGATGAGGAGGAATATTGTACCTCGATCAGCGCTTCATTTTTAACGTCGGCCGATGTTGGTGAACGATCAGTGGTCATCAATCATACCGACACGGGATACTTACGACTCGATTTTTCGTCCATGGACAACTCCTTTCAATTGGATATCAACGGAACCACCGTGCACCCCTCTATTTTAGAATTTGAAAATGGTGCCCTTGGCGGTGGTGAAGAATACTTTGTATTTCAATCAGATGGTAGCTTTATCAGCTCTCCATGGACCGCAAACTCCAACGGTTTACCCAGACTACGATTGATTATAGACGAGTTTGGTCAAGCCAACTTGTATGGCACCAAGACCACTTCCTCCACTTCATTGGAATTGATGCAGGCCCAAGGAGGCACACCATTCAACACCATAACATGGGTGCCGGGCAACAATAACACCTTTACCGTGACCAATCAGGCCGGACCCGGTCCAGAAGGGTTTACAGGCGACCTATTTGCCAGTGCCATTTGCGATACCGACGGGGATGGTATCAGCAACGAATTGGATTTGGATTCCGACAATGATGGAATATTCGATATTGTCGAGTCTGGAGTATTGAACTTGGGAGGGGTTTCCGACAGCAATAATGACGGGGTCATTGACGGGGCAACATCCGGTTCCGGGAACAATGGACTATATAATGGCATTGAAGACAATGATACCGTTTATGCCATCCCAACCTACTCCGTATTGGATTCTGATGCCGATGGCACCTACGACCCCTACAGCACCGATGCGGATGGGGATAGCTGCAATGATGTAGTGGAATCTGGTTTTACCGATAACAATGATGATGGGTATTTGGGGCCATTGCCCATAACCGTAGATGTGAACGGTGTGGTCACCAGTGGTTCGGACGGCTATACAACACCAGCTGACAATGATTCCAACACCACATATGATTATAGGGAAGCTGGAACAGTACCCAGCATCTCCTCACAACCTGCCAATGTAACCACATGTCCAGGTTGTTCCACCACCATATCCGTATCATCGACAGCAGACCAATTTCAATGGCAGGTGTTCAGCGGCGGATCATGGAGCAATCTCACAGATACGGGGATTTATTCCGGAACCACCACCAGTACGCTATCCATCACCAATCCAACACCCTCGGAGCACAATAACCAATACCGGGTAATCGTGACCAATGATGGCTATATCTGCGGGAATACCTCATCCAATACAGCTACATTGACACTTCAAGTGAATACCGTGGTCACCAACCGTAGAATCACCTATCGGGTAAATAAAAACTAAGACGGGAGTGTTTTTTAAATAAACGTGACCCTAAAGCATAAAAAAACCGCCTAAAAGGCGGTTTCACTATTTTGTATGATCAAGAAAATAAAAGGATACTCCTTAATTCTTGTTCAACCAATCGTTGACCATTTCAGGGGCCATAACAGATTCTACAAATGTGTATGCTCCTGATTTAGGTGATTTTACCATTTTAATGGCCTTGGTCAATCTTTTGGATGATGACTGAAGGGTTGCTACTGTTTTCTTTGCCATGGCTTATATTTTTTAGGTCTACTATGGAAAAACCTATTATTTAATTTCTTTGTGAACGGTCATACGCTTAAGGATAGGATTGAATTTTTTGATTTCCATCCTGTCTGGCGTATTCTTCTTGTTCTTGGTGGTAATGTACCTAGAAGTACCTGGCATGCCAGACTCTTTATGCTCTGTACATTCCAAAATTACCTGAATCCTATTTCCTTTCTTTGCCATTGTATCGTACTTAAGATCTTAGACTACTTACTTTTTGGAATTGATTTCCTTCAACACAGCAGAGATTCCTCTTTTGTTGATGATCTTCAACCCTCTGGACGACACGTTCAAGGTTACCCAGCGGTCTTCTTCCGGAATGTAAAATTTCTTCTTGGAAATATTTACATCGAATCTTCTCTTCGTTTTATTGATAGAGAAAGAAACGTTGTTCCCGAACATCACTTTCTTTCCTGTAACTTCACAAACTTTAGACATCTCCCTAACTATTTGAGTGATTTTATTGAGGCTGCAAATTTATACCATTTTAATGGGACGTACAAAATTCTTTTTCAGAAATTTAAAATTTCTTTTAAAAGGAGCTCAAAAGCCTTGTTCACAGACTTCTCTACAACACGTTCCCGATGGTTTCCCATATTGAATTTCTCCGCAAAAGTACGTTTGGGCGTACTAATGGCAATATAAACCGTTCCTACATCAGCATCGGAATCTCCTTTGGTGGGGCCTGCATTGCCCGTAGTGGCTATGGCAAAGTCCGTATCCAGAATATTCCTGACATTTTTGGCCATGGCCATGGCCACTTCCGCGCTTACCACGGAATGTTCCTGGATCAACGCTTCGGGAATCTCCAACAACTTTATCTTGGTCTCGGTGGCATAGCTCACCACGCTGCCTTTAAAATATTGGGAGGCCCCGGGTATGGAGGTAATCTCTTCCGCAATCCTTCCTCCCGTAAAACTTTCGGCGGTGGCCAAAGTCAAATGTTTTTCGGTAAGCAAAGTGGCTATCTGGGCTTCCACGGACGCCTCTTCCTCTTCACCATAGATAATATCACCAATAAGGGCATATAATTTCCCCACCTCCTCATTCACGGCAGAAACAACCTCCTCCTTATCCAGCCCCCTAGCGGAAAGTCGGAGTCGTACCTTGCCCAAATTGGGCAGATACGCCAACTTAACGAACGAAGGAAGGTTATCTTCCCAGTCCTCTATCTTCTCGGCAAGTGCACTTTCCCCCAAACCATAGGTCAATATGGTTCGATGTAAAATGAAGGGGCGATCAAATTTTTCCATGATCATGGGCAAAACGGAAGCGCTCATCAGATTTTTCATTTCCATGGGAACGCCAGGAAGTGACACATAAACTGTCTGGCCTTTTTCCATCCATAGCCCGGGTGCGGTACCATAAGCATTGTGCAACACCGTGGCCCTTGAAGGGACCAAGGCCTGCTTCCGGTTCAATTCTGAAATGGGTGTGGAGATGTACTTTTTGAACAACACCTCAATGTGTGCCAGCACGTTCTGGTCCATAATGAGTTCATCCCCAAAATAATCACAAAGGGTATGTTTGGTAACATCATCCTTGGTAGGGCCCAAACCTCCTGTTATGATGACCACCGAAGATCTATTGCCCGCTTCCTCCATAGCATTCAGGATATGCTCTTTATCATCCTGAATAGAGGTAATCTGATAGACGGAAACGCCTATTTTATTCAGTTCCTTGGCAATAAAAGTGGAATTGGAATCAATAATCTGCCCAATAAGGATTTCATCCCCAATGGTGATGATCTCTGCTTGCATCTATAGATTAAAATCGTTCTTGAGTTCGGATACCACTTGGAGAACATCCTTCTTCAAAAGAGGGAATTTTTGCTCAATCTCGTCAAAATTACCGGTGTTCTTTCCCAAGGTTTCAATTTCCAATGCTCTATCCCTGGTCTGCTCCATCCCCAAAATATCCACGTTGGGCTTTATCTTATGTGCCAACTTATATACATTTTCGTAGTCCTTTTGACTGATGGCTTTTTCCAAGCCTTCCAAATCTTCCGGGACTTCTTCCAAAAAAACGGCAATAACGGAGTTGATGAAATCTTGGTCTCCTTCGGCCATTTCATTAATCTTATCGAGGCTGTAAATCATTATCTTACGTTAATTTCAAATAGTTGCTCTCCTTCAAGCATCCCTGAAAGGTAGTCATTTGGACTTACTTTACCAACACCCGCCGGAGTACCCGTAAACAAAATATCTCCCTTTTTGAGCATAAAATATGTGGATACATGGGCAATGAGCTCATCTATCTTCCACAACATCAAGGAAGTGTTTCCTTCTTGCACTTTTTCACCGTTCTTGCTTAAAGAAAAGTTTAAATCGTCCACATTCTTGAATTGGGATTTGGGCAACCATTTTCCAATCACTGCCGCGCCATCAAACCCCTTGGCCTTTTCCCATGGCAGCCCCTTTGCCTTCAATTTCGCCTGGAGGTCTCTCGCGGTAAAGTCGATTCCCAAACCTACCTCATCATAGTAATTGCCGGCAAACTTTGGATCAATATGTTTTCCCACCTTTTTGATTTTCACCAAGACCTCCACCTCATGGTGCACATCATCGGAAAATTCAGGAATATAAAAATCCTGCTCCTTGGGCAGAATGGCAGAATCCGGTTTAATGAAAACCACGGGTTCATCTGGGCGTTCGTTCTTGAGTTCATCAATATGCGCAGCATAGTTTCTACCTATACATATCAATTTCATAGCGTGTTCTTTTTAAGGTTGACTCTTAGGAGAGTTTGTTGTTGAGTTTGCTCAACTTGATCTGAGTAAGCACTTTTTTGGTATACAACGGAAAGTCGGCATTCAGAATCCATCCAAAGTATCCGGGTTCCGATTCCATGATTTCATGGACCGTTTTTCCTTTGTGTTTTCCAAAGGCAAAAATAGGTTGATCCTCTTCATTGATGCCTATAAATCCGGCAAAATCCATGGATTGCTTTCGGGTTGTGAATTCCGATAGTTTTTTAATGTTGTTCTCCAAATCCGGATAGCGTTCCAATTGGGCCAACAACACTTCGTAGGTAGCCATGGTATCAGCCTCGGCACTGTGGGCATCGTCCAAATTTTTATCACAATAGAATTTATAGGCCGCTTCCAGAGTACGCTTTTCCATTTTATGGAAAATGGTCTGCACATCCACCGAAACCGTGCTCTTCATATCAAAGTCCACATCGGAACGCAACATTTCCTCGGCCAACAGGGGAATATCAAAACGATCGGAATTGAAACCGCCCAGATCACTGTCCTTGATCATTTTGTAAATTTCCTTGGAAAGCTGTTTAAAGGTGGGCTCGTTGGCCACCTTTTCATCGGATATACCGTGAATTTCCGTTGATTCTGGAGGAATGGGCATTTCCGGGTTCACCAACCAGGTCTTACTTTCCTTATTTCCATTGGGAAAAATTTTAAGGATGGAAATTTCCACGATTCGGTCTTTGGCCACATTGGTTCCCGTAGTCTCGAGATCAAAAAAACAAATGGGCTTGGTCAATTGTAACTGCATGTAACTTTTTTATCTTGATTTAGAAAATATCCATGTCAACAACTCGGGTTCTGCAAAGGCATTGTCCCAGCTGTTGTGCCCCACACCTGGATAAACGGAATATTTTATATTGATGCCCTCTTTTTCCATGGCTTCCACCATTTGGGCCGAATATTTTTCGGGCACACTCTTGTCGTCTGTCCCATGAAAGACCCACCAGCTGGACTTCCTAAGTCGTTTTCCAATTTTTGGATTTGCCCCGCCACAGATGGGAAAAGCGGCGGCAAACATCCGTGGGTTGCGGCGCACCAGTTCAAAGGTGCCCATACCGCCCATGGAAAGCCCTCCAACATATAGTTGATCCCGCTCCAATTTATAATTCCTTTTCAGGTATTTTAAAAGTCCTTCGAGTAAGAGCATGTCTTGGGTAGGTTTGGATTTTTCGTAGAATACGAACTCCCGATCGGCCCCTCCCCCTTCAACACCTATCCTTGCCCATGAGCTATTGGCCCTACATTGGGGAAACACCACTATGGCCGGATGTGCATTTCTGTTTTCATCCTGTGCAAAAAGACTTGCCCCATGCATCAATTGCGAGGTATTGTCATTGCCACGTTCCCCGGAACCATGCAGAAACAACAGTAACGGATACTTCTTTGTAGGGTCGAAATTTTTGGGTAACAATATCCTGTATGGAAGAGTATCTCCTTTCTTTACGAAGTATTCTTTTTTATATGCGTCATTATTTTGCGCAAATGAAAAATTACTGCATAAATAAATCGCCAGAGCACAGGTTAGTAGGATTTTAATTCTCATGTAGGTAAAATGATTAGAATCCCTAAAATACTAATAGTTGATAGAAAACCTTACTTTTTAGGATTAGATTTCCCTATTCATGTCCCAAGCTTCGAGATAATCGGCTACAGTCTTGACAAACATTCCTCCCAACGCCCCGTTCACCACCCGGTGATCGTAACTGTGGGACAGGAACATTTTACTTCGGATACCAATATATTCCCCTTGGTCGGTTTCAATGACGGATGGAATCTTACGAATGGCCCCCAAGGCCAAAATACCAACTTGCGGCTGGTTGATAATGGGAGTTCCAAAGACACTGCCAAAAGAACCCACATTGGTAACGGTATAGGTACCGTCTTTGATCTCGTCCGGTTTCAGTTGATTGGTACGTGACCTATTGGCCAAATCGTTCACGGTTTTTGCCATACCCACCAAATTGAGTTGGTCCGCATTCTTGATAACGGGCACGATAAGGTTTCCATCGGGAAGCGCAGCGGCCATCCCAAGGTTGATGTTTTTCTTTTTGATGACCTTGTCCCCATCCAACGAAATGTTCATCAGCGGGTATTTTTTCAAGGCTACGGCCACAGCTTCCATAAAAATCGGGGTAAAGGTGAGCCTTTCACCTTCACGCTCCTCAAAGCTCTTCTTTACCTTGTTCCTCCAATTGACCACGTTGGTAACATCCACCTCCACAAAACTCTGGACATGGGCCGATGTGGCCAGACTATCCACCATATGTTGGGCAATGAGCTTGCCCATTCGGGTCAACGGTATGATCTCGTCCCCTGCCCCTACTTGAACGGGGGCCGGTTTTGGTTTCTCGACCGTTTCCTTTTGCTCTTGTGGAGCTGCCTCAACGGTTTTTATTGGTGCACTAACGGGTGTATCCGCCGGTTTATGACTCCCATTGGTGGAGCGATTTTCCAAAAAGGCCTTGATATCATTCTTGGTGACTCTTCCTTCTTTTCCGGTGCCTATGATGGATTCCAATTCTTCCATGGAAACCCCTTCTTCCTTGGCAATGTTCTTCACCAAGGGGGAATAAAATCGTTCTGTCCCTGAAAAATCAGGAGCGGGAGCAGGTGCCGATACGGACTCCTTTACATGGGCCATTTGGTTTTCCAAGGCCATGGCAGATTCTTCCACCACCACTTCTTCCGCAACATCGGATACATCCACATTGGATTCTTCACTATCAACCGCTCCTTCAATCTGAATCACGGCAACCACTTCGCCTACTTTAATGACATCATCCACATTGAATCGTTTTTCCAACAGCACACCCTCTACCTCGCTGGGCACTTCGGAATCTACCTTGTCGGTGGCGATTTCAAATACGGCCTCGTCCATTTCAATGGTGTCCCCCACTTCTTTGAGCCAAGTGGTCAATGTTGCTTCGGCAACACTCTCTCCCATCTGCGGTAATTTCAATTCAAATTTTGACATATTCTTATTTATCGAAGTGATATTGACTTACTTTTTGCAAAAATACTAAAGAAATTGACTCTTCATTGATTTATGCGCATAAATTAATGACAATCAAGTGGCCTTAATGGAACTTTCAAAGGGAACGCGGTTCAAAATGCTTCTTCCCAAAGTAACCTCATCGGCATATTCCAACTCGTCGCCCACCGAAATTCCCCGGGCAATGGTGGAGGTGGCCACTTCCGTGCCTTCCAATTGCCGATAGATATAGAAATTGGTGGTATCTCCCTCCATGGTGGAACTCAATGCAAAAATGAGCTCTTTTATGGTTCCTTCCTTTACCCTTTGCACCAAAGAGGTAATGTTCAAGTCCTGCGGCCCCACACCTTCCATGGGGGATATCTTTCCGCCTAGCACATGGTACAGACCATTGTACTGCGAAGTGTTCTCTATGGCCATTACATCCCTGATATCCTCTACCACACAGACCACGGTTCCATCCCTTTTGGTACTGGCGCAAATTTCGCACAGCTCTGTATCCGAGATATTGTGGCACTTTTTACAAAAATTGACCTCGCTCTTGAGTTTCACAAGGGCATTGGACAGATGTTCGGTGCGTTCTTCGGGCTGTTTCAAGAGATGCAGTACCAACCGCAAGGCGGTCCGCTTGCCTATTCCTGGCAACTGGGACATTTCGTGAACGGCATTCTGCAATAGCTTTGATGAAAATTCCATAGCCTTGATTGTTCCAACAAAATTACGATTTTAGCGTTACCAATTAACTTTTGTACTTTGCAAATCAAAATACATTTATGACAGCCACACAAATTCTCCTACTCATCGGTGCCTATTTCTTGGTGCTGATCCTAATTTCTTATTTTACCGGTAAAAACGACTCCAACGTAGATTTCTTCAAGGCAGGAAAGCAATCCCCTTGGTACGTGGTTGCCTTTGGCATGGTAGGTGCCTCCCTCTCTGGAGTAACGTTTATTTCGGTTCCGGGATGGGTAGCGGATATCCAGTTCAACTATTTTCAGGTGGTGATCGGATACATTTTTGGGTATTTGGTGGTGGCTTTTGTCTTGTTACCGCTCTACTACAAACTCAACCTGACTTCCATTTACGAGTATTTATTGGAACGCTTTGGTACCGTGAGCCATAAAACCGGGGCTTTTTTCTTTTTTATTTCCAGGGTTTTGGGAGCCTCTTTCCGGTTGTTCTTGGTGGCCATAGTATTGCAACAGTTTGTTTTTGATGACCTTGGGGTTCGGTTTGAGTTCACCGTTACCATTTCAATCTTATTGATATGGCTCTATACCAACCGTGGTGGTATAAAAACCATTGTGTGGACCGATACGTTACAGACACTTTTCATGTTAACTGCCGTTGTCCTTTCCATAATACTCATCAACGATGCCCTGGGCTGGAGCTTTGGTGAATTTTTGGCATCCGATGAGCTTAAGGACTACAGTTCCATTTTACAAACGGACATTCTGGACCGTAATTATTTCATCAAATCATTTTTGGGCGGTATGTTCGTGACCATCTGTATGACGGGGTTGGATCAAGACATGATGCAAAAGAACCTTACCTGTAAATCCTTGAAAGATGCCCAAAAGAATATGGTATCCTTCACATTTGTTTTGGTTGGTGCCAAGATTTTATTCTTACTACTTGGAGCCCTACTTTTTATCTACGCCAAGAGAGAGTCCATTGCTATGCCCCTAATGGATGGTACCCCAAAGACCGATTTGCTATTCCCTGAAATTGCATTGAACGGAGGGTTGGGGCTTGCCCTTGCGGTCACCTTCATGTTGGGCCTTATTGCCGCAGCCTATAGTAGTGCCGATAGTGCCCTTACCTCATTGACCACATCTTTCTGTGTGGATTTTTTAAATGTGGAGAAAAAGAGTGAATCCGAACAAAAGAAAATACGGAAACGAACCCATATCGCCATGAGCTTTATATTGGTGGTGGTCATCATTGCCTTTAAATATATTCTGAGCAGCAACGTGATCGACAGTCTTTTAACTGTGGCCGGATATACCTATGGACCACTTTTGGGACTTTTTGCCTTTGGCATTTTCACTAAACACACCATCAAAGACAAGTATGTTTGGATTGTTGCGATACTTTCGGTGGTCATCATAGCATCGGTAGCCAGCATTCCAGCCTCATATTTGGGTGGGTATTCGGTAGGATATGAACTACTGCCACTAAATGGATTGTTGACCTTTTTCGGACTTTGGCTGATTCGGAATAAAGGAGCCAACGTCAGTACTGCCCAGTAGCAAGAAGAACCAAGGTACAGGCTTCCTGTACCTCAATACCCTCTTTTGAAAGAATTTCTTGGAATTCAGGGTTTTCCGTACCAGGGTTAAAAATGACCCTCCGCGGTTTTAAATCCACTATCTTTTGATAGTATTCCTTTTGCCTTTTTGGATTTAAATACAAGGTTACGGTATCAATATTTTGAAAATTGTCCAAGTTGTCCGTAATTTGTATTCCTGATACAGTTCCCCGACTTATCCCAAATGCGGTTGTTTCCACATGGTTTTCAACCAATCTACGAATTGCTATATTGCTGTATCTTCCAGGGTTTGTTGAAGCCCCAATGACAAGTGTTTGGCCCATTTGTTAATTTATGTGTTAAACTGGGTTAAAGATTGCAACTTTTTATAAAAAATAGCGTCTATTGTATATAAGAAATCATTCATTGGTAAGACTGTATTTTTTATAGTTAATGGTTAGTGTTTAGTATAGCTTATCAATGTAAAACCCTGGCAGTCAACTTCGGTTGAATATGTCAGGGTTTCTTTTTTTTCAACCCTATGTTGGTCCGCATGTTTACCCTCAACTTACACCTTTGCCGCACCACATTTGTTAAAGAATGTTAAAATCAGTTTAAAGTGTAACATTCCAACCCTCATACCGTCTTGTAGGTATCATCGTCAATCTAATCAAAAAACGAACAGCTCATGAAAAAAGTAGTCTTACTTTTTGCACTGCTCTTATGTAGTGTACCCTCAACCAAACTTTTTGGAAACAACCCGGAAAACGAAGCTTTTGGCTCCATATCCGGCACCGTTATTGACAACACTCTCCAAGAACCCATTGCCTATGCAGCCGTGGTGATAAAATCCGAGGATGGCACAGAAACCATTACCGGAGGTATCACTTCGGAAGACGGCACCTTTGAAATCAATAAGCTCCCTGATGGTTCCTTTGTACTGGAAGTACAATTTATTGGGTATAAGACCCACTCTCAACCCTTGGTCATATCAAAAAACAACCGGAACTTGAAGGTAGGCACCATCACTTTGATGGAGAACACCGAGGAACTGGCCGAGGTGGAAGTGGTTGCCGAACGCACTACCATAGAACAGCGAGTAGACAGAAAGGTCATCAATGTGGGCAAGGACTTGACCACAGCCGGTGCCACTGCGTCAGATATTATGAACAACATTCCATCGGTGAACGTGGACGCCCAGACCGGGGACATTACCCTTAGAGGCAACTCCAATGTACGGGTCATGGTAGACGGAAAACTATCCAATGTACCTGTGGCGCAATTGTTGCGTCAAATTCCATCGACCTCCATTAAATCCATTGAATTGATCACCAACCCATCCGCCAAGTACAATCCGGAAGGGATGAGTGGCATCATCAATATTGTACTGCACAAAAATGCCAATATTGGGTTCAACGGAAACGTTAACCTAGGACTTACCAAAGGGATTGAAGCCAAGTTCAACAGTTCCATTGACCTGAATTACAGAAGTGGAAAGTTCAACTTTTACGGAAACTACGGCAACAACATTGGTAAATATGTCAATGATGGAAGTATTTATAGATTGGAGGAGAACTCCCTTCAAGAATTTGATTTCTTCAATAACAACAAGTCCCACTTGTACAAATTGGGGGTTGATTTCTATCTTAATGACAAGAATACCATTTCTGTCTTCACCAACCAGAACATTTTTGAGGGAGATGGAAGCGGTATCACTGATGTAACCTATAATACGGATGCCTCCCGCAACGTGACCCAGTTTTTCAACGATGTTTCGGACAACCGAAGCGAACAGTACAACTTCAACTATAAGCTGGATTTTGGCAAGGAAGGCCACAATATTGAATTGGAGGTGGACCATAACCGCTTTGAGAACAACCAAGATGCCAATTTCAGGTCTGTGGGCGCCTCACTATATCCCAACTACATGGATTTTGTGGATACGGAAAGAACCCAGACCATTGCCAACTTGGACTACGTGAATCCCTTGGACAGCATCTCCAAATTGGAAGTTGGATTGGAATCCAGAAACTTTGAAACCGATGTGGACTATGCCTCAACCGGTTCTTCATTCAACTCGAACGGTGTTTTGGTACCCACCCCAGACACAAACTTTGTGTATGGGATGGATATCTACTCGGCCTATGCCACTTTTGGTCAAAACTACGAGAAGTGGTCCTATCAAATGGGGGTACGTATTGAAGATGTGGAGGTTCAAGCGGATACCAACCAAGTACGGGCCTTTACCGATAAGTATACCGAAATATATCCTTCGGCCTTTGTAACCTATAGCCCCAACGAAAAGAATCAGCTCCAGGTGAGTTATAGCAGGCGTGTGGATCGTCCCGGATTACAACAGGTAAATCCTATCAGGGAGTTTGCCACTCCGCTGATCTCTTCATTTGGAAACCCAAATTTGGTGCCCCAGTTCACCAGTTCCTATGAGGCCAATTATACACGTCGCATTAAAAATGGTAGTATTACCGGAGGGGTGTTTTATCGAAGCATCAAGGATGAAATCAACAGGGCTGTTTTTGTAGACCGATTGGATTTCAACAAAATCATACTCACGTTTGACAACTTTAATGAAACCTCTGCCTATGGATTTGAACTTTCATCCAACTACAGACCTGCAAAATGGTGGAACATCAATGGAAGTTTCGATATTTTCTCCCAAACCAATAGAGGTATCACGGAGAGTATTCCCGGGAACATTCCCGATCCCACAGAAGAGGATATTACGGTGGAAAGCGTTAAGGTGGACAACACGGCTTGGAACCTACGGATGAACAACAGTTTTACCGTAACCAAAAAACTGACGCTACAAGCCTTTGGATTTTATCGGGGCAAAAACCGTAACATACAATTTAATGTAAAGCCCATGTACTTTGTAAACTTGGGAGCCCGATATAGCTTTGCCGAAGGTAAGGGAACACTCAGTTTCAATTACAACGACATCTTCAACACCATGCGCTTTGCCTTTGAAGGAGACCGCCCCTATTTACAAGAGGGAGGATTCAACTGGGAGAGCAACAATGTATACGTAGGGTTGTCCTATCAATTTGGAAGTGGTAAAAACCGCGCCAAGCAACGAAAAAGAAGGGACAACCGTACCAAGGATACGGGTGGGGGCATCCTATAACCACATATTGGTATCCTCTGCAAAAAAGTGTTGGTTGGTTAATATTGCATGAGGTATCAATAAAAAACCCCGGTCTGGAAAGATCGGGGTTTTTATTTAGTCAAATTCATGTGGAAGACCGTCCAAACTGACGGTGTTTTTCTTCTCCCAATATTTTTTCAGACCACTTTCTCCTTGTTTTTGAGCCCAATCTACCAATTCTTGCCGTTGGTGTTGGTATTCCATAATGGGAATCCCCATACCGCATGAGGTCTGTACTTTTTCAATATGTACATCTATTAACTGCCTACCCCCAGCAATCTCAGGGAACAACCCAATATGCTCTTCCCACTCAGGACTTTTATGGGAATAGACCTTTGCTGTTCCGTACAATCGTAAAATCAAGGGGTCGCCCTCAAAGGCACAGAACATAAGGGTAATTCGGTTTTTGTGCTCCAGATGGATAGCCGTCTCATTACCACTTCCGGTAAGGTTGAGCCAAATGACCCGTTGGGAATTGATCACCCTAAGTGAATCCAATCCCTTTGGGGACAGATTCACTGAACCCTCATCCATGGCCGTGGCCACAAAGAACATTTTTTGGTTTTTGATGAATTCAATAAGCGGCAGGGTCAACTCTGGGATCTGTCTTCCCATATCACCATCTAATGATTACACTTCCCCAAGTAAAACCACTACCAAATGCAGCCAAGACCACCAAGTCGCCTTCTTTGATCTTCCCTTGTTCCCATGCCTCTGTAAGGGCAATGGGAATGGAAGCCGCCGTGGTATTCCCATAGCTCATGATGTTGTTGAATACTTGATCATCGGAAAGTCCAAACTTCTTTTGAATAAACTGTGAAATACGCAAATTGGCCTGATGGGGAATCAGCATATCAATATCCTGTGGGGTCAAATTATTGGCCGCCAACCCTTCCATGATCACCTCACTGAAACGGACCACGGCATTCTTAAAGACAAATTGTCCATTCATGTATGGAAAATAGGAAGTGTCCTCTTCACCGCTACCCACATCGGCCAAAATATCGTTCACCCAACGTTTTCCCATCCCCGGGGCAATCAGTGAAAGTTCCTCGGCATGTTGCCCTTCGGAATGCAAATGGGACGATAAAATTCCTTTAGACGTGTCCTCTTCACGGGTGAGTACCGCAGCTCCGGCCCCATCACCAAATATTACCGACACTCCCCTACCTCGTGTGGTCATGTCCAACCCATGCGAATGCAGCTCGGAACCAATGACCAACACGTTTTTGTACATGCCACTTTTAATATATTGGTCCGCCACGGATATGCCATACACAAATCCAGAACATTGGTTGCGTATATCCAAAGCACCCACGGTCTTGATATCCAAATCACGTTGTACCAGAACCCCCGGGCCTGGAAAGTAATAGTCGGGGCTTAAGGTGGCAAAGACGATAAAATCGATGTCGTTCTTATCAATCCCCGCCCTTTCAATGGCCTGTTGGGCCGCTTTTACCCCCATGGATGTGGTGGTATCGGTACCCTTAACTACATGTCTACGCTCCTTGATACCGGTCCGTTCTTGGATCCATTCGTCATTGGTGTCCATTATTTTGGACAAATCATCGTTGGTGACCACGTTTTCAGGCACATAGAATCCCAGTCCTGATATTCTTGAATTGTACATTATCCTATCTTTATAAATAAATTATCAAAAATTAGGGGCTATTTAACCGAAAAGTAAAAAATATATCCTAAGAACTGCACATTTATCAACAAAATAAAACTTTCAAGCCTTAGGGAACTTCCCATGGAAAAAAGAAATGCACTCCCTAGCGAAAGTGCATTTCCAACAACCTAACCAATAAATAAAAGTGCGTTATAGATAATCCTATTTCATAGCAATATTTTCTATAACAATTTAAAGATACATATTTTGTTTAACGTATTAGTAAAAAAGATAAACAAAATTATGTTAAATTTTCATCCCGCTCCTATGTCAAGCATCAATGTCAGTTTGTCACCTTTATCAGTATGGTATTTTTTTTGTCCTGATGGCGTAAAGAAAATGTAAAAACAATGGCAACAGGTAAAATCAATGTTTCAGTAGAGAACATCTTTCCCTTGATCAAGAAGTTTCTGTATAGTGATCATGAAATCTTCTTGAGGGAGCTTATTTCAAATGCAACGGATGCAACCCTAAAGCTAAAGCACTTGACCTCTATAGGCGAGGCCAAGGTGGAATATGGAAATCCCATCATCGAGGTCAAGGTGGACAAGGACAAAAAACGCATCCACATTTTGGACCAAGGGGTCGGGATGACCGAGGATGAAGTGAAAAAGTACATCAACGAAGTGGCCTTTTCCGGTGCGGAGGAGTTTTTGGACAAATATAAAGATGCAGGAAAGGATACGGGAATCATAGGTCATTTTGGACTTGGTTTCTATTCGGCTTTTATGGTGGCAGAAAAGGTAGAGATCATCACCAAGAGTTTTAAGGACGAACCCGCAGTACATTGGGTCTGCGATGGTTCCCCCGAATTCACCCTAAAAGAAGCCAAGAAAAAAGACAGGGGTACGGAGATTATCCTTCATATTGCGGAGGATTCCACCGAATTTTTGGAAGATGCCAAAATCCGTGAACTGCTGACCAAGTACAACAAGTTCATGCCCATCCCGATTAAATTTGGCACCCGTACCGAAACACTTCCCAAACCGGAAGGTGCCAAAGAGGACGAGCCGGCTCCAACAGAAGAGGTGGACGATATCATCAACAATCCCACTCCGGCGTGGACCAAGCAACCTACCGACCTTAAGGACGAGGATTACAAGAATTTTTATAGGGAACTCTATCCCATGCAGTTTGAAGAGCCTTTGTTTCACATCCACCTGAATGTGGACTATCCCTTTAACCTGACCGGGATTCTGTATTTTCCCAAGTTGACGAATGACCTTAATATCCAGAAAGACCGCATACAATTATACCAGAACCAAGTGTTCGTTACGGATAATGTGGAGGGTATCGTTCCTGAATTCCTGACCATGTTGCGAGGAGTCATTGATTCTCCGGACATTCCTTTGAACGTATCACGATCTTATCTGCAGGCCGATGGTGCCGTAAAGAAAATCTCTTCCTACATCACCAGAAAGGTGGCCGATAAGTTGAGTTCCCTCTTTAAAAACAACCGGGAGGATTTTGAACAAAAGTGGAACGACATCAAAATCGTGATTGAATACGGGATGCTTTCCGAAGACAAATTCTTTGAAAAAGCCGATAAGTTTGCCCTGTACCCTACTGTGAATGGCAAATTTTACACTTTTGAAGAGCTGGAGGCCAAGATCAAGGACAACCAGACCGATAAAGATGGCAAATTGGTGATACTTTATGCTTCGGATATGGAAGCACAGCACAGTTACGTTGAAGCCGCTAAGGCAAAAGGCTATGAAATTTTGTTGATGGACTCCCCCATTGTTTCGCATTTGATGCAGAAACTGGAGAGCTCCAAGGAAAATCTATCCTTTGTCCGTGTGGATTCTGACCATATTGACAACCTGGTCAAAAAAGAGGATTCGGCCATTTCCAAATTGTCCGATGAAGAAAAAGACCGCTTAAAGGAAAACTTGGAAAAGGTAATTAGCACCGATAAAGGATACACCATTCAATTGGAGGCCATGGACAGCAATGCTTCCCCGTTCATCATCACAGAACCAGAATTTATGCGTCGCATGAAAGAAATGCAGCGAACTGGAGGTGGTGGAATTTTTGGTATGGGGAACATGCCCGATATGTACAACCTCATCGTGAACACCAACCATGAGTTGGTAAGCGAGATATTGAATACCAAAACCGACAAAAAGAGGGAACGTTTGATCAATCAATCGTTGGATTTGGCAAGGTTGAGCAAAGGCCTGTTGAAAGGTGAAGAGCTCACCAAGTTCATTAGCCGTAGCTATGATATGATCAAGTAAACATTCCCATAAAGTTGAAAAAAAGGCAGGCCACATGGCCTGCCTTTCTTATTTTTAGGACATGGAAACCCCATGGCACCTTTATGCAATGACCGTACTGTACTTGGTTGCAGGGTTGGCCCATTTTATATTTCCCAAGATGTATTTACGCATCATGCCCCGCTATCTTCCCTATCCCAAATTTTTGGTGTTCTTGAGTGGTATGGCCGAGATGGTTTTGGGTCTAGGCCTCTGTTTTAAGGTGACCAGAAACCTGAGTGCCTATGGAATCATTGCCATGTTGACCCTATTTCTAACGGTGCACTTTTACATGCTTTCCGGAAAAAAGGAGGCTGCGGGAATTCCCAAATGGATTTTAGTTCTCAGGATTCCGCTACAATTTGTATTGATGTACTGGGCCTATGTTTATATATCAGCTTAAGGTCCCGTGTTGGTCCAAATAGCGTTTTAGCCAAGGTATCTGTACAAAAAACAACACTCCGAAGAGCAAGACGGCATATAGGGTCACTTTGGAAGCGGTATATCCCTCCATCCAACGCCATGTATTGGAGAAATCCAAATTCCACTCTATATTTTTGAACCATCCTTGATTGGGGTCAAGACCATAGGTCATCAACAAGTAAATGAACCCCGCCACAAAACCCAGAAACAGAAACATAAGGAGTTTCCTGGGCAAAAGGGGTTGGGCCACAAACACCTCTTGTTGGGATTGCGCCTCAATCTTTGCCATGAGCTTTTCGGTAAAATCCGGTGAGGGCGACTCCAAGGAAGTTTCCCCCATAACCTTGTCTACAAATGTTTCCAGTTCCTTTTTTTGTTGCTCATCCATTGTTTTGAAGTATTTCTGGTTTTAAGTGGCCCTCCAATACCGCTGCCAACTTCTTCCTTGCCCGGAACAATCGCACCTTTAACGAATTTACCGGAACATTCAATATATTCTCAATTTCCAAAAGACTTTTCTCCTCAAAATAAAATAAGGTCAAAAGCCCTGCATCCTCGCTGGGCAACTTTGCCAGACATTGCCCCACAAGCCTTCCCCGTTCTTCCCTGACCATTTTGTCCAAGGCCGTATCCATTTCCGTAAAGATAAAATCTTCCATTTCGCCAACATCCAAAAACGTTCTGCTCTTCCGCAACCGTATCCGGTCCAAACAGGCGTTGTAGGCAATCCTATAGATCCATGTCGATATCTTGGAATCACCTTTAAACCGCTCCAACGAATGAAATACCTTAATAAAGGTATCCTGTGACACCTCTTCGGCCTCTTCCCGGTTGCCCAACATACGAAGGGCCAAGGTATAGACCAAATCCTTGTATCTATTGACCAATTCAGAAAACGCATGGGTATTGCCCTTGTGGATGCTGCGGATCAATTTTCTTTCTTTGGCGGTCAACATTGAAGATTGGACGTTCAACCCATGGTTTTGGTTACATCATTTGCACTTTTTTTATAGAACCCTGTAACCTACGTCATATAAATCCCGTCATATGCTAAAAACCAAAAAAGTATAATCATTAAAAACGAACAATCATGGGATCTGAAGTAATCATCTTACCCGTAATTTTTGGAGCAGTCTTCGCGATTGCCTATCTGTATTATTCAACCCGGAACAAAGAGCGAATGGCTTTGATAGAAAAGGGAGCCGATGCCAGCATCTTTTTTCAGGGAAAACGCGAAGGCAAAGTTCCTTTTTGGAAAATCATCCTAATCAATGTGGCCCTACTTTTTATAGGTATTGGCATAGCCATTTTCATGGCCGCCTTTCTGGTGTACAACTTGGGAGTAAATGAGGATGTAGCCTACCCAGGAACCATTTTCTTTATGGCAGGAGTTGGGTTGTTGGCAGGATTTGCTGTCGCCAAGCGGTTGGAAAAATAGTATAGATCCAAGCTAAAACATGATGAAAAACCATCGCAGATTGCGATGGTTTTTTTTTACCTTGGAGGCATGCAAATCATCTCTACCAACTTAGGAAAACCCACTGAAATTTCTTGGAACGGCAAGTTGATCACCACAGGGATTTATAAATCTCCTTTGGATACACCCTTACTTTTGGAGACCGAAAATGTATCGGGGGATACCATTGGAGACCCCAAGGTACATGGGGGCATCTACAAGGCCTGTTATTTATTTTCGGCCGAACAATATCCGTATTGGAAGGAAAAGTACCCCCATTTGGAATGGAATTGGGGCATGTTCGGTGAAAACCTTACCGTTAAAGGACTGGATGAATCCCAAATAAGAGTGGGCAACATTTACAGATTGGGGACTGCGCTGGTCCAGATAACACAACCTAGGGAGCCTTGTTTTAAGCTCGGTTTGAAGTTTGGCACCCAACAAATCCTGAAACAATTTATAGACCATGGATGGCCAGGGACCTATGTTCGGATTTTGGAAGTGGGAAAAGTAAGTTCCGGTGACACCATGGATTTAGTGGAGGAGTCTAACAACCCATTGACCACCCAACAATTCTATAGACTTTTATATGACAAAGAAAAAGACCAATCTATTCTAAAATTGGCCATCTCCAATGATTCCCTCCCCTTGCACAAAAGGGAACGGCTTAAAAAATTTCTATAAAAAAAGGGGCCAAACGGCCCCCATGCACATAAAAATTAACTAAACAAACTATTTTACAACCATGGTCTCTGTGTAAGTTCCCAACTTATCGACCACAACCACGGTGTATTTGTCTTCAAAGGCTTTTTCAAAGTTGAATGCTTTTTCAACAACCACTTTTCCATCTATGGTTTCATTATAAACCAACCTTTTCTGACTGTCATATACTTTAACCGTAACTTTTTCCTGTGATAGGTTCAAAAGGTTCATCATCAATTTCCCTCCCTTTTTCACAAAAACGGGCTCTACCTTCACATTGACCAACTTCAATTCCACCTCACTTTTGGCATTTCCTTTCTTATCCAAAGTAATATTGGATGCATTGGCAAGTCCAATGGTAGTTGCAAAAAGGAACATCACCGCTACGATATATCTTTCTACTGTTTTCATAACATTTTGTTTTTTTGGATTACACTACAAAGCTATCACAGGATATCCCCCCGAAACACTACCATCTTTTCCAGTATATGTACAATTTTAACCTATGACTATGTATAAAATTGACTAAATGGTAAAATACCATATATTTTGGTTAATTTTGTAGAGACACCGTTTTGTGGACCACTTTAATTTTACATTGTGAAAAAGAATACGGCCAAAATGATTCAAAAACCTGCTTTTGAGGCAATTGCACCCAGTTTTGGACACTCATTCCTATATCAAAAATTCAGTGAGCGGCATGAGAATAAGAACATTGGCTGGCATTACCACCCCGAACTGGAGCTGGTCTATATTAACGGAGGCTCTGGGAAAAGGCAAATAGGCAGCCATGTTTCCTATTTTAGAAATGGGGACCTTATCCTAATTGGATCTAATTTGCCCCATTGTGGTTTTACTGATAAGTTGACCGGCAATAAAAGTGAGACGCTGATACAGATGAAGGCCGATTTTTTGGGAAGCGACTTTTTCAGCATCCCGGAAATGAAAAACATCCAAAAATTGTTCGAAGTGGCCAAGGGCGGTATCGCTTTTTCCGGCAAGACCAAAACCAAAGTGGGTGAAAAAATGGAAATTCTGGAATACCAGACCGACTTTCAACGCTTGCTTTCCATTTTGAACATTTTGAATGTATTGGCCACCTCGGACGAAATCAAAGTACTGAACGGGGAAGGCTTTTCCATGGAAACGGAGGTAAAGGACAACGACCGCATCAATATTGTCTTCAATCACGTAAAGACCAATTTTAAAGAGGATATCAGCCTAGGTGAAATTGCAGACTTGGTAAGTATGACGGTTCCCTCTTTTTGCCGTTATTTCAAAAAAATCACCAACAAGACCTTTACCCAGTTCGTGAACGAATACCGTTTGGTGCATGCCTCCAAACTATTGGCCGAACAGCCCATCAGCATTACGCAGGTGTGTTATGACAGTGGCTTCAATAACTTTTCGCATTTCAACAAGTCGTTCAAGGCCTTTACCGGACAAAATCCATCCGAGTATCGAAACCAGCTCAAGACCGTTTTGCAATAAATCATCTCGCTTAGCTGAAGAGGTCGTTCAAAACCTTGGCCAATCTTAGCCCTCCTTTTTGGAGTTGTTCGAACAACAGATCGTTGTGATCATAGGTATACCGATAGCCGAGTTTTTCGCCAACCTCGGCAGATTCGTATAGCGTGGCACATATTTCATGGGACTCATCCACCCAATCGTAAATGGTTCCCTCTTGAATCCTTTTGCGCTCTTTACGGGAAACCCCGCGATCCAGCTCGGTGGCCATTTCTGTATAGGTCATTCCGTAGGATACGATCAAATCTTTGTCCCATACCTTATGAAGGTTGCTTCCTTGACCGAACCACTGCACTTGGATATCGTTGCCTCCCTTATCCTCTGCCCTACTGGCATGCATGGGTTGATGTAGGTCTCCAATAAGGTGAACGAGCATTTTTAAATGAAAAACCCGGTCGGCCCTGCTATTATTCTTGTTCTTGACCACCTTGGTGCATTCTTCAATAGCGGTGACAATATCCCCGTACTTGCTTTTTTCTGAATCCACATATTTCATCCCCAAGGGATAGTTTACATAGTGCCATGCCGAGAATTTGGAATAGGAACGATCTGCCTTGATTTCATCGGCATAGTTGGAAACAAAGGCCAAACTATGTCCATCCAAAAGGTCGTTCAAGGCCCTCTTGGCCTTTCCTGTCAAATGATTTTGTGCAATATGTCCCGTAACCCGGTGGCCTGTCTTGCCCCAAAAATTACCAAAGGAGCATAGGGGTATAAGTAAAAAAAGAAGTATGGCTTTTCGCATTATTCAAGGTTTGTCCAAAAGTAGGGAACTCTAAAACTAAAAATCGTGACAAGTAAACACCAATTTTTATAACCTACTATCAATGAGTGCACTTATAACAAAACTTTGGGATTTTTTTAACGAACCTAACACTTAAATTTGGGGCACCGACTAGACTCAAAACAATGCTAAAATTCCGTCTTGTACTTGCTACAACACTACTTCCTTTGCTATTTTTTGCGCAATCCCGATCCAAAAGCTTTACCGTTAAATTCATCAGTGACCCCATACAGGTAGATGGTGTTTTGGATGAATCGGTTTGGGAAATTGCGGAAAGCGCCCATGATTTTCAACAATATTTCCCCTCGGATTCCACCTTGGCCGCCCAGCAAACTGACATTAAAATGCTGTACAATGCCACTACCCTTTTTATTGGTATTAAGCTCAACACCGAAGGGGACAATTATGTGATTCCCTCTTTGGAAAGGGATTATAGGGCCGGGGGGAATGACAATATCAGCTTGCTGTTCGACACCTTCAACGATGGCACCAACGCCTTTCTTTTTGGGATGAACCCCTATGGGGTTCGGAGAGAGGCACTGATTTCCAACGGAGGGTCCGGCCCAAGTGGATTCACCACTTCTTGGGATGTGAAATGGCAAGGTGAAAC
This sequence comes from Flagellimonas olearia, assembly GCF_004150225.1. Taxonomy (NCBI): domain Bacteria; kingdom Pseudomonadati; phylum Bacteroidota; class Flavobacteriia; order Flavobacteriales; family Flavobacteriaceae; genus Flagellimonas; species Flagellimonas olearia. Next base: position 10,425 of record NZ_ML142916.1, on the reverse strand, counting down.
CCGATTGTATGATGGGTATTACGTATGCGAACTGGCCATTCCGCTTACCTCTTTCAAGTTTAAACAAGGCGAGACCAAATGGCGGTTCAACAGCTACCGATTTGATATGCAGACCAATGAAACCAGTACCTGGATGGAAATCCCCCAAAATCAATTGATCTATAGTTTGGCCTTTATGGGGGATATGGTCTTTGAAAAGCCCTTGGGAAAATCCCGTACCCCTATGGCCATTATTCCCTATGTCAATGGGATTGTGGGCAAGGATTACGAGAACGATAATGACCTCAGCGCCTTGAATTTTGGTGGGGATGCGAAGGTATCCATTGGCAACGGAATGAATTTGGACATTACGGTGAACCCCGACTTCTCCAACGTGGAGGTGGACAATTTTGTGACCAATCTTACCCGTTTTGAAATTTCGCTCCCAGAAAGAAGACAGTTCTTCATTGACAACAGTGACCTTTTTGGGTCCTTTGGTAGTGAAGAGGATGCCAACCCATTCTTTTCAAGAAGAATTGGTATAGCCGAAAACCTGGAAGAAGAGACCATAGAGAACGGAATCATTGGCGGGCTTCGACTCAGCGGTAAGCTTAACGAAAACCTGCGATTGGGTTTCTTGACCATCCAGACCGAAAAGGATGAGGCCAACCATATTGCCAGTAACAACAATACCGTCTTGGCCCTGCAACAAAGAATGTTCTCCCGTTCCAATCTTAGTTTCATTTTTGTGAACCGGCAAACTTTTGATGACTATGACTTTTTGGAGGAATCGGACCGATACAACCGGGTTTTGGGATTGGACTATAATCTGGCCTCAGCGGACAACACCTGGACCGGAAAGTTCTTCTACCACAAATCCTTTGCACACGAAATAGGTTCCCAAGACGCGGCTGGTGGGATAAACCTCAACTACAATTCCCGTTACCTCAATGTTGGGTTGAATGGCAACTTCATTGGTGAGGATTTCCGCTCCGACCTTGGGTTTATCCGAAGACAAGATGTGGTGGTAGCCAAACCTTTTGTGGAGGTGAATTTTTGGCCCAAAAAAGGACGCTTAAATTTCCATGGCTTTACTTTCAACCCCAATATGGAGTGGAAGCCCACACTGGATTATCAGAATACCGACTATTTTATCTTTTCGGGGTGGCAAGCACAGTTCAAAACCCAGGAAGAACTGTCAGCACGTCTTTTTAACCGATTCACCTTTCTCACGGAGCCTTTTGACCCCACTGGGACCGATGGTGGTGTGGAGCTTCCGGCCGATCAAGGCTATTATTATACCAGCTATGAAGTGGAATTCCAGAGCGATCGCCGAAAGGTCTTCTCCTATGCCCTTGAACCTGGTTATGGCGATTTTTTCAATGGCACCCGATTTTCGTTTGAAGGAGATATGAGCCTACGATTACAACCCAAGGTCTTTCTTATCCTAGGACTGAACTACGATAGCATAAAACTTCCCGATCCGTATGAAAGTGCCGATATTTGGCTGGTAAGCCCCCGAATCAACATCACCTTCAACAAATCCATTTTCTGGTCTACCTTGATCCAATACAGCAACCAAAGGGACAATCTAGGTTTCAATTCGCGTCTGCAATGGCGCTTTGCACCCCTGTCGGACCTTTTTCTAGTCTATAATGACAACTACTTTGTAAATTCCTTTATGCCCAGAAGTCGGTCCATTAATTTAAAGCTGACCTATTGGCTGAACATTTGATCTGGAATCAGGTGAAGTTGTCCTATCACAACCATTTTTGATTTTCCTATATTTGGGGCTATCACTATTGAAATTCTATGGATCAACTACCCTTTACGGAGGATACGGTCATTTTTGGACTCCTCTGTCTCTGCCTAGGTTTTGTTTTTTACACCTCCTCCCTCAACACTGGTTTTTGGAAAAAATTCTACTCCATTGTACCTACGGTACTCATGTGTTATTTGCTTCCGGCCATCTTGGCCAGTTTGGGCATTGTGGACGAATCTTCATCGCAGACCTATTACATTGCCAGTAGATACCTTTTGCCTGCTGCCTTGATCTTAATGACTTTGAGCATAGACCTCAAGGCCATTGCCAATCTGGGTTCAAAGGCCCTTATTATGTTCTTGACCGGTACGGCCGGAATCATCATTGGTGGTCCCGTGGCCATATTGATCGTTTCCATATTTTCCCCTGAAACGGTTGGTGGCAGTGGTTTTGATGCCGTATGGCGTGGTCTGGCCACCATCGCTGGAAGCTGGATCGGAGGTGGTGCCAACCAGGCGGCCATGCTAGAAGTGTTCCAATACAACCAAGAAAACTATGGGGGCATGGTATTGATCGATATTGTTGTGGCCAACCTTTGGATGGCAGTGCTACTGCTGGGCATTGGCAAGACCAAACAGATAGACCGCTGGTTCAAGGCAGATAATTCTTCCATTGAGGAATTGAAGGAAAAAGTATCCACCTATACCGAAAAGATTACTAGGGTCACTTCGCTTCCCGATTTGATCATGATGCTGTTCTACGCGTTTGCCGGAGTGGGCATTGCCCATTTTTTGGGCAGCCATTTTGCCGGTTTTCTGGAAGACAATTTTGAAGTCATCCGAAACAAACAAAAAATTCTATCCTCCTTAGGTTCCCAGTTTTTATGGATGGTAGTATTTGCCACCGCCATTGGTATTGGGCTTTCTTTTACCAAGGCCAAAAACTACGAAGGTGCCGGGGCCAGCAAGATAGGCGGTATGTTCATCTATATTCTGGTGGCCACCATTGGTATGAAAATGGACTTGGGCAAAGTTTTGGAAAATCCAGGACTTATTGCGATAGGCTTGATATGGATCACCATTCATGCCGGACTTTTGATCTTGGTGGCCAAACTCATCAAAGCTCCCTACTTTTTTCTCGCAGTGGGCAGTCAGGCCAACGTGGGAGGTGCGGCCTCCGCTCCCGTGGTCGCTGCGGAATTCCATCCTTCGTTGACCTCTGTGGGGATTCTTTTGTCCGTTTTCGGGTATGTTGTGGGTACGGCTGGCGCTTATTTATGCGCTTTGTTGATGGAAGTCGCCGCCAAAGTTTAAATATTTCAGAAGTTTATTTGATATTTGCCCTGCAAAATTTTTATTGATGAAGAGGTTATTGTTTGTATTGTCATTGGGAATGTTGGTTCTGTCTTGTGAAAAAAGTACAGAAAACACCATGACCGTTTCTGGAAACGTAAAAGGATTGAAAAAAGGAACCCTATACCTACAGCAGTTCAAGGATTCTACCCTTATGGTCTTGGATTCCCTGGAAGTTGAAGGAGATGGAACATTCAGTTTTTCAGAGGAATTGGAAAGCCCGGATATTTTTTACCTCTACTTGAAAAAACAGGACAATAACGACCTCAACGATCGTATTACCTTTTTTGGAGAGCCCGGACAGATTACCATCAACACCACTTGGAAGACCTTTGATATGGACCCGGAGATATCTGGTTCCAAGTCCCATGAAAAATACCTGGAGTTCAATGAAATGATATCCAAGTTCAACATTAGGGACATTGCATTGGCGCAACAGGCCACATTGCCAGAGTTTCAAGAAGATTCCACCGCCTTGGATTCCCTACAGAATTTGGCGGATATCAATCTGGTAAGACGTTACCGATATGCCCTTAACTTTGGTTTGAACAACGGAGACTCTTACGCCACCCCATACATTATGATGTCCGAGGCCAGCGACGCCAATCCAAAATATTTGGATTCCGTGTACAATGCCCTTACCCCGGAAGTAGCCTCCTCCAAATACGGAATGGCATTCCAAGACTTTCTAAGCAAGCAGGACTAACTTACCCGGCAAGATTGTTCAAGTCATTGACCAATTGTGTGGCCTTTTCTTCGAGTTGGGCCCGCACGCTCCTAAAATGAGCCTTTTGGTCATCAACATTTTTTTGGTTGATTTTGTCCATGAGCTCGTCAAAAGCTTCAATGGCCTTGTCAATGATGACGGTTCCCTCTTCGGATTCCTTGTTATCAGAGCCTGCCTCCCAAATGTAGACCGCTTCTATGATGTCTCCCAAGACAAAGTTGACATCCTTTTTTAAATCACGTATACTTGGCATACCAGTGTTTTTTATAAAGGTACTATTAAATGGTAACTTCCAAAAGTTTGGCGTTACGGGTATCTATATCAATCGTTGAACTGGAGGCTGCGACCAATACCGTCTCTCCTTTTTGAATGGATGCAGTGCCCCAATCATTGGAAATCTGTGCCGCTCCACCCACACACATGTATATGGTAAATGAATCCCTTTGGGATACATCCAGTTTTAGAGGTTGGGTCAACTCCAAAAAGTTGGTTTTAAAATAAGGACAGTCCACCATGGTATTGGTTTCATCCTTACCCTTTGGGTAATCTACCTTGAAATCGTTCTTACGCTCGTAATCAATGGCATCAACGGCCAAACTGGTATGGAGTTCCCTTAGGTTGCCATCCTTGTCCTTTCGGTCAAAGTCATAGACCCTATAGGTAACATCTGAAGTTTGCTGAATTTCGGCCAACAACACCCCAGCACCTATGGCGTGTATCTTTCCGGTATTGATAAAATAAGTATCTCCTTCCTTTACCTCTTCATAATTCATCAAATCCAAAAGGGTACCAGACTCCAAGCTTTCGATATATTCGCTTTTTTCAACATCCTTGTTGAAACCCACGATCAACTGGGAACCGGGATTGGCATCCATTATGTACCACATCTCTGTTTTTCCAAAGGAATTATGCCTTTTCTTGGCCAAGGCATCATTGGGATGCAATTGAATGGACAGATCTTGTTTGGCGTCGATGAATTTTATCAAAATGGGAAATTCATTCCCAAACCGTTCCACCACACTTTTTCCCAAAAGGCTTTCTCCTTGGAGGGATATCAGTTCTTGAAGCGAGGTTCCCTCCAGAGCCCCGTTGGCCACTTCGGAAATATCTCCACTTACTCCGGAAAGTTCCCAGCTTTCGCCAGTAATATCACTTTCGATGGGTTTATTGAGTACATCTTTTAGTTTTGTTCCTCCCCAAAGACGTTCTTTGAGAATGGGCTTGAACTTTAAAGGGTATAAATCCATTTTATCCTGAATACGTTACAAAATTGCGCGGTGTCTCATAGAGTACCACTTCCAATTCATTGGCCTGGTCTATATGGGGCCTAAGTTTGCTCCAAATGACCACGGCAATATTTTCTGCAGTTGGGTTGAGTTCCTTGAACTCGGGAACATCTGCATTAAGGTTTTTGTGGTCCAGAGCCTCTTCTACATGCTCCTTGATCAAGTCCTTGAGCACTTTTAGATCCATCACAAAACCAGTTTCTTGATCAATTTCACCCGTAACACTTACAATAAGGTCATAATTATGCCCATGGTAACGGGGGTTGTTGCATTTTCCAAAAACGGCTTGGTTCTTTTCTGCGTCCCAATCAGGTCTGTGCAATCGGTGGGCCGCATTAAAATTAGCCTTTCTGCTCACTTTTACTTTCATTGGGCGGGGGTATTTTTCATGATATGACCATAGAAGCGTTCAAATATAATCTTGAACCACTCCGTATATTCATTGGGATTGGCAGCGATATCTTTTTTGATATCGGCCGGATACATCCATTTCCAATCGGCCACTTCCTCTGGGTTGATATTGGGGGAATCGTTATACGACCCGATCATTACATGATCGTATTCATGTTCGGTAAGGCCATTATCAAATGGGGCTTTGTATATAAAAGAAAACAGTTCCGTAAGTTCCGTTTGAAATCCCATCTCTTCCATGAGCCTGCGCTTTCCGGCCTCAATATTGCTTTCGCCATCACGCTGGTGACTGCAACAGGTATTGGTCCATAACAAAGGGGAATGGTATTTATCTTCGGCCCGTTGTTGGAGCATGGTCTCTCCTTTATCGTTCATCACAAAAACCGAAAAAGCCCTATGTAACAGTGCCTTTTCATGGGCTTCCATTTTGGGCATAAGACCAATGGGCTCATCCGCCTCGTTCACCAATATCACTTTTTCCTCTTCCATGAGGTAAAAATATGACCTTTGGAGGAATTTATGGAGCCAAGGGTTTTAAATTGTTCCTAAAAGAAGCGTGGGGACTTTAGGTTACCAACATTTCTAAGGAAATCGTAACGTAGGATTACCTCAAAGGAACCATCATTGAAGGTAGCGGCACCCAATTCGGTTATTTCACGGTCATAGGCCAACCCAAGCATCAACTGATCGGAAACCATAAAACCAAACAACCCGCTGAAGGCCGCATCCCATCGGTAGGCCACGCCGCCAATGAAACGCTCATTCAACATAAAATTGGCCGAAACGTCTACCTGTAGAGGGGCTCCCTGTACCATTTTGGTCAAAAGGGTAGGTTTGAATTTCAAGAAAGGGTTCAAATCCCAAACATAACCGGTAATGACGTATAAATTGATCTGTTCCTTTGCCGTGGATACGGAAGAGGTATCAAAATGGGTGGTCTCCAAAATCCTGGGGGCCGAAATGCCTGCATAGAATCTATCGGTATGGTAATATACCCCCGCACCTATATTGGGAGAAAACTTGTTTTGTATGTCCTGCTGGGACTGCAGCTGCGGGTCTATTTCAAACTCATCCAATTCGGAATAACGAATATCCAACATATGGGCACTGGCTTTCAGACCAAAACTCAGTTTAGCGTCAAAAGAGGTTTGTATGGTATACGAAAAGTCCACATCGAAATAGGTTTCGGAAGTAGGGCCTATCTTATCGTTTACCACAGAAATTCCCAGTCCAACCCCTCTATAGCCCATGGGCGTATGGATATTCAAGGTCTGTGTTTCAGGAGCTCCATCCAGTCCCAACCATTGGTTCCTATACAATGCCGCAATGCTCAAATGTCCACGTGAACCTGCATAGGCCGGATTTACACTCACTGTATTGTACATATACTGGGTATACTGTGCATCTTGTTGGGCATGGGCAGTTCCCACAATCCCTAAGAAAAGTAAGGCCAGTAGTCCTTTTATGTTCTTCAATAGATGTTTTACCTCCACAGTAACCATGTTTATCTGTTAATGTATATGTATCCTGAGATTTGCTTCATATTTCCACCTTGATCTTGATAATCGATAACGTAGAAATAGGTCCCCACAGGAAGCTTGTTGTCTTGATCTACTGTTACCCTACCTTGGGAAGTTCCATCAAAAACATTTCCAGTGGTATTATAGGCCTTGGTCTGGAAGACCATTACTCCCCAACGGTTATAGATCCTGACCGTGTTGTTTGGATAATCCTCAATACCGTTGATGGCCAATACGTCGTGTATTCCATCCCCATTGGGTGTGATAACATTGATCACATCTATGGCCTCTACTGTGGTTTCACCCAAATCAGGGTCCAAGTAGTTGGGTATACCATTCTCATCGGAATCGTCATTGGCATAGTTGCCATCCATATTTAGGTCTTCGTCAATGGTCTCGATACCATCGTCATCGTCGTCAGAGTCCCTAAAGTCTGGAATACCATCAGAATCGGTATCCAAAAGGTCGGTGCTGGGATCGTCAATTTCATCATTGACATCCAAATCGATGACCGTACTGCCTTCAAAGGCATCGTCAAGACCATCATTGTCCTTATCTGAACCTATAAGCTCTATATCGGCAATACCGTCTTGGTTCATATCATGGCCTTCAATGATGTCCGGCACATTATCATCATCGCTATCGGTATCCACATAATCCGGAATACCGTCATTATCTGAATCCAAAGGAATCAAACCAATGTTCCCATCATTCTCATAGGCATCATCCAGTCCATTTCCATTGACATCGACCATACTTGGAGGGATATATCCCAAAGCAGGTTGTGCTTCAATGTTATCCGGAATTCCATCATTATCACTATCTATATCCAAATAATCTGGAATGCCGTCCCCATCCGTATCCGTTGGATTTGTGGATGGATCATTGTCATTATCCGCATTGAGGTCCTCAAAACTGTCCACAATACCGTCTCCATCACTATCCAGGTCAATTCCAGAAGTGTTTACAATCACAGTAATTGTAGCCGTGTCGCAATGTCCATTGTCATCACAAACTGTATATTCAAAGGAATCTGTTCCTGTATACCCTGCATTGGGTATGTAAGTGATATTGTCATCCGAAGGATTGTTCACGGTACCATTATCATTCAATAGTATGGTTCCATTGGATGGATTTGTAGCTGTAATGGTTCCGATATTGGGGATGTCATTATCATTGCCTTTCCACAAAATAACTATGTCCACTCCTTGATCCGTGGAAACTGAATCATCATTGGTATCCACGATTGGAAGTACATCAACGGTCACCGTAGCGGTACTGCAATCTCCAAAAGTGTTGCAGACGGTATAGTCAAACGAGTCGGTTCCATTAAAATCAGGTGCTGGAATATAGGTTACCCTATCATCCGATGGGTTATTGGGTGTTCCATTGTCGTCAATGGTCACAGAACCATTGGCTGGGTTCGTGGTAGTGAGCGTTCCTGTTGAAGGCAAATCAGAATCATTGTCAAAGATAGGTACCTCAACAGATTCATCTTCATTGACCACAATCAGGTCATCAACCAATGTGGCCGCCTGACTCATACAGACCACGGTAAACCGAGGCAACTCAATACTGTTCCCCACCTTAGTGATAGTGGCCGTATAGCGCACCACACTTTGTGTGCTTGTGACCGTTGGTCGAGTTTGATCTCCACTCAAAGACGGACTCCAACTAACCGTGGCTCCCGAAGGTACACTGGCAGAAATATCCAACGTAACTTCGTTGTTCGGTGCTTCACAATCGGTTAAAATAAAATATCCCGTGGCATTGGACCCGCAAAGGGTACCATCGTACGTTGCAAAATAAACACCGGGTTGGGTTGCTTCATAAAAAGAATTTGTTCCGAGAACTGTACCCAAATCGGAAGCTTCAAACCATTGGTAGTTATTTTCATCACCCGTATTTGGAGCCTGAAGCAAAAACTGAGCGTTTGCAAAGTTCATCCCCAAAAACAGGATGAACAACCCAAGAAATAAAGACTTATGTAAGGTGATGGATTTCAAATCTTCTAGCGTCTTTATCATTCTTATTTTACAACAAACACCACGTTGATCAATGCATTATAGTCTGATGGTTGACCAACAATATCATAGGTAAGTTCACCACTGGCATCAATACTCATATTGTCAAACACAGCAGGGTCTGCATAGGTCACATAATAATATAGATCCGTTGCAGCATAGGTAGGTATTGCCGCAGGAGCCCCTAAACTTGCCACTGCAGGAGTACCAAACTGTGCAACATATTGATCATATAGGTTTATTGTTCTACCGATTCCGTTTGTTGAAGCATCAACTGCGATAGAAGGTGGATAAAAAATCCGAGCCGCTTTGGATACAATGGGCGACATTGCCTGAATGGCTCCCTCAACCGTGGTTTCTGAACTACCATCGCCATCTGAATCAACCGATGTGTCCAAATCAACATCTGAAGCAGTTTGATCAATATTGATATCTGCCAAAGCTACCTGAAGGGTTCCATTACTGTCCTCTATCTCAAGGTTCGCTCCGCTCACCTCGAAACGGGTGTTCACCTCATTGGTAACACTGCCGTCCACTTCGGTGAAGGTGCTGTTCACCACATAAGGGTCGCCGCTGGTGCCGCTCCCGCTCACGCTGATGTCCGTACCGGCGTTCACGATGGTCTCCGAACCATCGGCCGCGTTGGCCGTGATCTGCGAGTCCACATAGTTCTTCGTGGCAGCGTCCTGGGCGTTCGTTGGGTCCGTCACATTGGTAATGGATGTCCCCGCACTGTTGCCCTCGCCTAGTACGCTGGCCAAATCCTGTATCTCATTGGTGATGCTACCGTCCACTTCCGTGAAGGTGCTGTTCACGATATAGGGGTCACCGCTGGTGCCGCTTCCACTGACACTGATGTCCGTGCCTGCGTTCACGATGGTCTCGGAACCGTCGGCCGCATTGGCCGTGATCTGTGAGTCCACATAGTTCTTCGTGGCCGCGTCCTGGGCATTCGTTGGGTCCGTAACATTGGTGATGGACGTACCGGCACTATTGCCCTCGGAGAGTACGTTCGCCAAATCCTGTATCTCGTTGGTGATGCTACCGTCAACTTCCACAAAGGTACTGTTCACGATATAGGGGTCACCGCTGGTACCGCTTCCGCTCACGCTGATGTCCGTACCGGCGTTGACGATGGTCTCCGAACCATCCGCAGCGTTGGCCGTGATCTGTGAGTCAACATAGTTCTTCGTGGCCGCATCCTGGGCGTTCGTCGGGTCCGTAACATTGGTGATGGAAGTGCCCGCGCTGTTGCCCTCGGAAAGTACCTCCGATAAGGTCTGGTCGTCACTGCCCAAGTTGGCCAAGGGTACCTGAAGGGTACCGTTGCCATCCTCTATCTCAAGGTTTGCTCCGCTCACCTC
>NZ_ML142915.1:0-91375 GCF_004150225.1 Flagellimonas olearia | reverse complement strand
TGGTATAGGTGATGGTATAAATTCCCTCGGCCGTACCAGGGTTCACGCTCACGCTGCCATCAGTGTTGATGGTAAGCTCATCCGTTGGGGTCGAGGTCAAAGTAACCTCTGACAAGGTAACCGACTCTCCGTTCAAGGTATCGTTGGACAATACATCACTGTCCGCGATGTCCCCGTTTCCGGTATAAGAATCATCTACGGCATCAATGGTGTTGGCACCCACTTCAATGGTAACCGTAGCCGAAGCACAGACATTTGGGTCCGGCAATACATTACATACTTGATACACCACTGTAACCGTAGAATTGGATTCCAACTCTGTAGGGGCATAGGTCATAATCCCAGTGTCGGCGTCAAAAGAAACAACCCCGGCAGCAGTTCCTCCAATTCTTGACAAATTGGTAACACCTAAATTGTTGTCATCATTGTTAGGGAGATAATCATCGTTCTCCAAAATATTTATGGCCACCTCCGTCAACGCAGGGGTTGATCCAGAATCATCAACGGCCGTAGCTTCCAAAGGATTGGGATCCTTATCGTTCGGGTTTCCATCCCCATCGCAATCCAGTTCTTTCCATTCTGCAGATGGCTCCAAGGTGATGCTTTCTGGATTATAATCACAAGGGTCCAATGGGTCTGTACCATCTTCTTTCTCATCCTCGTTGGTCACGCCATCTCCATCACAATCAGAAGCATTCCATGTAGAGCTTGGGTCCACGGTCTGGCTATCCAATACAAAATCACATGCATCGTTAGGGTCCGTTCCGTCTTCCTCTTCATCTTCGTTCGTCACTCCATCACCGTCACAGTCAGCGGTCAAATAATCCCCACTTTGTGGCAAGGTGATATGATCAGGGTTATAATCACAAGGGTCCAAGGGGTCGGTACCATCTTCTTTCTCATCCTCGTTGGTCACGCCATCACCATCGCAATCAGAAGCATTCCATGTAGAGCTTGGATCCACGGTCTGGCTATCCAACACAAAATCACAGGCATCGTTCGGGTCCGTTCCGTCTTCCTCTTCATCTTCATTGGTCACTCCATCACCGTCACAGTCAGCGGTCAAATAATCCCCACTTTGTGGCAAGGTGACATGGTCTGGGTTATAATCACATGGATCCAAGGGGTTGGTGCCATCTTCTTTCTCATCTCCATTAGTCACGCCATCGCCATCACAGTCCATGTTCTTCCATTCTTCCGACGGAGTACAATTTTGATGTTCCGGAATAAAATCACAAGGATCAAAGGGATTTGTACCATCCTCTTTCTCTTTTTCATTGGTCACTCCATCCCCGTCACAGTCCATGTTCTTCCATTCATTGGAAGGAGAACAGTTTTGGTGCTCCAATATAAGATCACAGGGATCAAAGGGATCTGTACCATCCTCTTTCTCTTTTTCATTGGTCACCCCATCCCCATCACAGTCCATGTTCTTCCATTCATTGGAAGGAGAGCAGTTTTGATGCTCCAATATAAGATCACAGGGGTCAAAGGGATCCGTACCATCTTCTTTCTCTTTTTCATTGGTCACCCCATCACCGTCACAATCCATATTTTTCCATTCATTGGAAGCGGAGCAGTTTTGGTGCTCCAATATAAGGTCGCAGGGATCTAATGGGTCGGTGCCGTCTTCCTTTTCTTTTTGGTTGGTCACGCCATCTCCATCACAATCTGAATTCTTCCATGCCGTTGAGGGTGTACAATCTTGATGTTCCAAAACAAAATCACAGGGGTCATTGGGGTCCGTACCATCCTGTTCTTCCTGTTTACAAGTTACTCCATCCCCATCGCAATCCGGGTCCACGGATATTTCATAAAACGGATTTAACCATTCCAGTCCATTCCAAGATGAGGGTAGGGCTATATGGGTATTGGAAATCGTGTCCGTATTTCCAGAGGCAGATATGTGGTTAGGGGTCATCCCAAAGGAGGAAACTAGCCCAACAACCAAGAAAAAAACTGTGGCCGTAAAATAGCGAACTATAGTATTCCAAAGTTTTAAAAACGTAATGTTCTCCATAAATGATAAGTTTTGGTCAACTGATCACCATGGCTCGTAGTTCTCGTAAGTGTAAGAAAATTGGGGCTTTCTTATTTTACTATTTGGTTTCGGTCTTTCCGACACGCACAAACACAATTTGGTCACATAAATAATGCATTTCACGCTCACCGCCTATTTTTCTCGACAAAAGGCTTATTCCTCATCATTATTTACCACTTGCACTGCAACTGCCCGTTTCCATATAAATTCATACTGAAACCTTAGCAAAACCAAAGCGGGGCGAAAATTACTTTACTTTTTTCTATCGAGGCATGTCCAGCACCTCCTTTTTTTCCCAAAATATCAACAATGCCTATCTCCCTTAAAATGCATGCCATAAGCTATAATTACCCTATTTTTGCGCAAAATTTTGTTGATGGACTTTGAAAAGGAAATAGCACGCCGTAGAACATTTGGTATTATCTCCCACCCCGATGCGGGTAAAACCACCTTGACTGAAAAATTGCTTCTGTTCGGTGGTGCCATTCAAGAGGCTGGAGCGGTTAAAAGCAATAAAATCAAAAAATCCGCCACCAGTGACTTTATGGAAATTGAGCGTCAAAGAGGTATTTCCGTAGCTACTTCGGTTTTGGCCTTTTTATACAATGGAAAGAAAATCAACATTTTGGACACTCCCGGACATAAGGATTTTGCGGAGGATACTTTTAGAACTTTGACCGCTGTTGATAGCGTGATCGTGGTCATAGATGTTGCCAAGGGGGTCGAGGAACAGACCGAAAAATTAGTTGAGGTCTGCCGTATGCGCAACATTCCCATGATCGTGTTCATCAACAAATTGGATCGTGAGGGAAAAGATGCTTTTGACCTACTGGATGAAGTTGAACAAAAGTTGGGATTGTCCGTTACCCCCTTGAGTTTTCCAATTGGGATGGGCTATGATTTTAAGGGCATCTACAATATTTATGAGAAAAACATCAATCTTTTTAGCGGAAACAGCAAAAAGAACATTGAAGAAACCATTGCTTTTGATGACCTTGACAGCCCTGAACTGGAAAAAATCATAGGGACCGATTCTGCCGAGAATCTTCGTGACAATTTGGAGCTTGTTCATGGTGTATATCCGGATTTTGACAAGGAGGCCTACCTAAAAGGAGAGCTTCAGCCCGTCTTTTTCGGTTCTGCCCTGAATAACTTTGGAGTTCGGGAACTTTTGGACTGTTTTGTGGATATTGCCCCACCACCAAGGGCCAAAATGGCGGAAGAACGCCTAGTAAAAGCCAATGAAAAGGATTTTTCTGGATTTGTGTTTAAAATTCATGCCAATATGGACCCCAAACACCGAGACCGATTGGCATTTATTAAAGTGGTATCGGGAACATTTGAACGCAACACGCCCTATTTGCATGTGCGTCACGATAAAAAATTGAAATTTTCCAGCCCCAATGCCTTTTTTGCCGAGAAAAAAGAGATTGTTGATATTTCCTATCCCGGGGATATTGTTGGTCTTCACGATACCGGGAATTTTAAGATCGGGGACACCTTGACCAGTGGAGAAAAGCTACATTATAAGGGCATCCCCAGTTTTTCCCCAGAACATTTCAGGTACATCAACAATGCAGACCCTATGAAGGCCAAGCAGCTGTACAAGGGCATTGACCAGCTTATGGACGAAGGAGTGGCCCAGTTGTTCACCTTGGAAATGAATGGCAGAAAGATTATTGGAACAGTAGGTGCACTTCAATATGAGGTTATCCAATACCGATTGGAGCATGAGTACGGTGCGAAATGTACCTATGAAAATTTCCCCGTGCATAAAGCCTGTTGGGTAGAGCCCGAGGACAAAAACAATACAGAGTTTGAAGAATTCAAAAGGGTAAAACAAAAGTTCTTGGCCACGGATAAACGCGGTCAATTGGTCTTCTTGGCCGACTCCCCTTTTTCACTCCAAATGACCCAACAAAAATATCCTACGGTGAAACTACACTTCACCTCGGAATTTGAATAAGACCAAGTGTCCAACCACTGAACTGGCAACCTTGGTGAAAAATCAACACCTAAACTCATAATGTGTTAATTTTTAGTACATTGCATAACGCAATCCAATAAAAAAACCATTATGACAACTACAGTAAAACCACCTATCTGGTTCTGGGTAGTGAGCGGTATCGCCCTTTTATGGAATCTATCGGGTGTCTTCAACTACTTGAACCAAGCTTTTAACCAACAAGCCATTTTAGAAAGTATCAACCAAGCCCAACGCGAGGTTTTTGAAGGTATCCCTGCCTGGGCCACAGCAGCCTTTGCCCTCGCCGTTTTTTCCGGAACCATTGGATCTATTGGACTTTTGCTCCGAAAGAAATGGGCAAAGCCTCTTTTCATTATTTCCTTGGTTACGGCAGTGGCACAGTTTATTCATTGGCTTTTTGTCTCGAACGCCGTGGAGGCCTTTGGACCTTCCACCTACACCATGCCCATCATCGTGGTAATCATTGGCACCTATCTCATCTTCTTTTCCAAAATTGGAATCCAAAAAGGATGGTTGAGATAGTATAGCCCATAAAAAAAGCCCTGATTTTTAGATCAGGGCTTTTTTTAAGCTTCTCCCGTGGGTCCAAAATTCAAAGGAATTGGGGGTTGCTCATAGTCTTTTATAGGGCCATGTGCCTGTTCAAAACGGGCTACATTGTCGTTCAACGCCTTCAAGAACTTTTTGGCGTGTTGGGGCGTCAACACTATTCTGCTCTTCACCTTTGCCTTGGGTGCTCCCGGCATCATACTAATAAAATCCACCACGAACTCTGATACAGAGTGATTGATTATGGCCAAGTTGGAATAAATACCTTCAGCGGTTTTCTCATCCAACTCTATATTGATCTGTTTTTGCTTCTGTTCTTTTTCAGCCATGCGATTATCTTTCAAAAATGGAAAAAGAAAACCCTGACGCTAGGGTCAGGGTTTGTTTGTATTTAGAATTTAAATTCCTCTTTTCGGGCCATGATTTCATCATATTCCTCCTTGGAGCCTACGATAATACTATCGTAATCCCTCATACCGGTACCGGCCGGAATCTTATGACCTACAATCACATTTTCCTTCAATCCTTCCAAAGAATCCACTTTACCACTTACAGCGGCTTCGTTCAACACTTTGGTAGTCTCCTGGAACGATGCGGCAGAGATAAAGGACTTGGTCTGCAACGACGCTCTTGTAATTCCTTGAAGAATTGGCGTAGCTGTGGCTGCAACGGCATCTCTTGCCGTAACCAAGGTCTTGTCCTCTCTTCTTAGAATAGAGTTCTCATCCCTTAGCTGACGTGCCGTTACGATTTGACCGGGTTTCAATCTTTCGGAATCCCCGGCATCCTCGACCACTTTCTTACCAAAGATTTCATCATTTTCGTTGATGAAGTCATCTTTGTGTACCAATTGGTTCTCCAAGAACGTAGTATCCCCGGAATCCTGGATCTGTACCTTACGCATCATTTGTCGTACCACAACCTCAAAGTGCTTATCGTTGATTTTTACACCTTGTAAGCGATATACTTCCTGAACTTCGTTCACCAAGTATTGCTGAACGGCTGATGGTCCTTTGATGGCCAAGATATCCTCTGGGGTAATAGACCCATCGGACAATGGCATACCTGCACGTACATAGTCATTTTCCTGAACCAAGATCTGGTTGGAAAGTTTAACCAAATACTTCTTAATCTCACCTGTTTTGGATTCGATAATGATCTCGCGGTTACCTCTCTTGATCTTACCAAAAGAAACCACACCATCAATCTCAGATACAACGGCAGGGTTGGATGGGTTACGTGCTTCGAACAACTCGGTTACCCTTGGAAGACCTCCTGTGATATCCCCTGCCTTGGCAGATTTACGTGGGATTTTCACCAAGATCTTACCTTCCTTGATCTTCTCACCATCATCCACCATAATATGGGAACCAACCGGTAGGTTGTACGAACGAAGGGTTTCTCCTTTTCCATCCTTGATCAACAAGGTAGGAATCAATTTCTTGTTCCTTGATTCAGAGATTACCTTTTCTTGGAAACCGGTCTGTTCGTCAATTTCCACTTGGTAAGTAACCCCTTGTTCAATATTCTCATAGGCAATCTGCCCGGTGAATTCAGATACAATTACACCGTTGTATGGATCCCACTGGCAAATCAATTCTCCTTTACTGATCTTGCCCCCGTTCTTCACGAACAATTGGGAACCGTAAGGAATGTTATTGGTACTCAAGGTAATTCCCGTCTTGGCATCAATGATCTTGATCTCCGATGTTCTGGAAATTACAATATTGGTTTTGTTTCCTTCGGCATTTTCACCTTCAACAACCCTCAAGTCTTCAATTTCCGCTACACCATCAAACTTGGCTTCCAACTTGTTATCCTCGGAAATGTTTCCTGCAATACCACCCACGTGGAAGGTACGTAGCGTCAACTGTGTACCTGGTTCCCCAATGGATTGAGCGGCAACAACACCAACAGCTTCACCACGCTGAACCATTTTATTGGTCGCTAGGTTTCTTCCGTAACATTTGGCACAGATTCCTTGAGGAGCCTCACAGGTCAATGGTGACCTTACTTCGACTTTTTCAATCGGAGCAGCTTCCACCCTCTTCACATCGGCCTCGGTGATATCTTGGCCTGCTTTAAGAACCAATTCCTCTGTCAATGGATTGTATACATCGTGAAGAGATACCCTACCTAAGATTCGCTCTCCAAGGGTTTCCACGATTTCCTCATTCTTCTTCAATGCTTCCACTTCAATTCCACGAAGTGTACCACAATCTTCTATATTGATGATCACATCTTGTGAAACATCCACCAAACGACGGGTCAAGTATCCCGCATCCGCAGTTTTCAAAGCGGTATCCGCAAGACCTTTACGCGCACCGTGGGTAGAGATAAAGTATTCCAAAATGGATAGACCTTCCTTAAAGTTGGAAAGAATCGGGTTTTCGATAATCTCTCCACCACCAGCAGTAGATTTTTTAGGCTTGGCCATCAATCCACGCATACCGGTCAACTGACGAATCTGCTCTTTGGAACCCCTCGCACCGGAATCCAACATCATATACACCGAGTTGAATCCTTGCTTGTCTTCACGAATTCGCTTCATGGCCAATTCGGTCAACATGGCGTTGGTGGAAGTCCAAACATCAATAACCTGGTTATATCGCTCATTGTTGGTGATAAGACCCATGTTATAGTTCATCATAATACCATCAACCTGCTCGTTGGCTTCGTTGATCATGTCTTGCTTTTCGGCAGGGATGATGATATCTCCCAAACTGAAGGACAAACCTCCCTTGAAAGCGAAATCATATCCCATGGACTTGATCTTATCCAAGAATTCGGCCGTTGTAGGTACATCGGTCACGGCAAGAATATCCCCAATAATGTTCCTTAGGGCCTTCTTGTTCAATACTTGGTTGATGAATCCTGCTTGTTCTGGCACTTCTGAGTTGAACAATACACGACCTACAGTGGTTTTAATGATTTGGTTGACCAATTCTCCCGCTTCATTAAAATCTTTGGTCCTTACCTTAATGCCAGCGTTCAACGCTACTTTCTTCTCATTAAAGGCAATTTCCACTTCTTCAGCGGAATAGAAGGTCAATCCTTCACCCAAAACAGGTTCCTCCGGAGTGGACTTCTTTTCTTTGGTCATATAGTACAATCCCAAAACCATATCCTGTGATGGTACCGTGATTGGCGAACCATTCGCAGGGTTCAAGATATTTTGGGAAGCCAACATCAACAATTGGGCCTCCAAAATGGCCTCTGGCCCCAATGGCAAGTGAACCGCCATCTGATCCCCATCGAAATCCGCGTTGAATGCGGTACACGCCAAGGGGTGCAAACGAATCGCCTTACCTTCAATAAGTTTTGGCTGGAACGCTTGGATACCCAATCGGTGCAATGTGGGGGCCCGGTTCAATAGGACTGGATGTCCTTTAAGGACATTTTCCAGAATATCCCAAACCACAGGCTCTTTCTTGTCTATGATCTTCTTGGCAGACTTTACCGTCTTTACAATACCTCTTTCTATCAACTTACGGATAACGAAAGGCTTGTACAGCTCGGCTGCCATATCTTTTGGTAGACCACATTCGTACAATTTCAATTCCGGTCCAACAACAATTACGGAACGAGCGGAGTAATCCACACGTTTACCCAAAAGGTTTTGACGGAAACGACCTTGCTTACCTTTCAACGAATCTGAAAGGGATTTCAATGGTCTGTTTGATTCTGTTTTTACCGCAGAGGCTTTTCTTGTGTTGTCGAAAAGGGAATCCACCGCTTCTTGAAGCATACGTTTCTCGTTTCGCAAGATTACCTCGGGGGCTTTGATCTCCATCAATCGCTTTAGACGGTTGTTACGGATGATCACCCTACGGTATAGATCGTTCAAATCCGAAGTGGCAAAACGACCACCATCCAATGGCACCAATGGGCGCAATTCTGGTGGAATCACGGGAATGACCTTCATAATCATCCACTCAGGGTTATTTTCCCTGTTGTCCTGTGATTCACGCAAGGCCTCAACTACTTGAAGACGTTTCAAGGCCTCGGTCTTACGTTGTTTTGATGTTTCGGTGTTTGCCTTGTGACGAAGTTCGTAGGACAATTGCTCCAAATCGATTCTGGACAATAGGTCGATCAAACATTCGGCACCCATTTTGGCGATGAACTTATTGGGGTCCGTATCTTCCAAGTACTGGTTCTCAGTAGGAATGGACTCCAAGATGTTCAAATATTCCTCTTCGGTCAAGAAATCCATTTTGTGGATTTCCTCTCCTTCCGGACCTTTTGCCACCCCAGGCTGGATAACCACATACCTTTCGTAGTATATGATCATGTCCAACTTTTTGGAAGGCAATCCCAAAAGGTATCCGATTTTATTTGGCAATGAACGGAAGTACCAGATGTGTGCTACGGGAACCACTAGGTTGATGTGTCCTACACGGTCCCTACGTACTTTTTTCTCGGTTACTTCAACACCACAACGATCACAAACGATTCCACGGTAACGGATACGCTTATACTTTCCACAGGCACACTCATAATCCTTTACAGGACCAAAGATACGCTCGCAGAACAATCCATCACGCTCGGGCTTGTGCGTTCTATAGTTAATGGTTTCAGGCTTCAATACCTCGCCACGGGACTCGGCCAAAATGGACTCTGGAGAGGCCAATCCTATGGAAATCTTATTGAACCTTTTTGGTGCGTTATTGTCTTTTATTCTAGCCATAACAATATGGTGATGATATAATTAATGTAATATAGTGTTCTACTCTTCCAAACGGATATCCAAGCCCAAACCTTTAAGTTCGTGCATCAATACGTTGAAAGATTCTGGCAATCCAGGTTCTGGCATGGTCTCGCCTTTCACAATGGATTCATAGGTCTTGGCCCTTCCGATAACGTCATCCGACTTAACGGTCAAGATTTCCCTTAGGGTAGACGAAGCACCGTAGGCTTCCAATGCCCATACCTCCATCTCTCCAAAACGCTGACCACCAAACTGGGCCTTACCACCCAATGGTTGTTGTGTGATCAACGAGTATGGTCCAATGGAACGTGCGTGCATCTTGTCGTCCACCATGTGACCCAATTTCAACATATAGATCACCCCAACGGTAGCAGCCTGGTCAAAACGCTGACCTGTTCCACCGTCATAAAGGTGTGTATGTCCAAAACGTGGTACACCGGCCTCATCAGTAAAGGCATTGATCTCATCCAAGGTAGCTCCATCAAAAATTGGCGTAGCAAACTTTTTGCCCAATTTCAATCCGGCCCAACCCAATACGGTTTCATAAATCTGACCAATGTTCATCCTTGAAGGTACACCCAATGGGTTCAATACAATGTCCACTGGAGATCCATCTTCCAAGAATGGCATGTCTTCCTGACGAACGATACGGGCAACAATACCTTTGTTACCGTGACGACCCGCCATTTTATCACCTACCTTCAACTTACGTTTTTTGGCGATGTAGACCTTGGCCAACTTCATGATACCTGCAGGAAGCTCATCCCCAACGGAGATGGTAAACTTGTCCCTTCTTAGGTTACCTTGAATGTCGTTCAATTTGATTTTGTAGTTGTGCAACAAATCGGCCACCAAGGCATTGGTATCCTCGTCTGTTGTCCAGCTACCTCCAACCAAGTGGGCAAAATCATCAACAGCGTTCAACATTTTAATGGTGTATTTCTTTCCTTTTGGAAGTACTTCTTCACCCAAATCGTTGATAACACCTTGTGATGTTTTACCATTGATCAAGCCAAATAATTTCTCGATCAATACATCTTTCAGTTGTTGGAATTTCACCTCGTAATCCATCTCCAATCTTGAGATGGCTTCTTTGTCCTCGGAACGCTTGCGCTTGTCCTTGATGGAACGAGAGAACAATTTCTTATCGATAACCACACCTCTCAAAGATGGTGAAGCTTTCAAGGAAGCATCTTTTACGTCACCGGCCTTGTCACCAAAGATGGCACGCAATAGTTTTTCCTCCGGAGTTGGGTCTGATTCTCCTTTTGGAGTAATCTTACCAATAAGGATGTCACCAGGTTTTACCTCGGCACCGATACGGATCATACCGTACTCGTCCAAGTCCTTGGTAGCTTCCTCGGATACGTTTGGAATATCGTTGGTCAATTCCTCTGCACCCAATTTGGTATCCCTAACCTCAAGAGCGTACTCATCAATGTGGATGGAGGTAAAGATATCCTCACGAACCACTTTTTCAGAGATTACGATCGCATCCTCAAAGTTATATCCTTTCCAAGGCATGAAGGCTACTTTCATGTTTCTACCCAAGGCCAATTCACCTTTTTCGGTAGCATATCCTTCACAAAGTACTTGACCTTTTTTCACCTTGTCACCTTTCTTCACAATCGGCTTCAAGTTGATGCTGGTCCCTTGGTTGGTCTTTCTAAATTTCACCAATTCGTAGGTCTTGGAGTCTTCTTCGAAGCTTACCAAGCGCTCTTCATCGGTTCTATCGTACTTGATAGTGACTTTTTGGGCATCCACATACTCCACGGTTCCATTGCCTTCGGCATTGATCAATACCCTGGAGTCGGTAGCTACTTGTCTTTCAAGACCTGTACCCACGATAGGTGAATCAGGACGCAACAATGGTACGGCCTGGCGCATCATGTTGGAGCCCATCAACGCACGGTTCGCATCATCGTGCTCCAAGAACGGAATCAAGGAAGCAGAGATGGATGCAATCTGGTTGGGGGCAACGTCCGTGTATTGGATCTCAGCAGGATCTACCACTGGGAAATCCCCTTCTTCACGGGCAATTACCTTATCCCTGTCAATAGTGCCATCATCTTTCAAAGGAATGTTTGCCTGGGCAATTTTCATTCCTTCTTCTTCCTCTGCACTCAAGTAGATATGATCTTTCACGTCTACTTTTCCATCGGCAACTTTACGATACGGGGTCTCCAAGAAGCCCATGCTGTTCACTTTCGCAAATACGGAAAGTGAGGAGATCAAACCAATGTTCGGTCCTTCAGGGGTTTCAATGGGACACAATCTACCGTAGTGGGTATAGTGAACGTCACGAACTTCGAAACCGGCTCTTTCACGGGAAAGACCACCTGGTCCCAATGCGGACAATCTTCTTTTGTGTGTAATTTCAGCCAACGGGTTGGTCTGGTCCATGAACTGGGACAACTGGTTGGTCCCGAAGAACGAGTTGATCACGGAAGACAAGGTCTTGGCATTGATCAAATCGATTGGGGTAAACACCTCGTTGTCACGAACGTTCATACGCTCACGGATGGTACGTGCCATACGTGCCAAACCTACTCCAAACTGCTGGGACAACTGCTCACCAACGGTACGTACACGACGATTGGACAAGTGATCGATATCATCAATCTCGGCTTTGGAGTTGATCAACTCGATCAAATACTTGATGATGGTAATGATATCTTCCTTGGTAAGGACCTCTTTGTCCATACCAATGTCCAAGCCCAATTTCTTGTTCATTCTGTAACGACCTACCTCACCCAAAGAGTAACGTTGGTCGGAGAAGAACAATTTGTCGATAATACCACGAGCGGTCTCTTCATCTGGCGGCTCAGCATTACGCAATTGTCTATAGATGTGTTCTACCGCTTCTTTTTCAGAGTTGGTAGGATCTTTTTGCAAGGTGTTGTGGATAATGGCGTAATCCGACTGCGCATTGTTTTCCTTGTGAAGTAGGATGGTCTTCACATCGGCATCAATGATTTCATCGATATGCTCCTTTTCCAAAACGGTATCACGATCCAAAACAATCTCGTTACGTTCAATGGAAACCACTTCACCGGTATCCTCGTCCACGAAATCCTCATGCCATGTGTTCAATACCCTTGCGGCCAATTTACGGCCCAATACTTTTTTAAGTCCGGCTTTTGACACCTTAACTTCTTCCGATAGGTCAAAGATTTCCAAGATATCCTTATCCCTTTCAAAGCCAATGGCACGGAAAAGAGTGGTTACCGGCAATTTTTTCTTCCGATCAATGTAGGCGTACATCACCGCATTGATGTCGGTAGCAAATTCAATCCAAGATCCCTTGAATGGGATTACCCTGGCCGAATACAATTTTGTTCCGTTTGCGTGGAAAGACTGTCCAAAGAAAACCCCTGGAGATCTATGCAACTGGGAAACAACAACACGTTCCGCACCATTGATCACAAAGGTTCCACTTGGAGTCATGTAAGGGATGGTACCCAAGTACACATCCTGTACAATGGTCTCAAAGTCCTCATGCTCTGGATCGGTACAGTACAGCTTTAGACGTGCCTTAAGAGGAACGCTATAGGTAAGTCCACGCTCAATACATTCTTGGATGGAATATCTGGGTGGATCTATGAAGTAATCCAAAAATTCCAGTACAAACTGGTTTCTGGTATCGGTGATTGGAAAATTCTCCATGAAGGTGTTGTAGAGACCTTCGTTCCCTCTTTCGTCAGATTTAGTTTCTAATTGGAAGAAATCCTGAAACGATTTTATCTGAATGTCCAAGAAATCCGGGTAATCCGGTATGTTCTTAGCGGATGCGAAATTAACTCTTTCAATAGTGTTTGTGAACATCTATGGACAAATTTTGATCGTGAATACTATAGGGGTCTGTGTACGGCTTTATACACTCCTTATTAAAATAGGCTAAGGTCTAACCAAAAAATGGAAAGACCTTAACCAAACCTTTATGGTATACGCTGTTATTTAAGCTCAACTTCTGCTCCAGCTTCTTCCAATGAATTTTTGATTCCTTCTGCTTCATCTTTGGAAATTCCTTCCTTAACAGCTTTAGGTGCACTGTCAACGATGTCTTTAGCCTCTTTAAGACCAAGACCTGTCAATTCTTTCACCAATTTAACAACTGCCAATTTAGAACCACCAGCGGCTTTAAGGATTACATCGAATTCAGTTTTTTCCTCAGCAGCATCTTCACCAGCACCAGCACCACCACCAGCAGCTACAGCTACTGCAGCAGCAGCAGGCTCAATACCGTATTCTTCTTTCAATATGTCGGCCAACTCATTTACCTCTTTTACTGTAAGGTTTACCAACTGTTCTGCAAAATCTTTTAAATCTGCCATTTTTCTATCGTTTAATAAAAATTTTTAAAAATATACTTAGTTTATTGTGCGCGAATTATTCTTTCTCAGATAATGTCTTAAGGATACCGGCCAATTTACCACCACCAGATTTAAGTCCAGAAATAACATTCTTGGCTGGTGATTGCAACAATCCGATGATATCCCCGATGACTTCTTCCTTGGACTTGATGTTTACAAGCGCCTCCAGGTTTTCGTCACCGATATAGATAGCCTCCGCAATAAAGGCCCCTTTCAATAAAGGTCTATCTGATTTTTTTCTAAAGTCCTTGATAAGTTTCGCAGGTGCATTTCCGGTTTCGGACAACATCATTGATGTATTGCCTTTCAACACTTCGGGAAGTTCACCGAATTCCTTATCAGAAGCTTCCATTGCTTTTGCAAGCAAGGTGTTCTTAACCACTGCAAGTTTAATATTGGCCTTAAAACATGCCCTTCTAAGGTTAGAAGTGGCAACGGCATCCAATCCTGAAATATCGGCCAAATAAATATTGGCGTTTTCAGCTAACTGTGCAGTCAAATCTTCTATTACTGTTGCTTTTTCTTCTCTTGTCATAGTTAAAATATTGAACTACCAGTTAATTAAACTGCTTTGGGATCCAATTGGATACTTGGACTCATGGTACTGGACAAATAAATACTCTTCATGTACACCCCTTTTGCAGCGGCAGGCTTCATTTTAACCAAGGTATCAATCAATTCCTTGGCGTTTCCTGCAATTTTATCTGCAGAAAAAGAAGCTTTACCAATTGCAGCGTGTACAATTCCTGTCTTGTCCACTTTGAAATCTATCTTACCGGCCTTAACATCGGATACAGCTTTGGCCACATCCATGGTTACGGTACCGGTCTTTGGATTGGGCATTAATCCCCTAGGCCCCAAAACACGACCTAATGGACCCAATTTACCCATTACGCTTGGCATGGTGATGATTACATCAACATCGGTCCAACCGCCTTTTATCTTATCCAAATATTCATCCAACCCAACAAAATCAGCACCGGCTTCCTTAGCCTCTGCCTCTTTGTCTGGAGTCACCAATGCCAAAACCTTAACGTCTTTACCAGTTCCGTGGGGAAGGGTAACAACGCCACGCACCATTTGATTTGCTTTTCGTGGATCTACACCCAAACGAACTGCAATATCAACAGAGGCATCAAATTTTACATTGGTTATTTCTTTTACTAAAGCTGAGCCCTCTTCCAAAGAATAGAGTTTATTTCTATCTATTTTGGCTTGGGCCTCTTTTTGCTTTTTAGTCAATCTTGCCATTTAAATACTGCTTTAAGATTTTAAAAAGGTTTGGCTCCGGCCACTTTAAGACCCATAGATCTTGCCGTACCTGCAACCATACTCATTGCAGACTCGATGGTGAATGCGTTCAAATCCGCCATTTTGTCTTCGGCAATGGTCCTAACTTGATCCCAAGTCACAGAACCATTCTTTACCCTGTTAGGTTCTCCCGATCCTTTTTTAATCTTAGCTGCTTCCATCAATTGAACTGCCGCAGGTGGTGTCTTTACAACAAACTCGAAAGATTTGTCTTTGTAAACGGTGATAACAACCGGTAAAACTTTACCTTGCTTGTCCTGTGTACGCGCATTAAACTGCTTACAGAACTCCATGATGTTAACACCAGCAGCACCTAAGGCGGGTCCAACCGGTGGCGACGGATTCGCAGCACCTCCCCTAACTTGTAATTTAACTACCTTATCTACTTCTTTTGCCATTGTTTCTAATTAAATTTAAAGTTGTGTCAATTGGAAGCAACACAGCTTTATATATGTAACAGCTCTATTTAATTCTTTTCTTTTGGACTCAAGACTTTTGGACTCAAGAGCCAAGACAATCATCGTCTTTTATCTTGCTTCTCCCCGTCTTGATTCTAAACCTTTTCAACTTGCATATAGCTGAGCTCCAAAGGTGTTTTTCTTCCGAAAATCTTCACCATCACTTCCAGCTTACGCTTTTCTTCATTGACTTTTTCAACGGTTCCATTGAATCCATTGAAAGGTCCGTCAATTACCTTAACCGTTTCACCCAACACAAATGGAATGGCCACATTGTCTGTATTGACAGCAAGCTCATCCACTTTTCCTAGCATACGGTTTACCTCAGACTTGCGCAAAGGCACGGGATCACCTCCCTTAACTTCACCCAAGAAACCAATCACATTGGTAATGGAACGGATAATATGAACCATTTCCCCTCCTAGATTGGCTTTGATCATGATATATCCAGGAAAGTAAACCCTTTCTTTGTTGATCTTCTTTCCGTTTCTGATCTGTACGACCTTCTCGGTAGGCACAAGGACCTCCTCAAGATAATCTCCGAAACCGGCACGCTCTACCTCACTTTCAATGTAGCCTTTGATTTTATTCTCTTGACCACTGACAGCTCGTACCACGTACCATTTTTTCTCCAGAACCTCAGACATACCGACTTAACCTATTATTTGTTCAAAATACAATCCAACCAACTTACTGAAAAGCGAATCCACACCCCATGTTGCCAAAGCAAACAGGATTGAAAAAACAGCTACTACAACCATTAAATTGGAAGCTTTGTCCCTGTCCAACCAGGTAACATTATTTTTTAATTCCTCAAAGGATTCCTTAATGTAAGTCAACATAGTATTACGTGTATTTTCTTGCACGGGAGGAGAGACTCGAACTCCCGACACCTGGTTTTGGAGACCAGTGCTCTACCAACTGAGCTACACCCGTTTATAATTACACTGAAAGGTATCCCAGGAACCCGGGACACCCTTTAGTGCAATTTTATTATGAAATGTTTAATCTAAAATTTCAGTAACCTGACCAGCACCTACTGTTCTACCACCTTCACGGATAGCGAAACGTAGACCTACGTTCAAGGCGATTGGCTGAATCAAATCAACAGTGATTGTCAAGTTATCACCAGGCATTACCATTTCAACTCCATCAGGAAGGTTGATGTTACCTGTTACGTCAGTTGTACGAACGTAGAACTGAGGACGGTAGTTGTTATGGAATGGAGTGTGACGACCACCTTCTTCTTTTTTCAAGATATAGACCTCAGCTTTGAATTTAGCGTGCGGCTTAACAGAACCTGGCTTACAGATAACCATACCTCTTTTGATATCGGATTTCTCGATACCTCTCAACAAAAGACCTACGTTATCACCAGCTTCACCTCTATCCAAAATCTTACGGAACATCTCAACACCAGTGATAGTGGAAGACAATTTCTCAGCACCCATACCAATGATATCAACAGCATCACCAGTGTTGGCTACACCTGTTTCGATACGACCAGTTGCAACGGTACCACGACCAGTAATGGTAAATACATCTTCGATAGGCATCAAGAAAGGCTTGTCAACATCTCTTTCAGGAAGCTCGATCCACTCATCAACAGCCTTCATCAACTCCATAACAGTGTCAACCCATTTTTGCTCACCGTTCAAAGCACCAAGTGCAGAACCAGCGATAACGGGACCATTGTCACCATCATACTCGTAGAAAGAAAGCAATTCCCTTACTTCCATCTCAACAAGCTCCAAAAGCTCCTCATCATCAACCATGTCAACTTTGTTCAAGAAAACAACGATACGAGGAATACCTACCTGACGACCCAAAAGGATGTGCTCACGAGTCTGTGGCATAGGACCATCAGTAGCGGCAACAACCAAAATAGCACCGTCCATCTGGGCAGCACCGGTAACCATGTTCTTTACGTAATCCGCGTGACCAGGACAGTCAACGTGCGCGTAGTGACGGTTTTCAGTTTGATATTCTACGTGAGAAGTGTTGATAGTAATACCTCTCTCTTTTTCCTCGGGAGCGTTATCAATAGAATCAAAGCTTCTAAGCTCTGACAATCCCGCGTTAGCCAATACGGTAGTGATGGCAGCAGTCAAGGTAGTTTTACCGTGATCCACGTGACCAATGGTACCAATATTTAAGTGGGGTTTGGAACGATCAAAAGTTTCCTTTGCCATTTTAAATGATTTTAATCTTAGTTTATATTAGTGTACAAATCGTTTTGAGCCAATGAGGGGATTTGAACCCCTGACCTCTTCCTTACCAAGGAAACGCTCTACCCCTGAGCTACACCGGCCTATTGCGTTTTCAGGTTTAGCGTTTAAAGTTGCAAGTCCAGCATGTTAAACTTCAACCTACACCATTTTGAAACCTATTGTTCCAAAATCGGTTTAGAGCGGGAGACCGGGTTCGAACCGGCGACATTCAGCTTGGAAGGCTGACGCTCTACCAACTGAGCTACTCCCGCATTTTTTTTTGGGACTTACACCCAAACAATATCAACATTTCAAAAAACTTTCCACGTCCTGTTGTTCGCAAACAACATTGTGGGGGGAGCAGGATTCGAACCTGCGAAGGTGAAAACCAACAGATTTACAGTCTGTCCTCGTTGGCCGCTTGAGTATCCCCCCGCCTTATTTTTCAGTATCTTACGAGCCGATAGAGGGACTCGAACCCACGACCTGCTGATTACAAATCAGCTGCTCTAGCCAGCTGAGCTATATCGGCATTTTTACCGCTTTTTTGAACATAAAAAAGTCCGCTATTTCTAACGGACTGCAAATGTAGAGATTTATTTTTTTATTCAAAATAAAATTGAAAAAATTTTGATCAAACTTTCGCCCTTAATTTTTCCTTTCGTCTTACCAGCTGTCTTTCCAAGGAACCACAGGCCGAATCGACCGCCTCCTCAAAGGACTTACATTGCTTTTTAACCATCATCTTATCCCCAGGGACAGATACCATGATTTCCACTATCTTATTCTCTTTGGCACTAGTGTTTTCAACTTTTAAGAAAACATCCGAATCAATGACCTTGTCATAGAACAATTCCAATTTGTCCATCCGTTTTTGGATAAAGTCCAAAAGCTTACCATCCGCTACAAAATTTACCGATTGTGCGTTTACTTTCATAAGATGTAGTTTTAATACTGTCAAGCGACAGTGAAGTTAAACAATACAAGAATTCTATTTCTTGTTTCTAGGGTGGGCCTTCTGGTGAACCTTCTTAAGTTCGGCAATGCTGTTGTGCGTATACACTTGAGTGGATGCCAAACTTGAATGACCCAACAATTCCTTGACCGAATTCAAGTCTGCCCCCCTGTTCAGCAAGTGTGTTGCGAAGGTATGCCTCAAAATATGTGGGCTCTTTTTTACCTTGGGGGACACTAAACTAAAATACTTATTTATGACACGATAAACAAGTGTTTCATAAATTTTAAGGCCGCCTTTGGTCAAAAAAACAAATGCTTCGTCCACGACCTTATCCAATCTGGAACGATGCTCCATATACTCCCGAACCAGCACCTCAGTTGCAGGCAAAAGGGGAAGAATACGCTCTTTGTTCCTCTTTCCCAAAACCCTCAAGATTCCTTTGGAATGGTCAATATCGGACCATTTAAGATGTACCAGCTCCGCTCTTCGCATTCCTGTGGTGTACAACAACTCTATGATGAGTTTGTCCCGAGAACCCTCAAAACTGTCCTCAAAAGGTATTTCGGACAGGATTCTTTCCATTTCGGGCTCGGAAAAGGGCACTTCCACCTTCTTTTCCGTTTTGAGCGCCCTATGCTTTGCCAATGGGCTACTTTCTATTTCCCCTACTTTCAGCAAGAATTTGTAGTAGGCCTGCAGTGAAGATATTTTTCTGTTGATGGTTCGGTTGGACAGCCCGGTATTGGAGAGGGACACGATCCAATTTCGGATGATGGGATAGTCCATGGAAGCAATGGATTCCATTTGATGGTCTTCCCTGCAAAACTTGGAGAATAAAACAATATCCCGCTCATAGGCTTTTACCGTATGTTCAGAATAGTTTTTTTCCAACCGAAGGTAGGATATGAATGCGGAAACGGACATATACCAAAGGTAGCCAAATCCATTTCCCGACCCATATAAAAACAAAAAATCCCGTTTCAAAAATGAAACGGGATGCTGTATATGTTCTATTCAAGAGCCTATACTTCCTCTTGGTCCCTCAAGCCTTGAATGTACTGTGCTTTCTGGATCTCAGCTCTACGCTGTACGGAAGGTTTTGTGAACTGCTGTCTGCTTCTCAACTGACGCATGGTCCCGGTCTTATCAAACTTACGCTTGAAACGCTTTAAAGCTCTATCGATGTTTTCTCCTTCTTTTACTGGTATAATTAACATGGGCTACAACCTCCTTTCTTTTAGAATTTTGGAGTGCAAATATACACCTAAATCCTATTTACCAAACAAATTACTTGAGAATATTTCTGGAAATCACCACTTTTTGGATTTCAGTGGTACCCTCCCCTATGGTGCAAAGCTTGGAATCCCGATAAAATTTCTCAACAGGGAAATCTTTGGTATATCCATAACCCCCATGGATTTGGACCGCTTCGTTGGCGACTTTCACACATACTTCCGATGCATACATTTTACACATGGCCCCAAGTTTGGTCATAGGACGACCTTCATTTTTCAAGAAAGCGGCTTTGTGCAGCAATAGTTCCGAAGCCTCAATCTCCGTGGCCATATCGGCCAACTTGAACGATATGCCCTGGAACTCGCTAATGGGTTTTCCAAACTGTATCCGTTCCTTGGAATATTTCAAGGCTGCCTCATAAGCTCCCTTGGCCACACCCAAAGACAGGGCTCCAATGGAGATTCGGCCGCCATCCAACACCTTCATGGATTGGATAAATCCTTCTCCCACTTCTCCCAAGCGATTGGCATCCGGAATCCTACAGTCCGAAAAAATCAATTCGGCGGTCTCACTGGCCCGCATACCCAATTTGTCCTCTTTTTTGCCACTAGTGAACCCTGGTGTTCCTTTTTCCACCACAAAAGCGGTCATTCCATGACTATCACCCTTCTCACCTGTCCGGACAATGACCACAGCGATATCCCCACTTTTTCCATGGGTGATAAAGTTTTTCGCTCCGTTCAAGACCCAAGAATCCCCATCCCGCACAGCGGTAGTGTTCATCCCTCCGGCATCGGAGCCGGTATTGTGCTCTGTAAGTCCCCAGGCACCCAACCATTCGGCCGTGGCCAACTTGGGAATCCAACGTTGTTTTTGTTCTTCATTCCCAAAACTCAAAATATGATTGGTACAAAGGGAGTTATGGGCCGCTACGGATAAACCTATTGCGGGATCTACTTTTGAAATCTCTTCCAAAATGGCAATGTACTCATGATACCCCAATCCAGAACCTCCGAGCTCCTCGGGCACCAATATGCCCATAAATCCCATTTCACCGGCTTTCTTAAAAACCTCAACAGGGAACGTTTGGGCCTCATCCCATTCCATAACATGGGGAAGTATATGCTGCTGGGAAAATTCCCGGGCAGACTGGGCGACCATCTTTTGGGTCTCTGAATAATCAAAGTTCATTGTATATAGGGTATCCGTAACCATTCGTGCATTTTTATAGGGTCAAATATAGCTTAATTCTCTCAATCCTATCGGTTGGAAACGCCCCAACGCCAACTAACTCGTCCAAGGAAGAAAACGGTCCGTTCCTTTTTCGATGCAGTACAATTTCACGGGCCATATCTTGGGTAATATACACCAACTGGGCCAACTCTTCCTCCGCAGCTTGGTTGATATTGATTTTCTTGATGACCGGGGGTTGAAGTACTTGAAATTGTTCCAACGTTCTTTGGACCACTTCCAGTTCCAGACCATATACATCATACAGTTGCTCGTTCACCACGAAGCCCCCCAAACGGTCCCTGAACTTTACGATTCTTTTGGACAAGGTGGGACCTACCCCATTGACGCGCATCAATTCTTCGGCGGTGGCCTGATTCAAATCCTCAACCTTATAGATTTCACTGCTGTTCTGATTCGATTTCTTTTGGATGACAGACGCTGTCTTGGCCCAAGCTGGAAACTTAAAGTAAGGTGCTATTTCATTCAGAAGGGAATCTGAAACCTGGGTTACCTTTTGGAACTCTTCGGCCGAGTTTATATATTTATTTTCATCCCTGTAGTCAAAAAGGCGATCCAACTCTTCCAATGACATTCCCAGTGCATATCCTTTATGATCTGTGATGTAATTGGGATTGAATGGGAAGATTTTTTCGGCATCCATTTGAGCCAGTCCTTTTAAACTATCCAAATGGGTTTGGGCATCTGTATTGACCTTTACTTGCGGATTTCCGCCAAAAGGTTTCGCTTTTACGTAAAAATATATCCCTTGAAAAATGAAGATGATCAGCAATAAAAAAAAGATCCCACTTCGTTCTTGTTTGTTGAACCTGAAGTGGGATCCTTTTATCATTCCAAATTGGGTTATTCTTCCGTTATGGCCTTTGCCTTTAATTTAATGGCATCCATATATTTCTTGAGTTCTGCCTTGACTTTAGGCGCTAGGATAACAATACCTACCATATTGGGCACCATCATTCCAAAGATCATTGCATCGGAGAAACCGATCACAGACCCCAAACTTGCGGACGCCCCAACAATTACGAACAAACAAAAGATGATTTTATAAGTA
The DNA here is from genome assembly GCF_004150225.1 of Flagellimonas olearia. Taxonomy (NCBI): domain Bacteria; kingdom Pseudomonadati; phylum Bacteroidota; class Flavobacteriia; order Flavobacteriales; family Flavobacteriaceae; genus Flagellimonas; species Flagellimonas olearia. Next base: position 69,236 of record NZ_ML142915.1, on the reverse strand, counting down.
TACTCTGTTCGTTTGGTACGGCCAAAAAGATAGGCCCATGCTTGATATCCATAGTAAGACCAGGAAATTTGGGTACTGAAGGCAAACAAGATAACCGCAACGGTCAACAGATATGGGAACCAGCTTATCACAGACTCAAATGCACCGGACGTCAACAAGATGGCATCGGCATCATTCAAACCTGCATTGCCTGGGTCTACGTTTCCGGTAATGATCAAGACCAAAGCGGTCATGGTACATACCAATACGGTATCAATAAAAGGCTCCAACAAAGCCACCAACCCTTCTGAAGCTGGATATTTGGTCCTCACCGCGGAATGCGCAATGGATGCCGAACCTACACCGGCCTCATTGGAGAATGCTGCCCTACGGAAACCTTGGATCATGACCCCTACGGCTCCACCCACAATTCCTTCGGGGGCAAAAGCGCCTTGGATAATCTCATTGAAGGCCCAACCGATCATATCAAACTTGGCCACCAATACAAATAGGGAAGCTCCCACATAGATGACCACCATAAAAGGTACGATCTTATCGGTAACCTTTGCAATCGATTTTATACCTCCGATAATTACAATACCCACCAAAATGGCCATTATAACACCAAAGGCCCAACGGTAACCATATAGGAAGGATTCTGTTCCTCCCGTCATATTTTCAAAAAGTTGAACGGCTTGATTTACCTGAAACATGTTTCCTCCACCAAAAGAACCTCCGATACACATCACCGCAAAGGCACCTGCCAATATTTTTCCGAGGGTCTTGTTCTTCAAGCCTTTGTTCAGGTAGTACATGGGACCACCGAAAATGGTACCATCCGGCCCAACATCCCTATACTTTACCCCAAGGGTACATTCCACAAATTTTGAGGCCATCCCCAAAACTCCGGCAACGATCATCCAAAATGTTGCTCCGGCCCCACCTATGGATACCGCTACCGCAACACCGGCAATGTTCCCTAGTCCCACGGTTGCGGACAAGGCCGCCGTCAGTGCTTGGAAATGGGATACTTCCCCATTGGAACTCTCATCCCTAATGGTATCTATAATATCCCCATCCACTACAATTTCATCCTTATTGTCTGCCAAGTGCTTGTCCAAGCTTTCCACCTTGTTCATGTCAACCCCGGCAGCGATCCCTTCTTCACCATACAATTCCTTGGCACCGTACTTTTCTATATCCTCGTACTTGCCCATTACCACTTTAATGGCGGTCCAAACTCCCGTGAAGTTGATGAACCTAAAATAAAAGGTAAAGAAACCGGCTCCCAGGATCAAAGGGAACAAGACCCAATAGATCTTAATATTTTCAGAAAAAGGTATTTGGTAAAAAATGAAGTTAACGAACCAACCTGTGAGGTCTCCAAAAACTTTATCAATTTTTTCGTCTATTCCCATTTCCCCTGCTTCTTGGGCCATGGCCATAAATGGTAGAAAAATTGAGCAAATACTAAGAAGTTTATACTTCATAAATGAGTTTTTGATTATTTGATTTGATGTAAAGTGGGCAATATCCTAAAAAATTTTTACGCAGAAAAATTTAATGATCTTTTAACTATCCTATCTGAAACATTTGGTTGAGTTTTCGTATTTGCTCCGGCCTACCCAACACAATTACCTTGCTTTTGGGCTGAAGCACCAGATCGGCTTCCGGGTTGATGATGTACTCCCCTTGGGGATCTATATACCCTATAATGGTACAGCCTGTTTTTCGCCTTAAGTCCAAATCCCGAATGGAATTGCAGTCCATTTGGTTGGTAAACTCCTCTATTTCCACCTCTTCCAGATTGGTGGTATGTTCCCCTTCCACGGAAAGCTTATCCATAAAGGTGATCAAATCGGGCATGACCACCAGCGATGCCATATGGTCCCCTCCTATCTTATCGGGCATGATTACCTTGTCTGCCCCTGCAAACTGCAACTTTTTTAGGGAGGTAACTTGGGATGCCCTACTTATAATGAACAGCGACCGGTTCAACTGGCGGGCAGACAGTACAATGAACAGATTGGCCGCATCATCCGGCACGGCGGTGATCAAATATTGGGCCTTTTCTATACCTGCCTGCAATAAGGTCTCATCTTCATTGGCATCCCCTTCCACAAACAAAATCTCGTCTTCATACTTGTCTATGATCTCCTTGTCCCGCTCTATGACCACAAAGGGTTTACTATAGGCCATCAACTTTTCGGCGGCCTGCATGCCATTTCTACCAAAACCGCAGACCACCACATGATTGGAAAGACTGTCTATTTGTTTTTTCACTTTCTTCTTTTTTAACAGCTCCAAAGAGCTTTTTCCCAAAATATATTCCGTGACCACCGATATGGCAAAAGCAAAAATGAAGACACTGGTCACAATTAAAAATACGGTAAAAATCTTTGCCTCGGCATCCAAGGGCCTCACTTCGGAGAAACCTACCGTAGTTACCGTGATTATGGTCATGTACAGCGCCTCTACCCAGGTATAATCCGATAAAAACCTATACCCAATCATTCCAAACAACAGCACCAGCACCATTAAGGACAGGGCCAATACTATTTTGGAACGCAGAAGTCGTATCATAGGTTACAGATCAAAAACTGAGGTTCTCTTGGTGTAGACCAAATCCTTGATCTTTAGCCAAAATGCTATGAACAGGTAGAGGGCAAATCCAAATCCCAAGGTAACAAAGGTTAGGTAGATAAAAGTGGTACGCACCACCCGGGCACGTATGCCCAAACGTTCGGCAATACGTCTGCAGACCTCAAAACCTCTTTTTTGGAAGTAGTATAGCGTGTCGTAAAATAAAGCCATGGCTAAAATTATGTATTTCTATTCAATAAATGTACGCCCAAAGCGCATTGAAGGCATTTATTTTTGGAACAGTACTGGGTGTAAAGCTGAATTTTGGCCTGACTTTCCAATGCATTTTTGGCTGGGTACCCCAAGTTGCCAAACCCATCCATAATGGCATTCTTTTCTGTAGGCATCTGCAGGACCAGGGCAATAAGATCTTCATTGAGATCTTTTCCAAGATGCTTTGCATAACAAAACTTTAAAGGAACAACGGTATTGAGGATAAGCAGATCAATAAAACTTTTGGTGAGCTTCTTGGGACTTTCCTTGGATAGTTTTCCAAAGGTGAAATGGTTTTTCCAATAGGATCCGACCCCTATATCAAAGGCTTGGTAAAAGTCTTCCAGCTGTTCCAATTCCATGAGATGGGCAAACACATTGGTTTGTTTTGCGTACAAATGGGCCAATTGCGACACCCGTATCGTTGGAAAGTTAGACGGTCGCAGTCCATAGAATTCAGGTCGGGACAACACCGGGGACAACTCAAATTTTCTAGCCAGATACTGATATTCCCTTTTAAGTTGAATATAGTATTGGTCCATACAGTCTATTCCCTCCAAGAGTCCAAAGTGCCCCAATAGCAAACTTTCCAATTGCTCCACCTCATCACTGGTCTTCCTAACCATGGAGAAATCCAATTTTTGGGCCTGTTGAAAAAAATACTCCCCGTTGACCTTGGTGCCAAAGTTTTTGGCCAATAGGGTAAACAACACACCTTCCCAATCGTTGTTGGATTCTTCCAAGAGTTTAAAAATGAAATTGGATTTCTGCTCCAACCGTTCAATATAAAGTCGGTGAAGCCAATTATCCACCAAAAAGGCATCGATTCCCCCAAAATCCTTTTCACAATTAATGAATTTGGGTCTTGTATTTTCCATTAGGTTTTGATACCCGTTTAAAAGTGCTTCGGATACATACTTCTTGAGTTCCAAGGTGCAGATCTGTGAACCATCCTTTCGAAATATCGAAATATCATCTTCCCAAACCACATGTAGGATAACATTATCGTAGTTAGGGTCAATCTCATGATGATGGGCATACCAATCCGATGATTTCAGATGGATTTCCACATTGCCCACCCAGGCTTGCGAACCGATTTCCACGCTGGCATTGAAAAAATCCGGACCTGCATACTGATTTGGGACTCCAGGGGCCTTAATGTGTATGGCTTCGTTGGCAGTTGAGGTAAGTTGTCTTCCATGAAGCTTTTTTTGCCCCCATATAAAATGGAGCAAGTCTTCCTTCATGGGAGCAATATAGGAAAATGCCTACCAATTTCCAGCATACGTCAAGGAATCCCCTGAATTTTGCTTTAAAAATTGATACTTGATGCGATTGATTTGACGAATATGATGGTAATCGTGTGCCAACCAATTATATAAAAAGGAACGGGCAGACATGGTCCCCAACTCAGGATGGTATAGGGAATTCTCCCAATTGAGGTCTGCAACGGTCTGCAACCACGCAATGGAGATTTGGCGTTCCTTGTCAAATTGCTCCACCTTATTCTGGAAGTCCTGCCCACCATAATCCCGCTTGGTTACCCATCCTACAGGGTCAATGGAGGCGAGGGGCTCATCTGGGTGCTGTAGGGTATGATCCACCCGAGCCCTAAAATCTTCTTTTTCCTCATCTACCAAATGGCAGATAATTTCCAATAAGGACCAATCCGTGGGTTTTTGTTTCCAATGGATAAGTGGATGGGGCAAATGGGCCATAGTTTCCCTAAAAACCTTGCGGTTTCTCTCCAGTTCCTCTATGACCTCCTGTAGTTGCATAGGGTTCTACTCGGCGATTTCGCCTTCCCAGTTCATAAAACCTCCCTCAAGGTTATAGGTGTTCCCAAAGCCAATACTGTTCATGATGGCACACGCCTGCCCGCTTCGGTTACCCGATCTGCAGTATACGTAGTAATTTTTGGACTTGTCCAATTTTTCCAGTTCATCAATAAACTCCTGGCCCAAATAAATGTCTATTTTAAGGGCATCTGGAATATACCCTTCCTCGATTTCTTCGGGGGTTCTGACATCCAAAATAACGGCGTTGTCATCATTCTCCAATTGCTCTGTCCACTCTTCTTGTGATAAATCCATCTTTACTATAGGTTTAGATACTGCAAAAATAAAAATCCAGAGCGTTACCCCGGATTTTTATCTCTATAAATTTCAATGCACTTTTTATTGAATGCCACATCCTTTGTGGATTGGGTTTCAATTTCCTTTCCCGCCTAAAATACATCCAATCATTCCCAACACAAACAGTCCTAAAGTTTGAAGCACCTTAACATCTAATTTAAAAATGTGGCCAAAGCTTCATTCAATTCCTCATAGGTGAAACCCTTTTCGTAAAAGGTTCGTTTGTCCTTATTATATATTAAGGTAGCGGGTATTCCCCCACCCCAATCTTCCGAGACTTTGGGAATCCATTCATTTTGCTTGGGATCATCCAAAATGACCACTTTGGATTTCATCCCCTTTTCTTCCACAAAAGGTTCCAATCGGGATTTCCACATCCCGGGCATATCCAAGCTCACGAGCAACACTTCCACATTGTTATCCTTTTGCTCGGCATGTATACGCTCAAAATAAGGCATCTCTGCAATACAGGGTTTGCACCACGTGGCCCAAAAATTCACTACATAGGTTTTATCATCATTTTGATGCAAAAGAGGCTCAAAATCTTCGAAGCTATACACGGGAAATTTTACAGGCTCTTCCTGCCCTATTTTTGCTTGCGACTGCTTTTGGGCTTCCAAACCATTATCGGTGGTGTTCTTTCCAGTCTTGTTGCCACAACCTATCATCAATCCCAAAAGAATCACCCCTAAAAACTTTAAACTATTCATTACCTGAATTTTAACCCTATAAAATTACATGTTGCCACTGCCCTTCATTTTGTTTTAACAAAAATTTATCGGTGACACCAAAGGTAGAAACAAAAATTCAACATACATTTGTATATACAAATATTGTTTATACATGAATGTTGAGGAAATCATAAAGACTTCGCAGAAGATGCCGCTGGAATCCAGGACTTTGATTCATATCACTTTGATTCACAACAAAATCTATGAAGTAGTAGGGAATGCCCTGAAACCTTTTGAGGTTTCGCTCCAACAATTTAATGTACTGCGGATTTTAAGAGGACAGAAAGGGCAGCCTGCCAACCTATCCACCTTAAATGAGCGCATGGTGACCAAGATGAGCAATACCACCCGATTGGTAGACAAGTTACTGGCCAAAGGCTACGTAGATCGCAGCGTATGCCCATCCAATCGGCGTAAGGTCGAAATTCTGATCACCAAAAGTGGTTCGGAAGTACTTTCCAAAATGGATAAAGTAGTGGCCGAAGCCGAGCATGATATCGTTCAACATTTCACTAAACAAGAACTGGAACAATTAAACCTCCTTTTGGATAAATTTTAAATACAGATGAGCAACATTTTAGAACATAGGACCTGGCGTTACGCCACCAAAAAATTTGATGCCTCAAAAAAAATATCGCATCAAGATTTGAACAGTCTATTGGAAGCCACGCGTTTGAGCGCCTCTTCCTACGGATTGCAACCCTACCATGTATTCGTGATTTCCGACCCAGAGGTTCGTGAGAGGCTGAAACCTGTTTCTTGGAACCAATCACAAATCACGGATGCATCGCACCTTATCGTCTTTGCCCATGCAACAGATTTTGGCGAGGAACTGGTCGATGATTTCATCACCAATCTGAGTGATACAAGGGATATTCCGTTGGATGGCCTCAATGGCTACGCCGAAATGATGAAATCCAACTTAGTGGGTCTACCCACGGATGTGAAAGCCAGCTGGGCCGGAAAACAGGTATACATTGCCCTGGGCAATGCCCTACAGGCTGCAGCGGAACTAAAAATAGACACTTGCCCCATGGAAGGTTTCCAAGCAGAGGAATACAACAAAATCTTGGGGCTTACCGAAAAAGACCTTAATGCAGCTGTGGTTTTAGCCGTGGGCTATAGGTCCGAAGAAGATCAGACCCAAAACCTACCAAAGGTCAGAAAATCAAAAGAGGAATTATTCACCCATATATAATCGTAATAGTTAAAAACAAAAATTTAAACACAATCATGAAAAAGACAGTTTTAAGCTTGGTATTGACCACATTCATCGGTGCTTCCACAATGGCAAACCCCATTGAAAAGGAAACCAAAACCGTTAAGGCCGAAGAAAGCAGTGTAACCTGGAAAGCCTATAAAGTTGCTGGTTCCCATACCGGGACCGTAAAATTGCAATCCGGTGCCTTGGAGTTCAACGGCGAAAAATTGGTTGGCGGTGAGTTTGTAGTAGATATGACCTCCATAAACACCACAGACCTGGAAGGCGATTACAAAAACAAACTGGACGGGCACTTGAGCTCTGCAGATTTCTTTGCCACTGACAGCAACCCTACATCAAAATTGGTGTTCACCAAAGTAAAATCCTCGGGAAAAAATAGCTATGAAGTTACCGGTGATCTAACCATTAAGGGCATTACCAAGCCCGTAACCTTTGATGTATCCATTTACGGAGATAAGGCCACTGCCACTTTAAAAATTGACAGGACCAAATACGATGTAAAATACGGATCGGGAATCATTGGAACAGCCAAAGACAAATTGATCTATGACGAATTTGATTTGGTAGTTGATCTACAGATGTAATCAGCTCCTGTTTAGTGTGTGGAAATCCCGTTTGAGACTATCTTGGACGGGATTTCCAATTTTAAAACAAATCTTTGTTTGCTGGTTAAAATTTCCTTTCTATATTTGAAGCAATGAATCGCAGAATCGCAAATACTTGGTGGTGGATCAACTTACTTCGAAAGTCGTGAGCTAAGTCCCCATTATAATCATACAAGAGGCTTGTCATCACGACAGGCCTTTTTTAATTTATAACAGTTTAAGATGTATAAACTTCAAACCCATTACAAAAAAATCCTGGCAGACACCATTACCCCGGTGAGCGTCTACCTGAAGATTCGGGACAAGTTCCCCAACAGTATCCTTTTGGAAAGTAGCGATTACCATGCCAACGACAACAGTTTTTCGTATATCTGCTGCAATCCCATTGCCTACATTAAAGTGGAAAACGAAACCATAACCCAACGGTTTCCCGATGGTTCAAAAGAAATGACCCCCATCACATCAGAAACCGATGTCACTGAGGTGATACACAATTTCGGGCAGCAGTTTTTGGTGACCCAAAATGGGTTCAAGTTTATCTACAATGGTCTTTTTGGCTATATGGCCTATGATGCGGTCCGCTATTTTGAAGATGTGGAGATCTCGAAAAAGGAGGATTCTGTCAGCATTCCGGATATTTACTACGCCGTTTATCAGAACATCATAGCCATAAACCACTTTAAGAACGAAGCCTATCTTTTTGCCCATTGCTACGATACCCAAAGCAATGTGGATGAGATAGAACAGCTTTTCAATGTTCGGAACTTCGCCTCCTACAATTTCACCAAGGAAGGCGAACCCAAATCCAACCTGAAGGACGAAGAGTACAAAGCCCATGTGGAACTGGCCAAAAAGCACTGTCAGCGGGGCGATGTGTTCCAATTGGTGTTGTCCCGAAGGTTTACCCAAAAATTCAAAGGGGACGAATTCAATGTATACCGGGCCCTACGCTCCATTAACCCCTCCCCTTACCTCTTCTATTTTGATTATGGCAATTTTAAGATCTTTGGCAGCTCGCCCGAAGCACAATTGATCGTAAAGGATGGCAAAGCTGAAATCCACCCCATTGCCGGCACCTACAAACGTACTGGAAATGATGAAAAAGATGCCGAACTGGCCAAACAATTGGCCCAGGACGATAAAGAAAACAGCGAACACGTAATGTTGGTGGACTTGGCCCGGAACGATCTTAGTCGCAATGGAAATACCGTAAATGTGGACACCTATCGGGAGGTGCAGTATTTCTCGCATGTGATCCATTTGGTATCGAAGGTCACTGCGGAAAAAAAACAGGACATCACCACCATGAAAGTGGTGGCCGATACCTTCCCCGCGGGAACCTTGAGTGGTGCACCCAAGCATATGGCCATGCAACTCATCGAGAAGTATGAAAAAACAAGTCGGGCCTATTATGGTGGAGCCATTGGCTTTATGGATTTCAAGGGCAATTTTAACCATGCCATCATGATCCGCACCTTTTTGAGCAAAAACCATGAACTGCACTACCAAGCTGGGGCAGGATTGGTGGCTGCTTCCAATCCGGACGACGAATTACAAGAGACCTATAACAAATTGGGCGCATTGAACAAAGCCCTTGAAATTGCAGAAACCATCTGATCATGGGAAGAAAGATTTTAATGATAGACAACTACGATAGCTTCACCTATAACTTGGTGCATTATCTGGAAGATTTGGATTGTGAGGTTACTGTAAAACGGAACGACCAGCTTACTTTGGATGAAGTGGAACCCTTTGACCTTATAGTATTGTCCCCTGGACCCGGGATTCCAGATGAAGCCGGGCTGCTCAAGGAAATTATAAAGACCTACGCCCCCACCAAACGGATTTTCGGGGTGTGTCTGGGGCAACAAGCCATAGGTGAAGTGTTTGGAGGGAGCTTGATCAACCTCGATCAGGTGTACCACGGAGTGGCCACCACCATTACGGTGACCCAAGACGACCCCATTTATAAAGGATTGCCCAAAGAACTCCAAGTGGGAAGATACCATTCTTGGGTGGTGGACTCCAATCTACCGGAGGAATTGGAAGCCACATCGGTGGATGAAAACGGACAGATCATGTCGCTTCGTCATAAAAAATACGATGTGACCGCCGTTCAGTTTCACCCAGAGTCCGTATTGACCCCAGAAGGAAAACAAATGCTAAAAAATTGGTTAAACAGTTGATTGTTTATGTCATTCCCGCGGAAGTGGGAATCCAAATGAATTCAAAAAACAGATTCCTGCCTTCGCAGGAATAACAAGCAAAGAAGATGAAAGAGACATTAAATAAACTTATCAATCACGAGATACTGCCCAAGGAAGAGGCCAAACAGATTTTGGTGAACATTGCCAAAGGCGATTACAACACCTCTCAAATTGCGGCATTTCTTACCGTATATATGATGCGAAGCATCACCATTGAAGAACTGGAAGGCTTCCGGGACGCCCTCTTGGAGCTTTGCTTGGCCGTGGATCTATCCGATTACGACCCCATTGACCTTTGTGGAACTGGCGGTGATGGTAAGGACACCTTCAATATCTCTACACTGGCTTCGTTTGTAACAGCCGGAGCTGGAGTAAAAGTGACTAAACATGGTAACTATGGGGTTTCCTCAAAATGTGGGAGCAGCAATGTGATGGAATTCTTGGGAATCAAGTTCAGCAATGAGGCCGATTTCCTGAAGAAATCCATTGAGGAAGCCGGCATTTGTGTGCTACATGCCCCCTTGTTCCACCCCGCCATGAAAAATGTGGCCCCCATCCGAAGGGAACTGGCCGTAAAGACCTTTTTCAATATGTTGGGACCCATGGTGAATCCCGCTTTCCCTAAAAACCAGATGGTGGGCGTGTTTAATTTGGAACTGGCACGGATGTACGGCTACCTTTATCAGAACACCGATAAAAAATTCACGGTACTCCATGCCTTGGACGGGTATGATGAGATTTCCTTGACGGGAGACACCAAAACCATTTCCAACAATACAGAGGCTATGCTCAGTCCAAATGACTTTGGAGTGCAAAAAATTTCGCAATCAGAAATCACCGGAGGTGAGGACATTGCTGCATCGGCACAGATATTTTTAAATGTATTGAACGGCAAAGGCACCGAAGCACAGAACAATGTGGTATGCGCCAACGCCGGAGTAGCCATCGCCACCGTGGAAAGCATCACCCCAAAAGCCGGCTTTGAAAAAGCCAAGGAAGCCTTGTTGGGTGGTAAGGCACTGGAAGCTTTGAAAAAATTGCAGGAATTGAGTAGAGATTAAAGTTTTCAATCTTGTCATTCCTGCGGAAGCAGGAATCCAACCATAAAAAATAATAGATTCCGCATCAAGTGCGGAATGACACAAGAAATGAATATACTGGATAAAATAGTAGCCGATAAACGCAAGGAGGTCGATTTGAAAAAATCATTGATCACCCCTTCACAATTGGAGCAATCCGTATTGATGGAACGTACATCTACCTCCTTGGCGACAGCCTTGCGAAATAGTACCACAGGCATCATTGCGGAACACAAACGACGTTCCCCATCGAAATCGGTCATCAACCAAGGTTTGAATGTACAGGACGTGGCCATGGGGTATGAAACGGCAGGTGTATGCGGCATGTCGGTCTTGACCGATGGCAAATATTTTGGGGGCTCCTTGGACGATTTGATCTTGGCCCGTGCTGCAGTGAACATGCCCCTACTTCGCAAAGAGTTCATCATTGACGAATACCAGATTTTGGAGGCCAAAGCCTATGGTGCCGATGTTATTTTATTGATCGCGGCCATTTTGGACCGTGAAGAAATCAAAACCTTTTCGGAAATGGCAAAAAGTTTAGGGTTGGATGTACTCTTGGAAGTACACAATGAAGAGGAGCTACAAAAATCCATCATGCCCAGCTTGGACATGCTTGGGGTAAACAACCGGAACCTCAAAACCTTTGAAGTAAGCTTGGAGACCAGTAAAACCCTTTCGGAACAGATTCCGGATGATTTTGTAAAGGTTTCTGAAAGTGGCATTAGTTCTGTGGAAGCCATAAAGGACCTTCAAACCTATGGTTACCAAGGTTTTTTGATCGGGGAGAATTTCATGAAAACGGATGATCCTGGGGAGAGTGCAAAGGAATTTATAAATGAATTAAATAGATAAGGTTATTTCGAACTGTCAGATTGAGCGCAGTCGCAATCAAAGTGAGAAATCTGAGTTGAGATTCCTCAATCACTTTGCTCATATCGGAATGACAAAAAAAAACGAACTATGAAACTAAAGGTCTGCGGCATGAACCAAAACCCCCTGGAGGTGGCCCAATTGCAACCCGACTATCTGGGTTTTATTTTTTGGGAACCTTCCTCGCGCGCCTTTGAAGGTGAAATGCCAAACCTGTCTAAGTCCATCAAAAAAGTAGGTGTTTTTGTGGATGCCCCTTTGGAGGAAGTTTTGGAAAAAGTTGCACTATACTCATTAGATGCCGTACAACTTCATGGCAAGGAGGGTGTTGCTTATTGTGATGCTTTACGTCATGCTGAACTGGTTTCAGCATCACATAAGGATGAGACCCCGAAACAAGTTCGGGGTGACGGGATAGAAATCATCAAGGTTTTTTCCATCAAGGACAATTTTGATTTCTCCATTTTGAAAGATTACGAAGGGGTATGCGATTATTTCCTGTTCGACACCAAGGGCAAACTGCCCGGTGGGAACGGTTACACCTTTGACTGGTCCATCTTGGAAAACTATCCATCTACCCAACCCTTCTTTTTAAGTGGGGGCATTGGTTTGGAATCCGTTGAAAAATTGAAAGAATTCATGAACAGTCCGGCCTCAACATACTGTTACGCCATAGATGTCAACAGTAGATTTGAGACACAACCTGGACTAAAAAACATAGCGTCATTGAAAGCGTTCCAAGAAGCGCTCAACGACCATTTACAACTTAAAACCAATAACGAATGACGTATCACGCTGATGAAAGGGGTTATTACGGTGAGTTTGGGGGTGCCTACATCCCGGAAATGCTCTACCCCAATTGCGAGGAACTCCGGCAAAACTATCTCCGAATCATGGCGGAGCCTTCCTTTCAGGAAGAATTCCATCAATTGTTGAAGGATTATGTGGGCCGGCCCACCCCACTCTATTTTGCCAAACGCCTTTCCGAAAAATACAACACCAAGATCTACCTGAAACGGGAAGACCTTTGCCATACAGGGGCGCACAAGGTAAACAATACCATTGGTCAGATTTTGATGGCCAAAAAATTGGGCAAAAACCGAATCATTGCCGAGACCGGTGCAGGTCAGCATGGAGTGGCAACGGCCACCGTTTGTGCCCTTATGGGCATCAAGTGTGTGGTGTATATGGGTGAAATCGATATTGCCAGACAAGCACCCAATGTGGCCCGTATGAAAATGTTGGGGGCCGAGGTACGTCCAGCGCTATCGGGCAGTAGGACCCTTAAGGATGCTACCAACGAGGCCATCCGGGATTGGATCAACAATCCGGTTGACACCCATTACATCATCGGTTCGGTGGTGGGACCCCACCCCTACCCAGACATGGTGGCCCGGTTTCAATCGGTAATTTCCGAAGAGATCAAATCCCAGCTTTTGGAAAAGGAAGGCCGTAAAAATCCCGATTATGTAGTGGCCTGTGTGGGCGGTGGAAGCAATGCCGCGGGAGCCTTCTATCATTACTTGGATGAACCCGAGGTAGGCATCATTGCGGTTGAGGCCGCCGGTAAAGGCATACATTCCGGGGAAAGTGCCGCTACCTCAGCACTTGGAAAAGTGGGCATCATCCATGGCAGTAAGACCTTGCTGATGCAAACACCGGATGGACAGATCACGGAACCGTATTCCATTTCCGCTGGACTGGACTATCCGGGTGTTGGACCTCTTCATGCCCATTTATATGTTTCGGGAAGGGGTGAGTTTATTTCCATTACCGATGATGAGGCCATGAAGGCAGGATTGGGACTTTGTGAATTGGAAGGCATCATTCCCGCAATTGAATCGTCCCACGCACTCGCCATTTTTGAGGATAGGAAGTTCAAAGCGGATGACGTTGTGGTGGTAAACCTATCTGGACGAGGCGATAAGGACCTCCAGAATTACATTGATTATTTCAACCTATAAGGATAGATATCATTCCTGCGAAAGCAGGAATCCAAAGCTAGATTGAAAATGGATTCCGCATCAAGTGCGGAATGACAAAAACAAAGTTTAACATGAACAGAATCAAACAAAAACTGCAAGAGGACAAAAAAATCCTTTCCATCTATTTTACTTCGGGATATCCCCAGTTGAACGATACCATAAAAATCATCCAAGATCTGGAAAAAAACGGGGTGGACCTTATTGAAATTGGATTGCCCTTTAGCGATCCCTTGGCGGATGGACCTACCATTCAGGAAAGTTCCACCATTGCCCTTAAAAATGGCATGCATACCGAATTGCTCTTTGAGCAACTCAAGGATATCAGGGAAACCGTTTCCATCCCCTTGATCATCATGGGCTATTTCAATCCAGTTTTTCAATACGGCGTGGAGGCCTTTTGCCAAAAATGTCACGAAATAGGCATTGATGGGCTTATTTTACCCGACCTACCGTTGGATGTGTACCAAGAGGAATACGAACCTATCTTTAAAGAATATGGACTGATCAATGTGTTTTTGATCACCCCACAGACCAGTGAAAAAAGGATCAGGGCCATTGACAAGGCTTCGGACGGATTTATTTATATGGTCAGTTCTGCCAGTACCACTGGGGCCAAATCGGGTTTTGGAACCGAACAGACCCAATATTTTGACCGTATTGCCGCCATGGAACTGAGCAATCCCCAAATTGTGGGCTTTGGCATCAGCAATGCGGAAACCTTTGATCAAGCCACCAAAAACACCAAAGGAGCGATCATTGGTTCGGCCTTCATCAAACATTTGACCCAAAATGGAGTGGATCATATAAGTGATTTTGTGAATCAAATTCGTTAATTTTCGAGTTCAAAAAACAACCCGAGAATTCCTATGAAAAAAGCTGTTTTTTTCCTTTTCACCATATGTACCCTTTCTGCCTTTGGTCAAGATGAAGTGGCCATAAAGAGTCAAGTGGCCCAAGCCATTACGGAACTAAGGGACTTTATTTCCATTCCCAATGATGCCCTCAATGCCGATGATATTGAGGATAATGTCCTTTGGCTCAAACGAAAATTCAGTGAGCGTGGCTTCAACACCGCCGTACTGGAAACGGAAAATATGCCCTTGTTCTTTGCGGCTTTGCCTGTTGAGGACAACAAACCCACCATGCTCATCTATATGCATTTTGATGGGCAGTCCGTGGACCCTTCCAAATGGAACCAACCCAATCCGTACGAAGTCGTGCTGAAGGCACCCGACGGGGATGGGTTCAAAACGGTTTCTTTTGATGAATTGGATGATGACATCAACTATGATTGGCGACTTTTTGGGCGTTCCACATCGGATGACAAATCGCCGATTGTGATGTTGTTGAACACTATCGACCTGATTAAAAAACAAGGAGCTGAAATTCCTTTTAACGTTAAGGTCATTTTGGACGGTGAGGAAGAAAAAAGCAGTCAACCCCTACCCAAGGCGGTAAAGCAATACCGTGAACTGTTGCAGGCCGATTTTTTGGTCATTGCCGATGGTCCTGTACACCCATCGGGAGACCCTACGGTGGTCTACGGGTGTCGTGGCATAACCACCCTAACCGTAACTACCTATGGTCCAATAAAACCACAACATAGTGGTCATTATGGAAATTATGCACCAAATCCCGGGTTTCAATTGGCCCAGTTGTTAGCCAGCATGAAAGATGCCCATGGCAAAGTGACCATTCCCGGATATTATGATGGTATCTCCATAGATGAGCCCACCATGGCCATATTAAAGAGTGTACCGGATAGCGATGCGGAGATTTCGGATAAGCTACAGTTTAAATCTGCCGAACAAGTAGGCAACTTTTACCAAGAAGCCCTACAATATCCTTCTTTGAACATCCGCGGGATGGGGTCGGGTTGGATCGGGGAAAAGGCCCGTACCATTGTACCGGAAAGTGCCACAGCGGAGCTTGACCTTCGATTGGTGGTGGAAAGTGACGGCAACCGTCTTAAAAAATTGGTGAAGGACCATATTGCCCAACAAGGTTATCAGGTTTTGGACCATGTACCGACCAAGGCAGAGCGAATGGCCCATGAAAAAGTGGTCACGGTAACCGAAGAAAGTGTCACAGACGCCTTCCGAACGGATTTGGACAACGCCTATGGCCAGTTTTTAGTAAATACATTGAAGGACACTTTTGGAAAGGATGTCATTCAAATCCGTACCACGGGAGGAACCGTACCCATTGCCCCGTTCATCAACGAATTGAAGATTCCTGCATTCATTGTTCCCATGGTAAACCCGGACAACAACCAGCATAGTCCCAATGAAAACTTAAAAATTGGGCAACTAGCCTACGGCATTAAGACATTTTATGGGATACTTACCACTACAATGCACTAAGGTAAGCTCCAATAAAAAAGCCCCGAATTCCTGAAAAATAGGTTTTCGGGGTTTTTATTTTAATGACTACACGTTCTCTAAAAATGGTCCTTCTTGTTCTTTTTCTTTTGTTGACCCGGGGCGTATGCCTTGGCACTTTTGGCACCTGTATATTTTTTAACTTGACCCGGTGCGGTACTGCTCTTGGTATACGATTTATGGGTAGAACAAGACATGAATAAGGCCATCAGAAAAACAAGTCCGAAAATCTTTGTAGGTAATTTCATGGTTTTATATATTTTGATTCATATCAAATTAGGCAAACACACTCATTAAATGCTTCCCAAATTGACCAATGGCCCTTTTCAATTGACCTGTAAGGAATAACCGATATTTTTCCTCTTTATTTTAAGCTCAAAAGAGAATTTACCGCTCAAAAAAACTTCTGTACTGTATTACCCTGAAATCAACGGTATTGAATTCAGGGTTTTTGCTTTTGAGTTGTTTGTACAGAGATAAGCTACCCACAGCTCGGTTAGCCGCCCCGGAAGGTGCGGTGAGGGAAACCGTCTTAATAGTTCTCGACGGCGCTCGAACTGACAATGAACTTGGAGTGAGAGGCAATTCCAATTCATGGATTCTTGGCACCTCATTGGATATTACTTTCAATTTCAAATTGTGTTCTTTCAATAGCCTCCTGAAAAAGTATTCGGGGCCATTTTTGCTATTTCCTCCTGTAAACAAAAGGGTTTCAATATTAGGATATTCCTTCAAGTACCCTAATAAATCGCGAAGTACCACATTCTGCATCCCCAAATCCGAGGCATCTATTTTTTCCCGTTCCGCACTATGGACAATATCACAGACCCCTATTCTCTGTTCCAACAAAAAGGTTTTACGCTGTTCAACAGCCTCTGCGGTGGTTTCATACTTGAGTCCCAAATTGAAAATACGGTCCAAAATGGGCCATAACATTCCATTGCAGCTACCGTAGCAGAAATCCACATCCTCTGGTTTGAACTCACCCGTGGTGAACCGAGGCGGTGGTAAGGTACCCACAATCAATTTGGTGGCCTCCGGAAATAGGAAAGGCTCATATGGGTGTGTATGCAGAAATGGCTTTGAACTCAATATTCCATATTTTGAACTCAAAAAAGGGCTAACCCTTAGGCCGAGTTCCTACTGGCATTAATGTTACCGTATAGTGATCGCGTCACTATTTTTTCATACAACTCCTTGAATTCCGAGTTTTGGGTGATATGGTACAAGGCATTTTGTTGGATGACCAATAATGGCAACACAATCTTTTCCCTGATCTTTACGGATTCCCTCGAAACTTCCTCGTCCTCCATCAAAATCTTTTGTCCTGAAATCTGAAGCAGCATTTTTTGCGACAACTGGAACTCGCTGTGCAGAATGTCCCAAAATGTACCAAACTCAGGATCTTCTTTCATGTAGCTGGTCAAATCAAAATTGGTTTTGGCCAAGGACATCATACTGTTGTGCATCAACGCCCTAAAAAATGGCACTTCCTTGTACAATTTCTTGATTTCGTTAAGTTTTCCCTCCTGTTTTAATTGTTGGATTGCTGTTCCCAATCCAAAATACCCGGGGACATTTTGTTTCAACTGGCTCCATGACCCCACAAAAGAGATGGCACGCAAATCGGATAAAGTGAGCTGTTTCTTATTGCCCCGCTTACCCGGTCTACTACCGATATTGGCCTTGGTATAATATTTTAAAGTACTACGATGCTCCAAATACGGAATGAACTTTTCATGCTGCTTCAATGCATCGTATTTGCTGAAACTCAATTCTGAAAGTTCCTCTATCAATTTACGCTGCGCCGCCGTAATGGTATGTTCTTTTCCAAAAAGGTTGTTACGGAGACCGGCCGTGAGCAACTGTTCTGAATTGTGCTTGAACTGCTCTTTGGTACCATAGGTACTGGTTATGGTCTGCCCTTGAATGGTAAGTTGAATCTCATGGTTGGCCACATCCTTGGTCTGGGCAGCATAGAACCTATGGGTCTTTCCTCCTCCACGCGCTGGTGGTCCTCCCCTACCATCAAAGAAAATGGCTTTAATCCCATTCTTCTTACAAACCTTGCTCAAGGTTTCCTTGGTCTTGAGTATGGACCAGTTGGCCTTAAGGTAACCTCCATCCTTGGTACCGTCCGAAAAGCCCAACATAATGGTATGGGTCTCATTTCTTCGCTCCAAATGCTCCCTATATTTTGGGATATGGAACAAGGTCTGCATTACCTCTTCTGAAGCTTCCATCCCTTTCATGGTCTCGAATAGGGGGATGATATCAAAAGTGATGTCCTTTTCATCCCAACCGCTCCATCGGAACAGGCCAAACACGAACAAGACGGCAAAAATATCCTCCGAGTTACTGATGATATAACGATTGCAACCTTCTTCACCATTTTTCTTCTGAATATCCTTTAACTGTTGGATATTTAGAATGGTATCTTTTACAATCTCCTCGTCGTAGTCGTTGGGGTTAAGCTGCAAGTCTTTGTGAAGCAACCACTGTACCAATTCCTCTTCCCTGAGCTCTTCAAGATTATCCTTGATAGCGCCCTGCTGTTTCAAGATCGTTTCTATGACCAATTTGTGTTTGCTGTGATCCTGACGGATGTCCAAAGTGGCAAAATGCGTCTTGAAGATGTGTACCTTATCTATCAAATGGTCCAAACGATCTAAATACAGTTCGTGGTAGTCTGCCACCAACTTTTCCCTGATATTGTAAAGACTTTGGATGATCTCTTCATAGCCAATGTGTACATCGGCATTGAACATGGCATTGTACAGCTTTTCACTAAGCTGGTTGATGTCCTCTTGAAGTCCTTTGAATGTCAGCTTTTTTCTTAGATCCTTTAGTTCATTGTAATAACACTTCATTAGGGTGAGCCTTAACTCATCAGCAACCTTGCGGGTAATGTCCGCGGTCACGTAAGGGTTTCCATCACGGTCACCACCGGGCCAAAAGCCCAGTTTAATAATATTGTAATTCTCAAATTCGGCGTCCCTAATATTACGCTTCACATATTGGTATAGCTCTCCAACCGCATCGTAATAGGTATTTCGTAAAATGTATATGATGTTTTTGGCCTCATCCAAAGGAGTGGGTTTCTTGGCATTCACCAAAGAGGTAAGACCCAATTGCTGCAAGGTCACATCAATATCGTAAATCCGGTCATTGTCTATGAGCGACCGCAATTCCGCAATGATATCCAAAACGGCTGGGGTATAAAACTGCGTTGGGTGGGCCGTAAGTACGATCCTTGCACTGAAGGTGGATAGTTTTTTGGAAGCCTTGTCCCAATTCTTTGTCCGATTGACCAACTCAAAATAATCCTTAATGGTCAACGAATTGCTGTATTTCTGAAGCTCAGGAAAAGCAGAATCCTCAACACTATCGTACAACACCACCTGACGTTCCACGTATTGGATGATACGGAACATCAAATCCAATCGCTCCTGCTCATCCTTGATTCCAGCGAAATTGGTAAAAAAGACCTCCAAGATTTCTTGGGGATCTTTTCCAGCCTTCAATCCTTTTTCGCATTGATCCAACAGGAGCGGAATAAGCATCCCCACATTTTCCACATCCTTGTAGGGTAGGCTCAGAAAGAGGCTGTTGTAGATGTTGAACTTATTGGTAACCGATTTTTTAAATTCTTCTAACCGTTTGGACTGCTGCATGTAGTTTCGGTGTTTTTCTATTTAATTTGATTGAATTCCCAAAGGTCGTGATAAATGCCAAACCTTGGGATTAAATTTAGGTGTATCACAATTTAGGAGATGTGCTCCATAAACTTAACACATGGAGATTGACCATCCAAAAAAAAAAGGAATTTTTCAAGGCCTCACAAACCTTATCTCACAAATACGGGCTCGTTTTCCTTTAGGGTGTGCTCCGCACTGAACGTATAGCCATCATAATCAAAACCTTTGAGGTCTTCCAAGGTTTTGGCATCGCTGTCGATAATATACCACACCATGGAGCCCCGAGCTCTTTTTGCGAAAAAGCTAATGACTTTTAGCTTATCGTTTTTCCAATCTTTAAAGATTGGGGTAATGACCGGTACTTTGAGTTTCTTTTCATCCACCGCGCCAAAATACTCGTTACTGGCCAGGTTGATGAACAGCTCATTATCTTCCAATTCACCGTTCAGATGATCGGTAAGTTCCTTTTTCCAGAACTCATAAAGGTTCTTTTTACGAGCTACTTTCAATTGGGTACCCATCTCCAACCGGTAGGGTTGGATCAAATCCAATGGCCTTAAAACCCCATAGAGTCCCGATAGTATCCGCAAGGTATCCTGTAGTGTATCCAGCTTGTCCTCAGAAAGGGTATAAACATCCAGTCCTTGGTAAACATCGCCATTGAAGGCATATACGGCAGGTCTGGCATTCTCCGGGGTGAACGGAGGAGAAAATTGCTGATTGCGTTCCCAGTTCAACTCGGCCAGCTTATCTGAAATGGACATTAATTGGGATAACGCCTTGGGTTTTTTCTTTTTCAAAATAGCGTTCAGCTTTTCGGATTGTTCCAAAAACTGGGGCTGGGTATATTCTGAAGTAGGCAAAGTGGTTTCAAAATCAAGCGACTTGGCCGGTGAAATAACAATTTTCATGGAAATTAATTTTCCGTAAAAATAACGAGGATTTTCCTTTTTTTCGCCTTGCGGCCATGGGGTTTATCAATCTTAAGATTGATGCAACCTATGATTCATGGTGCTTGGCATATCCGCGCCATTTCTCTATACAATTGACCATGTCTTGGGGCAATTCGGATTCAAAACGCATAAACTCCCCGGTCTTTGGATGCTCAAAACCCAAGGTCTTGGCATGAAGGGCCTGCCTGGGAAGGGTCTTGAAGGCGTTTTCCACAAACTGTTTGTACTTGGTAAAAGTGGTTCCTTTCAAAATCTTATCGCCCCCATACCGCTCATCATTGAAAAGTGTATGGCCAATGTATTTCATATGGACCCGTATCTGGTGGGTACGACCTGTTTCCAATTTACAGGAAATCAAGGTAACATAGCCCAAACGTTCCAGTACCTTGTAATGGGTCACGGCCTCCTTACCTTCATCCCCTTCCGGAAAAACAACCATCTGTAATCGGTTTTTGGGGTTGCGGCCAATGTGCCCCTCCACAGTGCCTTCATCCTCTTCCACATTGCCCCATACCAAAGCCACATACTCCCGTTCACTGGACTTTTCAAAAAACTGTTGGGCCAAATGGGTCATAGCCGATTCCGTCTTGGCAATGACCAATAAACCAGAAGTGTCCTTGTCAATACGATGCACCAGTCCGGGACGTTCCGAACTATTATTGGGCAAATTATCAAAGTGATGGACCAAGGCATTGATCAAGGTACCGGAATAGTTGCCATGCCCGGGATGTACCACCATGCCGGCCGGTTTGTTCACCACCAACAGAGAGTCGTCTTCATAGACAATATCCAAGGGAATATCTTCTGGGGTCAATAGGAATTCATACGGGGGGTGCTCAAACATCACCTTGACCTCATCCCCTGCCTTCACCTTATAATTTTGCTTTACAATGGTGCCATTTACCCAAATATGGCCTTGTTTGGCGGCTTGTTGGATTTTGTTTCGGGTGGCATTTTCAATGAAATTCATTAAAAATTTGTCCACACGAAGAGGTTCCTGCCCCTTCGATGCCACAAACCTGTGATGCTCAAAAAGATCTTCCTGTGAAAGTTCTTGGTTGTCCAAATCGTCCATGACTACTGCGAATCTGCTTGTACACGCGCACTACCGGGAATGGTTCCATTGCCACAGATGAGCTCAACCTTGGAAGTCTTGGGCAACTTGTCCCCGGGTTTCACGTATTTCCCCTTGAACTTCATATTGTAGACCATGTCCTTGCCCAATTCGTCAATATAGGTAACACGTTCCACATCCAATCCCACAGCCCTCAACATGGACGCGGCGTTACGTTGGGTGACTTGGATGATATCCGGCACACTCACCTTTTTGTATCCTGATGGATTCACGGTGAAGTATATTTTCCGGTTGGATTTGACCTTGTTTCCCGCGGGAGGGTCTTGATCCAGAATGGAAAACCTTGGGTAATCCGGATTGTAGTTGGAGGAGTCCAACACTTGATATCGCAATCCGGCCTCTTCCACCGTTTTTCGCATATCCATGACCGACATTTTGGAAAAATCGGGTACCTCCACAAACTCGCCATGGTTGGTAGTACTTTTAAGCCATTGCAACGCCAAAAAAACCAAAAGCACTGTGGCCACGACCGCTAGGCCCAATTGTATGAGAAAGGTCTTGCTTTTTAAAAATCCAAAAAAATGTTTCATGCGATATGCTTATGTGGACAAATATAGGAAAGCCAGTGCTTTTTTCTTTACTTTGGCATCGCGATATTCGACAAGCTGATGAAAAAAAACATTGCCATTATCATGGGCGGTTACTCCAGTGAACACGCCATTTCCATTAAGAGCGGTAACGTGGTCCACAAGTATTTGGATACAGAGCGATATAATTCCTATCGGATTGTGATTACCAAGGAAAAGTGGGTATATCTGGATGATTCCAACAAGGAATTTGCTGTAGACAAAGCTGATTTCAGCATTCAACCTGAAGGGAAGAAAATCGTATTCGACTGTGTTTTCAACGCGATTCATGGCACCCCTGGTGAGGATGGACTGCTCCAAGCCTATTTTGAGCTGCTAGGAATTCCACAGACTTCGTGCAACCACTATCAGTCTGCTTTGACCTTTAACAAACGGGACCTATTGAGTACCTTAAAACCCTATGGCGTGCATTGCGCTACTTCTTATTATGTAAACCACGGACAGGAAATCGATGAAGATGCCATAGTGGAAAAAGTAGGACTTCCCTGTTTTGTAAAGGCCAATAGGGCCGGAAGCAGTTATGGAGTCTCCAAAGTGTACCAAAAGGAAGAGCTTACCAAAGCTTTATCCGCAGCTTTTAAGGAAGATGATGAGGTGATCATTGAATCCTTTTTGGACGGCACCGAAGTTTCCGTGGGAGTGATCACCTATAACAATACGGTTACCGTGCTCCCCATTACGGAAATCATTTCAGAAAATGATTTTTTTGATTATGAGGCCAAATACCAAGGAAAATCACAAGAGATCACCCCGGCCCGAATATCCGAAACCCAGGAAGCCAATGTCAGGGCCTTGGCCGAATTCATCTATAAAACTTTGGGAATGAAGGGCTATACCCGGAGCGAGTTTATCTTTATCGGGGATGTGCCCCACCTTTTGGAGGTAAACACCACTCCCGGACTCACGGAAGAAAGTCTCTTGCCCCAACAGGCCAAGACGGCCGGTATTTCATTGGATCAATTATTTGACAGTGCCATTGTAGAGGCATTGCGATAGAAAATCTGTATTTTTAAGCAAACTTTCCCATCATGAGGCGCGCTATTTTTCCAGGATCTTTTGACCCACTTACCCTTGGACATTACGATATCATCAAGCGGGGTATCACTCTATTCGATGAGTTGATCATTGCCATAGGGATCAATGCGGAAAAAAAGTACATGTTCTCATTGGAGGAACGCACCCAATTCATCAAAGAGGCCTTTAAGGACGAGCCCAAGATCAAGGTACTCACATACGAGGGCCTTACTGTGGACTTCTGCAAAAAAATTGGAGCGGACTTTATATTGAGGGGACTCCGCAATCCTGCAGATTTTGAATTTGAAAAGGCCATTGCCCATACCAATAGAAAGCTTTCTGAGATAGAAACGGTCTTTTTATTGACTTCTTCAGGAAAATCCTACATAAGCTCATCCATTGTGCGGGATGTTATTAGAAACGGTGGTGACTACACCGGATTGGTTCCCGAAACCGTGGTGGTAAAATAGCAATACTTTATTACTAAATCTTACAGTTTTAGGAGGATTTTCCTAATCTAACTCCCACAAAAAAACTTTCAAACCCTATTTTTTTTCCCGAAAACAACAGTTTCGGAAGTTTTCACAACAAATAATTATTGATAAATGTCAATACTTTTAAATTGGTCAGAAATTTCTTAATTACGAGAAGTTCCCCTAACGACCCCGTACTTTGAAAGCAGTTGAACGAATTGCCCAACATTATTTGCTAAAGCAGTTGCCCAAGGCAACCGCCTTTGCGGACACCAAAGGTATTTTGATGGATGCCTCGGATTCATGGCTCGATATTTTTGATATCCAAGCCAAGGCCAGCATGGACATCAACATCTTTGAATTGTTTTCGGGCATGGTCGAAAACATGGACCTACAAGCATCTTTAAAGGACAGTACATCACATACCATAAGACACCACAAAACCACAGATCAATCCGAGCAATGGTTCGAGAGCACCTTTTGCACATGGTTTGATGAAACGGAAAACTTAATGGGCACCATAGTCCAGACCGATGACATCACACGATTGGTGGAAAAGGAACTGGAACTGGAACGGGTGAATTACCTGTTACAGGCTCAATCAGAGGTCTTAAATGTGGGGAATTGGGAATACAATGTGGAAACCGAACAGTTGTACTGGAGTGAAGAAACCAAAAGAATACATCAAGTACCTTCAACCTACCAACCCGATGTAAGTGAAGCCATAGCCTTTTACAAGCAGGGTTACTCCCGAAATAAAATTTCGATGTTGTTCCATCAGATAATGACCCAAGGAACCCCTTTTAACCAAAAATTGGCCATTATCACAGCCAAAGGAGAAGAACGATGGGTCAAGGCTGCTGGTAAACCCATTAAAAAGGATGGCGAGATCATTAAGGTGTTTGGAACCTTCCAAGACATCCACGATAAGGTAATGGCCGAAACAAAGACCAGGGAAAATGAGCAATTGCTCCACACCTTGATCGACAATATTCCTTTGAACATTTTTGTAAAGGACTTGGATTCCAAGAAAATTTTGGTCAACAAGGCAGAATGCGAATATTTGGGCAAAAAGCCCGAAGAAATGATCGGTAAGTCGGATTTTGACCTCTATGACCCTGAAGTCGCAAAGACATCACGGGATGAAGACCTTCAGGTTATACGCACCCTAAAACCTATTTTGGGAAAAGAAACCATCAGTATTAAAAAAGATGGGGAGTACACCAACTTCTTAACTTCCAAAATCCCACTTTTTGATGGTGAAGGCAAAATCAACGGGCTTATTGGCATCAGTATGGACATTACGGCCCTCAAGAAAAAAGAGGACCAACTGAGGAACCTTATCAACATTACCTCGGTACAGAACAAAAAACTGATCAATTTTGCGCACATCGTCTCTCATAATCTAAGGTCCCATTCCGCCAACTTCTCCATGTTGTTGGAGTTCCTCATCAATGAGGATGATGAAAGGGAAAAGGAGCATATCCTGAAAATGCTTTCGCAAGCTTCGAATCGCCTTTTGGAAACCTTGGACAACCTGAACGAGGTCATCGACATCAATACCAATGTAAATCTTGAAAAGAGTCCGCTTAACCTACATGACAACGTTGTTAAGGTACAGCAGAGTTTGTCGGCCCTTTTGGAAAAAAATCAGGTAGAAATCATCAACAAAGTTGACAAAGACCTTTGTGTTTCTGCTTGTTGCTCCTATTTAGACAGTATTATCATCAACTTACTGACCAACGCAGTCAAGTACAGGAGCCCTGAAAGAAATCCAGTGATCACCATCAACGCCAAGAAGCACGACAAGCATGTGGTGTTCAGCGTTTCAGACAATGGTCTTGGAATTGATCTGGAACGGTACGGTGGCAAAATATTTGGACTATATAAAACGTTTCATAATAACAAGGATGCCCGTGGGCTTGGATTATACATCATCAAAAACCAAATTGAGGCCATGGGTGGTAGCATTACCGCAAAAAGTGAAGTAGATAAGGGTACAACATTCAATGTGTATTTTAATGAAGAAAGTTAACAGTATGTTTATTGTGGACGATGATCCCATAACTGTTTTTGGCATCAAAAAGATGCTAAAACCCGTCTGTATCTGTGACGATATCCAAATATTTGAAAATGGAAAGGAAGCGGTGGATGCCCTTAAAAACCGGCTGGAAAACGGAGAGGATATTCCAGAAGTGATTTTTTTGGACATCAACATGCCCATAATGGATGGATGGGATTTTTTGGAAGAGCTCATTTCAATGGATATCAAGGAGCACATTACCATTAACATGATCACCTCATCCATAGACCCCTTGGATTACCAAAAGTGGAGCGAATTCAAAAATAGATGCCCACATGGCCTCAACTACAAGAACAAGCCTATTTTTAAAATAGAGATTTCGGACCTGGAAAGTATAGATTTGGCTTCGTGACCATAATATTCTGTATTTTTAGGTTTACTAACAGTGTTTTTAGTGGTGTTGATCAATAAGGAATTTAGCATAGCACAAAAGTATATTGTCTTTTTTGCCCTACTTGTCACCTGTCTGTCCTGTGAAAACCAAAAACAGGATGAGGCCACTTCATACCAAACCTTTTTTGAAGCTTCAAAAGGCAAGGAAACTGCCACCTACGAAGAAACCATTGCGTTTTATATGCGATTGGCCCGGGATTTTCCCCAAATCAACATACACACCATAGGCAGTACCGATAGTGGTTATCCGCTGCACATGGTCACCTTTAACCCCGATGGGGATTTTAACTTGGAGAATGTTCGGAAGGAAAAAGCCATTATCCTCATCAATAATGGTATTCATCCCGGAGAAAGCGATGGAATTGACGCCACCATGTTACTGTACAGGGACTTGGCCACCAAAGTATTGCCCAGTCCAAAGAACACCGTGTTGGTCACCATACCTGTTTACAATATTGGGGGTGCCCTCAACCGAAATTCAACCTCAAGGGCCAACCAAAACGGCCCCAAGGAATACGGGTTTCGGGGGAATGCCCGCAACTACGACCTGAACCGGGACTTCATTAAAATGGACACCAAAAATGCACAAAGTTTTGCCAGTATCTTTCATAGGGTAAAACCTGATGTCTTTGTGGACAATCACGTAAGCAATGGGGCCGATTATCAATACACCTTGACCCATTTGTTCACACAGCATAATAAATTGGGTGGTCATTTAGGGCAGTACCTCCATAAAGAATTTATGCCTGGACTTGAAAAATCCTTGGCGGACAAGGAATGGGAAATTACCCCTTATGTAAACGTTTTCAACGTACCGCCGGAAATGGGTTTTAGTCAGTTTATGGACCACCCCAGATACTCCACAGGCTACACCACCCTTTGGAACACCCTTGGGCTTATGGTAGAGACCCATATGCTAAAACCCTACGACCAACGTGTGGAAGGCACCTATCAACTTATGGAAAGTCTGGTACAGCTGGTGGAAAAACAATACGACACCATCAAGGAACTGCGAAAACAGACCCAAGAGGAAAACCTTGGACTTTCCCAATATCATTTCTCTTGGCAGGTAGATACCACGCAAACCTCAACACTGCAATTCAAAGGGTATGAAGCAGAGCGTCTCTTGAGCGAGGTAACCGGACTTCCCCGTTTAAAATACGATCGGACCAAACCCTTTACCAAAGAAACCGTATATCAGAATTACTACTACCCAAAAGATACCATTGCCGTACCGGATGCCTACGTAGTCAAAAAAAGCTGGCAAAAGGTCATGGACCGATTGCAAGCCAATAACATCCGTTATTTTAGACTGGACAAAGATACCTCCCTTACCGTAAACGGGTATAAAATCCTGGAGTATGAAACTCGCAAAAATCCTTACGAAGGACATTACCCGCATTTTAATACCCAAGTGGCCAGTTGTGCCAAAATAGTCCATTTTAATGCGGGTGACGTGGTCATTCCCACCCATCAACCAGGAATCAGGTACATTTTGGAAACCCTGGAACCCCAAGGCGTGGATTCTTTTTTCAATTGGAACTTTTTTGATACGGTTCTCCAGCAAAAAGAGGGTTTTTCCCCTTATGTCTTTGAAGATGTTGCCAAGGATATGTTGGAGAGGGACTCCGTATTGCGACAGAATTTTATGGCCAAAAAGGCTTTGGATGCGGAATTTTCAGAAAATTGGTATGCACAATTGGATTGGTTGTTCCAACAGTCCAAATATTTGGAAGATGCCTATCTGAACTACCCGGTATATCGTATTGAGAAAAACAGCGAAGCCTCAAAAATATTGGACCGGGACTAATCCCATTCCCAATCCTCAAACAAGATTTCAATGTTGGCGTAGGAGTTTTTCAAGGCCTTTTTGGTCTTTCTTCGGCCTTTCCATTTTACTTTGGATATTCCCTCCGATTTTTCAGCGACCAACTTGCCCGTAAATGAAGTGGACATTACAAACCAATGGGTTTCCTTCAAGCGATATTCCCCATTTCTCTTAAAAATATGGTAGGTGGTTCGCAAAAACCGCTCAATGGCCAATCCCGAAACACCTGTTTCCTCCTCAACCTCCCTAATGGCGGCATTTTCAATAGATTCTCCTTTATCCACTTTGCCTTTGGGCAAATCCCATTTTCCATTTCTGTAGATAAAGAGCACCTTGCCTTTTGGGTTAACTACAAATCCCCCACCAGCCACCACCACAGGGATTTTATGGCGAAACATTTTTAAGATCTTGTCCCCATCAGGATGATAGAGATACGCTTTGTCCAGCTTCCCTTTGGCCAGTTTCTCTATAGCCTTTAAAATAGAATCGCCATCCATGGAAAAAAGGCTTCCATTGGATTTATCCGGACGCTTGTTTGTTAAAATCAGTGGAGATTCATTTACAAAAACTTCATACATTTGCGCAATGGTTTTAGATAAGGGAATCGCAAAAAAAACAGCTGAGCTGCTGTTACAAATTAATGCAATTAAGTTGGAACCCGAAAATCCGTTCACATGGGCTTCTGGGTGGAAATCCCCAATTTATTGCGACAATAGGGTCATGCTCTCCTACCCTGAAATACGGAATTTTGTACGGGAAGAGATGGCCAAACAAGTTGAAAACCTCTATGGCAAGCCCGATGTGATTGCCGGTGTGGCCACAGGTGCCATTGGAATTGGCATTTTGGTGGCCGAAGCCTTGGGCCTTCCTTTCATCTATGTAAGACCAGAACCCAAATCCCACGGAAGGCAAAACCAAATCGAGGGATATCTGGAACACGGTCAGAATGTAGTGGTCATTGAAGACTTGATCAGTACAGGTAAGAGTAGCCTCAATGCAGTAAAGGCCCTCAAGGAGCAAGGTGCCCATGTAAAAGGCATGGTAGCCATTTTCACCTATGGTTTTCCCGTGGCCACGGACAACTTTGAAAAGGAAAATGTGGAACTGCACACCCTGTCCGACTATGATCACCTCATAGAACAAGCCTCCGAAACACACTACATCAAAGAATCACAATTAAAAACCTTATTGCAGTGGAGGATAGATCCACAGCAATGGAAATAAGCCAGAAAATGCACATTGAAGTCCCTAAAAAGAAAGTGGCCAAAAGCGGCAAGGAAGTTTTTGATTTTCTTTCCGACATCAAAAATTTTGAGACCTTGATGCCCAGTAATATTGACAAATTTGAGGTATTGGATGAGAAAACCTTCAAGTTTGCCCTTAAGGGCATGCCTGAAATCACACTAAGGTTGAAGGAGCAAATCCCTCATGAAAAAGTGGTTTTGGGAGCTGCCAGCGACAAATTACCGTTCACCTTGACTGGTGATATTACCGCATTGGGTGACCAAGAAAGTGAAGTAGCCCTCAATTTTGAAGGCGAGTTCAATGCCATGATGGCCATGATGATCAAATCACCCATCACCAACTTCATGCAGACCCTATCTTCCAACTTGGACAAAATAGGTCAATAAAGCAGGGTTACTTCTTTTAGATCGTACTCTTTAAAAATATGATCCTCCAACTCTAGGACAAGTTTTCCTGTTTCCGAAACACCCCGGATAAAGCCCATAAACCTCTCCCCTTGGCCATTGCTAAACGTGGAGGGTTTGTCTTTTCGGAATAAATGCTGTTCGTACTCAGGAAGGAGTTCGGCAATGGTTTTGTTTTCAATATCTGATAAACGACCTTGCATGCTTTCCAAAATCAGATGCAACAGCTCATCCAAGTCAAAAAAACGTCCACTAATGGTATGCATGGATGCCACTTTCCCCAAATTATCAAAAGAAGTTTGATTTACATTGAGACCAATCCCGATAATGGATTGTTGGATACCTTGCCCTTTAAGAATATTTTCAATTAAAATGCCACATATTTTTGATGAACCTGACAGAATGTCGTTGGGCCATTTCACCCTGACATTGGGAAGATCCATGACGTTCAGAACATCACAAACGGCCAAGGACACTGCTATGTTCAAATTAAACTGGCGTTCTGATGAAAAAGAATCAAAACCCTTCAAAACGCTGAATGTTAGGTTTTTACCTCCTTCAGATTGCCAAGTTGCTCCCATTTGCCCTCTCCCTTTGAGCTGTTTTTTGGCAACGACCACGGTAAAATCCGTAGCATTTTTGGTCTGCAACAAATCCTTTAAATACTGATTTGTGGAGTCCGTGGCATCAAGTTTGATTATCCGTGATTGTTCTCCCAATGTGGTACGCCTTTATGATATGTTAAAATCTAAGGCTAAGAAAACAAAAAAAATATAACTTTGTAAAAACTAAAATTTTTGAATGCAGAAAACGAAAACCAGCGCAGATGAACTGATTGCCTTGATTTTACATGGGATTGAAGAAGTTAAAGGTGTTGACATAAATCTACTTGATCTTAGGGAAATCGAAAATACGGTCTGCGACTACTTCATCATCTGCAATGGTACTTCCAACACGCATGTAAACGCAATTGTTTCCTCTATCCAAAAAACCGTTAGCAAAGCCATCCATGACAAACCATGGCATGTTGAAGGTTCTGAAAACGCAGAATGGGTACTGATGGACTATGTGAATGTTGTGGTGCATGTATTTCAAAAACACATCAGGGAATTCTATGACATTGAAGGACTTTGGGGAGATGCCAAAGTCACCATGGTGGAGAGCAGCTACAATTCTTAAAAAAAAATGGCAAACGAAAACAATTCAAATACCCCTAAAAAACCTCGTTTTAGTTCGTGGTGGATCTATGGTGTGGTCATTGCACTGATCATAGGCTTTCAATTTTTTGGCGGAAGCAGTTTCTCCAATACCGAAAAAACCACTACGTCCGAATTACAGGAATATTTGCGAAACGGTGATATCTCCAAGATCATCATCATTACCAATACACGTCAGGCAAAAGTTTTCCTCACGGAGGAAGCCCTTAAAAAAGACGTCCATAAAGGAGTAGCGGAAAAACCGTTGTTCCCATCGGCCGGCTTGGTGCCCCAATATGTATTGGACTATGGTGACCTGCAAATTTTCCAGAACGAGATTACCGAAATCAAGAAAGAAAACAATCTCGATACCATTGTTGAGTTCGACACGGAATCCAACGTATTGGGCGAGCTATTGCTATCCCTACTCCCCTTTGCATTGATCATAGGAATATGGATTTACCTGATGCGTAGGATGTCAGGTGGTGCAAGCGGCGGTGCTGGCGGACAGATTTTCAACATTGGGAAATCCAAAGCAAAGCTTTTCGACGAAAAAACAGATACCCGAACTTCCTTTAAGGATGTGGCCGGACTGGAAGGTGCCAAGGAAGAAGTACAGGAAATTGTGGAATTCCTCAAGAACCCTGACAAGTACACCTCATTGGGGGGTAAAATTCCTAAAGGTGCCCTTTTGGTAGGACCTCCGGGGACTGGTAAGACCCTATTGGCCAAGGCGGTTGCAGGAGAGGCCAAAGTGCCCTTCTTCTCCCTATCTGGTTCCGACTTTGTGGAAATGTTCGTGGGTGTTGGGGCGTCGCGTGTCCGTGACCTCTTTAAACAGGCCAAAGACAAATCCCCAGCCATCATTTTTATTGATGAAATCGATGCCATTGGTAGAGCGCGTGGAAAGAACAATTTCACCGGCTCCAATGACGAACGTGAAAATACACTGAACCAGCTGTTGACCGAAATGGATGGTTTTGGCACCAATACCAACGTGATTGTACTGGCTGCCACCAACCGTGCCGATGTACTGGACAAAGCTTTGATGCGTGCCGGACGTTTTGACCGTCAGATCTATGTTGACCTGCCGGACCTTAATGAGCGTAAAGAAATCTTCGAGGTACACCTTAGACCCATTAAAACGGCAGAGACCTTGGACTTGGACTTCTTGGCAAAACAAACCCCTGGTTTCTCAGGGGCCGATATTGCCAACGTCTGCAACGAAGCTGCCCTAATCGCTGCCCGAAAAGAGAAAAAAGCGGTTACCAAACAAGATTTCTTGGATGCCGTAGACCGAATTGTGGGTGGATTGGAAAAGAAAAACAAGATCATTACCCCAGAGGAGAAAAAGACCATTGCCTTCCACGAAGCTGGCCACGCAACGGTAAGCTGGATGTTGGAACACGCAGCGCCTTTGGTGAAAGTAACCATTGTTCCAAGGGGACAATCCTTGGGGGCCGCATGGTATTTGCCAGAAGAGCGACTTATTGTACGTCCCGAGCAGATGTTGGATGAAATGTGCGCCACCATGGGTGGTAGGGCCGCTGAAAAGGTTATCTTCAACAAAATATCCACTGGAGCTTTGAGCGATTTGGAAAAAGTGACCAAACAAGCTAGGGCCATGGTTACTATTTACGGTCTTAATGATGAGTTGGGAAATATCACCTATTACGACTCCTCTGGCCAGAATGAATATGGGTTCACCAAGCCGTACAGTGAGGAAACTGCCCAAAAAATTGACTTGGAAATATCCAAAATGATTGAAGAGCAGTACCAAAGAGCCATCAAATTGTTGCAAGACAATAAGGACAAGCTTACCGAACTGGCAGAAAGACTTTTGGATAAAGAGGTTATCTTTAAGGACGATTTGGAAAAGATTTTTGGAAGACGCCCTTTTGAAAAAGAAGAAGAGGAGTTGGAACCAGAACCCGTTAAGTAACACCAATTGACAACTATTGAAGTAGAATATATTCGAACTAAATAAATGGGAGTTTTTAGCAAACTTTTTGGAGGAGGCAAAAAGGTTTCAAAGGAAACTGTGGAAACCCGTGGGGACCATATGCCCGATCTAAAAATTCCCGTGGATGAAAAGTTCACCATCTACTTCAAGAAAAATGGGGGCAAGTTTATTTACTGTGAAGATTTTTCAGAAATATCCGAAGCCCTGAAGAGCATCATCTCCGAAAACGATTGGCAAAACCATCTTTTTTACAGCCTTGACCCTCGTCTGGAAACCCGCTTTTCTTCGGAAAAGATAGCCTTTACCGAAAACAGACAGGAAAGTGATATTTTCTTCACTACCTGCGAACATTTGGTGGCCCACAACGGATCTATCTTGGTATGTTCCAACCAAATCAAGGAAAAGAAGTTGGACGAACTCCCTTCCAATCTAATCGTCTTCGGCACTACGAGTCAATTGGTGGATTCCATTAGCGAGGCACTGAAGATTATTAAGGAAAAATACGGCAAAAATATCCCGAACAATATTACCACACTCAAGCACTTCCAACCCACCCCGGAAAACAAAGATGATTTTCTTTCCTATGGAAGTGCCTCAAAAAATGTCTATCTTTTGCTTTTAGAAGACTACTGATTACATGAAAGAAATCCTCAAGCGTTCCATAACGGGAATCATCTACGTGGTGTTTCTATTGGGGGCGGTTTTTTTAAGTTCTGATGCTTTTGATTTTCTCTTTATGGCTTTTGGTCTGGCCTGCTTGGCCGAGTTCAAGAGAATTGTCCGCTTAAAGGGATATTACATTTTCGTGGCCTATTTGGCATTATGGTGGGCATTTATCTATTTGGTCCAGGACAGTACCTTGATCACTATTTTAATGCTACTGACGATCACGGTGGACATGGCCCTGCTCATGTTCCTCTTTTCCAAAAAAGACAGGAGATTCACAGAACTACAAAAGTTTATCATTGCGGTGTTCTACATTGGTGGAGGGTGCATTTTTCTCACCATGATACCCTACAAGGAAGATGATTTTGCCCAATTTCTCATTACCGGGATCTTTATTTTGATTTGGGTCAATGACACATTTGCCTATTTAACAGGGCGCACTTTGGGCCGTACCAAACTATTTCCTTCAGTTTCTCCAAAAAAAACCATTGAAGGTTCTATTGGAGGTCTTATTTTTGCACTGGCGGCAGCTTACATTTTGTCGTTCTACGAAACTAAACTAACTGTTGTGCAGTGGATGGTCCTGGCCACGGTAATTGTGGTCGCAGGAAGTCTGGGAGACCTTTTGGAGTCCAAGTTCAAGCGTGTGGCAGGCGTAAAGGACAGCGGGGCCATTCTACCGGGCCACGGAGGTATTTGGGATCGTTTGGACAGTCTTGTATTTGCAGCCCCTTTTGCATATTTGGTACTTAATATCTTTTCCTATGTTTCATAAAGAGGGACAAAAAATTATCATCATCACTTTTTTTATCGTGGTCGCTGCAATTCTTGCCGCCCAGTTTTATATTGAAGTGGAATGGCTTCGGTTAACCATACAGATAATAGCACTTGTCTTACTCATTGCCATATTACAGTTTTTTAGAAACCCTAAACGTTTGGTCACCCCAAATTTTGATGACATTTTAGCCCCAGTGGATGGCAAAGTGGTAGTTATTGAGGAAGTGGATGAACCCGAATATTTTAAGGAAAAACGGAGGCAGGTCTCTATCTTCATGTCACCAGTAAATGTGCATGTGACCCGTTACCCTGCCAGTGGTACCATCACCTACTCCAAGTATCACCCAGGCAAGTATTTGGTAGCTTGGCACCCAAAATCCAGCACCGAGAATGAACGCACCACTGTGGTGCTCCATACCCCAAAATTCGGGGAAATAGGGTACCGACAGATTGCAGGGGCCATGGCCAGACGTATCGTAAACTATGCTGAGGAAGGTGAACAGGTAACCCAAGGACAGGATGCCGGGTTCATTAAGTTTGGCTCCCGCGTAGACTTGCTACTACCTTTGGACTGCAACATTACAGTTAAACTAGGACAGAAAGTGGTCGGGGCCAAAACGTGTATCGCCTCAATACGCAAGCAAGATGATTGATGAGGAACTACATACCCGTTTTGATGAGGCAGTGGCCTATGTAAATGGGTACACAGAACCTATACCTGCCGACTTATTATTGAAATTGTACGCTTACTTTAAGGTAGCCAACAAAAATTTTGACAACCCTGGGAGTAGAACCCCTTTGATCAATGCCTTTAAGGCCAATGCCCTTTTTCAGGCACAAAACATTACTGTAAAAGAGGCTATGGAAAAATATATCGCCCTAGTGGAATCTGAAGTAAAAAAGCTTTAGGACACCAAAGGAGTAGAGTAGCTTTTTTCAAAATAGGTGAAGTATACCGCCCCACAAACGGTAACGATAAAGTACAGCGCTACCGTAAGACTCCCTAAGGACGCGTAGGCATTTATTCCAAACCAATCCTGCGTACCATAAATAAGAGCCAACCCCAGTACGCTTCGAATCACCTCAATCCAAATGGCGTAGTGTTTACGATCCATCAATGTCGTGTAGCCATAGACCCCCACAAAGACAAAAGCTCCGAATAGCAATAGTCCGTCAAAGCCTATTGCGGAATAGTTGTAGAACATAAAAAGCATCAAGGCAGTGGTTGCCACCATTTGGAAAATGGCATACCCCTTTAAGGCCTTGGAAGCTTCTGGTCTGTATTTTTCAAAATTATACACATCCTCAATAATCTCCACAGGATACCTTTCCTTAACATCTGAAGGACGCCACCCCGTGGGCATAAACCAAATCCTAAGCTTGTCCCAATAGCTCTTGGTCCGCCATGCATCCTTTATCAATCGCCATAAATGCTGAAAATTGATGATGACCGGATTCCAGGTATGGGCAGGTTTCAATACCCCGTATTGTGGCGGCACATCATCCATTTCTTCCTGAAAAGTCCCGAACATCCGATCCCAGACACAAAAAATCTGACCAAGGTTTTTGTCTATATATTCCTTATTGATCGCATGGTGTACCCTATGCTGCGATGGGGTCACAATAATATACTCCAACCAACCCATCTTACCCACATGCTGGGTGTGGTACCAAAATTGGGCAAACAGATGAATAGGGGCCAAGATGGCGATAACCTCGTTGGGAACACCCAAAAGGGCTGCAGGAATCAATAAAAGGGCGTAATACCCCAATAGATTGGAAATGGGTTGCCGCAAGGCGCAAGCGAGATTGAACTCCTCACTGCTATGATGGATGACATGCTGATTCCAAAAAAAGTTGATATGATGGCTCAGCCTATGGTTCCAATACCCTGCAAAATCCAGTACAACAAAAGCCACTACCCAAACCAGCCAAGTAGTCTTGATCTCGGTAAGGGCCAAATGTTCCAATAAAAACGGGTAACTGATGATAATGACTCCCAACCCCAGGGAATCTTTTACCACATTGGTAAGTCCGGAGCTAAGACTGCTCACAGTATCCATGACATTGTGCATCTGCTTTTTGGCGAAATATCCATAAAGGACCTCAAAAAGTACCAACCCCACAAAAAAAGGTATGGCATACAACAAGGCAGTGGCATACGATTCCATAGTACTAAATATATGAAAAAGTAAAACACTCATCCCCAACCGATTGACAAATTGGGGATGGAAACCGTAAAAGTCCCTACTAAACCTAGGAATTTCCTAAACTCGCCAAGCTTTTCTCCAAAGTCTCGATCTTGGCCTCGGCATCGGCGGCTTTTTTACGTTCAATGGCCACCACCTGTTCAGGGGCATTGTTCACAAAACGTTCGTTCCCCAATTTCTTTTGTACCGATTGTAGAAATCCTCGGGTATATTTCAACTCCTCATTGATCTTCTCAATTTCGGCCTCTACGTCAATTGCACCACTCATAGGGATAAAGTATTCGTTACTTTTCACCCTAAAGGTCAAGGCACCTTCCAAGCTGGAGTCCACAGTTTCCAATCTTGAAAGATTCGCTAATTTCATGATGATGGCATCCATCTGATCACTTATTTTTTCAGCATTGAGCATAAACAACTCCAAGGCATCTTTCTGGGGGATGTTCTTTTCCTTTCGGATGGTTCGCACCCCTGAAATCACTTCCGTGGCAAGCTCAAAATCCGCAATCAATTCCGTATCGGTACTACCCACCTCAGGCCAATTGGACACCATCAATGCATTCTCTGGGGTTCGCTCTGCAATGTGCTGCCATACCTCCTCGGTCAAGAACGGCATAAAAGGGTGCAGTAGTTTCAGGTTCTCCTCAAACAGATGGATAACCGCATCAAACGTGGTTTGATCAATGGGTTGTTGGTAGGCCGGCTTAACGATTTCGAGCAACCAAGAACAGAAATCGTCCCAAACCAATTTGTAAATGGCCATCAAGGCATCTGAAATTCGATATTTGGAAAAATGATCCTCAATTTCCGCTAACGTCTGGTTCAATTTGGACGTATACCATGCTATTCCAATTTTTGAAGCTTCGGGTTGTTCTATATCGGCAACCTCCCACCCTTTTATCAAACGAAATGCATTCCAGATTTTATTGGCAAAGTTGGCACCCTGTTGGCAAAGGGCTTCATCAAACATAATATCGTTCCCGGCAGATGAGCTCAACAACAGTCCCACACGGACACCATCGGCCCCAAAATCCTCAATAAGCTTCAAGGCATCTGGAGAATTCCCCAATTGCTTGGACATTTTTCTTCGTTGCTTGTCCCGGACAAGTCCGGTGAAATAAACATTCTCAAAAGGTCTTTTGCCCTTGTAATGGTATCCGGACATGATCATCCTGGCCACCCAAAAGAATATAATATCAGGTGCGGTCACCAAATCATTGGTGGGGTAATAGTAGTTGATCTCCTCATTGTCAGGTTCCAAAATACCCCCAAAAACACTCATGGGCCATAACCACGAAGAAAACCAAGTATCCAGAACATCTGGGTCTTGGCGTAAATCGGATTCCTGGATTTTTGGATTTTTTGATTTGGCCATTTTCAAGGCTTCTTCCCTGCTTTCAGCCACTACAAAATCATCCTGACCATCCCCATAATAATAGGCTGGTATCTGTTGGCCCCACCACAATTGACGGGAAATGTTCCAATCGCGGATACCTTCCATCCAATGGCGATAGGTATTTTCAAATTTTTTGGGATAAAACTTGATATCATTGGTTTTCAAAACGCCATCTAGGGCTGGTTTTGCCAATTCCTCCATTTTCAGGAACCACTGATCGGACAATCTGGGCTCAATTATCGCTTTGGTACGTTCCGAAGTCCCTACTTTGTTCAAGTGCTGTTCGGTCTTGACCAAAAAGCCCTTTTCTTCCAGTTCTTTGGAAATTTCTTTCCGCACCACAAAACGGTCTTTCCCCTCGTAATGCATTCCAAAGGAATTCAAGGTAGCGTCTTCGTTGAAGATGTCAACAACATCCAAGTTATGTTTATCTCCCAGGTTTTTATCGTTCTCATCGTGGGCCGGGGTCACTTTTAAGCACCCGGTACCGAACTCAATATCTACATATTCATCCTCAATAATGGGAATGACCCTGTTACAGATGGGCACAATGGCCTTTTTACCTTTCAAATGGCGGTATCTTTCATCATTGGGGTTGATACAGATAGCGGTATCCCCTAAAATGGTCTCCGGCCGGGTAGTTGCAATGGTCACTTTTTCATCGGAACCTTCAATGGCATAAGCCAAATAGTATAGAT
This sequence comes from Flagellimonas olearia, assembly GCF_004150225.1. NCBI lineage: Bacteria > Pseudomonadati > Bacteroidota > Flavobacteriia > Flavobacteriales > Flavobacteriaceae > Flagellimonas > Flagellimonas olearia. The sequence continues at coordinate 30,467 of NZ_ML142915.1, read as the reverse complement.
TTCCCTGTCGCTCTTCATAAATCACCTCTTCATCGGATAAAGTGGTCTTGGCTTCCGGGTCCCAATTCACCATACGATACCCTCTGTAAATGAGACCTTTATTGTACAGGTCCACAAAAACTTTGATCACGGAGGCTGACATATCGTCATCCATGGTGAACTTGGTGCGGTCCCAATCACAGGAACAGCCCAATTTCTTCAATTGTTGAAGAATGACCCCTCCATACTCATTGGTCCAATCCCAGGCGTGCTTCAGGAATTCCTCCCTGGAAAGGTTGGCCTTGTTGATTCCTTCTTCTTTCAATTTTGCCACAACTTTAGCTTCCGTGGCAATGGAAGCATGGTCCATACCGGGCACCCAGCAGGCATTTTTCCCCAAAAGCCTTGCCCTTCGTATAAGAACATCCTGAAGGGTATTGTTCAGCATATGCCCCATATGCAACACCCCGGTTACATTGGGTGGGGGAATAACTATGGTGTAGGGCTCTCTTTCATCTGGTTTTGAACTGAAGAAATCGTGTTTCATCCAGTAGTCATACCAGTTCGCTTCAACCCTATTGGGCTCATATTTTGATGGAATCTCCATTTTTCGGTACAGTTTTTGTAATTAAGGCTAAGGATTGGTTCAAATATACGGTAAGCACCATGTTAATTTTATGCTATTCCTTGAATGATGACCAATCTTGAAATACGAAACAAAAATAAGTAACGTTATTACATAACAAAAGAATTTTGGATGCAGCTGACGAATCAGTTACATTTGAAATCCACCCAAAACCAAAAAAAATGAAAAAAACTGTACTTCTGTTGTTTGTTGGTCTTCTTTCACTAGGAATTTATGCCCAAGAAGGAACAGCAAAAATCGAGTTTAAGAGCGAGACCATTGATTATGGTGAAATTGCCAAAGGAAGTGATGGGGTTCGTGTGTTTGAGTTTACCAACACTGGTTCTGTTCCATTGGTAATCAGCAATGTACGATCTAGCTGTGGATGTACCATCCCCAAAAAACCTGAAGATCCCATTTTGCCCGGTAAAACCGGTCAAATCCAAGTAAAATATGATACTAATAGGGTTGGCCCCATTAGAAAAGCAATTACGGTAACCTCCAATGCGGACACACCTACCAAAATCCTTAAGATAAAAGGTACGGTAAAGGCTGAGGGAGCCAAATAGAAAAAAGAAAATTAAAGTACTACAAACCTCGAAGAAGTTATTTTTTCGAGGTTTTTTGTTTTTAATCGTCAAAGACTTTTTTGAGGACAAAAGAAAATAGGAGGTCCTTATTGTATCGTTCAATCAGCACACGAACACGCTTTCCCTCCTTTTCATTGAGCATTTTCAACACTTCTTGGAGTTTATATTGATAAACCTGTCTGCCGTTTACCGCCAATATCACATCACCTTCACGCAGTCCAGCCTCTGCGGCAGGGCTTCCCGCCCGTATCCCGGAAACCACAATTTCGGGCACTAAACTCAATTTGGTTTTGTTTTCCAATAGGATTTGTACGTTTCCAAAGGAAGCATTCTTCTCTGAGCTTACCACGCCGCCAATACCCGCGATACTCTCCGCAATATACCGCAATCCATTGTGCTGAAGTTCAATTCCGGCTAGATTGTATTGGAAAGGTACACGGAAGTTTCCGTTCTTCTTAATAGTCACTTCCCCATTGGCATAATCAAAAACAAAATTGAAGCGTTTTAATATTTCACCACCCACCGAGCCGTTTCGATCCCCCAAATTCTCGATAAGTCCAAAAAACTCGCGATAGGGAAAAGCTGCCTTGGCCTCCTTAAGTTCAAAATCTCCTATTTTGATTCCATTTACCATGGTTCGCCTTCCAAAAATATCGCCACTTAACCCTCTTCCCAGATAATCCTCGTAATTTTTCTCAGGGATTTCCAGGCCTTTTTCGGGCTGATGGAACAACCAAAGTGCATCGCTACTTCCCGTATCCACAAGCAGTTTTACTGGAATGTTCTCGGAATCCTTAATCAGAACAGTCCCTTCCACGTAGGCCTTTCTATTGATGATTGACAATGGAAGGGTTTGTGCATTTTTGCCCTGCCTATGCACATAATGCTCAGGATTATGGAGCTTGATATACTTTGCCCCATAATTGATTTCCACAATAAAGTCCCGGAACAGTTCAAACCCCAAAATACCATGCACAGGAATACCCAATGAAGGTGAGAAATTGATTCCCTTATCCAAAACCACATATAGGTCCTGTGAATAATTCTCCGCATCCCCCAAACTAAACACGTTCCCCATGGAACTCAGTGCTTTCATAGGTTCACCGTCTCCCAACCCCCTTATGGTGACTTCGGAAACATTATTGATGGAAATGGAATCTTGACCGGAAAGATTGAAAAGAATGGGTTTGCTCACCCCAGAATCCAAAACAAAGGTAAGATCGGATCCATTGATCTGCACGGGGATGATGATAAGGTTATTGATCAATTCGAATTTTACTTTTTGAAACTTCTTGTGTCTGGGCATTTTAAACTTTTGGGCTGAAACCAAAAGGGGCGCCACAACAAAAAGAAGCACAAAAAAGTATAGTCTTTTTTTCAATTTCCTTACTTCTAAAGGGTTATGCTTATGGAATATACAAAATTATACAAGACAACCGGTCGTATTTAACATTCCAATAACCGCATAAATAATGGTCCAATCTGTTGTTTACGAGTGTGGGTTTTAGCATTTTTGCCTAAAATATCAGTACATGCCAAGTATCTCTGAAAAAGGGAGGCATATGCCCGCCTCCCCAATCCGTAAATTGGTCCCGTATGCAGAGGCCGCCAAGAAAAGAGGAACCCATGTGATTCACCTCAACATTGGGCAACCGGACATCAAGACCCCAAAAGTGGCCCTGGATGCCGTGCGCAACCATACCGTGGAGGTATTGGCCTATAGCATGACGGAGGGTTCCGAAGTCTATCGGGAAAAAATTGCCGCTTACTATGCTAAGAAAGACATTCATGTCACCGCCAAGGACATTATTGTGACCACTGGAGGTTCCGAAGCACTTTCCTTTGCCATGGGAAGTATCATGGACACCAATGATGAAATCATCATCCCAGAACCGTTTTATGCCAATTACAACGGATTTGCAACGGCCATGGGCGTCAAGGTAGTACCGATCGTTTCTACCTTGGAAAATAACTTTGCCCTCCCCCCTATTGCCGATTTTGAAAAACTGATCTCGGAAAAAACCAAGGCCATTCTCATCTGTAACCCTGGCAACCCAACGGGATATCTGTACAGCAAGGAAGAAATACAGCAACTGGCGGCATTGGTAAAAAAACACAACCTGTTCCTCATAGCGGATGAGGTGTATCGCGAATTTGCCTATGAAGGCAGACAGCACCATTCCATTTTACAGGAAGAAGGTCTAGAGGACCATGCCATTGTGGTCGATTCAGTCTCCAAGCGCTACAGCATGTGTGGAGCCCGGATAGGTTGTTTGGTGTCCAAAAACAAGGAGGTGATCCAAACCGCCCTTAAATTTGCCCAAGCCCGTCTTTCCCCCCCAACATTTGCGCAAATAGCCAGTGAAGCTGCCTTGGAGACACCGCAATCCTATTTTGATGAGGTTATTGTTGAATACGCGTCGCGACGTGATATCTTGATCTCAGAGCTTCGAAAACTGGAAGGGGTAAAAGTGGCCGTCCCACAAGGTGCCTTTTATTGTGTGGTGGAACTCCCTATTGCCGATGCCGATGATTTTGCACAGTGGTTGCTCGAAAAATTTGAAATGGATGGCAATACGGTCATGGTGGCCCCAGCGGCAGGATTCTATGCCACCCCGGGACTGGGAAAAAACCAAATAAGGATTGCCTATGTGCTGGAAAAAGACCAACTTGTAAAGGCGGTCCAGATATTGGGCAAAGCCCTTAAAGTGTACAACAATTAGGTGAACATTCAGGAAAACATATCCCTTAAGGCCTACAATACCTTTGGTATTGATGTGAAGGCCCGCTATTTTGTTGAAATTACCGGCTTGGTGCAGCTCCAAAAAGTATTGGAGTTAAAATCCTATCCCAAAAAGTTCATCATAAGCGGGGGAAGCAATATGTTGCTTACCAAGGATATCGATGCGCTTGTGATACACATCAACCTAAAGGGCATCACCCTTGTTGAAGAAAACGAAAATGAGGTTGAAATAAAGGTCATGGCTGGTGAAAACTGGCATGGATTGGTGCAATGGACCTTGGAAAAAGGCTATGGTGGACTGGAAAACCTATCCCTGATTCCAGGCAACACAGGTACCGCTCCCATACAGAACATTGGTGCATATGGTGTAGAACTCAAGGATGTCTTTGTGAGTTGTACCGCCATGGAGATAAAAACCGGGGAACTGATTAGTTTCGATAATGAAGCCTGCAAATTTGGGTATCGGGATTCCATTTTCAAGAATGAGGCCAAGGACCAACACATTATTACCTCGGTACATTTAAAACTGACCAAAAAAGACCATGTCCTGCACACGGGGTATGGGGCCATTGAGGCTGAATTGAAAACAAATGGCATTGTTTATCCTACCATCCGGGACGTATCCGATGCGGTCATCGCCATTAGGCAAAGTAAACTGCCAGACCCCGCAGTATTGGGAAACAGTGGGAGTTTCTTTAAAAATCCGGTCATATCAAAAAAGGCTTTTGAAAAGTTCATCAAGAAACATCCTGACGCTCCGCATTACGAAGTGGGTGAAGAAGAATTTAAGATTCCAGCAGGTTGGCTTATCGAGCAAGCAGGCTTTAAAGGAAAACGATTCGATGATGCCGGGGTCCATGAAAAGCAAGCCCTTGTTTTGGTAAACTACGGAAATGCCACTGGCACCGATATTTTGAATTTGTCCCAACGGATCCAAAAAGAAGTGGCCCAAAAATTCAACATCAAGATTCAGCCAGAGGTCAATATCATCAAATAACCCCTGCATTGATAAATCAAAAACAGGGGTTATACCAAACCAAACTAACCAAATTTATGTATATCGTAAAGGCCGAAACCTTTTTGATTTTCTTTTCAACGCCAACCAAAAAAGCTTTTTCTAACTTAGCGCTGTAGTATATACGACGAAAAACTTATTTTAGATTTTTGCCCCTTAAAAATTTTACCATAAACCATCGTTGATGAGCACACTGATTGAAAGACATATTGTTTCACTCTTGGCCGAAAGGGACGATAAGGCCATATCCCTGTTGTACGAAAATTACGGGGAAACCCTTTATGGTGTAGCCTACAAGGTGGTAAGGGATGAGGAATTGGCACAGGATGTTCTTCAGGAAAGTTTTATTAAAATCTGGAAAAAAGCGGATTCCTACGATGCCTCAAAAGCAAAACTTTTCACTTGGTTGTTCCGAATAACCCGAAACACCGCCATTGATAAATTAAGAAGTGTAAACAATAAAGCGGACAAGGAAGTCCAAATAGACGTTTCGGACGTATATAACTTAGGAGTGAGTGGCATAAGCCCCGAACATCTGGATATCCAAGATAACCTTAAAAAGCTAGAGCCCAAATACCGAATTGTTTTAGAGGCCTTGTTTTTTGAGGGAATGACGCAACAGGAGGCAAGTGAAGAATTGGATATTCCCTTGGGAACCATTAAGTCTAGACTAAAAATTGGTCTTAGGGAACTCGGAAAGATTTACGGTACGGCATTGGCCCTGCTCCCCCTACTAAATTTTACGCCATGAAAGAAAAAGTAAAAATATTTCTGGATTCCGACACACTGGAAAAGTATCTTTTGGGAGATACCACAAAAGAAGAGACTTTAAAGGCTGAAAGGTACATTACCATGTATCCTGAAGTAAGGGAAACCTATAACGAACTTCAGGACAATTTGGAGACTTTCGCCAAAATGTATGCCCGAAAAACACCTGAAGGGCTTAAAGAAATTATTGTTACCAGTGCCAGGAAGGAAAAAATGGTACGCAGAAGATTCTACAGGTATGCTGTTGCGGCCAGTGTTGCCATTATGCTTTTTGCGGGCTCTTCCGTATTCTTTTGGAACCAAAACAAGAGCCTTCAGCAAGAAAATACCTTGGTCACCAACAAAATCAAGTATCTGGAGGATAATATGAAGAACCAACTGGAAGACATGCGAAACCAGTTCATCGTTCTTAACAACCCTGATACTAAAAAATATGCCGTTAACGGAAAAAGGGAAGGCAAGGAACTTAAGGCCATTGCCTATATCAACCCCGTTAAAAAACTTTCCTATATCAATGTGAGCAATGTGCCCAACCTACCGGAGAACAAATGCTTCCAAATGTGGGCCGAAGTCAATGGGGAACTGGTAAACTTGGGAGTAATCAAACAGTTTGATGAGAAGGATAAGCTATTGGCACTTCCCTACGCAGACAAGGCCGTAAGCTACATTACCGTGGAGCCCAAAGGAGGCAATACCTCCCCATCGGTGGAAAACATCGTGGCCAATATCAACTATTAGGCGGTTTTCTTAAAGTATTCCCCAATTTCAGCTTTGTATATACGTATTTTGTACCTTTGTAAAAAAGTTGGAACATGAAGTTAGCATTATTGACCATTGGTCTTTTGGCACTGGCATTTGCTGGAATCGCAATAAAAATATGGGGCAAAAAAGACGGTAAGTTCGCAGGTACCTGCGCCAGTCAAAACCCATTTTTGAACAAAGAAGGTGAAGCCTGTGGTTTTTGTGGAAAAATGCCCGATGAACAAGAATGCAAAAAAGACTCCGTTCCAGCGCAATGATCATCTATTGATCCTGCCAACACAAAGTCACATTTTTGGAGAAGACCGAAAAGTCCATTAAAGAAAACATCCTAAAAGCAAAGGAAGGCAACCAAATTGCTTTCAGTGCACTTTTGGACACCTTTTGGAACGATGTCTACGGTTTTCAATTACTGCGCACCAAAAATGAAAATGACGCCGAAGACATTACCATTCGTACGTTTTCCAGAGCTTTTGACAAGATAAACACCTATGATGAGACCTATGAGTTCAAAACATGGCTCATCACCATTTCCAAAAACCTGCATGTAGACCTTATCCGAAAGAGAAAACGCAGCCTTTTGGATGAAATGGAATCCCAAGGCGATGAGGTAAAAAAGGTTTTGGACGACTCCCCAACCGTGGAAGACCAACTGATCACAGAACAAAATTTGGCGAACTTGTTACAGGACATCAAAAAACTGAAGCCCCATTATCAAAAAGTAATCAATCTTAGATACTTTAATGAGTTGAGTTACGCTGCCATAGCCAAGGAACTCAACGAACCGGTGAACAACATCAAGGTAAAGCTCCTGCGGGCCAAAAAACTTTTGGCCGAAATCATCAAAAAAAAGTGAGCGTTTCCAACGGTCAAAGTTTCCTTTCCAGTTTCGTATCTTTGTAGTTCAAATTTTAGGTATGAGCACAAGTGTAGCAGAAAGCGTTTTACCTCCCAAAGGAAAACCCAAATGGCTTAGGGTAAAACTCCCTACGGGCAAAAAATATACCCAGCTACGGGGTTTGGTGGACAAATATGACCTCCATACCATCTGTACCTCGGGAAGTTGCCCCAATATGGGTGAGTGCTGGGGAGAGGGCACCGCTACTTTTATGATTTTGGGGAATATTTGCACCCGTTCCTGCGGATTTTGTGGCGTAAAGACCGGAAGACCCGAAACCGTGGATTGGGCAGAACCGGAAAAAGTGGCCCGTTCCATTAAGATCATGAACATCAAACATGCCGTGCTCACCTCTGTGGACCGGGACGACCTCAAGGATATGGGTTCCATTATCTGGGCCGAAACTGTCAAGGCGGTACGGCGCATGAACCCTGAGACCACACTTGAAACCCTTATCCCTGATTTTCAAGGAATTGAAACCCATCTGGACAGGATTTTGGAGGTAGCCCCCGAAGTTATCTCCCACAACATGGAAACCGTTAAAAGACTCACCCGTGAGGTCAGGATACAGGCCAAATACGAACGAAGTCTTGGCGTATTGGAGTATTTGAAAAAGAATGGGGCCAACCGAACCAAATCCGGCATCATGCTGGGATTGGGAGAAGAAGAACATGAAGTCATTGCCACCATGGAAGACCTTAGAAAGGCGGATGTGGACGTGGTTACCATAGGGCAATACCTGCAGCCTTCTAAAAAACACTTGCCCGTAAAACAGTTCATTTTGCCGGAGCAATTCAAAAAATATGAGGAAATAGGCTTGGAAATGGGCTTTAGACATGTGGAAAGTGGCGCTCTTGTGCGGTCTTCCTACAAGGCCCATAAGCACATTCACTAACCATAACCTATTACTACATCGCCCTTCATGAAACAGATTTCCCTCGGCATCAACGGCTTCGGACGTATTGGTAGAACTTTATTTAGATTACTACAGGACCATCCGCATATTTCAGTGGTGGCCATCAATGATCTGGCCAGTGCCCCTACCCTGGCCCATCTTTTAAAATATGATAGCATCCATGGGAGACTCCATGCTGATGTCACTCCAGAAAAAGATGGTTTTATGGTCAATGGCAAAAAAGTGGCTGTATTGAACCACAACCATCCCCAAGATATTGATTGGTCAGTCCACAATGTCGACATTGTGGTAGAAGCGACCGGAAAGTTCAAAAAAGAGGAGCAATTGGCATTCCACTTGAAAAACGGGGCCAAAAAGGTGATCCTTTCCGTTCCCCCAGAAGATGATGCCATAAAAATGGTGGTCCTTGGGGTGAATGAAGGCGATATTGAAGCCCAAGACCATATTATTTCCAATGCATCCTGTACCACCAACAATGCCGCGCCCATGATCAAGGTGGTGAACGAGCTTTGTGGTATAGAACAAGCATATATTACCACCATACATTCCTACACTTCGGACCAAAGCCTGCATGATGCCCCGCATCGTGATTTGAGACGTGCCAGAGCGGCCGCACAATCCATTATTCCCACTACCACCGGAGCAGCCAAGGCATTGACCAAAATATTCCCGGAATTGTCCGATGTGATCGGGGGATGTGGCATACGGGTACCCGTTCCAAACGGTTCATTGACCGACATCACCTTTAATGTTAAAAAGGAAACTTCCATTGAAGAAATTAATGCTACCTTTAAGAGTTATGCCGAAAATGAACTCAAAAACATCCTTTTTTACACCGAAGACCCCATTGTTTCCATTGATATAAACAATAGTTATCATTCTTGTACGTTTGATTCTTTGATGACTTCCGTTATTGGTAAAATGGTGAAAATCATCGGATGGTATGACAATGAGACTGGATATTGTTCCAGAATTGTTGATTTAATAGCTTTGCTTATAAAGAAAGATTACGTTTGATCAGGAGCTTACTACACAAATGGATAGGCCGTAAATTGCCATTTCTACTGTGCATTTTGGCATGCACCCAACTATCTTTTGGTCAAAATGATGCCAATTCCACTGCTACCATACAGACTATTTTTGATGAATTCATGACCTACAGGCATGAAAACAAAATAGATAAGGCACTCGAAACCCTAGATCAAGCCGCCAAAATTGCCGAAGAAAATGAAGATGCTAAATTATTGTTGGATACTTACCATCAATATTCCCGATTGTTCTTGGAAGAAGGGGACAGGGAAACGGCCATTTTCTATTGGGACAGAGCCAGTATCCTTTTAAAAGACATTTCCTATTCCTATGGACAGGCTTTTCATCTTTATGTGGATGCAGCCCTCCTATTTGATGAAGGCAATAACTTCCAATCCTTAAAGTCATTGGAAGAATCACGGATGCTGAGCAACAACAGGAACCTAAGCAACAATATTCTGCTTCTGGAGGCCAGTATCTTCACCAATATTGAAAAGTATGACAACGCCATAAAGAACCTTCATGCCCTTATTGTAAATTCCGATGATAAGGAAAGGGCCTTTTTGGCAACCAGGGCCAATCTCCAATTGGCCAAGATCAGCGTTAAATTGAACGATATGGATGAAGGCATTGTCCATTCCAAAGCTGCACTGGAACTTGCCAAAAAACATGGCTTCGCCAAAGAAATACGGACCGCCAATGAAGAACTGTCCAGTATCTATGAAGTCACAGGGCAATTCAATGAAGCCTTAAAGTACAACAAGGCCTTGGAACAAATCAAAGATTCCGTTTTTACCATTGAAAAGGTCAAATTGGATGCAAAAACCGCTGATAAGATTCGGTTTGAACACCAAATGAACGAGATCAACAAGCTTACCGCAAAGAATGAGGAACTCAGCGAATCCAAAAACCGTTCGGAGATAACCGCCATACTTACCTCGGCCTTTTTGACCATCATCTCATTGCTTGCCGTATCCCTTTTTAGGAACAACCAAATCAAGCTTAAGACCAATGACCTTCTCTACACCAAGAACAAGGAACTGGAGTTGGCCAGGGATGCAGCGGTATCTGCCATGGAAGCCAAAACCAACTTTCTTTCAACCGTTACCCATGAACTGCGGACACCTTTATACGCGGTCACAGGGCTAACCCACCTATTGTTGGAGGAAAACCCTGCCGACCATCAGAAAGAACATTTAAAATCATTGAAGTTCTCCGGTGAGTATCTACTGAACTTCATCAATGACATTCTTCAGATCAACAAAATAGATGCGGACAAACTAGAGCCGTTGAGCATTGAGTTTAAACTGCAAAAGGTACTTACCGATGTGGTGGAGTCCCTTCAACAGAATGCCCATGAGAACAAGACCAAACTTGTCCTTGATTATGACTCTGCCATTCCGCAACAACTGCTGGGAGACCCCATAAAACTGTCCCAAGTCTTTATGAACTTGGTGGGCAATGCGCTTAAGTTCACCAAAAATGGAAAGGTAGAGGTCATCGCCAAGCTATTGCAAAAAGAAGACGATCAAGTACGACTCTATTTTGAAGTAAGGGATAATGGTATTGGAATCTCCGAGGAGCAACAGAAAAACATTTTTGAAAGTTTTGAACAAGGTTCCATCCAAATCAATAGGGAATATGGAGGTACGGGTCTTGGCCTCACCATTGTAAAAAGTCTGCTTGGACTATTTGGAAGTACCATCCATTTAGAGAGTGAGATCGATCATGGAAGCTCCTTCTTCTTTGAAATGGAACTGAAGTGCGATTCGAAAGCCTTGGAGAGTGTTGCCTTTGAACTTGACCCAGAGGAATTTGATTTTAAAGGTTTGCATATCCTGATCGTTGAGGACAACAAAATCAATCAGGTCATCACCAAAAAAATGCTGACCAAGAAAGAAATTACCTGCGATATTGCCAACAATGGTAACGAAGCCATTGACCTGGCCAAGGCCAATGACTATGATGCCATCTTAATGGATATCCATATGCCCGGAATCAGCGGGGAGGAAGCTACCCGTCAAATCCGTAAGTTCGACCAAGGGACACCCATCATTGCCTTGACGGCCATTTCACTGGACGATAGCTTGGACAGTTTCTATCAGGCCGGCTGCAACGATGTGGTCACCAAACCTTTTAAACCAGAGGTCTTCTATCAAAAAATTGGGGAGAATATCTTCAAAAACAAAATGGAAGGCTTGGTCTAGAGCAACCCTTTGACCGCTTTTTCCAACAAAGCCCTGTCTTCGGAATCAAAACTATGGGCCACTTCCAAATAATATAAATTTTCCACACGCCCTTCCAGTCGTACATAATCCTTTTCAGTGGTCAGGATCAGTTCAAAATCCTTGAACGTGTTAATTTCATCATTCGTAAAATGATGGTGATCTCCAAACTCAAAATGTTCAAAAAATAGTCCTTTAGTCGTGAGGTACTTCACCAGCGGTCCGGGAGACGCTATCCCTGTGACCAATGCCAATCGCTTTCCCTTTAAAGCATCAAGGGCCAAGCCATCCCCACTTTTTTGTTTGACTTGATCATCATACGTCAAGGATGAAAACAACACATTTTGATGGGGCAGCGGCCTTAATTTCCTTGAAATGGCACGTCGTTCGTCCTTGGACAACACCTCTGGACATTTGGTGACAATGATCATGTCAGCTCGCTTGTATTCCCGTTTACCATCCCTAAGATTGCCGGTAGGCAAATACCAATCATCCACGAACAAATTGTCATGGGCCGAAAGCAAAATGGAATACTTGGGTTTTACACGTCTGTGCTGAAAGGCATCATCCAACAAAACCACTTGGGGCTCTACTCGGGATTCCAGCTGAGCCATCCCATTTCTTCTGTCCGCATCAACCGCAACGGATACCTTTGGAAATTTTTGATGTATCTGGAAAGGCTCATCTCCTAAATCTAATACCGAACTATTGGAATCTGCCAACAAAAACCCTTTGGAAGTTCGTTTGTACCCCCTACTCAACACCGCCACCTTATGCCCTTCCAATACTCGGATAAGATATTCAATCATAGGGGTTTTTCCGGTGCCACCCACACTCAAGTTACCCACACAAATGGTCGGGGTGCGATACGATTTGGAAGCAAACACCCCAATGTTGTACAGAAAATTGCGAACATGCACCACCAAGGCATAGACCAAAGAAAAAGGAAACGCTATTTTGCGCAGCAATTGCACCATGGGACGAAAATATAATATTTTATCTTTAGCCTACTTAACAAATGTGAAATGACCGTACAGGATATAACAAAAATATTGGAGGAACTGGCCCCTTTGCCCCATGCAGAGGGTTTTGACAATGTAGGATTGTTGGTGGGAGACCCCAACATGCCCGTGAAGGGGGTCTTGGTAACCTTGGACACCTTGGAAAATGTGGTGGACGAGGCCATTGAAAAAAAGCACAACCTCATCGTTAGTTTCCACCCCATAATTTTTAGTGGATTAAAGAAGCTCACAGGTCGCACCTATGTGGAACGGGTGGTGATAAAGGCCATAGCCAACAACATTGCCATATACAGTATGCATACAGCCTTGGACAATAGTCCTATGGGGGTAAATGCCAAGATTTGTGAGGTTTTGGGCATTCAAAATCCTAAAATCCTTATCCCCAAAACCGGTTCCATCCGAAAATTGACCACCTACGCCCCATTGGAAGATGCCGAAAAGGTAAAATCAGCCCTTTTTAAAGCCGGTGCGGGAGAAATCGGCAAATACAGCAATTGCAGTTTCAGTACAGAAGGGGTGGGCAGTTTTAAAGCCGGAACAAGTGCCAGTCCCAGTGTTGGCGAGGTTGGGGAACTACATTTGGAAAAAGAAGTACAGATCAACGTCATTTATTCCTTTGAAAAGGAAAGCCACCTTCTAAAGGCTCTTTTCGCGGCACATCCCTATGAAGAAGTGGCCTATGAAATTGTGGCCTTGGAGAACACCAACCAAGATTTGGGCATGGGCATGGTGGGCGAGCTCCAAACCGAAATGGAAGAGCAAGCCTTTTTAAAACAGTTGAAAAAGACCATGAATGCCTCTGTTGTGCGGCATTCGCAACTCTTGGGAAAAAAGGTGAAAAAAGTGGCTGTTTTGGGCGGAAGTGGTGCTTTTGCCATAAGTGCGGCCAAAAAGGCCAAGGCCGATGTTTTCATTACTTCGGACCTAAAATACCATCAATTTTATGAAGCTGAAGGGCAACTTGTCATCGCAGATATTGGGCACTTTGAAACTGAGCAGTTTACAAAAGATTTATTGGTTGATTATCTTACGAAAAAAATTCCTAATTTTGCAGTCTCTTTATCGGAGAGTATAACGAATCCCATCAAGTATTTATAATTTATGGCGAACAAAAAAGAAAGCACCGTGGAAGAAAAGTTGAGAGCACTGTATGATTTACAGCTCATCGATTCCAGGGTTGACGAGATACGCAATGTAAGGGGCGAGTTGCCTTTGGAAGTACAGGACTTGGAAGACGAGGTCCTTGGCCTTAAAACCCGTATGGACAAGCTCAAGACCGATGTGGAAACCATCAACTTTGAGATCACTGCCAAGAAAAACCTTATCGAGGAAGCCAAAACCTTGATCAAAAAATACGCCGAACAACAGAAGAATGTTCGCAACAGCCGTGAATTCAACTCGTTGAGCAAGGAAGTGGAGTTCCAGGAATTGGAAATTCAATTGGCCGAAAAGAACATCAAGGAGTTCAAGGCGCAAATTGAACAGAAGAAGGAAGTTGTTGCCGACACCAAGGAAAAATTAAGCGAGCGTGAAGGTCACCTAAAACACAAAAAAGGTGAGTTGGACGCCATTTTGGCCGAAACGGAAAAAGAGGAAAAAGCCCTATTGAAGAAATCCGAGGAATACGAGGATAAAATCGAGGACCGCTTGATCCAAGCCTACAAAAGAATTCGACACAACGTTAAGAACGGTCTTGCCGTGGTTCCCGTGGAGCGTGGTGCTTCCGGAGGGTCTTTCTTTACCATTCCACCGCAGGTGCAGGTAGAGATTGCTTCCCGAAAGAAAATCATCACCGATGAGCACAGTGGACGAATCTTGGTAGACCCCTTGTTGGCCGAAGAAGAGCAGGATAGAATGCAAGCGCTTTTTGCCAAACTATAGCAACTGCACTGCATAAAAACATAAGCCACCTTTTAGGTGGCTTTTTTTTTGTGTTATTCGGAATGAGCAAAGTGATTGGAAAATCTCTTAAAAATAGATTTCTCCCATTCGGTCTAAATGATAACTAAATCTGATTATCCAATAATCCAATAATCATTTCCTCCACTCCTGTGGAATCCCATTTCTCCTCGATATTGGGCATCTGCATTACCTCTTTCATGATAGCTTCTTGCCTATCCCCAATGGCCAAGGCCTCCGCATAAGGCCGGTCCGAGAAGGTCACCCGGCTATAGACCGGGACCCATTTATCAGGATGTTTTGAGGCAAACCACTTTTCAATCTTTTTCTGCAACAAAAATTTGGGATTGGCCGTCTTACTACTCATTTCCACAAAATTTCGGTAACTGAGTTCCGCGATGGCATCCGCATTAGGCTTTCGGGTCTTTTGGTATTCAGAGAAAATCACGTCCCAATCATCTCCATGGGTTTCCATAAGCTCGTTGAGTTCATAAATATCCTCGAAACCAGCGTTCATGCCCTGTCCGTAAAAAGGCACAATAGCATGGGCAGAATCCCCCACCAAGGCCACTTTGTTCCAATAGGTCCACGGATAGCACTTCATCGTAACCATGGCACTGGTAGGATTTTTGAAAAAGTCCTGGGACAGGTTTTCAATCTCATTTTTTACATTGGGAAAATATTCCTTGAAAAATGCCTTGGCTTCTTCCGGTGTCGTAATCTTCTCAAAAGACACCTCTCCCTCGAAAGGTAAAAAGAGGGTACAGGTAAAACTACCATCAATATTGGGCATGGCTATAAGCATAAACTTGCCCCTAGGCCAAATGTGAAAGGAGTTTTTATCCAGTTTATGGGTCCCATCCGCATTGGCCGGGATGGTCAGTTCCTTATAGCCCACATCCAAAAAATCCTGGGAGTAATCAAATCTACTGCGGCGTTGCATTTTATGGCGTACCCGTGAAAAGGCCCCATCACAACCAAAAATAAGGTCGTACTGGTATTCCTTCCATTCACTCTTCTCCGATTCCCCAGTATAGATCTTGGCTTCTGGGAGGTTTACATCCCATACTTTCTCATTGAACCGAAACTCTGCACCGGCCTCTTCGGCCAGATCAATCATACGTTTATTAAGGATACCTCTGGAAATGGACCAAATGGCCTCCCCATCTTTCCCATACTTTTGGAAATAGACCGGCTTATCATTCACATGCATGGCCCGCTTGTCCAACGGAATGGCTATTTCCTTGATGGAATCTTCCAATCCCACTTTCTGCAAGGATCGCCACCCCCTATTGCTCATGGCCAGATTAATGGACCTTCCTGAGAACTCAATGGTCCTAATATCCGGTCTTCTATCAAAAACTGTTATGGAATGGCCTTTTTTTCGAAGGTAAATAGCCAAAAGCGAACCCACCAATCCAGAACCGATGATGGCTATATTTTTTGAAGTCTGTGTCATAAATGCCCGCTGGGCCCATTGTAGTTAGACTTCAAAAATACGGAATTTAACACGTTTTCCTTTAAAAGGGAGGTACCTTATAATCCCATACAGTGGACAACCTTAAAACAACAAAACCAATTTTTAACACTTCCTTAAAAACTTTTGGTACCACTCTTGCCGTATATATATTGAATATTCCGCTTAGGCGTCCATATATATGCAAAAAGTCCTTCACAAAAAGTTGCGAAGGACTTTTTTCCTTTTGATATGTTTGTCCTACTCTAGGATTCCATCCACAATGCCGTATTCCACGGACTCTTCGGCGCCCATCCAATAATCGCGATCAAAATCTTTCATCACTTTTTCGAATGACTGGCCACAGTTGTCTGCCAAAATTTGGGCACCCAACTCCTTGGTCTTTATAATTTCCTTGGCCTGGATCTCTATATTGGAAGCTTGTCCCCTGGCACCTCCACTGGGTTGGTGGATCATTACCCGCGCATGAGGCTGAATGAACCTTCTTCCCTTCTCCCCTACTGAAAGTAGAATGGAGCCCATGGACGCCGCCAAACCGGAACATACCGTAGATACCGGACTTTTTATCTGTTTGATGGTATCATAGATTGCAAAACCCGAGGTCACGTAGCCTCCAGGGCTATTGATGATCAATTGGATTTCCTTATTGTTCTGCAAATCCAGATAGAGCAAGCGGTCTATGACATGTTTCGCCGAATCATCATCCACCATGCCCCATAAAAACACTTTACGCTCTTCCAGTAATTTTTCTTGGATCAATTCTTGAACCTTTCCTTTTTTTGAACTCATTTTTTATGTCTTGAAAGTTTCAAAAATAATCAAATTCCAAGGAAGTTGAGGTCAAATGACTTTACATTCTCCCAATTGCTGTTTTAGGACTTTATTTCAACCTTTTGCGACACCACATCTTTGATTGGAATCACAAATTTTCCATTCTTGGTCACCAAGGTCAAACTGTTGTTCTCTATGGCCTCAATAACACCACTGTCCTCCCCAATAACGACCTTATCCCCAACAGCATAGTTTTTACGGGTATAGAAAGACCGTAAAAGATCAGCCACAATTTCCCGAGACCCAAGACCAAGCCCTAGCGCAAAGGCCAATAGAAAAGACCCCATGATCAAGGTAATATTATTGGTAATGATGGTAGTATCCACCCCAGCTTGGTTCAAAGCAGTAATCGACATGAAAATGACAATTACATAGAACATAAGCCCACTTATGATTTTACCTCCCCCAAACTCGAATGATTCGAACAGATTTTTAATGGCATTTTTCACTATGCTGCCCAAATACAGTCCAATGGTAAACAATACCAAAGCCGTGAACAATCTGGGCAAATAACGCAACAGGTTGCCAATTTCGGTAGAGATGATCCCCCAATCCAGGATATCGGCGGCCACAATAAAAAAGACCAACAGCAACAACCATTTTACAAACCCAAGGGTAATCTTGACGATATCGATTTTAAACTTACCATTACCCAAAAGGTCCATTTCATTGATACGCTCACTTAAGGCATCCATTTTGGCCAATTTCAAAATCTTGCCCAAAATAAAAAGTACGATCTTAATGATCAACCATCCCAAAATAAGAATGGCAATGGCCCCCACAATCTTGGGAAGGGCAGCACCGATATTCTTCCCCATTGAAGAAAGTGAGTCCAAAGTAACATTCTTCCAATTACTTAGTGTTTCCATACATATAGCTTTATAGTGTTCTTCTTAGTATTCTTCTTAGTGTTCTCCCAGTGTCCTGAACAATTTTCGCAAAGCACTTCCAATATTAATGGAAAACAGGGATGCCATGTCCATGATCAACTTTGCCGCAGCAATGTCGTTCATCACCTTCTTCTTCATTCCTGGCGGTGCCTCCTTAAGGGAGGCCTCCAGTTGCTTAAACGGATTCCTTTCTTTCTTTGCCATCTATTGCAGGGTATTGTAGATTTCCAATAGTTTTTCCTTTGCTCGCTTCAACCGCATCTTTACCGCACTTTCCCCGATCTCCATAATACCCACAAGGTCCTTGATAGATGCTCCGTCCTGATATTTCAACAGCATAATTGATTTATCCTCTGGCGCAATAAGCTCCAAGGCTTTCTTGAGCTTGTCGGCCTTCATTTCATAGAGACTTTCATCCGGGACCTCTTCGGAAAGTTTATACTCTGTATCTTCCACGGGAATGGATTGATCTCTTATCTTCCGTTGTTTGTTCCGGTTGACGTAATTGACACAAAAGTTGTAGGTGAAGGAATATAACCATGTTGAAAATTTAGATTTTCCCTTAAACATCTTCAATTTAATGAAGAGCTGTAAAAAAACATCCTGGGTCAAGTCTTCTGCCTCATCATCCGAGTTGGCAAATCCATAGCATTTGTTGTATACCATTTTTGCATAGCGATCGTACAACCTCTCAAATAACAAAGGGTCGTTGCTCGCCACAATACGCTTCACTAATTCCTCATCAGATAGATGGGCATAATGGTCTTCCGTTTCCAAATATTCCTTGTCGGGGTTACTTATAAGTATTAGAAACAGCTTTTTGAAAAAAGTCACACCCAGGTTATTTAGTTTTACGTCGACCTATCCAATCGATCCTTATCAAAAAATGGGGCGCAAGATAAGTTAAAAACATGGTATATTTGATTAAAAACCAGACATGAAGACTCTATCCCTACTCAGCATTTTTGTTTTGGCCATTTTCATAGGCTGCAAGACCGAACCCAAAACGCCAAGCACTGTTGAAGCCACCCCAGAAAAAAGCATTCCCGAGTTGATTGCCGATGCGCATGGGTTGGCCAACTGGAAATCGGTTAACCAAATTGATTTCACCTTCAATGTGGATAGGGACAGTACTCATTTTGAACGCAGTTGGGTCTGGAAAACCAAGGAGAATGAGGTCACCGCTATATCTGGGACCGACACCTTGACCTATAATCGAAAATCCATGGACAGTATTGCCCAAAAGACCAATGGGGGTTTTATCAATGATAAATACTGGCTACTGGCTCCGTTTAATCTTGTATGGGATGCCGGCAACTATTCTTTTGGACATTCCATGAGTGAAAAAGCCCCCATAAGTGGGGAAAACATGCAAAAATTGACCATTGTGTATGGCAATGATGGCGGATACACTCCTGGAGATGCCTATGATTTTTATTTCAAGGACGATTATATCGTCCGCGAGTGGACCTATCGAAAAGCCAATCAAGAAGAACCTTCACTTACTACTACTTGGGAAGATTATACCGAAATCAATGGTATTCAAATATCAAGAAGCCACAAAAAGGCCGATGGTAGTTTCCATCTCTATTTCTCGCAATTGAAAGTGCAGTAATTGAACTCCCTATTTCCGGGTTTTATGGAGGAAAAATGTAATTCCCAATACGAGTAGTACGCAGGCCAATAACACATAAAAGCTATGCACCAAAGAGGCCTGCTCTGCCAAAAAACCTAAAATCACAGGCCCGACCAAGAAACCCGAATACCCTGTCCCTGCAATAAAGGAAACGCCTTGTGCGGAATCTACCCCTTTTACATTGCCCCCAATCCTGAACAGTTCGGGAACCATTACCGAAAACCCAAGACCATTGAAAGCAAAACCAACAATGGCAGGTATCGTTTGTCCTGAAAGTACCAGCGCATATCCACCAATGGCCACCAAGGCTCCCAAACCAAGAATCTTAACCGACCCTATCCGGGCACTGATACCATCCCCCAAAAAGCGTCCGAGGGTCATTGCCGTGGAAAACGCCAAAAAACCTGAACCGATTAGCATCTCCGGGGCCAAAGTGACCTCTTTCAGGTAAAGGCCACTCCAATCTATGATGGCGCCTTCGCTTCCCATGGAAACAAAGCCTATGATGCCCAACAACAATAGAGGCTTGAACAATTTTAGACTGAAAGGCTCCTTTTCCACTGGGGCAGCTACAATGTGGATGTAGTTTTTATAGAAAATCAAATTCACTATCAAGACCACTGTCACCGTAAGACCCATGTGAAGGACAGGGTTTCCAATAATTGGGATGAGAAAACTCCCCAAGCCCACCAATATTCCGCCCAAGCTGAAGAACCCATGGGCTGCAGACATGAAATTTTTCTTATCCTCTTTCTCAATTTCGGTCACCAAGGTGTTCATGGAGATATCTGTAAATCCAGTGCAGGACCCAAAAACAAAAAGACTTCCCATTAAAATCGGATAGCTGGGAGCCATCAAGGGCAACATGGCCGCAAAGCTTGTACAGAGTACCCCTACCCAAGTGGCTTTTCCAACACCCAATCGGTTAATGATCTTGGATGCCATGGGAAAAATGGTGAAAACCCCAAGGGACAAGCAAAATAAGGCAATGCCCAAATCAGCTTTATCTATACCCAGTTTTTCCTTTACGGTAGGTATATAAATGGCCCACGTACCAAACCAAATATTAAGACTGGTAAAAACCCAGGCTGGGGCAAAATACCTAGGGTTAGAAAAAATAAGTGCGAGTGATTTCATAGAATATAGTCCCTACAAATTAAACAATCCTAATCCTAATTGACTTGCCTATATTATTCCAATACTAAAATGATTTATTCCCAAATGAATATTATGTTTCTAGTTTTTGGTAATTTTACTTTATGAAGCCCATATTGGAATCCATCAATGTTGCCGTAGACACCTCCTTAAAAATTGAATCCTATGCCAATGAAAACCATTGTGCATCTGCAGGTTGGCATGTCCACCCTGAATATGAAATGGTTTATGTAAAGAATGGTTCAGGAATATTACGCATTGGTTCACAAAAGAAAGCCTATTCCAACGGTGTTTTGGTTTTTTTGGGAGGAAACATTCCCCATGCCGATTTTGGCAATAGAGATCATGTGGACAACCTAGAGATCGTAATCCAATTCAAAAAAGAGTTTCTGGAGGAGAAACTCAAGATTTTTCCCGAGTTGGGCAAAATCAATGCCCTAATTCGAAAATCGAAACAGGGCTTGGTCTTTGGTCCAGAGGTCCACAATAGGCTTGGGCCCGATTTTGAACGGTTCGGGGATTTGGACCATCAAGGCAAATTGATCAACCTACTCTCTATATTGAACCACTTGTCCCGGGAGACTTCTTATGAACCTTTATTTGATAATTTTGCCTTGGACAACTTCAAAAAAGATGACATCAAAAGATTGGAGGAAATCTTTGAATATGTGAACGAGCACTATTCAGGCACCATTTCCGTAGTTGAAATTTCGACCCAGTTGGGCCTTACCTCAAATTCGTTCTGCAGATTCTTTAAAAAAATGACCCAACGTACCTTTATCGACTTTGTGAATGAGTTCCGAATCAATAAAGCCTTGGAATTTTTCAATACCAACAACACTTTGATCACCGAGGTCATGTACCAATCCGGGTTCAATGATCCTTCCTATTTTTCCCGACAGTTTAAAAAATATCAGGGTACTACGCCTTCCACCTATTTAAAAAGGAAATATGGCAACCTACTTTTGCAGGATACCCTGCTTTAAAATCTGGCCAAAATTGTACATGTCCACAAAGGAGCAATAAAAAGGAGCAGGTGCCAATCTGATCACATTGGGTTCCCGCCAATCCGTGATCACTCCATTTTTCATTAAATAATCAAACAGGGATCTACCTTCCCCATGCAGAAAAACGGAAAGCTGACAGCCTCGATCCTTAGGGGTAATGATTTCAAAAGAGCTTTCTACCTGCTTATCAATCTCATGAAGGACAAACTCCAAATAAGCCACTATTTTCCGTTGCTTTTCAATCAGGGCGTCCATACCCACCTCATCAAAAAGTTCCAAAGAAGCCAAATAAGGGGCCAATGACAATATGGGCGGGTTGCTCAACTGCCATGCATCCGCAGAGGCCATCGGGTCGAACTCAGGTTCCATTAAAAAACGGGTCTCTTTTTTGTTGCCCCACCAACCCTCAAAACGCGGAATATCTTTTTGACCCAGATACTGTTCGTTAACAAAAATACCGGAAGCATTCCCCGGACCACTGTTCATGTATTTATAACTGCACCAAGCCGCGAAGTCGGCGCCCCAATCGTGCAATTGGAGTTTCACATTGCCCACACCATGTGCCAAGTCCCATCCCACAAAGGCACCAGCGGACTTTCCGGCCTGTGTTATGGCCTTCATGTCCAATACCTGCCCGTTGTAGTAGTTGACTCCACCCATCAGGACCAGTGCAAGTTCATCTCCTACTTCTTCAATGGTCTGCAGAATATCCTCGGTTCTCCAAGAATGTTCCCCCTCCCTTTTTTTTACCTCGACAATGGCATCTTTGGGATCCAGACCGTGAAACCTCACTTGACTTTGCAGCATGTACTGGTCGGAGGGAAAGGCTTTTTCCTCACAAATAATCTTGAATCGTTTTGCCGTGGGTCGGTAAAAGGAAACCATCAACAAATGTAGGTTCACGGTAAGGGTATTCATGACCGAAACTTCTGCCGGTTTTGCCCCCACTACTTTGGAAAGGCCTTCGGTCAATCGCTCATGATAGTCCCACCAGGGTTTATCGGCATAAAAATGCCCTTCCACGGCGAGCTCTCGCCAATCCTTCATTACCTCATCCACGTACTTCTGCGAACGTTTGGGCTGCAATCCCAAAGAATTACCCGTAAAGTAAATGACATCCTTCCCATTTACCTGCGGATAATGAAATTCTTCCCTGTAGCTGGAAAGTGTATCCTCCGCATCCAATTGTTGGGCAAATTCCAAGGTGTTCTTAAAGGTCATACTATGCTTTTAATTGGTTTCAAAAATACAACTTGTCATACGATTTACTTTTATTGATTATTCCAAACGCATTTCTATGATGTGCTTTTTAAAACCCACTTTTTCATAAGCCTTAATGGCCGGAAAGTTATCATTGTAGACCGTAAGCCTAATTTCCTTGAATCCTTTCTCCAAGGACCAAGACTTTAAGGCCTCCACAATCTTGGCGTTGATACCCATACCACGGTACTCATCATCAGTATACATAAAACCCAAATAGGCATAGTATTCATGATCCAAATAATGTCTTGCCCTTTTGGGAATGGCATAGCCCGAAGCCACCACCTTTTCATCCACTTCGGCTACCACTACGGAGGCTTCTTGGTCCAAAATCATGGCCTTGAGGTCATAATAACTGATAGGGTCTTCCTTGAGGGTAACATCAAAAGGGCGTTCCGCTTTTATGATTTCCTGTTCAAACTCCAAGAGCACAGGTAAATCCTCCAAATGGGCATTCCTGATCTGTATATTTTTCATTGACATGGTTTCCTTTTGCTAAACTGGTATTTCAATGTAGTTCTTTCTCTATTTTTGCAAAAATAAAAACATGCATTTTCTTTCTTCCACACTTGAAAATTATCTGATCAACAGTTCCGAGGACGAACCGGCCCTTTTGGCGGAACTCTCCCGGGAAACCCACTTGAAGGTGGTCCGCCCCCGCATGATCACCGGACATTTTCAAGGACGGGTGTTAAGTTTACTGTCCAAAATCATTGCGCCAAAAAATGTTTTGGAGATTGGAACCTATACGGGGTATTCAGCGCTATGCTTGGCCGAGGGCCTTCAAAAAGATGGTCAATTGCATACCATTGAAGTCAATGAGGAACTGCACGATATGCAACGCAGGTATTTTGATAGGAGTGATTACGCTTCCCAAATCATACAACATACGGGTGATGCACTCGATATCATCCCTAAACTCGACCTTACTTTTGACCTCATCTTCATAGATGCCTTTAAGGTGGAGTATGATGCTTACTTTGAAGCCGTTATACAAAAAACCAAACCGGGTAGTGTCATTCTTTCGGACAATGTACTTTGGTCTGGAAAAGTAGTGGAACCTCTTGAGCCGTCCGACAAGGCCACGGCATCACTTCTTGCCTATAACGAAAAACTGAAGAACGACCCCAGAGTGGAAACGGTATTGTTGCCCATCAGGGATGGACTTACCCTGTGTAGGGTGAAATAAATCTTTGGTACAGTCTATAAAAAAGCACTCCTGACAACAATCCTACCAACATCCCTACAATAATATCGATGGGATAATGCACACCCACATAAATACGGCTCATGGTAAAAAGAATCGGCCAAACAAAAAACAAATAGGCCCATTTCACTTTTTTCCTCAAAAAAAGAAATACCAATAGGGTCAGGGAAAATGAGCTTGAGGCATGCCCAGAGAAAAAACTATAATCGGTTGGGCTTTTTAGAATCCGTATAAGTAAATTGATTTCCTCAGTGTTGTTCGGCCTCAAACGGGCGACGGAAATCTTGGTCCAATGGGTAATGGCCGTGATAAAAAGCGCCAACCCCAAAACGGTCAATAATTTATAAAAGGCTTCGCGCTTCGAAAATTTGCGGAACAACAGAAAGATAAAGAGAATAAAGAGTGGCGTCCAAGTCCAGAAATTGGTGACAACGGTCCAAAAACCGTCATATTTTTCAATACCCAGCCCATTGAGATAGATAAAGGTGTCCCGATCCCACTCCAGAAGCCGCTCCAACATGGATTACTTGGTTCCCCTTTTGATGGAGCCCGTTACTTCATCCACATTTTTCTTGACCTCGTTGAGTTCATTCCTAATATCCTTGGTAAAATCGGTATCTATGCCTTGGCTTTCGGCACTTTTCTGGATTTCACGCTTAATGTCGTCCGTAGCATCCCGCAGCTGACGCATTCCCTTACCAAGCCCCTTGGCTATTCCAGGGATTTTATCGGCACCAAAGACCATCACCACTATAAATAGGATGAAAAAAATCTCTCCTCCGCTAATGAATAGAAAATACATGCAACAAATATAATCAGAAGTTGTTGGGAAAATAAAAAAAGCCCCGTGAAATCACGAGGCTCTTTCAAGAGTTTTGTATTATTTTCCTTTGATGTTCTCCTTGAACTTGTCAAAATCGGATTTTTCGTCCTTCATGGGCCATGCATTATTGGTGGTATCAATGTCCGCGGTTTCCAATTTAGGATCTACCACGATCCCCACCAATTCTTTTTGTGAGGAAATGACCCTTTTTACTTCGGTATCATTCTTTCTCCATATTTCTGGGGGATAGGTCACATTTTCCTTGGTACCATCGGCATAGGTATACTCCACGATCAAAGGCATGGGTATGCCTCCCGGCTTATCAAAAGTGATTTCGTAGAAATATTTGGGCTCCTCGACCTTCGCCCTATCGGCTTCGGTCATGTTGTCCATCATAAACTCTTTTAGGTTCTGCGAAGTTTCTGAGGGAGCCTTACCTTTCAATTCGGGCATAAAGTCCTCGCTATCTTCTTCGGCCAAATATACCAAGGGCGGCAAATCGGCTTCGGTAATATTCCTATCCGCCATGTACTTTTTCATTTCCGCTGTTGGTTCGCTGCTCACATAGTACTTCTTGACGCCTTTTACACCTATATCAACATAATCGGTGGTATAGAACCAGCTTCTCCAGAACCAATCCAAATCCACTGCGGAAGCGTCTTCCATGGTACGGAAGAAATCCTCTGGGGTAGGATGTTTGAACATCCAACGCTGTGCATAGGTCTTGAACGCATGATCGAACAACTCCCTGCCCATTACGGTCTCCCTTAAAATATTCAATGCCGTGGCCGGTTTGCCATAAGCATTGGGACCCAATTGGTATACGTTCTCCGGATTGGACATGATGGGGGAAATAGTGCTCTGATCTCCGCTCATGTAGGGTACAATATCGGCAGGATTTCCTCTTCGTGATGGGTAATTTTCGTTGGGGGAAATGACACTTGGATTGTTTCTTCCAAATTCCTGCTCGGCCAAATACTGCATAAAGGTATCCAGACCTTCATCCATCCATCCCCACTGACGCTCATCGGAATTTACAATCATTGGGAAAAAGTTATGGCCCACTTCGTGAATGATCACACTGATCATCCCAAACTTGGTCCTATCGGAATACGTACCGTCCTCGTTGGGGCGACCATAATTCCAACAGATCATGGGATACTCCATCCCTTGGTTCTTGGCATGCACCGAAATGGCCTTATGATAGGGATAATCAAACGTATGTTGTGAATAGGTCTTTAGGGTCTGCACCACAGCTTTGGTGGACATATCTTCCCAAAGCGGGTTTCCTTCCTTGGGATATAGGGAAACGGCCATTACGTCCTTTCCGCCAATATTTACGGCCTGCATATCCCAAATGAATTTACGGGATGTGGCAAACGCATAATCCCTGACATTGGTGGCCTTGAACTTCCAGGTCTTGGTATCAGTGGCAAAACCTTTCTCAGCAGCTTCCGCCTCGGCCTGGTTCACAATGATCACAGGTTTATCGTATGATTTTTTGGCTTCTTTATAGCGCTTCATCATTTCTTTGGAGAACACCTCATCGCGATTCTGCAATTCACCAGTGGCATCCAAAACGTGATCGGAGGGTACGGTAATGTTCACCTCATAATTTCCAAAGGGTAGTGCAAACTCTCCACTTCCCCAGAACTGATGGTTCTGCCAGCCTTCCACATCGCTGTAGACTGCCATTCTTGGAAAAAACTGTGCTATGACATAGGCACGGTTACCGTCTTTCTCAAAATACTCAAATCCGGAACGTGCCCTGCTTATGGTATGATCGGGTACATTGTACCACCATTTTATGGAGAAGGAAATTTTTTCCCCACTTTTCAAGGGTTGTGGAATGTTCAACCGCATCATGGTCTGATTGATGGTATAGGACAACGGTTTTCCACTGGCGTCCTTTACATACTCAATGTTGAAACCTCCATCAAACGGTTCATTGATATAGGTTTCGGCAAAATTTCCGGCCGTATAGGCGATGTTTACCCCATTACCGTTGCGTAGTGGAGACTTTGAGTCCTTGGCCCGTACGTTTTGATCTAACTGCACCCATAGAAATTCCAAATCTTCGGGAGCATTGTTGTGATAGGTAATGGTCTCCTCGCCATGGATACGTGCATTTTTGTCATCCAATTTCACATCAATGACATAGTCGGCTTGCTGCTGGTAATAATCTGGGCCCGGTGCCCCAGATGCAGCCCTATAGCTATTTGGAGTGGAAAACTCCTCGTACAACTGTTTAAATTTACTTTGGTTATAATGACCGGGTTGTCGCTCTTGCTTCACCTCTCCTTCTTCCTGTGCCGATAGGGTCACGGCACCAAAAAGAAACAAGAAAGAAGCAACACAATACTTGACTTTGTTCATTTTTAATTTGATTTTAAAACGGTGAAAAATAGCGTATTTTAACCAATTCTTAACAATACGTTATAAGTTTAACATTCCTTTATTATTTTCCTTGATGAGCACAAAACTCTTTTTGTGTCCCTTCCATTTGATATGGACCACATTTTGTTGTTCATCGAAAAGATCGGTAAGGATTTCATTTTGTACGGAAAGTGTTTTTAGCTCGTCAAAATTGGCTTGGGCCACCTCTAAATAGCAGATGACCACATCATTGTCGTAACGTTTGCCCAAAAAGGTATAGGGAGTTGGCTTTCCATCGAGTTCGAGGACAAACTTGGCCCTGAAATATTTTTCAATGTATTCATCCGAAACCTTGGCTTCGTTGGGAGTGGACAATTTGGCCTTGATGCCGTAGCGTTCCTCCAACAATTTCTCCATATCATCAATAAAAATGCGACTGGTGATCTGTAGGGCATCCTCTGTTTCGGAATACACCACATTGGTAA
Organism: Flagellimonas olearia; assembly: GCF_004150225.1. NCBI lineage: Bacteria > Pseudomonadati > Bacteroidota > Flavobacteriia > Flavobacteriales > Flavobacteriaceae > Flagellimonas > Flagellimonas olearia. Next base: position 2,852 of record NZ_ML142915.1, on the reverse strand, counting down.
CGCTAACGTAGAATTTATGTGCGGATGCGAAGGACAAAAGAAGTACGGCAGTAAAAAGCAGTACCGCTCTTTTTGTAATTCTCATTTTCATCATATGTAATATTTGACTCAAAACTTTGGGGTGTGTTACAGTATTAGGTCAATTTCTATGCCAAAGGATGCGAAAAAACCTAGTCCAAATTGTTGTTTTTCCTATACATCCTACTCTTTTGGACCATAAAATCCCAGATTTTGAGTTTATCGTGCGAATCTACGGTTTTTTGGAAAGCTTCATCTACTTCACAGAAATACATAAAGTCGTCAATCTTTTCCATGGGAATCTTTAACGTGACCACAAAAAGCGAGTCCACATAAAAATCCTGGACCCTTTGGGTCCTCGCATAGGCTCCATCCAACTTTACCCTTTCCTTCAACATCTTGGTGCGACCGGTTATGGCATTAATTATCGGGTTTATTCCTACTTTTAAAGGTTGACTAAGTGAATACATCCCTGCTGATGCCTCCTGTAATTTCCGTTCGCTTTGGGTGGGTATTTTTTGGTGTGCATTGGGCAGTCCCAAGGCTTCGGCGCTTACGTCTTTCTCCAAGGTGAGTTTATCCAAATCCTGATTTAGATCACCGGAAAGGTCATACGGTCTTACTACTACTTCCTTCAGTTCATTCACAAACTCATCCAAGGGAACCATGACAAAACTGGTTTGGTAGAGCACTTCAGTTATGGGGAGTACCTTTCTTTGGTACTGAACCGCGGAAAACACCAAGGTATCGTTCCGCTGCACCGTAATGGAAAAGTTCCCATCCATATCGGTGATCACGGCCTGTTCCGAGTTGATGTTCTGGACCACTACCCCGGCCACATCACCCCCTTGGCTGGTTACCCTACCCAAAAGGGATTTAGAAGGCCCGTCTTGCGCTTGGACCGAAATTGCCATAAGGCATCCGAGTGCCAGAAGGAATCTTTTCATTCGTCATCCATGGTGGCCAAATAGGCCTTGCTCTGGGTTACCAAAAAATCGATAAGTTGAAATTCATTTTCCTTGCGCAACAGGGTCTGTGATGGGATTTTATCATCACAATACAATAAAAAGTCATCTATCTTATCCTGGGGCAATCGTAGGTCGGCCACAAAAAACTCATCGTCATAGACATGCCTAAGCACCTCACTGACCTTGAGCGGTGCTCTTTGCTGCCCTTCGGCCTGTTGGGCCTTGAACAGGGCCTTGAAGATGTTCACAAAGTTCAATCCGTCCCGCATACCGCGAACGCTTCGGGATTCCGCAACGTTCTCTACTTCGGTACTACGGTCTATCTCGTAATTATACTCCTTAAAGTCATCATTTTTCACTTCCAGGAAACGTTCTTGGTCCTCAGGGGTCACGACCACCTCATCCAACTCCCGTACTTTTTCGTTCACCTCCACCACCAAGCGATTGTTCTGTAGAATTTCAGCTGTAATGGTAATGACTTCCAACTGGTAATTGATTGCCGTGAAAACCAACTGGTCCCCAGCCTGCACCGAAATGGCAAACTCACCATCCTCATTGGTGATGGTGGCCATTCCCGTGGTGGAATTGATGACATTCTCATTGGGCACATTGGTATTCCTGTAAAGTACTTTTCCCCTCAAAATCTGGCGGTTATCCTGTGCCATGGACAGCCCGGAAAGGAGCATTGAGAACAGGATGACAATTGCATTTTTCATAAAACATATTTAACCCAAGTTAAAGAAAACCCTTGAAGACGATATAAAAAAATAAAGCCGTTCTAAACTTTTGTTAATTCTATCACAGGTTTTTCGGGAAAAAGCATGCCCGTTCACCCTTGAACTTCGTATTTTGACGGGAAATGTTCCCATAATCCGATCATAGGTTTAGTTTTGTAGTTTCCGTTTGGAAACCTCAAATACGAATACTGTGAAAACGCATATCCTCTACTTGGTCATTGGCCTACTCATGATCAACACCCTTAGTGGTCAGGTAAAAATTGGTAACAATCCGCAGACCTTGCACCCAGCCTCCGTACTGGAATTGGAAAGCAGCACCCGTGCCTTGGTCATCACCAGGGTCACCACTGGCGAGATGAACAACATCAACCCTTTAGCTGGTGCCTTGGTGTACAATACCGACGAAGATTGCCTTCACTATTATAATGGAACGGAATGGATCAATATCTGCGAAGCCTTGGACAATTCCTTCACCGTAAGCACCTTGGCCCTGTACAATGTTACGTCACGGGACAGCACAGTGGTCATTACCCAAGAGGATACGCCCGATGGCATCAATTACAATTATGAGGTCAACAAGATTGGAAGTGACAACATCACCAATTTCTCCGTTCTCAATTCCCATATTGCCGTAGAGACCATTACCAACGATAAAATACAAAACGGCACCATAACCAATGCCAAATTGGACAAATTGTCCATTCCCCTTAGTGGGTTTGGCACGCCCTTGACCGACGTGAGCATGGGGAATGCCGCCAAGCTTACCAATTTACAAAACCCAACAGCCCCACAGGATGCTGCTACAAAAAGTTATGTGGACAATCTAGCGGATGACGATATTACGGGTGTGACCTTTAACACCACCACCAACCAGATAACGGTTACCGAAGGCGCCACCAGTTTTTCTGCCAATCTTTCATCGCTGGAAGAGAGTGCGGATATTACTGCCAATACCGCCAATATAACCGCCAACACCACCGCGATCAATAATCATATTGCTGCGGATGGGGATTTGAGTGATACTAACGAAATACAGAACATAGAGGAAGTGCTCGCCGATGGAAACGATGCCAACGGGGCCGTTATCACAGGACTTGGAACACCGACCGCGGCCACCGATGCCGCGACC
>NZ_ML142914.1:0-224392 GCF_004150225.1 Flagellimonas olearia | reverse complement strand
GGAGACAACGCCGATGATGACGATGATGGTGATGGTACCTTGGACATCAATGACGATTTCCCAAAAGACCCGACCGAGGATACCGATACCGATGGTGACGGAACCGGTGACAATGCCGATGACGATGCCGACAATGATGGCACTCCAGATGATGAAGATGCCTTCCCACTAGATCCAAACGAAGATGCCGATGCGGACGGAGATGGCGTTGGAGACAATGCTGATGACGATGACGATAATGATGGTATCACCGATATCGACAACGATGGTGATGGTCTAGGAGATAACGTTGATAATGACGATGACAACGATGGCATTCCAGATAGCGAGGATGATTTCCCTAATGACGCTTCGGAAACCACCGATACCGATGGGGATGGCATTGGTGACAATGCGGATACCGATGATGATGGAGATGGGTATTCCGATGAGCTTGAACTAGAGCAGGGAACAGACCCAACCGATGCTTCAAGCATTCCATTGGATACAGATGGTGACGGTATTCCCGACAGTTTGGATGACGATGATGACAACGATGGTGTTGTGGATGGTGACGATGCCTTTCCAACAAGTGATGAACCTTCTTTAGTTCCCGCTCAGGCCTTTACACCAAATGGTGACGGTAACAATGATGCTTGGGTGATTCCAGGGATTGATAATTACCCTAACAACAGGGTATCGGTCTACAACCGATGGGGCCACGAAGTGTTCGCTACGCAATCCTATCGTAACAACTGGGAAGGATTCTACAAAAGCAGAAATGAAAAACTTCCTGCGGGATCGTACCTGTACATCATCGATTTGGGTGATGGAAGTGCTCCATTGCAAGGCTGGATTTTTATCAACTATTAATCGCAACAACAAAAAACACACAATACAAACATGAACCTAATTAATAAATTACAGATACTGTTGGCGGCCATGGCTTTTACCGTAACGGTGAGTGCCCAACAAGACCCCAATTATACCTTTTACCAGTATAACATGAACATATACAATCCGGCTTTTGCCGGAAGCTCGGAGGCTGCAGAATTCTCATTGGGAATTCGGAGCCAGTGGGCCGGTATAGAGGGTGCCCCAGAGAGCCAAAGTGCTATTTTTGGAATGCCCATGGGAAAGAATTTGGGACTGGGAGCGTCCATTCTCAATGACCGTACCTTTATAGAACAACAGACATGGGTGGCCATAGACATTTCGTATTTCATCCAATTGGATGAAGACCATCGCCTTTATTTTGGCATCAAGGGTAGTGCCAATTCTTATGATGCCAATACCGATGGTTTGATCACCTACGGGGTGGGACAGGATGGGGCCCTTATGAACTATGAAAGTAGGTTTACCCCAAATGTGGGTGCTGGGGCCTACCTGAAGCACGACAGATACTTTGTATCGCTTTCGTCCCCTAAACTCCTCACCCCGGATAGATTACAGGAACGGGATGGCAATGCGTACTTGGGTGCAGACCGTATGCATGCCTACCTCAGTGGAGGCTATAGCTTTTTCCTGGGCAAAACCTTGGACCTAAAGACCATGGGGATGTTCCGATATGTAGATGCCTCTCCCATATCCTTGGAGGTCACCGGTATCTTGGACTTTGGGGAGCGATTTGAATTTGGGGCATCCTACCGCCATGATGAGAGTATCAGTGGACTTGTACTCTTCAATGTGAGCAACGGTTTCAACTTGGGATATGCATATGAGACCTCCATCCAGAATTCCATTGACGGACTGGACAACAATACCCATGAACTCTTCATGCGATTGCGTATGTAAAATCAAATTCCATGTATACTTGAAAAATGCCCCATCCAAGGTGGGGCATTTTTTTATGGATTTTCTTATGTTTTCTTATTCTTACTAAGAGTTTCACAACTTAATGCCCAATACCGTAATATCTAACAAGATTTTTAGCGCGTACCTCATCCTTTTTTTTAGCTTTGCCAGCATTCAACCAAATTGCAAAAATGCAGCGCCTTTACGTATTGTTCTTTTTTCTCGTTAGCCTAACGACCTATTCCCAAGATGTAGAAATTTTTAAACCCAATCCCAATAAAAATAAGCTGGAAGCCATGGAGACTTCAGGTCCCATCAAAGTGGACGGTGTTCTGGATGAAGCAGATTGGGCAAAAACCAAGCCCCACCCCAGGTTTACCCAGGTAGACCCTTATCAAGGTGAAGCTCCCAATCACGATACCGAAATCAAGGTGCTCTTTGACGAAGACAATCTGTATTTTGGGATTTTCTGCAAGGATTCATTAGGAAAAAAAGCCATTCGTGCCACGGATTTCAAACGCGATTTTAACTTTAGGACCCATGATTTGGTTACCTTATGTTTTGACGGGTTCAATGACGAGCGAAATGCCATGTCCATTGTGGTCAACCCCTATGGTGTACAACGGGACTACCTATCGTTTGATGCCATGTACTACGATATTGAATGGGATGGTAGATGGACTACCCGGACTACCCGAACGGACAAAGGTTGGATTGCCGAAATTGCCATTCCTTGGAAGACTTTAAGATACCCCAAGACCGATGACCCCACTCAAATTTGGGGCTTTCAATTGTATCGCAACCGAAGATTGACCAACGAGATTAGTGCCTTCTCACCATTTCCACGTTCGTTCAGTGCGGCGAGAATGGATTATGCAGGAAGGCTTACCAACCTTAAACCACCTCCGCCAACGCCCAATATCCAAGTAAAGCCTTACCTCCTCACCTCCTATAATCGATATAAGGGAAACAACCCCGATATTGAAGATGAGAATACGGATGTGAAAGCAGGGGGCGAATTTAAATGGGCCATTGACCCCAACAATGTTTTGGACATTACCGTGAACACTGATTTTGCCCAAGCTGATGTTGACCGACAGGTGAACAATATCAGTCGTTTTTCGGTCTTCTTCCCGGAACGGCGACAGTTTTTTCTGGAGAATGCTTCCCTTTTTGGAATCAATGTGGGCCCAGGTGATCGCTCACAGGGCGGATCCATGGTAGTGCAGCCATTTTTTAGTAGAAGTATTGGTCTTGACGGCGAAGGGAATCCACTTCCCATTGATGTTGGAGGACGTTTTGTTCATCGAGCTTCGCGAAGGAATTATGGTGGTATCTACATCCGTCAAGCAGGAAATTCAACCATATCCGGAACCAACTTCTTGGTGGGAAGATACTCGGAGAATTTTGGAAAACAGAACCGTATTGGAGCATTGATGACTGCCAAGAACGGTTCGGAGAATACCAACATTACTGGTACGGTAGATGCCTTTATACGTTTGGGGGAACCCCATTCCATCAACGCCCTTTTGAGTTACTCCGGGAACACTGAAATAGGTGGTGGCGGTTTTTCGGGTATTGCCCAATACTATTACACTTCCAACAAGTGGAAAGCATGGTGGACCCAATCCGTGATCACCAAGGATTTCAGTCCGGAAATGGGATTTGTCTCCAGAAGTGATGTTATCGGAACCACACCTGGAATCACTCGGTTCTTTCGAGGTGAGAAGATGCCTTTCAAACAATGGCTGCGCGCCTATGAACCCAGTGCACATGCCCAGTTTTATCACCAAGCCTCCACGGGCAAATTGATCGAGCGTCAGTTGACTGGAAATCCATTGTACCTCAACCTTCAGAATGGGGGTAATTTTGGCTATGAGATTACCAGTTTTTTTCAAAACCTGACCGAAACCTTTACCCCATTGGGCCTATCCGTGCCTATGGGTGAATATGATTATGTTCAACATTCGGTTTTTGGAAACAGTGACCCTTCCAAAAAACTCAATTTTGGTGGCGAGATAGAATGGGGAAGCTATTTTGATGGGGATTTAACCTCGTACAATGCACAGATAGGATACTCTCCCCTTCCCCATATTTCCTTGGGCGGAAGCTTTAACCGAATTGAATTTGAAGGCGTAGGAACGGGCAGTATCAGTAAAAATGTGGATCTGTTCAGCTTGGAATCCCGTTTGGCCTTGAACCCAAGGGTCCAACTTTCTGGCTTTCTTCAGAAGAACACAGAAAACGACCTTACCAATATCAATATCCGTTTTTCTTGGGAATACAGCCCGCTGTCTTTTGTGTATTTGGTGTTCAACGATCGAGATTTCAATGAGACTCTTTACGGAAATCAAACCGAACAACAGGCCATTGTGAAAATCAATTTCTTAAAACAATTCTAGTTTTTCGCGATTAAAACTTGTTTTAGCTCCTGCTCGTTAAGGGGTTTAATGATGTAGTTCCCGACCACCTCGTAGTTTTTGGCACGCTCTTGGTCATGCGGATGTATGGATGAACTGACCACATAAATGGTGACCTTTTCCCTATTGTGATGGGGTATTTTCACAAAGTCGTCCAGAAAGCCCCAACCGTCTTTGATGGGCATGTTCAAGTCCAAAAAAATGACCGAAGGCAATGGTTTTCCAGCCCCCAACCTATCCAAAAGACCATCTATGGCCTCTTGCCCATTTTGGAAAACCAATACCTCATTGGAAAAGTCCAATCTCTTCATCAAGACCTTCATCCCGAATAAGTGTATGGGATCATCATCTACAATACAAGCACTTTGCAACTGGCTCATTGGTTCTACGCTTTTAATAGTTTCACCCTAAACTTTGTTCCTATATTGATTTCACTTTCAACCTCTATGCGCCCACCCATGGACTCTATCTGGTTTTTAGTGATAAAAAGTCCAATACCCCGGGCATCTTTGTTGCCATGGAAGGTTTTGTACATCCCGAACAGCTTTTGGCCATATCTTTCCAAGTCAATTCCGAGGCCATTATCCTCCACCAATAATTCAATGTACTGTCCCTGGTTAACAGCATGGATGGTAAGTGCACATTCCTTTTGGTGGTCTCGGTACTTAATGGCATTGGTCACTAGGTTTAAGATAATGCTCTCCATATAGGCCGCTACCCCTTTTACCTGCATTTCAGCTGGAACATTGACTTTGACCTGAATTTTGTTCTCGTTGATCAAGGCATTCACATCCATCAAAATCTTATCCACGGTTTTCCGCAGCGGGACTACCTTTAATTTCTTTTCGGTTTCCAGTTTTACCTGCACCACTTCATTAAGGTGGGCAATGGTCTCATTGAGCCCATGGGAAGCCCTGCCCAACATGGTCAATGTATCCTTTCGCTCTTCCTGACTCAAGGTGTCATCCAAAAGGAACTCACTGATCATGGTAAGATTTGCTGCGTGGGAACGCAAATTATGCGAAACTATATGTGCAAAATTGAGAAGGCTATTGTTTTGGTTGGTGGTCAACTGCAACAATCCCTTTAGCTTCTTTTCTGCATTGATTCGGGATGAAATATCCACGATCTGCGATATAAAATGGGAGATTTCCCCATCGATTTTCTTTACCGAAGTGACTGTTAAAAGCACATATACCAACTGCCCTTTTTTATCAAAATAGCGCTTCTCTATTTGATAGGTAGATCGTTTTCCTTCCACCACCTCCCTTAGCAAGGACAAATCTATTTCCAGATCATCCGGATGGGTAATATCCTGAAAGGTCAATCGCAATAGTTCCGAATTGGTGTAGCCCAAGCTGCGGCAAAAGCTTTGGTTCACTTGAATGAATGTACCATCCATCCCAACCAACGCCATACCCACCGAAGAGTTCTCAAAAGCACCTTGGAGCGACTCTTCACTGGTGACCAATTGTAATTGGGCAATTTTCAATTCGGTTACATCCGTATTGATTCCTATCATTTGTAAGGCCGTGCCTTGTTTATTTCTAATGACTGTAGCCTCGGCCTTTATCCAGCGGACTTGCCCATTGGGCCATTTCACTCTAAATGTGGTGTTAAAATCCTTTTTTCCCTCTATGGCATCCTGCACGGCTTGGGAGGTTTTTTCCAAATCTTCTGGAAGGACGCTGGCTTGCCACGCTTCATACACTCCCGCAAAATCGGATGCTTCTATACCATAAAGGATATACATGTTCGGATCCCAGAATACTTCGTTGTTCTGGATATCGTATTCCCATATACCTATTCCAGCGGATTTTGTGGCCAACGTCAATCGCTCACTCACATTTTTGTGCTCGATTTCAGCTTTTTTGCGCCTTTCAATATCCTGAAAGGTTCCGGTGATCCGAACACATTTGCCATCCATCATTTCGGGTTCGCCTATGGCCCTTACCCAAACTTCCCTTCCATTGGCCGTAACAATTTGGAGTTCCGTGTCCCAAGGCGTTCCATGCTCAATACCAGCCTGCACCAATTTTGTTATGGTATCCCGGCTAAAGCCTTCTTTAAAGAAAAATATCCAATCTTTAAGGTTGGGAATATAGTCCTTTGGCACTTCATGGATCTCCCGGGTAATACTTGACCAATAAATGGTATTGTTCACAAGTTCAACTTCCCAACCCCCTATCCGTGCCACTTGCTGGGATTTTATCAAATGGGCCTCGTCCAATTTTCTCTCGGAGATATCTTCCAAAACCAAGATCAATCCATTGACCACGTCATCTTCGTCCTTTATCGCATCTATCTTCCATTCGTACCATACACTATCACCATTTTCCAAAATCACTCTCATGGTATCCGTCCTGAAACTGACACCTTCCAAGCAATAACCAATATCCAGTCTAAGCTCTTCAGGTAATTTTGGCATGGATTCAAAAAAAGGTTTGCCCATGGTACTCCGGGATAGCCCAAAGTGATTCAACCATCGGTCTGAAAAATCCACGAAAGTTAATTGAGTGTCCAATAACGCTATTGGAACGGGGGTCCTTTGAAACAGAGATTGATCAATCGTCATGCAGTACGTTAAGTTATGATATTAAATTTAGGAAAAATGTCACTAAGTAGGTTGTCATGGCTACTTACAATAACGACAAAAAAAACGGGGCTAGTATTCATATACAATGTTAATCCCCATCTCTTCCAAAAAAAATTCCACCGCCTGCCCGAATTCGTTTTTAATGCCTTTACTTGATAAATCAATACAGAATTAAGTAAAGATGCTTGTAATGCCTTTAACCATTACCACGTACCTTTGCCACTTAACTACAACCTTAAAAGTGCAAATTTGGATCAGTCTTCAAATTCAACAAACACAAAAGCCCTGTTATCCTTAGCCGTTGGTGGGTTTGGGATTGGTTTAACAGAATTTGTAATCATGGGAATTTTGCCCAACATTGCGGATTCCATGGATATTTCAATATCCAAAGCCGGGCACTTTATCGCCATTTATGCTTTAGGTGTTGTGGTGGGAGCTCCCTTTATGGCCAAACTCATTGGGAAACTTTCTCCAAAAAAATCATTGTTGTTCTTGATGATTTGGTTTACTATTTTCAATACGCTATCCGCGTTTTCAGAAAACTATTGGGTTATGCTATTGTTCCGCTTTTTGTCCGGAATGCCCCATGGAGCCTTTTTTGGTATCGGTGCGGTGGTCTCTGGTTACCTAGCCAAACCAGGCAAGGCAGCCCAGGCCATGGCGATTATGTTCTCTGGGCTAACCATTGCCAATGTGATAGGTGTGCCTTTGGGCACCTACATTGGGCAAGAGTGGCATTGGAGTTTTTCTTTTATGCTTGTGGGGATTGCTGGTATTGCCACACTTACCAGTTTATACTACTGGATGCCCAAACAGTCTTTGGAAAAATCGGAGACTATGGCCTCCAAAGGGACCTCATCTGGAATACGAAGCAAAAAACTTTGGGCCTTAATAGCATTGACGACCATTGGAACAGGTGGTTTTTTTGCTTGGTACAGCTATATTGCTCCGTTGGTCATTACCGTGACCAAATTACCCGAGGCCTATGTAGGTTATATTATGATTGTTGCAGGTGTGGGTATGTTCGTGGGAAATTTTTTGGGAGCCAGAATGGTGGACTTCTTTTCGCCAGAAAAGTCTGTGGTCATTAGTTTATTGTGCATGGCTACCATTCTTTTGACAAATTCATTTTTTGCCAGTAGCAACATTGCTATTTTTATTATAAGCTTCATTATCGGCATCATTACCTTTTCAATTACCGCACCCATTCAAATCGCCATTATCAAAGCAGCTAAAGGAGCGGAAAAACTGGGGTCTTCCATGAACCAAAGTGCTTTTAACATGGGCAACGCATCTGGAGCCTATTTGGGAGGTCTTCCCATGGTTTTTGGACTACCTGTAAACTACGCAAGTGTGGTTGGGGCCATATTGGCCTGTACAGGAGCATGTATTGGAATTGCTATTTTATACAATCATAAAATGGAAGAAAAAAAGAGAAAGGAATCTCTTTGTACTTGAGGCTTTATCAAAGGCCATGTTTGCAATATGATTACATCTAAAAAGAAGAACAGAACTTTCTTTCTTTGTGCTTATTGTACTCTTTTTCCATCCACAAAACTCCATTGATTCGGGGCTACACCAAAGGATAACCTCTTAAAATAAAAGAGGTTCCATAGCGTTACAGGATATGGGAAGTCCGCAACTGTCTTTTTTTTGGCATGTTTGTTGTTTTAGGTTCTTTCCCAAATTCTTACAATTATGAAAAAGCCTCAACTTTTTGCCAGTTTTCTAGTTAGCATTTGTTTGGTTTCTTGCGCCAGTTCCGGATATGTTCACTTGGATTACCCACAGGAACCGCAATTGGTTTTGCCTCAGGGCATAGATGACATTGCCGTGGTAAACCGCTCCTTGACCAAAGAAGAAGATGCTTCCAATAAAACCTTGGAGTCCATTGCTACCGGAGAAATCCTAGGGTCGGACAAATTGGCCTCGGATGAAGCCATCAAAGGAGTTTTCGAAGGGCTTCAAAATAGAGGGCCATATAGGGTCGTGATTCCTTCCACTACTCGATTGCCCGGTACCGGAACCAGACTCACCCCGGAAGTATTGAGCTGGGAGACCGTGGATGAAATATGCGCCGAAACGGATGCAGATGTACTTTTGGTGCTGGAAACCTTCGACTCCAACTCGGACTTTGTATTGAATACAGCCGTGGAACAGGTTACTTCCGTATTACAAACTGGTAAAGCGAGTGGGCGGATACCCAGACGTGCCCGAGTAAATGTAAAAAGCTATTGGAGACTCTACGACCCAGAGCAAAAAACCATTATTGATCAGTTTCAACAAACCCATTTAATGGATTTTGATCTCGTGAACGGAGCCATCCCCTTTACCGCTCTACCAGAAACAGCTTATGCCGCTGGTTTGGACTATACCAGTCGACTCTTCCCTAGCTTCTATAGGGTTAGACGGGATATGTACAAAAAAGGGAAGGGACGGGACAAGTCCTTATTCGATGCTGGCTGGAGAAGAACCGAGGTGGCCAATTGGCAAGAAGCCATAGAGATCTGGACAGAAATTGCCAATGACCGATCCAGTAAATCGGCCGGAAGGGCTGCATACAATATTGCCGTTGCCCATGAAGTTTTGGGAAATACCGACCTTGCCTTGCAATGGGCCCAAAAATCCTATCAAGATTATGGAGATAAAATGGCACGCGACTACGCCAAAGTTTTATTAAGGAGAAAGCGTTGGGAACTATAGCTTTTGAATATATCATGTAGCTAACATGCCTTTGCATCAAAAAGCTTTCGTAATCAATTTAATTCAACTAATAAACACTTAAACACAAGGAATTGTAACAAACAATTTGTTTCTTTTTTGAAAGGTTACCATGAATTATAAGTAACTTGTAGGCAATGATGAAATACTACAGTCACTTCATAGAATTTACAAGATAACCTTAACCATGAAAGCAAAGAAACAGCTCGAAATTAAAGCCGGGGCGGCTGATTCATGCCCAACCACAGAAACACATTTTACACGTCGCGAAGCAATGGGACTGACCGGAATGGCCGGTTTAGCGGCACTAATGGGCCTTACTTCCAGTGCCATTCCAATGCAGCCACAAAAAAAGGTGCGTATTGCATGTCTTACCACCTATTGGGCCGCGACCCGGTCGCATGCAGATTGGATTTTCACCAAGTTGTTGGATGGCTATTGGTGGCAAGGTGCCTATATGGAGTCGCGCGTGGAGGTGGTTTCCGTTTACATCCACCAACTTAAGGAAAGTGGCTTGGGCCAGAAAATATGCAAAGCTAAGGGCATTCCCATTTATAATACCGTTGGCGAAGCTGTTACCCTTGGTGGTGATGAACTTGCGGTGGACGGTGTGGTCATCGTTGGGGAACATGGAAATTATCCTACGGACCTAAAAGGCCATTGGCTTTTACCCCGCTGGTGGATCTACAATCAAGTTATTCGGGTTTTTGAGCGGAGCAACCGTTCAGTTCCCGTTTTTAATGACAAGCACCTTTCTTATAATTGGGACGAAGCCAAGTGGATGTTTGACAAATCTCGTGAGTTGAACTTTCCACTAACCGGAGGTTCTTCCATCCCCATTTATTACAGGACACCTGCAAAGGACCTTCCCGTGGACACTCCCATAAAACATTCGATCGTACTTGGGGGGACTTCCGATGAAGGTGCCATTTTCCATGCCATTGATGTACTCCAAGCCTTTGTGGAACGCCGTAAGGGAGGAGAGACAGGTGTAAAGTCCGTTCAATCCATACGCGGTCCGGAAACCTGGAAATGGGTGGAAAACACCCCATGGGCCAGCAAACTCTTAAGTTCCGTGGAGAAAAAATTTGAATTGGAAGCCGGACATTTTCAACAGCATCCGCAAACCAATATGTGCCTTATAGAATATAATGATGGCACTATGGCCGCTGTTATTGGTGGTCGAGGTGTGGGATGGACCTATGCCGGAGAAATTGAGGGGCAAAACGACCCTACTATCATCTCCATGCTGGGTTGGGCAGGCCCTTTTGACCAATATCATGCCTCCAATGCCCAACCGCACTGGATTACTGAGATGATGGTAACCAAAAAGGAGCCTTTCAATGCAGAGCGACTATTGTTATCCACAGGCATTGTAAACCATTATATGGAGTCCAATTGGGAGAATAGCCAATATTCCCCAGTAGGTCGCCGCATTGAAACCCCGGTACTCAATATGAAATACCACACTACTCGGGGAGCGCAATTCAATACGGGGGAACGGCCACCAAGCCGACCATACATAAGAGGCTTTAGCGAATAGTGCAAGACCCAATAATGATTATTTGATACCAAAGTAATACACATATGCAACGAAGAGAACTAGTAAAGAGTTTATCCATGCTTCCTTTGGCGGGAAGCGTTTTTCCCATAACATCCTTATTGTCCACTCCTGCAGTAGGGAGCAAAATACCTTTGGATTTTGACCAACAAACCATGCCCGAGCTACATCGGAATGCTTTTGTTATGGATGGACACACCCATGTAATGACCCGTGAACTGTTGATGGGGACCGACATAGGGCAGCGTTATTCGGATGGTACCGTGGACCTTCCCAGGGCCAAAGAAGGTGGCCTTGATGCCATGTTCTTCTCCGTATATACCCCGGAACATTATTATCCCGGGAGACTGGAGACCAAAAACACCTTTCGTGTGATCAATCTTGCCCTTGAGCAAATTGAAAAGAACAACGACGTCATCGAATTGGCCCTTAATGCCTCTGATATAGAACGTATCAATAAAAAAGGGAAAATGGCCGCTTTTCTGGATTTGGAAGGTGGTTATGACCTTGATGGTGACATCCTTTTACTCCAAGCACTTCATCGATTAGGGCTTAGGTCTATGCAGTTAACGGCACATAATACAACCAATGCCTTTATCGACACCTGTAACGATGTGAGCCGTTGGGGCGGAATCAATGATCTTGGGAAAGAAGTCATTGCAGAAATGAACAGGCTTGGCATGGTCATCAATGTTGCCCATGCCTCCAATGATGCCATCCTGCAGACGGTTGAGGCCAGTAAACATCCAGTGACCTACAGCCACGGCGGATTCTATAGTATTGTGAACCACCCTCGTTGTATTACGGATGAGGCAGCTAAAGCGGTCGCAGCAAAGGGAGGTGTGATCGGCATTCACTTTGGCAGTCTTTTTAACAATCCAAAATATTTTGGATGGCAGCAAAAAGCCGCAAATGAGACCACTCCGTCCTCGGTACAGGATTTTGCAAAGACCCTTGAGGAAGCAGATAGGGCAGTTGCCAAAGAAGTTCCGTTAAACTTCAAGGGAACCATTCCAGATGAGTACTGGATGCATGTAGATCAACTGGCCAAGGTCATTGATTATGGTGTGAACTTGGTTGGCGAAGATCATATGGCCATAGGTTCCGATCTGGATGGTGGTCCTGAGTTGCCCCGTGAAATCAAAGACATCAGTGACTTTCCCCAAATCACTATGGCCATGCAAAGGCTGGGTTATAGCGACGAACGAATCAAAAAAATCCTTGGTCTCAACTGGCTCCGTGTAATTCGAGAGGTAACCGGAGGATAGTGGAAAGAGCGGAAAATTGATACGATCAATTAATGGAATGCTATCCTTTTCTCTGTGAATACATTTGTTGATCCAAGAAGGTTTTTTATCTTAATTGAATTAGTACATATGTAATCCTATAAAAAAATAAAACGGATCGTAAGATCCGTTTTAAACCAACTAAACTAAACTTCAACCGAAGGGAATTAAGAAGGGACATCCCATCAGCATCAATTTATCTTTATTGAGGAAAGAATTTCACCCAATCACAGCTATATTCTCAAGCTTTTATTTTTCTATTTCAATTATATCATACACTTCAACTGCGGGTACTTGAATTTCGATCAAGCCATTTTTATACATAAACTTTAGAGCTTCATTGCTTGGTTGCAGTTTTATCTTCTTTGGCTTCTAATCGGATTAAGTGTCACCTTTAAATTTGGGGTTGGCCTGAGCCCATCATAGGCAAGGACATTCTTGTTGAAATGTTCCCCCGATGAGTTGATCAAATGAATTAAAGTGGCATCTCCTTTCTTTCCCAGTACAACATGAACTTTGTCCGAACCTTCAACTTTAAGCATTGGTTCCACTACAAGTCGACCTACAACCTTATTTATCACATTATTGAAAACCGGGTATTCTGTGGCATATGCATTGTACGAGCCATTTGTTATAGATCCGTTGCCAGTCCATTTTTCCAAACTTTTGCCAAGTAAGCTTCCGGTACGTGAATTACTCTATAAATGTCCCTCACCATGATTTTATGGTTCTCATTGGAATGTAAAGCCAGATACAGTACCCCCTTTACTGCATATTTGGACGAATTGGAAAGCATATCCCTCACACATTAAATAAGGATTAAAAGATATTTTTATCCTTTTCATGACTTATATCATGTTATAGACTGGTAGCCCTATATACATTTGAACCAGAATTTTAACCAATAATCATATGAAAACGAAAGTGAAAAGTATAATCCTGCTCTTTGCGATGCTCATGATTGGATGTGGAGGAAAAAAAGAAGAAAAAAAAGATGAGGGCTTTAGTGTTCAACGGAAAAAAACTTCCACAGAACAGCCCGTTGAAGCCAATACCCCTAGCGACAAAGCATCTGAACGGGTAGATTTAACCACCAAGGGAGTGGGGCCGATCAAATCAGTAACATTGGCGCCTGAAATTGATCAGGAGATGGCTTCCAAAGGTAAGGAGGTCTACGATCAAATGTGTCTGGCCTGTCATAGAATTGGCAAAAAGTTCATTGGCCCTCCTCCCAATGGAATATTGGAAAGAAGAACTCCAGAATGGGTCATGAACATGATTTTGAACCCTCAGGAAATGGTTCAACAAGACCCTTTGGCAAGGGACCTCCTCCAAGAGTTCAACGGATCGCCCATGTCCAACCAAGGGCTTACCGAAGATCAGGCCCGGGCCGTTCTAGAATACTTCAGGACCTTAAAATAAAACATATGAAATCAACCATTAAACTCAGTACAATGGGGCTATTTTTATTGCTCGCACTTAACAGCGGTTGTAAAAACGGAGCCCAGAACGACACCACAGCCTCCGGCCAAAATGATACCGAGGCCATTCTGGAAAACAACAAGGGACAGGCCTTTATTGAAGATGATGGATCCACCCCAAATGTATTACAGATTGCCATTGGATCACCTGACCACAGTACGTTGGTCGCAGCAGTACAGGCAGCAGAGCTTGAAAACGCCCTGGTCAACGCAGGCCCTCTTATGGTATTTGCCCCCACCAATAGTGCTTTCGAGGCCCTGCCAGCAGGTACCGTTGAAGACCTATTAAAGCCCGAGAACAAAGCTGCCCTTGCCAATATTCTCAAGTACCATGTCACCCCAGGCAACTACTCCAAAGACTTTTTAAAAAACTTCAAAAAACTGGGACAGGCCAATGATCAAAATGTCTCCGTGATAGTCCAAGGAGATGAAGTACTTGTTGGTGGTGCCAAGATAATTGCCAGTATCCCAGCTGGAAATGGAATTGTACATGTAGTGGACAAGGTTATCCTGCCCCCTACTCAATAACGCAACCCCAAAAAACTAATAAATCCTAATACAATGAAAATTCATTCCTATCTAATAATGACTATTGGGGCGGCCCTGATAATGTCTTCCTGTGGTCAACAGAACAAAAGTTCAAATGGGGCGCTTTCATCGAGTGCCGCCGAAAAAGTATATGTTGCTCCTGGGGAGCAAGACGAATACTATGCCTTCCTATCGGGCGGATACAGCGGTAACCTCACCGTTTATGGATTACCTTCTGGAAGAATGTTCAAAGAAATTCCTGTTTTCTCCCAGTTTCCAACCTCTGGATATGGATATTCCGAAGAAACAAAACCCATGCTGAACACCTCCCATGGTTTTGTGCCTTGGGACGATGCCCACCATCCTGATATTTCACAGACCAATGGAGAATTGGACGGTCGTTGGATATTCATAAACGGCAACAACACCCCAAGGATTGCACGGGTTGACTTGAGCACCTTTGAAACTGCAGAGATCATTGAAGTGCCCAATAGTGCAGGGAACCACAGTTCTTCATTTATTACAGAGAATACCGAATATGTTGTGGCCGGTACCCGTTTTGCCGTTCCCGTACCTCAACGGGATATGCCGATCAATGAATACAAAGGAAACTTTAAGGGCGCACTTACCTTCATCAGTGTAGATCCGGAACATGGCCATATGGCCATAAAGTTCCAATTACTGATGCCTGGGTTCAACTATGATCTTTCGCATCCCGGTAGGGGAAAATCCCATGGTTGGTTCTTTTTTACCACCTATAACACAGAAGAAGCCAACTCCCTTTTGGAAGTAAATGCATCTCAAAATGACAAGGATTTTATTGCAGCCATAAACTGGAAAAAAATCGAGGAATATGTAAACAATGGAGGAGGGACCAAAATGCCCGCCAACTATGCCCACAATGTATATGATGAGCATTCACACATGGGCACAACCACAATGCGAAAAGAAGTTTTGACTATAGATCCCACCAAAGTGCCCGGAGCAGTTTATTTTCTGCCCACTCCAAAATCGCCCCATGGATGTGATGTGGATCCAACAGGACAATACATTATTGGAAACGGAAAACTATCCGCAGACTTGACCGTACACTCCTTTGACAAAATGATTGCCGCCATTGAAGGTCAAAAGTTTGACGGAGATGCCTATGGCATTCCCATCTTGAAATTTGAAGATGTATTGGCCGGACAGGTAAAAAGTGGTGGTCTTGGTCCCCTTCATACCGAGTTTGATGGTAAAGGAAACGCCTACACCACCTTCTTCATCTCATCTGAAGTCGTGAAATGGCAATTGGGCACCTGGGAGGTCATCGATAGAAAGCCTACCTATTATTCCGTAGGACACCTTATGATTCCAGGGGGCAACTCCAGAAAACCTTTTGGCAAATATGTGGTGGCCATGAACAAGATTACCAAAGACCGTTACTTGCCCACTGGGCCTGAAATGGAGCACTCTGCACAGATCTATGACATCTCTGGGGACAAAATGGAACTGATCTATGATTTTCCAACCCATGGTGAGCCTCATTATGCAGCAGGTTGCCCAGCCGAGCTTTTGGCTCCAAAATCCAAAAAAATATATCGATTGGATGAAAACAGGCATCCTTTTGCCGTTACCACACCTGACGGTTCAAAAGTGGTCCGGGAAGGCAACGAGGTCCATGTGTATATGTCCACCATCCGTAGCCACTTTACCCCCGATAATATCGAAGGTGTTAAAGTGGGTGACAAAGTGTATTTCCATATCACCAACCACGAACAGGATTTTGATGTACCTCACGGTTTCTCTATCCTAGGTCAGAACACCTCCGAGCTTTTGATCATGCCCGGGCAGACCAAAACCTCGGTCTGGGAACCCAAACAAGTTGGGGTATGGCCATTCTATTGCACAGATTTCTGTTCTGCCCTGCACCAAGAAATGCAAGGATATGTTCGGGTCTCCCCTGCCAATTCCAATATGGAACTCAAATGGTCACTTGGTGAATAATTCGGATTGAGTCACCATTGAATAAAGCGGGCCGTGTCCATGACCTGCCCGCTTTTCCTTACAAATTGAAGTTCATCAACCCTTCTGAAAAAAACACTCTCAGTTTGTAACCCTTAAATCAAAAAAATGAAAAAGGCAAGTATAATAATGATGGTTGGCCCTCTCTTCTTATTGGGATTGTACATTTTTCCACTTTGGAATATCATGTTGGGAGCTCCCCAGTATCCGGACCCTCTAGGTTTGAACATTCATATAAACGGTCTTAAGGGGGTTAACGAGTTTGACATCCAGAACATTGATGGTCTCAACCACTATATTGGCATGCACACCCTCCCCAAGGTTGAAGATATGTGGGAGTTTGGAACCTTCCCTACTATTATCGGAATCATGGTAGCAATTGGAGTGGTAATTGGTATTCTGGGATACTTCAACAAAGTGGGCTACAAATGGTTTTGGGGGTGGTTTGTACTCATGTCCATTTTAGGTTTGCTGGGCATGTACGATTTCAATGAGTGGTTGATGGATTACGGCACCAACTTGGACCCCAATGCCATTATGAAATTGACCCATCCCGATGGCACCCCGATGACCTATAAGCCACCTTTACTGGGGCATGTAAAGATGCTCAATTTTGATGTGACCTCCTTGCCTTCCACAGGAGCCTGGCTCATGTTCGTGGGTATGATGCTCACCTTGACCGCTGGCTTTTGGGGTTGGAAAAATGCAAAAGAACAATAATCCCCATCACTATGAAATATCTTGTACTACCGCTCTTTACCATGCTCTGCTTGACCATTGCATGTTCCGTAGGCCCTAAATCCATTGATTATGGCCATGTAGGCTGCCACTATTGCAGCATGACCATTGTGGACAAACAACATGCCGCTCAATTGGTCACCAAAAAAGGGAAGGTCTTCAACTTCGATGCCATTGAGTGTATGATGAACCATTTGAAAGATGAGGACCAAGCCACCCTGGCCCTGTTCCTGGTCAATGATTTTGACCAACCCGGTGAACTGGTGGATGCCACAAAGACCACCTATTTGATCAGTGAGAACATTCCCAGCCCCATGGGAGCGTTTCTGAGTGCATTCTCCAATAAAAAAGCTGCCCAATTTGTGTTGGACTCCAATGGTGGTGAACTTTATTCATGGGCGGAAATAAAAGAAAGGTTTAAACAGTAACACAATCGTAATGACAGATTTGGAGCCTATAAAATGTGAACAACTCTTGGCCGACAATTATGTGGGGCATCTGGCCTATATAGCCGACAACCAACCGTATGTAATCCCTTCTACGTATTATTTTCTTAAGGATGAAAAGAGTATTCTATGTTTCGCCTCCAACGGGCATCGGATCAATGCCCTAAGAAAATGCAACAAAGTCTCCTTTCAAGTAGATAGGATCAAGTCCTTCCGCGATTGGGAATCGGTACAAGTACATGGTTGCTTTCATGAACTTACGGGAAATCGCGCCAAGCAATATCTAAAACATTTCGCCGAAGGCGTACAGGAAACCATAGATCTTAAAAATGCCGAGCGTCCCCATTTTTTAAGTCATTTTTCAGGGAGGTTGCAGGAAGAGGAAATGCCCGTGGTTTATTGCATTGTAATAAACCAAATGACTGGAAAGTCAGTAACGGATTTTACCTAGAACACACCCAATTCAAATTAAGAAAGACTCATTATATACCATGCATCTCAAGTTTCCACTCCATCCAACCCACAAATATATTTTAGGGTTGCTCTTGTTCATAATGGGATCACCCATCTGGGCAAGTACATGGAATATCTGTAGGGATTGCGAACACAGTTCCATCAAAAAAACCATAGCGCTTGCCAAAGCCCATGATACGTTGTTGATCCAAAAAGGGATATATAAGGAATTTGAAATATTGGTGGACAAACCACTGGTCATCAAGGGCATGGGTTATCCCATTGTGGACGGAGAAAAAAAGGGAGAAATCTTCAGGGTACAGTCAGATAATGTCACCTTGGATGGCCTGTTCGTCATCAATGTAGGTATAAGTTATACCAAGGACAATGCCGCCATACGAGTGGTACAGAGCAAAGACTTTCTCATTCAAAATATGGTATTGGAACAGTTGTTCTTCGGAATTTACTTGGAAAAATCCTCCCATGGCAAAGTGTACCACAATAGGATCATTGGGGAGGCTGTGGATGAATACAATTCCGGGAATGGGATACAACTTTGGTATTCTACGGACATTGAAGTCCTCAAAAACCATGTGCAGGGTACCAGGGATGGCATTTATCTTGAGTTTTCCGACCGCATCACCATTACCTATAACACCAGTATGGACAATCTTAGGTACGGCCTTCATTTTATGTTCTCCAATCATGATGTGTATTCCAACAACACTTTTGAAAATAATGGGGCTGGGGTTGCGGTCATGTTTTCCAAATTCATCACCATGAAAAACAACACGTTCCGAAAGAATTGGGGAACAGCTGCCTATGGCATGCTGTTGAAGGAAATCAATGATGCCGAAATCAGTGGGAACACGTTTGAGGAAAACACTATTGGCATCAATATCGAGGGATCCAATCGTATCCAATATCACAATAATGATTTCATCAACAATGGTTGGGCCATTCGGGTAATCGGGGCATGTTACACCAACAGTTTCAAGGGCAACAATTTCCTGTACAACTCTTTTGATATTTCATACAACAGCAAACTGAACGACAATGTGTTTGAAGGTAATTTTTGGAGCAGCTATACCGGTTACGACCTGGATAGGGACGGTATTGGGGATGTGCCTTATCGACCTGTAAAATTATTCTCCTATGTGGTGAACCGTACCCCGGAGACCATAGTGTTGTTACGTAGCCTGTTCATGGACATCATTGATTTCTCCGAGCGGGTCTCCCCGGTCTTCACACCCGATAACCTAAAAGACGCCCAACCTCTAATGAAAATACGACGATGACCATACACATAGAAAATCTTCATAAGAAATTTGGAAAGAACCAAGTATTGAAAGGGGTGGACCTTACCATCACGGAGGGCCATATTTATGCGATTTTGGGTCCCAATGGTTCGGGCAAGACCACCCTGATAAAAAGCATTTTGGGCATGGTGATTCCGGATAAGGGACAAATCTCCATTTTGGACAGACCCATCAAAAAGGATTGGAAGTATCGGAAGCACATCAATTACCTTCCACAGATTGCCAACTTCCCCCCCAACATCAAGGTAAGGGAACTCATCCATATGATCACGGACCTTCGGAACAGTCCCAGTGCCAAAAAAGAACTCATTGAGCGCTTTGGTCTGGAACCCTTCCTGAACAAAAAATTGTCCACGCTATCAGGAGGTACCAAACAAAAAGTGAACATTGTACTGACCTTTATGTTCAACAGTCCACTCATCATTCTGGACGAACCCACAACAGGGCTGGACCCAAGGGCATTGATCTATCTAAAGGAACTCATCCAAGCTGAAAAGGCGCAAGGAAAGACCATTCTGATCACCTCCCACATTATGCAATTTGTGCAAGAAATGGCGGATGAAATCCTATACCTGTTGGAAGGAGAAATCTATTTCAAAGGGAGTATTGCAAAACTTTTGGAAGATACCCAACAAAAGAATTTTGAACATGCCATTGCGGCCATAACCACCACCAAAAGCCATGCTTAAAATACTGAAATATAGCTTTTACGACCTCATACGCAGCCGCTGGAGCTACGTATACTTTTTGTTTTACCTTGCCCTTGGATTTGTACTATTGTTTCTGAACAACGACGTTTCCAAGGCCGTGATCACCTTAATGAACGTGATCATTGTGCTGATTCCTTTGATAGGGACCATATTTGGGGTGATGTACTACTACAATTCCAGGGAATTTACCGAACTTTTATTGGCACAGCCCATTAACCGAAGAGCCATTTTTATGGGGCAGTATTTTGGAGTGGCAGGTTCGTTGACCTTGAGTCTTGTGCTAGGCTTGGGGATTCCATTTGTTCTGTACGGCCTTTTGCGGAGCAATGCCATTTTTGATTTTACGTTACTGCTGGTCACCGGGGCTTTCCTGACCTTCATATTTGTGGGCCTATCCTTTGTGATTGCCATATCCAACGAAAACAAGATAAAGGGGTTTGGCTACGCCGTTCTGTTATGGCTCTTCTTGGCCGTGGTCTATGATGGATTGTTCCTGATGTCCCTCATTGTTTTTGAGGAGTATCCCTTGGATACTTTTTCCTTGGTGGCCACAGCGCTAAATCCCATTGATCTTTCCCGAATTTTGATCCTACTCAAATTAGACATCTCAGCACTATTGGGATATACAGGCGCCATTTTTAAAAAGTTCTTTGGTACCGATCTTGGCTTTTTGGTCTCCATGGCCATTCTTTTACTTTGGACTATATTGCCTATACTTGGCTTAAGCCTTAAAGCAAAAAGAAAGGATTTTTAATGAGACCCTAACCATTTTTCCATAAAATCATGAAAGAGAGCTTTCACCAGCGACACCTTTTAATTGCCCTTGTTTATTTCTGTGTTGCCGCTGGCTTGGGCCTATTGCTTCGCTCCTTCCCTATTTTCTCCTTTGATTTCAACTTTAAATATGTGGTCCATTCCCATTCCCATATTGCCCTTTTGGGCTGGGTATATGTGGCCTTGACCACTTTGCTCCATTATTGTTTTATGGAGAATACATCCAACCATACCTATATCAGGATTTTTTGGGGCACCCAAGGCACTTTGGTAGGGATGCTGTTTACCTTCCCCTTCCAAGGATATGCCTTGTTTTCCATTATATTCTCTACCCTCTTCTTGATTATGTCCTATGCCTATACCCATTATTTCTGGAAAAACATTGACCCAAAGTATAAGAAAAGTAACGGCTTAACCTGTGTAAAAGCAGCACTGATCTATATGGTGGTGTCAAGTTTGGGACCTTGGGCGTTGGGAGCGGTCATGAGTACGTTGGGCGCCCAATCCATCTGGTACCGCTTATCCATATATTTTTATTTGCACTTTCAGTACAATGGTTGGATGTTATTGGCCTTATTGGGGCTGTTCCTATTTGTTCAGGAGCAGCGGGGCCATAATATTCCCCAAAGAAGCTTTGTCCGTTTCTTTACGGCAATTAACCTGGGCATTGTTCTTACTTTTTTCCTGTCCACCCTATGGACGGAGCCATCACCATGGCTGTATGTTCTTGGAGGTGTTGGAGCAATAATCCAGATTGGAGCTTTGCTAGTTTTTTGGACACTTGCCAAAAACGGAATTGGGAATTTGTCACCCTCAAATCTGCAAAACCAATTATTACGAACCGTTGTTGTCCTTGTCAGTGTTAAAGTTGGATTGCAACTACTGACTTCCATACCCTATTTTGCCCGAATGGCCACAAAGTACTTGGATTTTACCGTTGGGTATTTACATTTGACCTTCTTGGGAGTCGTGAGCTTTGGGCTGTTCTTTTTCTTGGATTATTTTGGTCTGCTACGTTTATCGCGCACCGTCTACCAATTGTATTTTGTGGGATTCTTGCTTACGGAAACTTTAATTTTCCTCAAAGGCTTTGCTTTCTGGTCGAAATGGGAGATTTTTGAAGGATATGCCGCAACCTTGGCCTTGTGCTCCTCAATAATCGTTCTAAGTTTGGTGTTAATGGTGCTTCAAAATCGCACTGCATCTTGATTTTTTAAAACAATCCATAGGGTTCCAATGGGTAATAGTTTAAATTTGATTTGTCTTATGGCAAGTTTTGACATAAAAATAATAAAGGACAATTTTGTCTTATTTAATATCATGCACTATCTTTGTGCGGATTCAAGTTCCTTATGATGTTTTCAAAAGCTTGTGAATACGGTATTCGGGCGGCGGTATATATTACGCTGCAATCCTTGGAGGGAAGACGGGTAAGTGTCACCGAAATTGCAGAGGAAATCGATTCTCCCGTTGCCTTCACCGCAAAAATCCTGCAACAGCTCACCAAGAACAATATTGTACATTCGGTAAAGGGACCTACGGGTGGATTTGAGATTGATCGTGAAGATATGGATGACGTAAAGCTGAATATGATCGTAAAGGCCATTGATGGGGATAAAATCTATGTGGGTTGTGGATTGGGACTCAAGGAATGTAATGCAAACAAACCCTGCCCCCTACATGACAAATTCGTAGATATAAGAACCAATCTAAGGACCATGTTGCAAAGTACAAGCCTATACGAACTCGCCACAGGTCTGGAAGTGGGACTGACTTACTTGAAGCGTTAAAAAAATTTAATCCAATAAAGGACAATTTTGTCCGATTAATAAAATTTGATATTATGGACCATGTAACTGAAAAAACAATAGGACAAATGGTTGCGGACAACTACCGTACCGCACAGGTTTTCAAAAAGCACAAAATAGATTTCTGCTGCAAGGGCAACCGTACCCTATCGGAAGTCGCAACCAAGAAAGGATTGAACTTGGAAATCTTACTCCAAGAATTGGATACGGTCCAAGCCCATGGTCAAGGAGATCACCTTGAGGTAGCGTCTTGGCCATTGGACCTACTCGCCGATTATATTGAAAAGAAACACCATCGCTATGTGGAACAGCAGATTCCGATACTCAACCAATATTTGGACAAACTTTGTAGGGTACATGGGGATCGTCACCCGGAATTGTTTGAAATATCGGAACTTTTCAAGGCTTCAGGTGGGGAACTGGCCATGCATATGAAAAAAGAGGAACTGGTACTCTTCCCTTGGGTCCGTAAAATGGTGGAAGGAATCGCCGATCGTGAACCTTTGGTGCGGCCCCATTTTGGAACAGTCCGCAATCCCATCCAAATGATGATGAAAGAGCATGACCATGAAGGTGAGCGATTTCGAAAGATTGCAGAGTTGACCAACAGTTATACTCCCCCAGCAGATGCTTGCAACACCTATCGGGTAACGTATTCCCTATTACAGGAATTTGAGGAAGATCTCCACAGGCATATCCATCTAGAGAACAATGTTCTGTTCCCAAAAGCTGAAACCCTGGAACAGCAAACCGTTCATTAATCAAGAGCAAATTCTAAAATGAACAAAATGACAAGCATATACAACAAACTGTTGATGGAGTTCAAAAAAAGACAGTTGGGCTATTCCTCCATCGCCATAATAGGTCAAAGCTGTTTGGGTTCGGCAGCGGCAATGGTATTGTTAATGGGTGAAATGGCGATGTCCCTTAGGATGACTTTACTCTTTTTTGTCACTATTTTCTGCATGGCCTTTAACGGAGCCGTATTGGCCCAATTGAAATCTACGACCACATTCAATCTTTTGATTTTGAGCTTGGCATTCAGTGTACTGGTCATTATGGTGCATATTTTTTAAGGTTCAACAAATACCTTGACAACTCTTTCAAAATAAACCTAGCACAAGAGATGTTTTATAAAAACAAATAAGGTTGATGGTCTGTTACCATCAACCTTATAATGTTAAAGTCTGGGTGGAAGGTCGACCCTATGAAACATAAATAGCTGATTTAATTTACTTTACACTGTTAACTTGGACCAGTTAACCGAACCCTGAACCGTATTCAAATCGGCACATCCAGAGGCAAAACTTATGGATGTTACACCCAAGGCAATACATATTTACGTCTGCATTTGACATAAAGTGAACTTACACAAAACCATTAAATAACATAAATTGCTGTCTATAAATCTTTTAAAACAATGGATTTAGCCTGAAAATTACCTGTAAAAAGAAAAAGTGCGCGCTTTCGGAAAGAAAAAAGCCTCCAATTTTATGGAGGCTCCTTATTTACTAGTGATCGCGGAAGAATCCATAAATTGTATTTAATACATTGATAATCAAATATTAATACCAATAAACATGATACTTTACTGATACTTTGTTGTGTTTATATGTGTTTACATAGGTAGAATGTTGTGCAAATGTTGTGCAGATTGTTATGCTTTTCTTAACTCCTTTGAAGCATATAAAATCTAGCTAAAAGATTTCTACGTGATTATATCACAACATACTCTTTTTCATTATTTGATATACCTGTCCATACGCTATGCCTTCAATTAAATATGGATCTGTATGTGTAATCAATGGTCCCTCCCCCAATTTACTAGACCAAATTCCTTTATCATTTTTATATGTCAATTGTCTTGCCGCATGAGTAAACTCATTATTCTTCTGATAAAGAGCCACTTTCTTATATCCTTCTTCGTAGATTGGGTCTTGACAACAAGTGTAATTAAGGAATTCGAATAATTTAATTAGCACTTTTGGATCACTTGAAAAAGGTAGGCCAAAAGGCCAGTCAAAAACAACACCATCAAGTCGAATAACCGGCCTGTTATCTTCAGGTAATGGCTGGTACCAAAGGTCTGATTTGTTGGCAGCCCAAGCAATGCAATTATAATCGGGGGAAGCATCATCCTTTATCCGATATCCTGGGTCATTTTTAAGAAGTGGAAATGCTTTAAAAATATTTTCATTATGTAAATTCTTCTGCGCCAATAATTATCACCTATTTGAATTTTAAAAGACCTTTCTTGTGCAATTCTACCCATTTCTTGCAACTCTGCGTAACATTCATTCTAACAGGTGATTTAATATGCATCCCTGTGATAATGTTTAACGCCCAAACTAAATGACTTGGATTCTCGTCAATATTTTTGATAATTAATGGAATGGCTTGCTTGCCTAAATTTAAAATTTCTTGAAAATTCTCATCTTCGATTATTCTATCAGAATTAGACTCAAACCATGTATTCTCCTTCCAAGCTTCAACTAGCGAATCAAATTTGTCTTGAAGAAATAGTTCTTTTGTTAAATTAGAATCCAGTTTATAAATTAATTCATCATTTCCATTATTTAAACCATCTTTGGTTTGGTTAGTAAAATGTATGAATTCCGTTTTAGCTTTCTCCGATAGAGACGGTGGAGGCAAATCAACAATAAATGGCATATTATCTAATTAGCTGTTTTGTTTTTTCAGTAATTCCATCATTAAAAAGATAGTTTTTTTTGTCTCGAATCTTTGTGAAACCATTCAAAATATCTTCGTTTGTGTTTGGTATTTCCTTATTCATTAATACATCGATGTCAAAAAAATATGGGACTTTGTCGGAAATAGGCTTTTCCAATGCTTGCCCTATATTCCAAAGCATGCTATTATCCTTATCAAAAGAAGTGTATTTAAATTGAAAAGTGCTAAACTTATGAGTACCGGTATCCGATTGAATGTAACTTGTAAAGTAATCATTTATAGATTTTAAATCCATAGGCAGATTGAACCTATTTATCGTTCGCACAGAAATTCCAGATAACTTCGTAACTTCCAGTTTTTCTTTAAAGAAATCCCATAGTTCCATTGCTTCTTTAATAAAAGAATCCCATCCGGTGTACTTTTCTCGAGATTCTAAAGTGAATTTTTTGTCATTGATAGTTAAATTCTTCTTTTCGTTGGAAGAACTTAATAGTACGCCGGAAGTTTCAGCGTCACCAACTTTAATAGAAGTTTCTAAACCTTGGATTTGAATATCTCTAGTAATTTGAGGCTTACGATTTGGAAAGTTGTTAGAAAGTTTCTTGCTGTCTTTTATTATTTGTTCAAAGTTCAAATCTTCTATCTTATCATATCTAAACTGTATCATAGAAATGATAATAGGAGCATTATCAAAATATTCATATGATAAATTGCTTGCCATATTGTTCTCTAATTTTTGTACAAAATTAACCAATTATTCAAAGCAAAATTATACATTCATGTATAATTTAATCTTATATGGAAGTTAAACAAGTTGATAGGTTTTTAAAAAAACCGAAATACTCAAAAGTAGATTTGGACTTGTCCTACAGAATAATAAATCATTACAAAACATTTGGATTGATTGAT
This sequence comes from Flagellimonas olearia, assembly GCF_004150225.1. Classification (NCBI taxonomy): domain Bacteria; kingdom Pseudomonadati; phylum Bacteroidota; class Flavobacteriia; order Flavobacteriales; family Flavobacteriaceae; genus Flagellimonas; species Flagellimonas olearia. Next base: position 198,174 of record NZ_ML142914.1, on the reverse strand, counting down.
GGAAACTTTAATTCAGGAAAATGGTTAAAGGTTAATTCTTACCAATTTATTTGGATTCAAATCATAGTTAAGTTAAGAACTTGGGGGGTATCATTAAAAAAGATTTCTCTTTTAAAAGAAAACCTTTTTACAAAGAGCCATGTTGGCTCAATAGATTTGGCTTCTTATATAAACAAATCGTTTGAAGAAGAAATAATACAGGCTATTATTAATAAAAATGATTTATATCTACTTGTTTTTATGGATATGACATACTCTTTTCAAGACAGTTCGAACAAAGGCCAATGGGCAAATCGAGCTTATAAGGATGTAGGTCATATAAACATTCCTTTGAGTAGAGTCATTTCAAAAGTTTATAGAGATCTAGAAAATGCTTAATACATTTTAATCCTTATCTCACTTAGATTCAAGCATTTTTACATAAAATACTACATAACAGCATTTTATGATATTGTCATCGAAAATCTGCACAGCTACTGCACAACATATTTATTTGCTATTCAAAACATAAGATTCGGACATTTATACGTAAACAACTATTATTCAGCATTATACGATTATATACGGTTGTGCAAATGTTGTGCAGGAAAGAAAACAAAAAAAGCGTAATTAACTGAATATCAATTAATTACGCTTAAAAATCCGTGATCGCGGAAGGATTCGAACCTTCGACCGTCTGCTTAGAAGTCCCAAAAAATCGATGCTTTTCAATTAAAATAGTATTTTGAAAATACTTAAAATACACATTTACTGATAGTTAGTGTTATTTGTGTTTTAATGGATTGAGATAAAAGTGTGCACAAAGTGTGCATTTTTATTTTCTTACTTTCATCACTATCACTAACTATTATGGCCAAAGCACGGATCATACTTGACACCAGGACCGAATCCCAAAGTAAATTTACAGGATTATATCCCATTGCGGTCAGAGTATTCCACAAAAAAGCTCGAATCATTAGGTTGTCTCACTATACATCTCCAAAGGGATGGAATGAAAAAGAAGGCACCTTGAAACGATCGGTCAAGGAAAATTCAAATCTTGACTGTGATGCTATCAACCATGAGTTGTTTGAAAAGCTTACGATGGCCAAGAGACTCATCCTTGACCTTGGTGAGAACATCGATAATATCACGGTGGACACCCTGGTAGATGAAATAAAGCGGTCATGGGAAAACGACAACAAAACAGAGATCAAACAGAAATATGAAAATTGCATCACGCTTTCCGAATTCGGCGAAGTCCTGATCCAAAGAAAGCTTAAGGCCAATAAGCCCGGCACCGCCAAATGGTACAAGGACTGTATCAAGGTCTTTATGGACCAGAACGGCGGTAGAGACCTGAAATTATCTCAGATAACCGTCCGCTTCCTTAAGGACTTTGAGGCGGAACACAGGTCCAGGGGAAACGTCACCAACACCATAAGCAACTATATGCGAGGGGCAAGGGCCATCTATAATGCCGCTATTAACGAGGATGAATATTTTCCCGAAAGAAATGTATTTACAAGATATAAGATCCCGACCAGTAAGCGAGTCAAAAAGAAAGCTCTTCCTAAAGAAAGCATTTTAAAGGTATTGCAGGTCGAGTATCCATGTGAAACAATTATGTGGCATACCAAAAATTATTTTATCACTATGTTCATGGCCCGAGGAATGAATTTTATCGATTTGGCAAAGTTGAGGGTGAAAAACATCCATTCCGGATATATCTTTTATGGCCGTAGCAAGACCGATGACCCTATAACAGTGAAAATTGTCCCTGCGCTCCAAAAAGTCCTTGACTATTATCTACAAGGAAAAAAACCTGATGATTTTGTTTTTCCCATCGGTAATGATGGGTCTCCAAAAATGTTCAAAAAATATAGGAACGATATCAGTTCCATCAACAAAAATTTAGCAATACTGGCCAAAGATGCTGGAATCGATGAAAAACTGACTACCTATTACCTAAGACATTCATGGGCGACCATAGCAAAACATATGGGTCTTTCCATCGCCATGATCAGTGATGCTCTTGGGCATCAAAGCGTGGTCACTACTGAAATTTACTTAAAAAGTTTTACCAATGAATCCTTGGACGAAGCAAATCTTCTTGTAGTTGGATAGCAGGATTTGTCACTTACTTTCCAAAATACCTTTTGTATGATCACATTCTGTAGGCCTATTTTTAATCTAAGCCATGGCTAATAAAAGAAAATGTAGAGAACACGAGCGGCCAACAGTGAATAACACTAATTAACTATATTCTGGGCCAAGGGAGCTGGAAAGATGGGCGATATTAACGGGCATCCAAAATTCCGTTTGGCCATCCTGCTCGACACCACCCATATCGGGATGATCCGAAAGACGGATGTGCTTATCCCAATGGTCACCGATTTTCTGGATTCTGACCTGAATGCGACACTACCTATCTTTAAGGTATATCCTGAACAATCTTCTTTTTGAGTAATACAATATGATTATGAAGATCTTTAAAAAAGAGTCTTGTTCAAACTGTCAAAATGTGGTGACATCAAAATTATCATGAACTATGTCTGTCCGTTTTCCTTACCGCACGGAGAGCTCTTATCCTGTCCATAGCTCCGGGGTATAAGATTATTACCCTCCGAAAACCTAACTAAACTACAAATTAAAACTTATCCCATATGGACCCATCCAAACAATATGTATGTTCTCTTTACGTGAAACTAAAACAATATACAAGGTATGCCAGCTATTTGATAATTGCCCAAGTTGAGGATATCCCCAAGACTGTGGAAAACCAGATTGGCAAGGCCCTGAAGTCCATTCGGGAGCAGGTCAAAGATCATATCTTCACTTTCTTTTTACTGACAAGAAAATGGATGGGGTTGGCTTGATCGCCGATAGCATCCCCACCCATATTGCCAGTGACCATTTATCTTTATCGGTATTATTTTTTTTCAAACTCAAAAAGGGCTTCATCGACTTCAGCATTCAAGACATAGGACTCAACATTGATAGCCAGTTGAACCTCATTGATAAACCAAGTTATGGTAAAGGGCAATAAGATCCCATTAACATTCTTATAATCCTGATAATAGGTATATACCATATGATCACTTCTTGTGTTTCGGTTTTCCACCAACATTTCCAAATAATTGTCCTTGTTTATGAATGAAATGGCTTCATCATCAACTTCTTTTCCTTTCACAAAGGTTTTTCCTTTGTTAATCTTTAATTTATAACAGTCTTCCCCCATTATCTTTTCTTCACCAATAAGCTCCATTCTATATCCCAGTTCTTTTGCTTTCACAAACATCAGCGGAAATTCCTGGGCTTCTTTTTTGGCCTTGGACGATATTTTGGAGTTCCGTTTGGTCAACTCACCTTTGACAAAATCATAGTCCCAAAAATGTTCCCCGTCAAAAGCAAACTGTACCACCCTTTTCCCTTCTACTATCTTATTGCCTAAAAGCCTTCCCGATTTACTAATGGTAAGAATCTTATCAGACCCCGAAGAAGTAATGAACTCTCCCTTCAAGTGAATGGATTTTATTTTACTCCAAGCCTCTTTCCCACCTATTTTTTCGATATGGTTTTCGATAATTTGATCTACAGATTGTGCTGATACTATACCAACAGCGCATACCCATAGAATAACTGTATAAACTCGTTTCATAAAAATATTTTTTTAATGTTAAACTGTAATTGATTGTAAGAGATATCTTCTGACCATATCCTTAATTTGATTCACAAAGAAATTTGGTCACGATCAATCTATTTTTTTCTTCTTGTCAGCCATATGGACAAATAGGTAATTGCAATTCCCAATGGTAACAACCAGACAAGCACAATTTTCCATATTTTGATAGTGGACTGACTGATTTTGAATCCATTGTCCTGAAATTGCGGTTTACGCACATCAACTGGAAATTCACTATTGGAGAGCCATTCAAAAATACCCATCATAAATCTTGGATTATTGGTTTCCAAATCTTCCCGTTGCATAAATGCCTCACTATTACTCCAACAATCCGCATCACCCAAGACCACTATACGTTGTACCTTGCCAGCTTTTTGTTTACTCAGTGCAACGGCCATTTCATAAGGTTTTTGAATTTCGCCAACATCAGTATTCTGAACCAAGCTGTCCGCCTCAAAATTTGTGGATTCCAATTCATTCCAACAGCCACGCCATTTGGTCTGTAAAAGGGGGGTAACCGCATACCCTTTTTCTTTGGCCAGCTCATATTCCAGTCCCATACCTTCGAGTGTTGTCACTTTTTCATTCCGTATTGCCATACGTTCAAATACAAAAGAGATTTCTTCCTGAATTTTGGGCGTAAGGTTATTTATGACCAAAGTGGGGGAAAAGTTCTCACTGGGTTCCACAATGACCCCATCAATAAATTCGACGCCAATATGTTTGGCTAAAGGGGCCAAATGCTCCCTTCTGTTGGGTTCTGCAGCAATGAGCAGATTACCCCCATTGCCTATGAAGGAATACAATCTTTTCTGTTCCAATTCTGATAGGGGTGACCTGGCATCGGCCACTACCAAAATATCAATGCTTGCCGGGACATCTCCATGAGACAGGTCTATCTCCTCAAAATCAAATCCATTGTTTATCAGTGACTCCCTATAATTTTTCAAAACCGAGACCCTGCTATAGTCAGCGTCTCCCGTACCGAACACTTCCCGTTCACCATGACCTTTTACAAAGCCCACTGTAATACTTCTTTTGTCGACACGCTTCAAGGCCACGGTGATTTCCTTCTCGTCAGGCATGACCTGCATATCCTTAAAAATCCGAAGAAATGTTTTTTCTCCATCTTGATGCTCCACAAGCCTTACAAATACGTTATCCTCTTCTTTCAATCCCATGCCCTTTACTTGATCCGGACCTAAAACTTCATTAAAATCTATGTCATAGAGATCTGCCACTTTTTTTGCCATTTCAGCTTCAGAATCGTCTGGATATCGACTGTAGATGTAAGGATTATTGCTTGGGGTATCCCAGTAATAAACATACTTTAGTTCGATATCCGGTTTAAAGCGGATATACTTCTCGAAGCGTTCCATATCGACCTTGACCCTAATGGGAACCCCATAGTACATGTTGTATCCCAAAATGTTCACATAGGTGGTTATGATCAATTTACCATCAATATTCTTGACAATACGCTGACTGTTCTCACGAAGGGTATTGTGCTTATTTGCAGTTACATCCAAATAACTTTTTATGGTTGGTCTTGAGAAGACAAAGCCCCCCACGACACCAATCAACAGAATTAAGGCATACCTACCAAAGTTCACAAACTTTTTCCGTATCCTTCCAGCTTCCAACTTAACAATGGTAAACCCTAAAAATATAGTGACCACTATTAGAAAATACATAACATCCTCGCTGGTCAATAAACCGGAAATCATGGTCTCCGTGCGACCGGACATTGACAGCCAATAGGTCAACTCACGTACGAATGCGATACTCTGACCAACCGTGCCAACATAGTTCAACGCGCCCAAAATTGCGAGTGTGCTGAAAGCAGCCACCACCTGATACGACGTGAGCGCGGACATGAAAAGTCCAATTGCGGAATAGGCACATATCAATAGATATACACCAAATAACCCTGAAAGCAAATAGGGAACATCCAAATTTTTGACCCCCATACTTCCAAAAATTACTGACAGTGATAATATTCCTATGAGGATCAAGCCATAGAACAACATGGCAAAATACTTACCAAAAACAATTTGATAGGATGACACCGGTGAAGAGAACAGCAGCTTTATAGAACCGCTGCTAATTTCACGACTCATCAATCCCATGGTCAATAAGGGGATATATAAGAATAGGTTGTTCTGTATTTTGATGAACACGGTTCTGGCCCCCATAGGTTCAGTAAATATCCTTGTTGTGATATTAGATGAGCTCCTACCTGAATCCGCAAACTTTAACAGCAACTCAAACATGTCTAGAAAGGTAATGTTCGCCTGTATGGTAAAAATGATAAGAATCAGCCAAGCTATGGGGGAATAGAACAAGTTCTTCAGTTCTGTCTTCGCAATATTTAGGATTGTTTTCATATTCTTTCGTTTTAAACTTGATTGACAAATTCTTTTTTTGATAAGGCGGCAAATGTTTCTTCGAGTGTAGTCTTTTCGACGGTTATCTCGTACAGGTGCCACCCTCCTTTTATACTCAGCTCGACAATGTTCTCAAGCGTGTCCTTTTCATTGTTGACCTTAAAACGGAACACGCCCTTGGCATTCAAAGGGGTCACGGCATCCACTCCTTTCATTTTTTCGAGTTCTTCTATGGAAGGTGGCGTTCGCATCTTTACCAGAGCTGTATTGGTCTCAATCACATTGTGGAATTCCTCGATGGTTCCCTCAAAGACCATAACGCCGTTCTCAATCATTTTTATGTGGTCACAAATGGCCTCAACCTCCGATAGAATGTGCGTGGATACAAGGACAGAACAGTCCTTGGCAATATTCTTTATTAGATTTCTGACCTCTATGATTTGATTGGGATCCAAACCATTGGTTGGCTCGTCCAATACAACAAAAGAAGGCTTGTGTACAATTGCCTGTGCGATCCCGACGCGTTGTTGGTATCCTCCTGAGAGGTTTCGCAGCAATCTGTTGCTGAAATGCATGATACCGCACTTGAGTTTGGCCTCTTCAATGGCATCATGAATTATCTTCTTGTCCGTATGCCTTAGCTTTGCACAATGCAACAGATATTCATCAACGGTCAAATCAGGGTGCAATGGTGCTTTTTGGGGTAAAAATCCAATTTGCTTTTTGGCCTCTTTGGGATATTTTCTAACATCAATTCCGTTGATAAAAATATCTCCCTTGGTTTGATAAAGGGTGCCGCACATGGTGTTCATCAACGTTGATTTTCCGGCCCCATTGGAGCCCAGAAGCCCTATGACGCCATTATGGGTGACATCGAAGCTTACATCCTTGACCGCCCATTGGGAGGTGTACCGATGGGAGAGATTTTCTATTCTTAATCTTGCGTTTTCCATTGCCATTAATTTTTAGACCTTACTTTTAATTCTAGTCGTTGTTTGGTTCAAAGGGGTTTCTATAATTGAATTTCAAGGGCTCAAGCCCCAAATGTTCGCGGATAAGGGGCTCGAGTCGTTTTCCCCGTGCATGTTTGTCCACTATTTTTCCTTCTTTGTCCAACAGCCAAACTGTGGGATAAGATGATATCTGGAACAGTGCATGGTGATTGACCTTAGCTTTCTTGCCCTTATCCAGGACTTGGGGCCATGTCGCATCCGCTTTTTCCGTGATGTCCATAACATGTTCCCTTGCAGCCTCACCTTCTTCCGCGATTCCGATGATCTCAAAACCTTTATCCCGGTATTTCTTGTACATTTCGGCTACCTGTGGCATTTCTTTGATACTGTAGGGGCATCGAATGGACCAGAATACAAGGAGGACGACTTTCCCTCTAAAATCTTCAAGGTCAATGACATTGCCCCCCATATCCGTAACTTCCAGTTGAAAGGGGTCATCGGGACTTCTGTGCTTCAATACTTCCAGTGCTGCCATGTTTTTCTTGGCTATTTCATGAAGGGCCGTAAAGGCCGATTGATCGGAAAAGGGTTTTCCACTTTCTGTTATCTCCAAAAAATGGGCCCAGTAGGGTTCCTGAAGGGAGGGAGCATAGCCTGATACATAACCTATGAAACGTTGGACCGTGGTCGCGATCGATTCCTCATTTGAATACTTGTTTAGAAGTTCGGTCATTTTCAAGCGGAAGGTTTCCCAATAGTGGAGATCGAACCGTTCCCAATAATTTTCTTCCGTAGGATCTTTGTACAGTCCTTGGTAGTATTTCAGCGCCAATTCCAAATCCCTATAGAACACCTTCAGGTCAATTCCCATTTTTTTGCTCATAGGCGCATCTGAATTGGATTTCGAAGCGGCCAAACTCCTTCCAAACCGAAGCCATTCCTCCATAGCTTGATGGTCCACTGGAACAACCCTGTTGAATTTGGAATAAATCTCAGCCTTTTCCTCTCTAGTTTTGGACGCTCTATATTGGACCGATACCCTATTTATTTCTGTTAACAGGCTGTCTGATATTTGATCTTCAATAAAATCGGGGGTGAAGGTGCGGTGGAAATACATGTCCAGCACCTCATCATAGTGGGGGTCGTCGGGATAATCCCTTAAAAAAGAGGCTGCGAGCTTACTTTTTTTGGATGCGATTTGATCATTGTGCCGTCTTCTTTCAAAAATCGATAACCCCTTATCGGGTGTGCCAAAATAATTCTTGATACTGTCCAGTTCTTCCCATGCTTCCTTCGCACTTGATTCCTTATTGCTAGTGCTTTGGGACCATCCGCTAATAGTCAAACAAGAACATAGCAACACTTGCATTGCTGAACGGATCATTAAAATAGCTTTCATTGTGTTTTAAGATTATGGATTAGTATTTCTTTCGAGCATTATCATCTGGCCCGCAGATAATTAAACCTTATCAACCAGGGTGTCGTAACATTTAAAAGCATATTCCTTTTGGACACTGTTCTATCTGCCGGCACTCGTATCAAAGAGACCGGCAGAATGAATATTCCAGTATGCTTAAAGGATCAATACCCCGGGTTCTGGGGTTCAAGGTTCGGGTTCAACTCGATTTCATTGAGAGGAATCGGAAACAGTACATCCGTATCCTTCCAGTTGGTTTTTATTGGGGCCAAGACTTCACTGGCCTTCCCCATTCGTTTAAGATCGAACCAACGGTGCCCTTGTTCAGTGAACAGTTCAACACGACGTTCCTGTAAGATCGCATCCAATAGATCGGCTTTGCCGGCCGCTGTTGTATTGGCCAGGCCTGCCCTATTCCTAATGACATTTAAGTCTTGCTGTGCACCCGAAATATTTTCCAATTGTGCCCTAGCCTCGGCACGAATCAAATATTGTTCCGCCAATCTGAATACTATGGTATACTCCAGAGATAATTCTGTGGTGTAGAAAGCTTCCTTGTACTTATGGGCATAATACAATGTAATTTCTTCGTCAGATTCGCTTGTAAAACTACTGATCCAATGCTCCAACCGTTGATCTCCTTCCTCAAACGACGACAAGAGTTCATCAGTGACCGCATAGTAATTTCCTGGTATCATCCGAATTATCAGCCAAGAGGCTTCATTTGCATTGTTGTCCGGATAATCATCAGGCTTGAACTGCCATATGGCCTCGGAGGATTCCTTCAAAAAGACATTGGCCACATCTGGTTCCAGTTCAAACCCATCCAATACTTGAGATGCCGTTGTCTCGGCCAACCCCCAGTTTTCCGTATACAGATAAATCCGCGCCAACAGTGCTTTGGCAACCCATCTATTGGGAATCACACGTTCGCTCACCACATAGTCCTCACCCAAGAGATCAATGGCATCGATAAGGTCATCAATAACGTGTGCATACACCTCAGCTTCCGACATGCGGCCTACAGTATTGTTTTTCAAATAATCGGTTGTAGTAATATAAGGGACATCACCGTACATGCCCACCAATAGACTATGTATAAAAGCACGAACAAAGAGCGCCTGCCCTTTATATTCATTTATTTCAGCAGTGCTTAAGCTTTGTGTTTGATCAAGACCAATGATGATATCATTGACCGCATAGATGATATTATAGGCATGGGTCCACCATTCCAAAGCAGTTGAACTGCTATTTATGACGCCATGATTATATATCCTCGAATATTCGACAAAAGAGTTATAATAATCTAATTCATCGCTATAGGAACCCATTAATAAACCCAAGCCAAAATTACCCGATACCATACCGTCATCCCGCATTTTAACATACACATTGGCCAATGCGGATTCTACGGTCTCTGAATCCTCAAAAACCGTTTCTGCTACCAAGGTATTTTTTGGAGGGTCGATTTCAACAAAATCCGTACAGGCATTAATCCCGAGTATTGCTAGTAAAAGGACTTTGTATTTTATGCTATGAACACATTTTTTCAAGTGCTCACGCTGTAAAATTGATTTCTTTATGTTGATTTCCTTAGTCTTCATAATCAATAATTTAAAAGTTTAGGTTCAATCCCAACGTGAATTGACGTAGTGGCGGTAAATAATTAAAACTTGTCTGTTCTGGGTCGCCAAATCTATACCCTGTGATGGTCAATAAGTTCTGGCCTTGTAAATAGACGCTTGCATCCAACCCTAGGCTAAAACCCTTTGGTATTCTATAGGTCAGCAAAACGTTGCGCAATCGAATAAATGAAGCATCCGTAACGGCTGCATCACTCGTAGCTTGGTATCCGCCAACATAGGGTAGATCACCGCTAAAGTCCAATCCAGCCGTTGCACGTGGATAGGGAGCAATATCTCCAGGTTCCTGCCAACGGTCATAAAAATCCACGGGTAGATTCCTAGGGTATCCGGGTAAATTCTGATCCCGATAATAGTTGTACCCCAATTGTTTTTTGAATTGAAAGAAAAAATCCAAGGATAGATTCTTATACCTTAATGTATTGCCCAAACCACCATAAAGATCGGGCGTAAAATCCCTTGTGACCTGTCTATCATTTGTCCTATCGGTGAGACCGTCGTTATTGAAATCCTCGAACTCATATAAACCGGTTTCCGGATTTACGCCAAGGGAGCGGAATAAATAACGAATGTTCAAGGATTTTCCGACTTCATATCTATTGGCAAATGTGGAATTTTCAATGTCATCGAACTTCAACAGTTCATTTTTTGGAACTGTGATATTGAAGCTTGTAGTCCATCGAAACCCCTTACCTTGGACATTAACCGTATTAAGATCTAATTCAAAACCGGTATTTTGAACAACAGCATCAAAATTCCCTTCTAAACTCCCAAAACCAGTTGTGGCCGCCAAAGGAATTCCTATCAACTGGTTGGATGAGCGGTTTCGATACCAAGAAGTATTCAATACTAACCGGTCTTTAAAAAATCCAAGCTCAAGACCAAACTCAAGTTTTTTGTTCTCTTCCCAAGCCAAGATAGGATTGAAAATTCCAGAGGGCTCCATTATGTTGATGCCATTATACTGCTCATTGGACGTGGTATAAGTATCCAAAAATTTATAATTTCCTATATTATCGCTCCCGGTAGTGCCATAACTCGCCCTTATCTTACCGAAATTGAACGTTGGATTGTCTTTAAGAAAGTTTTCATTGGAAAAAATCCAAGCCGCCCCGACAGCTCCAAAATTACCGAACTGTTTTCCCGGCCCAAACCGCGAGGAACCATCCCTTCTACCGGTAAGGTTAACTATATACCTGTCTTTCCAATTTAGGTTCAGTCGACCAAAAAAGGCTTGATAGTTGTATTCACTATCGATATCATCCACTATTTCAACAGTTTCTGCAGCAGCGATATTTTGGATGAGTTGGTTGCTGGCAAAACCTCTACCCCGCTGCACAAATTGTTCCGTGGTCTCTTGTTGAAAGGTGGATCCCACCAACACATCCAGTTTTAGGCCGTTCCATTCCTGCATCCAGTTTATTTGTGGTTCAACGATCCAAGAATCACGAGCTGAAGTATTCAGGTCAATGATTGAACCGGTCCTTGATGTGTATCCGTCACCGGGACTTCTGGAATCATGTGGAAAAGTATTGAAGGAACCATATTCGCTGTTGTTATACCCTAAGTTTGTCTTAAATTCCAAACTTGACAATAAGCGATATGATACTCCCAGATTTGCAATGAGTGTTTTTGTTTGTACTTGATAGTCCCTTAGCATTTGGGCCATCGGATTGTCCCGGAACGTATTGTTTTCCCAATTAATATTACCTTCTTCATCATATACCGCAGGCGCGTTCGGTGGCAAGGAATAGGCTAGGCTTGTTGGGTCTTGACGAAGTAAATCATTGTTCTCTATCGCATAATTGGTTGAAAAATTCAAACTAAAACGGCCATCTTTCGATTGGTGGTTGACATTACTGTGCACGGTTGTCTTTTTATAATTGGAGTCTCCCGGAAAAACGGTGGTCTGTTTTTGATGTGCCCCACTGATCAAAAATTGGGTTTGATCACTACCGCCAGATATAGAAAGCTGTACGTTGTTTCTGAAGGCTGTACCCCCAATGAGTTCTTTTTGCCAATCTGTATATCGATCTTGTCCCCACACCGTAATATCAGGCCAGAAAAAATCGAAAGCGGGATCCTCTAAAAATGAGCCATAGCCATCCTGTACAGCCCCTTCCCTCCTAACTTCCAAAAATTGATCCGTGGTCATTAAATTTCTGAACTGGCTCACCTTTCCCAGGGAGGTGCTTAAGTTTGCCGTGAATTGGGTTTTCCCAGCTTTTCCCTTCCTTGTAGTAATCAATACCACCCCATTAGCACCTCTAGATCCATAAATGGCCGTGGCATCTGCTTCTTTAAGAATTTCAATACTTTCAATGTCTTGTGGATTGAGCGCATTCAGCGGACTTACGTTCGCTTGATTAATCTGTGAACCTACCCGGGTTGCTTCCAACGACTCTGAGCTAAAAGGGACGCCATCGACAATGAACAAAGGATTTGTACCCCCGTTTATAAAATTTCTGCCCCTGATCTCGATTTCAAAACCGCCGCCAGGAACTCCTGTGGTCTGTCGTATGTCAACTCCCGACACATAGCCTTGAAGGGCCCCTAAAGGATTATTGACAGGTTGGTTTTCAATGGTTTTCTTATCTATTCTAGCAATATTTCCAGTGGCCTTTCTTTGGGAGGTTTTGTAATAGCCGGCGTTCAACACCACTTCGTCCAGTTCGCTGACGCTTTCCTCCAGACTTATATTGACCGTACGCAGCTTGCCTACGGAAATCTCTTGGCTGCGGTAACCGATACTGGTGAATACCAGAACACTGGATTCATCGGGCACCATAATTTTAAAATCCCCATTGAAGTCGGTAGCCACACCACGGTTCATGTTTTTTATCCGCACAGTGACCCCGGACAAAGGAACCCCGTCCAGGTTTGTCACCTTGCCTGTTACCACAAAATCCTGTTGCCTTTGGGGCAGGGACATGGTTTGGGGTTGGATGAATATGGTATTGGAATCGGTCAGGTCGAGAATTACGGGAGAATCGGCCAAGCTCAATTGCAAAAGCTTGTCCACTTTTATCTTCCCCTTCTTTAATTCGACCTTAGGCTTTCCCTTAAATAGGTCCACTTGGTAGATGAAGTTGTAGTCCGTCTGTTCCATGATAAGGTCAAAGACCTCATCCACGGTCAGCACTTGGTCGGTCGCAATGACTACCATTTGCTGGGATAACACCTTGTCCGTGTTCATTCCCATGGCCAAAGCACAAAAAAAGAGAAGGTAGCCTTTCATAGTCAATAGCAAGAGCTTGTTTCCAACGGATTTTGGAGAAGCCCAATTTGTTTGGTTTTTCATAAATTTGATTGCATTTAATTAATGAGTCATTAGTTATTTGTCCAGGGGGAAGGATTATCGTCGGTGAGATGTTGGTAATCCTGTCCCTCTCTTTTTTATAGTGGTCCACTTAATGGACGGTTCTAGCGGATAACCACTTTGTTCTCTTCTATGTCATAAGCGTTGATGAATTTAGTGTTCTTGATAAGTTCCAATATTTCTTCCAAGGGTTGGTCCTTGCTCAGAGTGCCCTTGAATTCGACATCCTTCATTGCACTGTCCGTGATCACTATTTCCACATCATACCATCTGGAGAGGGTGACGACGATCTCGCCCAAGGGCTTGCTCTTGAATATGAAGAGTCCCTCGCGCCATGCTGTTTCGGCCTTGACATCCACTTGTTGGATCTCAAGGGTACCGTTTTCAAGGTCTGCAACGGATTGATCGTTCGGCACCAAAAGGGCTTGTGAAGTGCCAAAACCTACTTCCACCTTCCCTTCCACTAAGGTCGTGTACACCTGTTTTTCTTCTAGGTACGCCTTGATGTTGAACTCTGTTCCGAGAACGCGGACATTTTGGTGTCCGTGTTCCACTTCAAAGGCATCACCTCCATGCTCCGTGGCGGGAGTGACATCAAAATAGGCCTCCCCGTATAAGAGCTCGACCACCCTGGTTTCCCCTGGATTGAAATGCACAGGATATGTAAGCTTCGAGCCTGAATTCAGCCATACCTTGGTACCATCGGCCAGCGTAACGGTAAATTGTTTCCCTCGGTTGACGGAAATGGTATTGTACCGATGGCTCTCCTTGGCCTTCTCCCTATCATAAACTACTTGTTCCCCATTACTGGTCACATAGTTGTTTTGATAGTTGCTCCCTTTTTGCAACACCACTTCAGTGCCATCTTCCAAGGTCAGGATGGCCCCATCGGTTCCTTGTTCGATGGAGGTTTCCACAATCTGGGTGGGCTGGTTTTCACTGGTCATATCATAAAAATACCAGCCGAGGCCCATACCCAACAAAAGGACAATGGAAGCTGCGGCTATCCATTTTCGACCGAGCTGGAATTTACTTGTTCCTGTGGTCCTGCCATTTTCATTGGCCGATTTTAGTACCTGTTCATAGAGACGTTCCATATTCGCATCTGAATCTGATAGTCTCAGATAATAATCAGCTTTGACATAGATATTGAAGGTTCTTTTATTGGCCGGTTTCTCCAACCATGCCAATAACGTGTCCCATTCTTCCTCTGTCAATTTTTGGTCAAGGAATCGATGGATCAGCTGTTCTTCTTTTTCGGTCATTGGTTATGTGTTGTTTATGGGTTAAACGGGCGCCACTTAAAAGATACTTAATCATTTCTTAACTTTTTTCTACATTTACCCAGCGTCGGTTTGTTTTGTCCCATCACTCAATCCCCCTAAAATGAAGACATTCGAAAATGACAATTTATTGGCAAAGGCGATCATTGATGGTGATAACCAGGCGTTTAAATTGTTTTTCGACACCTACAACAGGCCGCTGTTGGGGTATCTCCTGACCCTGACACAGGACCGGGACCTGGCAGAGGATATTGTCCAAATGAGTTTTGTCTCGATTTGGAAAAGACGAAAATCCCTACAGCCTTTTGGGTTCAAGCAGTTGTTGTTCACCACGGCAAAGAACCAATTTATAGACCAATACCGAAGTACCGTTACCCGTGCCAACCTTTATGCGGAATTAACCTTTGATGCGGTCTACGATGAAGAGGAAGATAAGGAGCACATCCAACAACAGATCATCAAACTCAGAAAGATCATCGAGACCTTGCCGGAACGTTGCCAACAGATTCTGCGCATGACTAAATTGGAGGGGTTGAGCCAGCAGGAGGCCGCTGATTATTTGGGAATTTCGATCCGTACGGTCGAGGCGCAGGTTCGGGTTGCATATACCAAGATCAGGGAAGCCTTTGATGGTGATGATGCGATGATCCTTTTTTTACTTATGGGGGCATTGTATCAATTATATGTGGAACAGGACAACTCATGATTACTTATCCTCTATTACCGGGACAAGACAAGAGAACCGTTGCCTGTCCTCCTATCCGCTCCGTTGTCAAATTTCTTTCAATACCGTTTGAAGGGCAAAAGATGCGGATTTTTCAGTATACAAATAGGTCATGCTGGAAGTTCCGTCAAACACTAAAATTATATGCCTTCCACATGACAAGATGAACAAATGCCCTAAAATTATTGCCTACGATACAGAAATAGAGAAAAAACTTATCACCTATACCATTAGACTTTCATGGACCGCCATTGCAAAATACCTTAGTGCCTCAATGGCCCCTGTAAGTGAGGGCTTGGGATACAATTCTATCACAACCACGGAAATCTATTTGAAGAACTTTGAGAATGCTGCATTCGACCAAATCAATGAACTGGCCATAGTCTATACCTTATCATTGTCAACCATTTCTCTCAATCATTCTCAAACACTTTTATTTCCTTCCATTTAATCTCACCTTCCCTCGGCTCGGCATTGTCACAGTATACTATCCATTGCAACACTTCCTCTGAGGTCAAAACTGACGGATTGAGCCCTATTTTCTTAAGCAACAGAAATCTTTTCGGCAATATGGGGTCATACCTCGAAGGGCCCAACTTTTCGACAGCATCACTACCGGTCATGGAAGGGAAAAATTGTACGTCCACAACCTCACGTACGGTATTGTCCATAAAAAAGGTCGCCATGCCTTCTTTATTCTCCTCGTTTTTGGCAAGGTATTCATAGGGTATCCCAATATCCGCATTCAAATACTGGGCAAGTACCCTGCCCGTGTTCACGGCCCAAACCCTAAGCGTCAAATACGTTTTAACCTTTTTTTCTGGTTCGGTCCCTCCTAAGGAACCCAGGCTAAGAATTGGGTTTTCAAGATAGGATGGTGATGCTTTTACCTCTACCGTTTTGGAAAGTATTTCAAACTCAAGGTCTATTATGGGGTCTTTGGTACGGTTAAGAACGTCCCTGATCTCATAATCAAGCATAGCCTCCGAATTAAAATTGTATCTCTTATAGTATTTCTTATCCTTAGCTTGGTGTGCAGTGTTGCTCTTTGGAATATCCACCACATAGATTACATGGCCTTTTTGCTCATTCACCGTGACTGGATGGATTTTGATTCCATCTATTCTTGGTCTAATATTTCCCTGGATGATTTGCTCTAACCATTCCTTTGAAACCAAATTTCTGTCAATGGGATCGATTCCTTGGGGCAAATGTCGCTTTTCAGGATCTTCCGATACCCCATAGATTATGGTTCCACCATCTGAATTAGCAAATGCCGATACATCTTTGGAAATTTCATTCACCTTTTTGTCCTGTTTTCCAAGAGATGCCGATGCCTAATAGTCAAGATTTAGGTTTTCCTCAATCTTATTAGAAATCAAACTATTGATTTTATTCAAGTCCCATTGCATTTCTAATCCGTCTTATGTTTAAACTTATCCCATTCAATATCACTAACTAATTTACCTTTTTTCGTCTTTGGATCACGTCTTATCAACATCAAACCTTTTTTGGATTCATCCCAATTATTTGGAAAATTTGAAGCTACATTGATTTCATAGACCAAGGCATCTAACATCAACTCTATTTTGTCCAAGGTATCCCGAATCAAAGTAGATGCGAGAAAGGATAAGGAAATTCCCTTATCCTTGTCATAATTTGCCAAGCTCTTTTTAAAAAATCTTTTTGACGTATCAGAAGCGGAAAGGTAAAGTTGTGTTACTTTGGTTTCGTTCGATTTAAATGCCATTAGAGGATGAACATCCCGTTTTGTATGGATTAATCGGGACCTATAATCATCTAGTTTAGAAACAAAATCATCATTAACTCGTACTATGGTTTCTTTGATCCATAAAGTGGATATTTCATTTCCCTTTGCCTTCGCATAATTTCTTAGGCCAGACCAGTACACCGTTTTTTTTATTTTTTTCAAACATATATAGCTGGTGATATGTGCCAGATAATCAAAAGAGGTGTTTAGGTGATAAACCAAACTATCGAAAATGGCCGCAAGCTCCTCCTCAATTTTCCCGGCTACTGGATTTTTACCTCCCCAATTAACCTGAAACAATCTTGGGTCATTCTCTAAAATCTTCGTTAGTTCCCGCTCTTTCAATTCATATTCGTTCAAGAGCAGCAGATATAAGTGTTGAGCCGATTTTAACCGATATGCTAAATTGTCCTTGAGCTCATGTATTCTTTCAAAAGAGTTGATATCATCTGAATAATCATGATATATCATTGCCATAGCCTTTAATCCATGAATCATTCTCCCAACCAAGAGATTTATTTCTTGGTAATCTTGGTTCCTATCATTGATATCATAAAATTCAGACTCCATGGATTATCGTGAGGTTTGACTATAATGTCGTACGATCTGTATATTGACCTTATTGAAATAACTCTTGATTACCCCGATAAAGCCCTTTAAAAATTCAGTGGATTCAATTTGGACGAGTTTTCGTTCCGGGTAATAGGTGACCCCGTTCCTATTATCAATAAAACTCCGCAAATCACTCTTCATTTCAGTTATCTTACCACTTTTGTGGGTGATTGCATTCCGCAAACGTTGATGTTTAAGTATTTCGTTCCAATCTTCCATGGTTTCGTCCATGTCCAACCCGATAACCTTTATCAAATAGCGCCTGCACTGGTCTATATAACTGTTGCCGGAAAGATCTCGGACCTTCATCCTACTTTTATGGAGACTTCCCGTCATCTGACAGAGTTCAAGGTAGTGGGATTCAAACATGGCGTAGAGCACCAAATACACTGAATTGTTGAGCAGTTCTGGGAATTTGGAGTGTTCCAAGACCTCATTTTCATACACGTCATACGCATCGGGCAAATCTGAATCCTGCTTTTGCTTCTCGTTCCACTCTTCAAACTTCCTACTGATCTCCTTTTCCTTTTCAGCGATCATCCCCGAGGCACCATCCAAGAATGAGATTACTGGATCAAACTTAAAATCCAGCATGACAGAATCGGTCTGGAAAGTCCATAATAATGAATCCCCGATCTTAAAATCTCTTCCCATAGTATTGTTGTTTTGTTTTCATTTCTACCGTCAAACAATCACTCTCTTTTTTCCATTGTCTTTTTCCTATATTCCTGAAATTCGAAAAGGTAATCATCATTCCTTCCTTTCTCCTTTCTATAGGTTGGATTGTCATCCAATCCAAACTCTTCCACCAAATCAAAATCATGCAACAACAGCCCATTGTCCAAGTTGTGGATCATACGGTAATCCGTAAGGAATTTATTTCTTGGGTCGTTCCACTTTCTGCCAAATTTCGATTTAAAGTTATAGAATAAAAGAGCCTGCTCCTGATTGGAAAGCTGTGCCCGCAAGGTCCTGAGATAACTCCTTTTTTCCTCATAGGTGATAAAATCCTCAGGCTGTTTGGCAACAAATTTGACCGTTTGGTATAGGTGCCGGTAGTAATGGCCCAATTGACTGCCATGGCCATAGGCCATCCAACAGTCAGGGAACTTCTTTATCCGGTCTCCCGTATGGTGGGCGATCCCATTTAGCCCTGAAGAAATTCCCCCTCCGTTTTTGTGAACCGCATTGACCTGGATAATCCCTTTAATGGCCTTTGAATGTGGGTCTTTGGACGGTTTCTTTGCATAGGCTACATCCTGTTCTCCTATTCCCTGGAAAAAATAACTGTAGGCCAAATCAATATGGAATTCCTTTTCCTCCAGTGGGAAATAGTGTTTGACAATGGCATAAATTGCCTCTACCTCCTTTAAAAATTCCACAAAAACCTTTCGCCCATATACTTCCCTGGGCTCTTTGGCTATGGGCCGTACCACGAATAACATTTCATCTATGTTCTCCTTGTGCAAACGCAGCATCTCATAGAACCTTTGTTCAAAAGCAGTTTGTTTAAACTGTTTTTGTTGTTCCTTCAGTTCCTTTTGGAACCGGTCCCGTTCCTCAACAATCTGTTCCTCGAACAGTTCGCGCTGGAGTTTATTGGCTCTGACCTGCATATAGAATGCCAAGAAAGTTGATATAACCCCGGCCGCGGCAATAAAAGGGTTCATGATTCCCCCAATGGTATCCCCAACGGTTCCATACGGTGACATGTCAATATAGGAGAATCGTGTGAGGAGCCATGGTGCGAAGAAGGAAAATATCAGGAGTAGGGCGGCCAGCAACATCAAAACCTTGGAAATCTTTCCCAATTTGAACTGCTTGGTCCCGGCATCGTTGGTTTGTTTATCCTGAGCCATACTATTATGAATCATGTTCAAATTTCATTGTAAACCGCTGTGCCTTGACGTTCGCCTTTTTTATTCTCTCCCATTCTTTTTCGCTAAAGAACATGATATGCGCTGATTTACCCTTGCCGCTATCAAACATGGACTTTCTGCTTTGGACCATATTGGCAATCAGATTGGAAGTCCAATGGGTCAACAGGATGTCCCGCTCATAATCCAAGGCCTGGGTCTCAAAACGGGAAACTTTATTTTTGGCATCCCAGACATAATTGGTCAGGGTATTCTCCATATCATATTCCATAAGCCGTTCTTCAGTCTCTGGATCAAAGACCTCAATGGTTTTAAAAAATGGGATGGCCTTCAATCCATGTTTGTAACTGTTCAATTCTGTGCGGTTGGCCAGCTCGCTCGCCAATACCTTTAAGGAACGATATATCACATCCACGCATTTACTAATATCATGTTTGACTTTATCCTGTTCCACACCGGCATAGAACAAGTGTTGTATAAAGGGCATTTGCCTTTCTTCCTGCTCCATAGTGAAGAATAGAATTTTGCTGAAGGTTTCATCCAAGATGTTCTTCTCTCCCTTGGCAAATTTTCTGATTTCTTCATTGTTGTGCTTTCTCTGGGCAAGTCTTTGTAATATCCTCTTGTCGTTCATTGTGCCATCTTTTTCGGGTAAAAGGGCAAAGATGAATTCGAAAAGTGCCTCAACCGACAAAAGAAAGGTAAATCGGATATCCATCCTGATGGTCCTGTCGTAATCCTTCCTATTGCCATTGATGATTCCCTTGAAGGTCCGGGGAAAAGTCTCTTCGTCCATTTCCAACAAATACCGGTTGGATTCCTGTTTATAGTCAAAGTGGTTCAACTGGAAATAATTGTAGAAATGTTCCGAACTCAACATAGATTGAAATTTTAACAAGAAAATTACCAAATATCCTTAGAATGACCATGCAGGTCAATCGAACAAATTAATAGGTACTACTACCGTTGTAGTTTCCTTTCTCCATTTTGTGCTGCTTCCATGGGATATGGGCTTCACAGGATTCCTTTTTGCCCCTTCTCTCAAGCCGCGCTGACCCTCCTCTTTTTTTGTAGGCAAAACAACAACATCCCTCCTTGTAGCCAGCATAAAGCCAGAACCCCACTTCCGTTGGGGCTCTTTTTTATATGGCTTGCACAATTAGCGATGTTGTACTCTGATCAGCATCAAAAAAAGGTGACAGCGACGGCGCTACTGGAAGTAAATCAAAAACTGGAACCCATGAAATCGTACACATCCCATATATCGGAAGCAGTTCAAAAAAATCAAAAAAAGGAAGACGCTCGAGATACCATAAGTAAATCAGGAGCCTTCGGCCTTTTTCCAGTGGGTTTTTGGGATGGGTCGGGGTTTCCCATTGAGGTTGAGTTCAATTTTTTTCTAACCGCCCTTTTTGGGCATAAATCCTTTAATCATGAGCAATTTTAGAAATCATGTGCAATTAGTCGGAAATGTGGGGGACGACCCTAAAGTGACCAGCCTTGAAAGTGGTCGAAAAGTGGCCCGTTTTCCCTTGGCCACCAATGAGTATTACAAAAATGGCAAGGGGGAGAAAGTCCAATCAACCGATTGGCACCAGATCGTGGCTTGGGGCAAGACCGCCGAAATCCTGGAAAAGTACACTTCCAAGGGTAGTGAGGTCGGGATCAGGGGCAAGATCAAGACCCGTTCGTTTACTGCAGATGATGGCAACCAACGGTATGTTACCGAGATCGTGGCCGATGAAGTGTTACTCTTGGGGGCGAAGACCGAGACCGAGCCTGTCAACGGCAGCAAGAACACAACCGCCAAAAAAGCGGAGACCCCTAAAAGGAAGGCCAATGAAAAGGCTGCCTAAGTCAAAAAGGGGTGCCCGTTTTGGGCATCCCTACTTTCTCATTAATCCTAATCTATATCCCATGGAAATATCCATCCAAGATTTTAAGGAACAATTGAGCCAATTCCATGGTTCGCAGTGTATCTATAGCCTACCCATTTGCCGCACGCGCTATACCGAGGGTGTGCAATACCTTGCCAGTACCGCCAATGCGTATTGGCTATTGACGGATGCATCGGTCATGGGCAAGAGCCTGATGGAAAAGAGCAGGTTTATCACAGTGGACTTTAAATGCTATTCCGAAGCGGAACGGGAAGAGATCGGCTTTGATGCGGTCATTGCCTACAGCGATGGGAACGATACCGTTTTCACCGAGCAGCAATACCACATCACGGATTTTCCCTTGGACGAGCTGCGGCTCTTTTTTGTGGACAATACCCTGCTATTGCCCTCCGAGTATTAAAAATGGTCGAGAGGATGCCCTGTTATACCCCCAGAACATCCCCACTGCCCATTTTTCCAAACACTTTTTAAATACCTAGAAAAATGACAGCTAAAGTTAATGAAATAAAAATCAGCTATTGCGAGAAATTGGGAGCAATCCACTCCCCTAGGGTGACCTCTTCCCATGAAGCGGCCAAGGTGTTGCTTGACAATTGGAACCGGGATAGCATTGCGGTAAAGGAGACCTTCAAGGTGCTTTTGCTCAACAATTCCAACCGGTTAAAGGGTGCCTTTCAAGTGTCTGATGGGGGCATTACGGGAACCTTGGTAGATTTGCGGATTCTATTTGCCGTGGTACTCAAGACTTTATCCGTGGGCATCATCTTGGCACACAACCATCCATCGGGCAATTTGAAACCGAGCCAACAGGACCGACAGTTGACGGAAAAAATCCGAAAGGCTGCCGAACTGTTCGACATCAAGGTGCTCGACCATCTTATCATCGTGCCCGAGGGGGGATATTTCAGTTTTGCGGATGATGGCCTGTTGTAAGCCATCCCAAAACGCAAAGGAAAGCGGGCCATTTTTATGGTCCGCTTTTTTTTTGCCCTTTGAAAAATATGCAGCAGTTTTCCAAAATCACTGGAAATTCCAAAAAAGTGAAGTTGGAATTTTCTTAAAAATTTCCTTTTGGTCCTTGCCAAAAAGCAATACACGTACCTTCAGGTACGGGGCTATGGATTTTTATGCGCGGCATAAAAAGGAATAGCAAGAGGGCAACACGGCTGCGCCATGTTGCATTGATTTTATTGATTCAATACATTGAAAATCAATGTATTGAAAACATAATAAGTCCGAAACAGCCAAGGAGCTTTACAGTAAAAACGCTCCCAGTCCCCGAAAACACGGTAAAATTTACAGTAATCATGGGGGATTCCTACCAAAAATACCGCTTCAGTGCCATCAGTATCAAAAAAGAGGTGGCCGACCGCTTTCGGGAATTCTCCCGGGAGGTGTCCCCTACCCATACGGAGACCCTGGAGGCCATGCTCAACTTTTTCAAATGGAACCAACTCTCCCCCAACGATGATCTTGGGGTGAGGGAAGATGGGACCAAAAAACGGATCAATGCCCTGATCTCCATTGTCAAGAGCATTGAACGGGATGGCATCCTTCCCACCAAGGCCATGATGGAAATGCTCTTTGAGCTCCGGCCCAACCAGGATGAACTGGAAGAAAAGGGCAAATTGTCCATGCCCGAACCCGAAAAAATCAAGTTGGACATGACCTTCGAACTCCTCCGGGAACGTGAGCAGCGTATCAATTTGGAGGAGGAACTGGACCGCACCAAGACGGCCTTCAATGAGCTGCTGTTCCACAGGATCAAATCGGTACGGACCACCTTGGGACCCACCCGTCTACAGGTGGAGATGACCCCGAAGGAATTTGAAAACCTCAAACAACAATTTAAAACCCAATGATATGTACATCACCATCACCCGTCAACATATGGGCCAGACCTTTTCACAAAGTTCCGGGGACTTTGTGGAATATCTAGAGAAAGAGAACCAGGGCGTACCCCATGAGCAGAGGGAACCCTTCTTTGATCAACAGCAGGACCGGATTGCCCCGGGGACCGTGGTCAAGGAAATCGATGCCAACACCGACCGGCTCAAGCAGCACGAGCCCAAGTTCTATTCCCTGACCATCAACCCCAGTAAACGGGAACTGGCCGCCATCCAGAACGATCCCGCCAAACTCAAACAGTATGTTCGCGAGGTGATGAAGGACTATGCCTCAGCTTTTTACCGAAAACAGCCCGTCCAAGTGGACCAGCTCAAGTACTTTGCCAAGATAGAACATGAACGGACCTACTCTGGACGAGATCGCGAGATCCGGGAAAACCGTCCCTATCGGGGCCAAATCGCCAAACTCCATAATGACCTGGCCAAGGTGGACCGGGGGGAGATCCATGGCAATCCCAAACAAATCCAACGGGACATCGATCGGTTGTACAAACAGATGCCCCACCAACAAAACGGGAAGCCCATTGAAGAGGGAATGAAAAAACCGGGCTCCCAGATGCACGTGCATATCGTGATGAGCCGTAAGGATGTGACCAACAGACTCAGCCTATCACCGGGGAGCAGCTATCGGGAATCCGAAGCTACACTCAATGGCCAAAAGGTAAAAAGGGGATTCCGTAGGGACGAGTTCTTTGAAAAAGCGGAAAAGACCTTTGACCGGCTATTTAAGTACGACCGGAACTATGTGGAATCCTATAACGCCCGAAAGACCCTGGATAAGGACCCCAAACGCTATTTTGCCAAATTGGTGGGCCTTCCGACGAGTCAACGCACCGTGGCCCTCAAACTGTTGGCCAAGACCGGGGCAAAGGTGCCCATCCCGAAGATTCCTACCAGCAAGGTGGCGATGGTCCGGAAGACCATTGTCCAGTTGCAAAAATCCCTGGCCCAGGCCAAGAAATCCAGTTCCATTGAAATCTGACCCCATGCCAACGGATACTCTTTCTTCAATCGATACCTTCCTGACCGACCATTGGTGGGTCCTTTACCTTTTAATCACATTGCTGATCTTTGGTTTTCAGTATTTCCACCGTTGGGCCTTTTGGGTGCTGACCGTTCTTTTCCTGGGGGAAGGAGCCACTTTATCGGCACAATTGGGCTGGCCCCAATCGGCTCCACTTTGGTTATATGCCGTATTACCGGCCCAGTTCATCAATGCTGTAATGGTATTGGGGCTGTCCCTAAGGGAGGATTATGACCCCATCGATCACAAATACAAGGTGAGGTTGGCCCTGCGCAACGGTTCCCTGACCCTTCGGAACATCAGGCGTGGAGTCTCCATCATAGGGTCGGCCGGGAGCGGAAAGACGGAATCCGTGGTCTATGCCCTGTTGCAACATTTCCATAAACACAAATTCTGCGGGGTCATCCATGATTACAAGCATTTCGAGATCACCGAACTGGCCTATCCCCTTTTCCAGGATAAGGATATCCCCTTCCATATCGTATCCTTCGATACCATCCATAAACGGGTCAACCCCATCGCTCCCCGCTACCTGCCCGATGAGGAAAGCGTGAACGAGGTCTCACGTGTCCTTTTGGAGAACCTGCTCGAACAACGGGAATCCATTGCCCATGGATCTTCCAAGTTCTTCAACGATGCGGTGGAAGGCCTCCTTGGGGGCATGATCTGGATGCTCAGGACCCATTATCCCCAATACTGTACCCTGCCCCATCTTATCGCCATCTACCAATACCTGAACCCATGGCAACTGATCCATTGGCTCAGTGGGGACCTCACGGTCAAGGCCATGGCGGATGCCTTTATCGCGGGAAAGGAATCGGAACGGCAGACCGCAGGGGTGCTGTCCACTTTGGCCAATGCCCTTAAAAAGATCAGTACCCGGAGGATTTTTATGGCATTGTCCGCCGATGAGGTCGATCTGGATGTTAACAATCCGGAACATCCCTCCATTGTCGCCATTGTCAACCATCCCAAATACGAAACCGCATTTTCGCCCATCATCGCCACCATTCTCCACACCATCACCAAACAGATGAGCATAAGGGGACGACGACATGCATTCATGCTAATGGAAGAGGCCCCTACCATTCGGTTGCTCAATATGCACCGGATACCCGCCACCCTCCGCAGTTATGACATCACCACGGTCTATGTGATGCAGGACAAGGCCCAGAACGATATGATGTATGGGGAAAAGGCCAGTCGCACCATTCTTTCCAACCTCTCTTACCAATTCTTTGGGAAGGTCAACGACCCCAGTACTGCACTTTATTATGAGCAGTTCTTTGAACGGATCAAGCGGCCCTTTCGATCGGTGACCCGAAAACAGGATCCCTTTGACCCCGATACCCGGGTCACCAAAGGGGAACGGGAGGTCAGTAAGGTCCGCTCCGATGTCTTTTTCCGTCTACGGCAAGGGGAATTCATCGCCTTTTCGGATGGAAGGGATCAACGGGTCCGTTTCCCCATCCCTCAATGGAAACGGGAGCTTCCTCCCCCTAAATACCTTGGGAACAGTGAAAAGATGGCCCATAACTTCCAAAAGATTCATGCAGAGGCCCAGGCCCTATTTAAAATCGCAAAAGATTAGAAAATCTTTATCCCAACTTGATCCTTATGGAAAATATGGTTCGATGTTGGGTGTGTGCAGAAGCATTTGTTTGACATCAATGAAACATTGTTATCTTGTGGTGACCAAACGAAATTTTGAATGGGATGGTATTCCTGGACTGGAATAGGGCTAGAATCCAATGAATAAAAATCAAGAAAATGGATGACGAACAGAAACATCTTGGAATGGCTGGACATTTGCTTGTTTTAATGGTTTGGGTTCAAAATGTTATGTCCAATCTAATCATACTGAAACAAAACCCGGAAATGCTAAGGGATTTTCAGGAGAAAAAGACCAATACTGATTATGGCGAGAAGCGCATTGAATATTGGCAGAAAAGTTTTGGGCAAGTAAAGAGAGCCTTTGTTCAAACTTTTCCTGAAATAGTCGAAACCTATGGCAATGACCTGAACCAATTACAACATTTAAGGGACTTTTTCGCCCATGCCAGATATAGCTTAAAGTCAGAAATAATATTCTACCAACCTTCGAAATCTAGACGGGATTTGCAAGAAAAAGTTGAAATACTGACCAAGCATCCTTTCGATGAAGACCAGACCTTTATGAAAGTGAAGATGAACGGTGAAAAGTATCATGAAATATTCCAAGAGCTGATGAAGTTCGAAAATGAAATATTTCCAAAAGTTGCCGAGCAGTTGGATATTGACCTGAATCGTCTCAAGTAAGAAGGAACCGGAGTCCATATCAATTTAGGTTGTATATTCCTACATTTGGATCAAATAATCCATTATCTTTAGGATGTTGAGTCTTCCCCCAGAAATTAATTGATCTTGAATACCACGTAGGACCACTATCATCCATCTGGTGTTAACCGTTTTGAGCATGAGTTTTCCAAAAATGACCATAGAGGGCAGATTGGGCACGAAATACACTTCCCATAAAGTGCATGGTGAGTTGCAGAATTATTCCAATTTCTACGATTCATTGTCCTTTTCCATTATGAATTGGATGCCCCAAGGAATCAAAGCTTTCCTCAACCTGGATACCTATGCACTTTCCTCCATTAAGGGAACCGTGAATTCCATTGGTGAACTTTTGCAAAAAGGAAGGATCAATGATGCATATGCCTTGATTCGCAAGTATTACGATTCCACTATCATCAACATATATTCAAACCTATATCTCCAGGACCATTTCAGCATCCAAAACTTCATCGTTGAACAAATTGACAATTGGAGAAAAGGGGAGGAAACCATTCCTGATTTCCGAATAATCTCCAATTATATCAGGGAATCCGATAAGGTAAAATCCATAACCGGATTGCTGCATAAGGACGATCGGTACAAAAAGATCAGGAACAGATGTAATGACCATACCCATTACAATTTCTTTCACAACATGGTCCTGAACGATCCCTTGGTACACAATCCCCATAGGATTAAATATTTGGAGACTATTTCCTTTGACATGGAATCGCTTTTCATCCAACATTTCGCATACCTCTTTTATTTGAATGACCATTATTTCATGTCAAGTGACTATATGGATTACTTGGATGTCGGAATGACCCCAGAGGAAGGGTCCCAATACTGGGTAGCTCCCTTTATTCAGGAAATCTTTAAAGAAACCATATACAAAAAGCGGCCAGATATTGCCACGGAAATAAAGGACAGGTCTGAAATGAAATTGGAATAAATACTTATGATTTGGTCAGGGGAACATATATCCAAGGAAATGTAACCGTTTTTATGAAGTCCATTTGACATGGGAAGAATTTAAAATATACATAATATGGAAGATAGAGTCATGGTCGATGTCTCAATGCTGTTGCATCGAGATAGCTTAAACCAAATGATCGGATTGGCCCAGGCAGGTGCCCTGGGACAGATTGTAGTTTCGGATACCTTTGTCAGGATGTTCGGGGAGGCCTTCAACAATAACAGTGAATTTGGTGAAATTGCCCTATCCAGTCTCTCCTTTCATTTTGAAATTGATGAAAACTTGATTGACATCAATGGCATCCGAACGTTCTTATTTTCAAAAGAATATTCAGAGAACATTGTTAGATATTCAAGTGAAAACTTTAACGAAAATGAAATTTTCACAAACCTCCTGAACCAGACAGAGGATGATTGGATTGCAGAGATTTTATTTGAGGAATGGGAGTTTTTGACCACAAATTCATGGCTTGTCTGTAAATTCCGTGCTGCACTGGACAAAATTGTTGAGGCAGGGGGAACAGCAATCCATGTTTCTAAGAGGGCTTTTGAGACCTTTGTCCGTAAAACCATAAAAAAACCACAAGGTGATCTCAGTCCCAATGATAATATACGGGCGTTTGGCAAATGGATTGCCGTTGGGGGAAGCGTATTGGCCGGCTTTACAATGCCCGTTACCTCGGCAATATTAACCGGTGCCTCTGGAGTATTTTTGATATATGATCCCTAATTAATGGACGGTATTCTGTATTTTCCCTAAAATTCAAAAACAACAACCATTATTAAAATGGATTGACAACAACCCCAACACTAAGATACAATGCCATGGAAAGGTGTATATATCATTGAGAGTGGAACCAAACCCAATTTCCCCGTGGACTACCATTATTTTGTTTCTGTTTGAGGTGGGGCAGTGGCGACGATTGAAAGGGAAAATGATTCAATTCGTATTGGGTCTTACGAAAATCCTTTGATCGAATGGAAAAGGCCCTTTGTCAATAATGGTCACCAGCCTGTTATAATCTGGAAAATGCGGGTTGAGCACATAATTGAAATCACCTTCCACTACAACTGAAGGTACTTTAAGTGCCAAATGGGTATTATCGAGAATGAACTGATCACCGATTGCCTGGGTTTCAGGACCATGGGGCAGGGTCTTCCAGTCGATAGGGTCCAAAAGCTTCATGTCAAGCTCCAATATCTTATCGTCGGGAATCTCCATTTTGACGAAACTGTAATCCTTTGGCACTATTCCCAAGGGTAGATGTACCGAAAGTTCGGACATTGCCAAAGCTTTGGATTCAGAAGTATAGAGCATGTAAACACCCTTGTTGTTCCACCTGCCACCATTCATGTAGGCACCTGACCCGGATAGGTCTTCAATGAATCTTTGTTTTCCCAGACGGTAAACGATCATGCCAAGATACCGTGTTCTATCCTGCCCAGTTCATCCTTGACCATATGGATGCCCACCGAGGTATCCAATAAGGAAACCGGTCTAATGCGACCAAGAGATAAGTTTTCGGTTTCCAACCATGCGTCAAAATTATCTTTGTCCCCGAATACATCAACTCCCTTTTGATAAAGTTGCTTTATTTCAATGATGCGTTCAGTTTGCTGTGATTTAAACGACCTGTGCTCTTTCTTGTAACGGTCCAAGGTTCTGGTGGTGGTATTAAGAATCGTGGCCCACGCCTCCTGTTCAAAGGGCATTGGTTCTGCCATCTTTTCAAAAACACCATAGTCGATACCATGGCGTATGACACGGACCAGCGCATGGCCCCTATAGTCATCGTTCCAGTCAAAGGTGGCAAAATCACCGGGTAAGGCCTCAAGCTGCGGCTGTGCAATAAGAAGCCCATATCTTGCATCCTGTGGTTTTTCCAAAGCTTCCAAATTAGCACTTTTGAGCGCAGCGGCCTTAGTGCCCCGATGTCTGGCTTTTGGGGCTTTTCTGGATCTTGAGCCAGTTCTTGGGCTTGGGGAATCGGAACCCTTGTCCGCGCTCTTCCCCTGTTTTGTAGTGGTTTTTTTCTCCATGGGATATCATTCAATGACGTAATTTACCGTAAATATACAAAATGTCTTAATTATTTCGACAAATGTCCAAAACTTTGCACAAAGTTTTGGGATGGGGTGATGGCTCGTCCACTTTTGCTACATGGTCACACGACGGCTCCCATGCTTTTCCCGAAGCTCCACCAGCAGTTTTTCCCGGTCCCCCAAGGTGAACTTGGGCACCACATACACAAAGCGTTGTTTTTGTCCTATTTTGACGATAGTGGGCATACGATGTTTGTAAACGGGTTCCAAAGGCAGTTTCTGGTAAGAGGACTTTTTTCGCGGGTTCCCGTGTGCCTTGAAGAGCTGTACAAAATCAAGCTCAAAGTCGATAGCGGACCGGTTCTCGATCTCCAGAACGAGATAGGTTTCCCTGCCGTAATAGGCCACGTCCCGAAGCCGAAGGATAATCCCATCCTTCCGTTTGGAACGCAGTACCGTTTGGGCCTTTTCCAAAAAATACATGCTGGCCTTTTGGTACTTGAGGGTATCCGACCCCAAAGAGGGCACGGGATTTTGGACCAAAGAATCCATAGGTTTCTCAGGTGCGATAGTGCCGATACTTTCCCCCACCTTCACGAACCGATGGCCTTCCTGTAGCTTTTTTCGATATGCCAAGGCAAAGGAATAGGCCAATCCATCATCGGTCAAAACCAACAGATTGCTGTCCATACCGCGATGTCCCTGCAACAGTCCCAGCCTTCCAGGCGCAGTGGTATCATAGTCAAAGGAATAGTTGGGATGTCCCGTAACCGCCCGTGCAATGGGTTCGGGAAAGATCAGGGCTAGATTATGGGTGTCGTTGACATAGAGTGTGTCCACTTGGGCATACGTTGTCACATAGATCAAAAGACTGAAAATGAATAGATGGAATGGTTTCATAGGATGGAATGTTATGGTTTGAGTATCAATTGGTATTGGTCATGGATGGTCACTTGGACCGTGCGGTTGGAACGCCGGAACACCTGTTTGATCCCATTTAGCTGGGGCATTCCGGGCAGGTTCACATCTTGGACGGCATCGTCCAGCACTTCCCTCGTGGCCTCTTCCCGATAACTGTTCTCCACATAGATGCCCTCACCGCCGTCCAAAAGGTCATAGGCCATTAGGCTTACGGGATTGGAACCGATATGATCAATGGTCACAAAGACCCTATTGGCCCGAAAACTGACAAAGCCATAGAACAGGGTGTTCCGGCTGAAATAGCTCCCGTTGAGTTCCACCGCCTCCTTCAACCGCAGTTCCAGGCGGTTTTTGGAGCGGACCGTCTGCTCCCCATTGACCATCGCCACTGCCATGGGAGGTTTGGCATTGGTATGTGTTATGTTATGGCCAAAGAAGTCCCGATGGGCTTTGGAGAGATCGATAGGTTCGGTTTCCTGTTTTGGAAATGGATTGGGTTTGGTGTGGAATGCAGCTTCATTTTCCAATGGAATCTTTTTGGATTTTCGATATGTACCCTCCCCATAGTCAATCCGACCAACACGGTAGATGCTATCCACGATACGCTGTCGCTCCTTCTCTTCCCATAGGGAATCTAGATGGCCCTCCCCGTATAGGCTGGGCTTTGTGATATGCCGCTCCTCCTTGATATCATCCACCGCCTCCAGTTTGGAGCCGTACTCCTCAGGTTGATCCTTGAGTTCAGGGACGTTGGGCTGCTTCAGTTCTGGACCCTCCTTGTTTTGCTCCATGGAAACGGCATATAGCACGATAAAAGCGGTAATACAGACTATCAATCCAATAAATATAATTTTGTTTTTTTCCAGTTTCATGATAGTGTGGGTTTACGGTTGTGGTTCCAGTTTGCGCAAGGCATCCTCGAAAAAATGGGTGATCAACAGCCCGTGGGGATTGTTCGGAAAGTTCCTGTCCACCAGGACCAGCTCTCCTGAAGTATCCAGTCGGTAGCGGTCGGTGACAGTCCCCCGGTTAACCTCAAGTACCGTCCTTGCCCGAAATCCATAGGGCTCTTGGTCGAGGTCCAGTTCAATGTCCAATGTGACCACTTCCTGCCGAAGCGAAAACTGCAACAATCGGTTATAGACCCCATCCGATCGTTTTTGCCGATAAATGGCATCCACGGATGCGTCCGCCAGCCAAAGGGCCTTTTCCAAGCGGGTTCTATAGTTGGTACCATCAATCCCATAAAATAGCCGATGGAAGCGGTCAATATGGGCCAAGGCCTCTACTTCACGGTTTTCCTGTTGGTCAACCAGTTCCAAGGGAATAACAGTGCCATCTGTACTCACCACAAAGGCAGAGTTCAGGAATTTCTCCTGATTGTGGTAGAACAGTCCCAGGGAAAGCCCACTGCTCAATAGGCAAAGGACGACTGTGGCCAATACGATAAATCGGTTCAGCCGTAAAATTTCGGTAATGTTTTTATAGGTGTTTTTCATATGCGCTTTAGTCTTTGATAATGAGCTTTGATCCTTTCTAGTTGGTGAACAAGCGGAAGGTAAACGAGGTCGCCCGTTTGTACAGTTTGAACTTCAACAGCACGATGAACCCAATTCCAGCCAGTTCGATCAAGGGGGCGAAAAGTTCGCTCCCGTACCCCGTTCCAAAGAGGTTGGGCCAAAAGTTGACCGTCACCTCTTGGTACAGGGCATTGATGAACACATTGACCAAAAAGAAAGCGGGAACGATCATATACACTGCTGCATAAAGCCGAAAAAAACGATAGCCCATCTCCCTGAACTTTTCGAATACCGCCATGCTGATGACCAGTGGAAAAAATGCCTGCATGACCCCTAGGATAAAATAGCGTTCGGCCAAGAAAAGGGGATAGATGAACAGGTCCAGGACCCAAAGCATCAGTGCCCCGGCCCAGGCCAGGGTGCGGAGACCCAAAAACGGAGTGGCCAGCCATTCGTACAGCAGGGCCATGGCCTTGGTCGCGGCATCAAATAGGCCGGACTCCTCCTCTATCGGCACTTCCTGAAGTCCCAGGGGCAAAAGATTGGGGGCCGTTTCGCGGTACTGGCCCTCTATGGCCACCAAAACACTGTCAAAAGTAGCCAACACTTCCGTGGAGAAAAGCACCACCAGCACCACGGCAAAGTTCTTGATCAGGTCGGTGGGTGTCAATCCCCAGGTCAAGCCAGTCCGGGAGGCTCCGCCCTCATAATACTTTTTAAGGATGTTGACCAGAAAGAACAGCACGGCCAAGGCCTTCATGCCCCCGATGGTGTAGGTGGCAAAACTGCTGTCCTTAATGGTCTGGAAGACCGCGTCCACATATTCGAGTCCCATAACGTACCTTTAATAGTTCAGGTTCCTCTCCTTGATAAGGGCCTGCATTTTCCGGAAGGAAATGACCCTATCGTACCGCCGCTTCTTCAGTTGGATATCGGCCACCATCCCTTGGGATGCCTCCCGTTGGGCCTTCAATATCTCCAGACGTTCCGCATCGGTCATGTTCAAAACGTCGCTGCTGAGAACCTGGTCCATAAATTCTAGTTGGCCCAAGGAATGTTCGATCACACCGTTGAAGGTATTCGAGATGGTCTCCACTTCATGGCCGTGGATGTAAGGAGAGTTCAAAATTTCCCTAAGACCATCCCGGACCATCTCAAAGAGTTGTTCGTTGTTGCGAGTGATGTCCTTAACGGCCTGGTACTGCTTGACGGCATTATTGACCTTCTCGATCTTTTCCCGGACAGCGTTCAGTTCGTCCACCATCTTTAACAGTTCCGCGGTCTGTTTGGCGGATTCGATGAGTTGTTTCCCGAGGGAAATAAAATTTGTATTATCATAAACGGGCATCCCCTGGGCGGTAGCACGTCCGTGCAGGTATAGGGCCAAGCCTAGGGTGATGATGAGCGCTTTGGTGATTTTTTTCCTCATGTCTTTTGATTTTGGATTGTTGATCTTTTGGTTGTAGCGATAAATTCCTTGATGGCCTGCTCCATATCCTGGGTTTCCTTAAAATGGTCCATTATAGCTTTATTTTGGATGCCGTCAGTGAGGTAGGCCGCATAGACCTCCGGGGGCACTTCCAATCGGTAGATGTTGCTCTCAGCACCGATCTTGATAAAGATCTCCGTGTACTTGCGTTCACCCTTCAGGTCATTTTTGATGGAACGGAGTTGGTCCAGGTCATGGGCGCTAAGGTTGAGCCGATGTTTGAGGGCTTCATATCCTTTTTCGTTGCGCAGGCTGTAAATGACCTGGGTATTCTCCAAGATGGTGGCCGAAGTATGGTTTTCGGGCAATTGGTTTATGGACTGTAGAACAATGCCGATGGCACCGTTCTGCTTGCGGATGGCCTGATAACAGAACTCCACACTCTCCAGCACGTTGTCGAACTTGAGCTGCTTGGCAAACTCATCGAAAAGGATAATCCCCCGCTCCGAACGGTTGCGCCAGATGGTCCGTTGAATGGCCGATTTGATGAGCTTGAGCATTACCGAGAGCACCTCCCGGTTGTCCCTGACCTCGTCCAGTTCAATGACGATAAGGCGTTTGTCCTCCAACCGATGGGATTGGTCTTCCCCGACCTTGAACAGGAAGCTGTAGAGGCCGTCCCCCACATATTCGGAAAGGATATGCAGAAAATGGGTCAGGTTAAAATAGCTCCGGTCGATGCCCAGTTCCCCCAACAGGGATTCCCGGTTTTCCTCGATAAAGGTATACAGCCCGTCCAGACTATGGCCATGCTTGATCTTTCCATAGTAACTGCGCAGGATTTTCTTTAACGCCACTTCCTGGGCCTTGTTCACTTTTTGATGGGAACCATAGAGTTCCATCAAAAAGACGGTCAGGTCCTCCAGCCACTCCGGGGCGAGACCTTCGCCTGGGGTTTTATAAAAGGGGTTGATACCGAGGTTTTTCCCTTGTTCGTATTTCA
Organism: Flagellimonas olearia; assembly: GCF_004150225.1. Classification (NCBI taxonomy): domain Bacteria; kingdom Pseudomonadati; phylum Bacteroidota; class Flavobacteriia; order Flavobacteriales; family Flavobacteriaceae; genus Flagellimonas; species Flagellimonas olearia. Next base: position 163,488 of record NZ_ML142914.1, on the reverse strand, counting down.
GGGTGATATGTTGATTGGGATAGAGCTGGGCGAACTTGGCATAACTTCCCCCTAGGTCGATGATCACCAAACGGACCCCTTGTTCAAAATATTGTCGCAGGATGTTGTTGGCCAAAAAGGATTTCCCCTCTCCGGTAGGTGCAAAAATGGCAAAGTTCCGGGCCTTGATGCGCTTATTCCCCTCGTCCCATACATCCTTTCGGACCGGGATGTTGTTCAAACGATCGTTGAAAAGTACCCCTTCATTATCGGAGCGGTAGTTGGTCACATTGACCATCAGGCAGAGAGCATGTTTCAGGTCGGCCACATACAGGTCACTGTCCGAAAAATTGGAGGAGAACAGGGGATAGCTGTTGAGCAGGTAATGGATTCGGGACAGGCCTTCGGGACAATAGGGTCGGATATCCAGTTCCTTGAACCTCGCCACAAGTTCCGAGACGGTGGCATCCAGTTCCTTTTCTTCTTTTGACCAAAAGATGGTGTTCAACTGGCCCCGTATGATCCGGGAGGAATCGTCTTGGTTTATTGTATCCAAGGTGTCCGAGACCCTGTCGTACAGCACTTTGTTCTGGGAACCGAAATTGCTGCTCTTGGAAAGTTCCTCCAGACGTTTCTCCAACAGTTTCCGCCATTTATGCCGGTCATCGAGATGGATGATCTGGTTGACGATATGGTTCCCCGGAAAGGTCAGGCCAAGGCCATCGATAAAACCCTGGTGGAACAGGAACCCGTCGGCCGTGTATTTCTCATTGGGCCGACTTGTCTTTACCACATCCCCGAAACAGGTCTCATTGTTCACGGCCATGGCCCCGAACCAGTGGTCCCCTATTTGGGCCTTGTCCTTGTCAAGCACCATATCGGTATCAAATCCCTTGTTGAACCCGTTGAAATAGTCATCGGTATATTGGATGACGGATGCCTGGTTGAACGGCTGGAGCGATAGATGGGTACCATTGTTCAGAAACATCACGGCATCCCGTACCGCTTTGCCAAACTCCTCTGCCTTTTCCCCTAGTGTCTCGGGCAGCTTTTTGGGGATATGGGCAAAGGGATTGGACAAGCTTGAACTGTTGACCGTTTTGTTCTTGGGCCAAACAAAGAAAAGCAGGGATTCATGGGAGAGATGTTCCCGGCCTTGAAAATGCTTGGCGGTAGCTTTGGCCAAAAAGGAATCTCGATGTAAGTCCTCGGTATCAAAGGCTATTTTTTTATAAATGTCCTGTTTGTGGACCAGGGTACCCGCGGGCAGGGATTTGAGTGCCTGGAACCAGAGCCCATGGAGGTCCTCGAAGTCTTTCTCCGAGAGGGAATGTATCTCGGGAAGTTCCAGACGGTAGGCATAGGCCAAGTTCCCATTGTTGGCCATGATCCGGTTTTGGTCCACATCCACTATGGGATATCGTTCATGGAAGTTCATCGTATGCTTCATTTAAGGTGATTTTTTTGTTGGAGATCATATGGGGAAATACATTTCCCGTTCGTAACAATTCTGGTCTTCGGGCCAATTTGAGGAGGAGACCGTAGAGGATGCCATTGCCCAACATCGCCCCAAAAAGCAATCTTAGGTCAAAGGAGAAGATGACCGCCATCAAGGAGCCGATGACGGCCAGCATCTGGAGGGCAAAAAAGGCCACGGGCAGCCCAAATATCAGGGCACGACTGCGGATATGGCGGTAGATTTTATACGGTTTCATAGCAAGAGGATAAAAACAGGCTCTTTTACGATTAGACCACAATACCGATGAGATAGGTAAATATGCCCACGACCGCCCCTGCGATAAGGACAAAGACCAGGACACGGGTAATCCCTTTTTTGAGATCGGCGTTCTCCCCGAAGAAATGGCCTGCATTGAACAGGAAACCGATAAGGAAGATAACCCCAAGAATGATGGGAAAGATGGTACGGATGGTGTCCGAGATATCGTTGACGGAATCCTCGATGCCCCCGATCTGGGGGTAGATGGGCAGGGATGCCAATAGGCAGGCCCATAGCAACAATGCTCTTTTTTGGTTTTTCATGACTGTTCGACTTTTGGCCTGATTAGGGCCGGTTATTGATGAATGCTTGATTTCCAATGCGGAATCTCCAACGATTTTATACAATCACTTTAACAATCATATTTTTTAACACTTAAAACTGTTAATTTTTGATGTATTCTCATCTAAAGAAAAGATTCACTGGAAATTGTTCAATCCGAAAACAAAATAATATGAAACGAAGCATCATCTTGATCCCATTGCTTTTGTCCCTCTCCATGGCCATGGCACAAAAACCCATAGTGGTCATCGATCCCGGTCATGGAGGGGTTGATTCCGGGGCCGTTGGAACGAATGGAATCTTGGAAAAAGAAGTGGTCATGGGTATAGCCACGGAATGTCTACGTTTGAACCATACCTTGTTCCAGGACAGCTTGGAAATATATCTGACCCGTTATAAGGATACCTTGATATCCTTGGGGGACCGGAGCCGATTGGCCAAGATCCTTATGGCGGACGCCTTTGTATCCATCCACTGCAACCAGGCCCCAAATGACAAGGCACAGGGATTTGAGGTGTTTGTTGCTGACGGACCGGTGGATCCGAGGTCCCAGAAATTGGCCGCTGCGATCACGGATCGTTTTGGTACTTCTCTGGGAATCGTTGACCGTGGATTGAAACGGGCCAACTTCCAAGTACTACGGGAGACCTATGGGCATTTCCCTTCCCTCCTTTTGGAAACCGGTTTCATATCCAATAGTATTGAGGCAGAGCATACACGAAAAACGGAAAGCAGAACGGCAATCGCATTGGCCATTCTACAATCCCTGACAAAGACTCTGCACCATGATTGAAGTGTTCAAACAGCTTGGCCAAGTCCTAAAGGAAATCATTCAAGAATCTTTCCTTTTTCTTTGTGCGGAAAGCAAAGGTCTTTTTCGAAGAAACCCATGATACAACCGACCATATGGCCCACAATATGCCAAAAACCTAACGAAATCAATTAAACGGCGGATTCTTGAAAGGAAATCATCCCTTTTTTCCAATACATCCCCGTCGGAAGGAGTATTGTCATCGCTTGATATGTGCTTTGAGGACATCAAACAACTTATTGAGTGCCACAGCATATTCATTTAGGATGATTGTCCAAGATATTGGATAATTCGTCAAGGGATATTCCAACCCAAAAGAATTTAAGGTTTCAATATAGTTGTCCACCTTATCCGTATGGATAGGATATCCTTGACGTATGTGGTTTATGCTCTTAAGTGGAATGATAATCTCATCCGGGTTCGTAACAAGTGTACTGAGGAAGACTTCCAATTGTTTGATGGGTCCAATCTCCTTTTTGGGCAATCCCATCATGGCCAGGACACATTCCTTATTGATCTTTCCCGCAAGATTTGCTAGAGCTGCCATCCCATACCAAAATTCTTCCTTAGTCCTAGGTGACCTATAAAGGTCTTTGAGATTTTGTTCTTGTTCCAATTCCAATAACTGCATACCGGTCCTGTCACGGACCAATACATTGATATGGTCCCTTGTACTGATAATCGTGTCCGCAAGCGAGGTATGGGAAGTGTGTTGGTCACCTGAATCAACAGATATTGTGTTCTCTTCCAAGGTTTCTTCATAACCGACCACCTTAGGAAATTCATCCATATCAAATTCAGGTGCAGACGGTCCATGGATCAATTTGACCACCTCGCTTTCCTTTAAGTCGCCCAAGTCATATTTTTCTTTTACGTGTTCGATGGCATATGGCATAAGCAAGGGTACCAAATCTTCATATTCTTCCGAGGACCTCCAAATGGCAAACCCCCAGTCTGCGGCCAGTGTCCCAGAAATAATTACATGGACCACATGTGGAATCTTATGCTCCACTGGCTTTTTTCTTCCTTCCTTTGTCATTGTTACGACATCATAAAAAAATTTGATATCAATACCATCCAAGGAGGATGGAACATGTCCTACACCTGTGATCTTAAGTATGGTCTTTTTCATATAATCGATTTTACATGCAATGGTATCACTTGGTCCTTGTCCACTTGATCTGGGTGCCGTTATCCATCCAATAGCGTAAAGTCCATGGATACAAGGATTTTTCCCAAACAATCCCTTTCCATTGCGAAATAAATGATATCCGTGGTCACAGTATCCATTTTCAAACTGATTTCAGGATCAGGCCCTTCGGGATCATAAGCAAATCCCTTTCGCATCAAAATGCCTATTTCCTCTTTTAACTCCTGCTCGGGTATCTTCAATTTTCTTTTCAGTTCCTGATAATCTACAAGATAATTGTCAAAGGGTCCATCGGTGCCTATTGAAATCATTATTTCAAGCAACTCCCTGGTGACCCTGGGGAGTTGTCCGAGTTTTTTAAAAGAGACTTCCAAATCTTCCAAGGAATACCCTCCATCCGGAAACATCTTGAAAAAATCCTTGGCGTTTTCACAAAAGGTGGTCGGGGCAATTTCCAATTTGTCAAACAATGATGTGGGATATACTCCTTCATTGTTGGGGATTTCAAATTCAGTAAGCACAATCTGGAACTCCCTTTCAAACAGCTTGTGCAAACTGTAAAGTCTTTCATAATCCAATGTCACCAGGTGTTTGCCCAAGTCAGCAATGTCCATAATGGAATCTAATTGAAAATTACATTTGTCCATCAGATCCTGTTTGACAGCAACATAGGAATTCTGTTTTTTACCCAGAATAAATATCCCTATTTCATCATATTGGTCACATTGTATTTCGTTGATACGCTGCAAGGTATCATTGATTTTATCGGATTTGGCGGTCGAAGTTACCTGAAATGCCATCTTACTTTTCAAATCCCCCAAGTCCAGCCCCGGTTCATTGCTCCTTCCCTCATTGAGATTCTTCAATTGAATATCAAAAGTGATATTTAGGACTTCCTTGATAAAATCCTCACTGAATTTATTCAAATCTGTCAACCCAATTTGGCACCTTAATTGAATTTGAGACTGTAAAACAGCTAGGTCATCAATCAATTTACCTATGATATGTCCCCTGGTAAGCATGATAAGACAATTTTTAACAAACTTGGAAATTAATTGGAGGCCAATCGACCTCTCGTTGATTTCAGTGGTCTTTCTATTCCATGGGTACTCCCTTATCACCAAATATAATTGAATTCCCAGAAATCATACGTCAAACTCCGCCCATAGCATGGGATGCGCCATATTATCTGAGTAGCCTTTTGGATTCGAGAAAAGGGATGTGATTCCTTTTTGGCCCTTTTGCGAAAGAGGGACTTGTACCCCACATCGTTGCATCGCTCCATATAGTGCCGGGGAACTCAACAGATAATCGTGCTTGGCTGACCATCCCTTATACGGCTCCCCTCCCACCAGATCCTTGGGACCCTTTCCCATGGCAGCATCAAAATCCAGGTGCTGGGGAATGTCCCGCATCCACTTGCCGCCCAACAACGGCCTAAGTGCATCCCCATAGGCCACTTCTCCCAAATATCCGCAAACAACAATCTTATCCTTGCCCTCGGCTTTCAAACGATCACAGTACCAGCACACCCTTTGGGCCTGTTTCTTTCGTTTGGCATGGAAATCCGTGGAAAGGCCATCCCCTTGGAAACGGGCACTGATGATAGTGATCTCCGTCCCGTTCGGGGTCACGATCGTGAATTCCGGGCAATCCATTCCGAACAGGTCACCATCGGTCGCATCCCGTTCGTGGGCGTGGGTTTGGAAACCTGTGATCCGATAACCGTTACGGGCCAATATGGCATGGCCAAGCCCCCTGGGGTCATTCCCTTCGGCGAAGAGCCACTGATCGAAGGCCCCGCCCAATTTTGGTCCCAGATATTCCCTATTGAAATCGGAAAGGGAGGGTCTATCCTCCACTTCTTGGAGCACCAGGATATCAGGTGCGGCCTGGGCAATACACTCTACCTTCGGCTGGCGGTGCCCTTCATCCAAGGGATAGCTCCTAAGTTCCACCCAACCGTTCCAACCGACCCGTTCGGTGGCCTTGCTCTGGCGTTCACTCCCCAAGGGCTTTACATAAAGATGCCCTCCTTTCCTTCGAAGGGTCAGAAAGGGTTCGGTCGTCTGCGGACTGAAACCCATCAAAAAGGCGAGTTCCCGCATCCGGTTCAGCACATGCTCCTCCTTTTTAGGGTTGCGCAACAAGTGTTGGAACTCCTCCATCCAATCTTGGAGGTTTTTGGAGGCATTTTGTTTTAAGAACGATAGGTCCCTGTGGAACAGGTTCTGGATGTTTAATGTGGCTATCTTCATTTTTTTTGGTGTTTAGCGTTTTCTTTGTTTTTCCTTGACAGGGCCTTCTCCCTTGGGAGGGTGTCCCCTTTTATCCCGGGCACTTTGATCAAAGGCGATCAAATTGAACAGTTCCCGCATGCGGCTCCTGACCCGTTTGCCATAGCGCTCCTCCAGTTCCTGGGCGTTCAGGTTGGTGGTCCCATGGGTACGGAGACCCGATTCCAAAAAAAGTTCGTACCGGGAGAGCAGGATCTCCCCCATTACATTGCAATCCTTGCCAAAGTGCCGGCCCATGGGTTCCACCCCGATATCGTCAAAGCAGTAGAAATGGCCATTGCCGTAGTCCTCGATGATCCGGTGCCCGATATGGTTGTACCCAAATACGACGTTTCGGGCCGGGATGATCTCATAGGGCCGATAGTGCGGGGTGATGAACCGGATCAGTTTCATGAGACTGGTCTTGCCACAGCCCACTGGTCCTGACAAAAGAATGCCCTTGTTGGGATCGATGCCTTGTTTGCGACAACTGGCATGGTCTCGGACCATATAGTTGCAGAGCTTTAGCAACACTTCCCTGTCCTCTGGATGGATTTGGAATTTCCGTCCAAAGAGCAGTTTGCCCTTGGCGTCCAGGTAGGTCAGCACTTTGGAAAAGTCGTAGCGGACCTGCTTCCCGTCAAAGTGGCCAAGGGAATAGACCACACCGCCTTCGGTTATCTTAGAGGGGTTCGCCATAGTCTTTCTTTGTTTTGACCATCAAGTGATCCGACTTCAGTTCTTTTGCCTTCAGCATCCAATTGTCCGCCGCTGCTTTCCAATCCACAATGGGCACCTTACCGCCCACTTTCCAACCTATGGCCTGGTAATGGTTGAAAAATTTGAAGGCCTCTTCAAGCCTGTATTCTTTTTCCTTAAAAAAATCGAGGACTTCCAGTTGGCTTTTAGGCTTGGCTCCCGTAGAGCGTTTGCTTGTTTGGTATGTTTTCTTATATATGGTAACCGGTACGGATATGGGACGGTAGGCCCCAAAAATGGTACGGGTCCGTTCCAAAAGTGTACCGCTGTCGTCCCAATTTTTGGACAGCTTGACCGTACTGGGCCGTGATGGGCTGTTAGAGGGCGAATAGGCCAGGTATCCCCAATCGTCCAGATTCCGCAACAATCGATGGTAGGTGGACTTGGAACCCATCTTGGCCATTCTCATAAGCTCTTTCCGGTTGACCGGGAACTGTTCTGGAAAGCGGTGCAAGTTCCAATAGAAGAAAAGGGCCAGGTAAAGGCTGACATGGCCGGGGGCCAACCGATCGTCCCCATGGATTTCCACAAGCACTGCATTGAGATGTTTGATATAGTTCATAGGCTCCCATCCATCAATTGGACCCTGTTCTCCAAGATGATCTGATCGATCTCGAGGGCATCATAGTAAAGGATGCCCTCCACCTTATAGCTTGGAATGATGTTCTTGTTACGAAGGTTCTGTAAGGTGCCATGGCTGATCTCCAACCGCTCCAGTACATCGCTGGAACGTAGCCAGGTCTTGGGCCGGGGATGGGTGTGTTCCACCATCAGGTTCTTGAATTCCTTGAGGAGTTCGTCCTTGAACTCCATAAGGTCCTCCGTGGTAATGATCGTTGCTCCCATAGTAATGTGGTTTAATGGATGGGGTGGACCCAATCGGTTTGTTCTTTGGGTCCGCCATCCGGGTTCTTGCCACAAAACTGAAGAGTCTTTTTGGAAAAAATTCCCAAGTTGGTACCAACTTGGGAACGATTTTTTTAAAATTTAATTTATGCTGCTTTGGGTTTGTTTGGCCTTATGCGGGGTTCAAAATTTTGATAAAATCCAAAAATATCGCATCAAAATTGGCCGAAAACCAAAATTCCCAAGTTGGTACCAACTTGGGAAAAATAAAAGCCTCATTCATCCAGGGATTCCATGCGCCGGTTGAGCATTTCGATGAGCTTGTCAAGAAACCTTGTCCGACTACTTTTCCGCGACCTGATATCGATAAAGGTGTGGTAGTAGTTGCCAAGGTCCACATTGTAAAAATGCTCAAAATGTGAGGCCATTTCCTTGATGTCAACGGTTCCGCTATTGATGGAACCACTGGAGTGAAGTGCGTACAAGAGTTCGATCAAATCGGTCTTGCTCCCGGTCCAGAACAGTTTTGAAGGTTTTTCCATAGGTATGTTTTTTTGGGGTTCCAACGTATTGGTCAAGTCATCCACTTCCTTTCTAAGGTAGACGATGAGCATGTCATAGGCCATAATGGTGGCCACGGTCCCATCCTGGCAGGTGGAGAACTGGTCATCGATCAAAAAGTGGAAGGATTCTAGCGGAAGCCGTAGATCTCGGTTGCCGCGCACAAAATACCGATCGTCAAGGGACATGGCCCCGCGTCGATAATAGTTGTAAAATTCCAGGTTGTCATTGAAAAAGGTCTGGAACTTGTCGATCTGGTGCTGTAAGTATTTGATCTGGGCGGCATTGTTTCCCCTTGGCCGCTTGCTCTCGATATTGAAGAGTTTGACATAATAGATCAGCTTGCTGAAAATCTGGGGCTTCACGTGCTTGAAGAAATAGATCTCATCGGCCTGGGTGGCAAACGTCTTGCCCGTGATCTGTTTTTGGAGTTTCCGGATACTCTTCTCCACCAGTGCGATCCCCTTCTCCGCCTTGAACAGTACATCCCCGTTCCCACTTTCCAGATGATCCAATTGACCCTCAAATTCCGATAGCAGTTTCTGATATTTCATGTCCATGATCTTTAATACATATCCAAGGTACCACTTGTGACTTTGGACGGATGGACAAAGGGGCGGTCTGCACCTGTTGGAAAAAACTTGTCCATTTTTTTTTTTTCTTTGGTGAACAACTGGCAATTACCGATCCGATTCAAATGGAACCATTTTTTGACACCAAACCTTAGCTTTTCACCTCATAACCATTCAAATGTTACGGATTCTCAAACTAATCAAAATCAACAGTATAAGCTTTAAAAGGTGCTGTTGGTCTACAAAATAATCCCTATCAGATACATTTTTTTCCATTTTAGAGCTGATTCTGTTAAATATTAGGATTTTTCCTATTAATGTGAAATTGAAAAATCAGTAATTTAATCCCCGTTTGAAAAAAAAACGGATGGAACGGCATGTGGAAACAGAGATTGCGACAATGTGGTTGAAGAACGGAATACTCTTCTTCATTTGGAAAGAGCATGCACATATCGACCTTCCCGGGGCAAAAACGGTCGTGGCCAGCCGGATACGTCTGCAGCAAGGAAAACCCAGTCCCATCCTGTGCAGTTTAAAAGGCCTTAAGCATGTGGAGAAGGATGCATGGCGGTATTTGGCAAGTGAAGGGACGGAACTTGTCGAGGTCCTGGCCCTTGTGGCCACCACGCCATTGGAACGGGCCTTCTCCAAATTCATCATGTCAAAAATGCCCACTGTCCCGGTCAGCATCTTTGCGGACCTGCACGAAGCGGAGCAATTCCTTTTGCACGATGGCTGAACCGGAATTGAGGATCACCAGACCATGGGGCCAAAACAAATAGAGAACATATGGACCGACCGGAAAACAAAGAAAGACTCGACAGGATATATGCCCAATTGCTGAAGATAGCCAACGGGAACTTCTCTTACCAAATCGAACGATCCGATAAGAATGATGTTTTGGAGGCATTGACTTTCTTGGTCAACAGTGCCACAGAGGAAATCAAGGATGCCTTTATGCACCAAGGGTTCGTGAACATACATGATTCCTATAGGCACATTGTGCAAATGTTCTTTGAACTCGATGGTTCGGGCCGAATACAGCGAACGAACGATACGGTCGTGGAGATGTTGGATCATCCGATTGGCGAACTGGCCGGCCTCCCTTTTACGGCGCTTTTGTCCCCGGACTCGCAGAAGGGCTGGAGCAAGGTGATCAAGGTGTCCCAGAGCCATTCCATTTGGGAGATGACCGTGTCCTTGGACTTTGCAACTCCTTCGGGTCTTACCCTACCTACCCACTGCCACATCATTTGTTTCCCTAAGGCCAATGGGGAAAAACGGAGGATCATCGTGACCTGCTTTGATATGGTACAGAACAAAGGGGTACATGAAAAGCGTCTGAAAAATAACATTGAGCGCAAATTGAGGAGCCATAAACTCTTGCCCAAGACAACAAAAAAGGAGACCGCTATCCTCCATATCATGGATGTTGAGAACTTGAGGACCGCCGAACAGTACATCATGGACAATCTGGACAGGCCCCTACCCCCTATAAAAGTACTGGCCCTTATCTGTGGCACCAATGAATTCAAGTTCAAAAAAGGGTTCAAGGAACTCTACGGAATGACCGTCTTTCAATTTCAAAAAAACGAACGGCTGAGAAAAGCTCATATTCTGATCGAACACTCCAATAGGACCATCAGTGCCATTGCCAAGATGGTCGGGTTCAAAAAGGGCAACCATTTGGCCAGGGAGTTCAGAAAACGGTATGGATATAGTCCCACTGAACTCAGGATGCTCTCAAAATAATCCTTCCCAGAGCCCAAATAATCCCTCATAGAGCCATGGGCCTATGTAACTTTGTCGCTGTAAACCAAAGAATTACGGTTGGCATGAAATGGATAGAAAAATATACAAACACTATTGTGGAGACCGTCAGTCTTCTGTTTGTTGTGCTGTTCATATATGCGGCGACCAGTAAGGTGATGGATTTCCATGGGTTCAAGGTGCAGTTGGGGCAATCGCCCATATTGGAAGAACATGTGGTTTGGGTGGCCTGGTTGGTACCGGTTGTGGAATATGCGCTTGCCCTGCTCTTGTTGGTTGAAGGCTTCAGGACAATGGCTCTGTATGGGAGTTTTGCACTGATGGTAATGTTCACCACCTATATCACATTGCTGCTGAACTTCAGCGACCATATCCCCTGTTCCTGTGGCGGGGTCTTGGAAAGTCTTGGATGGAAGGAGCATCTCATTTTCAATATGTTCTTTGTCCTTGCGGCACTGTTTTCCATTTTGCTCAGTACCGACCGACCCAAAAAGATAAGATTCAAGTAGACAACGATATTTTATTGCGCGATAGGATCAGGGGAACCCGAAAACCTGATAAAAAGAGTAGGGGTAACCTATTAGTATTCATAATATGAAAAAGTCACGTTTAACGATAGCGCTTGCTGTCATCGTATTTGCCGTCGGAAGTGCATTTGTGGCCCAACCCGCAAGGGTCGGGGAATCCCAGATGGCCACTTTCGATACGGAGGAAATGTCACAGATCGGGTATTACAAGATCCCGAACCAGCCCTGTGGCCAGATGCAGGTTGCCTGCAATCCTGTTACACTTACTAATTTGTGCATAATGCCCGTTCCGGGACAATCCGGCCTACATCAAATCTATGATGCGGATTGTACGACCCCATTACGGAGGGATCCATGATCAGCGATTCTAGGCCCCATATCTTGGGGCCTATTCTTTTATCTACCAAAGCCTATTTGATATGAAGACCTATACAAAACAATTGTTGTTTCTTACGGTAAGTTTTCTGGTCGGGGCATCACTGCCTTTGATCTTATTTCTTCAGTCTAGAACGGTTGATTCCACCAAGAACGGTTTTGAACGGGAATATGGAGATTCACGTCCTGTACTTACTAGGTCCAATATCTTGGATTTGAAGTTTGAAGGCTATTATATCGCCGGAAATACCGATCATCACCTATTTTTGGGCCATAGGGAAGCTCCGGCACATCTGTTGATGACGGATACCGAATTGAGGGATACGGTCCATTTTAATTTAAAACTTAACGTTTCAACAGAAAACAAAAGGTTCGATGTAGACCGGCTGAGAGTGAATATTGACTCACCTATAGTATACATGAGCGATGGACCTGCGGGTATGGTGCTAAAGGGAAATTTGTTTTCCGATACCGTTGATGTCAGCGGATATGACAATTTTTCTTTTGACGGTTTCCATGGGATTTCAAAGCACTTGACCGTGTTCAGGACATTGGACGCGGTAAGGGGAAAAACCCAACTTATCCCAAGAAATGCACAGGGGGACACCCTTCCCTCCTACACCTTGCCAAAACAGGTGGATGGCATTTTCTGTTGTGACGGTATGCTTCTTTATGATAGGGCTTTTGAACAACTGTTGTATGTTTTCTATTATAGGAACCAGATCATCAGTTTGGATACCCTTCTTCGGGAACGCTATATGTCCCGTACGATAGATACCGTTTCCAAGGCCCAACTGGAATTGGTGGAAATCAATTCGGGCAGGGAAAGGACCTTTGGAAAAATTCCCACCAAGGTCAATAGGGGAAGCTGTGTCTTTGGCCCCGACCTTTATATCAACTCTTCTATAAGATCGGACAATGAAACGTGGGAGGTGTTCGGTAACAATTCAGTTGTTGACGTTTACCGTACAAAAGACGGAACGTATCGCCATAGTTTCTATCTCCCGAAATATCAGGGTCGGGAACTGCGCTATTTTCAAGTTGTTGGACAAACGGTGTTCGTGCTCTACCAAGATCATTTGGTCACGTATCGCCTAAGACCCTAAATTGATTCATACCCGCCCAGTAGCATTACAGTGAATGCACCGGACAGGTATTTAGCTAAATCAAATACTTATCTTTGATTCTCTCGGCCCTTTTTCATTGGCCCTTGCTCGGGTTTATGGACAACCCCGTTCTTTATCGTGGTTTGGATCGTCAGGGTATTCTTGATGTCCTGCATAGGGTCTTTCTCCAAGATCAACAGGTCCGCTATTTTTCCCTTTTCAAGGGAGCCCAGGTCATTTTGAAGCCCAAGGCCCTCAGCGGCATGGACAGTGGCCATGGAGAGTGCCTCATAGGGTGAAAGTCCACCTTGCTGTAGGAGCCATATTTCCCAATGCAACTGTATCCCGGGATAATCCCCATGCGAACCGGCCGTGATGCGCACACCTTTTTTGATGAGATTGGCAAAATTCCGGGCATAGTACATTCCCCTCGATTCCTTGTGCATCAAGTTTGTATTGGTACTGGCTTTTTTCAATGTACTATCCGGCACATGATCCAAAGATTTGATGGGCGGGTAGTTCAGATGCGATCTGTAGCGATGTTGTATCTCGGCAAATTTGCCCGATGAATTGATAAGGGTCGGGGTATGCCAGATCTTTGCGATTTTGGAAAGCTCCGCTACATCATTGTACAATCGGCCATTGCCAGTGATATGTTCCCGTCCGGTATAACCGTCCAAGATCATCGATAGATTATATATGCCATGAAGGTTTATCGAAGCGGTATGTCCCGTAATGTTCAAGCCCTCCTCTTTTGCGGCAATGGCCATATATTGCCTTTGCCTTCGGGAATATTCGTCATGTACCTTTAGGAACAGGGCTCCATGCGCCTTTTCGGCACGGGCCAAAAACCGGGCATCCTCTTGGGTATCTATTCGGAATTGGTCGGAAGCGTGGGCAATGGCACCAAAGGACCTGGGACCTATCAACTTGCCGGATTCGATCAATTGGACATACCCTAAATTGTTAAAGGTACAGGAAGGATCTCTGGCGGTGGTCACCCCAAAGTTCAGGTTTTCCTTCAAGGACCACCATTGTTTTGGGAAATAAAGATCAGGCAAAAGGTTATGGGCGTGCATATCGATAAGGCCCGGAACTATGGTCCTACCCGTCACATCCATTATCCGGGCACCCCGCGGAATGGGAATTTGTCCCGCATGTCCAATGTCCCTGATGCGTTTTCCCTCGATCACCAGGGTTCCTTTAGCAATGACCCCCCTTGGGCCCATGGTGATGATCTTTGCCCCTGTCAAGGCCAGTACGCCCTCGCCCTTCTGTTCTTTGAAGGGGAGCGTTATGTGTGCCAAGGTATCGGTGGGAACCACATTCCTGCTTTTTCGGTAGGATGGGTCCTGTCCGTCCAACGTCAATGTTATCGCTGCCAAGGAAACTTCCAGTATATTGGAATTGGATATGTAGTAAAGGCCCTTGCCATCTTTCGTCCAATCTGCCGTATGTCCCCCTTGTACGGGGTTGATCGTTATGATCTGGCCCATATTGGGACCATGGCTCAATATGGGGGTCGATTCCCGGTGAAGTGTGATATCGGTCAGATAGATGCTGTTGCCGATACGGTAAAGTACATGTCTTCCATCGGGAGAAAGGGAAACTTCTTTGGCGTAGCGATCCAACAAGGCCAAGGTCGTGGTCTTTCCGGTTTCCAAATGCTTCTTTTGCAGTTTCTTATATTTTGATTTCCTTGGCCGGGTCAACAAGACCAGTTCTTTTCCACTGGGTGTAAACCCTCCGGAATCATCTATTTCGACACTGTCCTGCACTCGCTTCATCGTTTTTCCGTCACTTGAGATCAGTAAGAGACTGCCCACATTGGAAAGTGCATTTTTCCATGTAGGCGGTTCATGGGCCTTGACAACGGATATCCATTTGCCATTTGGTGACCATTCGGGATGTTGATAGTAGCCTGGTGTAGCGGTCAATTTTTTGGGCACCCCCCCATCAGCGGAAACCACCCAAAGGTTCCCGATGGTATCTGTTTCATAGGTGACAAAAGCTATCTTGGAACCATCCGGGGAATACCGGGGTGCGAACTGGCCCGTGGATTGTTCCACCAATACCTTGGGTTTTCCATGGGGCAATTGCATGGTGTACAATTGGGAAAGTGCACTGAATACATAGCTTTTGCCATCCGGGGACAGGTGACCGCTCTCCAAGTAGGAGACCTCTGGCACCTTGTCATCCATGGAGAAGGTATGGTACAAGGAAGATCCCATTTCAACCTGGATGTCCGCGGTAAAGGGAATGATGGTATCCTCGCCCGTATCGATATCTATCCTGTGGATCTTTCCCCCGTATCCGATCCATAAGGTCCTTGAGTCCTTTGAGAAGGTGAACTGCTCCCAGTTTTCCCGCCACTGGTCTATGGGGCATACCAAGCAACGCTCCTCACCGGTCCTTAGTTCACGTAATTTGAGATGGTTGTCCCCATCCTTGCGCTGGTTCCATACTTTTAGGTTGATATGGGCCAACCAATGCCCGTCCGGGGACAGAATAGCCTTGCTATAGGGAAGTTCCAAGTGCTTCACAATCGAATCCACGGCGTGAAGGTTGTTCCTTGCCATGGGTTCTTTGTGTCCTTTCAGGTCATGGACATGGCCATTGGCCTCAATCTTGTTTCCTATATCGGACCACCTGAAACCGTTGACAAATGCATTCAGTCCCTCTTGGGAAATGGCCCTCTTATGGGAACCATCGGCGTCCATGACCCAAATGTTCTCGGTTCCCGTACCATCGCTCAGATAGGCCAATTTCTTTCCATCCGGGGACCATTTGGGGTGCCTGTCCCATGACAGTCCCGTGGTCAGTTGTACTGCCTTGCCCCCTGTGGTGGGCATGGTGAAAATATTGCCCAACAGTGTGAACGCCAATTGCTTTCCGTTGGGGGAAATGTCGATATCCATACAGGTCCCCTCATCGGTGTGGATGGTAAAAAAACGTTCGGCCTTTAGTGGCAGGCCATCGTTGGTAAGGTTGGGGGGATCCAACTGGGCGCAATGTGCGTTCAGGACCCCCAATACCAATATCAGAATGTGCATCTTTTTCATATACTTGTCCATCATAGGGTTCAGTAACCTGGGTTTTGTACTAGATTGGGATTGGCCTGGATTTCTTTTTGGGGAATGGGAAATAGGACATCGGTCTGCTGCCAATCCGGTTTTAAGGGTCCCAAGACCGCTCCCGCCCTGTTGGTCCGCTTAAGGTCCAACCATCGGTGCCCCCATTCCGCGAAGAGTTCATGGTGCCTTTCCCTTATCAGTGCATCGATCACACTGTTTTGGTCGTTTCCTTGGATGTCGGAAAGCCCGGCACGCTCGCGTACGGTGTTCAGGTCCGCCAGGGCACCGGAAAGGTTTCCCAGTCGGGCCCTCGCTTCGGCACGTATCAGGTACTGCTCCGCCAAGCGCAGTACCATGGAGTGTTCATTTCCCCCGCCACCTGATTTCAACTTGTATTTAAAGGGGTAATGGTATGATGCATTGCTACCGGTGATTTGGCCCGTCCATTGGAGCAGTCTGGCGTCGTCCGCTTCAAAACCTTCCAAAAAATGGTTCGCCAAGGTCATCCCTGTTGGGGGCGTGGCGGTCAGGATAAAATTGTTGCCTTCCCAGGTATCGAGGGTGGGCAATACGGGCGCCAGTTGCCAGATGGCCTCTTGACTGTCGGATAGAAAGACATCGTCCAAATTGCCCTCTAGGTCAAATACATCAGATCTCGCTATAAGTTCGGAGGCCTCCCGTTCGGCCAAGGTCCATTCCTCCAAAAAAAGGAAGGTCCGCGCCAGCATGGCCGAGGCCGCATAACGTGTCGGTCTTGTCCGCTGCCCTGAATAAGGGGCGTAGTCCCTGGGCAAGTAGCTTTTTGCATCCCGTAGATCGGCCAATATCTGTTGATATACCTCCTCGGTGGTGCTCCGGGCGATGGTGCTGTTGAATGCATAGTCCGTGCTGGCCACCAAGGGAATGTCCCCGAAGAGGTTAACGAGATGGAAATTACAGAAGGCCCTTATAAATTTGGCCTCCCCTTCCAATCGTTGTCCGGTGTCCGTTGGGATGGCGGTGGAACCGGCCAATCCTTCCAGGACACTGTTCGCGGCATAGATATGGTTGTACCCCTGGTTCCACAGGTCCTGTCCCAATGTTGCGTTGGCCGCATTGAGGGCATTGGCATAAAATTGGTTTTCATCGGCTCGGAAGGAATAATTGGTAAAGGTGTCTGCCGATAGTCCACAGAGATAGGTGATGCTCTGCCTGCCACCACTGGCAAAGGAGGTTCCGCCCATGATCTCGCCGTAGATGCCGACCAGGGCGGATTCCGCGGTGGCCCCATCCTGAAAAACGGAATGGTCCGACAACAGATGGTTCGGTTCGTCCACGGCCACGGATTCACAGGAGGTACAAAGGAACAGGTGACTGGAAATCAGCAACAGTGTGGGTATCAAGGATCGTTTTGATAAAGCTCCCGGTATGGGGGGCACCCATTGGGTACACTTTTTTTTCCGTAGGGAAGAAAAAGGAAGTTTATATGTGGTAATCGATGTTTTTTTGAATGTTTTCATGGTCAAAGGATTAAAAGTTCAATTGAAGTCCCAGGGTGTACTGCTTAAGGTTGGGGATTTGGTTGGCCCCTGGGTTTTCCGGGTCAAGCCCCTTATAATTGGTGATGGTCACCAAGTTTTGGCCTTGCAGGTAACAGCGTACCCCAATTTTAGCTCTGCTCGGGAGCGGGATATCGTAGGAAAGGGAAACATTGCGCAACCTGAGGAAGGAGGCATCGACCAACGGATAGTCGCTCACAAGGAGGTCGTAGTAGGTAAAGGCGGCCGCATTGTAGGTGGAGGCATACCGCTGTACATTGGCGACGTCCCCCGGTTCCTGCCAACGGTCCAAGACCTCAATGGGCTGGTTGGACAGAAATCCAGGTGGGTCAAAAGTGAACGCGGCGCTGGTGCCCATCTGTTTTGCACCTTGGACCAGGAATTCAAGGCCCAGGCCGCCCCATTGAAATGTGTTTTGGACGCCCCCGAAGAAATCGACCGATAGGTCCCCGAGAACTTGGACATCATCGGGAAAGGAAAGGAAACCGTCACCGTTGACATCCTCGAATTCGTAGACTCCCGTTGTTGGATGCACGCCCGTGTACCTGTAACCGCTCTGTACGCTCAGGGGTTCACCGACAACGTAGGTTGAGGCATAGGGCGAATTCTCCAGATCGGGGTATTCCAACAACCGGTTCCGTAAGATGGACAGGTTCATCGAGGTGTTCCATTGAAAGTTGTCCGTTTCCACGTTCTTGGTGGTCAACTGGAATTCCCATCCCGTGTTCTCCACGGTGGCGGGCAGGTTGGACTGCACGGTGGTGAACCCTGTGGTCCCGGGCAAGGGCAGTCCCACAAGCTGGTCACTGGACCTGTTTTGGAAATAACCGGCGCTCAACATGAGCCTATCGTTAAAAAATCCCAGATCTAGTGCGGCTTCCAATTTGGTGTTGGTCTCCCATCCAAAATTGGGGTTGTACAACCGGGATGGGGCAAGCCCGCTTATGTTCTGGTAGGGCTGTGAAACGGGGCTCCAAAGGTTGAGGTATTGGTAGTTCCCGATCTGATCGTTGCCCGTGGTGCCATAACTTCCCCTGAGCTTTCCAAAGCTCAGTACGGTGCCGTTGCCAAAGATCCTTTCATTGGTGAAGATCCAAGCGGCGCCAAGGGCCCCAAAGTTTCCGTACTGTCTGCCCGGTCCAAAACGGGAAGATCCGTCCCGTCTCCCGGTGAGGTTGAAAAAGTAGGTGCCATCAATGCTCAGGTTGGCCCGGGCAAAGATCGCTTGGTATTTGTATTCGGTTTCACTATCCTCGTAAATTTGAAGGGTCGTGGCCGCTTGGAAGTTTTCCATAAGGGCATCACTGTTGAAGCCCTTGGCATTGACCACGTACCGCTGGGCGGTGGTCTTTTGGAGGGTGGCCCCTGCCATGGTGGTCAGTCGGAACTTTCCCAATGCCGTTTCGTATGTGATCTGTGGTTCCCATATCCAGGTGTCCACGGCACTTGTGTTCCGGTTGGCCGATCTTGGGGTGAACGCCCTATAGGACGGCCGTATGGAGGCATGGGGGGTATATTGGGATTCCCGTGCGGAAAGGGTGTTGTAGCCCAGGGCGGAACTGAGTTCCAGTCCGGGAAGGGGCCGATATGCGATGTGGGCATTGGTGATCAGGTTCGCGGTGCTGCTCTTGTATTTCTTTTCCAGCTCTGCCAGGGGATTGCTCCATGTATTGTCCGCCCAATTAAGGTCTCCGTTTTCATCGTATGGTTCCGGGGCATTGGGGGCCAGCTTGAGTGCAGGGAACAGGAGCAGGCCGGAGAGCATGTCCGATTGGTCGTGGACAAAGTTTGCCGTGACCGTGGCATTGAACCTGCCGTCAAGGGACCTATGGTTCAGGTTCAATGAGCCGTTGATCTTTTTGACCCCGAAGCTTGCCGGTAGTATGGTGGTCTCGTTTCGGAACCCCCCCGCCAACCGAAAGGTGGTCTGTGCGTTGCCTCCTGAGGCGGACAATTGGACATTGTTCATGTGGGCCGTACCGCCGAGTAGCTCGTCCTGCCAGTCGGTATGACGGTCCCGGTCCCAGACGGTGAGGTCGGGGGCGTTTGCCGGGGTGGGCACAGCGTTGTCGTTGGCAAAGGCCTCCTCGCGCATCTGTAGGTATTGTTCGGTGTTCAACAGGTCCATATTATGGGCGATGCGGGCGGTTCCCGTCTGTAGGTGAACGTTGAATTTCAGCTTTCCAGTATTGCCCTTTTTTGTGGTGATCAGCACCACTCCATTGGCGCCCCTGGAACCGTAGATGGCCGTTGCATCGGCATCCTTGAGGATTTCCATACTGGCGATGTCCATGGGGTTGATGTTGTTCAAGGGGCTTGAGGTGACGCTTGCCGAGCCCACTCTGGAATCTGTGATGGCGGTGGACGGAAAGGGTACGCCGTCGATGATGTACAGGGGTTCATTGCCATTGGGGCGCAGGCTGTTGGTGCCCCGGATGCGTATCTTGAAGTCCCCTCCCGGAAGTCCCGTGCTCTGTTGTACATAGACCCCGGGCATACGTCCCTGTAGGGGGGCAAGGGGATTGGAAATGGGCTGTTTCTCGATGTCCGCGGAGGTCAGTTTTTCGATACTGCCCGTGCGTTCCCGCTCGGAGACCGTATAGTAGCCTGCGTTGAGGACCACCTCGCCCAGTTGGGTCACCTCCTCTTCCATTTGGAGGATGATCACATCCCTGCCCGCAATGGGCATGGTTAGGGGTTTAAGGCCCACCATGGTAAAGAGAAGCACGTCATCGGGGGCGGCTTGGACAGTGAAGGAGCCGTCCAGTTCGGAAATGGTCCCTTGGTTTGAGGATTCCACCGTGATGTTGACCCCTGCCAAGGGCTGTCCCTCGGTATCGGTGACCTTCCCATGGACCATGGATTGTGGGGGTTCGATGGGCTTGTGCGCCGTGGGTTCCGCTGCGGTCAGGGGCATTGATAATAAGTATATGAGCAGGAATAATGGTATCCTGCGTGTGTGTTTTGGTGATTTCTTCATAATGTTGGGTTCATTTGATTAAAGCGTTGGTTTTGATTGGATCTCCCTGGACTTCTACTGTCCTATCGGGTTTTTTATGTGCACTGCCCATAAGTCACTGCAAAGTGGTAACTTACGTAGGCCAAGGTTCGGACATAGGGTTCCCTGTCCAAGTGTCGTGGGCCCTTGGAGATGGGGTTCCTAGTTGGAAATGACTATGGATATGTACTGGGGCCGGATACCCCGTAATGGCTGTCGTCAGTTATGGGACAATTGGATTTCGTTGACCGGAAATAAGGCTTTTGTGCATCCCAAAACTATAGTCAATGGGGTTTCAGATGGGGTTCTTGGGCTTTTTACGGAACAGGATGTCGAAAACCGAATGTGATGTCCCAAAAATAGGACAGGAACATGGTGTGAACCCTACGTGAAAAAGTTGCCAAGTGTTTCCCATAACCCTCTGGTTGGGCGAAACCTCGAAAAAATAAAGAAATCAAACGCTGAGAAGAAAGTTGGAGAAAAACCATCACACAAAAGAAGGCGCGGAACTCAACTTACCCGCTAGCGGTACTGGTATACCTTACACTGATAAGAGAGCCCACGCCCGGGTCGTGAGCCAATCCACTTATCATCTCTAGTGTAAAAATTACCAGTTTTCTAGCGAGAGATTCAAAGCGATTGCTTCAAATATAATCTATACGAAGAATCGCAAATGTATTTATTAACTGTGGCAATATAACAAAAAATAGAATCATTCGCTATCGCGAACAGTTTTTTTTTAGTTAACGGCTTTTTTTGAAAAAACATTTACACATTGCCAAAGCGTAGTTCAAATAAAGAAGAATTAAAGAAGATTAATGCTTTAGTGAACAAGTACATATGTAACTTCATTGCTAAAAAATTCTTTAGTCCGTATTATGACGAAAATGGTAAAGTGACCTCTCAAAATGAATATTCGGAAAAGTGTGGTATAGCTTCTTCAACTCTAACCAAAATGAAAAGTCCTGATGGTTATAATATCCCGATGACCACTGTATACAGTATTTGTCGGTTTGAAAAATATCCTTTAGAAGATTTTTTTGGAGAATTTGAAAAAGAATACGGCACAAATATTCGACCTTAAAACATCCGACAGTAAATTTAAACTCTTCTTTTAAGAAGTCCTTTTTACTCTATTTTTTATATTCTTACAGATTTTCACATTTTCCTTTTCTCGAAAATTCTTACATTTAAAACATATTCAATTCTCCCCCAGAACTTTATAGGACAAGATTTTGGCTAATTACACGATTTCTATTCTGTGATTAAAAATCTGTTGAAATCGAGATATTGAATAATAATGAATATTAATATAGAAGATAACTAACATTTAACAACCAGATATTAAACATAATTGATATGAATAGACAATCTGTTAATTCCTCAAATCTGGCATCTGTAGGATATGATGCGGACAACGAAATTCTGGAGGTAGAGTTTAATAATGGCGGAGTTTATCAATATTTTGATGTACCGGCAGAGATTTATGAAGACCTGATGAACGCTCCTTCACATGGCCAATACTTTTCAGCCAATATCAGAAATGATTATGAATATGAAAAGCAGTAGCAATTATGCCAGTTTATTCAAATAAACGGGGGAATTCGCCCATTACAGATTATGAGATATTTGATAATGCTATCACTATATGGTTTAAAGGGGGTAAGGCATATACCTATAGTTATGATGGGCCTGCTGGAAAATATCATGTTGATGAGATGAAAACTTTAGCCAAGAATGGGATTGGATTAAGTGCTTACATTACAAACAACGTTAAGTTTGATTATGATAAGTAGGTTTGATTATATCAAAAACTTTGGGATCTATAAAAATTTCATTTGGGACAACTCTCATGAAATTGTAGAATTTAAGGAGAAGAATATTATATATGGGTGGAATTATTCTGGAAAAACAACATTTTCAAGAATTTTTTCGGCCTTAAGGGATGGAGAGATCTTTTCTGATTACTCTGATGGCGATTTTAAAGTAACATGCTCTGATAAAACAACGTATTTGGTATCTGACTTAAAAGAGTTTCCTCATAAAGTTTTGGTTTTCAACTCTGACTATGTGCGGGAAAATTTACGTTGGGAATTAGATGATGAAATCAATGCCATTTATTTTGATGTTGGGGACAAAGCAAAAAGAGCGACAAGAATTGAAGAACTTGAAGGCTTTATAATAGCAATTGAAGGAGACGATAAAGTAAAAGGGAAAAAGGAACCATTTTTGGAAGATGTATCCGCTTTTGAAGAGTTCGATCAATCTCTTTTCACCAAGGAATCAAGAAGAATAAAAAATGATGTTTTCTCAAGTTTGATTGATTTTAACAAAGGACATTTTAAAAAGCAGATTCCTTTTGTCTTACAAGATTTGAATTCATTTCTTCTCAAGAAAATAGAAGTTTCAAAGATTAGCAAGACTGTGAAAATAGAAGAACCTAAGCCCGAAATTAGTTTAGTAGAATATGATTTGGCAATTAACAGTATAATAGGTTCTGTAAATGACATTCTTGAAAGTGAGCCTAAAAAATCCGATTTAATCCCAGTTCTAGAGAAAAATCCCCAAGCATTTGATTGGGTGCAAGAAGGAATACCTTTAAATAATGCTAATACTAATTGTTTGTTCTGTGATAATTTGATTACAACAAACAGAATGTCCTTGTTGAACAAGTTTTACGAGAACGAAGGTTCTAAACTCAAGGAAAAAAGCAAACACGTGTTTAAACTAATCGATTCGGAAAGAAAAAAAGTTGAAGAATTGAACTTTCCAAACAGTGTTCAAGAAATTAACGAAGGTTTTCAGGAATCATTTTTAAAAAAAAAGAAGAGTGTTGAAAAAAAGCTAAACCAATATACCAGAAAACTTAATACTTTATCTAAGCTCATTAACAATAAAATAAGTAAACAGCTATATAATAAGATAGATCCAACTTCAGAGATGGATATTTCAAAGCTAAAGGACGAATTAGAGGCACTAAATCAAATTTTAAAAGACAATAACACCTTTAGCGCGGATTTTCAAAATTTGATTCAAAGAGAGAGACTGAAATATATAAATCATCTGGTTGCCAAATACTTAAAAGATAATAAATATCAAGTTAAAGAAAAGAAACATGCAAAAGCATTAGAGGAAATTGAAAAACTTGACACTAAAGTTTTAGGTTATCAAAGGGAAATCGATAGGTTAAGGGCTTTAAATGATAGCGGTGAAGAAGGATGTCAACAGTTCAACTACTTCATTCAAAGTTTTTTAAGCAAAGAAGATATTGAAATAAAGTTCGATGAGAGTAAGGGAAAATTCACATTGCATCGTGGTACAGAGATAGCGCGCAATTTAAGCGAAGGTGAAAAAATGGCTATCTCATTTTCCCATTTCTTAGTTACACTCAAAAGCATTGATGAAAAAAAAGAACTAAAGGATTACATCCTTTTTATCGATGATCCGATGTCTAGTTTGGATGGCAACCACATTTTTCAAATAAATGCACTTTTAAAGGATTTCTTATATACACAAGTGCAGAATCCTCAAAATCCCTCTCAAAAAATGTGGGAGCAAAAGTGTTTGCAACTTTTTATATCTACGCACAATTATGAATTTTTTAATCTATTGAAAGAAATGCCAACAATAAGGGGGTTTGGCTACGAGAAAAAAAATAAAAAAGAATCTAGGTATTTTATAGAAAGAAAGGTAAATGAATCGTCTATCGAAACACTTCCGGCAGTTTATGATTCGTTTAAATCCGAATATCATTTTTTGTTTAAGGAAATAAATGATTTCAATGAAAATCCTAGTCCATCGACATCAGACCGGTTGCTGCTAATGCCTAATATTTTACGTAGGTTCTTGGAAATATACACTTTAGCCAAATACCCTAGTAAAGATGAAGTTGATGAAAGAGCCACTGAAATTTTTGGTCCTGTAGCTTCCAAACGTATCTGCAAGCCTTTTCATTACTTTAGCCATTTCAATAATATCGACAGAATCGGTAAACAAAGTGAATTTTTAGCTGATGTGAGCGCAGCATGCAAAGAGTTAATCAAACAGGTTAAGAAGGATAAACAGCATTATAAAGCACTACAATCAGTACTCTAAAAAAGAATTATGCCAGCAATAAAAATAAACCAAAAACTACGACGAGTCGAGATTCAAAAATTTGAGTTGGACAATGAGATTGTCTTCAATTATTTCGACAACCTTCCAATGGCAGATAGAGATGATAAATTAATTAGGGCACTTTATATTGGTGTACTTGCACTTATGGAAGATCGGATTTCAGCATTTCTCTCTAAAACAACCAATGAACTTGGTACAGAGCTTGAAAGCCTGAAGATGATTTTTGAGATGAAGAAAGAGCTTTTTTATAAGTCTACTATTAAAGGAGCATTGGCGGAAGATGAGATTGCTGAGTTTATGAACGATTATTTTCAAAGTAAAAAAATGGGTGATAAGGCCTTGCTTACAGGTAATGCCGCAGGTGAAATACCAAGAAATAAAACCGGCGATATTATCTGTAGGGTTAATGGTGATGAAGAGTTAAGAATAGTTATTGAATGCAAGTTCGACAAAAGCATTAAGCTGGGCACAATTGATAGTAAGGACCTGTTTATCCGAAAGACGGATACTGCATGGAGTCAACTCATTGAAGCCGAAGCAAATAGAAATTCGAAGGTAAGCCTTATTGTATTTGATAGATCTTTGGTGGACAATTCAATTCTTAAATTTTGCGAAAATGTAGGTTATATTCCAGAGATAGGATTTATAGCCATAATAAACTCACAAAAAGGTGACTACGATAATCTTATTATCGCTTATATGTTGGCAAGGGATATTGCCATAAATGCAAAAAAAATAGACCTTGATAAAAATATACTTGCTGTATTGGTTACCCGAATTATTAAGGACATCAGTGAAATTAGGTCAATCAAATTACTAGTTCAAAGAAATATCGATACCAATCAAGAAATTTTAAAACAGATTGAGAAATCTATGTTGTTAATGGAGTTTAATCAAAAGTACTTGGCCCAATTTCTCCAGACTGGCACCTTGACAAAAAAAGACTTACTTGATTTTTATATGGGTGACGAGGTTAAAGATCGATTTAAGCTTATAGAGAAAGAAATCAATGAAATTTGAAATCCATATCTAATTACCGAGATAAAATTACTCAACTATGAGTGTATTCGAGAAAACCTTGTACCAAATGAAAATAACCTAGTTCAACTCTGCCTGTCAAATCCTTTGGCTTCCTTAAAAATCCCTTTTCTCAAATTTCAACCTAGGCAACACTATCTTATACTCCTTTTCCTCGTCCTTGTTGTACCAATAGACAATATATTCTGCTGTGGCACTGGTGATATCATAGCCCTTTTTGATCATTGGATTGTATTGTTCGGTGACAAATTTCTTTGAGAACAACAATAGATTGCCTTGATGTTCCTTGGCCAGTCCGGGGGCTTCGTTGTCTCCGAAGATCTTGATGTCCTTTACAAGTGGGACGCCTGTTTGGATGGTCCTTAAAATTGATAAGGGCACTTGATATTTAAAGGAATTTAAACTTACGTCCTTGTGGCCCAAGATCATTTCGTATCTCTGTGGTTCGTTCAGTTCCCTTGTATAGCTGTTTCTGGTGATGTTCTTGGATTCGATCTTGTCATAGAAGTGGATATTGGTGTGGATATGCAAGGTCTTCTTGGCCCTTGTGCTTGCGACGTATAACAATCTTCTGGATTCATCGGTGGTAGAATCATAATCTGCCAACAACATCAGAACATGGTCGTATTCCTTGCCCTTGGCCTTGTGCATGGTCGATACGATGATACTTTCGGAATCGGGGTTTATGGCGTCCTCCATATTGATTTCCCTGCAGAATTCCCTCCAGTCCACGAGAAGTTTTTTGTCGGGGTTTGCATGGTCAAATTTCTTGATCAGGGCCATACAGGTTTCAAAGTGCAGACTCTGTTTGAAAGTTTTTCTGAACCAATCCAAGGCCAGCTCCCATGATGCCTCGAATATGATCCCTGATTCCGCGACCTCACTGTTCAATTTGTGGTCAAGGCACCTGATCTCAAAGAGATCGGAGATCCGGAACCCGTCAAAACCTGCCATTAGCTTAACCTTGTGTCCCAGGGCCTTAAGCATGGAACTGACTTGCAGTGCCTCCATATTGGTTCGGGTCAAAACGGCCTTGTTTCCGGGAAGCTGTGTTCCGGCAATATATTCAACCAGAGGTTGTTCTATATATTTACCGTCATATTTAATGATATTGACTCTTCCTTCACCCCTAATTCGACTGGCAATGAGCCTCTGGCTTTTTAATCGGTTTCTGAGATGGCCTAGGACCTGGTTGTTGAACTCCACGATCTCGGGACAACTGCGGTAGTTTTTGGGAAGTGTATATAAGGTTGCGGTGTATTTGGTTCTGAACCTGCCCATGAATGCGTTTGAAGATCCCCTAAAGCTGTAGATGTTCTGGTCATCGTCCCCTACAGCGATCACCCGTGGCCTTTCTGCTTTTTCGATGATCAGTTCTATCAATTCCCACTCTTTTTGATTGACGTCTTGGAACTCATCGAACATCAAGATGCTCTTGTTCTCAAGGGATGAAATATCGATGTCCCCCTCCCTTATGGCCTTGATGCAGTCCTGTATCACGTTTTGGGACTTGTTCAGGTCGCCCAATTGGCCCAACAATTGAAAACAGAAGCCATGGAAAGTGGTAATCTTGATGAGCCCGGCATATTCGGGCACCAGGTTTCTGACACGCTGTTTAAATTCCAGTGAAGCTGCCTTTGAAAAGGTGAGCATCATGAATTGTTCCGGCTTTATGTCCTCTATCAGCAACAGACTGGCTATTTTATGGACCAGGACCTTGGTCTTGCCACTGCCCGGACCTGCGTAGACCAGTATGTGGTCCGATTTGTTGTCCTCAATGACCTTGGTCTGGTCGGTGTCCAGGTCTTTGATGATCTCCATAAAGCGTTTCGGGGTTATTGCCCTTTGTATTTCCTTTTTCTTTCTGGGAAAATAGCGGGCCAAGAACTCCTCGTAGTCCAATGTGAAATAGTCATTGACATATGCTAGAGCCGATTCATAGTTTTGGACACATTTCTTGGCATATTCCCCCACAATATGGATCTGCTCTGTTCGATGTAGATAGAATTCTTTGATCTTGCTGTAGTTGTCCGTGGTAAAGACTCTTTTGCCCGTGTCCACGTCCGATATGTTCAGTTTGTTATAAGAGACCATGAACCCTCCTTCCAGGGATATGGCTTTTATGTCGTTTAGGAACAACAGGCATGTTTCGTATTTTTTGGTGTTTTCTTCTACCAGGTTTCCCATGAACTGGTTGGATTCCCTTAACTCCAGCAGGGAGAAGGAAACCGGTACCTCTTCCTTGCCCCCCATATGGTCCTTGTTGTTGACGGCTAGGTTTTCAAGAAAGCCGAATGTTGACAAGGATAGGTCATGGCGCCATTTGATATCTTCAATGAGGTCTTCCCGTTTGATGAATTCTATTTCATAGATGTCCCTTTCTCTGTCCTTTCTGCTCTTCTTGACAAATCGCCTTTTGTCCCAATATGTGAGCAAGGATCGTATGGACGCGACATTTGACTCGACAACCCCACTGTCCAGTAACCTTTGGTTCAATTCCCGTAATGGGATTTGCAGTTTATCTGCTTTAATAATGTCAAGTATGCCCTTTTCTACTTTTAAATGGTCCTCCACTATTCTTTTTGAACCATTCTTGGATTGGACCAAGCTCAAGAAAGCGGTCAGATCCTTGGCATCGCCCAGTATTCTATGGTCCCTGAGCATTCGAATGACGTCCTGTATCCTTTTGGTGTTCAACTGGGTGGTATCGGCCAGATAATCCACTCTGGTCTCGCCATCGGTGATCAATCGTTTTAAAACGATGCCACAGTCTTTTTTGTCTTGATCTGTTATTTTTTTACTGTTCCTGAGGATCTCCTGTCCACTTCCAAAACTCTTGACCAATAGGCTATCGGCAAATACCCTCGGTGAATTTAAGGACCTTATCAAGAACCCTTGGTCCTCCAAAGCTGAGATAGCGGTCTTTACTTTCGTTTCCAAGTCCAGCATTTCTGTGTCCCAACCGGATTTCCTGGCAATCTCCAAAGCCGACTGACTGATTTTGTCCCTGAACTTGGCCTGGCCTTTGATCGCTCTCCAGATATCCTTTATCTCCTTATGGTTCAATTTGGTCTGCTGTAACAAGCTGAAATGTTTGTTCAAGTCCTCCTCACTGTACAATATGTAGCACTTGGCGTTGATTTTTTCATCCCTTCCTGCCCTGCCCGCTTCTTGAACATAATTTTCGAGGGAATCTGAAATATTGTAATGGATAACGGTCTTTACATTGTCCTTATCGACCCCCATCCCGAAAGCCGAGGTGGCCACGATGATTTCATGCTCCTCTCCCATAAAGGCATCCATGTTGGCCTTTTTGGTGTCCTTGTCCAGTTTTCCATGGAAAAAGGTGGCGTTGAAACCGGCTTCATTCAGCAAGGCACAGACATTTTCAACCTGTTTGGTCCGGGAGGCGTAGACAATTGCAGGCTTTTCACAGTCTTGAAGTACACTTAGCAAATGACCCATTTTGCGCTCGGGTTCTTCAACATTGATCACTTCATAGGACAGATTGGACCTTCCCTTGTTGGTGATGAACTCATCCAACTCCAAGCCCAATCTATCTTGGAAATAAAATTTGATGTCCTTGATCACCTGAAGCTTTGCCGTGGCCGTGAAACATGACACGGGTATTTGCGGTACATTTTTTTCGGATTCTATTTTTTTTATAAAATCTGCAATGAACATATAATCGACCCTAAAGTCCTGCCCCCAACTTGAAAAACAGTGTGCTTCATCAATGACGATTCGGCCTACGGACCGTGTCAATATCAATTTGAAAATTGAAGGCGACCTCAATGATTCGGGCGATAGATATAATAGGTCTGCCCTTCCATCGGAGACCATTTCAAAGGCCTCCTGGCGTTCAAGGGGAGAGAGCAAGCCATTGATCGCGACCGCCTTTGTTATCCCAAAACGGTCTCTCAGATTGTCCACTTGGTCTTTCATCAGGGAAATCAAAGGTGAGATTACAATGGTCAAATGCCTTGTGGAGGCGCCTCGCATCAAGGCGGGCAATTGGAAGGTAAGTGACTTTCCCCCTCCTGTGGGAAACACGGCCACAAAAGATTTTCTTTGCAGACCTGCCCTTACGGCCTCTTCTTGCAAGCTCGTTGTTCTGTGTTCTTCAAACTTTCTGAAATCTGTATAGTTAAAGAAATCAAAGAGGGCTTTTTTAGGGTTCAATTTATTTGTGCAGTATTCGCAGTTAGCATCATCACAGGTCTTGAAACGGATTTCATTGAGTATGTTCTCTGCTTCCGGGTACTCGTGTCTGACCCACGGTGGCAATACGGTATCGCTATCCCCTAATTTCAGTAAGGTAAACACATAGGCCATACCGACGGGAAACTGCCTTGAATAGTTTTCAAGATCAACGTTGGAGCATATCTGCGCTCCGATCAACTGGCCAATTGTTGTATGGACTGATTTGGAACCATCGAACCCGGCCATTTCAAAAAAGGTGTTGAAACTGGGGTTGTTTTGAAGCAAGTGATAATATATGCTTCGTTCTTCAATACGCAATCCGTTGAACCTGTTCAATTCCTTGATCAAGTAGTCTTCCGTCAATTTACAGTCTGAAAGTGGGTTGTTGGCCTCCGATGCATTTACAATGCGGTAGCCTTTGGTAAGCTTATGGTTGGGCCGCTTTACAAATAGGATGGGGGACCATAACAGGGTATCGATGAATTTCTTCCCTATGAAAATTTCTTCCCCTAGCCTACTTTTCAGCTTTGGAACATCATGTTTGATAATGTTGTGGCCGCAAATGTATTTGGCCTCCTTTATCCATTGCTCCAGTCTCTTGCTGTTTCTTTCATGCAGTTCTTGGCCCTTGAAAGTTGCCCCATAATCTATGGTGTCGGTTTTTGGATTGACCTCAATGTCTAAAAACAGGATATTGTGCATACCATGGTTTGGTTTCACCTAGTCCGCCCTATCGTACTTGGAAGAATGAACACGATCATTTTTTTATCCGTACGTTGTCAAGCGGATTTGAACTGGCCGGTTCAAAACTAGGTCATAGTCTCAACTTTTTGGTTTTGTGCATTTTCCTTCTCTTTGACCTTTATTTTTTTTTTCAATTTACGGTTTTCCAAAATCTTTTTATAATACCTATAAGAAATAGGAACCGAATGTCATGGCACACCATCCTCTTTGGGGAAACAAGTCCTGTCTTCGGGTTTTGAATCTCTATAGGATGATACTGGGTGTCATTGGTACAGTTGAAATCCGGCCTGAAAATGGGTCTTCATCTTGGAAGCTTTACTTTGTCGATCTTAGAGTCTATCGATATGCGCTTTGATCGTTGTGAGCAATGTTTCAAACTCTGGCTGTCCCTTGTAATATAGCGAAGCGGTGCCGATATATCTCTTTTTATAGGCTTCCCTTGTTTGTGGGTCGTTCAGTAGAAATGCCTCGTTCTCTGCGATGGGGATTTCTTGGTCCGCTTTGGGGAAGCGTTCCATTTTGTGTGCGGTGTAGGCCTCTGTTCCGATGAAATCCTGTACGTCTTTTTTGGCCAATAGGCAATGTACATCATAGTACTGGCGCATCATATTGGGCCGTGGTTCGGCACCACCTTGTTCTTGTCTGTGTTTTGTGGCTATGGTCTGTAGTTTTTCGACCAATGTATAACCTGGGTGATAGCAGGCTATGTCGATGGCCCTGTTGTCGATGATGGTCAGGTCGGGATTGCTGATCGCCCTGTCATAGGCCCATGAGCTGATTGTAATTGGTGCGTTGGGGGCAACGGTGTCAAATCCGGCTTCCAGCAATATGCCTTCTTTCATGCCCTCCACATGGCCGGTCTTGGATTCATAGTGGAGGCGGATACCCCCGCTTCGGTAATAGGCTTCGTCATCAAAGGCCGTATCCCTTTCAACGGTAACGATCCCATCGATATGGATATGGCCCGCAAGCCAATCATAGAATTCTTTTCGGGATTGGACGCTCTTGGGCTTGGTGTTCTTGGGGTTTTCGTTGACCTCCATATCTACTGGGGGCTTGATATGGATGTCGATGTCCTCAGAAAAACGGTCTATTATCCCATAGCCCTTGGATAGAGAGGTACCTCCTTTGAGCTCAAAGTCCAGACCTTGTCCCTTGAGCCCGTGGAGTACGTGCATGATCCAGTAATCTTTCTCGATCAACTGTACTTGGATGCCGGTCTCTTGTTCCACGATGCGCAACAGATCGGCAAAGTCGGGATGGTCATGGAGATATTTGGTGGGCATGCTGCTGTTGTTCTGTTAGTTGACCACGGGACCGAGGACCCGTTTTGCCCTCACCCCGCCGTAGGCCTTGACCGCTTGTCCGAGCTTTTTCACATCCATTTCCCGTGCCCTGTCATCAACATTGGCCAATACTTCCTTGGGGTCTTCCGCCAACCCCTCTAGGTTGTTCACCAAATCGACCAATAAAAATTCAGGGGTCAATTTTTTGGGGAAACGGGGCTTGGTGTGAAAGTAGAATGTCCTGCCACCCAGTTCAAAGACGCCGTGGCGCTTGTGGTTGTACACGACCCGTTTGTTGTAAAGCTGTGTGGTCCCCACCCCAAGGGTGTTGTAGGCATTGGGGGATGTAAGGAGAAACGCATCATCCTTGAGGAAGCTGCGCACTAAGGCTGCTTCGTCCGGTGGGGCATACCCAAATGCGGTTTCCTTTGGGTAATAATATAGTCCGTGCGAAAGCTTTTGAAGGGTTCCTTCCTTTACAAGCTCGCCGAGATGACGATCCACCGCATGGGACCATTGCTCAAGGTCGGCCCTGCGATATACCGCTCCCCGTCTGAGATGTTTCTTCAATTCCCTTAATTTGCCCATATCCTTTGGATTTATAGGGTATATGATTGCAAATAATATACCAATTTGCAAGTATTTTCATTTATAATTCATGCAAATATACGAATAAATTCCTTACATAGAGTACTTTGCGAATTTTAAGGGCTATTATATCCTTTTCTATGTGACATGGGTGGTAATGCCTAACACCGCTGGATTAGATTGAGCATCCGTCCTTAAAAACGATAAACTGATTTTCAGAATAATATATCTAAATATTGATGACTTAAATTTTCCGTTTTTAGGGGTCCCGACCATCCGGCTGATGCGGTCATTTCACATCATCCGATTTCCTGCTATATGTATGTAATATGTCTGGAATCCCTCATGATTATCCTTTGCCATTTCTCAAGTTCCGTCCCTCCACAACTTGAGTGCATCAGATTGTTTGGATCGTCATGATGTTGCTTCCAATACAGGTAATTGGCATGACCGAGTTCATGGGCAAGACAACCGGGATTTCCAGCCTCAATGGTTACATAATCGGAAAACAGTCCTAACGAGCATCCTCGTTTTCCCTTGATGTCCCTTACCGCAAAAACCACAATGGGGGCAGCAAAGCCCAAAAGACGGCGTCCAACTCCGTCAAAGCAATAGGTGTTGGCAATCAGTTCAAAATTGCTGCCCGTGGCAAGTACATCATCTGTCCATGCACCTATATCGCATTCCACATCTAGGTTTCTTTTCCGTAGTGCGCCTGGAATTACCGTATGGATATCCTCAACGATGAGTCTGACGTTGGCCGCGTCCCTCCACACATCTATGGCGTCATCAATGGTTGGCTGGAGGTTTGCAGGGGTGGTAAGCTCCCTTCCGTTTTCATCTCTTAGGATGATGATGCAGATACGCATTTTCTTTCGGATATCAAGCCCGAATAGGTCGAGAACCACACCGACCAATCCAACTACCCGCCACACTATTTCGATAATCAAGTTCCATAGCTGTTTGATCAACCTGCCAATGACTGGAATCATCAAGATTATGCTTATAATGCTTGCGATCATGTCAATGATAAGATTGACCGTCCAACAAACCACACGGAGCACCCATTTACCCACCGTAATGAGAATGAAGGTAACCACGGCCACCAAAACAATTTCAATCCAGCAGAACCATTTGTTGCAGCAAAGGCACCATTTTTTGCACCTTCGGCGTTTGCATTTCTCCACACGTTCTTCCCGCCATTCCGTTACCGGTTTTTCAATTTCTTCTTCTACCCATTCGTGGAACTCGTCACATAGTTGAGCCATGGTTTTCAGTTTTTAAGGTTGATTTAAATGCCTCTGTACGCTCCAGTTGATCAAGGATATTTCCAAGTTTGATATGACTGAGCAGAAGGCCCGCTATCTTGGCCAATGCACTTGCCAAGATTGATATTCCAAGGGCCCATAAAAGGAATTTCCATTGGAATGGGTACAAAATCGAGAGAATCGTCACACTGCTGAAAAAGGGGAGTATTAGGCCAATGGAACCCCACTTGCAACCGCACTCATTGAAAAGGTCAAGGACTTTGTCCTCTATTGCTCTTTTCTGTATTGGGTTCAGACCAAGCTCAATGGTTACCTCTTCAACATAGGGTCTGTTGAAAAGCTTATTGAGCCTTTTTGCGTTCTGGATATCCTGTGTCTTTTTTAGTAGCAGTTTCATTATCAGTAGAATATGATAATTGGCTATACTAATAGTAGGAAATTACTTCCAAATCTTAAATGGATTTTGTATGGATTGCATGTGGGACTGTTTTTTTGGCTTGAAGTTCAGGGTATGTGCTTCCCAAAGGACACATTAATCAATGGTAACCAACACTTATAAGGCTTGAATTTGTGCTGCAAGGAATACCTGAAAACTCTTTCAAGGAAGTCTTGCACGATTGGTTCTCTGCTAAGACTGGTGCTTGTGGACCTTTGAAAGGTGTCCTTAGCTCCATTTTTCCATTGGGGTCAACCTATCCGTTCCATCAAGTGCATCAAAATATCCTCGCTCATAAAGTCAAGGTCGTACTTGGGTGCCCATCCCCAATCCTTGGAGGCCGGTGCATCGTAGACTGCCCGGGGCCAGCCTTCGGCTATCGCTTGCCTTTGGTCCGGTTCATAAACCACTTTGAAGTCTGGACAGAACCGTTGGATGCTCAACTCGATCTCTTTGGGGGTGACGCTCATCCCTTGGAGGTTATAGCCTGAACGTACCCGTATCCGCTCTCTGGGTGCCTTCATGAGTTGTAGGGCGGCTTTGATGGCATCAGGCATATAGAGCATGGGCAAGCGGATGTCGGGGGCCAGATAGCAGGTATAGGACTCGCCCTTTACAGCTCGGTGGTAGAAGTCCACGGCGTAGTCCGTGGTGCCTCCCCCTGGTAGGGAGCGATGGCCGATAAGTCCTGGATAGCGGAGACAGCGCACGTCCAATCCGTAGCGCTCGTAGTAGTATTGGCACCAGAGTTCCCCAGCGGCCTTGGCGATGCCGTAAACGGTCCCGGCATCCCGCATTCCATGTTGTGGGGTGTTTTCAAGAGGGCTATGTTTTCCAAAGACGGCAATGGAGGAGGGCCAAAAGACCCGTTCGACCTTCATTTTTTTGGATACTTCCAAGACCTGTAACAACCCGTCCAAGTTTACTTGCCAGGTGGCCATGGGGTGCTTTTCCCCGTGGGCGGACAGTATGGCGGCCAGATGATAGATGTGCTTGATGTTGTAGTGTTGTACGATGGTCTCCATGTGCTCTGTGGCAAAGACGTTCAGGGGCTCGAAGGGGCATTGCTTGAAATATCGGGCCTTTGTGCGGTCGATATCGGAGGCCACTACCCTGTCCTCTCCGAATACGGCCGTCAGGGTGCGGACCAGTTCCTGTCCCAATTGCCCTCCTGCCCCTATCACCAATATGCGCTGTTTGTCCTTTAACATTGGGGGGTGTTTAGGTGAAGTTGACCTTCAAATCAGGTAAAAATGGGCTCTCGAACCAGTCTTTGATTGGTATTTTTATTTGGTCCACTGGGTTTTTGGGGATATGGCCGTCCTTGGTCTTTTTATAGTCTTTGGCCCATCCATGGCCTTTTTGGGCGATAAGCCGAATGGCGTGGCAGACCTGAGCCACCTCTTTATCGGTCTGGGTGGGATGGAAGGAGATCCGGACCCACCCGGGCCTGTCGAGGCTGCAGCCCAGTCGGCTCTTTTTCTGGATTTTCTCGGAAGCACTGGGATCGATGTCCATCAGATAGTGTCCATAGGTGCCCGCACAGGAACAGCCGCCGCGGGCCTGTATGCCGAAACGGTCACTTAGCACTCGGGTCACAAGATCGTAATGGAGCCCTTGGATGGTAAAGGAGAAGATGGAAAGGCGGTATTTGTGCCCGGATGCGAGTATCCTTAGCCCTTCAATTTTTTCCAAGTATGTGAATACCTGTTCATTGATCTCTTGTTCACGCTGGCGTATATGGGTGGTACCCATGGCCTCTTTCAGCTTGATGACCATTGCCGTGCGGATGGTCTGTAGAAATCCCGGGGTGCCCCCGTCCTCCCGCTCTTCGATATCGGGTTTATAGCTGTGGTTTCCCCAGGGGTCGGTAAAAGTGACCGTGCCCCCTCCGGGAATGTCCGGGACTTTTTTATGGTATAGTTTTTTGTTGAAGATCAAAATGCCCGAGCTTCCCGGGCCGCCCAAAAATTTATGGGGGGAGAAGGTGATGGCGTCCAGCGCATGGTTCTCGGAGGGATGCATATCGATGTCCACATAGGGGGCCGAGGCCGCAAAGTCCACAAAACAGAGCCCTCCATGGGCATGGGCCATTCCCGCGATCGTATGGTAGGGGGTCTCCACCCCGGTGACGTTGGAACAGGCCGTGATCGATACGATAATGGGTCGTCCCTCAAATTCCCCGAGATAACGTCCGAGGGTCCTTAGGTCCATTTCGCTATCATTGGTCTGGGGTATCAGCACGACGTCGCAGATGGTCTCCAGCCAACTGGTATGGTTGCTGTGGTGCTCCATTTGGCTGATAAATACAACGGGGCGCTTACCTGGGTCGAGTTTTGGGCGTTCCCCATGGTGTTCGGGAACCACCAGTCCCATGAGCCGCTGGAGCTTGGCCAAGGCCCCTGTCATACCTGTTCCGCAGGGTATGAGCACATCGTCGTCGCTGGCGTTCACATGTGCCTTGATCTGTCGTTTGGCCTCTTTGTAGGCCAGGGTCATGGTCGCACCGCAGAGGGAGGCTTCCGTGTGGGTATTGGCCACATAGGGGTGGATCTTGTAGAGGAGGGTCTCTTCGATGGGCCAGTACATGCGGCCACTGGCGGTCCAATCCGCATAAATCATGGCAGTCCTCCCGTTATGGGTGTCCACTTTCAGGGCTCCTCCGATGATGTTCCGCCGAAATGGCTCAAAATACTGTTCGAGGGTCCTTGTGGACAGGGTTCTTTCTTGCTGCTGTCGTTTTATGTCATCTAGATGCCCTTTCGTACTATCAGAGCGATTCAATGTGTTTGGTTGCATGGTTTCTCCTTGGTTTGGTTTTTTGGTCGTGGTATGCCTGCCGATGGGGCAGCGTGTACTGTTGCCAGATTGTACGGATCAGAGCGTTGTCGCTTTCAAAAAAGGCCTGCCCTTGAGCAGGCCCTTCAACTCACTAAATCAAGCTAAAAATGAAAGCTTTCGGTTCCGTTGTCCATGGGCAGTGGTGACCTGTTCCATACATGTCCTAAATGACAGGTCCCTTGCCGGACATTGCAAGGTCTTTGACCTTTTTATCCTTGTACGTTCATATCATCGTTCACTGTTTTATTCGTTCCGTCCATCACTGGGGCCGTGCCCTTTTTACTTTTGGACTTTTCAGTAGGCGGGCCTATCCACTTCTGCTTTCGATAGGCCCTGACCCTACATGAAAGGAATGCCTTTTAAATCAAACTAAACTAACTCAACCCTTCCCGATCCTGATCACAGGCGGCATTCCATGGGAATGGGCCATCTTCTTTTCCGCCTTGGGCGGTATATTCTCCTTGGACCTATTCGGGCCGTTTCTTTGCTTCACTTCGCTTGTGGGGGCGTTGTGATTTGGGCTCCCTGGGCATCGAGCTCCACCAAGGGCAGTCCCAGGGCCCTTAGGCTGTCCCCGTACCGTGCCATGTCGCCGACAACCAGAATGATCATACCATCGGGACGGATGTACCGCTGGGCCAAGCTGTCCAGCTCCCTTTCCGTTATGGACTGGAGCAGTTGACGTTGTTCTTCTTTGTAGCCGGCATCCAGATCATAGGTGATGATCTTGTTCAGGAAACCGGCCTTTTGTCCGAGGGTCTCATACTCCAGGGCTTCTCTCCTGCCCATGGCCGCTTGGGTGAACTGTAGTTCATCGGGGGCTGGGCCTTCCTTTTGAAAGGTTTTTAGTTCATTGAGGAATTCCCGGACGGCATCTGCGGTGTGCTCTGCCTTTACGCTCGCACTTGCTGTAAAAACTCCGGTCGAACGGTCACTGCTGAACCGTGAACCTGCCCCGTAGGTATAGCCCTTGTCCTCCCGGAGGTTCAGGTTGATACGGCTGTTGAAGGCCCCGCCCAAGGGGTAGTTCAACAGGGTGGCCTTATAGTAATCGCCGGTCGGGTCATAGCGAAGGTCGGTCGGGTGACCCATTCGGATCTCGGACTGTGGTGCCCCAGGCTTGTCCCTGACATAGATGGTGGTCTGGCCCACTGTGGGCAGTTCGGGTATGTCCACTTTGGACACACCTTTGGGGGCCCAGTCCTTGAGGAACTGGAGCATCGGTTTGATCTCTTTTTCCTTGATGTTGCCCACCACGACGAGTTCGGCATGGTCGGGGGCATAGTAGTTTTTGTAATGGGCTTGGACGTCTTCCAGGCTGATGGCTTCCAGGGTCTCGGGCAACCCACTGCTGGGCGGTGCCAGGACATGGTCCTTTCCGTACAACAATTGGCCAAAGGCCGAACTTGCCATGCCGCGTGGTTGCTGCTGGCTGGCCTTGGCACTTTCGATGGCCTGTTTCTTCAACCGCTCGAAATCCGATGCTGAGAAAGCGGGGTGGAAGAGCTTTTCTTGTAGGAGGGACAATGTCGGTCCCAGGTTTTTGGTGAGGCTCCATAGCGAAACCACCGTGGCTTGGTCGCCTGAGGAGATGGAGATGGAGCTTCCCAGCTTTTCCAGTTCCGCTGCCATATCGGAGGCACTGTGGTCTTCAGTTGATTCGTTCAAAAGGGCGGCCGTCAGGCTGCCCAGCCCCACTTTGTCAGCGGGGTCGTACAATTGCCCGCCATGGAGTTCCAGACGGATGGTCACCGCCGGGATCTCATCGGTATCGGTGCCGATCAGTTCGATGCCGTTGCTCCACTGGCCTTCCCAAAATTCGGGCACCTGTATTGACGGTGCCTCACCGACGGGCGGTAGTGCACTTCGGTCAAAATCGTCCTGTACCGTCCGGGTTTCCACTGGGGTCCCATTGGTTGGTGTTTGTGCCGTGTCACCTTGTTCCAAAACAAAGTTGTCGGGTCTCGCGGGTTGGGCATCGGCCTGGGCCAGAATGCTCATCACCACAGCTGGCCTGTCCTTGATATACTCGTTGAACACGCGTACCACGTCTGCTTTGGTGATGTCACGGTAGCGCTTTAGCTCCTTTTGCAACTGATTGGGGTTCCCTAGAAAAGTCTCAAAGGCCGCCAGTTGGGATACCTTTCCGGAGACCTTGCCCAGACTCTGGACCACACCGGCCTCGTATTGGGTCTTGAAGGTCTCCAGTTGCTCCTCGGTGATGCTTTCGACATCAAAGGCGTTAAGGGCCGAATCCATCTCGTCCTTCAGCTCGGTCAGGGACGTGCCCGGATAGGGCAGCAGGAAGATGTTGAACTCCCCGGCCAGTTCGCTGCAGGGATGTGGGGTGCTCGCCTGCACTGCTTTTTGTGTTTCGACAAAGGTCTTGTAGAGGTAGCTTGTCTTCCCTTGTCCCAAAATCTTGGAAAGGGCGTCCAGTGCCGGTTCGTCTCTGTGGTACCTTGGTACGGTAGGGAAGGCATGTACCAGTGCCGGGAACCGGATGTTCCTGTCATGATAGGACACATAGCGGTCTTCCTCCAGCACTACAGGATCTGCCTGCATGGGCTCCACTTCCGGTCCTTTGGAAATGGGGCCGAAATACTTCTCGGCCAGGGCCACCACTTGTTCTGGATCCACATCCCCGCCCACACTAAGGGTCGCATTGTTGGGTCCGTACCAGCGAAGGAAGAAGTTCTTGAGATCGTCAAGATTCGCCCGGTCCAGGTCTTCCAGCCTTCCGATGGTGAGCCATGAATAGGGATGGCCTTGGGGGTAGAGCGTTTCCGCCATGAGTTCATAATGGGGTCCATAGGGCCTGTTGTCGTAGTTCTGTCCCTTTTCGTTCTTGACCGTGGCGCGCTGTACCTCGAATTTCTCCTGGGTCACCGCTTCGAGCAAAAAGCCCATCCGGTCGGCCTCGAGCCAGAGCATGCGCTCCAATTGGTCGGAGGGAACGGTCTCGTAGTAATTGGTGCGGTCCCGGTTGGTGGTCCCGTTGAGGGTGCCCCCTGCTTCACTGACGATCTTGAAATGTTGCTCGTCCGCTACGTGGCCTGATCCTTGGAACATCATGTGCTCAAAGAAATGGGCAAAGCCGGAGCGTCCCAACTCCTCCCGGGCGGAGCCGACATGGTAGGTGACGTCCACATGGACCAAGGGGTCCGAGTGGTCTTCATGGACGATGACCGTCAGTCCATTGGACAGTTGGTATTTCTGATAGGGTATAAGGGCACTGTCGTCCTTGGTGGTGTCCTCCACCAATCGGGTCTGTTGCCCGCAGGCCTGGGTCAAAAGGAGCGCTACTAAAAGTATTGCATATTGTGCCAGTGTCTGCGCTTTGATGGTTTTCCGTCTGTTCAATGTCTTTCTAAATTTCAAATCAGTTC
Source organism: Flagellimonas olearia (assembly GCF_004150225.1). NCBI lineage: Bacteria > Pseudomonadati > Bacteroidota > Flavobacteriia > Flavobacteriales > Flavobacteriaceae > Flagellimonas > Flagellimonas olearia. The sequence continues at coordinate 123,178 of NZ_ML142914.1, read as the reverse complement.
GTTTTGTTTGTTGTGGTCTGGGACTGTTGTGTTCATTGTCAAACTAGGGACCTCCTCCTCCCCCTCTTTTTGGCCCAATGGACCGCTATTACCCCTTAAGAGGGGAATTCGGAGTTTTTACTTGCACAATGACATATCTTGTTGGTCCTTTTTGATCAATTATGTGGGAGCATTGTCCCAATTTACTTTCACACATTAGGATAAATTGAAAAGATTCCCCTGCTCCCTAGGGGCAACAGGGGAATGGCCAACTCAAATAAAAATGTATGTATGATCATATGAATTCGGGGGTTTGTACCGCTTTTATCTTGTTATATACTCCTAAAACGATTGCGAAATTGGATTCCCTTACGCGGTGGACAAAAAATTAGGGTTTGTTGTTAAAGAGATTACTTTACAAATTTCACTCCTATTAGATTGATTGGATTTAGACCCATCAATGAAAAAAGAATTTAATGAAAGTTCTGATTTCTCCATTTTCCAAATGTTCGATGATAAAACAGCCTGAGTTGGATATAACGTGTCACTCCCTATCATTTTACTATGGTAACTTTTTTGAGTTCCCTTAAACATAATTTCAAATGACCAATATCATTATCATCTATATCACTATCCAGAGCAAGTTTTAAATCGGATTGTAGAGAAATAAGGGCTTTCATAAAAAGTCCCTTGGTCATTTCAGAATATCCAAAGTTGGCCAGAGTTGTGGATTGCTCCATTTCTTCTTGGGCCACCTTGACCATTAAAGTGATAAATTCTTTTTGAAGGGCCAGACTCCTACGGTCTCTTGTATCGGTCAACCGAAATAGTGTAGACTGAAACTTCATTAAAAATTGTTCGATTATACCCTCATAGCCCAAGGCTTCTTCCATCCATTCCAAACGTTTCAATCGATGTGGATCGAACAATTTTTGGACAAGTTTTTGTTGATAACCCAACAATTCATCTGGATGGGTTGAAAATCGGAGGTCAACCAGAAAATTGGGATTGGCCAACCAATCTGGGGGAGTGATTGCCTGCTGCATAAAAAAATACAGTGCTTCTTCTTGATCAGTCCTATCAATGGGCCTATAAATTGCACCTTGTTGTCCTATTGATTTGTACTGAATGGAGTAGCCACCAATCAGACTTAGGACATGCTGCATTTCGGCATACCATAGTTCCAGAGCATCATAATAACTGTTCTTCAGAATAGAACGGTCTAAACTCTCCTTGCGGTACATCCTGTCGAGGATTTCCATCACACGTTCCAAATTCTTGAGACCCAAACGAGTACTTTCGATGGGGTTGTCATTGTCCATTACGTTGTTTGCGGTTGCAGGCCCGATCTTTTCATATTGATTGAGATTATATCGGTACCACGGCACGCTGTCCTGTTGTAGCACCAAGGCTTCCAATGTTGGAAGTTCATCTTTGGGCATTTCCACATCCTGAATCTCCTGGTATCCCCATTGGATTTGATAATGATCCATTGGGCCTACTTTTTGGATAAGCAATGACGGTGGTATTCTATCCTCTGGCTGCACAACATAATTATGGCGTGCATAACCCATGATACTTGGAGTATGCCCCATTTCCTTTAACCAATGGCTATCTCTCATCTTCTCAAAAGGATAGGCATATTCCCCATAGTTTGCATCCTTCATCCCAAAGGCATGTCCTGCTTCGTGTGCTGTTACATATTGAATCAACTCTCCCATTAAATCATCAGGAAATGGATATACTTGTGCTCTCGGGTCCATAGGACTGCACCTTACAAAATATCTATCCGAAAGATCCTCAATGGAACCTATGATTATATCAGCTTTTAATATCTCCCCTGTCCGGAAATCGATTATTTTAGATACTGTGGAACTGGAATGTCTCTCCTTTCTCACACTATCTTCGGCTTCCCATCGGATTACGGACCGGGCCATGGCATTCTCGGGGAACAGGGAATCCTTTGGACCAAATTCCCTTACCTCCAAAGCATTCTTGAACCCAGCGGATTCGAAGGCTGGTTGCCATTCCATAATTCCTGCACGGATATAGGGTTTCCATTTTTCGGGCGTGGACGGATCTAAATAGAAAACGATTGACCTTAACGGTTCACTTAGTTTTAGATCCTTGTTCTTTTTTTCCAAGTGCCAACGCATAATACTGGCTACAGCGGGCTTTGGCCTATGGTTCAGTACATCCAATATATCTTCACTAAAAAAACCCATGCGATGATCAAATAATCTAGGTCTAATGGGTTTGGGAAGTACATAAAAACTAAAATCCACATCAGAGCTTATGTCTTTCCCTTTTTGTATTACGGTACTTTTGGTACCGATGACCACTTCATTCTCTAGGTTACATACCCCTTCAATATAAGACCTTTTCCTATCTACGGATTTAGGAAGATTTCTTTGCCAAGATATTGGGGCCTGAAGGATAAAATCCGTCAAATCCACTTGAACGAAACTTGAATCCTGACCACTGGGGAGGATTGGAAACCGTCCCAAAATTGGCGACGTCCCATTGACACCTTGTGGTATTTCAACTCCGGCAAGAGAATTTACTGGTGGAGCTTCCAACACCAGATGACCTCCAACCTTTGACCATTGTACTTGATACTGCCCTCCCTGCAATCCATGACGGACAAAAAGCATAGGTTGTTCAAATACCCGTTCGTTCAAGGTCATTATAAATCGTCCCCCTTCCAGATGACCCCTAAATTTGGAATCCGTCTGTCCCATAATGGGACAGACAATCAACCAAACAATTACAGAGAATAGAACCTTACAAGTATATCTTTTCGTAGGGAACAATTTCCTATTACCTAAGAACAATCTGCTTGTGTTCATTTCAATATCCTTCATTCTGGGGCTCAAGGTTTGGATTGAGCAACAACTCGGATTCCGGAAGTGGTAATTTTGCATCAGTGCCCTGCCAATTGGATTTAACCGGGGTCAGGACACCATCGATTCTTCCGCTACGCTTTAGGTCAAAAAAACGATGTCCAAGTTCCGTAAAGAATTCTATCCTCCGTTCCCTATGTATGGCATCTAACAAACTGACTTGGTCCATGGATGGGGTCATTGGAAGACCTGCCCTCTCCCGAAGGATGTTAAGATGGTCCAAGGCTAATTCTATATCCCCTAATTGGGCCGCAGCTTCAGCTGCTATCAAATGGAGTTCTGCCAAACGAATGATGATGGAACTCTCCTCTGTGGTCGCCGTATTGGTGTTCACTTTATACTTATAGGGATAATACCATGTATCCGAACCTTCTGAAACAGACCCGACCCAATTTGTCAAGCGGGCATCCCCTGTCTCAAAACTATTCACCAAATAATTGCTCATGGCCGAATACGGTGGTGGTCCATCAGTAAAAACAAAAGTAAATGCCTCCTCGGTATTTACACCATTGATCCCAGAATCCAACTGCCATAGAGTTTCTGGACTGTTTATTAAAAAAACCTGCCCTAAATCCGTATTCATTTGGTATCCTCCATTCTCAATGACATCATGTGCCTCCTCCAAGGCCAAGGACCATTCGCCTTGATACAGATAAACCCTTGTCAAAAGTGCTGAGGCCACCCAACGGTTTGGGCGGAAATTTGTCCCAGAACCCGTTGGCATTAATTCTTTGGCATGCATCAAATCATCAATAATCTTTTGATATATCAAGGTAGTTTCCATACGTCCTATGGTACTGTTGACCCTATAATCCGTACTTTGCACATAGGGAATTTCCCCGAACAAATTGGTCAGGTAAAAATGGATGAACGCCCGCAAGAAATAAGCCTCACCCAAAAAATGTTCCCTATCATCAGACGTCAGGGTTGTGGATGCACCTACACCTTCCAAAATACTGTTTGATGCGTGAATAAGGGTATATCCTGAATTCCAAAAACCCTGCACATATCCATCCGTGGGAAGTACATTGTTCTCTTCATAGATTTGAATGGATTGGAAACTGGGGTTGTACAGATTAAGCTCATCCGTATAGTGACCCAACAGATAACTTAGGCCAGAAGTCGTTCCATTGGTAAAGGAATTATGCCGCAATTCACTGTAAATATATGCAAAGGCCGCATCAACCGTTGAGGCTTCTTCAAAAACCACTGAGCCTGTCAACTGATCAGTGGGCTGATCAACCTCCGTAAATCCTTCACAAGCACTTAATATGAAAACTAAGATGTAGGATGGGCGAAAGACCTTATTCTTAATTGTATGTAGTATTCCGATAAATGATTTCATCTTATTTTTTTTTAAAATTTTAATTGGGTTCCCACACTTATCATTCGTAATACAGGTGGGCTAGAGGTTGATTGGGTCTCGGGATCTAACCCCTTATAATTTGTCCATGTCCAAAGGTTCTGGCCCCGAAGAAATAGTTCACAGCCAAATCCATGGCTATTCCGATGGGCCACCTCGTAAGAAATGGAAAGGGTCTTCAGTCGGAGGTATGAGGCATCTGATACAGAGGCATCGCTATTGGAGTACAGTGAATGTGTCCTTCTTGCATCGGAATCACGCCCTGAAGAGAACCGCTGAACCAAGGATTGGTCCCCTTCCGATTGCCAGCGTTGCAACACTACCAAGGGTTGATTGGCCATTCCTCCTGGTATTCCACTGGAATACCAGTAGTTGTAACCTTCCTGTTTGGAGAACTGGAACAATGCATCAAATTGGAATTTTTTATAGGAAAGTTGATTGGCAAACCCTCCATAAAACCTTGGTCCAACATCTTTGATGATCTGCCTATCATCCGGGGATGAAATATTTCCGTCCCCATTGAAGTCTTCAAATTCATAAAGTCCGGTATCGGGATTTACCCCATTGAACTGATAAAGCTTAACTATGTTCAAGGGTTCGCCTACTACCAATTGATTTGCGTAGGTGGAACCTTCCAAATCAGGGAAAGCTACCAACTTGTTTCTGGGAATGGTAAGATTAAAGGATGTTGACCAACGTAGATGCTGGCTATTAAGATTCACCGTATTGAGAGACAATTCCCAACCCGTATTTTCGACGGTGGCATCCAAATTCGCCTGTATGGAACCAAAACCCGTTGTGCCAGGCAAAGGAATTCCTACCAATTGGTTGGATGATCTGTTTTTATAATAGCTACCATCAAAGACAATGCGGTCGTTAAAGAACCCCAGATCCAATCCTATTTCAAACTTCTTGTTGGACTCCCAGCCAAAATCTGGATTGAACAAACGGGTCGGATATAGTCCTACCAAATTGAGGTATTGGGTACTGCCATAGGAATAGGTATCCAGATACTGATAATCCCCGATTTGATCGTTACCTGATGTCCCATAACTGGCCCTTAATTTTCCAAAGCTCAAGAATGGTACTCCTTGGGATATAAACTTTTCGTTGGAAAATACCCAGGCGGCGCCAAGTGCACCAAAGTTTGCATACCTTTTGTTCGGTCCAAATCTACTGGATCCATCTCTCCTGCCCGTTGCATTGAGGATGTATTTACTCTGATGGTTGATGTTGATTCTACCAAACATGGCATGGTAACGATAGACCTGCTCCGTGTCTTGGATAGGAATGATGTTTGAAGCGGCGGCCAAGTTTTTTATCAAGCTGTTGTTTGTAAACCCTTGTCCATTCTGTGAAAGCCTGTCATCCTTTTGTTCTTGAAAGGTCAACCCTGCCAACACTTCCAATCGCGTATTCCCAAAGTCATGCCCAAAATGCAGTTGAGGCTCCACGATCCATGAAGTGCGTTGGGATACGTTATGGATGGCACTGGAATATTCCGGACCCACCCCGTATGCTGGGTCATATATCGTAGAAGGAGTTGTTTTTAACTCCTTGACATGACTTTCCGTGTAGCCTAGATTAGTGGTCAAGCTTAGGTCATCAAAAAGGTTGTACCTAAGATTCATATTACTGATAAGATTGGTCGAATGGGATTCGTATAACCCTTCCAAATGCCTTAAGGGATTGCTCCAAGTGGAATTCTCCCAATTGAGCGACCCGTCGTCATTGAGCAGTTCCGGTGCATTCGGGGGTAGACCTAATGCGGTTGCGGCCAATCCAGTCGCCGGAAGGTTGTTTGTGTTAGCCGTATATCCTGTGGAGAATTGAAGGCCAAACCTATCGTCCTTGGAAGCATGGTTGAGATTGGCCAAAACGGAAATCTTATCATTGGCATAGTCCCCATAGTAAACATTGCTCTGTCTGTGATAATTTCCACTTATTAAAAACTGAGTCTGCTGGCTTCCTCCAGACATAGAACCTTGGACATTGGTCAAATATGATGTCTTTCCGAACAATACTTTTTGCCAATTGGTATATCTGTTTTCATCCCAGGTTCCATTGATATCGTAGGCATTGGACGGCAACGGGTCTATCCCATCATTGACATAGGCCTCCCTGCGCATGGCCAGATAGCTGGGTGTGTCCAAAACATCCAAAGTATTGGACACCTTTCCAAAGCCTGTCTGTATATTGAGTTCCACCATTGTTTTGCCCACTTTGCCTTTTTTCGTGGTGATCAAAACCACTCCATTGGCTCCTCTGGAACCATAGATGGCTGTGGCATCGGCATCTTTCAATATCTCTATACTTTCAATATCTGAAGGGTTCAAGTTGTTTAGGGGACTTATGGCTCCACCGGTAATGACGGTCGCAGAGGATTGCTGCTCCCCAAGGCTCGATGAGGAAAAAGGGACGCCATCGACGATATAAAGAGGTTCATTGGCACCGGGACGTATACTGTTCCTTCCCCGGATCTGAATATTGAACCTTGATCCTGTGACTCCAGAGGTTTGTACGATTTCTACCCCTGCGGCTCTCCCCTGTAGGCCTGCCAAGGGATTTGAAATGGGCTGTTTTTCAATATCTACGGAAGATACTTTCTCTATACTTCCGGTACGTTCCTTCTCAGATACGGTATAATACCCGGCATTGAGCACCACCTCATCCAATTCACTTACAGCTTCTTTCAGTTGAACATTGATCGTTGCCAGTTGCCCTACAGTTGTTTCCTCGGTAGCATAACCAACACTGGTAAAGACCAGAACATGGTCGGGGCTGGGTATGGTGATGGAGTAGTTGCCGTCGAAATCCGTTGCCGTGCCCAAGGTTGTTCCTTTTACCATTACGGTGACCCCGGGTATTGGGGTGCCATTTTCATCGGTGACGATTCCGGTGACCTGTTGTTGTTCGCTCTTTTTCCGTTCCTTGATCAGGATGGTGTTGTTCTTGGTCACAACTATGTTCAGGTTGGCCGTGGACAGGCTTTTGTTGATGAGCTTGTCCATCCGGATGCTGCCTTTTTTCAACTCAACTTTGGGAAGGTCCTGAAAAAGGTCTGCTTTGTAAATGAACATATAGTCCTTGGTCTGGGACTTGATGATCCGAAAGACCTCGTCCACAGACACGGTCTTGTCGGTATCGATCATGATCCGCTGGGACATGCTTTCTTTGGGGGTCAGGCCAAAGGTGGCAACACAAAATAAGAGTATTAGCGTTCGCATGATACATTTCAGTGCCCCTTCTATATGGACATAAAGGGGAACTCTTTTATTAATTTCCATAAATTTGCGTGTTATTGGTTGGTAAATAATCTGATTAATGACGTTTTAAGGGGGGTATGGTTCGCACTTGTCAGGTAAAGGCCATATTCCTCCTTTTTCTTTTTCTGGGTCTGAGAGTTAGTTTTTCTTTTACATATCGTTTTTGGTTTAATTGGACATTGGGTCAAGTTGTTTTTTAAAAATGGGACATTTCATATAGTTTTATTTCAGTACAATGGTCTTTTTATCGATTTCATAGGTCCGTATGGTGCCTGTTTCCATTAGGGCTGTGAGGATTTCCTCGATCTCATATTTTTTATTTATGGATCCGCTGTATTCCACTTGTTTCAAGTTAGCATCTTCAAAGACTACCTGCATGTCGTACCACCGCTCCAGGACTTTCATGATCTCTTCAAGGGTGGCATGGTCGAAACTGAACACCCCTTCCTTCCAGGACACCACATCAAAGATGTTCACTTCAGATAGGGATGCCGTCTTGTTTTGGGTATTGTACCGGAGTTGTTGATTGGGCCTTAAGTTTTCCCTGCCTGCCGGCGAGGCAGGGGTGTTCCCTTCGTAGGTCAGGGATACCTTTCCCTCGACCAAAGTGGTATAGATAACAGGTTCGTCCCTGTATGCCTTGATGTTGAACTCGGTGCCGAGTACCTCCACGGTTTGTTGTGGATGGTCAACTTGGAACCGGGATCCGTTGTGCTCCGTACTGGGAGAGACCTCAAGATAGGCTTCTCCATAGATGAGTTCAATGGTCCGGGTCTTTCCATCGACAAAAGCGACGGGATATTTCAGCTGCGATTCTGCATTGAGCCATACCTTGGTCCCGTCGGAGAGCTCGACAAAGAACTGCCCACCCCGGGGAATCGTCAGTGTGTGGGTTGCGGGTTTCGGATTGCGGGTTGCGGGGTCGTCCCCCGACGAGGCCTGGGATGACGTATAGGTAATCGCCTCGCCGTTACTGGTGGCATGGTCGGACCGGAACGAGGTTCCTTCTTCCAAAACGACCGTGGATCCGTCCTCCATGGTGAGGGTGGCTTTGTCCGACCCTGGTACGATGGCATTGTCCACAATGACCGGTTCGATCTGTATGTCTTCGGATTTCTTGGATCGGTCCAGCATAAAATATCCTGCGAGGAGCATTCCCGTAGCGACCAATACTGCTGCATATCGTAAATAGGGGCTTGTCCTGAAACGATGGGCCAATGATCTTGACCTTCGGATCCTGGTCAAGAGCTGCTCGACTTCGTGTTCGGTATCGGGGTCGTTCATAGTGTAATTGATGAGATAGTTCGTGTTTACGTACTGCTGAAAGCGTGCCTTCCCTTCCGGGGCATCGATCCATTTTTCCAGGATATCCATTTCCTCAGCCGTTGCACAATGGCTCAGGTATTTGACAAGGATGCTTTCTATTTGAGGGTCCATAATCCCTGGGTTCTTTATTTATATAACTGGGCAAAAAAGTGAACTACGGGCTTTTTTAATGTTTTTTTTTACATTTAGTTAAATTTTAATTGATGTCGAGGTAACTTGAGATTAAGTTTTTTCGCTAATTATGGATTATTCCCAAATGGACAATGTAGTATTGATAGGCCAGCTCCAACAGGGCTCGGAGGCGGCCTATGCGCATTTGGTCCGGGAATACCACCATGCGCTTTTCAGCTATGCCGTTTCCCTTTGCGGGGATGGTCCCTCGGCTCAGGACATTGTCCAGAATGTGTTTTTCAAGACTTGGGAAAAGCGGAAAAAACTCAAACCTCATCTATCGATCAAGAGTTTTTTGCTTAAACTGACCTATAATGAGTTCATCAATTTTTACCATAGGTCAAAGGCCACTTCAAAACTGGAAATGGCCTATAGGGATGCCCTTGAGCAGGTGGTCGAGGATAGTGATTCCGAACTTTTACGGAAAAAAATGGCGATAGTGACGGAGGCCATTGCCCAATTGCCCCCTAAATGCAGGGAGACCTTCCTGCTCAGTAAAAAGGAGGGGCTGACCAATCTGGAGATAGCGGAATACCTCAACATTTCCCTTAGGACCGTGGAATGGCACCTTGCCAAGGCCTATGACAAGCTCCGGAAAGAGGTGGGCGATAAACTCAGGTCTTTTCTTTTTCTTTTGTTTCCGATTGAAAAAAAAATACTTGAAGGATAATTAGTTTGAATATTGCTTTATTTGTGTAACTGCTCAGAACTAAAATAATAGAACTTTGGATTTCTGTTTATGATTAAAAAGGGAATCAAGGAACACAAGGTCACGTTGACGCCAGAGGACATCCAAATCATCAGGGACGTTCATGATATGATCATCAACAATCTGGACAAAGACCTTCCCACCTTGCAGGATCTTGCCCGTCAGAAGGGTACCAACGAGTACAAACTGAAATATGGCTTCAAACAAATCTATGGTACGACCATTTTTAGATTTCTGATCAGGGAACGTCTTCGAATGGCAAGGACCCTGATCCAGCACAGCTCCTTAACGATAAAGCAAATCATCCAAATGACCGGCTTTAAGAGCAAGACCCATTTTTCAAGGGCATTCAAGGACAAATATGGAATGTCCCCTACGGATTTAAGGTTGTAAAATCCTTAAAATCATATATTTACTCCGTTTCAGATAACAAATACTCCCTTAGAGATACATCAGACTACCGAACTTTGTCATATCAAATCAAAGGATATGTCACACAAAGGAATCTACTCCAAACTTATTACCCTGTTCAGCCTTTTGCTGACCATTCTATTCATGTATACAGCGGTAAGTAAACTGAACCATTTGGATCTCTTTCAATGGCGCCTGGAACGGATGCCTTATATTTCATCCTATGCCTCTTTGATCTCATGGGCCGTGCCCTTTTTGGAGCTGGTGATCGCAGGCCTATTGTGGTTTCCTAAATACCGAACCATGTCACTTTATGCCAGCTTAATCTTATTGGGCTCATTCACCACCTATATCATTGTAGTGTTAAAGTACAGTGAGTCCATCCCCTGTTCCTGTGGCGGGGTCATTTCAGCCTTGAGGTGGAAGGACCATGTAATATTGAATATCTCCTTTATGGTGCTTTCCCTATTGGGAATCCTTTGGTCAAAGAAACAAAACAACATCCAAATAAATCAAAATACTGTGCAGTAGGGGAAGCCGAAAACCTAGAAAAGAGTAGGCATTAACTTTTATACTAAGTATTATGAAATCTAATTTTTTAAAACTTGTTTTACCGGCCTTCGCCATTCTGTTGGCGGTTGGCCTAGCCTTTGCCACAGAGGAAAGCAATCTTCCTTATGTGGGCTATATCGCAACCCAATCCGGGTATGCTGAAATTCAAACAGATTGTCCCAATCTTAGTGGGGGGTACTGTTATGATGGACTTAATCAGGTGTTCAATGACAGTGGGTTGACAGACCCTAAGCGTACATGGGATTAAACACCATAATACGTTTGTCAAGATGAGGCTGTCCTTTTGGACAGCCTCATTATTTTATGAAAAGCCATTCCAAAATCAACTAATTGCACTTCCCGATGCAACACCACATGTCGACACAAATGATCTTCTGTACTATAGGCCTGGCCACAAATCATTATTTCAAAGTGGCGCCAAAAAGCTTGGTTGACCCGTTAAGGTTGCCATATCCTTCCTGATAAAAAAAGCCGCCCAGAAATTGCTTTCCAGACGACTTGATCACTAATTCAAAAAAAATGATCTACTATAAAAAAAGAAAGGTCATTTTGGTTCCACTTGAAGTACCTTCTCCAGCTTGGCAAGGCATAGGGCCCAATGACCTTTCTGTTCCAGATGCCTTTCCTGCCGCAACTTTTCATCCATCTGTTTTTTTAATTGTATGAGTTGTCCCATCATCATGCCTTTGGCATAATCGGTTTGCGCAAATACCTCAAGATTGCGTTTCACATCTGTACTTTCTTCCAAAACAATCTTTACCAACCAATCGATATAGGCTGCCTGCAACCCTTGTTTTCTGGGTTCCACAAACCCACCCTTCCCATTCAATTCACTAAAAAGTCCCCTTTGCAGTTGTACAAAATAGGCATTCATAACCCCTTCGAAGCCTTGGATGGTCTCCATATATTGCAAACGTTTCATGAGTTTCGGTTTCAACATCTCCTGTACCAATAACTGTTGGTATGTAAATAACTCGTCGGGAAAAGTCGTAAACCGTGAATAGGTACTGAACGTTGGTCGGGCCAACCACTCTGGGGGAGCAACAACCTGATCGACCAAAAAATCCATGGCCTCCCGCTGGGTTTCCAAGGGAATGGGATCATACATTTTTCCGGGTTGATCCATCGATTTATAGAATACCTCATATCCACCTACAAGTGAAAAGACATGCCTCATGGTGAAATACCAAAGTTCAATGGCCTCCCTATGGATACGTTCCATACGTGCATTGTCCTTTTGGCCCTGGTTCAGTTTAGGCAAGAGCGCCATGGCCCGCTCCAGATTTTTCATGGCCAATTTGGCTCCTTTGACAGGATCATCCGTTTCGACGACTTCATCCGTTGCGGTCGGACCGATGAATTCACCCTGATCGTTCGTATAGCGATACCAAGGAATGGTATCCTGCAATCTGATGAAGCGTTCCAGACTATCGTTCTTTTTTTCAGCCGACCAACCCTCAGGAAACTCCTGATACCCCCATCGGATATAGTATTTATCAGTGGGGCCCACTTTTTGCATTAAAAGGGAAGGGGGAATGCTATCTTCGGGCTGTGCCATATTGTTATGGCGCGTATAATTCATGATACTCGGGGTATGGCCCATTGTCCGAAGCCATTGTGCATCACCCATTTTATCAACGGGGTACCGATATTCCCCATAGCTATTGTCAGTAATCCCAAAAGCATGACCTGTTTCATGGGCCACCAAGGATTGTATCAATTCCCCCATGAGTTCATCGGGAAAGGGATAGGTTTGGGCACGCTCATCCAAGGCCGAGCATCGGATAAAGTATGCATCCATCAGATGTTCATAGGAAGAACCCAACAGAATATCGGATTTTATGATCTCTCCCGACCTTTGGTCCACCACCAAGGTCACGGTCGAACCGCTTCTTTTTTCCCCGAACTCCCTGATATTCCCATTCCTGAACCATCGAACTACTGAAGTTCCCAGACAATGGCTCGACCACTCATCCAAGGAATCGACCTCATGCACAACGATGGCATCTTTAAAACCTGCCGACTCGAATGCGGGCAGCCATTCCAAGATACCGGCTTTGACATAAGGCCTCCATTGCTTCGGGATGTCAGGGGACATGATAAAGGTGATGGGGCGGATGGGAACACTGGTCTGCCTATCCTTATATTTTTTTTCCAAACGCCAACGGACAATGCTTCCCATATCATTTTTGGTACGATCGCGGTGGTTGGGCATACCCTCGATCAAAAAACTCATTCGATAATCAAACCGTCTGGGATCCATGGGACTTGACAGCTTCATAAGGCTATAATAAACCGGCTGTATGATTTTGACGTTTTTCTTTTGTTGGCCCAGGTGTACCTTGACCACTACCTCATCCCCCATCACCTTGGTGCCGACAACTCCGGTCAATTTTGGTACATTGGGTGCATTGGATAGCGTTTCCCATCCCAGGGATCCATCAAATAGGATATCGGTGATATTGATACGGAACCTAGCTTCGTTTTCTTCCATGATATCAAAAACACCCAATATGTTCGATTCCACATCCGGATCATTTCCCACAGGCAACCAAATACCTGTCTCGGACCAAATCCTAGGTTCCTCCAAATAAATCTGGTTGCCATATTTCCTGAACACCACCTGTTTGGTTTCATATCTATGTAATCGACCGATCCTGGTAAGAAGCATGGGTTGCCCCATGTAGGATTTGGAGAGGTCCATAAAAAGCTGACCTTCCACTAGGGATGGGTTCAAAAAAGTCTGTGTTGTTGATGGGACTTCCCTAAACTCGGTCCCTCCAATCGGATTTTGGGCCATTCCAAAAAAGGGAACAGTCAAGAACAGCCCCATCCATAAAAAATATTTCATTGTTTTTCGGTTTTTAAGGACAGGCACTCCCCTACCACAGTACTGAACATTTCCAGACTTGTTTCCAGAGAGTGCCCATCCGATCAATATCCTTGGTTCTGTGGCAATAGATTGGGATTGGCCTCCAATTCGATCTCAGGTATCGGAAAAAGTACATCTGAATCCTCCCAATCCGGTTTGAACATTCCCAAAATCGCTGTGGCCCTACCCGTTCGCCTAAGATCGAACCAACGATGTCCCTGTTCGGTGAACAATTCCACCCTCCGTTCGGCAAGAATAGCTTCCAAAAGTTCACTTTCCGAATTGGCCGTGGTATTGGCAAGCCCTGCCCTATTTCGAATCATATTAAGGTCTTCACGGGCACCGATCAAATTTCCTAGACGTGTCCTTGCTTCTGATCGGATCAGATATTGTTCCGCCAATCTAAAATGGATGGAATATTCAAGGGACTCGGTAACATCAAACCGTGCCTTGTACTTGTATGGATAATACAGCGTGATGGTCTGCTCTTCATTGGAGATGCTATCGATCCATGCCGACCTTCGACCATCACCATCCTCAAAAGCGGAAAGGAGCCCATCGGTCAAGGCAAAAGACTGGCCAGGTACAAATGGGATGATCAATTGGCTGGCCTCTTGGGTATTCCCAGGAAATTCACCATGCTGCAATTGCCAAATCGTTTCCATTGATTCCTTTAGGAACACCGTTCCCAGTTCATCCTCCAAACCAAAGTTGCCAATGACATCGGTTGCCTCGGCCTCGGCCAAGTCCCATTGGTCCGTATAGAGGTATACCCTTGCCAACAAAGCCTTGGCCACATTTCGGTCCGGAACCAACCGTTCTTCATTGTCGATGGTACTGCTTTCCATAAGTCCCACAGCCCGCACCAGATCTGAAATGATCCTTTCATAAACCAAGTCCTCGGACATCCGTGAGACTTGATTGTTAAAGGCATAGTCTGTGGTTGTGATATAGGGAACATCCCCAAAAACGGATACCAAAAGACTGTGCATGAAGGCGCGGACAAAAAGTGCCTGTCCCATAAACCTGTCTTGCTCACTCTCTTCCAAATCGGTGGCCCCTTCAATCCCTTCGACAATGGCATTGGCCCCGTAAATGACCTTATAGGCTTCACTCCACCAAGTCAAAACCTCGGTATTGGGTGGCAGCACCCGGTTCTGGTAGAATTCCAACAATTGGGGATTGAAGCCATAGTAGTCCAGTTCATCACTGTATATGGCCAATCTAGTGGTAAACCCATAGTTGCCGGAGACCATTCCAGATTCCCGCATGGTAAAATACAGGTCGGCCATGGCGGATTCCACCGTAGATGGATCATTGAACACGGTCTCGGAGACCATGATGTTCTTTGGAGGGTCGACTTCCACAAATGCCGTACAGCCCATAATTCCTATTAAGGGTATTATCGATAGACACCTTTTCCCATACAAGGAGTTCCATTTCATTATTAAATACTTCGTTATTGTTTTCATGATACTTTTTTTAAATGGTTAGAACCCTACTTTAAGTCCCAAGGTCAGTTGTCTCAGTGGGGGCAATCGGTTGTTGAGTGTCTGTTCCGGATCGGGCCCCTTGTATTTGGTAAAGGTCAAGAGGTTCTGCCCTTGCAGGTATACATTGACATCCAGACCATTTTCTAGATGGGGCACTCTATAGTTCAAGGAAATATTGCGTACCCTGATAAAAGAGGCATCCGACACGGCGGCACTGCTCCTTCGCTGAAGGTCTCCATTGTTGGAGCCGGCTATCAATCCGGACGAGGCGACTTGATAGTTGTTCATGTCACCCGGTTCCCGCCATCTATCATGGTAGAGTTCGACACCGGCATTTCTCCTAAACCCGGGAACCGCGTTGTCCCGGAGGGTATTATAACCCTTTTGCTTTTTGAACTGTAGGAAAACATCAAAGGTCATGTTGCCCCAGTTGAGGGTATTCCCGAGACCCCCATAAAACTTGGGTGCCAGGTCCTCAATCCATTCAAGGTCCCCACTGCTACTGATGTTCCCGTCCCCGTTATAGTCCTCGATCACGTATTGTCCAGTGTCGGGATCGACCCCAAGGGATCTGTACAGCTTTACGATGGATAAAGGTTCACCTATGACATAGCGATTGGCAAAAGTGGAAGTTTCCAGACCATCATAGCGCACAAGTTCACTCTTGGGAACCGATATATTAAAAGTCGTGGACCATTTAAAGGTTTCCGTACTTAGATTGGCGGAACGAAAATCCAACTCAATACCCGAGTTCTCCACCGTGGCATCGAAATTACCGGTAAGCTCGGAAAACCCGGTCGTGGCCGCCAAGGGCACCCCCACCAGTTGATTGGAGGAACGGTTCCTGTACCATGATGCATTTACAAATACACGGTCCCTGAAAAACCCAAGTTCAAGCCCTGCCTCCAGTTTTTTGTTGACCTCCCATCCGAACAAGGGATTAAAAATGCCCGAAGGACTCAGAATGGCGACCCCGTCATAATCGGAACCTGTGACAGTATAGGTATCCAAGAACTGGTAATCCCCGATATTATCACTCCCTGTGGTACCAAAACTGCCTCGGAGTTTTCCAAAACTCAGTACGGAACTGTCAGAAAGGGGGGCCTCTTCGGAAAAGATCCATGCCAATCCAACAGCACCGAAATTCCCGAACTGTTTGCCCGGACCGAAGCGGGAAGACCCATCCCTCCTTCCCGTCAGGTTTAGGATATACCTGTCCAAAAGCTTAAGGTTGACCCTCCCGAACACCGCATTATATTTATAATCGCTGTCGACACTGTTTCGGACCTCCACACGATCGGCAGCTGTCAGGTTAAAGATCAGGGAATTGTTGGGAAAGCCCGTACCCCGCATCACCAGTTGCTCGGTGGTTTCCTGTTGGAAAGTGGTCCCCAAGAGTACATCCATGGAAAGCTTTTTCCAATCCGTTTTCCATTGCAACTGGGGTTCAATGATCCATGAATTCCGCTTGGAACCATTTGTGGTCAGGCTGGAATAACTTTGCGGGGTAAAGTTGAACCTTGGGTTTCTTGCCGAACTCGGCAGGGTCCGGTACGAATCCAAACTATAATCCGTATAGCCCATGCTCGCCCTTACCTCCAAATCCTTCACAAGCTCATACGAGATCAGGGCATTTGCCATAACAGTTCTGGTCTTGACCCCAAATTTCTCTTCAAGGGCTGCCAAAGGGTTGTCCCATGTATTGTTTTCCCAATTGAGATTACCATCCTCGTCAAACAATGCAGGTGCATTCGGTGCCAGTGTATACGCTTGAAAGCTTAGGTCTGATCGTGGCAATAGATTATCCTCCTGGCTATAACTGGTGGACAGGTTCAACCTGAACCTCTCATTGTCCGATCGGTGGTTGATATTGCTATGCACATTGGCCCTTTTATAATTGGCATCCCCAGGAAAGACTGTCGTTTCCTTCAAAAAGGCCCCACTGACCAAAAACTGGGTACGTTCACTTCCCCCGGAAACCGAAAGTTGGGCATTGTTCCGATACGCCGTCCCCCCTATAAGTTCCCTTTGCCAATCGGTATACCTATTTTGGTCCCATAGGGTAATATCGGGCCAATAAAAGTCATAGGCGGGCACGCCCAAAAACCCATCAAGACCATCATTGCTGACCCCTTCCCTTCTCACCTCCAGATATTGCTGGGTGTCCATCAGATTCATAAATTGGGAAACCTGGCCAAGGGAAGTACTCAGGTGGGCATCGAACCGTGTTTTACCTGCCCTCCCCTTTTTAGTGGTGATCAGCACCACACCATTGGCCCCTCTTGAACCATATATGGCAGTGGCATCGGCATCCTTAAGTACTTCGATGCTCTCAATGTCATTGGGATTGATAGCATTCAGGGGGCTGATATCGCTGTTCACGATATCCCTGGATATATCCTCGGAACCTAGGGATTGGGATCCGTAGGGCACCCCATCCACAATGAACAAGGGGTCGGTGGCCCCATTGATAAAATTCCTCCCACGGACCTCAATGGAGTACCCTCCTCCCGGCAGCCCTGTGGACTGCACGATGTTCACCCCTGACATATGCCCTTGCATGGCGGCCAATGGGTTGGCCACAGGTTGCTTTTCCATGGTCTTGGCCTTGATCGTGGCAATGTTTCCTGTACGTTCTTTTTCGGAAACCGTATAGTACCCTGCATTGAGCACCACTTCGTCAAGGGCACTGACACTTTCTTCCAACTGCACATTGATGGTGC
Organism: Flagellimonas olearia; assembly: GCF_004150225.1. Lineage (NCBI taxonomy): Bacteria > Pseudomonadati > Bacteroidota > Flavobacteriia > Flavobacteriales > Flavobacteriaceae > Flagellimonas > Flagellimonas olearia. The sequence goes on along the minus strand of NZ_ML142914.1, from coordinate 105,389 downwards.
TCTGGGTACCTACTGTAATCTCTTGGGGGGTAAAGCCCAGATAGGAGAAGGCCAGGACCTGTTCTGGATCGACTACTTGTATGGTGTAGTTCCCTTCAAAATCGGTCAGGGTTCCCCTTGTGGTTCCCATCAATATCACGGTCACCCCCTGTAGGGGCACCCCGTTGGTATCGGTCACGGTCCCGGTTATTTGACGTTGGAAGGCCTGTTGTTTGGGGCGGATGATGATCCGGTCGTTCCGGCCCAGGATGATGTTGAAGGCCTCTCTCTGAACGGCCTGTTGTAAGAGCTGTTCAACGCTGACCCTTCCTTTTTTCAGGTCGATTTTGGGTGCATTCGCGAACAGGTCCTCGGGATAGATGAAACGGTATTTGGTCTGTGTTTTGATCAGGTCAAACACTTCGTCCACAGTCAATGTCCGGTCCGTGGCCACGGTCACCCTTTCTTGGGAAAAGGTGGTCTTGGTCGTGAGTCCGAACATGGTGGTACAGAGCAAGAAGATAAAGGTTCTCATAAGGTACAGGAAGAGCGTTTGGGGCCTCCCATGTGGTTTGGTTGTTCCAATTTCCATAAATTTGTCTTGTGTTAGTTATACAATTCGTTGATTGGCACTGTAGGGACGAAGTCGGCCATCGGCAAAATGTTTGGCTTCGCTCCCTTTTTTTGTGCGTTTTGGGCAGGGGTTTTATCCCCTTGAGTGAAAAAATCGGTGCTTAGCTACTGTCCATATCGGTCTATTTTAAGGTTATGGTATTTCCTTTTATCGCATAGGTCTCGATCATATCAAAGTCTTTGATATTGTCCAAGATCTCCGTGATCTCCTGTTCCCGGCCCAATGCGCCGGTAAATCCTTGTTGGGCCAGTTTGGGGTCTTCGAACACTGCCTCCATATCGTACCAGCGTGATAGCACCTTCATGATCTCTCCTAGGGCCATTCGGTTGAAACTGAACACACCTTCTTTCCAGGAAATCTGGTCGTAGACATCCACTTGGGCCGTGGAGAGGGTTCCCACTTGCCGGTCCCATACCGCTTGAAAGCCTGGGCCCAGGGTGCTGGTACGCCCTTGTACTTCCAAGGCCACCCGCCCCTCTACCAGGGTGGTGCGAACCTTGGTCTCGTCTTTATAGGCTTTGACATTGAATTGGGTGCCGAGGACCTCTATTGTCTGTTCAAAGTGGTTGACCTGAAACTGGGTTCCATTATTTTCCGTACTGGGGGCTACCTCGAAATAGGCCTCGCCGTAGACCAGGTCCACTGTTCTTGGGTGGTCCGTGGGAAAGGATACCGGATATCGTAATTGTGATTCGGCATTGAGCCATACCTTGGTCCCATCGGAGAGCTGGACAAAGAACTGTCCTCCTCTGGGCACCGTTATGGTGTTGAAGGCCGTTTCGGTCACGGTAGTTTGTGCATAGACAATCTCCTCCCCATTGCTGGTTGCGTTTTGGGATTGGTAGTTGGCTCCTTTTTCAAGGGTGACCTTTGAACCATCTTCCAATGTCAAGATTGCTCGGTCACTTCCCACTTGAATCTGGTTGTCCACGATCACGGGCTTGCTCTGTTTGCCATTTTCGTCAAACACCTGTTGTGTCAGTACATACCCGAGCCCAAGGGCCAGAATCAACAGGGCTGCATACTTTAAAATGCTCGTACGTTGTTTGCGACGGATGTGTGCCTGCTTCTGGTCGATATGATTGATGAGGACCGTTTTAGTATGCTGGGCATCATAGTTGTCCATGATTCGGTTCACTGCCACGTTGACCTTAATGTGTTCCACAAACTTCGGGGCATTGGGGTTCTTTTTCACCCATTCCTCCAGGGCAAGGAGTTCGTCCCTATTGGCCTCGTTGGCCAGGAACTTTACAATTAGGGTCTCGATAGCTGGATCCATCCGTGTTGTTTTATCCTAAGACGAACCCGGAAAAGGGACACCCTGACGCAAGGTTAAAAAAAATTGATATTTTTGTTAAGGACCTGTTATCGGACACCCCCATGGAAAAGCTTCCCCAACATGACACTGCACTCCTGCCCTCCCTTAGAAAAGGGGATCGGAGGGCCTATGCTACTTTGGTGGAGCTATACTATGTGGAACTCTGCCGCTATGCGGCCAATCTTTCGCGGGATGCCTATAAGGCGGAGGACATCGTGCAGAACGTATTGATCCGGCTCTGGGAAAAACGGGAGCGGTTGCACCCGGAACTGGATTTGAAGCGCTACCTCTACCGTGCGGTCTATAATGAGTTCGTGGACCAGTACCGTAAGGAGATGGCCACCACGGCTTTGGAGAAAAAGTATATCGAGGAACTGGACGCCTATTTGGAGAAAGAGGATCCTGAGCGAATTGAACGGCTCATGGAGATTGTCCATCGGGAAATCGATCGGTTGCCGGCCAAGTGCAGGGAGACCTTTCTATTGAGCCGAAAAGAAGGGTTGACCTATGGGGAGATCGCCGAGCACATGGGTGTATCGGTCAAGACCGTGGAGACACAGATGACCAAGGCCTTTGCCCTGCTGCGGGAAAAAGTGGGCGAAAAGCTCCAATCACTCTTGTTTCTACTCTTTGGTGGTCAAGGTAGCGTGGTCCTATAATTGGGTTTATCATCTCTCACATACATTTTATAATTGTCCCCTTAAGTTTAAGTTTTCTCCGGACTGGAAATTCACAATTTTTTTGAAGCATCCATAAAAGGGACCGAACTTAGTAGGAACATAGGTTCCATGAAGTCCGGTCCTCATTTTTAGTCAACCCATCAAACCAAAATGTAAACATCGAAGTTTTATGATTTGGTTGGTGTGTGTTGTGGTTATGGTCGCTCTTCATTGTATCGCGTTCAATTTGTTCAGGCATATTTGCCAATGGCCCAATGAACTGGATTCTTTGTTCTTTTTAACGGCTTTTTTAATATCTTTTTTTAGGGATATTAGTTGCTGCATTAAAAGCCCTTTTGAGTAATCTGTATAGTCAAATTTTTTATCCTCTACCCTAAAGCTTGCCTCTTTCCGTTTTACTATATTAATCAACGTATCGATATAAGTGGATTGTATTTCTTGACGTCTTGGCGAAATGTCAGCCCTGATATCCTTCAATTCTTGAAACAGGCCTTCCTGTAGCATACTGATCATTCCCCATAGTACTGCTCTCTCCATGTGCTCCAACCTCCCCATTCGGGATACACCCATCAGTTCAGACAATAATTGTAATTGATAGACCAATAACATATCGGTACCGTTTATATCATCAAGTCGATATTCAAAACTGGGATGTTCCAGCCATTGGGGTACCTCAAAGGCATTTTGGAGCAAAAACCCAAGGGCCTTACGCTGTTCCCCCATGGAAATGGGCACATATACGGCACCGGGCTGAGCAGCTGATTTATAATGGATCGTATAACCGCCCACGAGGGAAAGTACGTGACGCATTTCATAAAACCAGAGTTCCAAGGTTTTCTTATAAAGCCGTTTCAAAAGGGCATCATCCGGTTGGTCCCGGTTCAACTTTGGCAATAACCCCATGACTTTTTCCATATTTCGAAGCCCTAGTTCCGTACTCGTTATGGGGTCACGATTATCCACTGCCTCATGGGTGTTCCCCGGTCCTATCCTACCATACCGATCGGCATTGAACCGATACCATGGAATACTATCATAGGCAAGGATAATGCTATCTAAAATAGGTCGCTCTTCAAATGGGGAAGTAACCTTAGGGAAGTTGCTATAGCCCCATTTAATTTGGAAAATATCCATAGGCCCTACTTTTTGCAACAACAATGATGCAGGAATGCTATCCTCGGGCTGTGCAATATAGTTATGCCTTGCATAGTTCATGATGCTTGGTGTATGCCCCATTTTCCGGAGCCATTGCACATCCCGTATTTTCTCCAAGGGATAGGCATATTCCCCGTAATTGCCATCCATAAGTCCCAAGGCATGCCCTGTTTCATGGGAGGTCACATACTGAAAAAGTTCCCCTACCAAGGATTCGGGTACGGGATATCGTTGTGCTCTAGCATCCATGGGCGCACAGCGTACCACATATTCATCCACAAGACTGCGCGGGGAGGAACTGATCAGAATATCGGCCTTAAGGATTTCACCGGTTCGTTGGTCCACGATCATTTTCGCCGTTGACCCGCTTTCCTTTTCCGATCCACGAACCCCTGAAAAATTCTCCCATCGAATCATGGAATAGGTCACACTGTGACCACTTGGTGCTCCTTCCGGCAAGTCCCGTACCTTAATCGCATTTTTGAATCCAGCTGCTTCAAAAGGGACCGACCATGCCAATATTCCCGCTCGGATATAGGGTTTCCATAGATCCGGAACATCAGGGTGAAAATAAAAGGTGATCGGGATCACAGGTTCACTTAATGTCGACATTGGGTCCTTTTTCTCCATGCGCCAACGCATAATGGCCGCCTTGTAATTATCCGTTCTTTGGGCATCCCATACATCTTCCAAATAGTATCCCATCCTGTGATCGAACAATCGGGGTCGCATAGGCCAATCGGTCAACTGATAAAAACTGAAATCCACCTCAATGGTCTTGGACGTAGTGCCAGTATTCGTTGTCCGTTTCGTTCGGATGACGGTCTCCCCATCCAATTTCTCCACCTTATAAATGTATGATTTTCGAAGATCGATACGCTCAGGGGAATCATAGGCAAACCACTTCATATCATTGGACAATATAAGTTCGGTAGCATCTATGGTCAGACCACCGGTATCGTTTTTATCCTTGATGATCTTGAACTTTCCCAGGACCCGTTCTTCGATCTTGTAGTCGTCATCAATGGGAATCCATTCGCCAAGGGTAGAACGCACCCGGTGTTGGGTCAATACCACCTGCTCGCCGAGGTGTAACCATCGTACCATTAATTGACCTTTATGATGTCTTACAAACAGCATAGGTTCTCCGATAATCTCCCTATCCAGCACCAAAAAAAGCCGATTGTCCTCCAGATAGGCCCCTATACCATTATTGGCCTGCCCCCAAAGAGGGCAGGCCACCCCAAGAAGTAGCGCACTTAGAGCAAGAGCCCTATGGACAGTGCGTTTCCTTCCCAAGGCAATGGAGCTAATCCAAAACATAATCTTAATAACCTTCATTTTGAGGGGCCAGGTTTGGGTTCAACAAAAGGTCGGATTGGGGAATGGGCAAGTTGACGGCAAAAGGCTCCCATTCCGGTTTGATGACACCTAAAATGGCATCGGCCCTAGCGGTCCGTTTCAGATCGAAAAATCGATGTCCCTGTTCCGAAAACAGTTCCACTGCCCTTTCTTTATAAACTGCATCCAACAAAGCTGTACCGGACAGTCCCGAAATCGGTGCAAGCAATGCCCGCTGTCGGACCCGGTTCAGATAAGCCAGCGCCTCGGCATCCTGGCCCAAATGTGCATAAGCCTCCGCACCTATCAAATACAGCTCGGACAACCGGAGCAAAATGGAGCATTCCTGCGTACTGGGGCTTGGTGCGTTCAACTTGTATTTATTGGCATAATACCAGGTTTCACTGTCACCAACGACCTGGCCCACCCAGGCCTGCAAACGGCCATCCCCAGCTTCGAACCGGTTGATAAAATCGTTGTTAAGGGCCGAGTTCGGAGGTGGACCTTCCGAAAAGACAAATGTTGATCCCTCTTTGGTGTTGTTGCCCGGGATGCCCGAATCCAACTGCCAAAGGGTTTCAGGGCTGTCCCTTTTAAAAACCAACAGCAAATCCTCTTCCAGCCCGAACGGACCGTCATTTTCCACCTCCAGGACCTCTGTGAGGGCATTCGACCATTCTTCCCGATACAGGTAAAACCGGGCCAAAAACGCAGTGACCGTCCAATAATTCGGTCTGTAATTGTCCGCTACTTCCACTTGGGCCAAGAATTCCTTTGCCAATCTCAAATCTTCGAAGATCAAGATGGAAAGTTGCTCCAAATCCATACGGCCTACTTTACTGTTGATGTCAAAATTGGTCGAATCGATAAAGGGCACCGGACCGAACAGTTCCATTAAATGGAAATGAAGGAACGCCCTCAAAAAATAGGCCTCGCCCAAGAACCGATCGATATCCCCTTGTGCAAGATCCGTGGAGTTTTGGACTCCCTCCAAAATACTGTTCGTTGCATAGATCAGTTCATAAGCCCCGTCCCAAAGCCGTTCCACACTCCCATTGGAGGACGTTAGGCGGCCATTGGCAAACTCCTGAACTTCGGGCAATACGTTGCTGTACAGGGTTAGTTCATCCGTGTAATGTCCCATTAGATAGGATAGTCCCGATACGGTCCCAGTCGTGAACACATCTTCCCTTAGTTGGGAGTGGATATGTGCAAAAGCAGCATCGACGGTGGCCGCTTCTTCGAAGACCACGCTTCCCGTGAGTTCATTGGTCGGGGGAGCTATGTCCACGAATTCCTCGCAAGACCCCAAAAAGAGCCCCATCATCAGCACGAAAAGTGAAGACCGATGGATTGTATGCATAATACCTTGTATTGTTTTATATATAGATGTCATAGTGGTGTGATTAAAAAGTGAAACGTGTTCCTAAAGTGACCATGCGCAGCGGGGGCACTGTTGCACTGTTCTGCGTCTCTGGGTCCAACCCCAGATAGTTGGTCCATGTCCAAAGGTTCTGCCCCCTGAGAAAAAGCATACATCCCAGGCCCTTGTCCTTCTTGGCCACCAGGTTATAGGACAGCGACACGGTCTTTAACCTAAGAAAGGAGGCATCTGAAATGCCAGCATCACTGGAAACATAGTTCCGATAGCTCTGTATGGCCTCTGGGGACTGGCCCGCCGTAAATCGTTGTATATCGGCATCCGTTTCGGATGGAGTCCATCTGTCCAACACCTCCTTGGGCTGGTTGGCCAATCCTCCTGGGGCCACCCCTCCCGTTGACCAAAAATTCCGCCCCAGTTGTTTGGAAAACTGGAACAGGGCATCAAAGGTCAATCTGCCATAGGTCCATTGACTGGTGAACCCGCCAAAGTATTTGGGGTCCAAACGTGCAATGGCCTCTCGATCATCCACACTGGTAATGACCCCGTCATTGTTAAAGTCTTCGAATACATACAATCCCGTTTCCGGGTCAACGCCATTGACTTGGTACACCTTGGCGATGTTCAGTGGTTCACCAACTTTCAAACGATTGGCAAAGGTCGATCCTTCCAAATCGGGAAAAGACTCCAATCGGGTCTTGGGAATGGTCAGGTTAAAGGAGGCTTCCCAACTAAACTTTTCACTACGGGCAATCATGGCGTTCAGGCCAAATTCCCAGCCCTCGTTCAAAACGATGGCGTCCAAGTTGTCATTGACACTGGAGAAACCTGTGGTTGCTGGAAGGGGGATGCCGACCAATTGGTTGGAGGACGTATTTCGATAGTGAGCCGCATTCAGACGGATTCGATCTCCCAAAATCCCCAATTCAAGGGCCACTTCCCGCTTTTCATTGGATTCCCAACTAAAATTGGGATTGAAAAGCCTAGTGGGAAAGATTCCAACGCTGCTCTGATATTGGTCTATCCCAAAAGAATAGGTGTCCAAGTACTGGTAGTCCCCTATTTGATCGTTTCCGGAGGTTCCCAAACTGGCCCTAATCTTTCCAAAACTGAGCCACGGAACATACTCCTTGAGAAAAGGTTCCTCTGAAAAGACCCACGCGGCACCAATAGCCCCAAAATTTGAAAATCGATTTTCAGGGCCAAAACGACTGGAGCCGTCCCTTCTTCCCGTGAGGTTGAGCACATACTTTCCCTTGTGGTTCACATTGACCCGACCAAAAACAGCCTGATACCGATACTGTTGGTTTACATCCGCCAAACCAATGGTGGTAGTGGCCGCCGATATGTTCTCTATAAAACTGTTGTTGGAGAAACCAAGGGCCAACTGTGACAAACGTGCTGTTCTACGATCTTGAAAGGAAAGTCCGGTCAAGACCGTAACACTGGTATTTCCCAATGAAAGCCCATATTCCAATTGGGGCTCCACGATCCATGAGGTCCTCTTCCCGGTATTGTGAATCGCGGAAGAAGACTCACTGCCAATACCAAAGGCCGGGTCAAAGATGGTGGAGGGGTTGGTGCGGATTTCCTTCAAATGGCTTTCCGTATATCCAAGATTAACCCTTGCCTTGAACCCATCCCATAAGGTATAATCCAATGATGCATTGCTGACCATGGTCGTCGCATTGTAGCGAAATGTTCCCTGTTGCCGAGAAAGGGGATTGTTCCAAGTGGAGTTTTCCCAATTCAAGCTGCCATCAGAATTATATAGCTCAGGTGCATTGGGCGCAAGGCTAATGGCCAAAAATGTAATATCATTCGCGGGCAGGTCATTATTGTTCCACGTAAAATTATTGGACCATTGCAGGGAAAGCCTATCGTTCTTGGAGGTAAAGCTTACCTTCCCAAGCCCAGATATCTTCTCGTTCCGGTAATCCCCTTTAAAAACACTGGTCTGACCATGATAATTCCCACTGAGCATAAAACGGGTACGCCCTTCCCCTCCAGTGATCGAGGCTTGCAGGTTATTGACATAGGAGGTGTTCCCGAACAGTTCCCGCTGCCAATTAGTTCGCCTGTCCGGGTCCCATGTCCCATTGATATCGTAGGCATTAAATGGCAAGGGATCAATACCATCATTGGCATAGGCTTCCGTCCGCATCAACCGATATTCGGCCGCATCCAAGACATCCATGGTACGGGAGGCCCGCCCAAGTCCACTTTCCAGACCGATGCTCACCCGGGTTCCGCTAAACCCTGTTTTCTTTGTGGTGATCAATACCACCCCATTGGCACCCCGAGACCCATAAATAGCGGTCGCATCCGCATCCTTTAGGACTTCGATACTTTCTATATCCATGGGGTTGAGCGTGTTCAAGGGACTAAATCCCCGTCCCAATAGAATTCCGGATGCCGCTTCCTCCCCTATGGAAGAGGAATCGTAGGGGACACCATCAACAATGTACAAGGGCTCATTGCCCAAATCCCGCACACTGTTCCTTCCGCGTATCTGAATGGAAAAACCGGATCCTGCAATACCAGAGGTCTGTACGACCTCGACCCCGGGCATTCTTCCCTGCAAAGCAGCCAAAGGATTGGAAATGGGCTGTTTTTCAATCTCCATACTGGACACCTTCTCGATACTTCCCGTACGTTCCTTTTCGGTCACGGAGTAGTATCCTGCATTTAAAACCACCTCATCAAGTTCTTGCACACCTTCCTTGAGTTGTACGTTGACAATGGTTTGGTTTCCAACGGTTATTTCTTGGGTGGCATAACCAACACTGGTAAAGACCAATACATGATCGGGGCTGGGAATAGTAATTTGATAGTTGCCGTCGAAATCCGTTGCCGTGCCCAGAGTTGTTCCCTTTACCATTACAGTAACCCCGGGTATGGGGGTTCCCGCTAGGTCGGTGACGGTTCCGCTGACCTGTTGTTGTTCGCTCTTTTTCCGTTCCTTGATCAAGATGGTGTTGTTCTTGGTCACGACAACGTTCAGGTTGGCCTTGGACAGGCTTTTGTTGATGAGCTTGTCCATGCGTATGCTGCCTTTTTTCAATTCGACTTTGGGAAGGTCCTTCAATAGTCCTTCATGGTAGATGAACATGTACTCCTTGGTCTGCGACTTAATGATCCGAAAGACTTCCTCTACTGATACGGTCTTGTCGGCATCGATCATGATGCGTTGGGACATGCTTTCCTTGGGGGTCAGGCCAAATGTAGCTACACAAAATAAGAGTACTAATGTCCGCATAATGCATTTTAATATCCCATCTATTTTATGATAGCGGGGATCTCTTTTATTAATTTCCATAAATTTGAGTGTTACTTGTTAGTTATTTAACTGATAATGACGTTAGGGGGGTATAGTCTGAACTGTCCAGGTGCCGGCTATATTCCTCCTTTTTCCACTTGCCGTATAGGCAATTATTTCTTACGGTGCTAGGTTTTTGGTTTCATACTTTTGGTTTTAGTTGTTATTGGTTTTTCGTTTATAGTTTTTGGTTATGGGTTGTCACTATTTACTTTTCATTTTAAGACAATCGTGTTTTGGTGGATCTCGTAGGTCTGGATGATATTAGTTTCCATCAGGGCGGATAAAACTTCCTCGATGGTATATTTTTTATTGATGGAGCCGATAAAGCGTTCCTTTCGCAAAGTGTCGTTTTCAAAGACGACTTGCATATCGTACCATCGTTCCAATACCTTCATGATATCTTCGAGCGGGGTGTAGTCAAAACTGAACACGCCTTCTTTCCAAGAAATTACATCCGATACGTTTACCTTGCTAAGTGATATGGTCTTGTCTTGGACATTGTATTGTAACTGTTGGTCGGGCAACAAGTTTTGCCTGCCTGCCGGCGAGGCAGGTGTATTTCTATCATAGGACAGGGCCACCTTTCCTTCGACCAAGGTGGTGTAGATATGGGTCTCGCCGGTATAGGCCTTGATGTTGAACTCCGTACCCAGTACCTGTACGGTTTGATACTTGTTGTGAACTTGAAACTGTGAACCTTCGTTTTCCGAACTTGGCGACACGTCAAAATAGCCTTCCCCGTAGACCAGTTCAATGACCCTTGGTTCTCCATTTTTAAAGGCCACGGGATATTTCAATTGGGATTCCGAATTGAGCCATACCTTGGTCCCATCCGCTAGGGTCAGAAAGAATTGGCCTCCCCTTGGAACGGTCAACGTATTGGTCGCTGGTCCGTCATTTTTTGTTTTTGGTGCTGGGTTGGAACCATAGACGATTTCTTCCCCATTACTTCTTGCATTTGCGGATTGGTAATTCGTGCCCTTTTCGAGGATTACGGTACTGCCATCCTCCAGGGTCAGGGTGGCCTTGTCCGTACCGGGCCGTATTGTATTGTCCACGATAACAGGTGGTGTGTAAATTGGCGCTTTGGCTTTCTGACCTATGTACAGTCCAAGGGACACGATGACTAGGATAGAAGCGGCCACGGCCGTTGCGTTTGTCCATAGTCTTCTGACCTTATTCTGCCGTTCGGCTTCTCGGATGTTGATTAGGAGTTTTGTTTTCTCCTGCTCGGTGTCAAAATCTTTCATGATATGGTCAATGGCATAGTGGGTACGTACAAAGGATTGGAACTCCTCGGTATGGCCCGGTGCTTTGATCCAATGTGTCAACTCGTCCAGTTCTTGGAATGAGGCTGCTTGGTTTAGGTATTTTACGATGATTTGCCGTATTTGGGAGGTCATGGAACATGTATTTTACTAAAGCTACTAAGAACCTCAAATCCAACTCCCCTAACGGTTTTAAAAATTTTTTTTCATATTTACCTAACCAAAGCCCAAAAACCAGGTATATGCAAGGGACATCCGACAAAGATTATGGGAATGAGGCGATTTTGGTGTACGATTTACAGCAAGGTGAGGAAGCTGCCTATGCTTTTTTGATGGATCGGTACCATCATAAACTGTGTCTCTATGCCCATAGCCTGTGCAAGGACCATGATCTGGCCGCTGATATGGTCCAGAACGTGATGCTCCGTATTTGGAAAAAACGGGATCGACTTCGCACTGATTCCAGCGTCCGAAGCCTACTCTACCGCTCGGTGTACAATGAGTTCTTGGACCAGTACAAGCACCGTAAGTTCATCCTGAACCTGGAAAAGGAGTATATGACCGCTATAAGCACCCTTGTGGAGGATGATGAAACGAGTCTGGACCGTTTGATCCAGCATGTCCGACGGGAAATCGAGGACCTGAGCCCTAAGTGCAGGGAAATCTTCTTGCTGAGCAAAAAGGAGGGACTGACCAACAATGAGATCGCGGAACATCTCAACCTTTCGGTCAAGACGGTGGAGAGCCAGATGACCCGTGCTTATGCCCAGATCCGCAAAAAGGTGGGAGAAAAACTACAGGGGATTTTGTTCTTTATGTTCGGTCTGCCAAGCAGGATGCAGGGCAATTAGGGAAATTCCTTAAGGGTTCCTCGAAACCTGCCTTCGGTGATCTTCAGAAAATATTCGATGCTTTTTCCTCCCTGGGCCTTTGGAAACAGTTTGAGCGAAAAGTTACCGGTCACCGTTCCGTTGGATTCGTTATGGGACTCCAACACAAAAATGGCTTTTTCCGGTTCTTGTAGAGTGTATTGTGCCACGATTGCATCCCCGCCGAGGGTATCATAATAAAGCGCCTTTTCCTTTTCCACTGTATAGGCCCCAACTCCTTTAAATTTAGTCTTTACCATCAACACACCATTGTCGAGCCCTTTTCCAATGCCCAAGAATACGAGCGTATCGTTCTCCGTCAACTGTAGTTCAGTGCTTCCCTCCCAATGATTTTCATCCTTTTGGGCCACAAAGATGTTTTCCTGCAAAGCGGGAATGGAATTGTCGTCGGAATTACATGCAGCTATGAGCAGAAGGGATACAATGAACAGCTTTTGAAAACGTATGGGTTCCATGGGACTTTTTCCCTAAGATGTGTAGGTCTCGAATGGGTTGCTTTAAAGTTCTCCTAACCGGTGAAAATCGGATATATACGAATATTTTCCTACTTCCCATGGTGTTTTGCCCAATTTGGCTCATGGGAAAATAGCCTATCTAAAACATCTACACCATGCCACAAAAAAAATTTACCATCAAGGAATGGGGCTTTACCGAGCGGCCCCGTGAAAAAATGCTGCTCTTCGGGGCTGATGCCCTGACTAATGCGGAACTGCTTGCCATTTTTATAGGATCTGGTACACCAAGGGAATCTGCGGTCGGGCTTGCCCAGCGTATCCTAGACCGTTATAATGGGGATTTGGAACGATTGTCCCAGGTACCTGCCCATGAGCTCTACCATTTCAACGGAATAGGTCCTGCAAAGGCCATGACTCTCAAGGCTGCCTTTGAACTGCACCGTCGCAAAGGACTCCCGGTACAGGAAGATTATTCCCTGTTTGTCCTGAACGGAAGTGAAGATTGTGTACGCCTCTTCAGGGAATACAACGATGGGCGGAGCGATAGCACATCCTGGTTCCTCTTGGCCAATTCCAACCGACGGTTCCTTGGTCTTATAGAGCTTGTCGCCTATGTCAATGGACCCAATATCCCGAATCTACGAGACTTGCTCGATACCATCCAGGACCATAGTGCCTCTAAGTTGGTTTTTATCAGGAAAGTAAACCAAAGGGCTGCCATGCCCACTATCAAGGATATCGAGTTTTATGAACAGCTTCGGGTCACCTCCCAACACTTGGGTTTAGATCTGATGGATTTTCTGATGGTCTCCGAAACTTCGCATTGCAGCTTTGCCGATTTAAATCTGTTCCCGGGCCTTCCCTATCGCTAGGTTTCGTTTACCTGTAGCGGATGGTTGTCTTTGAGGACCAGTAAGATGGTATCATCATCTAATTTGAGATAGCCCATCTCAAAACAGAAAACATATTCATCACCGGCGCGGGTTCGGTATATATTGGTATAATAAGTGAAGTCAAATCCCTTTATCAAAAGCTCCTCCCGTTTTACTTTGGTGGTCCCGGAACTCCGCCAATTGAGTTCCTTGATAATCTGTCGGTTTTTTTTCAAAATGCCCACAATCTTGCGGACCAATTGGGAATGTCCTGCATTTTTGTTGTAGTTAAAGCTACTGCGGCAGTTGTCATCACAGAACTTTTTGTCCGAGCGTCCCTGTATGGGTTCGTTGCAATATAGACAATGCCTTTCCATAAAAATGCCTTCAACCAAAAATAGGGATTTTCAAGAATTGTGTCCCGTCCATTCCATTTGGACCGTTTTCTTTGGAAATAATAGCCTTGCAATGTCCTCAGGATTAACACTAGGTTGAATTCAATAGAAAATCGGCCAAAAATCACTTAAATATGTTAAAAATTGTTAAAATTAAGGCTTGTGTGCGTAAAGTGTGCGTTTTTGAAAAGAAAAAAGCCTCCAATTCCTTGGAGGCCCTATGAATACTGGTGATCGCGGAAGGATTCGAACCTTCGACCGTCTGCTTAGAAGGCAGATGCTCTATCCAGCTGAGCTACGCGACCTAAGTTTGCGGGTGCAAAGATACTAATGTCTTCGGTTGTAAAAAATATTTTTTTGATTTCTTATGTCCTTTACCCCCATTTCTGCCAATTCTCTAATGAAAGCCTATTTCTTTCAGTCCTTCATGGCTTATCTTTATCACTTCCATGGGTTTTTGGTCCCAAGTCCTATCCTGCTCCACAAAATATTTTACCATCCCTGAAGCTTCTTTTTGAGCCAAAATCCGTTTAAAATCGATGGTACCTTCACCCACGGGGGCAAACTTTCCCTCTTCATCCATATCCTTGACATGCCACGCCTTAAATCGCCCTGGATACTTTTCAAAATACGCAAGGGGATCGGCACCAGCCTTGGTTACCCAATACAAGTCCATTTGAAAGTTTACATATTTTGGGTCTGTATGCTCCAAAAGATAGTCAATGGGCACAATACCCTCTTCATTTCTCTTGTATTCAAAATCATGGTTATGGTACAACAACTTTAGTCCGACGGCCTCGCACTTTTTCCCCATTTGGGTAAGTATTTCTGCCAAATTGGAGACAGAGCCTTTCATTCCCATACTCTTGGTCTCCGAGTTATAGGTAAAAAGTCCCATTGGGGGCACTGGAATGACAAAGTACTCAAATCCAGCTTTTTTGGCAGCTGCCAGTTCCGTGTCAATATTATCTAAAGTAGCCGATGCCTGATGGGTACTTACAGGTTGTAATCCCAAGCTATTTAAATACGCCTTAAAATCCTCCGGGGCCATTCCGTAGTACTTTCCATCGCTGTAACCAGCAGCCTCCACGTAGGCATAGCCTGCCTCTTCCACTTTCTCCAAGGTTGCTTTAGCATCATCTCCCATATTATCCCTGACCGTATACAGGGCCAACCCCCCAAAGTTCTCTTGGGCATTTACGGTTACCGCTAAAAACAGCACAAAAAACGTAGATAGAATACCTTTGGCTGATTTTAAATCTGTTTTCATCATTGTATGTATAGATTAATTTCTGTTCAATATAGGGTTTTCCTGGGATTATTCCTGCCCCTGAATACTACGGTTGATTACCCAGGGTTCCCAATGTTTTCAAACGCTAAATGTTATTCAAAAAGAAAGCCAATAACAAAATTCTTTGCTATTGGCCTTACAGACTTATAGTGAGCTTATCCCTAAATTCAGAGTCCGCTCCGGATTTCCTTGATGTTCTTTAAGGTATCACTGACCAATGCTTCCAGTCCGGCATAATCTTGGTTCGCCAAAATTTGTTTGCTGATCAGTTGAGATCCCATGCCCACGCAAGTGACCCCAGAGGCAAACCATGCTTTCAGGTTGTCGGTTTCCGTGCTTACCCCTCCGGTAGGCATAATGCTGGTCCATGGTTGTGGTCCCTTTATGGCCTTCACGAAGCCGGGGCCATAGGTTGATCCCGGGAACAGTTTAATGATTTCCACACCAAGCTCTTCAGCCCGATTGATCTCCGTTAGACTGCCACAGCCTGGCGAATACATTATTTTTCTACGGTTACAGGTTACTGCAATGTCCTCTCGCAACGATGGGGTCACAATAAAGTTTGCCCCCATCTGTATAAAAAGTGAAGCTGCAGCCGCATCCGTAATGGACCCCACTCCCATGATCATGCCCGGGAGTTCGGCCAAAGCGTACTTGTTGAGTTCTGAAAAGACCTCGTAAGCAAAATCGCCACGGGCCGTGAATTCCAATAAACGTGCGCCTCCATCATAACAGGCTTTGAGCACTTTTTTCCCTAGTTCCACATCTGGGTGATAGAACAACGGAACCATACCCGTTTCCTGCATGACCTGTGCTACTTCCAATCTACTGTACCTTGCCATATATATCTTCTTCTATTCTAAATAATACTTGTTATCGGGCAACTCGTCCGGAAGCATCTCCTCCCATGAGTTTTTCCACTTCATCTACGGTTACCAAGTTCGCATCTCCTTTAATAGTATGTTTAAGGCAAGAAGCCGCTACCGCAAAGTCCAATGCGTTCTGATCATCTTCAGGATACTTAAGGAGTCCATAAATAAGGCCTCCCATAAACGAATCCCCACCCCCTACGCGGTCCACAATATGGGTAATCTGATACTCACTGGATTTGTACATGGTTTTTCCGTCGTACAAAACTCCTGCCCACGTGTTGTGCGAGGCAGATATTGATCCCCTTAGGGTAGTGATTACTTTTTTGGCATTGGGGAAACGCTCCATCATTTGCTTACAAACCGACAAAAAGGCTTCGGCCTTTACATGTTCACCCTGGGTAGTGATGTCCAATCCTTCTGGTTTGATTCCAAAGTGCTTCTCGGCATCTTCCTCATTACCCAATACAATGTCGCAGTATGAGGTCAGTTCGGACATGATTTCCTCACGTTTGGCATCGTCACAGTACTTCCAAAGTTTTGCTCTGTAGTTAAGGTCTGTGGAAACCGTTAGTCCCAATTTTTTTGCGGCTTTAACGGCTTCAATACAAGCATCGGCAGCTCCTTGGGAAATAGCGGGGGTAATACCTGTCCAGTGAAACCATTCGGCTCCTTCAAAAACAGCATCCCAATCCACCATGCCTTTGGTGATCTCGGCCATGGCCGAATGGGCACGGTCATAGACCACTTTACTTCCCCTGCTCACCGCTCCGGTTTCCAAGAAGTAAATCCCAAGACGGTCTCCACCAAACACAATATGCTCGGTGCCAACGCCTCTTTTTCGCATCTCCATAAGGGCACATTCCCCTATATCGTTTTTGGGAAGCCGTGTCACAAAATCCACAGGAACCCCATAATTGGCCAAGGAAACGGCCACATTGGACTCTCCTCCACCATACACCACATCAAAACTACTTGCTTGCGAAAACCTTAAAAACCCTTCAGGGGCCAATCGCAGCATAATTTCACCAAATGTCACAACTCTTTTCATTCCTTCTACTAATCGTATTATTTGTTTGTTATTGTTTAATTTAATCTGATTTCTTACTCTTTATCTTCCTCAACTTCTTCACCTTCCGGAAGTCTTTTGTGCCAGTACGAGGCCAATATAGATCCCGTGATGTTCATTAACGGACCAAATACGGCAGGTGCAAGTCCCATGGTGGCAATTTTACCCAAGGAGTTTGCAATACCCGAAGCCAGTCCGCCATTCTGCATTCCCACTTCTATGGATATGGTTCTGGAATCCCTCTCGGACATGCCCACAAGTCGTGCGAACCAATAGCCCAAGGTATATCCAAAAAGGTTATGCACCAATACCAATAGCATCAGCACACCACCTATATCCAATAGACTGTCCCTTCCGGCAGCAGTGATCACCACAATGATCAATCCTATACCCAACATGGAAATTATGGGCATGGCCTTATCCAACCATTTGGCTCCATCGCCTCTTAGTTTGTTGAACAACAAACCAGCCCCAATGGGCAAGATGATCATTTTAACAATGCTCCACATCATACCCAATACATCTATTTCGATGAATTCCCCTGCCAATAGTTTCATCAACAAAGGAGTGACAAATGGGGCCAAAAGCGTAGCTATGGACGTAATGGTAATGGAAAGCGCCAAATTTGCTTTGGCCAAATAGGCCATTACATTGGATGCCACCCCACTGGGTGAACAACCGATCAATACAATACCAGCGGCAATCTCAGGCGGAAAATCGCTAATGGTAGCCAATAGGAAACCCATAACCGGCATAATGGCCAATTGGGCGGTTACCCCTACCAAAACCCCTTTTGGAGTTTTAATGATTCCCACAAAATCGTTGACGCTCATGGAGGTTCCCATACCAAACATGATTATCTGGATCAAAGGGATGATCAATCCTGTTAGCTTGAAGTCACCTATATAGGTGAAATATTGGGGATAATACAAAGCCAATGTCACCCCGGCAAATATCAAGGCCGTGAACACATTGCCATTCAAAGATTCGTACCCACTGAAACCATAGGCACAAAAAACAAATATGCCAATGATCACGAGACCTGCACTAGGTAAATTACCCGTTGCGGCCATGCCTATGGCAATAACCAGCAAAAGCAGGGAAATCCCCAAGGAAATTGAGTGTTTATTTAATTTTTTCAAAAGTCAAGTTTGTTTTGGTTATTCTTATGTACAGTTGTTGTTCCCTTAAGGAACGCTTGCCTATAATTTAAAGGCTTGTCTGGCCAATAATTGCCATTCCCCACTTTCGGAGAGTTCATAGATCTGCATGTTCCCTATCTTGATTTCCAAGGGTTCGCCATCTTTGGTGGCACTGGCCAAAAAGATGTTACGCACCACTGCGGTATTGCCCGATAGGGTTATGGTCTGCTCTGGTCCGGTCACTGATTGAAAATCAAAAGGGCCATTGAGCACATCATCGATAAAGGTCTCTTTGTCCTGTACCAATCCACTGGAGTGGCCATAGGTCATTTTATCCGAGCAAAGCTTTTCCAGCACCTCACGGGTTGGATTTTCCAATGCCTTGTTAAATTCCAAAACCACAGCTTCCACGTCCGATACTTTAGGCGCAGGGGCTGCGGATTCAACCACTGTTATTGTCTCTTCCTGTTTCTGTTGGGCATCCCCGCAGGAAGCTAGGGATAGCAACAGGGCCATTGCCGAAAGGGCAATGGCCGTACTATTTTTTACAGTCATAAATGTTTATTAGTCTTTTATCTTCTCTACCAGGTCCTTTTACTCAAGACCTTGTCCAGTTCTTCCCTGGTCATTTTACCAAGTTCAGGCTTTCCTTTTAGCCATGTGATAAAATCACTTTTGATTTTATCGGTCCATTGGCTATCAATTTCACCTGTGGTGTATTTTTTGGTTTTTATCATCTCAAAACCGAACACATCCTTTAGGGCCACAAACTCTGCCGTGGCCACAACTTGTTCGGCCAAATGGGCCGGTACAAAAAGGACACCTTCCTGTTTGGCGATCACCAAATCACCGGGAAGCACTATGGCAGCACCCATACGGATAGGCACATTAAGTCCCATGGTTACCATTTCCTCCAAAAAAGAAGGATGGAAATCCCGTACAAAAGCATTGAAACCTTGCAATTCTTTGACGGTTTCCAAATCCCTTGCACTTCCGTTGAAGACCACACCGTTGCCAGATTTGCTAAAAATTGAAGTGGCCAAAGTAGCACCCATAAGTGTACCGGCATCAATTTTACCGAAGCCATCCGCAACATAGACATCTCCCTGGGTAAGCATATCGATGGGCCAGGAATTGGTATTCCCTTTTCTGCCCTCGGCATGTCCACGTGCCTTGATGTTGGTTTCAACATCGGGTCGGCTTGGCATGTACATGGCCGTTAGCGCACGACCTACGACGGCAACATCGTCATGGATCATTTTCCAATTCCCTTCGAATTGGTTGGTATACCCTTCGTTATTGAGAACGGTCCAAGCATCGTCTATCCCAATTTTTTTGGCTCTCTCCACAATATCATCCGGAATGCGTGGACGTCCGTCAGGAAAACGTTCGCCTTTCCACTCCGAAGTCAAGAAAACCAATTCTTCTTTTGGGATTGTCTGACCCTTCAGACCTATTGAGATAAAAAATAAAAATACTATAGCAATGTTCAGTTTGAACATATGTTTCATCATATTTAAGTTAATCGTTTGTACTATTTGTTTAGTCCAAAGCAGCTATACAGTCAATCTCCACCAAGGAATCTCCAGGTACACCACCGTACGTAGCCACAGTAGTTCTTACAGGAGGATTGTTTCCAAATCTACCACGGTACACCTCGTTCATGGCGTGATAATCATTAAGGTCTGCCAAATATACATTCACCTTTAGCACTTTATCCATGGAGGAACCGTTCTTTTCCAACTCCTTTTGGATGTTGTCCAAAACAATTTTGGTATGCGCTTTTATTTCGAAAGGTTCAACGTGTGCCCCTTTACCTGCAATATACAAAGTGTTTCCATGTTTTACAGCTCCAGAGAACAAAGGAACATCTTGGTCGGTCACAATATCACCAACTATTTCTTTTTTAGCTTTTTCTCCTCCGGTCATGGCTTTTGCAGCGGCTGTTGCCCCAACTCCAAATAGAGCTGCCAATCCTACTCCAATTCGCTTGAATGATGATCTTCTTGATGTTTGATTTTCCATATTACAATGTTTAAAAATGATTTAAGGTTTGTTTATTTTTCTATTATATACATTATTTTAAAGACTAGGTAGCCAAGGGCGGGCCTCCCGGTACATTCAATTTTTTACGATTTTGCCTGTAAGATACCTTTTTGGCAGAAAACTTGGCTGTTAAATATTCCCCAAGGAATACGGAACCGCTCAGCTCTCCATTGGAAATCTTACCCGTGAACCAAAAACTGATACCATTTCCTGGAATCCTGAAACTGCTTCGGAGTACCACTTCGTCCCCTTCGATCATACCGATCATGTCCTGACTGCCGTTTTCGCTGGTATGCGTACCTGATATCCAGTTACCATCCTGCTCCAAGAAAAATTTATGGGTACTGTTACTGGTAAAGTATTTTACATCGGCTTCCCAATGGCCTGAGATATCTTCGCTTGGAGATACCATTTCATCTGAAATTGGCTCTCTCTCTTGTGAAAGTATCTCATACAATCTATCCGCGACCACTTTTGCATTTCCTGGACGCATTTGGCTAGGGGTAATAGTGATGGCACTACTGTCACCCCTGCTCCCACCTCCAATGGCGATCCTTGGTTTGGTTCGGGCCACGATCTCGGCCACTTCCTCTCCAGTGATGTTAAGTTTGTCCGGATCCCATTTTAAAATCAATCTAGGGGTCCTATTGTTCAAACCTTTGGGCAAAGTCACTTCAGGAGTAATTCCATCAATTTTGGTCAATTTGGAAGAAATCTCGTCCATCCAACCCAACCAGGTCTGCCATTCCTTATCATGATCTCTGGTTGTCCAAGCCTCAACAGCGGCCAACATTCCCAACATCTCCTCTTTTCCTACTTTGTTGTCCCTTCCCGGTCCATGGTGTGGCGAGCTGGCCTGCCATGCTGCCATTAAAAGATCCTTGTCTCCCAATAACAACCCGGCACACTGTGGTCCGCAAATGGCCTTTCCTCCACTATAGGCAACCACTGTGGCCCCACGCTCCAAGTGCACACAAGGAATGCTCAAATCTTCCGCAGCCGCATCGGCCAAGATTGGAATGTTCTTTGGCTTGGCAATTTCGCTGATCACTTCCAACGAAAGTGGTTTTCCTGTTTCATTGTCATCCCCTGTCATGATATAGATCATGGCCGTTCTTGGGTTGATGGCCTCCCGTATTTCCTCTGCCGAATTCACGGTAATCACTTTTACCCCAATATTTCGGATAGCGTGATCGTAGTAGTTTCGTGAACTTCTTGGGATAATAACCTCGTTCTTTTCAAAATCATCAATATGGGGTATCCTGATCAGTTTTTCTGGGTTACCACCGGTTACACAGGCGGCAGTAACGTGTTTCATCCCTGCAGCACATCCTGCAGAGACCATTCCCCAATCTGCCTTGGTAATTTCAGCCAAACGACGGCCAATACCTTCGGCCAGCTCATCGTATTGTACAAAGTACCCAGATGCAGCCTCTATGGCCTCTATCACCTCTGGACGTTCCGTAGAGCCTCCCAATATGGTAAAAGTTCCTCTACAGTTTATAATGGTATCTATTCCCAAGGATTCATAAATGCTGGGGCCTTTGGATGACTTGGTCATCAATGGACCTGTAACACTTCCCAATGTACCGCCAAGCATTGATTGGCTGGCCATTAGGCTTCCCGCTACAGGAACAACGCCTAATTGCTTGATTATTTCCCTTCGTTTCATGCTCATGTCTTTACGTATTAGTTTGTTTTAGTTTGGTCATTTTTATTTGTCCCATTCTTTACTGGACAATCCGTTAAGGTCATACACTACCCTACCGTCCTTTAGGGTCACCTCACACTGAAACTTTTGATCTCCCATCATCTTTTCATTCTTTGTGTCCACAAATCCAAATTCTCCTTTTTCAATGCTAAGAATAGCCACATCGGCAATGGCACCAACACTCAAATGTCCCAAATCGGTCCTCTTGATGTACTGGGCAGGGTTCCATGTGGAAACGGCAATTATTTCCGCTACCGGCATATCCATGTTCAAAAACTTGGACATAATGTTCGTCATATCCTTCATACCACCATTCATACTACCAATGTGCAGGTCAGTACTGATGGAATTGGGCTTGAAACCTTGCTGCATGGAAGGAACTGCCTGTGAAAAAGCAAAGCTTCCGCCACCATGGCCTACATCAAAAACGATTCCTCTTTTTTGGGCTTCAAAAACAAAAGGCTTCACCTTTCCTTGGTCATCAACCACTCGCTCCCTGCTACCCAATGAGGCGTAGGCATGTGTAAAGATATCCCCGGGTCTCAACTTTTCCATGAACAGGGTCTCTATGGACAACATGGGTCTGCTTCCTCCAAAATCGATCATTACCGGTACATCGGCCATGGTTCCTGCTTCAACAGCTCTTTCGGTTGGGGTCCATTCGAATCCTGAATAGTGGGCCAACTTTACCCCTACCAATTCCTTGTATCTTCCAACGGTCAAGGCAGTCATTTTTGGATCCATATCGTTGACGTTCTGCTCGATCACGCCACCTTTCATACCGGAGCCCACAATGTTCAAAAATGCCAATACCCTGGTCTTGGATTCATCAATGACATTTTTCTTGAAAACCTGAAAGTTTCGCCATCCTGCACTACCGGCATCCACAACGGTAGTTACACCGCTTCTAAATGTAAAGTTATCAGGGGCCACACTGTGGGAACCTCCACTGTACATTGAATTCTCTTCGGTTCCGAAGAAAACGTGTCCGTGAAGGTCAATAAGTCCCGGAGTGACCAATTTGTCTTGGGCATCGATAACTTTTTTACCCTTCTTGGCCGATATGTTACTGGAAACCTCAGCGATTTTTCCTTCTGAAATGGCCACATCCATTTTCTTGTTTATGCCATTTTTGGCATCGATAAGCGTTCCGTTCTTGATCACCAAATCATATTCCTGTGCCTGAACGGCCTTTGAACAGAACAAAACTGCCAAAGCAATAAGTGCGTACTTTAATTTATGTATTTTCATTGTATTATGAGATTATGTTATTCTTTTCTTTCTTTGATCATTTG
This sequence comes from Flagellimonas olearia, assembly GCF_004150225.1. Taxonomy (NCBI): domain Bacteria; kingdom Pseudomonadati; phylum Bacteroidota; class Flavobacteriia; order Flavobacteriales; family Flavobacteriaceae; genus Flagellimonas; species Flagellimonas olearia. Next base: position 82,276 of record NZ_ML142914.1, on the reverse strand, counting down.
GAATGCCCTTCCTGGACTCTCCACAGTGAAGGTCTCCACATTTCCATTATCCTGAAGGGTAATGAATGCCTGGGTTCCCTCTTCACCGCCAAATGCAATATTGGAAGCTTTTTTACCTGTCAATGGAATCTCCTCAAGGATTTCCCCTGTTGTTGTGGATATCTTGGCAACGGTACCTTTTCCGTGGCGGGTCACATATAAATTTCCATCCGCATCGGTGCGCATACCGTCCATCCCAAAATCTTCAAATTTGGTCAGCAAACGTTTGTTGCTGATTTCCCCTTCCGGAGAAAGATCATAGGCCCATATGTTTCGCTGTACGGATTCGTTCACATAAAGTGTTTTGTTGTCCGGGCTCACTTCAATACCGTTGGTGGTTCCCATATCCCCTTCGAGCAAGGTAAAGGTCCCCTCTTTCACTCTCCAAATCTGTCCTTTTGAGTTGGCCCAATCAGGGTCGCTGGCAAAGATGATATCATTATCCATAATGGCGATATCATTCGGTTGGTTCAATTCGTCATTGTGGGCATAAACACTGATCTCCTTGGTGTCCATATCCACTTTTAGCACATTGTGCATGGTATAATCCGCAATGAACATATCCCCGGCACTGTTAAACCGGATACCGTTGCCAATACTCCCTTCGGGAAGGGTCACAAACAGCGAGGCATTCCCCACAGCATCCACTTGACCAATGGTACCCTGCTTTTCAAAATTTACCACATAAAGGATGCCATTTGCGTCAACAGCAGGCCCTTCTATTCCTCCGGTAAAACCTGATGGTTCTGTAAAAACGCTGCTCTGATACAATGTGGATTCTTCTTTAGTACTGTTTTCCTGTGCTTCGGATACTGACTGACCGTTTGATTTTTGCTTACATGCTGTGGATAGCAACACCAAACATACCGTCATCAGCCTAAAGTTACGGAAGGGATTGCAAACGCCCATATTCTTAATAGCCATTGTTATACGATATACAGATTTCATAAAAAAAGTGGTTTAATTGGTTATCCCTACGGTGTTTCGTTGGCCTTTCTCACCTTAGCCACCTCTTCTGGGGTTATTTTTGAACCTTTGTTTCCAAAGTTACCACGCACATAGGTCAATATACCCGCAATCTCTTCATCTGTAAGTCTATCCAACTTGGGCATTACGTTGTTATAGGACTTTTCGTGTACAAATATTTCCCCGCGAAGGCCTTGAAGCACCACATTGATCAAACGCGTCTTGTCTCCTAAAATCCACTCTGCATCATCCAAAGGTGGAAAACGATCGTTACCCAAACCATTTCGTTGGTGACATACGGAACAATAGGTGTTGAAAAGCTTTCCTCCTTCGCCTACATTTTCATCACTATACTTATCTTCGCCATCATTCGGCTTAACCACCAAGTCTTCGAACTCAACCGGGGTTTTAATGTTGGAAGCCGTTCTTTTGCGCTCTTCCATCCCAGCCAATTCAGCTTCACCGAATTCCTCCTTATCCCCTTTGTACATGATTCTCCAAATCTTACCTTTTTCGGAATCCGATACATACAAAGAACCGTCGGGTCCAACGGCCAGCCCCATAGGACGGTACATTGCATCACTGGTGTTCTTGATGATTTCCTGTTCGGCAAAGCCATCAGCAAATACTTCCCAAGGTCCTGTTGGAATTCCGTTCTCCATAGGAACAAATCCAACAAAATAACCTGTTTGGGGGTATGGGGCACTACTGGTAGAACCATGGAAGGCTATAAAGGCACCATTCTTATATCGCTCTGGAAATTGATCTCCCTCATAGAACATGATATCGTTTGGTGCAAAGTGCCCAAGAAAACCAACAACAGGGTCGGTCAATTTGTCCACATCCTCTCCTTGTTTTTCGCCATCACCGCCATACTCGGGATTAAGGAAATAATCTCCTTTGATTTGGTCATAGTAATGGTATGGCCATCCCGCATCGTCTCCATCCTTAAGTCTCACAAATACTTCCGAAGGCAATACAGAACCTTCCCAAGCCGTAAACTTATTTGGCCATGTGGGGTGCATGTAATCCCTTCCGTGCACCACGGCATATAGGTTATTGTCTTGATCGTTCCAATCCATTCCCACAACGCTTCGTAGACCCGTAGCGAATTTTTCTCCATCTTCCTGAAACTGGTTCAACTTATTGGCATCAAACTTCCAAACCCCAGCTCTATCTTCCAGTATGGGGCAAGGGAACATTCCCGGGGACAATGGTGATCTATCGTCCACTTGACATACATCAGAAGGAGCTCCATACACCGTGTACAAATTTCCTTCTTTATCAAAAGCGATTGGCTTGGTATCATGTTGTCTTGGGGGTTGCCTATCTGTCAGGATCAATTCAAGTTCAGTATCGGGTACCAACTGGTCCGTTAATTTTTGGCGATAAATCCTTGTTACCGAACTGAAATATAGATATCCATTGTGGATACGCATTTCGGTTCCGTAACTACTGCGGTCTATGTAATCATCGAATGTTTCAATGATATCGGCCTTACCGTCATTATCGGTATCCCGAAGCGCAGCATTTCCTCCTTCATCATTTGGGAATCTTAACTTTACGTAAATATCGCCATTGGTATTTACGGTAAGGTGCCTAGCCCTTCCTTTCAAGCTGTCCACAACGGACACCACCTCAAATCCATCCGGAACAAAAAGACCAGCATTGTCCGGGTCTCCGGGGGGCAATCCACTGTCCTTTGGGGCGCATTGTACAAGAAAAATTGCGGCGATCGCACAAAGTAAGGGATACGCAAAAACACGCCTTTTGTTAGCGTATTTAAAGTTTGGTTGGCTAGTTTGGTTCAAAAATTTACTCATTTTAGTCAAGGGTATTACTCTATTGTTTGGTTTTAGTTTACTTAAGTTTAGTTTTTTATCTTTTGTGTTGCGGCAATCATTGCTTTTAGGGTGTTTACCACTCCTGCACTGGCCTCATCCGGCTTTTCACTGTAATAATTCTCCATAAAAGAATCTGCGGACGACCACACTGTATGCATTACCCCCAAATATTTCCCAGCCATTTCAGGGGTTGAATTTTGTTTGAAGGAGTTCATCATTTCCACTTGCTCTTCGGCCACATTGGGCCTACGCCATGGACAGGCAATCACCTGCAATCCGTTCATGGCAAAATAGGCAGGTGTGGGAATGGCCTTCTCGTAATGCCAATCGCAAATGACCACAGATTTTGAAATCATCCCCACTGCACTCGCCGTATTGTTATAGCTTCCCTCCCACATTCCTATTCCAGAATCGGTACCATCGATAAGACGATCGCCCCAAATCCATAGTTCCTTGCCACTACTCTGTAAATGATCGCTTATTTTGTTCACTTCCCCTGCAAAAAGCATGGCAGGGTCTTTTCCTTGACATCGAGGACAATCTGGATGCGCCAGATAAAACACTTCATCCATACCGGCATGAAAAGCGTTGGCTTCAAAAACCTCCATAATCTCATCCACTATATCAAAAACAACATCATGTACTTTGGGATGCAACGGGCAATAGCTTTTGCAATACAGCCTATCCGCATTGGGCCACTCATATTTTTCCGGAAGCTTTACCTTTGGGGTCTCGTCAAAATCTGGGTAGGCCTCCAAAAGTTTGCTCAAATCACTATGCCAGGATTGATGTCCCAAAAGATTTACCTGTGGAATCAAATTGATGTTGTGTTTTCTACTAACCGCCAGCAATTTCTTGACATCTTCCTTACTCAAGGGATTCTCATCCCTAAGCTCCGGCCTGGACTCATAGGCGTAATTGTAATCCACCCTCAGCACAAGGGTGTTGATTCCACCGGGAGCCAGTTCGTTTTCAATGAACTTTACAAAATCGTTTACTTTATCCTTGGATGGGGCCGCTATACAAAAACCTCTCACTGCAAATGGGGATTGCCCAAAACCAAAAGTCGTGGCAAGCAGCAAAATCAGCACTATTGTTTTTCTTCCCATGATTCTATCTTTATAGCTTGAGTTTAATTCCTTTTTTCTCCAACCATCCCGTAATCGCCACCACAAGCAGTGCAAATACCATGGAGCCCAAAAGTCCGATTACCCCAGTATTCAGAACATCTGGCAATGTAAAGCCAACAAATGTCCGTAATGGATAAATAATGTACGGTAACATATAGCACGTCAATGTTGCCGTTCCTGCCGGAGCAATGATCTTGGCCCATTTTGTTATTTTCTTCTTATCTGCGATATAGTGCAGAACCGCAAAAAGGATAAAACCCATGGCAGAGCACACTGCCAACCATGAAGGTGTTGCCCTTAACTTGGAGATTCCCCATATTGGCCGGGTACCCAATGCATAAACAAGACATATAATTCCCAACACTGTGAGAATCAGATATACCTGTTTTAAACTGGTTTTGACATATTTTTCAAAAATCAGTGAAGCCAAAATCCCTGCAGAAGTCAGCCCGGGTATGGTACCACCAACAACAGTTGAAAAATATCTCAACCCTCCATTCAACTCCAAAGAAAAATCGGTTTGCGCCAACACTGAAAGGACATTGAAAAGTATCCAAACCGCAATCATTACAGCAAAATTTCCCCTTGCATACAAAAAGATAAGGGCATTGGCCAAATAGGCCCACCCAATCAATCCCAAAATACCCCACCATTGTGGCCGCATCCAATGCTCTCCGTCTGCACCTCCTTTATAAATCAAGGCCAAAAACAAGAATATCAGTACCCCAAAAATCTGAAGTGGAAGATGCCATTTTTTAGGAATTGGGCTTCTTTTGTAATGGGTCCATACCAAAAATACAGCAAAGGCCATCAGCATGCACCAAAGATATTTTCCAATTATCATGCCTTCACTAAATGCGGTTTCGTAGTTCACCATGAAGACCCCTATGAAGAGTAAGGAGAACGACCTTATCAAAATATGCTTTGCAATGGATGTGCGCGTGTCCCCTTTCTTTAAGCGATTTTTGATCGCAAAAGGAATACTAAGCCCCACTATAAAAAGAAACAAGGGAAAAATAATATCGGAAAAGCCCAAATAGTCTTCACTTGCCTTGGCATGCAAAAGCCATTTTGGAACATTATCCAATGTCCAAAAGTCGTTTACCCATATCATAAAAACCATGGTCAACGCCCTCAGAATGTCTATTGAATTGAGTCGCATATTAGTTTCCGTAGGCCTTATATCCTTTTGAAAAATTTCCCAAGTTTATTACACCCATATTATAAGTACGCACGAAACTTTAATAACCCTATATTTTTTTGTGATTTTTAATAAAAAATCTTCATATATATAATCCTGCAAGCTATTAAATTTTCGATTTCCTTGGATTTAAATTGCAAACAATTGTTATTTTTTCAAAAGAAAGCCTTCAAAAAAAGAATCCTCTTTGAAAGCTCTTAATATCTTATGAATCCATTTGCCTTCGAATTCCATTATTCAAGATATAAAACAAAAAAGCGGGCGAGAAAACTGGCTTTCCCGCCCGCGGCTTCAAACTTAACTCAACTTAAACATGTAAACTCTAAAAATTAGGGGCGCCAGTATCCCACCAAAGTCTAGTGCCTCCATTGTCGGGACCGCCCAATTTGGAAACGGCTCCGGCAACGCCTTCGGCATTGGTAGAAAGTTCACTATCCACAAATGGGATTCTTCGGATTTGAATATCCGTATCTATGGTTCCTGGGCTTTGATTGCTCACTACCGGGAAAATTTTGGGGTATCCGGTACGACGGAACTCGCTCCACGCCTCTTGTCCATCAGGGAATACCGCTATCCATTTTTGGGTAATGATCTTTTCCAATTTGGTTTCATTGTCATCAGCACCATCCCAAGCAATGGTTGCATCGGTAAGGGCATTGATATTGTTGGACGGGTACACTGGGTCCACATAATCTGCAGGCACGGAAACGTTGTCCGATATATAATCATCAGCGCTGCCAACACCTCTCTGTTCAAAGGAAAGGGCAATTCCCATCTCATAGTTGGCCTGGGCATCACCAGCACCACTCCATCCCCTCAAAGCAGCTTCCGCTTTTAGGAAAGCCACCTCAGCAGCCGTCATTAGTTGTGCCGTGTACTGGGTCAAATCGTCATTGATTACCGCAAATCTTACATAGTCGGCCTTTTGGGCCGATGCATCCGCATATCCATCCAACAAAGGCAATCCATTCCTGATTCCTTTAAGTGTTCCGGGAACAATGGGTTCTGTTTCCGAATCCCCTGGGTTCACTTCCGAAAAATAGGCATTGATACGAGGATCGTTATATCCACCCATAATAGACTCCATGGATGCGTTCATACGGGTATCCCCCCAAGAATTATCAATCTGGGCCAACGGATGGCTATTGGTACTGGTCACAAAGAATCCATCGTCATTGCCGGCCATTACACCCAGCGGATGACTCAAGGCTTTTTCACCTTGCAACTTGGCCTTTTCAGGGGCTACTTTGGAAATTCTGATAGCGAGCCTCAACCGCAAGGAATTGGCAAATCTCACCCACTTTGAATAGTCCCCTCCGTAAGCGAGGTCGAACGCCGAAAATCTTGGGCTATCGATATCCGCCATAAGATTATCCACGGCGGTATCCAAATCGGCAAAAAATGCGTCATAAGCCTCCTCTTGTGAGTCATATACCCCAGCATTGTCCAAATCACCGAAATTGGTATACACAATAGGACCAAAAACATCCGAAACCCTATGCATGGCCTCTACCTTCAAAATCAAGGATACCGCATAAAGGGTTGGATATTCCCCTTGGGTAAGACCCTCAATGTCCTTGACATTGTTCATGACATTGGAATAAGGAACGGACCAGATGGTATTGTTCCAACCACTCACCAAGTTATAGGTCGTGTTATTGGACCCATTCTGAAAAGGGTTTGGAGGGGTCAAATATCCTGCGTAGGCATCGGCATTCAAGTTTTGCTGAAGCTGGTATTGCCACCCGGGATTGAAAATATAGATACTTTCAAACACGGGCTTATATTTGGATCCCACATGTTGAAAATCCCCTTCGAGTTGCTCTTGGGTGATTTCCCTTGGGTTTTTATTGAGTTCTTCAAAATTCTCAGTACAGGACGTAGCCAAAAACCCTAAAGTAGCTGCCAAAACGCCCAATCTATATATATTTTTCATGAGTTTTTTTTAAAAAGTTAGTTTTACGTTTAGACCTGTGCTCCTTGTGGAGGGAAGACCTAGAACATCCACTCCCTGAAGTGCATTGCCTGTACTTAAACTGACATTGGGGTCATGTGGGGCATCTTTGTAGAAGAAGAACAGATTGCTTCCCACCAAGGAAGCGCTCACATTGCTGAAGAAAGATTCTTCTCCCAAATCAAAGGTGTAGCCCAACGCCAATTCGGCCAACCGTACATTGGTGGCACTGTAGACGTATTCACCTGTAAAACCATTCCTTCCACCTGCCGCACCGTAGTATTGTTGTGCCGTCCAAGTTTCTGGATTACCATTGATATCAACTACTTCGATGGCTCCATTGGCTGTCTCACGCGCAGTGTTGTTGCTCAAGCCTTCCACAGCAGCTTGGGTCATACTCATGGTCTCACCACCAAACTTCCCATCAATCAAAAAGTCAACACTGAAGTTTTTATAGCTGAAGGAGTTGTTCCACCCCAAAGTAAAGTCTGGGTTGGCGTTACCCACTTTTTCCAAACCTTCGATAACATTGTCGGAGTTTTGGTCATTTTCCACCAAACCACCATCAACTACAACAGGTCTACCCTGCTCGTCCCTTTTTACCACTCGGCCATAGATGTCCCCAAAGGAACCTCCTTCTACCAAATAGGAAGCAAAGGAATTGTTTCCTGCCCCGGAAAGGGTAAAGTACGTAGGCTCAATAAGTCCATCGGCAACCGTACCGTCATAGATGCTTTCCACTACGTTCTTGTTTCGTGCAAAGTTCAATGTGGTCTTCCAACGGAAATCCTCACTTTGGATAGGCGTAGCAAAAACCGTGGCCTCAATACCCCTGTTTACGATCTCTCCTGAATTCAAGCCTGCATTGGGCGCCCCAATAACCGCAACGGAAGTTGGGAAGGGGAAATATTGGTTAACGGTCTTGGTGTTGTAGTACCCCACATCAAAGCCCAAACGATTATTGAAAAATCTCCACTCTGTACCCAATTCAAAAGACTTCTGCTTTTCTGGCTTAGGGGTGGTTCCAGGGAAAGGTCTGATAGGATCGGTAGGACTGATTCCATTACCAAACAGAATGGTCCTGTTGGGATTGATCTGGTTAGGGGAGAAATCATTCCCCACCTCGGCATAGGAACCCCTTACTTTGGCAAAAGAAATCTTCTCGCCAAAATCAAACATCTCGCTCAACACACCTGTAAGACCTACGGACGGATAGAAAAACGAATTGTTCTCCGGTGGCAAAGTGGATGACCAGTCATTTCTGGCCGTAAGATCGATAAAGATCTTTTCATCATACCCGAAAGTGGTGCTCGCAAAAACAGAGTTTATCTGTCTGTTCAATGACGTTTGCGATAGTGCTACCTGCGAATTGGCATTAAAGTTTTGAAGGGTAAACACATTGGCAAATTGAAGCCCTCCCTGTGATCCTGAGTCCGCATTAAGGATTTCAGTGGTATTTCGTTTTACACTACCCCCAACATTGGCGGTAAAGGAAAGGGTTTCGGTGATATCGTAATTGATATTGGCTATAATATCACCATACAACTGACGGATATCTTGCTTATTAAAGGTGTAGCTACCGTTCTCATGGGCCAATGTAGCCTGTGTGGAAGCATAAGCCTTGCGCTCAAAATCCAACAAGGATTGATCATAGGTCCCTCTGGTCTGGATAGACAACCAGTCATTGACCTTGAAATTCAAGTTCAAGGAAGCCAACAACTTTCTGTTCGTATCTTCTCTTGGGTTCCTGTAGACAATCCAATACGGGTTTTGCTCAATATCGGACAACGGTCTTACCCAACGCTGCACCTGAATGTTCCTGTCTGGGTTGTACTCCTCAAAATCGGCATAATCCGATAGGCGTCCATCGGCAGTTGGAAACACATAAGTCCCCACCAAAGGATTGAAATAAAATCCTGAAACAGCCCTATTGCGTATTTGTTGGGTAGATGCCATAATACTGGCATTCATGGTCAACACATCATCAAAAAACTTGGCGGTTTCCCTTAAGTTAATGGTATGTTGCTTTAGCGTGTTATCTGGAAGAATCCCCGAAGCAAAGCTGTTGCTATACGAGAAATACGTCTGTGCCTTTTCTGTTCCACCGGACAAGGACACGGAATTGATGTTGTTTACACCTGTTTCCAGAAAATCATCAACATTCTGCTGTGCTGCATCACTAAAATCAATCATGTAAGCAGCCCTATCCACCGTAATGTTGGATGAAAAATCCACTTTAAAAGTACCATCCCGGCCTTTCTTGGTAGTAATCAATATTACCCCGTTAAGACCCGCATTTCCATAAAGTGCCGATGCGGAAGCACCTTTCAATACGGTCAAGGACTCAATATCGTCCGGGTTGATCAGGGAAAGGGCGTCTCCACCGTCCCTACCACCACCAAAGGTGCTCGTAGGCTGAGACGCTGTTGGGTTACTCAAAGGCACACCATCCACTACATACAAAGGCTGGTTGTTGCCAAAAGAGTTGTTACCACGCAAGGTAACCTTAACCGAACCCCCTACCCCAGATGAACTTCTGGTAATGGCCACACCGGCCACCTTACCGGACAAGCTGTTCATAGGGTTGGTCTGTTTTACCCGGTTCAATTCATCAGAATCGATATCCTGGGCCGCATAAGTCAAAGACTTCCTGGTTTTCTGGATACCCAGGGCGGTTACGATCACTTCGCTAAGCTGATTGGCATCCTCCACCAAGGTAATATCGATGGTTGATTGACCATTGACAGGAATCTCTTGGGTTTGAAAGCCAATATAGCTAATGACCAAAACGGCATTGTCATCCACAGAGATGGCATAATTCCCATCAAAATCGGTCTGGGTACCATTGGTCGTTCCTTTTTCAATAATATTCGCGCCGGCCAATGGAATTCCCTGTTGGTCCAAAATAGTACCGCTCACTTGTTGCTGCAAGCGTTCTACCGTTTCCACTTTTGATTCCTCGACCTTAACTTCTGATTTCTCCCTCTTCCGAACCACAATGGTGTTGTTTGTGGTGAATTCATATGTAAAATCTATAGGGGTAAGCAACATGTCCAGAAGATGTTTTGCTTTTACAACACCTTGTTTTACTGGAACTTCCGGAGCATCTTCCAACAAGTCGTTCCTATAAATAAATTTATAGTCGGCCTGTTTGTTCATAAGTTTGAAAACCTGTTTTGCACTGAGCATTCGATCCTTGGCGATCAAAATGTCGGCGTCTTGGGAAAACCCTTCTTTGGGTCCCAAGGCAAAAGCCAGCGTGCAAAATAAAAAGGTAAAAGTTTTCATCAGAAACTTTAGGAGCCGAAAACCTGTTTTAGATCGGCCCAAATTCAAGTTAATTTTCATAAATTAGCAATTGGTTTAGTTAGACATAGTTTTAATTAATCCGCTGAGGACAAAGGCTATTACGGTGGAATGTGTTAGCCTTTTCCTTTTTTTATGCAATCAGCATTTCCTTACATACTGTCCTATTTTATATGTACAGTTTTGTTTTTTACTTCAAATTTGACCTCGCCTTGGCTTGCCACACCAATCAATGTCAAGATATCGTCAAATGATTTGGTCCTTTCCAATATTCCTGTAAAATTGAAATCCTTGCGTTGGGCCGACTCGAATATTACATCAATGTCATACCACCGCGAGAGCACTTTCATGATCTCGCCCAAGGACTCCCCGTCAAAGATGAACACCCCATTTACCCAAGAGATGGCCTGGGAGGCATCCATATCAATGACTTCTATTTGGTCCAAGTTTTTCTGGATTCGTGATTGTTGATTGGGACGAAGCGTTTTTCTGGAATTTCCTTTTTCCAATGCAATCCTACCTCCTACCAAGGTGGTCACGATCTCATCATCATCCTTGTAAGCACTTACATTGAATTCGGTACCCAAAACACTTATCGTCTGATCATTGGACACTACACTAAAGTCTGAACCCTTGTTTTGGGTACTTGGTGTAACCTCAAAATAGGCCTCTCCATACACAAGCTCTACCTCGCGGGTCTGCCCCTGGTAAAACGTCACGGGATACTTTAACTTGGTCTCGGAGTTCAACCAAACTTTTGTGCCATCGGACAATTGAAGATAAAACTGACCTCCCCTAGGTATGGTCAGGTAATTGTACAAAACATCATCCCCTTCATCTGTCCGCTCATGCGTTCCATAAACAATCTGCTCCCCATTGCTCCGCATGGTACCCTTTTGAAAGCTTTTGCCCTTTTCCAGCGCCACTTGGTCCCCATTTTCCAAAGTGAGCACCGCCTTATCGGAACCGATCACAATTTTATTGGGTACACTTACAGTCTCTTTCTTAAAATAACGGCCACCAAAAATCAGTCCGATCGCGAGCAATATGGAAGCGGCAATGGAGATTTTGGTGTATACATGAAGTCTACTCTTTCTTTTGTTCGACTTCACTTTCTGTTTTATGGATTCCTTGGCTTTATGTAGGTCGTAATCTGCCATGCAACTCGTTGTTAGGTAGTGGATTCTAACTAAATTATTAAAGATTGTGATATTGTTTTGGTCACTCAACCAGTCATCCAACTCCTCCAATTCCCTGCGATTGGCTTCCTTGTTGAGGAACTTGATGATTAAGTTATGCCCTTGGGTCGAATTCATGCCTTGCAATTATTCTTAAATACGTGTGAAAGTTTTTTGACCCTGTATTTTTTTATGATTTTTTTTATAATTTTTCGGGCGAAAACGATAAAGTAGATGGAAAATTATCAACCTCTAAATGGACTATACCGACAATAATTACCTTTTGACCAAAAGGTTGATCAAGGGTGACGAAAAGGCTTATGAATACTTGATGGACACCTATTACCAAAGACTTTGTGCCTATGCCTATACCCTTACCAACGACCATGGAAAAGCAGAGGATATTGTACAAAATGTCTTTGTAAGAGTTTGGACAAAGCGAAAAAAGCTCAATCCAAATTTTTTGATCAAAAACTTTTTATATAAATCCGTTTATAACGAATTCATTGATGAATACCGGAAGAACAAATCTGTTCTTTATCTAGAGAAAAAATATCTGGAGGCCATCGACATCGTTGTGGAAAAGGAAGAAGATAATCTTGAGGAAATCATTAGATTGGTAAATCTGGAAATCAACAATCTTCCCACAAAGTGTAGACATATCTTTCTACTCAACAAAAAAGAAGGTCTCACACATACTGAAATTGCGGATCATCTTGGAATTTCCATAAAGACCATTGAGGCACACATGACCCGCGCCTTCAAGATCCTTGAGAAAAAATTGGGCCAAAAATACGAGACCATTTTCTTTCTCATGTACAATGCCTAAAGTCAAATTGAACACCAAATATACTATTGAACATTGCTTTCCGATTTCATAAAGTAATCTCAGGAAGACTAGGGACATTTGCATTCCCAGCCTCTAACCGAATAATTAATCAAAACCGCATAACATCCTTTTAAACCATGAAAAACGCAAAACCCATTGCACTACTGTTCTGCTCTCTTTTATACCTATCCTGTAACCAAAAGAAAAAGGAGGAGAAAAGTACCGTACCCACTGAAACAACCCAAACCATGACTGAGAACAAAACTGAAGAACTACCAACACTTACCATAAACAAGGAATCCTTTACCGAATTGGGAGACCTTCATTTTAAACACAGCGTTGGAGGAGAACCCATTGAAGAGGAAACCTTGGTAATGGTGAAATACGATGACGAATTTCTGGAAATTAAATTTGAATGCAGGGATAACCCCAGAATGGACCAGAACCATTTTACGGAAGACAACACCCCTATGTTCACTCAAGAGGTCTTTGAGCTCTTTATAAGCAAAGGGAAAGAACCCATGGAAGACTACGTGGAAATTCAATTAAACCCCAATAATGCCATGTTTCTGGCCACCATACACAACAATTTCAAGGGTGACGGGAAATTCAGCTCGGAGCATTTGGACCCCAACGCCATGGGCGTGGAACACAGCGCTTCCAAGGACCAAAGTACCAATACATGGAGTGGTCACATGAAACTTCCCTTAAAGTTGCTACAATACCCTGAAAATACGCCTGACAACGTGTACCGATTAAATTTTTACCGGATCATTTCCCAAGAAGACCATACCGAGAAAGATTGGAGAAACAATGCCGAAAACTCGACCTTTGCCTGTTGGAGTTCCACTATGGCAAAAAGACCCGCTTTTCACAGACCAGAATACTTTGGTTACATGGTTCTTGAATAAAATGGCATAAAGCATTTAAAACAAAAAAGGGGCGCTGGTTGTCACCTGCGCCCCATACAATCTAAAAAACTAACCAAACAATTCCAATGATTGCTCGATTTTACACGCCACTTGAAGAGTAGCGGGGCCATTGCATTTGGATTCACAATGACCAAATATCTTAAAGCCTTATACGGCTTTACTCAATACGTCAGCCAAACGTTCGGCCACGTAGTCTACCTGTTCCGGCTTTAGAAGCACAACACCAACGCTCAATCTGTCCTCGGCACCATCTCTTCCTCTTCTAATATTGGTTACAATACTTGGGTTTTCCGCTTTTAAAGCATCACTAACCTCTTTTGGGCTCATCTTCACCTTTTCTTGATCCCAGCTCACCAACATACTTGGAAAGGCATTTGCAGGACCAGGGCTTACATGGGTCTCCCCACTTACGGTCTCAATGGTGGTTATCTTGGTTTTGATACGTTCAATACGGTCCAACCAATCTTGCCATTCCTTTTCATGATCCAGTTCCAAATAGGCCTTAAGGGCTGCGTACATCCCAAAAATCTCCTCTTTGTTGACTTTCATTGGCCTACCTATTGGGGCCTCATGGGGGCTATGGTTGAATTTGGCCGCTTCAATAAGGTCTTTTCTACCAAAAAGAAGTCCGGCACTCTGAGGTCCCCTGATCATTTTTCCTCCTGAGAAAGTAATCAGGTCGAAACCTATTTTTTGAAACTTGAACAAGTTTTCCTTTGGGGGTACATCAGCAGCGGCATCAATAAACGTGGGTATATTATGACGCTTGGCTATGGCTACGAACTCTTCGTGTAAAATTGGTCCGCTTGCCGCATTGAAGTACAAGGCCATTACGGTGTTCTCATTGATGGCAGCTTCCATTTCCTCCGCTCCATCCACCTCTACAATCTTGGCACCTGCTGTAGGAATTGCTTGATCGAAGACATATCTATGGCTTTTCTGCATGATAACTTCCGGACGTGGATCGGGAAGGTCCGGCAATTGCCTTCTCTTCTTCAAATCCATACCTGTTATGGTCGCAGCGGTACCCAATACCATGGCACAGGCTGCTCCCGAGGTCACCATAGCGGCTTCCACGTTGAGCATTTCGGCTATCTTTTCACCTACCTTGTCCTGTAGTTGGTACATATTGGCAAAATCATGGGCGGTGGAGTTAATGGCTGCCATCACCTCTGGACGCATCAACGAGCCCGATAGAAAGGTCATGGTAACCCCCGCATTGATTACCGGTGTCACGCCCAGTTCCTCAAAAAAGTTCCTGGTCGCTTCTTCTGTTCCAGCTCCTGAGTCGGTCTTGTTGAATTCACAGGCCGATACCATTCCGGTACCTACCAATCCACCTACTACCGGAACAGCCGATAAGTTTTTCAATAATTTTCTCCTTGTAATCATCTGTTATTGTTTTTGGGTTATTCCAATTCCATGATCGTCCATTTCCTCCCAAGTTTTCTAAAACAACAGTGTCCGAGTGCCACAAAACTTGTTCATGTGGCACTCTTCACTGTTCACTTATTTTAAATTTCCTCTGTCATTAAAAACGAACCAATTACCATCCTTGTCTTTGAACAAGGTTTTCATTGGTATCTATCTCTTCCTGAGGTAATGGATAATATCTGTTTCGTTCTGCATAACCGTTGGGTCCCAAAACAGTTTGGGCCAATCCCCATCTTCTCAAATCATTGAAACGATGGTATTCAAAGGCCAACTCCACTTGTCTTTCATGCACAATGGCATCGAACAAAGCTTCTTTGGTCCCTGTGGTTCCTGCATCCAACAAGGTCATTCCCACACGGTCACGAACTTCGTTCACCGCATCACGGGCAACATCCCTCATATCCAATTCATTGGCAGCCTCTGCATACATCAACAATACATCTGCATATCTGATGGCCGGGAAGTTGGTCCCTCTGTTGTTCACGTACATTACGGGGAACAAACCTTTTTTAAGGTTATATCCTGTTGCGGACCATACGGATTGATAGGTATCCAAGTTCAAGCTCTCTGTACTTAGTTCAGGGGCAAAAACATCGCCATCAATAAAGATGGATTCGTTAAGTCTTGGGTCACCATCTTCAAAAGCATCAACAATGGTCTGTGTGGGCAAATTGTTTCCAAAACCTCCATTTACCTGTGGGTTGTTGTAAGATACCCTTAAGGTACCAACATCGCCTTCACCCACTTCGGCAAACTGGATTTCAAAAACTGACTCCACGTTGTTCTCACTGTTGATATTGATAACATCTCCGAAGTTCTCTACCAAGTCATACAGCTCTGAATCGATTACCTCACCTAGCCAAACTTCGGCCTGCTCATAGTTTTCATCATATAGATAGACTTTTCCCAAAAGGGCCTGTGCAGCTCCTTTGGTGGCCCTACCTAAATCCGATGCGCCATAAACCTCTGGAAGCACTGCTTCCGCATCTATCAAATCCTGAATCATCACCTCATAGATGGCAGCCCTGGTTGATTTTGCCACCAAAGCGTCCGAAGGCACCTCAAAAGGTTCTGTGAACAGGGGCACATCTCCCCAAAGGGTGGTCAAATGCCAGTAATAAAATGCACGTAAGAACTTGGCTTCTCCCACCAACCTACTCTGAAGACTTGCATCGATGTCTTCCATCAAAGGTACTTCTTTGATTACTGTATTGGCCCTAAATACGCCTTCATACAGCTTTCCGTACACGTCCATTAGGATACCATCGGCAGCGGAATAGGTAAAATCATTGAATCCATAACCACCAGTATTGGTAAGCACCACCTCACCTGTTGGCGGAGTGTACAATTTAGACATGGTGTTAGAATACAATTCAGTGGTCTGCAGGGTTGCATAAATAGCATTTACCCCTTGCTCCGCACGTTCGGCCGAGTTAAAGAACCCGTCAACTGGAATGGCATCTGGCGGAGTTTTATCCAAAAAATCTTTTTCGCAACTGCCTAGAGATAATGCCAAGCAGCTAAGAGTAAGTATTTTATATATATATTTCATGATCTCTATTTTTTTCGATTTATTTTCCTCGGTTTCCTACAATCCTATTTGCACACCCAATTGTATGGTTCTTGGCAAAGGATAAGTTCCCGTATCAACCCCTACTGCTAGAGGATTCAAATCGTTGGTCGCCCAACCAGATCCACCAAGTACATCAGGGTTATATCCTGAGTAATCGGTAATGGTGAACACATTTTGGGCACTTAAATAAACCCTGGCATTGGTCAGTCCAACAGAATCCAAGATTGTTTTTGGGAATCTATACCCTACTTGGATGTTACGCAATTTCAAGAAAGAAGCATTTTCAAGAAAACGTGTTGAAGGACGCGTGTTGTCGTTAGGATTTCCACGTACCGCTCTTGGGAACGTATTTGTGGAACCTTCCCCGGTCCAGCGGTTCAATGTAGTGGCCATTTGCTCATGCTCACCGTCCATACTTTCCAAATAGGCCCTCTGGCTATTGTAAAGTTCCTTTCCGGCAACACCTTGGAAGCTCAAGCTCAAATCAAAGTTCTTGTAGGACATGCTTCCGTTGATTCCATAGCTGAAGTCAGGGAATGGATCTCCTATCACCTTTCTATCTGCATCGGTGATGGCCCCATCTCCGTTCAAGTCCTTGAACCTAACATCTCCAGGTGCAGCACCAGGCTGTGTGGCATGGCTGGCCACCTCTTGATCGTTCTGGAAGATTCCATCAGCAACATAACCATAGAAGCTGGACATGCTCTCTCCAACTGTGGTACGTGTAAAGGTTCCGTAGTTATAGGCATTGTTTACCAAGTTGATGATGGATGTTGTTCCATCTCCCAAGCTGGTCACCTCATTCTTAACCGTGGATAAGTTGACCGATACCTCATAGTTGAAATCGTTACGATCTTTTCTGTATCCCAACAAGAACTCGAAACCGGAGTTTTTGATACCTGCAGAGTTCTCGTATGGGCCTAAGGATCTTTCAATACCAGTGGCCACGGAAATCGGAGTACGCAATAAAACGCCATCAGTATCCTTAACCCAGTAATCTGCGGTGAAGAAAATAGATCCATCCAACAATCCTAAATCAACACCTACGTTGGTCTGTGTTGTGGATTCCCATTTCAAGGCAGGGTTACCCAAGCTGGTAACCGCGGCGGCGGCGGCTATGCCTTGACCTGCTCCCAAAATATACCTTGGTGTGGTATCGATGGTGGTCTGGTTCACATAATTGTCATTGGTATCCTGGTTACCCAATTTACCCCAGCTTCCCCTTAACTTTAGGTTGCTGATGGCTGGTATGGCAGACATGAAGTTTTCCCTTGAAATGTTCCATCCCAAAGCCACGGATGGGAAATTACCATATCTGTTCTGGCTACCAAATCTTGAAGAACCGTCACGACGGAAGGTCGCTGTGAACAAGTACTTGTCCAAAACAGTAATGTTGGCCCTTCCCAAATATGATCTCAAAGCCCATTCAGACTCGTTTCCTTGAATGGTGAAGCTTCCCGTTCCTGCGTCAATCACCTGTAGCTCATTGCTAGGGAATTCGCGAATAGACCCACCTATATTACTATAGAAGGCATTCTGCTCTGTATATCCACCCAAAAGGGAAAGGGAGAAATCTTCAAATTGCTTGTCGTAGGTCAAAATATTCTCAACCAAGTATTCGTAAGACTCTCTCTTGCTCTCAGTCAATTGCTGAACAAGGTTGGTCCTGTTCTCCATCTCAAATTTGGGCACATACAATTTAGAGGTATTGAAACCAGCATTGATACCCAAGTTCAAACGATACTTCAAATTAGGAATGATCTGATACTCGGCATACAAGCTTCCCAAAATCTTATTGATGGTGGTATAGGTACGTCTGAAGTTCCTTCTACCCACAATGTTTTCACGGTTGTTCCTTCCGGTTTCAGCCGCATTTGGACCGGCGTACCCTCCAAGGTTTCCTTCCCTGAAAATAGGCATGGTTGGTGAAGCTCCCAATAAGTAGGCAAAATCCAAGTTGTTTCCTTGACCCATATTGAGTCCTAATCCCCTACTAAGGTTAATGGACTCTCCAATAGTCAACTTTTCTCCAATCTTGAATTCACTCTTCACACGGGCAGTATATCTTTTGAAGTTACTGAACACCATGATACCTTCTTGGTCAAAATAGCCACCAGAAGCAGAGTACTTTGCGTTTTCGCTGCCCCCTGATATGGATACATTATAGTTTTGGATAGGAGCCGCCTGATAGGCTGCCTTTTGCCAATCTGTATCTACTGTGATGCTTTCAGGATTTGCAAATGCGGGTTCTACGGTAGCTCCGGCCGCAGCAGAAGCATCAATGTTCAACTGTGCATATTCCCTAGAGTTCAATAAAGGAATGAAATCCGTAAACTCCTGAATACCATAGTAACTGTCTATGGTCACTTTTGGTTTACCGCTTTTTCCTGCCTTGGTAGTGATCAAAACCACCCCGTTGGCAGCTCTGGAACCATAAATGGCAGAAGCAGAGGCATCTTTCAAGATGTCCATGGACTCAATTGAATTTGGGTCTATGGAGTTTACATCGGTAACGTTTACCGGCATACCATCCACAACATATAGTGGACCGGTATTTCCAAAAGTACCCATACCACGGACCCTGATCTGTAGGGGCGCTCCAGGTTCACCTGAACTGGAAGTAATCTCCACACCAGGTATTCTTCCCTGAACCGCTTCGTTGATGTTGGCAACAGGCTGTCCTTGTACATCATCCGATGAAACGGATGAAATGGCACCGGTCAAGTCACTTTTACGCTGGGTACCATACCCCACAATGACCACTTCATCAAGACTCTGTGCATCTTCCATCAAGGTCACGTTTAAGGTAGTGGCGGTTCCTATGGCAATCTCTTGGGTAGAGAATCCCAATGAACTGAATACCAAAACGGCGTCAGGACCGGAAACCTGTAGCACATAGTTCCCATCAAAGTCGGCCGCGGTACCATTGGTGGTCCCTTTTTCTATGACCGAGGCTCCAAGAATAGGAACTCCGTTACTGTCCACTATGGTTCCGCTAATGGAAATCTGTGGAGCAGGTTGCTCCGCATTGGCCATAGGGGTTTTTCCAGAAAAAACAGGCTTTGTAGGTCTGTTGCTCTTCAAGACAATCTGGTTCTTTACGGTTACAAAAGAGATATTGTCCCCAACAAAGATTTTTTGCAACAAATCTTTAATAGCGATGTTCTTCACATTGATGGTCACCTTTTTGTTCACATCAACTTCACCTGTTTTGTAAAAGAATTTGAATTTACTTTGGTTCTCTATCTGGCCCAATACCATTTCAATAGGGGCGTTGTTCACACTCACCGTCACTTTTGTGTTCTGGGAATATGAACTCGCATGGAGATTGAACAAGACACATATAAATAATAAGATCGAAACCTTCAATGTTCGGTTCTTGTTTAAAATGTTTTCCAAAAAACAGGAAAACCAATGGTTGTTTTTCATAATTTTGAGAGATTTTGATTGATTAACAATCCTTCAGTTAAAATCATTTGTTTAGGGGAACGTGGCCGCGTTCCCTTTTTTTGAGTCAGTTTGTTTTAATTCATTGGCAAGTGGTTTTTAGTTGGGTTGATTAATTATCACTTTATTATCTTCAATATAATAGTCAAATCCGGCACTTTCCTTGAATGTATCCAATAGATCAATGATGGTTTCGTTTCCAAATTTACCATTGAACTTTATGGGATCCAGTTCTGTGTAGGCGTTACTGATCTCAACATTGTACCTTCTTTCAATTTTGTAGACAATTTCTTGGAAAGACTCATTGTTGAAAATCAATCTTCCCTGTCTCCATTCCAAGTAATCGTTCACATCTACCTCCTCCACAGCAAATCCGTTGGAGGTCAATGATGCTTTTTGCCCGGGCACAATGACCTGGGAAGCCCCAGAGTTTTCTTCCTGATGATTATCCGACACCGAAACACTTCCTTCCACCAATACCGCAAAAGGTTCGGTACCTTTATAGGAGCTTACATTAAAATGTGTTCCCAGAACCTGGACATCTATATCATTGGCTTCCACCAAAAAGGGACGTTTCTCGTCTCTGGCCACCTCAAAATAAGCTTCTCCGTCCAAGAATACCTTTCTTTCTTGATCTGGTAGAAAGTTGACCGGAAATTTCATGGAGGTACCCGAATTGAGATGCACCAAGGAACCATCTGAAAGTACCAACTGGAACGTTTTTCCATGAGGTACTTTTATTTCATTGTACACCAACTCCTTCATGGACTCGTTGGCCTTATATACAATTTTGTTCCCTATCTGGGTTGCAAACACCTTTCCGCCTTGGGTTGCAAAGTTCTGCTCGGAATTTACGTTGAGCTTCTCTGAGGTATTGTCACCGGTACTAAGAACCACGGCACTGTCCTCAATGATCAATCCTGGGTTTTCCGCGGGTTCTTGGAACAACCAAACATAGGCTCCAGCAACCAGTCCAATGAAAACGGCAGCGTATTTAAGGACATTGGTCCTTTTTCTTCTGCGCGACATGATGCTGAGACGCTCTTGTATTTCATACCAAGCTTTTTCAACATCTGCATCGCCCTTGGTTCCCAAGGCCCATATTTTCTTTATTTCCATGAAAGCCTCCTTGTTATTGGGAGAGGCTTCTATCCATTGGAAAATTTTTGCCACCTCGGCTTCGGAAGCTGCTTCCGACAGGTATTTGGTTATCAAGCGATATTCCATTGAAAGTCTTTGGTGTTTGTAGTAGGTACACCTCAAAGACTTGCTACCCTATATAAAAGTTAAGTTTTTTTTAAAAAAGCGTTAAAAAAATTAAAATCAAGATGTAGGGAATGTAGCTGGCGAGTCTTAATTTGAGAAATTTTAGCGCCCGGGTCATATTGGCCTCCACTGCTTTTAGGGTGATGTCCATTTCTTCAGCTATCTCCTTGTTCTTCTTGTTCTCCATGCGCTTCTTCATAAAAATCTGCCTGCATTTTTCAGGCATCTCGGCAATGGATTTTTCAACCAATTCCTCAAGCTCCGAAAAGGTCATGGAATCAAACCTTAAAGAATCCAGAATTTCCATATCCAATAATCTTTCCTTTTCCTGGAGTTTCAAGGATTCATACCTTCTCTTGACTTTTTTATGGCGAAGCAGGTTCAAACAATCGGTTTTGGCCGAAGTAAACAAAAATGAGCGGATACCTCCTATCTTAATGATCTTATCCCGGTTGGTCCATAATTTGATAAATGCATCTTGGGATACACTCTTGGCCTTGTCACGATCGCCAATAAACTTTTGACTGAACCCTACGATATCATTGAAGTACTTATTGAAAAAAAACTCAAAAGCGCGGTTGTCCCCTTTTTTAAATTGGGAAAACTGAAAGTCCTCTGCGCTGTAAAAATCTTTATTCATTTTCTGGCGATAGAAAAAATAGGGGGAAATACTTTTAATGCCGCTTACCCGAACTGTTGTGTTTGGATGCCTTCAAACGCGTTCCATACGCATCCATTTTTTTTCTATATTAAGCGTATCATCAAGTACATCACCGCCAATTCTCGAAAATTTCTGTAAATTTTCAAATTTTTAACGATATTCTTTGGATAAAATCCTAAAATTACAATGTTTTTTTGTGATATTTCAAAACAGTCGTATCCTAGAATTTCTCTTCAACCGCTTTTCTCTAATAAAATCAAGAATTTCGCTAATATAACTTATTGTTGGCCATTTTTTTTATAAATGAGAGTGCTAAATCATGAAGTCTAATTTACTTGTTTGATTTACAGAAACATACAATATGTTAAAAGCCAGACACGCTCAGGATTTTAAAAAAGTTCAATTTACAGGGTAAATGTTCAGGTTACCCCTTCCCAGTTAATCGCAGATTATCATTATATCACCTTTGTGTTACTTCTCTACGCTTTTAATCCTTTGCGCAGTATCCTTAATAGTATCATTATGGCCCAATATAAATCAGGAAGGTGCTATAAGCGACATCATGTAAAATTAGAAGTATTATGTGTTATTTTTACGAAAGACCTTTAATCCTACTGATACGTCCAATATGATCATCAACCGTTTTGATACATCCCCTTCCGTGCTAAATACCTTTATTACTGAAATACGGGACGTGGGGATTCAGAAAGACGCCATGCGGTTCCGAAGGAACATTGAACGGATCGGGGAGGTCTTGGGCTATGAGATGAGCAAGACCCTAACCTATCTGGAAAAAGAGGTCATCACCCCATTGGGTTCAAAAAAAATCCAGAGCTGTACAGATCAATTGGTCCTTTGTTCCGTACTCAGGGCCGGTTTGCCCTTACATCATGGCATTTTGAACTACTTTGATGCTGCCGAAAATGCATTCATCTCCGCATACCGCCACCATCCCAACGATTCGGATGATTTTGAAGTGGTGGTCAAGTACTTTGCCGCACCTTCCTTGGAGAATAAAGTATTGGTGCTGACAGACCCCATGTTGGCCACGGGGAAGACTTTGGAAAATGTACTCAATGTTTTAAAAGACCATGGTACGCCCAAAAAAATCCATATCATTTCCGTCATCGGGTCCCAGCCAGGTGTTGAAAAGGTAAAAAAAGTATTCCCGCAGGATACACAGTTATGGATAGCGGCCATAGATGATGAGCTTTCCAGCAAAGGGTATATTGTTCCCGGTTTGGGTGATGCGGGTGATTTGAGTTATGGAATCAAATTATGATGCCCTCACCCAAGAAATCAAAGTAAAATTTCAACGGTTTCATGGAGTTCAGGAATGTGGGTGTGCCATCCGAACACTTCTTCAATCTTGGTCTTAAAAACAGCCATGGCCTCGGTTTCCCCATGTATGAGGAACACTTTTTCCGGCACGTTGTCCACGCCTTCAAGCCAATGCAACAGTTCCTTTTGGTCTGCATGGGCCGATAAACTTTCCAAATGCTGCACATTGGCCCTGATTGGCACATACTTTCCAAACATTTTCAATTCTTGTGCGCCCTCCAACAAATCCCTGCCCCGGGTTCCTTCGGCTTGATATCCTACCAACAATATGGAGGTGGATTCCATATCTGCCAGTTGTTTGATATAGGTAAGCACCCTCCCCCCAGTGACCATGCCACTGCCCGCAATGACAATTTTAGGTCTGGTGTCGTCAATGGTTTCCCATGTTTCGCGATATGAGCTTACCAAAGTAACATGATTGCACATATTACGGTATTCTTCCGGGGCAAGCTTATGCCATTTGGGAAATCGACCAAAGACCTCCAGTACGTTTATTCCCATGGGACTGTCCACGAATATGGGAATGTTGGGGATTTTGTTCCTATCGTAAAGTTTATACAACAAATACATGAGGGATTGCAATCGCTCCACCGCAAAAGATGGAATGATCAAGGTACCCCTTCTTTGAATGGTCCTTTGGATGAGTTCCTGTAAAATAGCCTCCAAATCTTCTTCGGGATGCGCTCTATCGCCATAGGTACTTTCCACAAAAAGATAATCGGCCCATTGTGGACGCTTGGGAGGATCAAGTAGGTCGTCCTTTAAGCGTCCCACATCACCAGAGAACACCAACTTTTTGCCAAAAAGGTCAATCTCAATAAACGTTGAACCAATGATATGGCCATTATATCTGAAACGTACCGAACAATGGGGTGAAAGCCCTATGTCTTCCTCCTCTTCTATACTTTTAAAGAGTTTTAAGGTGGCCATCACGTCGTGCTGGTCAAACAGCGGAAGTGCCGGGTCATGCTTACTGTACCCTTCCTTATTGGCTCTTTCCGCTTCTTCTTCCAATATTTTGGCACTGTCTTCAAGAATGATCTTGGCAATCTCCAAAGTGGGTGCCGTTCCCAAAATACTTCCTTGAAATCCCTGTTTTACCAATAGGGGAAGATATCCGCAGTGATCCAAATGCCCATGCGTCAACAGGACCATATCTATCTGTGAAACATCAATGGGCAAGGGTTCCCAGTTCTGTATCCGAAGTTCTTTGTTCCCTTGGAACATTCCACAGTCTACCAGTATCTTGATTTCATCGGTTTCCAAATAAAATTTGGACCCCGTTACGGTGCCTGCAGCACCCAAAAAATGAATTTTAAGTTTTTCCATATACTAAATCTGGGTATGACACAGGGATTGCATTTCGTTAATGATCCTACTCTTTCTACCATTGGAAACCCCTAAATGGTCCAAATAAAAACTATCTTCCAACAATTGACGGCACAACACAATATCCCTGTTCAACAAAAACTGTTTTTCCCTTGCCGATAGTAAAGTGGAGACCGTAATGGGATACAACCTCAGCCTATCGATCCTATCCTTCAATCCATTCCCGGAGGGATGGTCCCAACTCAATAGTTTTAATCCCGCACATTTTCCATACTGGAGCGCATCCATGGTGAAACGGGTGTTGGTGACCACCCATCCCGCGGTATTATTATACTCTTTTTCCTTTTCCGACTCGAGCGGTCCTTTAACGTCATGGTATCTGGAAGCAATGTACAACGGCACCTTTACATTGCACTTTAGGCCATCCTCGCCATGAAACTTGCATTCAATAATGTTCAAGGTTCCGTCTTTATGAGCCAACACATCTATTTCATGGGACACACAGGTACCTTGCACCATTTGCCCCACTTGGGTGGTGTATCCCGAATAATATAAAATACCGCTTATGAACCGTTCAAAAGGGAATCCCGTGGGGCCCAGTTCATAAATGGCCTTCTTCAATTTATATTTTGAAGCACAAACCGATTTAGCCTTTTTGAGCATGGCAAACGCCCTGTTATAGATTTCCTTGGTGGAGATTCCTGGGTAGAGTTCGTCCATGACCACACTGACGATTTTTTTCACCAAAGCATCATCCGCCCCACTGGCCTTTAGGGAGTTTTCCAATTTTGAAACGGAGAACTTGGTCTTCTCCCCTGTGGATTTTATAATATCGAATTCCTGTTTTTGCATACTCTTTTTGATGTGGAAAATCCTCCATAAATATCTTGAAAATATCCTTACCCGTTAATGCGCTTGGGACTTAATTCTGTTATGGAACTCAATACAAGTTTCCAATTAGGCAAAAAATTGGGTAAATTCAGTTTAACGGATTGGTCTATAAAGAACCCTAATAAAATCCGATTGCCCGGAATAGGTAGTTATTAGAACAAATTTTATAAGTTTGCTTCATGTCTGAACAAAAGAACATGGACGACCTTAAGTCCCTCAGCATAGACCATGATAGCCCTGTGCCTTTACACTTGCAGGTTGAGGAGATACTTCGAGACATGATCAATGACCCGGAATATCAAAATGGAAAATTTTTGCCCAAAGAGGTAGATTTATCCAAAAGACTGGGTATTTCACGGAACACCATCCGGCAGGCCACCAACAGATTGGTGCAGGAAAAGCTTTTGATCAGGAAAAAAGGAGTCGGTACCAAAGTGGCCAAAAAACAGGTAGAGACCAAACTGTCCAATTGGGTAAGTTTCAGTCAGGAAATGCATGCCCAAGGGATTGATTTCAGAAATTATGAGATCAAGGTCTCCAAGATTATGGCCGATATGGAAATTGCCGGGGAACTGGAAATCAAGGAAGGCCAGGAAGTCTTTAAACTGGAAAGGCTCAGAGGATTGGACAATGGTCCTTTTGTGTATTTCATAAGTTACTTCCACCCCAGAATAGGCATCACGGGAAACGAGGATTTTGGACGTCATCTCTACGACATTTTGGAGCATGAATACCATACGGTCCCAGTTCTCTCAAGGGAACAGATAAGTGCCATTTTGGCCAACAAACCTCTTTCCGAAAAGTTAGGGGTACCCGTAAACTCAGCCATTCTCCAAAGAAAAAGGGTGGTCTACGATCCCGGTAACAGGCCCATTGAATATAACATTGGGTATTACCGGGCCGATCAATTCACCTATAGTATAGACATTAAGCGTTGAGACCCTATTCCAAAGGAATCTCAAGGAATCGTGGTCGATAAAGATTTGGGTCTTTTAAAATATCCGCCCAAAAATCAAATGAATTTACATTATAGCTGGCCAACAGACTTCCCGGTTTGGAAAGATGCGGATAGGCCTTGGCGTTATAGGTGAAATACGTTTTGTTCGTGTCATTTTCAGTGGTCTTATACACTATTTCAGGTTCTCCAAACGGTCCTACAAGGGACTCCCCAACTTGTATGGCAACTTCCGGTCCCATGGTATAGCGCTGGTAGGTGAGTATGATACTTCCGTCCGATAATGGGGAAACACTCATTTCGTTGGAAACATCCCTGGCGATCAATGCAGCATCCGCCATATTGGCCACCCAATCGGACCCATTCCAAAATCTCCATTGTCCAAAATTGACAAAATCCTTCGGCAAGGCCCTAGCCACCAGCAGTCCCTTTGTCCCATCTTGATTAGATACCGCATAAGTGTAGATATAACCATCAGGGTTTGGTGCCCCAGCCGACTCTGTATTCACGAAAATAGCGCTACCAAATGAGGTTTGGGTCTCCGAATCAAAAAATGGGGTCTCCAATTGACTATGATCTGTATATGGGGGCTGACTGTCCTCCGGAATCTGCAATAGGTTCACCCCAACCTGCTCAAATGTGAATCCTCCAATCCCGGCAGTGTCCTTTTCCCGTACAGGATATGCAAAAATATATAGATTGCCATCCCCTTCCGTATTGACAAAGCCATCCCCCAACCAATAGTAATCATGGGGTCTTGCGTTCGGCGTATTGGGTTTGAAAAGTCCCTCGGCCTTACCTTCTGTTGTTTCTTTCCAATGAAACGTAATTTTTTCCGAATCCGGTTCTTTTCCTTTCAGGATTCCCACCGAGTTATTGATCATCAAAAAATCGTCTGGCAAGAGGGTTTCCCCGTCATGGTGGCCAATCATGGTATCCCCAAAAGTGAATAGCGTCACCGTGCTATCTGTTGCTGGGACAAACTCCTTGCCATCCATTGGAATCCCAAAAATGCCATCTCCTCCAAACCACCCTTCATTTTTAATGAAGAGTTGGCTCCACGCTGTTGATTTCTCCGCCATACCAACATTTACTTCTGCTCTATTCTCCTCTTGGTTCTCCTTTGTTTCCTTTTTATCCATGCAGGAGGCGCACAACAATGCAATCGCTGCAATGCCCATTACTTGTTGACTCAAGGAATAAATTGACTTAATGTATTTCATATATCTTCATTTTAGGTATCAAGACCTATTGTTTACTGATTCTATCAACAACCCTTGCTAAAATGCATGGGGATTGTAGTGGTATGTATTCTTTGCTGTACTCAACTCAAAATCATCGGTTCTAAAAGGAAAGGCTGGAAGACCATTCCCATTTACCAAATCCAGCGGTCCTGGGTTATCGGACCACGCATACCTGACATACATTGGTTTTTTGATTTCTTCGTGATATACCTCTACTTGGGTATCATTCAAAACCTTGGCTTTGGCCCAATAAAACTTTCCATCTGCTCCAGCAATGGCAAAACCTCTTACATAACCATGTTTGTCCGTACTCTTTAATAGGCTACCATAGGTCTCAAACTCGATAGTGATGGATGAATCCGATGGGATACTTTTTTTATAAACAGGCCCTTTTCCCAAGGTTTTACCATAGGTATAATGTTTTGCCAATAGGGCCAATCGCCTTCCCACCTCTTTTTTATTGTAAGGGTGGATATCATTGGCATCCCCAATATCGATTGCGGTCACAATGTCCACATTATCCAGAGTGGTGGCCTTCATTTGGGACTCCCGTAATTCGGCCCACTGACTATTCTTTGGTTGAGTATCTTCTTGTCTATAGTTTGCCAATTGAACCACTAGAAAAGGCATTTGGGGATTGTTCCATTGCTTACGCCAATCTTGGATCATGGCCTGCAATAGTGAACCATATTCCACGGCCCTGGATTCATTGGATTCCCCTTGGTACCAAATCACCCCGGTTATAGGTAGTTTGTGCAATGGTGCTATACTGGCATTGTACAGGAGCATGGGATGCGAAAATGGACTGCCATTGGCCACTTCCGGTTGTGGAAACCCATTATGGTCTATACTCACCCCCTTTTTATATTGCCAAGTCCCATTAAGAATGGAATTGCCCCAAAAAGCATTGGTGTAGATTCCTCCTTTCCCGCCAACATCAAAGACACGCACTGTGAGTATGTTCCCTTCTTCCCGAAGTATCTCTTTGGGTGCGGAATAATTCCTGAAATTACTTTTCCCAAAAGACTCCCCTATTTGTACCCCGTTGACCCATACCCTATCGTAATCATCAATTTGGTTAAGAACGATGCTGACATCGTTTTTCAATTGAATGGAATCCAAATCAAAGGTTCGCTTGAACCACATGCTACCGTCATGCGAAGCGTATCCAAAATCATCCCAGAAAGCAGGCAGGGTACATTCTTCCCAATTGGAATAATCATACCCCTCCTCGTACCATTTCTCTTCAATACCAGGCCCTTTTAAATAATACTTCTCATCCCATTTCTTTCTGAATTTTGCCAATTCAGTATCCAAGGTTTTAAAGCTTTTGTTGATTTTACCAATCTTTTGCGTAACCTCATCAAACTGTGGAAATGTCTTGAGGACATCCATTCCCATCCAGGTTTCAATGGCCGTAGCTCCCAAATTGCTACTGATAAGGCCTATGGGAACTTCTTGTTCCCCAACGAGGTCTTTCCCAAAAAAATAACCGACGGCACTGAAGTTCCGGGCAGCTTCCTTGGACACTTCCTGCCATACGGCATTGGATACATTTTTCCTGGGAAGATAATCCCGGTCTACCCATACCGAACACAACCTAAGGTTGGGTAAATCATAGTTGTCATTCGGGGTTTCCTTATACTGCAGCATATTCAGGGTGTACTGCATGTTGGATTGCCCTGCACATAACCATAGGTCACCGACCAATAGGTTGTCCAAGGTCAATTCCTTCCCTTGATCATCTTCAATTTGAAGGACAAAAGGCCCTCCGGCAGCCATGGGTCGCAGATTCACTTTCCAGATTCCGTTTTTATCCGCTTTTGTCGTATGGCTTTGGCTTCCAATGGTAATGGTCAATGTAGTCCTTGGTTCTGCCTTCCCTTCAATAGGAATTTGCTTATTCCTTGGCAATACCATATGGGAAGAAAAAATTGGGGGCAACTCTATCTGACCACATACCAACATGGGCAGAAGCGTCACCATAAACCATAAGATCTTTAAACGCATTTTCATAATGACCGATTTATTTTTTCCATCCCATTTCAATTTCTTCCAAGGTCTTGCCCTTGGTTTCCGGAATCATCCTATACGTGAATACCCATAGGAAAATAGCGTTTATCATGAACAACCAAAATGTATAGGAGGGACCAAGATCACTCAATAAAACGGGCGTGAACTGTGATATGAGCATAACCCCTACCCACAAGACCATGATGCATATGGACATGGCCACACCCCGTACTTTTGTTGGAAAAATTTCCGCAATCAACACCCAAGGAATAGGTCCTAAAGAAGATGCAAAACAGGCCACAAATCCCAAAATGAAAATCAACAGCCAAGGTCCTCCAAGGGCATCAAACTGATATAAGCCCCCAATAACCAACAGGCAAACAATCATTCCCAGAATTCCCCATAGCAATAGTTTTTTCCGCCCCGCCTTGTCGATGTATTTGATTGCCACAAAGGTGAAAATTGAATTGATCACTCCTATCAGAACGGTCTGCATAAGGGCTGAATCCACCCCAAAACCTGCAGATTTCAATATTTCAGGGGCGTAGTACATGATGGCGTTGATACCCGTAATCTGTGAAAAAAGAGCCAAAATCACCCCAATAATGATTGCAGTACGGAACCCTTTTTCAAAGAGTTCGGATAATCTACCTTTTTCCTGTTGCAAGGCTTTCTGGATGTCTTGATGGATTTCAATGGCTTTCTCCTTGGGATTCAGCTTTTCCAAAATGCGAAGGGCTTCCGCATTGTTCCCGTTCTTGGACAACCAGCGAGGGCTTTCCGGAACCAAGAACAGGGCACCCAAAAACAATAGGGCAGGCAAAGCCTCTGACCCCAACATATAGCGCCATCCATATGCAACGTTCCAAGCTTCATCCCCTGCTTGCGCCACCAAATAATTGCAGAAATACACAATGATGATTCCCAAGACTATCCCCAATTGATATAGGGAGACCAAGGACCCTCTTTTTTCCGCCGGCGAAATTTCCGATATATATAACGGAGACAGCATGGAAGCCGCTCCAACACCTACACCTCCAATAATGCGCGCAATGACCAAAAGGGTGAAACTTGGTGCCAGTAGACACCCTATGGCTGATATGGCAAACAACAGAGCTGTTATGATCAAGGCCTTTTTCCGACCAACCCGGTCAGCCACATAACCAGCGGTCAGGGCACCTATAATGCAACCCAAAATGGCACTGGATACAGCCCAACCTTTTAGTGAAGGGGTCAGTGAAAATTTGGTTTCCATAAAACCGATGGCACCCGATATCACAGCTGTGTCATAACCAAATAAAAAACCTCCCAATGCGCCAATGGCGGTAATCTTGAACAGGTAGTTGTTTTTTTGTGCTTCCATGCTTTAGTCAATGATTAAAATCCGGTTTTACAGAATTCTGGTTTTACATTGGATTGGATCACTTTTGCCTCTCCTTCGCCCAAATTCTCAATCGTGTAACGCCCTACCGCAGCGGGGACCACAAAGGTTTCGGCATAATGGATATCCATACTCCTGTTTTGGGCCACAACCCGTATCTTAGTCCCCTCCACCAAGTTAAGGATATGGCATTGTTCTTCCGTATCAATGATCATTTTGTCCGTGAACTCAAATCTATGGATTTCATAAAAATGCTTTGAATGGGTTGGCAATTTCACCTTCTTCCAATGGTCACCGGATTGTACCACTCGTGGTTTGGAAATATACTCTACTTCTACCCTATCCCCTTGGCACTCCATGTTCAGGTTGGCCACACCACGCTCAATATTCAGTGGCCTTGGCTTTCCATCCAGATCCATGCGCATCCAATCATACATCTTAAACGTAAAGATGTAAGGTGTACTACTGATTTCCAGTACTAGGTTCCCGATGCCGGAACAATGCACGGTTCCATTTGGGATAAGAAAAAGATCGTGCTTTTTTGCATCGAACGTCTGTACATATTTTTCAACTGGCATGGGCTTCACTTGGGCATGGCTCTGCTCCAAGGCCTCTTGGAATTCCTCTTTTTGCACCCCTTCCTTAAATCCAAGATACACCTGGGCACCGGCCTCGGCATCCAAAATATAATAGGTTTCATCCTGGGTAAAGTTTTCCCCAAAATTTTCCCGCATGTATTCCAAAGTGGGATGGCACTGCACGGATAGGTTCTGTCCATTCACCGTATCCAAATAATCGAACCGTATGGGAAAATCCGTTCCAAAAATATCTGCTGCCTTGCCCAAAATGGCCTGATTATCCTGAAACATCAAAAAATCAAAGGAAATCTCCAATCGTGCACCGTTTTTTGAAATCACAATCCCATTTTCTGGTGCAATGAGTTCAAAGGACCATGCATAGTTGGGCACATTTTGCGCCAGTCCATCAATTTTTTCCTTCATCCAATCCCCTCCCCAAATCCCGGGTGAGAACCAAGGTCTTGGTCTAAAGGCATGGGCAGACATTTCCTGAAGCGCTTTTCGCAAGGTATCTCCCGAACACCATGATACATCACCTTCAAACTGCCCGTCCACAACATAATCCATATCCTTTAATAATTGGTGTTTATGCTTATTCAGGACCGGCCAATCAATAAAGTACATACGCTTGTATTGATGCTTTTTATCTGCCACCATGATATTGCCCAAATTGGTAACCTGTCCTGCCCTGGAACGAAATTGTATCTCATTCTTTGGGATATCCATATAAACAATGGTCCCTTTCCAACCACTTAAGGCTGCTCCCGGCCCATAGATAATATTGAGGATACCTTCCTCTGGTATGATAGATCGCAATTTTTCCTCATCGAAAAATTCTTTTAGATCTCCGGGAAATATCTTTCCAAAAACAGGGTCGTCTCCCCCCAAATAGGGTGCAACCATTTCCTCTATGGCCGAAACTTCCTTGTATGCCGAAGCCATATCATAGTTGACATGCTTCACATTTTTCTTTTGCAGTTCACTGGACAATCGTGCCATAAATTCTTTCCAGTATGCGCCCATATAACCGTCTATGAGAACACATCCTGTTTTGGGAAGTTCATCCACGAGGCTCTCCACGCCCATGGAAACAGTCCCCGTAGAAATCTCAAAAGAGGGGTACACCATATAGCCTTCACCTGTTCTTGACCCATCTGCCTGCATTGGCATCACATACTGCTCCGTGTTTCTTTTTGTGCTCAATTTATTCTGTTTAATGGTTAAATGTATGACGGCACCCAAAATGGCCGCATGGGCCGTGCCTTTGGTAATATGAATATTGGGGAGGACCGGAAAACAAGCTTCAAAAGCTTGGCTGAAAAGGTGATAGCTCTTGGATATGCTTCCTCCAATAACAAGGGCGTCTGGTTTAAATTCTTCCGAAAGAGAAGTCATCACTTCACCCAAATGCTGTCCGTATTGTTCAAAGATTCCCTTGGCCTTTTCCAAGGTTTCCGCTTGTTCGGCAATTTCCTTCACATTGTCCACAGTGATTCCTGTGGTCTTGGTAAAAGTTTCCAAAAACCATTGGGTGGAAATCCAATCCTCCACTCTTTTGCTTTTAAAGGGAAGGTTATACATATTGCCGTCATGGGGTATGTTGGCATGTTCGGTGACCACATTTCCATCAATGACAAAGCCTGAACCTATTCCCGTGCCCAAGGTCACCCCAAAAACCCTTCCTTTATCCAGATTGTTGGTATAGGCCTCCCCTAGGACAAAACTGTCCGCATCGTTGATAAAGGCAATGTTCCCGGGGGACGCCAAAGTATCTTGTAAATGAGCCCAAAGAAAGAGCTTCAAGTTGACCCCAAACAATGCGTCGTATTTGTTGAGTCCACGGATATGGGAAACCCCATTGGTATAGTCAAATGGACCGGGCACGGACAGACCAATGCCCTTTATGGGCTTTTTGAACTTTTGAATGGATTCCCTTATGGCAGAAACCAATTGGTCCAAAAAATCCTGCGCGGGCAAATCACTGTCCACAGGATAACGTTCCACCGTTTCCACAAGCAAGCCCATTTGTGAGGCATCCACCATACCTAGGGCAAAATGGCTACCTCCTATATCAATCCCCAGATAATATTTGTTTTGGTCCTGCATGGACTTTAATTCTGTTTTGTGTTAAACTTAATCTTGGTATTCTTGGGCAATTGCACCTTTCTAGTGGATTGGGATAAATACCCCTCGCCATAATAGAATTCCATTTTTCGTTGTTTACCATTTTCCAAGGTGATGATGCCCGATTGCGCATCTTGCGGGACCATTGTTACATTTCCCAAACCTTGATTGGTGCGGTGTATCCTAAGGCTATCATTATTGATGGAGGAAACCAACAGTTCCCCCTCTTTCCCGAGTACCCGGACCAAAGCGCGGGCATTCCCATTGACCATAAAACCGGTATTTTTATGATTCTTCGGTTTGAAGTTCCCTGCACCATCCCCTTTTAAGACAAGTCCCAAAAAGGCATCGTTTTGTCCATAACCTACTTCGTATTCGTAAAAGTTGCCAATTAGGATAACATCCAAGTTACCATCCAAGTCAATATCTGTGATGGTGGTACCCATAATCGGGGCCCATTGGGCCTCCATGGGCAAGGGTTTTAGATTGAACCTGCCTTCCCCCAGGTTTTCAACATATATGCTCTCCAATTGCTCCATTGTTCTTTTGATGGGATTCCCGGCCATATTGTTCTGAAGGATTTCTTCAATCTGGACATCGGCGTAAGAACGGTAGTTCTTGTATTTACTTTTTATGGAAGCCATTTGTTCGGCCAACAGGTCCCTGGATGCCAATGGATAGCTCATCATAATTCCATCGGGACTTAGACCGTATTGGGTCATCAAGGGGTCCACTCTGCCATCTTTGTCAAAATCCCCAACATGCAATTCCATGGGGTATTCCTCCGAAGCGTTATACACGCTGTTGGTCCCTTGATTTCCGATGATGTAGTCCGTATCCCCATCATTGTCAAAATCCCCGCCATTGATGCTGTTCCACCAACCGGATGAACTGGGCAACACAACCTTTTGAAAACTTCCTTTTTGGTTTTTGTACAGGGTTACCGGCATCCACTTCCCTACAACCAATAGATCTATCCAACCGTCATTGTCCACATCCGTCCAAAGAGCCGCGGAAACCATTCCCAATTCCTGTTCGCCCAATTTTGAATGGGTAACATCGGTAAACTTCCCTTGATTATTTTCCAATACATAACTTTTGGGGGCCAAACCATAACTTCCGGGAACAACCATTCCACCTACAAAAAGGTCCAAATCCCCGTCTTGGTCATAATCCGAAGCAACCACACAGCCTCCACTCGTGTTCATGTTGGGCAAAGCATCTTCGGCCATGGTTAAATTCCCCTGACCATCGTTTATATACAGTCTATCCTTATAATGTCCCGGCTTCATCAGTGAGAATTCCGACCCTCCACTGACCACATATAAGTCATTATCTCCATCGCTGTCCGCATCAAACCATATCGCCCCCGCATCTTCATGCTCTGCATTACTTTCAAAGGTTTTATTTTCAAAGCGTCCATCTTTGCGTTGGATATACAGCTGCCCTGAAAAACCATGCGAGCCTCCAATGAAAAGGTCATCCAAACCATCCCCATTGGCATCGGCAACCGCAAGGGAAGGTCCATTGCTGGAAAATTTTTGTGGAATGAGCGGCTCTATATCAAAATCAGAAAAAGGAATTTCTTGATGTTCAAAAGGGATGATCCCATCAGTCTTGAAAAATATTCGTTGTTTTTCTACGGTACGAATCGACTCAGATACCTCAGAAGCATCGGTATACTGAAGGGTTAAAGTGGTATCCATGGCTGCACTCGCATAGGACTTGCGCTTTCCATCTGGCCAAGCCACCACAAGACTATCCACGCTTTGGTCCTTCTGAAATGCAAAATACAGTGAGGGTGCAACGCTGGATTGAAATCCTCTGGTAGTGTAGTTCTCTGAAAACTGAACCTCACTCCCGGTATAGGCCCATACTTTTGCCCCTATTCCTTTTGGATTGGACTGTGGCCCTTTAAATTTGAGTTTTAGGGAATGTCCCCCATTATTTTTGCTGTGGGAAGAGGTGTTCTCCAGTACAGTGGCTTTTTCATTGATGTTATTGGTGACAATATCCAGGTCTCCATCATTGTCCAGATCCGCGTACACGGCCCCATTTGAAAAGCCAGGAGATTCAGGGACCCATGTGGACGAAGTATTGGTAAACTCCAATCCCCCATTGTTCCTGTAAAAATAGTTCTGGAGCTTTACTTCGGGCAGTCTGTTGATACTGGCCAAGTATATACTGTCCGCTTCCTCCCTGGTCCTAAACTTGAATTGCTTTCTGCGATATACAATAAAGTCCAAATCGGTCATATCCTTGAGGTAACCCGTGGTAATGAACATATCCTTTAGACCATCCTGATCATAATCAGCCATCAATCCACCCCAACTCCAATCCGTACTGCTAATTCCCATGAGTTGGCCCACCTCACTGAACGGTGCTTGGGCCCCATTGTTCAATTGGAAGGTGTTTCGCATGTATTGGGGTTGATAGCCTACACTTTTGCTGAATTCAAAAAGGTTGTGGTTGGGTTTGTTCAGCATCAGTTTTCTACGGCGATTATCCGAAGGCAGCATATCCAATACCAAAACATCGGTTAGACCGTCATTGTTTATATCAGCAATGTCATTGCCCATCCCATTATGGCTTTGGTGATTGAGAAGCTCTTTGGAGCTGTCCTTAAAAGTCCCATCCCCTTGGTTGATATACAGGATGTCATTGGAAATAAAGTCGTTGGACACGTAAATGTCCGGATACCCATCTTGATCAAGGTCACTCACACCTACCCCAAGACCAAACCCTTCGATAGTGATTCCTGTTTCCTGGGAAACATCCATAAAGACCGGATGCCCCATTGGACCGATGCCATCATTCCGATACAGTTTGTCATTGCTTTCAGATTCCCCGTTCAGTTTTCGGGGCACCGGATTGTTCATCCCGGTCATTTGGTGCATATGGTTAAGCAGATACATGTCCAGATCACCATCCCCGTCATAATCAAAAAAAGCGGATTGTGTGGAATACGAAGAATCTGCCAACCCATATTCCTGGGCCATTTCCTCGAAAGTTCCATCTCCTTGGTTGATATAGAGTAGGTTTTCTCGCTGCTCAGGGTCCAAATGTCCAGACCGGCACACATAAATGTCCAACCAACCATCCGTGTTGATATCCACCATACTCACTCCGGAAGACCATCCTTTGGACTCCAGACCTGCTTCACCGGTGATGTCCTTGAATTTTAAATCACCTTGGTTCAAATACAATTTGTTGGAAACCTGATTCCCTGTAAAGAAAAGATCGTCCCATCCATCATTATTGATGTCGCCTACTGCAACACCCCCACCATTGAAGTAGTAGATGTAGTTAAGGATATTCAAATCGTCATCCAAGGGAAGGTCGTTGGAAAAATGGATTCCAGAGGCTTTGGCCTCCACTGGCTGGAAGAGATATTCCCCCCGCTTTGTACCCTCTGTGCACGACGCACCCAAAATCAAGAGTACAAAAGACCAAATCCCCAATGTTATAATCCCTTTTTTCATTGTCAATCCCTTCTTTTATGAAAGGTTCCTTTACGCTATGCGTTCAATTTTGAATTCCCCAATTGGTATTCGGTTCAGGCCCAAGTTGCAGAATAAGTTCCCCTCCCTTTTGAAAAACATCATGGGTGAACCAAAATGTTTGGAGCGGCTCATGGTTCAACATCGCCTTTTGGATATAGCTGTTCTCTTTACTGTTATCCAAGGTTTTAATGGTAAACTCCTTCCCCTCGTAATAGTTTGGGTTGAGTTTTATGGTTATCTCATCAAAAACCGGACTGGTAATTTCATATTTTGGTGTGAGGGAATTGTTCCCCGTTAGGCTAAAAAGTCCCATGGACATCAATGCGCTTACGCCACTCATCTGGCCTTGGTCCTCATCGTGTCCGCCATAGCCTTGGTCCACGCTCGTTGCGCCGTAAGCCTGTTCATTCACCCTTCTCACCCAATACTGTGTGAGCCATGGTTTTTGTACATGATTAAAGACATGGGCATTGGAACAGCCCGGCTGGTTGGCATAACTGACATATCCATCCGAATACCCAAACACAAAATCCTGAGGGGCTGCTTGCTCAAAAGCAAAGTTGAGTTTATCGGCCAAGACATTGTTCCCTCCCATAAGATTAGACAATTCCGTAATACCATGGGACACCGACCAGGTTCCTTGCCATGCGTTGGATTCTACCCAACCCTGACCTGAGAGCAAATCTGTATGAAGCCAATTTCCCAATCTGTCTTTGGGTAGTATTAGCTTTAAGTCGGGATGGAACAATTTGGACCAGCCTTCAGCTCTCTTTGAGAAATAGGCATGATCCTTTGTCTTCCCCATCTTCTTTGCCATTTGGGAAAGCGACCAATCCTGAAAGGCCCATTCCAAAGTCTTTCCTGCATTATCCGGGCAGTAGCCGTTGGCCATATAAAACTCGAGGTCTTCTGCAGAATCGCTCATCATACCACCGGGCATGTGATTGCGTTTCATCACTTGGAAGGCATGTTTGGGATTTGTTTTTGTCATCAAATCCTTCATGTAGGTACTCACCAGCATATTCGTTGCCGGGTTTCCTGTCATGATATAGGAATACCCCCCTGCTATGGCCCCTCTGGGCAACAGTCCGCCATTATCGGCATATTGGACCAAAGACGCCGAGAAATCGTCCAAAATTTCCGGCCAGGCCAACCCCCAAACAATGTTCAGGTTCCATTGGGTGAGCCAAAGCGCATCAAAATTGTACATGTTGAACCTTGACTTGCCATCTTTGTCCTTTGGAAGGGTTCTTATTTTTAGGTCGGCTTTTGTAATGTTTCCTTGGCGTTCTCCTTGGGTATAATCGGGATAATCCCCGCTGACGTCATTCAGGATTCTTCTTCCCAACAAAATGTGCCATAGGTCCGTGTAGAATTTTACCTGTTGTTGTTCTGTTCCACCTTTTACCTCAATTCTCCCCAGCTGCTCTTCCCACACCTTGAAGGTCTCTTCCTTATAGCGGTCAAAGTCCCAATGGGGTGCTTCGGTTTGAAGATTTTTACGGGCGTTTTCCACAGAGGTGTACGAAATGGCCACTTTCATCTGAACCTCATCCCCTGCTTTTACATCATAGGTGGCAGCAACTCCTTTAGTGGGTGCATTCCAATAACTCTGGGTAATTCCGGCAAAAACGACCGAATCCCTACGGGTCATGGTATCTGAGCCTTTTATGGTGGTAATATTGTTGAATCTTTCCTTATCCTTCCATCCTTCCAAGGTCTGGAACGGTTTATCAAATTGGATAACAAAGAACACCTTGACCTTTTCCGGTCCTCCCCAAAATCTTCCAGCTGAATCAAAGGAGCCTTCCAGTTCATTTTGGCTGACCTTCCGAACCTCTGCATTGATCATGGTTGAATTCCCCAAATAGCCTCCCAAATTGGTCAATATGCTGGCCTTGTCCGCTTGGGTATACTTAAAGCGATATAGGGTAGTACGCTTGGTACTGGTAAGTTCTGTCCAAACATGATGTTTCTTCAGATACAGACGTTGATATCCCGGCATGGCCACTTCATCGTCATGACTAAAACTGGATTTCCAACCTTTATCTCCCAAGGTAGGGTCTATGTTCCCCAAGGTGGGCATAACTTGGATGCCTGAAAGGCACCAACCGTGAATCTGTCCGAAGCCCAATACTTCCGTGGAATTGTAACTGTACCCACCACCGTATTGATTTTTATTGCGGGTCACCGGTGCCGCAGCCACCATGCCCATGGGGTGTGCCCCTGGGGTAAAGAAAAAATACCGGCCTTTGGCCGACTCCACAAACGGATTCACCCAATGCAAGGGATTTGTGCTGTCACTGGGCGAGGCAAACACTTCCATTTCGGATAGACCAAGGTTGAGTCCTTCCCCATCGGTGACCTCAAAGCGGACCCATTCCACTGTTTTTGTTGGGAACTCCACTTTCTTGGCATCTCCATTGTTCGGAATGGTGTTTACCCGAATCAAGGAACCGTCACTAAACCTTAAAACGCCTCCAGCGGTGTGTTCCTCCAGACCGGGACGATCATAAATGACAATGCTGTTGATGCTACGTGGTCTGTCCCAATCCATCTGGAGCCAGGGTAATGTATTAGCTCCCCATGCCTTACGTTCGCCAACACAGGCCCATTCCCCCTGTCCATCCAGGCGAATCAGCCCATCCATCAAATTGGAGGCTTCATTTCCTTCCAGTTGGGAAGAGACTTTCACAGTGGCTTCCTTTGCTATGTTTTCAGACGCCAAGGCCGAGAAACCACCCAAGGTCACCAGTAGCGCACAAACCACCTTGAGGGTTTTAAAAAAAGTGTTGTTCATATCAATAACCCGAATTCTGTGTCAGATTTTGGTTAATATCCCTTTCTCTTTGGGGTATGGGAAGCAGGTTATGTCTTGCTGCCACGGGAACCCCGGGCTTGGCCTCGGTAACTTTTTCTTCCAGTTTCCCAAACCTTACCAAATCGAACCAACGATGACCTTCCCAGGTAAGTTCCTTTTTTCGTTCTTCCAAAATGGCTTCCTTGAAAGCTTCGTATCCCATTGCAGATAGATCGGGAAGTATATTGCGTTCCACGCCATCGGCAAATCTTGCCCTTTCTCTTACTTCGTTGATGGCATCCAACGCTGCGGGAGTACTTCCATTGTTCTGTTCATTCAACACTTCGGCGTACATGAGCAATATATCCGCATAGCGAATAAGTTGGAGGTCATTGGCCGTATTGTTCACCAAGGGCTCTGCTACCCGGTCCCAATATTTTACGATATGGGGAGAGTCAAATTCCACCAACTCCCCGTTGATGACATCTTCGGTCATGAAGGTCACTTCTTTTCTTCTATCCTCATCATCAAAGGAATTGTACAGGGCCATGGTTGGTATCTCCAAGCCTCCACCGTTGGGTCTACCGCCATAGACACCTCCAGGGAGTGTCCTGTAGACCAAATGTCCTCCTTCCCAAAGGGTGGTGAACAAATCGGTACCCTCTAAAAAGCTTATGGCAAACAAGACTTCCTTACCGTTGTTGTTGGCAATTTTGAAAACGTCCGCGTAGTCCTCCCAAAGCCCAAATCGTCCACTGGTCATGATTTCTTCCAGTTTACTTTTTGCCAATTGAAGATTCTCCCCTTGCTGAAGGGCCGCTTTGGCCATGTAAGCCTTGGCCGACCAACTGGTGGGCCTGCCGTTGTCCAGCCCAACCTGTTCGGAGGGAAGGCTACTTTCTGCCATGGACAGATCCTCAAAAATCTGGGTATAGACTTCCGAAATGGACGCCCTACCCAAGAAAGAACTTGAAGTAAATACTTTTTGAGGCTCCAGTTGTAATGGTACCTCGCCAAAGAAACGGACCAATTCAAAATAGAGGAGTCCTCTCAAGAAATGGGCTTCACCCAATAAGTCATCCTTGGTGTCCTCATCCATCTCAACATCCGGGATGTTAACGATGGCCATGTTGGCTGCGTTGATACCCAGGTAAAGGTTGGACCAAATTTCCAATGCAATGGTATTTTCCGGTGTATGGGCCATAGCTGAGAGTTGATTGTACCCATCTCCCCTATTGAAGCTGGTTTCCCCTTCATCCGACAAAAGCGCATTGGCCGTCCAATAGTTGGCAAAATATAGGCCCTTGGCATTCAACGTTTCATCAAATGTGGCCCCCAAATGCCCGTATATCCCATTAATGGCCAATTTGGCGTCTTGTTCTGTTTGGTAAAATGTATCCTCGGTATAAAAGGTCTTCACTTCCTCTTCCAAGGCACTCTCACAACCCAAGATCAAAATCAGGGTGGCGAAGTACATTCTATAATTTTTGAATTGTTTCATGATTTTGACTTTTAAAAGTTTACGTTAAGACCCAAAAGAAATGTCCTTGAGGTAGGATATCCCCCAAAATCAGCTCCTGCACTTAGGTTGTTGTTCTGCCCCCCAAAGCTGACCTCGGGGTCCACTCCGCTATAATCGGTAAGGGTAAACAGATTCTTTCCTGTGATGTAAAACCTAAGTTTGTTGATTTTCATCCTGGACAAAAATTTGCCCGGTATGGAATACCCCAAAGTGGCCGATTTCAATCTTAAGTAAGAGCCATCCTCCACATAGTGATCGGAAAACACAATGTTCCGAGGGCCATCGGCAGCCCTGGTATAGGTATTGCTGGGATTGTTCGGTGTCCATCGGTTGGAGAAGGCCTCCAACAATACATTTCCTTGACCATTTAAATTTTCAAGGTTGATTCTATTGAAGTTGGCTATTTCATTGCCATACACCCCTTGCATAAATATATTAAGATCCCAGTTGTTCCAGGTTATGGTATTGTTTATCCCAAAGGTGTATTCTGGAATGGGATTTCCGATAAAGGTTCTGTCGTTATCGGCGTCGATGACCCCATCGCCATTTAAATCCTTGTACTTTCTTTCACCAGGGGTGAAGGTGTCCGTTGCAAACCTTGGGGTTGTAGCAGGGTCATCATCCAATTGAACGATGCCATCGGAAACATAGCCGTAGAATGCCCCAATCTCACCACCTTCCACAAGCAACTGCCAATTGGTTATTCCCAGAATTCCAAAGCCTGTTGGAATATTGTCCAAGCCGGCCAAATCCAAAATCTTGTTCTTGTTATAGGCCCCAGTCAGGTTAACGTCCCAATTGAACTTCCCCTTGAACATTTGTGCATTGATGCCCAATTCAATTCCTTCGTTACGTACACTTCCCGCATTGACCACACTTTGAATGTATCCGGTTTGTGAAGGTACTTGGAGGTTCAGCAACAAATCTTCCGTATTTTTTCGGTATCCATCAATGGTGAATCCCAATCGGTCATTGAAAAAACCGAGGTCCAGACCAATGTTGTATTGCTCGGTACGCTCCCATTTAAGGGCACTGTTGGCCGGCGTGCTGGGCAATTGCCCCACCACCTCATTATCATTAAAGGAATGATAGGTAGGTTTGAATGTAGATTGTGCAGAATAGGGTGCAATGGACTCGTTTCCAATGATTCCATACCCCAAACGCAGTTTTAGATAGAGTCCGGAGTCTTGAAGAAAGTCTTCTTCCGAAACATTCCATGCGAAAGCCCCTGATGGGAAAAATCCATATTTATTGCCATCACCAAACTTGGACGAACCATCAACCCGTGAAGTGGCCGTAAAGATGTATTTGTTGTCCAAAATGTAGTTGACCCTTCCAAAGTAGGATATCAATCTGGACTCTATGATGTTGGAACTGACCCCTGGGTTCAATCCAAGTCCCAAGTTGTTGGAACCAAAATTTTCCGTCGGGAATCCCAAAGCATTCCCTGAAAGGGATTCAATGGTGAAATCTTGCCATGAAGCCCCTACCAAGGCATTCACACGATGTCTATTGCCAAAGGTATTGGTATAATTCAACGTGGATTCCGCCAAATAGCTGGTGGCCGTATTTTTGGCCTGGGCCGCAAAAGCCCCTGGTGAATTTCCAAAATCGATTTCCTCGGTCCTAAAATAAAACTGTTCATTGATGTTCAAATCCACCCCCAAAGTGGTCTTCAATTGGAGATTTTTGGCCACATCCCATTTAATGGCCAAATTGTCCAATATCCTGGTGGCCTTACCCTTGCTCTCGGTCAATTTTTGATAAGCTACCGGACTAGGGAAGTTAGGAATCTGCTCTTGGATATTGCTCACGTCATTCACAAAGGTCCCATCGTCCTGAACAATGAAATTTCCTTTGGTATAATTTCCTTCAGGGTCAAAAACAGGTAACAGGGGATTAAACTGGTATGCCCCGGTTATGGCACTACTGGCCACCTCTACCCCGCCTGTGGTCTCGGTCCTCGCGGTATTAAAATTGGTCCTATTCAAGCTCAGGGAGTTTTCAATGGACAATTTTTCCGTAGCCTTAAAATCGAGGTTTACCCGAAAATTGTACCGTTTAAAATCGGTTTCAATAACCACCCCTTCCTGGTCTAAATATGACCCGGAAACAGCGTACTTGATATCTTGGTTCCCTCCCTTTATGGAAAGGTCGTGGCTTTTGGTAATGGCCGTCCTGAAAATTTCATCCTGCCAATCGGTACCCACTCCAAAAGAGTTTGGATTTGTATAGAACCTGGGATCTCCTGAACCATTATATCTTGACTCGTTTACGTAAAATGCAAATTGTGATGCATTGAGTACATCCAGCTTTTTTATAACCTCACTCACCCCTAAATAGGTATCGTAATTGATTTGGGCATCCCCGTTCAATCCTCTTTTGGTGGTAATGATGATGACCCCATTGGCCCCACGGGAACCATATATGGCCGTGGCGGAAGCATCCTTCAATACATCTATGGAGGCAATATCATTGGCACTCAGGGTAGAAAGGGCATTGATGGAAGGGCCCTCGGCCACACCAGCGGAAAGGTTGTCGCTGTTGTTGTCTACAGGAAAACCATCGATTACGTATAAAGGTTCATTACTGGCATTGATGGAACTACTACCTCGAATCCTGACAGAAGTGGCACCTCCAGGTTGACCCGAAGTTTGGGTCAATAACAGTCCAGATACCCTTCCCTGTACAAAATCATCGGCGGTAGTGGAACGTACTGATTCCAAATCCTCGGATTTAATGGTGGCAATAGACCCCGTAAGATCTTTCTTGGTTGTACTACCGTAACCAATGATGACCACTTCGTCCAATTCGTTCACATCCGTTTTCAGAGCTACATTGATGGTCCGTTGTCCGCCCACCGGAACTT
This sequence comes from Flagellimonas olearia, assembly GCF_004150225.1. Taxonomy (NCBI): domain Bacteria; kingdom Pseudomonadati; phylum Bacteroidota; class Flavobacteriia; order Flavobacteriales; family Flavobacteriaceae; genus Flagellimonas; species Flagellimonas olearia. The sequence goes on along the minus strand of NZ_ML142914.1, from coordinate 37,966 downwards.
CTTGGGAACTAAATCCCTGATAACTGAAAACCAAGGTTACATCCCCACTCGGGACTTCCAAGGTATACTCCCCATCAAAGTTGGCGGAGGCACCAATGGCCATGCCCTTCACCACTACATTGGCCCCTGGTAACGGAAGACCATCGTCCTCTCCGGTGATTACCCCTTGAATGGTAATATTTTGCGCAAAGGTCATAAGATTGCCAAGCACCAAAAAAATGACAATAAGGCCTTTTGTTCTGTTTTTCATAATCGTCATGTTTTTAATTTGTACAGTTGGCTATTAGTTGAAAGTCTTCCCCAGTATCAGGGTTCTTTACCTCTACATCTCCACTTTGGTTGATGAAACTGAAGGTGATATCCGTAATTTCCTGACTTGGCAAGGCATTGAAAAGCTGTCTGGGCCAAATGGATATTTGCCATTGGTCATTGCCGGTACTGCGCATTTTGGTAATATCGCTATTATCGCAGACCTCAACAGGCTGACCATCTATAACAGCTTTGGCGCATAGATATACATCAGTAGCACCCGAAAGCGCTGTTGGCGACCCTTCGGGTCCTTTTGTGGCATCAAACCCAATATGGATAATATCATCATAGGTATATTCCGCAGGTTGAAAGGTCACGGGAAAAGGAAGAGGACCACATAAATCTATCAACGGATTGGACCCTCCGGTCACTTCCATGCAAGAAGTGAACCTTATATCGGTCTCTCCCGCAGTGATGCCATATCCCGAAGTTCCCACAACATATCCCAGTTGAGTTTTAAGGTTATCCGTCCCGACATCCATGGAAAGTTGGATCTGTCCTGAAAAGTTTACGCCATTGGCACCGGATACCGTTTCATCGGAGATGAACACCACCCACTCTACCAGACCATAATTTTCACCGATTCCGGCAAGGTCCATAATGGGAGTGGCGTAATCTGGGTCGGCACCATTGGCCAATCGCATGGTCCCATCCCCATTATCAGAGGTGTAGGAAACCGTGGCATTGGACGCTATGTCCCAAGCCTCTGGAGCCAAAACGCCAAATATAATGTTGTGGGCCGCATCTTCGGCTGGGGCCACATCAACATCGATGGTGATGTCCATTCTTTCCCCTACACCCATGGAAGAGGGTTGATTTACATTGGTAATGGTAATGCACATACTCAACAACAAAAACAACAGAAACAGTGCTTTTGGCTGAAACAGGATGCGCTTTAGTTTGTATAGTTTGTTTTTCATTTCAGTGCATGTTAGTTTCTGGTTATTTGCTCAATCGATACGTATAGGTATTAGAGGTACAGCCCATAGGAACGGTCACTGTAAGCTCATCCCCACCGGAAAGCACCGCTCCCTGAATATCCAGGCTTGTACCATCCGAAAAATTGATCTTGGTTGGATATATAGGATCATCAAATGACCAGTTCCCACTCGCCTGCCCCAAAACAAAAGGTGTTGTTAGATTGGAAAGGGTATACGACGATGGCATCCCATTTTCGTACGATAATTGCAAGGAAAAAGATTGAAAATCGATAAAATTGGTGATATCGTTTCCATTCTGGAGCACTTGGTCAATCTTCCAATCACCATCAATATTGGTGACGAACTCGGTAAACCCTTCGGGGTTTTGTTCTGGGTCGTCATCACAACTTAAAATAGCCATGACCGACAGCAATAAAATCAATCGCAAACATTTCATAAATACATAGTTTGAAGGATAGTTTAGTTAACGGTACACTTTGTTGAACAAGTCATCAAATGAAAATGGGAAGACCGAAAGCATTGAATCGACACTTCCTTCTTCCCATCATCCATTTTTAGAACTAAACCCAACAACTCAAATAATTCTATTAAATATCATCTCTTTTACACAACCCAACCCATCTTTGGCCAATCAAGAATCAGGTACATTATGTTCATATGTTCATACATATGTTCAAATATAGATATTTATTGCATGTTGCCAAAAAAAATGTTTCTTTTTTGCCAATTCATTACTAGACGAAGTCTTGAATTATTGATAGCACAAAGTTATTGCTTATAACAAACTCTCGCCGTACTGCCCCAATAGAACCATTAAAACGTTTTCGTAAACCGTTTTTCTATAAACATGTTCATATGTTCATACATAAAAAATTATATATTTGAACGGATGGAAATACAACCGCTTATGGATTTTTTAAATGCAATTTTTGAGGAAACAATGAATTTTCTAGGCTTCACCGGCATACTGGAAGCCCTAAAAACAGAAAACTACGCCTTTTTCAAAAGCTTTGATGGTATCATATCCTGTGTTTTCCTAGCATTGCCCATTTTACTTTTTGTAGAGTTCTTCATTGTCTTTTTCAGGGAAAGGGAACAATTAAGAACGTACAAAGTAAATTTCTTCATTATTGTCTTCAATAGGATTATTGGCCGTATTCTTTCCTTGGGAACCATAGTGTGGTGTATTGGTTTCTTTCAAGAGTATGCGCCTTTTCAGACCACATACACTTGGTATTGGTTTATCTACGGTTATGTGGTCTGGGAATTGGGCAGTTTTATTTATCATTATTTTGGTCACAAGATACGTTTGCTGTGGTGCCTACACTCCCCCCACCATGCGGCGGAGACCATGAACTTATCCGTAAACCATGCGCATTTTTTTCTCGAATTCCCATATGCTGATTTTGTCCGAACCGCAACATGCATGCTCTTAGGAGTTGACCCAAAGCTGTTCTTTTCCATTCTTCTGCTGGATATTACCTATGCCACCTTCATCCATGTTGGCGAGCATGTGCTGCAAAAGGGACGTTTAGGGTTCCTTGGAAAACTTATTTTAACCCCCTCGCACCATCGTGTACACCACGGTAGAAACCCCCTGTATATGGACACCAACTTCTGTAATCTCTTGAACATTTGGGATAGGATTTTTGGAACCTATCAAGATGAGAAAGACCACCTTCCCATTCAATATGGCATAACCCGTGAGATGGATTCGGGAAGTTTTTTGGATGTGTATTTTGGTGAATTCAAAGCACTATACAAAGATGTGGTCAATGCTCCAGGCCTAAAAAACAAAATATTGTATGTTTTCATGCCTCCGGGATGGAGTCATACAGGAGACCATCAAACCGCTAAACTGGTACGTGAAAAATACTTAGACCTTCAAAAAGAAACCGTCCATATACGCTAAGCTATGAGAGGTTCAATTTTCCCCACCTTCACCTTCTGGTAGTGCAAAAGCCATGATATAGCCTCCTGGTTCATCCTCATTTCCTGCCAAGGAAATGGCCAAATACTGCTTTCCATCCATCATGTAGGTACTGGGAGTGGCCGTTCCTGATGCCGGAAGCAAGGCTTCCCAAAGCAGTTCTCCGCTATCTTTATCAAAGGCAAATAGTTTTTGATCATGGGTTCCCGTCAAAAACACAATTCCACCAGCGGTCACAATGGGTCCAGCCGCTCCTCCAGTTCCTGTTATAGGCGCTCCGTTCTCTTGCAGGTCTGGATAATTTCCCACCGGAATTTTCCACATGTATTCCCCGGTATTCAGGTTGATGGCATTCAAGGTACCCCATGGCGGCTTAATTCCAGGTCTGCCTTCGCTATCCCTAAAATACCCATAGGCCCTAATATTCAAATATCTTGGCAAGGTGTCTGACTTCACTTCTGCGTTGGCATTGGCATTTTCATTGGCCTGCACTTCCTTGAGCCAACGGTCCTCTCGTCTGGACCTTGCGTCTTTTTGCTCGAACAGATACGCCAAAATAGCTTCTTCCTCTCCGGGAAGCACACTAGAAAACGAAGGCATTTTTCCGGCACCCTCCTCTATTTTTTTCAAGACTTCTTCACTATCCATCTTCATTCCCAAGCCCAATAGTGATGGATAGTCGGGCTCCTGTCCATTTTTATCGCCCCCATGGCAACTCAAACAAAAATTACTGTAAAACTGTTCCCCTCTTTCATACAGTGAGGCGTTTCCATCCTGACTTTTTGTTTTTTCCACTCTTTTCAACATACTGATTTCAGGAGAATCATTGGATTTCACGAAGAGTACACCCGTATTTGGGTCGTAAGCTCCGCCGCCCCAGCTTGAGCCTCCCCTGCTGCCCGGAAACATAAAGGTTCCTATGGTATCCGGTGGCGTAAACAAGCCTTCGTAACGATACGACTTGAATTCTTTCAACAATGAATCGTGGGATGCTTCGGAGTAAAAGCTTAAATCATCCACGCTAATGGATTGTCGCGCATAAGGTGCGGGTTTAAGTGGGAACGGCTGGGTAGGCCAAGCGTATTCCCCCGGTATATTGGAGGCCGGTACCTCTCTTTCTTCAACGGGAAATAGTGGCTCTCCTGTTTCCCTATCCAACACATACAGAAAACCCACCTTGGAGGTTTGTGCGACCGCATCCACTTTTTGTCCGTCCCGTTCCAAGGTCACCAAATTTGGAGGTGCCGCCAAATCGTAATCCCATAGATCATGATGAATGGTCTGAAAGTGCCATATATACTCCCCCGTTCCCGCATCAAGAGCAACCACACAATTACCAAAGAGGTTCATGCCCACCCTGTCGGCCCCATAATAATCATAGGTAGGAGATCCCAAGGAAACGAAGACCATGCCCCGCTTTTCATCCACACTCATACCGCCCCAATTGTTGGCACCGCCTGCATATTTATAGGCATCTTTGGGCCACGTATTATAACCGACTTCCCCAGGTTTGGGAATGGTATGGAATTTCCATTGCAAAGCGCCTGTCCTGATATCATATGCCCTGATATATCCAGGTTCCGCGCCATATAGTTCAGAGACTTCGGTCCCCATGATCAATAGGTCCCCATAAACAATCCCGGGCGATGTTGGGATAACCGAAATGGCATCTGGGTCTCCCCTAAGTCCAACATTCATGCTGGCCTTACCCTCTTCACCAAAAGATGACACTAGCTTTCCAGTTTGTGCATCCACAGCAAAAAGTTGGTCGCCCGCGGTAAACAGTATTCTTTTGTCGTCGCCATCTTCCCAATAGGTCACCCCCCTACTCACTCCCCCACCAGTTCCTCCATCAAAGGGGTCAAAAGACCAAATCAATTTTCCCGTATCAGCAGCAAGGGCATACAACCGATGTCTGGCCGAAGTGGTATACATGACCCCATCCACAACAATAGGATTGGATTCATTCCTTGAAAATCTGGTACCTTCCACGGCATCCATGGGTCTAAATGTCCATGCGGGGCCCAACGTTGACACATTTTCCTTATGTATCTGTTTCAATGGAGAATAACTGGTACTGGCGTTATCCGCCTTGTACATACTCCATGTCCTTTCCGTATTGGTATTTTTCCCGCATCCCACACCCAACAACTGCAAACAAAGGGTAAATCCAATGATTTTTTTAGTAGTTCTCAATTTTGTTCTTGTTAAAATGGTTGCCTAAATATAGAGTTCATATCTTCAATATTGGTTATTTTTTGCGTGCAGATGCCACAACGTCTTTCAAATATCCATCTTGTTTCCAACGATATAGCGAAGCAAGAGTATAGGGTAACCCCCTTTTCAAGTGTACTATTATATAAGCTGGAAAAGCAAAAGAACCTTTTTTGCCCCTCAAACACTTTTCCAGTCTCAAAAGCCATATATTAACAGATTCACTAAACCAACTAAACCACATGAATTTCCACACCAACCTCAACCGACTGCGTTTCTTACTTCCAATTTTCTTATTTACCCTTGGCTTGGGGGTGCACGCCCAGGAATATGATCTTCTCCTAAAAGGAGGTCACCTTATTGATACGAAAAATAATATCAATACCCCTATGGATATCGGCATCCAAGATGGAAAGATAAAAAGCGTATCCAAGAGCATTTCAGAGAAAAAAGCTGAAAAAACCATTGATATTTCGGGGTATTTTGTGACACCTGGCCTTATAGACATGCATGTCCATGTATTTATGGGCAACGAGTTGGATGACTATATTGCCAATGCACAGACCAGTGTAATGCCCGATGGGTTTACCTTCAGGTCCGGAGTAACCACGGTTGTGGATGCTGGTTCATCAGGTTGGCGAAATTTTCCATTGTTCAAAGAACAGACCATAGACAAGGCCAAAACGAGGGTGTTAGCTCTGCTCAATATTGTGGGTCATGGCATGAAAAGTAGGTTTGACGAACAAAATTTAAGCGACATGAACCCCGAGATGACAGCTTATTCCATCACAAAACTCTATCCTGAAATTTTGGTTGGCATAAAAGCGGCCCACTATTGGGGCGGTTTTGATCAAGTGGATTTAGCGGTTGAAGCCGGTAAAAAGGCCAACGTCCCCGTAATGGTGGATTTTGGTGAGCATGACCCACCCAACTCCATAGAATCTCTTTTTATGGAGCATCTCCGTCCCGGGGATATCTTTACCCATACCTACTCCTACGGACCAACACAACGTGAAACCATAGTGGATGAAAACGACAAGGTGAAACCATTTGTCTTCAAGGCACAGGAGAGAGGTATTGTTTTTGATGTGGGCCATGGAGGTGGGGCATTTTCTTGGCGTCAGGCCGTGCCTGCTTCCCAACAAGGATTTAAGGCCAATGTAATCAGCACCGACCTACATACCCAAAGTATGAACTCCGGGATGAAGGACCTCAGCAATGTTCTTTCCAAATTTATGGCCATGGGATTCTCATTGGAAGATGTCATTGCCCGGGCAACTTGGGCACCTGCCCAGGTCATCGGAAGGACGGACTTGGGACATTTGGACGTAGGGGCCGAAGCGGATATAGCCGTATTTAGCTTACGGGAGGGAGATTTTGGGTTTTTGGATGTGCGTAGAAACACCCTTAAAGGAAAAAAGAAGCTGGAGACCCAACTTACCCTAAGAGCTGGTAAAGTTGTTTGGGACCTGAACGGAATGGCGGGAACAGATTTTAGTAAGAAGTAGTATGTGCAAAGGCTATTTCAAAATAATATTCGGGCTTATTACAGTCTTACTGACCTCAAACTTTTATGCCCAGGAGGTTGACTTACTCCTTAAGAATGGACATGTTTTTGATCCAGCGAACCAAGTAGACACCATTGCCGATGTATCCATTATTGATGGAAAAATAGCCGAAGTTTCCCAAAATATTTCCAGCGAGACGGCCAAAGTGGTGGTAGATGCAACGGGGCTTTTTGTAGTACCCGGTTTGATTGATACGCACACCCACGTTTTTGTTGGCCCCGAGGCTAAAAAATTTGCCAATGGGATAAACAGTTTGTCCCCCGATGATTTCAGTTTTAAGGCTGGAGTCACCACGGTAGTGGATGCCGGAACCTCCGGTTGGCGGAATTTTCCCCAATTCAAGGAACAGGTCATTGACCAGTCAAAAACACGTATACTGGCCTTTCTCAATATTGCAGGTCATGGTATGACCGGCGATGAACTTGAAGGCGACATCAGTGAAATGAATGTAGCCAAGACCGTGGAAATGATCAACCAATATCCCAATACGATCGTTGGTATCAAAATTGGGCATTACAATGGCAAGGATTGGACCCCTTTTGAACGTACCATTGAAGCTGGGGAAAAAACCAATCGCCCCATTTTTGTGGAGTGCCATCTCCCCGAATATACCTTGGAAGATCAATTGGCCCATATGCGTCCCGGGGATATCATCACCCATACTTTTGAACACATCTCGGAACGTAAGCCTGTGGTAGATCAAAATGGCGCCGTTTTGCCTGTGGTAATGAAAGCCAAGGAACGTGGTATTCTCTTTGATGTGGGACATGGAGGTGCCGGCTTTTGGTTTGATCAAGGCATTCCGGCCATAGAACAGGGCTTTTGGCCCAACTCCTTTGGTACGGACCTACACAGGTTCAGTATGAATGCAGGGATGAAGGATTTCCTCAACGTCATGTCTAAATTCCTGAATATGGGGATTCCCTTAAAAGAAGTATTCAAGCGTGGTTCCTGGTATCCTGCCAAAGCCATTGGCCGCAACGATTTGGGCCATTTGGGAGTGGGCGCTGTGGCCGATATAGCCGTACTCCGGCTTAGAGAGGGAACGTTTGGCTATATCGATGCCCGCAACAATTTGCTCAAAGGCGACAAAAAACTGGAAGCGGAACTCACCATAAAAGATGGCAAAATTGTATGGGACTTAAATGGACTGTCCGCAAAACCTATCGATTAGGTTGTTGAAACCGTATACCATTCCATCATTTTAAAGCTACTTTTTGCGGCTTTATTTTCCATTTTCAGCAGCAATGCCCAAAGCCCCCAAAATTTTATGATGGATGTCCGTATTCTCATAGACCCCTCGAAAATTCTGGGATTTTGGACCATAGGCAAATAGCGGCACCATGATTCCCGTATGGTCAACAGTCAAGAAATCTCCTTGGACCCTACCTTCTTTCATATCTCCTCCTACAATTCCAAAACCGGACGTTTCATGATCCGCAGTGATGACCACCAAGGTGTTCCCATGGGTATCCGCAAACTCCAATGCTTCTGCAATGGCCCTATCAAAATCCAACAGTTCCTCCACAATATCCCCAACATTGTTGGAATGACCTCCATTATCAATTTGGGCTCCCTCCACCATTAGAAAAAAAGGTTGTTCCTTAGCCCTTAATGCCTCAAGGGACTTTTTAACAGCCTCGGGAAAAATGCTTCCTCTGCCTGAGCTAATGGAAGGCACTTTATTGCTTCCCAAATAGATGGCCGTTGGCCCCTGCAAGGTTTCAAAACTTTCCAGGGATTGGGTCTTAAACTTTTGTTGGATGGCAGTTTCTTGATTTTGTCCTCCAGAAATAAAGAGATCAAGTCCACTGCTGTTTAAATCAGCTACCAAACCTTCGGTATCGTCGCGCTCGACCCTGTGGGCAAAAAAGGAAGAAGGGGTTGCCCCATAAATGGCATCGGTAGTTACAATGGCGGTATTGAACCCCTCAGCACTCACCGCATCCACAAGATTGGCAAGGCCGTTTCCATCCGCATCTACTCCAATAGCCCTATTGTTTGTCTTAACCCCAGTGGCCATGGCTGTTGCCCCTGCCGCAGAATCGGTGATCAAATCGTCATGGGAAGCGGTCTTGACCAAGCCAATATCCTTGATTTCCGTTAGCGTTAAGTTTCCTTGGTTCGCCACCATGGCGGCTGTTATTTGAGCCAATCCATTGCCATCGCCGATCATCAGGATCACATTGGTGGGTTTTGCCTCCGACGCGTACCCATACTTGGGTCGATAAACCGGATTTGGTGATTCCCTTGTGTAGCTGTTGGCTTCCAGATTGGTCAAATATTCTTGGGCCAAAGCAGGTCGGTCCGTGTTGATGTAATCCACCCCTAACCTAGCCAATCGAGCCCAAGCCGTCTTAGTATCGGGTGAAGCCCAAAAACGGAACGGTTTACCCACACTCTTGGCTTTATTGATAGCAGCTTCCACTGTTTTCAAGTCGGGCGCTGTCATTCTTCCATATCCATTCCAAACCGAATAATTCTTAAAGCTCGTGCTGACCAAAGCCACTTTATTTAAATCAATGTGGTCCAATTCATCCAAATTCTGATGATCGAACCAAATGAAATTGGGATACTTCCCGTAATCTGCAGGTTTGGGTCTATTTCCCGAAATCACAAAACGAACCTTGTCTGTTTTTAGGAGTTGCGGATAATCTTCCAAGACCTCTACCAGCCTTTCCAAGGTCGCATAGGCCTCGGATTTAAAATCGATAAGTACTTGAACGTCCTTCAAATTACCTGATTCCTGCAATTTTTGAAGTCTGTCCAGGTAAAGTGCCTGAAAGGTTCTTCCTTCCACAATTTCAGCTTCGGCATGGGTCACATAAAGGGTATTGTCCTTTAAAAATACATCGGCCTCAATGGATGCCGCGCCGTTGGCATAGGCGAACCAGAAGGGTAGTTCCTGTGCATAATCGTTATGCGAATGCACCTTATAGCTTGTTTGGGCTGCTAGATTGGAGCCCAGAAATAGGATAAGGACAACAAGTATTGACTGTAATTCCTTTTTCATTTGTTATTGATTTTTGCCATGGAAATGACACACCTCTGTAAGCTATTTATACTACAGAGATCTATTCCAAAGAGATTTACCAAACTATTTAGAAGTGAAATCCAATCGGGCAAATACCGGTAAGTGATCGGATGGATACCTAAGGTCTTTTGAGTCGCTTAAAATGGCGCTTTTGACCACCCTGATTCCCTTGGAAACAAAAATGTAATCGATTCTTTTATCCACAGGTTTGGTAAAGTCAAACCCGTTGAAGGTACCCTTGGGACCAAAGGCATTGGTACCAGCCTCAACATGAGTGTCCTTCATCTCTTGAACAATCAATTGGATGCCTTCACTGTTGCTTTCCAAGTTAAAATCACCCATCAGGACTGTTGGATGATTCTCTAGATTCAACTCCTTTATCTTTTGCAGGATGAGTTTGGCACTTTCTTCCCGCGCCTGTACGCCCACGTGATCAAAATGGGTATTGAACACAAAAAATTTCGCTCCACTCTCTTTATCCTTAAAAAAGCCGTAAGTACAGATTCTGGGCAATGCTGCATCCCAATCCTTGGAGGGGACTTCCGGTGTTGTGGACAACCAAAATGTGCCTTCTTTCAGGAGTTCAATATTTTTCTGATTGTAAAAAATAGCGGTAAACTCCCCTCTGTCGTCACCATGGTCCCGTCCTATGCCAAAATAGGTGTAATCCTTCAGGCCACTGTCCATATCCTTTAGTTGGTTGATAAGCCCCTCCTGCACCCCAAAAACATCCGGGGCATAGAAATTCAATTGGGAAATAAGGAAATCCTTTCGGTTCTCCCAATGGTTGGGGTTATCATTGGGGTTATCATATCTGATGTTATAGGAAATGACATCTATGGTCTGACCATGGCTCACATATATGGTGGCACAAAGGAATAGGAAGAGAATGCTTTTTTTCATTGTATAGATTGTTCTTTTATCTTAAATAGGCTTCTGGCTAAACATTTTGACCGCAAGCTACCCATTTTTTCAGTGTATGCATTATATCCAATGTTGCTAAAAAGCTAAGGATAGCCTCACAATCCCTTCAGGGTCTTATCTACTTCCTCAAAGATTTCGGGTCGGTCGGCAAGGACCACCAATTTATCCCAAGGTTCAATTATTGTGGAGCCATTGGGAGTTACATAGCTATCATCGCGTTTGATCATGGCAATGATGGCATTTCTTGGAAAGCCCAGTTCCACAATCTTCTTATCCGTGGCAAAACAGTCGGGAGTCACCAAAATCTCTTTCATTTCTGCTTTTGGATTTTCTGATAGCAATAAATCTGTAGCGCTTGCTTTTTTTACTTTTTCAGGTAAAGCTACATGCAACCATTTCGCCACAATGGACAGTGTGGTTCCTTGGATAAGTATGGAGGTCACCGATATAAAGAAAACAATGTTGAAAATCATATTGGCCTTATCGATTCCTGCCAAGAGAGGATACGTTGCGAACACAATAGGCACTGCTCCCCTTAGGCCCACCCAAGAAATATAGAACCGTCTTCTGAGCTTCATTTTATATGGTAAAAGGCTCAAGAAAACTCCTACCGGACGGGCCACCAAGATCAAGAAAAGTGAAATCAGCAGGCCTATGCCCATAAAAGGAACGACTTGCTTTGGAAAAACAAGCAGTCCCAAGGTCAAGAAAAGTACAATTTCCATTAGCCACGCCAAACCATCGTACATTTTCAATATGGTCTTTTTGTGAATCAAATCTTGGTTTCCCAAATACACGGCACAGATATAAATGGCCAAAAATCCATTGCCGCCTACAAAATCCGTCGCGGAGAAGGTAGTGAACATCAAAGCGATGACCAACACGGGATACAAGCCTTCAAAGTCCAGTTTAATTTTATTGATGATGAACTTACTTAGCCTTCCAAAGGCAAAACCACCCAACCCGCCCAAAACCATTTGTAGCAGGAACATGGGAACAACAGACATAAAGCTTTGGTCTTGGTTGACCACTAGAGTCAAAAAAGCAATGGTAAGCACATAGGCCATGGGATCGTTACTTCCACTTTCCAACTCCAATGTGGGCCGTAAGTTCGCCTTTAATGCCAAGCTTTTGGACCTTAAGATAGAGAATACGGCAGCCGCATCGGTGGAAGACACAATGGAACCCAACAACATACTTTCATAAAACGTAAAATCCGTAATATACCATACGAACATTCCCAAGGTCAGCGCGGTCAATAAAACTCCCAAGGTAGATAGGGTCACTCCTTCCTTGAGTATGGGTTTTACGGCTTTCCAATTGGTATCCAGTCCTCCGGAGAACAGAATGAAGTTAAGGGACACGATACCGATGAACTGGGCTATCTTGGGATCATCAAATTGAATTCCCCCTATCCCATCCGAACCGGCCAACATCCCCACAGCCAAAAAAAGCAACAAGGTGGGGACACCAAATTTATAGGAGGTTTTTCCGGCAAATATGCTCAAGAGGAGCAATAGGGAGCCTACCAATAAAATATTCTCAATGGTCAAGTTCATTTGTGGTCATTCAAAAAAGCGTGCCTAACAAAGGTATTGCTTCATCCCCTGAAAACAGCTAGTTCAAATTATATTTTTTGGATAAAGGGGTTTTTGAACAGCCTACAATATTTTAGGGTTAATGGCCAGGTTCTTGAACAATTTTGCCTTGGTATGGAAGAATTTGTTCTCCATTTCATTGCGTTTTAAATAGGTGTCGATGAGTTTACTCTCCCTTGAATTGATCAAGAAGAGGGAACTCTCACCAAAGCTGAACTTACGCTCTTCAGCCTTCAACAATGTAGTATAGTCCGTTACAATATTGGCAATCAATTGGTTTTGGACTTCGTAGGATTCCAATTCCCCATAAATGGCGATGACCTTGTTTTGAAGTGCCACCTGTGCATTGTCCCGTTCAAACTCGGCATCCATAAGTTTGAATTTGGCCAATTTTAAATCGCCCCTTTCCTTTCGTAGAAACAATGGGAACTGAAATGTAACACCTCCTTTAAAATTATCCACGATTAGGGAGTTTATCTGATCGGGGGTTTCGGTGATAAAATTATACTCCACATCCAGTTTAGGAAGCAGTTTGTTGGCTTTAAGCCTTTTATCCACCAAAAGCTGTTCAATTTTAAATTCCAAGGAGCGTAGCTTGGGGTGTTTTTCCATACTGAAACTGTCCAGAGGCTTACCCAAGATTTCCAACGTGCCATCTATTCGACCTGCGGTATCCAAATCGGGTGTTACGCCGGGCTGCAACTCCACGGGTACATCATCTATCCATAAAAAGTTGGATAGCTCAAGGGATTTCTTCAATACATCCACCTTACTCTGCTCGTACCCCAGCGCACGGTTTCTTACCGCTATTTTGGCTTCCACGGTATCGATCATGGCCACATCCCCGGCCAAGGCACTCTGCCTCACCCCTTCAAAACGGGTTTGGGCATTGCCTAAAAAGTCTTTGAATACCAGTGCATCGCGATACGCCTTCAACCAATCAAAATAAGCCATGGACGCGCGATACAGCACCTCATTGACCATTAAATCTTGGTCTGCCTTGGTCTGTTCCCTATACAGTTTGGCCTTTCGCAAGGTGGCCATACGCTCATTGATCCAAAACCCTTTTCCCAAGGACATGGATATGCCCGCACTGTACAAGCCATCTTCGGGAAGGTATTCATCGGTGTTTAGGTAGGTTCCTTCCCGTTGGTCAAAACTCCCTTTTAATTCAATACCAAACCACGTAGGTATCTTGAAGGTTGTATTGAGGCGATCCCAATATTCGGTCCCTTTGAACTCCTTTCGATCATAATCCACCTCGATCTTTGGATCAAAACCTCCCCTGGCCTTCATTAAATTGGCCTGGCCTACATTTAAGGTCAATTGGGCCTGTTTCGCAATAGGGTGGTATTTTTTCACATACCCTAAATATTCTTTAAACCCCAACACCAAGCTATCCTGTTGTGCAAAGGTTCCCCAAACCGCGAAGAGGAAAATACCTATGGAAAACCGTATTTTACTTCTTTGCACCATCTGCGTTTGCGTTTTGGGGTTGATAGTAATTGGGTGGGAAGCCATTGAGCTGCCTCCATAGTTCAAACCAAATGGGAACGTCTTCCAAGAGTGCCATGGTCATGGCACCTGATCCTACCCTGATATCCTTGGGCCATGGAACATCTTCCTCATCCGGGGCCAATAACACGCGATACTTCCCATTGGTACTTATAAAAGTCTCTATGGCCACTATCTCTCCTCCGAAGGTACCATAGGAAACATTGGGCCATCCACTGAAAACCAAGGCGGGCCAACCATCAAACTGAATACGGACCTTTTCTCCCAGGTTGATCAAGGGCAAATCTATGGGGTTCACATAGGTTTCAACGGCCAAATCGTATTCCGCAGGCATGATTCCCACCAAATGATCGCCTTCCTTAAAAGTTTCCCCAATCCCGGACTGAATGGCTTTGTTGATATACCCGTTTTGTGGTGCCCGTATATACAGTAGACTGTTACGCATCTCATAATTGGTGTACGCATTCTCCAGTTTGGTCACTTGGGCCTCAGAGTCGAACTGATTGGACTGGGCCGTGAACAGATCACTTTGGGCCTTGGATATCTTATCGGTGTACTCTGCCTGCACCCTATTGATTTCCACTTTGGCATTGATGACCTCATTCTTGCTGGCCAACCATTTATTTTCCTGCGATACCAACTTTGCTTGGGTTTCTTGTAGCTTCAACCGCTTTTCCTCCAAGTCAGTCACTGCCTTTAACCCTTCATTTTCCAATTGTACCACCCGATCATATTGCCTTTGTGCAATGGCGATATTGGTTTTGGCCGCCTCAAGATCAATGCTGTCGCTTTTTACCTTCAGTTTGGATTGCTCCCATTTGTTCTTGGCCTGTTCCAATTTCAGCCCTCGTTCCTGGGTCAGGGCCCTGATCTGTGTTTCCAAAGCCTTTACCTTTTCTTGATAGGAGGTCACGGCCATGGATTTCGCCTGAATCTGTTTTCCGGTGCGCTCCACCAAACTCGGATCAAAATATTCACTCTTCACTTCGGAAATGTAGAGGATCGTGTCTCCCTTTTCCACATAATCCCCTTCCCGAACATACCATTTTTCAATACGTCCCGGAATTGGGGATTGAATGGTCTGCGGACGTTGATCCGGGGTCAATGTGGTTAGATACCCCCTACCCGATATATTCTGGGTCCATGGCAGAAACAAAATCACCAAAAGAATTACGGAAAATGCGGCCAAAAACCGATTGAACTGTTTGTAATGGCGTTTTTGAAAAACCTTGGCTCCTGCCTTGTATAGGGAAAGATCTACTTTCTTGTTCAACTTGTTATGTGAAATGTTCAGCATGGTCCTTAACTTGGGTTAATGAATTTTCCATTTTCAATAGTCAGTATCCTATTGCAGCGAGCCTCCCATTTTTGGTTCTCGCTAACGACCACCAGAGCCCATCCATTGGACGAATCAGATAGGAAATCCATCACTTTTTCCGCTTCTTTCTCCTCAAATTGATCCAATGGGTCTTTGAGTATCAAAAGTTTTGGGCGATGTACGACACTTCGGGCCAAAACAATTTTCTTGGATATGGTATAGGGAATCTTTTTCCCTTCAGGGTAAAGCATGGTCTGCAGTCCATTGGGTTGCTCCTTTACAAACTGCGTAAGCCCCGTTTTCTCCAAGGCCCAGTATACGTCTTCCATGGGAATGTCCTTGTCCCCAAAAGTCACATTCTCCAATATGGTGCCTTCAAATGGATACTCTTCCGTCAACGATTGCCCAAGAAGCGCACGGTATTCATTGAGGTAAATGCCTTGGAGGGCCACATTGTTCACATAGATTTTTCCTTCACTGGGCTCATGGATACCGGCAATTAAACGGAGCAATGTGGACCGTCCCGAACCGCTTGTACCCTTCAATAAAATAGAGCATTGTGGAGTAATCGTAAATGTGATGTTCTCCAAAATCTTCTTGCCTCTCCCAGGTACTACATATGCCACATCCTGAAGCTCTACAGTAAGCCCCTTGGTTCCTTCAAAAGGTGTTTCCCCTTGTTGTGGTTCCATTTCCTTGTCCACCACCTGTCCCATTTTTTCCAAGGAGGTCAAGAGGTCGTAAAAGGTTTCCAGTCCCAAAATGAGTTTCTCCACGGAACCGATTACCAAAAGAATAATGATTTCCGCAGCAACAAACTGGCCTATGTTCATTTGTTGGTCCAATACCAAAAGTCCACCAATCAACAGCAAACCTGCCGTGACCAATACTTTAAAACCAATCATCTGGATAAACTGTATCACCAATACCCTAAAGTGTCCTTCCCTTGCATCCAAATAATGGGCCACGAGGTAATCATTCCTATCCATGGCATGCGAAGTCTTGCCTGAAAGTTTAAAGCTGATGATCGATCTGGAGATTTCCTGTATCCAATGGGCCACTTTATACTTGTTTTTGGATTCCTCCAAACTGGTCTCCAGCCCCTTTTGGGCCGTAAACTTGAGCACCACATAGATCAGTAGCACCAACAGCAGTCCATAAAGGATAAAGAATGGGTGATAAAAGGACAACAACAAAAGTCCAAACACAATTTGCAACAAGGCGGCTGGAAAATCAATCAATATTTTGGATAGCGCCTTTTGAATTGTGAGCGTGTCAAAAAAGCGGTTGGCCAATTCTGGCGGATAGTGATTGCTAAACTGACTCATTTTGATCTTTGGAAATCGATAGGCAAATTCAAACGAAGATCTTGTGAAGATTTTTTGCTGGACGTTTTCTATAATCCTGATCTGCATCAGCTGCAAAGCGCCGGCAAAGGCCACCCCCACGGTCACCATGACCACAAGGACCACCCATGAAGCACTTATCTGTGCACCTTGAATAAGATTGATGATCGCTTGGATACCCAAAGGAAGGGAAAGATTGACCAATCCCGCAAAAATTGCATAGTAAAACACCTGAAAGATATCCTTCTTATCCAAGGTAAGCATACCAATCAATCGCTGCCATGCCGTTAAAATGTTCTTAGCCATTGGGCTTTGTTTTTAAGGTTCGGAAAATTAAGTCCACAAAGTATTCGGCGGGAGTCACCTTATCATTGCAACTGGTAAGGGCCGGGAAGTGTTCTTGCAAGAAAAATTGGTGCAGGGTCCCTTCCATGACCATACTGGACAGGCTAAGTGGATATGGATATTCTGGATCCACGGCCGCAATCATCTCACTAAGTCTATCCACCAACCTTTTGTAAATGGTGAAATACCCCTCTTTATTTTCATTGTCCACTTCTTTGGTCAGGTATGATTTGGAATACTCACTGATTACAATCTTGTTCAATACCACTTCGTTGACATGGGTAAAGGATTTATCCTCCTCAACGGTCTGGGCCAGTATTTCCAACGCTTTCTTCAGCTTTTCATTACTATCCGAAATACTATGGGTGGCAAACACCAACTTGTATTCCGTCCACCCCCAATACCAAGATGCCAAATACAGCAACATCTTGTGCTTATTCTCAAAATAGCGATAGATGGAACTCTCATTGGAACCTATCCTTGCTCCCAACTTCTTAAAAGTGAAGCATTCAAAACCTATCTCGTATATCAAGAGAATGCCTTGCTCAACAATTTTTTTTCCCAATGTGGATGATTCGGGATCCTTCACATAGAGTTTTTCATTGATGTCCATCTTGATGGACTGCATCAACCTATCCATGATTGAAATACTTTGAAATTAGAAACGGCAAAATTAATAGTATTACTATCACATCATAATAGTTTAACTTTCAATTAACGAAAATGAGTTTGAAGAGTGAACAAAATCTTAAAGCATCAGTCTCTTCAAAAAAGACCTTCAGGAAGAACTTTCACCACCCCATGAATGCCTTAAAAGTAATTTTGAACCCGAAAACTGACCACTTTCTTCTCAATCAACAAGACAAAAACCCTAGAAATCTTTAAGTGCCATGGAGACCTGTTAGTAGAAATATTTATCCTCCGAAAATGGATGACAGTTCCTTGTATCAACACCTTATGGAACAGTAATTCCGGGACCGTTCGGTAATACTTCCTTACACCCCATTGATTTGACCAATTTTAATTTACAACTTCTTAAGTATTGATTATCAAACAATTAAACGCATTGTTGATAAAAGTGTTGAGAACCTAAATGTGTTAACATAAAATCAAGCTAAAGAAAATATGAATTTTACATAGTAGTTCAGATAGAACAAATCCAAACACTTTCTTTCATGCATATTTCTCACATTACTAAAAGGGATTTTAGTACACAGCCCTTCGATTTGCACAAAATAACCAACGCAATTTTAAAGGCCATGACCGCAGTGGACCATGGTCAGATAAATGATGCGCAGAGCATAGCCAATAGCGTTCATGAAACCCTATTGGAACGGATGCAAAAGGATGAACATTATGTGCCAACCGTTGAGGAGGTCCAGGATGTTGTGGAAAATGTATTGATGGACAGTCAGTTCCATGATGTGGCCAAGGCCTACATCATTTACAGGAACAAAAGGGCCCAAATGCGCGAGACGGATATCTTTGAAAAGCGTATCAACCTAAAGCCCTACGAGTACCCACAATTGTATGAATATGTGCCAGCCATACGTCATTCCTATTGGATCCATACGGAGTTCAACTTTACCAGTGACATCCAGGATTTTAAATCGGGATTGAGCGATGTGGAGCGCAGTGCCATCAAAAATACCATGCTGGCCATTTCGCAGATTGAAGTGGCGGTAAAAACGTTTTGGGGAGATATCTATCACCGTATGCCCAAACCGGAAATAGGCTCCGTGGGTGCCACTTTTGCCGAAAGTGAGGTAAGGCACCACGACGCTTATTCACACCTATTGGAAATTTTAGGCCTCAACCAGGAGTTTGAGAACCTGAAGAAAAAACCGGTGATCATGAAACGGGTGCAGTACTTGGAAACGGCCCTGAAAAATGCCAAGAGTGAAAACAATAAGGAGTATGCAGAGTCCATTCTACTCTTTTCCCTTTTCATAGAACACGTTTCGCTCTTCTCCCAGTTTTTGATCATCATGGCCTTTAACAAGCATAAAAATGTGCTCAAGGGCATTTCCAACGTAGTGGAGGCCACTTCCAAGGAAGAGCAAATCCACGGCGATTTTGGAATTGACGTCATCAATATCATCAAAAAAGAACATCCCGAGTGGTTTGACGATGCGTACAAGAGCATGATCCAAGAAATCTGTGAAAAAGCCTTTGAAGCCGAGAGCAAAATTGTGGATTGGATCTTTGAGGAGGGGGAACTGGATTTCCTTCCCAAGGCGGTGGTAAACGAATTCATCAAAAACCGATTCAACAACTCTTTGGAAAGTATTGGCATTGCCAAAATCTTCGATGTGGACCAAAAACTATTGGAGCAGACCGAATGGTTTGATGATGAGATCATTGGAACCAAACATGGTGACTTTTTTGTAAAACGATCCATCAACTATAGCAAAAGAACACAAAGTATAACCAGCGACGACCTTTTTTAAATTATGGAGAACAAAGCCCAAGCCCCCCACATTGTTGAACAAAGTCAAGACAACAGTACCCAAGAACTTTTAAATGCCAGAAAAAGCACCCTAACCAAGCTCAAGACCCAGGAAGAACCACAAGGGTTTGAATGGTTGAACGAATACAGTCGCCAATTTTTGGCGTCGGGGTATCTCACGGAGGGTGTTACCCCGGAGGGCCGTATTCGGGAAATTGCCGAAAGGGCCGAGGATATCTTGGGGATTCCGGGCTATGCAGACAAGTTCTACAATTATATGTCCGAAGGTTTCTTTTCTTTGGCATCACCTGTGTGGTCCAACTTTGGTAAAAGAAGAGGGCTTCCAATCAGTTGTTTCGGTTCCCACATTGATGATGATATGGGGAATATCCTGTATACCCAGTCCGAAGTGGGCATGATGTCCAAATTGGGTGGTGGTACTTCGGGTTATTTTGGGAAGATCAGACACAGGGGTGCGCCAGTAAAGAACAACGGACAGGCTTCGGGTGCCGTACATATTATGCAATTGTTTGAATCCATGGTAGATGTGGTAAGCCAAGGGTCGGTTCGTCGCGGTCGTTTTTCACCGTATCTACCTATAGATCATAACGATATCATGGAGTTTTTGGAAATCGGTACCGAAGGGAACCCCATCCAACAGCTTACCCACGGGGTTACCGTTACCAACCAATGGATGCAGGAAATGATTGATGGCGATGTGGACAAAAGAACGGTTTGGGCCAAAGTGTTGCAACGAAGGGGCGAAATGGGCTATCCGTATGTGTTCTTCTCCGACAATGCCAACAATGGGGCCGCCGATGTTTACAAGGACAAAGAGCACCGTATCCATGCCAGTAACCTTTGTACCGAGATCATGTTGCCTTCCAACGATGATTGGTCCTTTGTCTGTGTATTGTCCAGCATCAACGTATTGCATTACGATAAGTGGAAGGACACCGATGCCGTGGAAACCATGGTGCACTTCTTGGACGCTGTAATCACAGAGTTTGTTGAAAAGTTGGAAGCCTATCGGGATTCATCCGATCGTGATGACCGTCAAACCTTCCTTTTTATGGAGCGGGCCTATAACTTTGCCAAAGAAAATAGAGCTTTGGGCTTGGGTGTATTGGGATGGCATTCCCTATTGCAATCCAAAAGATTGGCCTTTGACAGTCAAGAAGCCTATAACCTGAACAGTGAAATTTTCAAAACCATCAAAGAGCGTTCCTACAGCGCTTCCGAGGCATTGGCCGAACGTTTTGGTGAGCCCGAGGTGCTGAAAGGCTACGGAAGGCGAAACGCCACATTGAATGCCATAGCGCCCACCACTTCCTCTGCGTTTATCTTGGGCCAGGTTTCCCAAGGAATTGAACCTATCTGGTCCAATTGCTACGTGAAGGATATCGCCAAGATCAAGGTGACCATCAAAAATCCATATCTCATGGAACTTTTGGAGGAAAAAGGGCAAAACAACACCGAGGTTTGGAAAAGTATCCGGGACATGGATGGATCTGTACAGCATTTGGATTTCTTGTCCGAAGAAGAAAAGGCCATATTCAAAACCTATTCAGAGTTGGACCAATTGGATATAATTTATCAAGCGGCCAATAGACAGAACCATATAGATCAAGGACAGTCCGTGAACATCATTGTGCACCCGGACATGCCCACAAAGGACATCAACAAAATCCATGTAACGGCTTGGAAACTGGGCCTAAAATCCTTGTATTACCAACATAGCATGAATGCTGCGCAAAAATTCAAACAGAAAAAAGAATGTGCCAGTTGTGAGGCGTAGTGGATACCTATGACATAAACTTGTATCCAGTTTGGATTATCATAATAGTATTAAAAAAGCATTGTTAAAACAATGCTTTTTTTTTATACGGAAACATTCCTATTATTGTATTTGTGTATTTTTAACACAAAACAACCAAACAATACCATATGCACTCCAAAAGCTTACTCAACAAAATAGTTTCAGGCAATTCCAGACGCTCCTTTCCAAAGGCAAAAAGAATTGGATTACTACTCTGTACACTATGCTTTGTGCCTCTTTTGGTTTGGTGCCAAGATGCACCTTCCAAAAAATTACTGGTTTTCTCGAAGACCAAAGGGTTTCGCCATGAGTCCATTGAGGTAGGCGTCGAGGCTTTAAAGAAACTGGGGGCAGAAAATGGCATTGAGGTAGAAGCCACTGAAAAATCCAGCTGGTTCAACACCAAAAAACTTAAGGAGTATGATGCCGTCCTCTTCCTAAGTACCAGCGGAAATGTATTCAACCGAAAGCAAGAGGCCGCTTTCAAGAATTTTATACAATCCGGGGGAGGTTTTATGGGAATCCATGGGGCGTCTACAACCGAATATGAATGGGACTGGTATGGCAAAATGATCGGTGGTTATTTTGATGGACATCCAGAACCGCAGGAAGCTACCCTCATTGTGCATGATAACATGCATTTGTCCACCCACCACTTATCCAAAACTTGGAAACGTTTTGACGAGTGGTACAACTTTAGGTGGATGGATGAGAATTTCAATCTTCTTATTTCTGTGGATGAATCCACTTACAAAGGAGGAAAGCATAAGAACGGACATCCCATTTCGTGGTACAAACCTTTTGAAGGTGGGCGAATGTTCTATACCGCTTTGGGCCACACCAAGGAATCGTATTCCGATGAACGTTTTCTGAACCATGTTCTAGGAGGGATCCTTTACGTTTTGGACAGATCCGAAAGTGAATAACCCAACGTTCCCTTATGTCAATCCAAACGCATCCACTACGCAAAAAAGATAGTCGCATCATTCCATGGATTGCTTTTGCAATGCTTATCGGAATCATTTTTGTCTCGGGATGCCAACCCAAAAAAGAATCAAAATGGACCGGGGATGCCATCCAAGGTAAAGCCCTATATCATCAATACTGCGCTTCGTGCCATGACCTAAAGATGAATGGCATGGGACCTAAATTGGGAGGAATCACAACTAAAATTGAAAAAGATTGGCTGCTTCAATTTGTACAGAATCCCGAAAAGCTGATTAAAGATAAAGACGAACGGGCCGCAAAGCTGTTTGATCAGTACAAAAGCTATATGCCCTCGTTTGCGTTCCTGTCCCAAGAAGAGGTTGAGTCCATATTCACCTATATCCATAAAACATCGGATAGTTTGGGTTTACTATTTGACGATAATGAAACAGGTATTGGGAAAAGCAAGGATTCCATCGAAAGAACCGAACCGGACCTAAGCACAATTCCCAAGGCACACCACTCCAACTTATCCGTTGTACTGGAGGATTTTATTAAAATGCCCAAAACTGGGGAAAATCCACCTTCCCGAGTGGCGAGTTTGCGTTCTGTTCCCTTAAAAAATGGTAAGTCGATGCTCTTTGCTCATGATCAAAGAGGAAGTATTTACCAGTTGCAAAACGGTAAGGCCACCATTTTTTTAAATCTAAAAGAAAGAACGGAAAACTTCATCGATGGTCCAGGACTCGCATCGGGACTTGGAAGCTTTACCTTTCATCCGGAGTATTTAAAAAATGGAAAAATCTATACCATCCATACCGAAAAACCGCATGGTATTGTGCCTGATTTTCCATTAGGAAAAGGAATTGAAGTGGCCATGCAATGGATCCTGACCGAATGGGTGAACAGTGATCCCACGCAACCGATTTTTCAAGGAAGCAGGAAAGAACTTCTCCGAATCGATGTCCCTACCCGATTGCACGGTATGCAGGACATCATCTTCTCAAATGTCAAGGATAAAAACAACCCGGATTATGGCATGCTGTATCTGGGTATTGGGGATGGGGGCAGTACCATTGCAGGATATCCGGAGTTATGCCATAGTATCCGCTCGCCACTGGGTACCATCCTTAGATTGGACCCCACCGGGAACAATTCCAGAAACGGAAACTATGGAATTCCAAAGGACAACCCTTATGCCAATGAAAGCGATAAGGATATCTGGAAAGAAATATATGCTTACGGATTCAGAAATCCACATCGAATCACATGGGTCGGGAAGAGAGAAAATGCTCGTCTGGTCACGGGAGATGTGGGAGAACTGACCGTGGAAGAAGTCAATGTGGTCAAGCCCGGTAGCGATTATGGCTGGAATGAACGCGAAGGGTACTTTGGCATCAACCCAAAACAAATAAAAGAAACCTACAACCTCACCCCAAACGACATGAGGTATGAACTTCCGTTTGCCCTCTATGGCCATGAAACCGGGAATGCCATTTCTGGAGGATATGTCTATGAAGGCCCAATCAAGGAACTCAACCATCAATATATTTTTGGGGACATTGTACGGGGAAAACTCTTTTTCCTCAATGGTTTTTCAGAAGAACCACAGCCCATTCCCATCCAAGAGATTGGTATTTTTTATAAAGGGGAACATACCGATATGAAAAAAATAGTCGGGAAATCCCGGACTGATCTTCGCATAGGAAAAGATGGGGATGGAAATCTCTACACCATGAACAAAGCCGATGGCATCATCCGAAAAATTATAGGGGTAGTACCTCACAAGGTCCCATAACTCCTCCCCTGGAAAACGTAGAAATACGCATTGAACCTCCAAATACAAACAGCTTCCCTTTTTCATTTCTGGATTTCTTAACGAAGAAACAAAGAGTTCGGACTACGTGCCCTACCCATTTTCTTTGACTCATTCATAAACAACCTTAAAAACAGAATATGGAAAACCGAAGAACATTTGTTAAAAAGATGGGATGGACCACAGGAGCATTATCGCTTCTGGGCATATCTCCAGTATTGAGTTGGGATAGTATCGTTACCCGCTCCAAACCTATCAGGATAAAAGGAAGGGTGATAAGCAGTGGCAAAGGATTGTCCAAGATTGTGGTTTCAGACGGTGTCACGGTCACCTCCACGGACCACAACGGGCACTTCGATTTTTGGAGTATTGCCCAACAGCCCTTCGTGTTTTTAAGCATTCCTTCGGGCTATACCTTGAATCAGTTGTCCAATGGTTCCGCTTCTTTCTTCCAACCCATTGATACCAGCAAAGAGAAGAATGAGTTTCTGTTTCAACTCCAGAAAAATGAAGTGTCCGATGACAAACATAGTCTATTGCTTCTGGCCGATCCCCAAATCCAAAATGAATACGAAGCTGGGGAATTACTGAAAACGTCCACTCCAGATTTCATCAAGACCATCAAAGAATTGAACGACCCCAATACTTTTGGGGTGGGTTGCGGGGATTTGGTATATGACCGGCTCCATTTGTTCGAAGACTACAATAAAGCCATTAAAGCCACTGAAATCCCATTTTTTCAGGTGATTGGAAACCATGATATGGATTTGGATTCACGAAGCGATGAGGCCACAACCCGAACTTTTAACCGACTGTTTGGACCTTCGTACTATTCTTTCAACCGGGGTGAAATCCATTACGTAGTGCTCGATGACGTTTTCTTTACCGGCGTTGAACGCGAATACATAGGTTATATTACCGAAAATCAGCTGGCATGGCTGGAACAGGATCTCCAATACATTGAGGCTGGCCGCACTGTGGTGGTCTGTACCCATATCCCTATTGCTGGCGGAGTGAAGAACAAGAGCCACCTCTATGAGCTTTTGGCGCCCTACAAAGTCCATATCCTTTCAGGGCATACCCATAGAAACTATAACACCTTTGAAGAAAACTGTTTTGAGCATGTCCATGGTGCGGTATGTGGTGCATGGTGGAGCGGACCTATCTGCAGTGATGGTACACCCAATGGATATGGGGTATATCAAATGAGCGGTAGTGACCTTTCATGGTATTATAAAGCCGTGGACAAACCCAAGACCCATCAATTCAGGTTTTATAAAAGAGGAGCAAACCCAGAATTCCCAAATTCGTGCAGTATCAATGTCTGGAATTGGAACCCCAAATGGAACATCTGTTGGTATGAAAACGGAAACCGAAATGCGCATGTGAGAAACGTAAAGACCACCGACCCCTTAAGCACCGAGCTCCATTTGGGTAAAAAACTGCCCGAACGAAGAACTTGGGTAGAGCCTGCTTCAACTGACCATATGTTCTTTTTTGAACCTAGTGATCATATAGATGAAATCACCATTGAGGTTACGGATAACTTCGGCAATGTGTATGTGGAAACGGTAAACGTTTAACCACCCAAACGAATCCAACCCCCTATTGTTAGCTCATTGTTAAGCCGTCCCAAGCTGTATAAATAAAAGGTTAACAATGATTAAAAAAGGTCTTCCGCATTACGTGGCAAGGCCTTTTTTATTGACTTCACAACAAGCACCGAAACCAAAAACTATGATCCATCGGGAACGTTTTCATGAATTGGTAGAAAAATACCTTGACAATACCTGCACCAAAAGTGAGGAGTTGGAACTTGAGGAATACTACAACACCTATGGTGGGCAATTGTTCCCTCCCAATACGGAACAGCGTACGAAGAGACAGTTATACCAGAGAATAGCCGCTCGTATAAAAACGTCCAAGGAAATCACCATCCGTAATAGACGTAAAGCAGTCTATCGGATAGCAGCCACCATATCCATTTTGGCCATCCTTGGGATTTCCTCCATGGAACTGTTCCCCAGAAAAGAAGCCCAACTGATTACGATAACTTCCAATTTAGGAGAAAAAAAGCAGGTGGTACTCCCAGATAGTTCCCTAGTGACTTTGAACTCAGGGAGCAGCATCACCTATCCCGAGTTTTTTGCAGGAGAAACCAGACAGGTGAATATGACTGGAGAGGCTTTTTTTGAGGTCTCCCATAACCCCGACCAACCCTTTTGGGTAACTACCCCAATCCTAAAAACCAAGGTGTTGGGAACCTCATTCAACATAAGGGCCTATACCGACAATCCAGATATTAAAATCAGTCTGGCCACAGGGTCCATTCAAGTCAGTGAGGAAAACAACGTCTTGGCCACATTGAAACCAAATGAGCAATTGCTGTTTGATAAAGGCACCGGCAATCATCTGGTGACCAAGCAAAATACTATCAAAGACATTTCGTGGTTGGACAATATCATTGTTCTGGACGACCATTCCCTTGAGGAGACCCTTCGCATTGTGGAACGTTGGTTCAATGTGAAACTGCACATGTTAACAGAAGATGTTACCAACAAGACCATTTCGGGTAAGTTCATCAACCCCACATTGGAAGAGACCATAGAAAGTTTGGAGCTGCTAACCGGTGCCCAAATCACTTCTGAAAACCAAGTAGAACCCCAAAAACCATAACCTATGATATAGCACTGAGCCCAACAAAAAAGCCTCTTCTGCGCCAACAGAAAAGGCCCTATTAACTACATATTCACCAAATACATAGTATGATATAATGAAACCAAAATTACTATTTTTTTTCAACGGAAACGTTATGAAAACCATCATGATGTTATGGGCCATGCAATTTTTTGCACTACCGGCCCAAGCCAAAGTGGAGAACTCTCCCAATATCAATCTACACCAAAGTCAAATTAATCTTGTGACCATCTTTACCAAGATTGAGGAACAAGCCCCGGTCAGCTTTATCTATACCAATGAGGTAAAACAAATCAAGCACAAGGTAAATGTCGACTATAACAACCTACCCCTAAAATCCGTCATGGATGATCTGGCCCAAGTATACGGGCTGGGATACCAAATCCAGAAAAGCAATATCACCGTTTATGTAAAATCAAGGTCTACCCAACCTGTACAACAAATCATCAAAGGGTCTGTAAAAGACAATACAGGAGAACCCTTGATGGGAGCCAATGTATTGGTTGTGGGTACGGACAAAGGCGTTGTGACCGACTTTGACGGAAACTTTGAAATTGTAGCCAAAATCGGTGATGTTCTGGAGTTCTCCTATGTTGGGATGGAAACACAAACCTATACAATCACTTCCGATACCAATACCATTTCCATTCAATTGGATGCCAATAGTGAGCAATTGGATGAGGTGGTTGTTATTGGTTATGGGGAAAAAACCATTGAATCCTTAAGTGCAGCAGTCAGCAAGGTAGATGTCAGTGCTTTGGCGGAACGTCCGGTGAGCAATGCCGCCGTGGCACTTCAAGGGTTGACACCGGGGCTTACCATTACCCGTTCCAACGGTCGCCCTACAGATACCCCCAACATCAACATCCGGGGTTTTACCTCCATCAATGGTGGAGATCCATTGATCATCATTGATGGTGTGGAAGGAGACATCAACGATATCAATCCAAGCGATATAGAGAACATCAGTGTTTTGAAGGACGCGGGTGCCGCAGCTATTTATGGTGCCCGTGCTTCTTTTGGTGTAGTCTTGATCACCACGAAGCAAGCGAAGGAAGGTGACCTAAAAGTAAGCTTGGAGGCCACTACGGCCATAAGTCAAGTCACCACTAATACCGACTTTGTAACCGATCCCTACGAGGCCATACAGATTGCGGATAGTTTCTTTCAGGCGAGCAGTGGTGCATCGTACTCCAGATATACCGAAGCGGATTACACCGCATTGCAGGAGGTATCTGCCAACCCATCCTTGGCACGTGTGATCACAGATACTCGAAATGGTCGGCAGCAGTATGTCCACTACGCCAAAACCGATTGGTGGAACACTTTCTTCCGAAAGAGCAGACCTTCCCAAATCTATAATGCCTCGATAAGTGGCGGAAGTGAAAAACTGAAAGGGTATTTCTCATACCGAAACTACCGTGAAATTGGCATCCTAAAAGTTCAAGAGGACCTGTTTAAAAAGGAGAACTACAGGGCCAAAGTTGAGTTTAAGCTGAATGATTGGATCACCATTTCAGACAACATGCAGTTCAACCGCTTTGATGACCTTCAATATGGAGGATACCGAGGTGGATGGCACGGAAACTATTGGAATTATTTGGTGTACAACCATGCCATGCCCTGGTATTCGCCAACCAATCCCGATGGCACCTATTTCTATCGAAGTGAATTGAACAACTATGCGGCCGGTGACGGACTCTATGCCTCTCTATTGCATGGAAAATCCAAACAAGAAACTGAGGATTCCGAGTTTTCCAACATTGTAACGGCCACCTTGACCCCTGTTGATGGACTTACCGTCAAGGCAAGCTACGCCTACCGAAAAATGAACCAGAACATTTTTCAAAGATCCACTTTGGTGCCTTGGAGCATATACGTGGACGACATACAGACCATGAGTTCCGATAAATTAACCGAGTTCAATACCTCAGCCGATTATGATGCTTTCAACATATATGCCGATTACAACAAGCGTTTCGGTAAGCATCATATGGATGTCATGGCAGGTTTTGGACAAGAATCCATGTACAGCAAGACCATCCAGGCCAGCACGCAGGGATTGATTTCCGATGACCTTAATTCCTTGGGGCTGGGTACCACGGCGGATGATGCCACAGGAAGTGCCTACGAATGGGCCATACAAGGTGTATACTCAAGACTATCATACGATTATGACAACAAGTACTTTTTGGAACTGAATGGCAGGTACGATGGCACCTCTAGGTTCCCCTCAGACTTCAGATGGGGTTTCTTCCCTTCGGTTTCCGCGGCATGGGCACTGCACAATGAAGGTTTTATGGAAAGCTTGCATCCGGTCTTGAGCCAATTGAAACTAAGGGCCTCTTATGGGTCTTTGGGTAACCAAGAAGTTTCCCCATACTCCTACCAACCTGTTTTGTCACGCTCCGTAAACGAGGCGTTCTCATTGAACGGAAGTCCTTTGGAATCTATCTCCTCCCCTGCTCTTAACCCGGTTGAGATTACTTGGGAAGAGGTTCGCACCTTGGACTTTGGGGTTGATCTTGGACTTTTCAACAACAGGGTAACCGCAAATTTTGACTGGTTCAAAAGGGAGACTTTGGGAATGCTCACCGCCGGTCAGGTACTTCCTGCCACTTTGGGGGCATCAGCTCCAAAAGAGAATGCCGCTGACCTGGAAACCAAAGGTTTTGAACTGTCCCTTGGATTTACCGACAGCTTTAATTTGGGTGGTTCCCCTTTTCAACTCAGCGTGAGTGCCGGACTTTCCAACTCCGAGACCACGATCACCAAGTTTGATAATCCAGAAAACTTGTTGAACTCCTTTTATGAAGGAATGGTCATTGGGGATATCTGGGGGTATCAAATTGACGGACTCTTTCAATCAGAAGAGGAAGTGGCCGCACATGTAGACCAATCCTACGTAACGGCAAGAATATCCGGTAGGGGTGGATTACAACCCGGGGATGTTAAGTATGCCGACCTTAATGGAGACGGTGTTGTGAACGCGGGTACCAATACACTTGATGATCCAGGAGATCAAAAAATTGTTGGGAACGTAGCTCCAAAATACCTCTATAATTTTAGAATATCATCAAGCTGGAAAGGCTTTGACATCTCGGCATTTTTCCAAGGTGTAGGTAAACAAGATTGGTATCCAGGCTACAACTCCCAATTGTTCTGGGGGCCTTATAGCCGTCCCTATGCCTCTTTTGTACGTAAAGATTTGGCCAATGACATTTGGTCCCCTGAAAATCCAAACGGCTTTTACCCCAGAGGCTTTGGTTACATTGCCCTTAGCGGCCGTAATTCCCTGTACAACATTAATGATCGGTACCTACAGGACATCTCTTACTTGCGACTTAAGAACCTAACGTTTGGGTACAACCTGCCCCAGTCGGTCTTGGAACGGACACCTTTTGACAAGATCAGACTCTATCTCAGCGGAGAGAACATCCTAACCTTTACCAAGTTGACGGATTACATCGACCCGGAAATTGCAAGCAACCAAGTTAACCTGAATTCCCCTTCTGGTTCGTATTCCTATGATTCCAGAGGCCAGGAAGCCCCCATGTCCAAGACATATTCATTGGGTATTTCAGTTCAATTTTAAATCTAACCAAGACGATGAAACGAATATATATAGCATTGATCAGTTTAAGCAGTTTATTCTTTGTGAACTGCAGTGACGACTATTTGGATAAAAATCCCATTTCGGATGTCAGTGAAGACAGTTTCTTTTTGACCGCTTCCGATTTGGAGTTGTACACCAACGGTTTTTATCTTTTATTGCCCAACAGTTCTTCCCGGGGTGAAATCTTCACCGCGGACAGCTACAGCGGCGAGATTGTCCACAATACCTTGAGCGACCTGATGACCGATTCCCGTATTGTCCCCTCAAGTGGTGGCGGTTGGAACTGGAACAACCTGCGTGATATCAACTACTTTTTGGAAAACTATGAAAAGTGTGACGATGAATCCGCTAAAAATCGCTACGGTGGGGTTGCCCGCTTTTTCAGGGCCTATTTTTACTTTAACATGGTCATGAACTTTGGGGATGTGCCTTGGTATGACAAGACCATGGAAGCCGATGACCAAGATCTTTACAAAGCCCGTGACAGTAGACAGTTTGTTGTGGATAAAATTTTGGAAGATCTGGACTGGGCCATTGCCCATATGAACGACCAATCATACGCCTACGAAGTAAGCAAGTACACCGCATTGGCCTTGAAATCCAGAATCGGACTTTTTGAAGGAACCTTTGAAAAGTACCATGGCATCCCCGGTTATGAGAAATACCTACAGGCATCCATTTCCGCTTCCGAGGAGTTGATGGAAAGTAGCCCTTATACCTTGTACAGTACTGGTAATCCAAGTTCGGATTATGCCGATCTGTTCAGGGCCGAGGCCTCCGAAACTTCCGAGGTTATTTTGGCCAGGGAATACACAGAACCCCTTACCAATGGGCATCGGGCAAATTACTATACGTTGACCGGGTCACAGGGAAGACCTGGAATGCCCAAATCTGTAGTGAACTCCTATTTGAATGCAGATGGGAGCCGTTTTACCGACCAGGCAAATTACAACACCCTATCATTTGCGGACGAAACAGCCGATCGGGATCCAAGACTTTCCCAAACCATTCGCACATCGGGTTATACCAGGATTGGTCAAAGTGTTGAATTGCCTCCAGACCTGTCTTTCACCATAACCGGGTATCATCTCACCAAATTTGTAACTGCTGCAAACTCGGATGGAATCAACCAAAACACAAACGATCTTCCCGTATTCCGTTTTGCGGAGGTTCTATTGAACTATGCCGAGGCCAAGGCGGAACTGGGTACGGCTACCCAAGAGGACATGGACAAATCCATTGGTTTATTGCGCAATCGCGTAGACATGCCAAATGTATCCGTGGTCGATGCCAACGCAAACCCAGATGCCTATCAAGAAATGTTTTATCCTAATGTGGGTGGTAGCAACATGGGACTTATTTTGGAGATCAGAAGGGAGCGCAGGGTAGAACTGTATATGGAAGGTCACCGTTGGAACGACATTAGACGTTGGAAAGCAGGACAGTCCCTTACCTTGCCCTTGCGTGGAATTTATTTGCCCGGGGCTGGCGAATATGACTTGGATGGAAATGGCGCCATTGACTTGGTGGTGTATGAGGGCGAGCTTCCCACAGGTCAGATCAGCGGAGCCAAATATTTTCAATTAGGGACCGATATCCAGTTAAGTGCAGACAACCTGATAGATCCCCTTCCAGATTTTAATGATAGGACTTTTAATGAGAACAGGGATTACCTACTCCCTATTCCAATCCAAGAATTGCAATTGAACACCAACCTTGTCCAAAACCCAAATTGGTAAAAGGTTTCAGTAGATCGTATCCCTGGAAAACAGCAGTTTTTCGGGGATACTTTTTAGTAACAAAAGCATAATGTTCGCAAAGCGATCTGTTGACTTTCCCCTAATAAATTTGTTACAGACGCCCCCAATAAACACAAGGTGCCGCAGATGATGGAAAACCAAAAATTGATTTTTAAAGCTCTCCAAAATCGTCAGGAAAAAGCACTCGAAAAGATTTTTGCCCTCTACTGGAAACGCCTCTATATCTATGCCTATAGTTTTACTGGCGATCATCAGGTCTCCGAGGATTTGGTCCAGGAAATTTTTATAAGTCTTTGGGAAAAATCGGCCACTACCCAAATCCACCAAATAGAAGCCTATCTGTTTCGAGGGGTAAAATACCGTGCCATCAATTTTCTAAAACAGGAACAGCGCAAAGTTTCTGCGGAAGACACCTTGAAATCCGAGCCAATTTCCGAAGGACCGGAGGAACACATGGATTATCTGGAGTCCAAAGAACTTTTTTTAAAAACCATGGATAAGTTGCCCAACCGGTGTAGAAAGGTCTTCTACTTAAGTCGTGTACAAGGGTATAATAACAAAGAAATTGCCCAAGAAATGGATATCTCCATCCGAACGGTGGAAACCCATATCAGCAATGCCCTCAGTCTTTTCAGGTTACACTATAAAAACTGTTTGCAAATACTGGTGCTCATCTTTTTCAATAGCTAAGAAAAACTTCCCAACCTACTGCCAAACATCAATAGCGGCGTTTGGCCTGCCATTTTCCATTTCCGTATTCGCTAAAACTGACATCACCTCCCATCAACTGTCCATTCTGGATTTTCCCTTTGAAGGTGAAGTTAAGACGAACGCCATCCAGAGTATGGGAACTGCGAATGAGCACCTCATCTCCATGAACACTGCCCTGCAATGCCCTAGAAGCATAACTACCATAATGGGTCCCCTTTACGTCTTCCCCGTTTTGTGCAATGACAAAGGTTTGATCTGAAGCGGTGGCCGCAAACTCTATGGCAACATCCCACTCCCCACTTAAATCAAAGGAGGCAGCATCCAGGTTTCTCTCTATTTTGGGTGGATTGGACAAAACCTCAAATACACGGTCGGCAATTATCTTTTCCTCCCCTTCTCTAAGCTGAGATGTATTGATCCGGATGTTGGGCTCCATGTTGGGAGGAAAGGGCAAAAAGCTACCTGCCCCACTAACGGCCACTCTTGGTGTGCCATCCCACAATATCTGCTCCACATCATATCCGGTCAGGGGTATTTTCTCCATGTCCCACTTTACATTAAGTGAGGGACTTGGGTTGGAAAGTTGTTCCGGTGGGGGTTGTCTGATGGATGTCTCCAATCCAGGGATTTTGTTGAGCTTATCGGCAATGTATTCCAAGGTACCGGTCCAAGTTTCCCTTTCCTTGGCATGGTCCCTTTTCATCCACATTTCAACGGCGGTAAGCATTCCCATGATTTCTTCCCGGCCAACCTTATATCCTCGTGCAAATCCATGGTGCGGTGCACTGGTCACCCAAGCGGCCTTGATCAAATCCTTACGACCTATCAACAGTCCAGCACACTGGGGACCGCCTAAATATTTTCCTCCACTATAGGCCACCAAATCGGCTCCTTGTGAAATATGGGGATTGGGGATCGGTAGTCCTTCTGCGGCGGCATCTACCATAATTGGTACACCCAGCGGCTTGGTAACACTTGCTATCTCTTTTATGGAAAGTGGTCCGTTCATGGATTTTGATCCGGCCAAAACCAATACCATTGCCGTACGGGGGCCCAAAGCGGCCTTGAGTTCTTCCTTGTTGTCCACTGTGATCATGCGAACACCCACTCCCCTGACCGCTGACTCATATGCCGTCCATGAATAGCGCGGGATGATGACCTCATCTTTCATTCCATCCAAATTGGGGAGCTGCCATAATTTATCGGGATCCCCTCCAGTGACTATTCCTGTGGTCCCGATCATCATGGCCCCTGTGGCCCCTGTGGAGACCAATCCAAACTCGGCACCGGTCAATTCCCCTAGACGTTGGCCTACACCATCCATCAATTCATCGAACTCCACATAATCCAAGGTGGCTTCCTGCATTGCCTGCTCTACTTCCGGAAGTACCCTACAGCCTCCAATGACTGTGATGGTACCCCGTCCATTGATTACCGGACGGACTCCCAACTTCTCATAAATACTCTTGCCTTTGGCGGCTTTCTTTAGTACATCTGCTTTGTCAACGGCTTTTTCCGTGCCCCATCCCGCATATACGCTGGACGGTAGCAATTGTGCAAAAACTCCGGTCAAGGGAACAAGTCCCAATTTTCTGATCAGTGCCCTTCTTTTCATATGGTATATCCTAGGTTTACGTTGGGGTACACTTTGGAAACATGCCCCAATTTTATCGAATTGACTAAAGATAACCCGTTTGTAGAGCTTTTTCAACGAGATTCAACAAAAATGTCCAACTTAAGCCCGTTTTGGGGGATATGAACAAAACCAATATACTTTGTGATGAATTTTACAGGCTTAATCTCATGAACAGTTCATGGGTACTGTTATCAATACCTTCAATGGCACTTTGGAGGGAAGTCTCGTAGGCATATCCCAAATTGAAACCTTGTGAAATATTGAATAGGAACAATCCACTTACACTTTCATCAAAGCGATAGGATGCTCCAAACTCAAAGCGTTCCCCAAAATCCAATATTGCCGTAAGTTCCAGGGACATGGGAGAGGCATCCACATATCGGAACATTCCTGCGGTCTTCAAGTCCAAGGTTTTCCCAAGGATAAAACTATACCCTCCACTCAAATAGGCATGCATACGGTCTGCCCCCAAATAGGCATTTCCATTTCTTTCCTGTAGACGATCCGGGGTCAGAAGTTTTGGTACCGACAAAGAGACAAAATATCGATCGTGCTTCAGGTAGGCCCCTGCCCCAACATTGGGGGTGAATCTACTTTCGTAATTGAGCAAGGTACCATCCTGCCCCATTCCATAGGTAATTAGACCATCCGTGTTGGCATCGTAGGAATTGGCACTCCCTTTGATTCCAAAATATAGTTTATGTTCTTCATCCAAATCAATGTAATACGAAACATCCACTGCCACCCATGTTTGCTGTTCAATAAAAGTGCGATCATTGAGAACGGATACACCAAGTCCCAATTTTCTACCCACTGGCATGCCAAAAATGGCACTTTGGCTTTCTGGAGCGCCTTCCACACCGGCCCATTGACTCCGAATTCCCAAGGAAAATTCGGCAGCTTCCGAGCTTCCGGCAAAGGCTGGGTTGTAAATGTTCATATTGTACCTGTAAAAGGTGTAGTTGGGATCTTGTTGCCCATTAGTAACCACTGAGAACATTAGAACGGTCATTAAAAGATATAATTTGTGAAATATATTCATGATGGTATGTGCTTTTGTCTTGTTATCTGTCTAATAATTGATGAAAATCCAGCCTTGCATCGGGGCAGACCCATCTCCAAAGTCGATTACGTAGAGGTATGAACCTGCTGGAAGTATACCATGTTTACCCTTGTAATAACCTCCCCAATTGTTTTGGTAAGATCTTGCAGCAAACACTTCGTGTCCTGAACGGTTGTAGACTTTCACCACATTGTTGGGATAGTTTTCTATACCAGGAACTACCCACGTATCGTTGTTTCCATCACCATTTGGTGTAAACGCCTGGGCTGGAGTAATCGTTGGCTCATTATCTGTGGTGGCATCCGTATCCGGAACCCCGTCGTTGTCGTCATCCTCATCTTCATTGTCACCCATACCGTCACCATCGGTATCGGTATCCTCAGAATCATCAAGCGGGAAGGCATCCTCACTATCAGGGGTACCATCATTATCATCATCGGTATCGGCATTGTCTCCTGTTCCATCCTCATCACTATCCACACTTTCATTGGGGTCATTGGGGAATGCATCCTCGTCATCGGCAACTCCATCATTGTCCGTATCCGTGATTTCCCCATTGGGATAGATATCCTCCTCATTTGGAATTCCATCTCCATCGATGTCATCATCTG
Organism: Flagellimonas olearia; assembly: GCF_004150225.1. Classification (NCBI taxonomy): domain Bacteria; kingdom Pseudomonadati; phylum Bacteroidota; class Flavobacteriia; order Flavobacteriales; family Flavobacteriaceae; genus Flagellimonas; species Flagellimonas olearia. Next base: position 1,819 of record NZ_ML142914.1, on the reverse strand, counting down.
AATTGTCTCCTTGACCGTCTCCATCGGTGTCGGTATCTTCGGAATCATCCAATGGGAATGCATCATCCGCATCCAGGGTGCCGTCATTATCGTCATCCGTGTCGGCATTATCTCCAGTTCCGTCACCATCGGTATCGGTGTCTTCAGAGTCATCCAACGGGAAGGCGTCCTCTGTATCAGGGGTACCATCATTATCGTCATCCGTATCCGTGCTATCCCCTATACCATCATTGTCGGTATCCAAGTCGTAATAAGTGCCATTCACAATACCCAAGGGAAGGGTATAATTACCCGCTTCATCCCGTGCAATGCCATTATTCACATTGAAGAAAACCAACTCTCCGGGAACCAAGGGTGTAACAGGAATGTTATAGGCCAATCCTGGTGTCACCTCTTGAAGGGCCCCCATGGTTGCCATGGTTTCCCCTCCAGGTCCTGGCACAATCTCAACTGGAAAGGGTGCCAAATCAAATACGGGTTCGGAAAATTGTAACTGAATGGTGAAGGGGCCCAGATAAAGAGACTCGTCAATCACCAGACTTGGTTGTGGTGCCGTGGTATCAATGGTCACGGTGCTACCATCGGTCGTATTGGTTGCCACCAAATTATCGGTGGATGGGTTTGCGGTGAGAGTGAATCCAACAATACCCTCGGACATGGTATCATTTACCTCTATCCATCCCAAATACGTATTTTCACCAATGAGGGCACTATCATCAAACATCAGCGTACTCCCAAGAATTGAAAGTGCCACTTCATCAACCGGTCTGTTGAAACCGAACTCAACCGATACGCGGTCCCCTGCCCTAGCCAATTCCGAGGAAGCATTGTTCGAGGAAATGGTGATATGGGTAAACTCCAGATCGGTAATGATGGTATGATCGTTATTGGTATCCTGCGCTGTGGGGTTGCCCAATGCATCTTGATACCTCAACGTAACATCATACAAAGCTCCATTGACCAAAGAGCTGCTGCTTGCCGAGATCACTTCGGTGGCCGAAGCCAAATCTTTGGCATCAATGATTATGGTATTCAATTCGTCACGTAAGGGGTTTTCCAATTGAAGCGTGATAGGACTGTTGGGGTCTTCTGTTGAACTAAAGATCACTTGTACACTATTGGCCAAGGGGTCTTCGGGCACGTAATAGTGTATGGTAATATTGTCATAGGAGGTTTCACCGGGAACAGGCAATATCAAAGAAGGTGCCGTGGTTTGGGTATCTACCAATGGATTGGGGTCCTCCCCATCCAAAAGCAAGTCATTATCGTCATCGGTATCCGCATTGTTCCCTACCCCGTCTCCATCGGTGTCGGTATCCTCAGTTGGATCCAAGGGGAAAGCATCATCCACATCTGGTGTGCCATCACCATCATCATCTGTATCACATACATCACCCTCTCCATCCGAATCAGTATCCAATTGATTGGCATTTGAGATGGAAACACAGTTGTCAACAGCATCAAGAACCCCATCACCGTCCGAATCAAAGTCATTATTGGTCAATGTAATTGCAATGGTCTTATCGGAGAGCCCATCAAAAGTGTCATCACTTGAACCATCATTCACTACGATGGATATTGTGGCGGTATCATCGGATACGGCCAAATCATCCACCCCGGTAACGGTAACGGTCTGTGGGGTGTCCCAATCAGCAGATGTAAAAGTCAATTGAGCCTTGTCCACGGTGGCCTCATCGGTATCGTCACTGCTTATGTCAAGAACAACATCACTAGTGGGCCCGGAGTCCAGTACGACCGTAAAAGTATCGGTCCCTGCGTTTTCATCCACGGTCAATGCAGTTTCACTTACGGTGAAATT
>NZ_ML142913.1:0-259898 GCF_004150225.1 Flagellimonas olearia | reverse complement strand
CCGCATCGGTCAGCAGGGTGCCCTCACAGATGTTGATGTTGGCGTCTGTTCCGGCATCGGGCTGATCTGTGATAGTAATGGTGAAGCTTTCTTCATCTGTGCAAACCGGAGCAACACCACCAGTTTCATCATACATATATAATGTAATATTAGAGGTAATAATGTCTCCTTCACTGTACATAGTGCCACCTCCTAATGGGCCTCCTGGCAGGTCATAATACGCTTCATTTCCGGAAAGGGTTCCCGTTATAGGAGGAAGAGCATAAGAGCCACACGCCTCTTGATTGGGAATGGCATCTATATCAGGCTGAAGGTATATATAGATAGTTTGTTCAACATCGGTATAGTTTCCATAGATATCCGTAATTCTGTACGTGCGGGTAATGGTTTCAGGGTTTGTTAAGCCATCTGAAGTGTCTCCAATATGGGTAACAGTGTCCACGGCACAGTTGTCTGCTTCATCCGTGACAACACTTGGGTCTGGTAGGGGAGCGGCACCACAAACAGTCAAGGTCAATGGGTTACTGGCCTTTGGAGGTTCGTTGTCAACAATGGCTACGGTAAAAACGTCCAGATGTTCAAAATTCACATTGTCGAAATAGGCGTTTTGGCTTGCATCAATACTTGTAGCAAGAATCTCGGTAAGAGTGCCCGTCAAAAAGTTGCCATCACCATCAGTATCTATCAATAATATTAAGTTGCCACAGTTACCATTGTTCAGAATGTCTGAACCGGAAAGGTCGACTCGAACACTTACATTTGTAATTGGATCAACTCCACCGGGAGAAACTGTTTTTTGTATTCTCCATTCCCTTCCGATCCGGGCACTATAATCTGTAGGAAGTTCAATGAGAGATTGGTTGATATCACCATGGTCATTTCCCCATAATAGATAATTATGAAGAGTGGATGTTGTTGTTACCGATGTGCTATTTGCAGTGGTGTTGTCTACAATCGGTCGGGATTGGTCTAGATTGTCCGTTGCAAAATTATTGTCCATTGACATGGTAACGACTGCTCCAGTATTTTCACTTTGGGCAATACGTTGGTGAAGATTGTATCGTAGTTTTAAATCGTCATAGGATGTGCTGTTGTCTCCTCCATCTATATCTTCAAACCGATCTCTGCCCAATCCGGCTATGTCATATAAGTATATTGGGTCTGGTTGCCAAATGGTGGTCCCATCTGCTGCTAGATAAGTGTATCCTTGATTGCCAACGGTACTGCCCAATTGTCCTGTATTGTTTAAGGTGATGCCATACTTAATGGCCAAATAGCTTTCCACTCGTTGTATGGAGTTGGCATCCAAAGGACCATCGGCCAATAAAATTTCGGCAATGTTTCCTGTAAGGTTTCTATTGGAATCATTGCTGTTGAAATGTTTTCCAAGTCTATTGAATAAGTATAAATCCCGTTCAACATCTGGAAAGTTTTTTATGATGTTGATATCGGGTAAACCATTTACTTGTGTTCTTAAGACTTCATCTTCCAAAAAAGGGTTTGTGTCAACTTGTCGCACAAGAACACCAATGGTAGGTAATCCTTGGAGATCAATATTGCCACTCTCAAAATCACTCCATGGGGTCCAGGTTCTTCCAATTGAGAATCTATTTCCATCCGAGACGCCTATGGAGAGATTGGTAGTGGAACTATGGTAAGAATCGATGTCTCCTCCAAAAAGTAGGCGTTGGGTTTCAGCACTATTTCCCATACCGCGGGCATGGAATACAATAAAGACTGTAATCTCTTCTCTGGTTGATGATCTAAAATGTAAAGCTTGTCCATCACCACTTCCATCAAATTCAATGGAAGGATTAAAGTTCATATCGTTTCGGCGTAGTGTGGGTAGGCGCGGAATGGAACCAATAGGGTCAAGATACGCTGGTGAACCAAATGAATGTTCAAAACCTAAGGGGTAAGGTTGGGAATAGTTTCCAGGAGCTGGATGTTGGACAGCATCTTGGGGAGTCCCATCGATGAAGTCGTACCAAGTGGTCACGGAAGTACCATCAGCAGGGGCCGGGGGAGTGAAGAGTTGAAATTGTCCGCTAGGAGTAGGCGCTGCGTTCACCGCTCTGTCCGCAGTGAACCACGTGTCAACTTGTTGGCCCAGTATGGAGTTGCTTAAAAGCAAAATGCCCAGTATGCATAAGGGGCGCAACCATTTTAAATTACAATGGAAGAAGACCGGTTTTGATATGGTCCGGATTCGGTTGTAGTGTAGTAAAAGTTTTGTCATAACAAGTAGGTTTTAGGGTGTATTTCTTGTTGGGGTAAAATCAAGAAATAGATTTGGTATTATAAAATAAAGTACTGCCGTGTTACCAAAAGGGGGTCAATTAACCAATGGGCGTTTAGAATTGACGAAAGGGCGTTTAGAATTGACGAAAAAATGTACCAACCTTAAAATTTTATGGTTTTTGTGCATATATGGACAGGTGCATGAATTAGGAAATGAAGAGTTACGGTCCATGGTTTTCAATAAAAGGGCCGCCAAAAATGTTTGACGGCCCAACTATACCATGGCCAACAGTACTGAGAGAAACCAAACCTTACACGCTCAGTTGAATTATGGACAGGATAGTTACTTTGGTCAGTGGTATGCTGTATATATAAATTTTATTTGGAAGAGGTGATTGAGTAGGATTTTTTGCATTTAATTTATGATCTGGCCCCTAAAACCATTACAACCAAGGAATTTGTTTAAATTCCTTGGCGTAACGGAAACCTCAACTAAACTAAACACTTTTTCGACCTACGGTCTTGAAAAGTGCATTGCTATATGTGCATGCGTTAAAAATTGATCTTGCTTTTCAATTGGCTTTAACGCTAACTTGCACAGCAAACATAGGATGTTATTTGCTTTCAAAGGTGTCCCAATTAACCAATGCCCCATTTGATCTTACGGATGGGCCATTTGAATTGGTGGAATATAATTTGGGTTCGAAATTTGTCAAAAAAAAACAGCCCCATTTTTGGGGCTGTCCTTATGTTATATTTGAAATATATGTCCCGGTGAATTACGAATTGTCATCCACACCGGCATCCGGAGCATTGGTTTTTACGGAAGCAATCCCGTTTTCCATGGCCGCAGTGCTGGAATACATTTCACTATTACCGATTACCTGACCGTTGGAAGCCTTCAGGTTAAAGTAAGGGCTACCGTCTTTGGCAGTCTTTCTGTCGAACCTACCATCTTCCTGAGAATTTTTTCGGACAGATTCAATTCCGTTCTCGCAGGCGGCTTTGGTGGTATACCCTTCGCTGCTTAAGATTACTTGGCCGTTATTGGCCTTTAAATTAAACCTGAACTGACCAGATTTATCTGTTTTGATTTCAAATTTTCCCATACTGAATATATTTTATATCTTAAATCTAGATATTTTCTTAAAAAATGACCAATAAATGGGTGTAAAATTACCATTAAACTAACAGATAATGGGCTTTTGCACGACACTTGAACCAATCAACGCCAGTAAGAACAACAAAAGATAGGTTACACACGTACTTGTCCATCCCCAAATACATAGTATTTGTTGGTCACCAATTGTTTTAGCCCCAAGGGCCCACGGTGGTGCAATTTATCAGTACTGATAGCCAGTTCTGCACCCACGCCCATCTGTCCGCCATCGGTGAAACGGGTGGAAGCATTTTGGTATACCGCCGCACAATCCACATTTTCCATGAAAGTTTGGGCCACGGTATTGTTTTCGGTCATGATGGAGGCCGAATGCCCTCCGGAATGGGTGTTGATCTTTTCAATGGCCTCATCTAAATTGTCCACAGCTCCAATAACACATTTCATGGCCAAGAACTCCTCTTCCCAAACCGATGGGTCGGGAATGACATTTTCTTCTGGTAAGATGGATTTCACCTTTTCATCTACTAAAATCGATACGCCTTTGTCAATCAATAGTTGTCTCAATTCCTTGAGTTTATCATCGTAACCTTCCATCCTTGTATCGATCAATATTTTGTCCAAGGCATTACAGGCCGAAATCTTATGGGTCTTGGCATTGATGATGACCTCCAAGCTTTTTTTCCAATCCGCTTCTTGGTGTACATAGAGGAAATTGTTTCCTCGACCACTTACGAGAACGGCACATTTGGCATGTTCTTTCACAAAAGCAATCAATTGTTCACCACCACGTGGAACGATCAGATCTAGGTCTTGGTCCGGGTTTTTCAAAAATTCTTGGGTCTGGGTACGGTCCATTTCCAAAAACTGGATGAAATCGGCGGGGAGATTGTTCTCTGCCAAGGCCTGATGCCAAAACTTTACCAAAGCCTTGTTGCTATGATAGGCTTCTTTCCCGCCTTTCAACAATATTTTGTTATTGGCCTTAAAGGCCAGCACGGCAGCTTCCACGGTAACATCAGGTCGGGATTCATAAATGATCATGATGGTCCCGAAAGGAGCCGTTTTGTTGATGATTTTTAAACCATTGTCCAAATGTCTGGTAGATATTTCCTGATTTACCGGATCCGATTGCAACCGGACTTCCTTTACAGCCTGAATCATTTGGTCTACCTTTTTCTGATCGACCACCAAACGGTCATAGAGGGCTTGATCGTCCCGATCAAAGGCATCCAAATCTTTTTGGTTGGCTTGGAGGAGCTCTTCCCGGTTTTTGTCCAGGATACGCTCCATGTCTGCCAATACTTTATTCTTTATGTCTGTGTTCAATAATTTCATAGTCGTTTTTTAAAGGGAAACTTTGGTCCCCACTTTTTTTCCTTCAACAATGTCTATAATGATGTTTTCTTTTTTTCCATTTACAATGTAGGATGGAATATTATCAGCAGCAGCAATTTGAGCAAAGTTCAATTTAGAGCCCATTCCGCCACGGCCTTCGCCTTCGGCTTTATTGCCTTCTTCAATATACTTGTCCAGGTCTTCTTTGGGTGCCACTTTTTGAATGACCACGGAGTCCTCTTTTTCGGGGTGTCCGTTGTACAATCCATCAATGTCGGTCATGAGGATGAGTTTGTCTGCATTCATCAGCTGGGCAATCAACGTGGCCAATTCGTCATTGTCCGAAAACATGGACATGGCTACCGAAACGGCGTCGTCTTCATTGGCAATGGGGACTACACCTTCCGACAGTAGACCTTCTATACAATTGATCATATTGTCCCGATGTACACCGGGATTAAAATCCCGTTTTGTGGGGAGTACTTGGGCACATTTCATCCCGTAATCACTGAAAATATTGTAGTAGTGCCGCATCATTCTGGGTTGTCCTATGGCAGAATACACTTGTCTGCGCTGGGTCTTGTCCTTTATTTTGGATTTTCCCAGCACCTCTTTTCCCGCGATTACGGAGCCAGAGGAAACCAAAATGGTCATGATGTCACGCTCGTAGAGTTCGGCAATCTGTTGCACCAAACTATTGAGTACGGGTCTTACAATTCTGTTGTCCTTGTTGGTCATTACATTGGTTCCTACCTTAATGACCACGAGTTCTTTATACATGATTTAATATTCTTCGCCGAGTTCCACGGCGCGGTTAAAGGCGGCAAAGGCCGCTTCTTTTATCAATTCGTTTACATTATTGTCCTGCATGGAATCCAAAGCGGCACGGGTGGTACCTCCTTTGGAAGCCACTCTTTCCATCCATGAATCTGGGGTAAGGTTGTTCTGGTTGAACAGTTCCACGGCCCCGGTAAAGGTTTGGCTCACCAATACTTTGGAAACATTTTCGGAAAAGCCCATTTGTAGGGCGGCCTCCATCATGCTCTGCATAAAATAGAACACATAGGCAGGCCCACTTCCTGAAATTCCGGTGGAGGCATCAATAAATTTTTCATTTTTTACGCGGAGGGATTTTCCAGTGGTGTCCAACAGGCCTTCAACCATAAAAAGTTCCAGACGGGAAACTTCGTCGGAAGAAACATAGCTGGTCAAACCCTTACCCACCTGAGCGGGCAGATTGGGCATGGCCCGTACCACTTTTTTAATACCAAGGGATTCTTGGATAAAGTTAATGGTGACCCCGGCCATTATGGAAATGAACAATTGCTCGGGATTTACCAAGTGCTTCATGCGTTTAAAGAGTTCTTCGGCATGGAAGGGTTTAACGGCCAAAAAGATGATATCTGCTTGGGGAACACAGTCCTCTAAACGATCTATGGCATCAAAATGGGCGATTTTATCGACCTCTTCCATTTTTTCCTTTGATTTGTCCAACACCATGATGTTGCGCTTTTTCAATAGCTTGGACTTGGACATACCTGTAGCGTAGGTAAGTCCCATGTTACCTGCGCCAATAACCAATACTTTCATTGTTTTATATAAAGGGTTAGAATATTTTTAAGCGGATACATTGCAATCCTTACAGTCTTTTACTTCTCCGTAATAGGTTTCACGGTATCTGTGCAGCGTGCGAAAAGGAAGGCCAAAAATGTACTCTTTGATATACGTGACCTGGGTAGTGAGTTCCCCCATTTTAACGCTATACCGTTTTTCGTACTTGGTCTTCCGCTTGATTTTTGTAAGTTTCATGATATGGTCAATGTGTTGATGACTATTCGTTTTCCCTGTTTAGGTATTTTTCACGGTATTCGGCCGTTTTGATGGTCTTTCTTCGCCGTACCGATTTTTTGGTGTACTCCTGACGGTCCCTGATTTGCTCCAATCTTTTGGTATTTCTATACTTTCTCTTGTAGCGCTTTAGGGCACGTTCTATACTTTCACCTGATTTTACTTCTATTTTGAGCATATTTTGATTTATCTGTTCAATCTCATTTCTGTATGGGTTACGTTAAACCCATTTTCTTTAAAAAACGCTTCTTTGGGATATTGGTTTTCGTTGGTGATATGGACGGCTACGTCACCTTTACAGTATTGGAGGGTGTATTCCAAGAGCTTTGGTTCAATATCTTTGCCTCGATGCTCCCGGTGCACCACAAAAAAGACCATAAAATTCTCTGGGATATAATCGCCCATCCCTGTTTTGTTGACCACGGCCAGACCAAGGATTTTTTCCCGTTCCTCAATGACAAATACATACCCACCCAAGCCCGGTATTTCCTTTGCCGAATATTGTATGGCTTTTCGGATGGCATTTTTTGATGCTCTTTTTCCATCTTGGTGGTCGAATATAAAATTGGTCAATCTGGCGGTTTCCATAGTGGAAAGCCGTGTATAAGCGTCATAGGTTTTAATCACCATATTTTGATGCTTGTCTATAATGTTTTTTTGATGGTTTAGGGTACAATTGCATAGGAACGATGCAGGCAATTGCGGAGTTTTTCCACAATGTTACATCGCAAAAATCACCACTGTAGTGGTCTAAAAGTTAAAGCGTAGGGGGGATGAATTTATCCGGTTGGTTTCTAAAAACCAGATATTGAAAGCTCAGGATCCTGCAATTTTTCCTTTCGTGGAGTTTGATCTTCATCGCTGCAAAGGTAGCCAATGCAAACGGTATATGCCAATTATACTGGGTTTTATGCTTTTTATAACGTTTGTTTCACGCTTGTTTTAACAGTTTTTGGAGCTATGATCTAGGGGCTATATATTTTTAAAATTGGGTAATTGGGAAACATCCGGGCACCCGATCTGTTCCATTACTTGCTTCAATTGGGTCTTTAACAACATGGCGGTATGGTCCCCGCCGGATTTCCCTAAAGCTGCTGCTCCATACATAAAGGAACGGCCCAAAAATGCAAATTGTGCCCCACTGGCCAAGGTTCTGGCAATATCGGGTCCAGAACGCACCCCGCTGTCCATCATCACGGTGAGCTGATCTCCATATTTTGCCGCTATCCGGGTCAAGGGTTTTATGGTGGATTCCCCGGCATCCAATTGCCTACCTCCGTGATTGGATACAATAATACCATCCAATCCCAAGGATATGGCTTTTTCGGTATCGGCTTCTGTGGCGACTCCCTTTAGAACCAGTTTCCCTTTCCATAGGTCCCTGATTTGGGCAATTTTATCCATATCCATACGCTTGCTAAAGGTCTGGTCCATGAACAATCCCAATTGTTTTAAGTTGAGTCCTTTGGGCATATAGGGTCGCAACACCTCAAAATTGGGTTGGCCATGCTTTAGGGTTTCAAAGGCCCATTTGGGTTTGCCCAATACTTGTAGAATATTGGCAATATTCATTTTTGGGGGCATGGATAGCCCATTTTTGATTTCCTTGGCACGAAATCCAAAAACGGGGGTATCACACAAAAGGACCAATACGGGGAAGCCGGCTGCCTCGGCACGTTGGATTAAATCGTCACGGACCGATTTCTCCGTGGGATGGTATAATTGGAACCACGCTTTACCTTCGGTAATCTCACTGATGCGTTCTATGCTCGATGTGGTCACCGTACTCAGAATAAAGGGGATGTTATGGTCAAAGGCAGCTTTCGCCAAAATTTCAGGCGAATTGGGCCACATCAACCCCTGAAGCCCTATGGGCGATATCCCAAAAGGGGCATCATACTCCTGACCAAAGATTTTAGTGGTCATGTTGGCCTCTTTGTAGGCATCCAAATACCTAGGTAACAACTCAACCTCTCTAATTTCCCGGGTGTTCTTTCTCAGATTCACCTCTTCGTTGCATCCACTGTCCAAATATTCAAAGGCAAATCTGGGAATGCGTTTACGGGCTCCTTCTCGGAGGTCCTCAATGGAGGGATATCTAGGATTGAATTTTGGGGTATACCGGGCCATATCTGCTGTGTTTCTTCTATCTGCGTGGTTCCAATTGTTATGCGGTTACTCCGATGGAGTGTTCTCCGCTGTATCAAAAACGTGTTTGGCGTAGTTGTAGCCTTTGGTTTCGTACAGTTTTCGCATATGGTTCAATCTGGACTTAAAATCTTCAAAATCCTTATCCTCTTTTTGCGACCAAACCACTTCAGATAGTGCAGTGGCTCTTGGTAGGGCCATATATTCCATATGCTCATCCGTTGGGATATACTCGGACCAAATGTTCCCTTGGGCTCCCAAGATATAATGCTGTTGATCTGCCGATAATTCCTCTGGAACAGGTTCGTAGCTATATACTTTTTCAACCGGCAAGAAACCACCAATGGACAAAGGCTCATTGTCCGTGTCCTTGGACTGATAGTGATCAAAATAACAGTGGGAATTTGGAGTCATGATCACATTGTGGTCTTGTTTTGCCGCTTCAATGCCTCCTTTTACACCTCTCCAGGACATAACCGTTGCATTGGGGGCCAAACCACCTTCCAAGATTTCATCCCATCCAATGATCTGTTTGCCTTTACTATTGAGGTATTTTTCCATTCGGGTTACAAAGTAACTCTGTAGGGCGTGTTCGTCCTCAAGACCTTCCTCTTTGATCCTTTTTTGGCAATTGGGGCAGCGCTCCCAGTTTTTCTTTGGGCACTCGTCCCCTCCAATATGGATGTATTTGGATGGGAAAAGGGCGGTTACCTCGTCCAATACTCCTTCCAAAAAGGCAAAGGTCTCTTCTTTTCCGGCACAGTATACATCATTGTATACCCCCCATGACTCTTGAACTACCTTGGGTTGGCCATTTTTCTGTTGTTCCTTTGAAGCTTCAGACATTAGACCGTTGGGTACCTCGGTGGGTTCCTCAGGGAAGCAGCTCAAATACGGATAAGAAGCAATGGCCGCTTGGCTGTGGCCGGGAAGTTCAATTTCTGGAATGACCTCAACATGGCGCTTTTGGGCATAAGCCAAGACCTCCTTTATGTCATCTTGGGTGTAGAAACCACCGTAACGCTCATTGTCATTGGTTTCTCCAGGATAATGACCGGTTATGGTGCCATTTCGGTAGGCTCCGACCTTGGTGAGTTCAGGATATTTTTTGATTTCTATACGCCATCCTTGATCTTCGGTCAAGTGCCAGTGGAAGGTGTTCATTTTGTGCATGGCGATCATGTCGATATACTTTTTCACAAAATCCACATCGAAGAAATGACGTGCTACATCCAAGTGCATTCCCCTGTAAATGAATCGGGGTTGATCTTTGATGGAGACAGCAGGTACAGTAACATCGGTAATGGATGACCCTTCTTCGGGGAGGCTGATCAATTGTACAAGGGACTGGATGCCATAAAAAACACCTTTGGCGTTCTTTCCCGAAATGTTGATTTGGTCAGGGGTCACGTCAAGCGTGTATCCTTCTTCATTTTCAATTTGATCGTTCAGGGCAAGGGCAATGTTGGCCTTTTGGTCCGTAATGGATGGACTTACTTGCGTCAACTGTTGGATGGATTCAGCAAGAAACGTAGCCTCTTCCTTAAGGCCTTCGGCAGCACTGATGGAAGTGCCTCCATCTATCACAAACTTACCGACCTGCATGGTCAATTCCGCAGGTTTTGGAATCACTTGATAGTCTTCCGCTGTGTTTTGAACGTTGTCGTACTTTCCGGTACAGGCCATTATAAAAATGGCCCCTACGGCAATAATCACTTTCTTCATAGGGTTACAAATTATAATTCAAATATTTTTTTGGTCAACAGCCATTTTTCCCCGGGTTTGGCCGAGGGCAATGCTTGTTGGTAGTTCCACATTAATTTTTCCCATTCCTGTACTTTGGGATTTTCAGTATCGGCCTGTTGTTTTGCTTCAAACGAAAAGGAAGCATCGACCTCCATGATCATGAACAGGCGATTTTCAATTCGGTAGATTTCCATGTTTCGGATTCCGGAATTGGTGATGCTCTCCAAGATTTCAGGCCATACTTTTTTATGATGGTCTTCGTAGGCTTGAATGCTTTCTTCATCGTCCACAAGATCCAAGGCCAAGCAAAATCTTCTCAAATCTCCCATATGTGTTCGTTTTTAAAGGTTTTGAAACCAAACCATGCAATGTAAACAAAACAGCAGAGCGGTAGTATAAAAGAGAAGTTGACTTCTGAAACACCCATCATTTTGGTGTCGGCCACACCATTTCCGCCAACATCAATGATCATACCTTGTAGTTTGGGCATCAAGGCCCCTCCAACGATGGCCATAACCAATCCGGCAGCACCCAATTTGGATTCCTCCTCGGTGAGTCCGTTTAGGGCAATGCCATAAATGGTAGGGAACATGAGCGACATAAAGAACGAAACGCCCACAAGACAGTACAATCCCAAATGTCCTTCAATAAAAATGGTTCCCGCGGCACAGGCTCCGGCCAGCACGGCAAACCACATCAACAGTTTTCCTGAACTAATGAACCGGAGCATATAGGTGCCAATGGCCCTTCCCACCAAAAAGACAATGAACGCCACAAATTGATAGTTGGCGGCCACATCACTTGCCATGCCTATGGCTTCGGCATATTGATAGATATAAGTCCAGCACATGATCTGTGCGCCCACATACAGAACTTGGGCCAATACGCCCAAGATGTATTTGGGTCTATGGAACAACGCTTTTCCGGTTTCTTGGAGCGAAGGAATAGTGCCATCCCCTTTGGCCTGGGGCATCTTGCTCACCAAAATCAGTACGAAGACCGCCAAGATCACCAATCCAAGGATAACATAGGGGTCTCTAATGACCATAAGGTCCGATGTGCGGATCAAGGCTTTTTTGGCTTCATCCAAAGATGAGTAATCCGCGATGTCATCGGATTGCAGTTTTTTAAGAACGAATTGCTGGGCAATGAGTAGCCCCAAAATCAATCCCACAGGATTAAAGACTTGGGCAAGGTTTAAACGTTGGGTGGCCGTTTCTTTATCGCCCATGGCCAAAATGTACGGATTGGCCGTAGTTTCCAAAAAGGCAAGTCCAAAGGTAAGGACGTACAGCCCCAAGCAGAAAAACCAAAACTTTTCGGTGATGGCGGCAGGGTAGAACATCAAGGCCCCGGCCGCATATAGGGCCAAGCCTATCAATACCCCAACCTTGTAGGAATACTTTCGGACAAACAATGCCGCGGGCAAGGCCATGCAGAAATACCCTCCATAAAAAGCCATCTGTACCCAGGCTGCTTGGGAGTTGGACAACTCCAACACTTTTTTAAAGGCCTGAACCATAGGGTCGGTCACCGCATTGGCAAAACCCCAGAGCGCAAAGAGCGAAGTGATCAGGATAAAGGGTAAGAGAACTTTTTTGGATACAATTTTTGGTTTGGTCATGGTTGATATTTTAAAGCGAACGGTCCAAATGGGTATAGCCACCATCCACATAGATCAGTTGGCCGGTGGTGTGACTTGATTTTTCCGAAAGGAGAAAAGCTACGGTATTCGCAATTTCTTCCGGAGTGGTCATCCTTTTTTCCAAAGGGATATTGTCCGTGATTTCTTTGAGTTTTTCTTCTGGGTTATCAAACGAATTTATCCATCTTTTATATAATGGCGTAAAGGATTCGGCAACAATTACGGCATTCACCCGAATGGAATAAGGGAGCAGTTCCACGGCCCATTCCCGGGTAAGCGAATTCCGGGCCCCGTTTGCGGCCGCATAACCAGAGGTATTCCCTTGGCCCGTTACCGAAGTTTTGGAACCTATGTTTACAATGCTGCCTTTGCTTTTTTTCAACTGGGGCAAGGCATGGTGGGCCATCACATAATAATGGCCAACATTGCGCTCCAAAGAACGCTTGAAATCGTCATAATTGCCATTTTCAAGCCCCACTCCGTCATTGACCCCGGCATTGTTCACCAATCCATCGATTCTTCCAAACTCTTGGATGGTTTTCTCAATGGCATTTTTGCATTGTTGGGGGTCGGTGAGTTCCGCGATGGCATAAAAGGCTTTGCCTCCGGTTTTGGTGATTTCTTCCACGGCTGCTTGGACATCACTTTCCTTTCGTCCAATGATTACCGGGATGGCCCCTTCATGGGCGAGCACTTGGCAAATACCATTGCCGATGCCCTTGTCTCCTCCAGTGACCACAATCACCTTATCCTTCAATCCTAAATCCATGTATTATTGGTTTGTAGTGAATACCCCTATTTCCGCAAAGGAAGTCCGGGCGTCCCCATTGTGCTTTTCCAAAGCACGTAATTTAATGTATCTGCCTGAAACCGGCTCGAATTTAACCTTTTGTTCAATGCGATTGTTGAACACATTGCCAAATTCTCCCTTTGATGCCGATTTCCATGTGCGGTTATCCGGACTGACCAAAAATTCATATTTGGTGATCATTCCAAATGGATACCGTTCTTGGATGGGCCAGTAGCTAAATCCGGTAAGGGTATGGGATGCGCCCAAATCGATGGTGATTTCGTTGATATCGGATGCGTCCTTATCGGTGGCCCAAAAGGTATAGGGGTCTTCATCCATAAGCTTAACGACATCTGCATTATTTTCTAAGGCACCAACTACTTTCCAATCCTTTTTGGCCAAGTCAAAATATTGGCTCACCGCTTGGGTTTGTTGTCCATTGTTTGGATTGACGGCAATGGCCTTGACAGTAGCAGGAGTCAAAACAGGAAAAGGACCATCATATTTTTTTGAAGCCGTGGTTGGGTCATCCCCATTCGTGGTCACATAGAGGTCCACTTCATCATCAGGAACTTCAATGGAAACCATCCCTTCTCTGTTTCTGGTGATTTTTGGATCCACTAAAAAGGGAGGGGCATTGTAAAGCTCCAAAGTAGAGAGGGTGATGGGGCCTTTGGCGTCCAAAATATCCACTTTTATTTGGGAAGCCGTAACGGTTTCAAACCTTAGGATGCGTTTGTACCCTACAGTGGTCTGCTCATCCAAAACTTGCCATGTGCCATCGACTTCGGCACTGACTTTGAATTTTTTGATTCGTTGTCCCAAAGGAATATACTCTTGGAGGAGTATGCGATTGACTTTGGTGGGCTCATCAAAACGTATGGTAATGGAAGCTTGGGTGGTTCCATCATCGGTTGCCCAATAGGTGTCAAAGTTTCCATCTATGGCCTTTTCGGCATTGAAGGTGGAACTGTTACCCCTGACGTTGGAGGCCTCGGCAGTATTTCCTTGGGCCAATTCTTGTGCAAAATCCTTATCGATTTGTGCTTTGAGTGCCATTAATTGTTGTACATCGGTTTCATGTACCAAACCTCTGTCATCCACAGGGAGGTTCAACAAAAAATTGCCGTTCCTACCAATAGATTCATAATATGTTAGCACCAAACGCGGCAAGGTTTTTACCTGATGGTCCTCGCCGGGATGGTAATACCACCCAGGACGAATGGAGGTGTTTACTTCTGCGGGCAGCCAATGTGTTCCGTCTTCATGGCCAGAACGCAATTCCACATACCGTGGCCAGCCAGGATGGATCTCATCCCTGCGCATCACGCTCCAGTTGGTCTCATTGGCCCAACCTTCCTCGTTACCCACCCAACGTATATCCGGTCCACCATCACTGAAAATGACCGCATTGGGCTGTAATTCCCGAATCATTTCGGTGGTCTTTTCCCATTCGTAATAAGTTTTGTTGTCTATTTTTCGGGTTTCGTTGGCACCGCCATAGTATCCCGAACCTCCATTGGCACCATCAAACCATACTTCGAAGAGTTCCCCATAATTGGTCAACAGTTCCCGTAATTGCTCGTGGAAAATTTTCACATATTCGGGTTTTCCATAATATTCGTTATTACGGTCCCAAGGAGAGAGGTACAATCCCAACTTAAGACCATATTCCTTGCAAGCATCGGCCAATTCTTGGACCACATCGCCTTTTCCATCCTTCCATGGCGAATTTTTAACGGAATGTTCCGTAGTCTTGGTGGGCCACAAGCAGAAACCATCATGGTGCTTGGCGGTCAAAATGATTCCCTTCATTCCGGCCTCCTTGGCAACCTTGGCCCATTGGCGGGTATCCAATTGAGTTGGGTTGAAGAGGTCTACAGATTCCCCTCCCGTACCCCATTCCATATTGGTAAAGGTGTTCATGTTGAAATGGATAAAGGCATAGTATTGCAGCTCATGCCAGTCCATTTGGCGTTGCGAAGGGGTGGGACCAACAGCTTTTGGGGGCTCCACGGTCTGGCAAGCCATCAGTAAAAGAGTCAGGGCAAGGGTTAGGAGGTGTGCTTTTCGAATCATTTTCAAGGGTTTATTTTATGAGATACCAGGTATAGCCGTTCGGGGCAATTTCCACTTGGAGCGGAATGGTATAATCTCTAGTGACAGTATATTCTTTTGGGTTTGTTCCTTTGTGTGACACTTGGGCGATAGCATGGATATCCGTATAGTACATGGGGATTTCCAAGGTTTCCTTTATAGTTTTATCCGTGGGGTTGAACAGCATTATCAAGCCCTTGTTCCCTAAATCTGGATTGACATGCATAAACCCGTCCCAAGACCTTCCATCCGGTCTTTTCAGGTGAATGATGTCGGAATTTAGGATATCACGGTACTCTTTGTAATGCTCAATCTGTGATATCACTAAATCTTTGGTTTCCTTGGAATCGTACAAGCGTGGTCCACGGTAACAGGCCTGCACCCCGGAACCATAGTTTTGGACCATGTGGGCCTCGTAGGAATCCAAATGGTCTTTTAGCGGCTCCAAAGTGGCTGCCTTTCCTCCTCCATGATATTCGGTAAGGGGCACAAAGGTCCAAGCCATGGAGGGTGTTTTTTCCCAAGTGCCGTCATAGATGTTTTGTCGCCCCAGTACAATCTGTTGCTCCCGGGGAAGCGACCAGTTGACCTCCCTATACCCAATGCCGCATTTGTTGGAGCCTTCCAAAAAGTAAAAGTCAGGAGCGTTAAGGTAGATTCCGTTTTCCCGCAACCAATGGTAAAAATCCACGGACATGTTCCATTGCACCCATTGCGAATCCTCATACCCTTTGTGGTATTTATGTGTGGTCGATGCACAGTGGTCGCCTGGGTAAGGCCCGTCATGTTCCAAGAGGTCAAAACCAGTATTTTTCAAGAAAAACTTGAGTTTCTCCAAATAGTCCTTCCCCCATTCGCTGGCCAAGCAAGGGGCATTTCCAAACTTGGTGCCGCCCGGTTTTCCGGTTTCCTTATTGATGACATCCACAGATTCGTTGATGCTTCGACTTGAAAACAGTGAGTAGCCACCCAAGGCGATACCCTTGCTATGGGCATAATCGGCCAACTTTTTATATTTTTTGATGTTTTCCGGGGAATTGTCCTCCATGTTCAATCCACTCCCAAAGCTAAGGATGACCATCTCGTAGCCCGTGTCCACACATTGGTCTATGGCGGCTTTCACCTCTTTTTCATCCGTAGTGGTCAAATGCATGAAAATGGGGTTTTCCGTGACCCATGGGGCCAGTTTTCGATACATTTTACGGAGGCTGAGTGCGGTCTGTTCCCGATTGCCCCGCTCCTCCAGTAATAATTCGTAAGTCCTGAAACTCTCAAAAGTGCTTCCAGATTTTAGGTCAAGGTTTGGACCTACAGGGAGTTGGCTCACCAATAAGCATGGGGTCTCCATCTTCCAGTTGACTTGTGAGGTGTATTCCGGGTCTTGTTCCCAAAATGAGGTTACGGTAGATTCGCCCGCGGTAAATCCGCCAAAAGCGTAATTGCTCTCTACATGCAAGTTGGGTTTTCGCCATGTGTTGGGCGTCTCCACGGGGTTTTCCACTTCTGGAAAGGCCAACAGTTCACTTTTAAATCGGTTTAGGGTGATGGTGTTTTTTCCGTGATTTTCCACAGAAATCCATTTTGAGATCAATGGTATCCCATCAAAAATTTCATAATGAATCAAGACTTCAACGCCTTCCAATTCTTTGGATGCGTGGGTGAACTTTAGGATGAGGCGCTTTCCTGTGGCAAAGGAACTTTTCGCAGTGTTGTATCGTTGCTTAGGGTTCCAAGCAATGCGTGGTTCTATATCTTCAATGACATGGCTTGTGTATTGAAAATCGGAAGTTTTGGACTTTAGGTCTTTTAACCATGATTCCTTGAAATAGCCATGCTCTTTCAACCCATATAGTCCACCAACGTGATAAATACTGTCGTTCAGTGTGACCTCCGCTTCCGGTTTGATGCTACGGAGCATGGTTTCCTGTGTGGTAAGGTTTTTAAACTCTACTGTGGCTGCATTGGGCGACAACTGTATTTTACGAAGTACCAATCCATTGGTCAGTGAAATGGTATTTTCCGATTCCGTTATTTCCGCTTTATAGGTATCCGGTTGCAAAAGCCAATCCGTTTGGTTTTGGGCAAAGGAGACCATACTACAAAGCAGCATTAGAAGTAGGGCGCTATTTCTTTGATTCAACTTCATCAGGGTTGTGTTGCATTGGGCCAGGGAATTTGCTCCCCAGTTGCTTTGTCAAAAGGCATTTGGGCGTCAACGGCTATCAAATGTTCCGTGAGGATGGCGGCCAATTCCTTTACCTTTTCAGGATGTTCCCCCACCTTATTTTGGGTTTCCCCAATATCTTCCTTGATGTTATAGAGTTCCATTTGTTGGTTTTTGTGGAAATAGATCAATTTCCAATCTCCCAATCGGATGGCGCTGAACGCATCGATTCCGGGTCCTTCTGGTCCCCACTCATTGGGATAGTGCCAAAAGAAAGGTCGATTATCGGCAGAGATGTCATCACCTTGCAATAGGGAAGTGAAACTTTGTCCATCCACCATTTGCACGACTTCTGGACTTTCAACACCGGCCATTTCCAAAATGGTAGGGAAGAAATCCTCTATGATAACCGGAGTATTGGTCACAGAACCGGGAGTGGTCTTTCCGGGCCACTTCACCAACATGGGTTCCCTAATTCCCCCTTCGTAGATAGATCCTTTTCCACTGGCCAGAGGTTTGTTGTGGGTATGAGGTTCCCCACCACGGGCCACGGCGCTCAATCCTCCATTGTCCGACATGAAGAGAATAATGGTATTCTCTGCAAGCTGTTTTTCTTCCAGATAATCCATAATGTCCCCCAAGCTTTTGTCCATTCCTTCCACCATGGAAGCATATTTGGCTTCGGTGCTGTCCAAGCCCTTGTCCAAATATCCTTGAACGAACCTTGGGTCACCCATAATGGGTGTGTGTACCGCGTAATGCGCCATATACAGGAAAAAAGGCTTTTGGTCCGGTTTGGAATTCAATTTTTGTAAGGCTTCCTGAGTCAATGCTTCGGTGAGGAAAATGTCCTTTCCATGGTATTTTTCCAATCCAGGTACCGCCCAAATCTCTTTACCTTTTTTCCCGTTGCCAAAGTTTTGCATGCCGTAATAACTTTCCGGGGCACCAGCGGCATGTCCGGCAATATTCACATCAAAACCCAGATTCAATGGATTCTCCCCCGGGGTTCCAATAGCCCCAAAATGTGCTTTCCCTGTATGGACGGTGAAGTAGCCAGCGTCCTTTAAAATTTGTGGAAATGGGGTGGCATATACCGCTAGTGAGTCGGTATTGTCTTGTGGGTTGATGCCGTTCGTGTTCCACTTTGGAAAGCCCAAGGTTGGATGGTTGTTCTCCATGGGCTGGATGGCATTTTTGTGCAAGGTCCAATTGGTGACCCTGTGCCGTGCGGCATTCATACCGGTGATAAGGCTTATCCGGGTAGGGGAACAGACCGGAGTGGCGTAGGCCTGGGTAAATTTCATCCCCTCGGCGGCCAAACGCTCCATGTTAGGGGTATGGTATAGGTCATTGAAAGGGGTTCTTTTGTTCCAAAAAGGGACAGAGGTGTCTTGCCATCCCATGTCATCCACCAAAAAGAGGACAATATTGGGCTGTGAAATTTCCTGTTCCTTTTCTTGTTCCTTGCAGCCCAAAAGTAGTGTTCCAAAGAGTAGGACAAAGGCAAAATGTTGTAGTGAAGTTTTCATCTTAGTTGCTTTCAATTACGGAACCGTCTTCGCGGTACAAGTCTATTTTACCATCCAAGAGCACGGCCAGAACGGTCATGTTTTTGTCCAATACATAATCAGGGACTTGGATGTATTTGATGCCCGGATAATGGCTCCAATAGATTTTGCCCACCACTTTGTGGGAGAGCTTCGTGCCATCGCCAACCACCCATATGCGGTTGATCTTGTTCTTTATTCCCCGAAGTACAATTTCTCCGTTTGGATTTCCTTTCACGAACAGATATAGGATGCTTTTATCCTTTGAAAGGGTAGTGGGACCGTAAAAGTGATCTTTTGGGATACCCGCAACGGTGCCAAAAATAGCCTCTTTGTGCTTTTGGGTCCACCGTCCCAAACCTGTCAAGAGTTCTTCCTGTTCCTTTGGGATGGAGCCATCACCTTTGGGGCCAATGTCCAACAACAAGTTTCCACCTGATGAAATCACATCGGTAAAAATGCCAATCAACTGATCCAGACTTTTATAGTCATGGTCATTTTTTTGATACCCCCACGAATTGTTCATGGTCATGCAGAGCTCCCAATAATTGTCCTTGGGACGGGTAACGG
This sequence comes from Flagellimonas olearia, assembly GCF_004150225.1. Lineage (NCBI taxonomy): Bacteria > Pseudomonadati > Bacteroidota > Flavobacteriia > Flavobacteriales > Flavobacteriaceae > Flagellimonas > Flagellimonas olearia. Next base: position 240,644 of record NZ_ML142913.1, on the reverse strand, counting down.
GCATGCCCTGCTCGGGAGTGGCATAATCCCCGTGCCCTTGCAATCTTGAATTGATGATGGTGCCGGGATTTTGGTCGAGCAGCATTTGTCGTACTTTGGGGGCTTCCCACTCCGCGGAACTGTGCTCCCAATCCCCATCAAACCACCATAAATCCGGATTGTAGGTTTTTGAAAGCTCTTTGAGTTGTCCTTGGTAATAGTTTAAAAAAGTGTTCCATCGTTTGGGGTCATCTGCAGGTTTGTACCGCATAGAATCCCTGGTGTGGTGGGTGTAGTCTTGATAGGACCAATCGGGGAGCGAATAATAGATGCCCACTTTTAATCCTTCCTTTCTCAAAGCACTCACAAAAGGGGAGAGTACATCCCTTTTGGCCGCCGAGGCCTTTTTGGCGTTAAAATCACCAAACTTGCTGTCCCAAAGGGCAAACCCATCATGGTGTTTTGAGGTGATGACGGAGTAACGTGCCCCACTCTTTTTGATGAGATCGGCCCACGCCACGGGGTCATAGTTTTTGGCAGTAAATCCATTGGTCTGTTTCAGGTAATCGTTGTGTGAAATATACCCGTTAAAAAAGGACCAGGACTCATCAATGCCGTTTACGGCATATAGGCCCCAGTGGATAAAAATACCCAGTTTGGCATCTTGGAACCACTGCATCTTCTCTTCTTCCGGATGTGTATTGTTCTGTGCATGTCCGGGAAGTGATGTCAAAAAGAGCAAGGTTAGAATACCTAAAAGGGTCATCTTTTCAAGGGCTATCCGGATAGTGTTCTTTCGCAATGGTGATGTCATTTTATATGGGGTCATTTAATCGTTTGTCTTTGTAAGGTTTGTATTTAGTTTGATTTCTTCGCCGGCCTTCATTGGTAGGCCAACCATGGACGAGCCATATTTTACGGTAATGCTCGTGTCTGATGGGGAACGAAAAGCAACTTCCTCCAAGGTACCATTCTTCCAGCTCATGTCTACCTCAATATTTCCCCTGGCCTTTAGGTCGGTTATTTTTCCATCCTTCCAGTTGGGAGGGAGGGCCGGCAGCAATCGAATAAACCCTTCGTGTGATTGGATCAGCAGTTCCGCTACCCCGGCGGTATATCCAAAATTACCATCAATCTGGAAAGGGGGGTGCATGTCGAACATATTGTTTGCCAAGGAAATCTCAAAGAATTTTTGAATGTTTTCCCCTGCCGAGGCACCATCCAGCAAACGTGCATTCAAATTGATCATCCAGACACGGCTCCAGCCGGTTCCCGCACCACCATGTTCCAATCGGTAATCAATGGTTTTTTGGGCAGCGGCAAAGGCTTCGGGGTTGTTCTCCGTAATGTCGTCCCCAGGGTGAAGGGCATAGAGGTGCGACATATGCCGATGTCCTTTTTCAGGTTCGTCATAGGGTTCGTTCCACTCCAAGATGCGTCCATCCTTTCCAACGATCACTCCGGGATGTAGATCAGCTCTCTTGGTTTTTATCTCTTCCACAAGCTCGTCTTCAATATCTAAAATCTGGGCCGTTTCCAAGAAATTATCGAACACTTCCCCAATAATTTGATGTCCCATGGCACTCCCCATGGAAACCGCGGCTGATTTGCCGTTTGGGTTGTAATAGGAATTTTCCGGTGAGGTTTCCGGGGTGGAGATCCATTTTTCGCTTTTGGGGTCCCAAGTCAGCCAATCCAGATAAAAGGAAGCGATGTCCTTAAGGACAGGATAGGCCCGATTACATAAAAAATCCTTGTCTTGGGTAAATTGATAATGCTCCCAATAATGCTGGGCGCACCATCCACCTCCATGGATCCACGATCCCCAATAGGCTCTTTCGGCCCGCATAAATGGGGTAGCCCAAAGATCTGTGGTATGGTGGGCCATGGTACCTCTGGTAATACCGTATTGTTCCTTGGCAGTTTTTCGGCCTCGCTCCAATACTCTATCGATAAGGTTGAAAAAAGGTTGATGGAGTTCACTAAGATTGGTGACCTCCGCGGGCCAATAATTCATTTGCAGGTTGATGTTGAGGTGGTAATCGGCATTCCAAGGTGCTTCAAGATGCTCGTTCCAAATTCCCTGCAGATTGGCCGGATTGGTGTTGGGTCGCGAAGAGGAAATCAACAAGTACCTTCCATATTGAAAGAGCAGGGATTGCAACCCCAAATCGGTGCCTCCATCCTTGCAGCGCTTTAAGCGCTCATCGGTAGGAATGTGGTCCATGTTGTTTTCTCCCAACTCAAAACTGACCCTATTGTAAAGTTTTTGGTAGTCCGAAACATGTTGTTCCAAAAGCGATGTGAACGACTTCTGCGTGATTTTGGAAAGGGTCTCGTCATTTTTTTTGATATAGTTGTCACCGTGATAGAAAGAGGTATTGCCCACTATAAAGATTAGAGCTTTTTTAGCTCCTTTTATGGAAACCTTGCCTTCTTTGGCGGTGATTTTTCCATTAGGGGTCACCACCTGAAGTCGTACCTCAAAACGTACTCCGTGATCAATGGGCAAGGGTTTGGAAAATCGCTTTCCGCCATATTGGGTCACTTGCCCCAACATACTGATTTGATTTTGGGAAGGGTTGGAAACACTCACTGTGGCCTTGCCATGATCTTCAGGTCTGCTGAGGGAAAGTTCCAGATTTAACCCTTTCTGGGAGGTGGTGGTGATTTCCATCACCATGGCATCATCGGGCTGGGAGGCGAACACTTTTTGGGTGTAATGGTTGCCGTTAAGCGTATAGGAGGTGGAGGCCAATGCTTGGTTGAGGTCCAATTCCCTTCGGTAGTCACTGATTTCGCCGGTTTCTTTAAAATCAATGAAAAGGTCGCCCATGGTTTGATGGGAGCGTAGGACGGTCTTGTTGGAGAATTTCTCAACAATCAAACTATCCACTTCCGCAGTTTTACCCTCGCGCAACAATCGCCGCAACGTTTCAAGGTCTTCGGGAGTTCCCTGCGCGTCTTCCCAATCGGTTCCTCCGGCCCACATGGAATCCTCGTTCAGTTGAAGGCGCTCCTTGAGAGGGTCTCCAAAAACCATAGCGCCCAAACGGCCATTGCCAATGGGAAGGGCCTGCATCCATTCTTCGGCGGGACTGGAGTACCATAAAATATCTTTGGAATCCTGAGCATTCAAGCCGGATAGGACACTAGTCAAAATGAAAACCAACCCCAATGTCAATTTTGATGGGATGGGGTTCTTCGGAACAAAAGAAGAGCATTTGATCATCATAGCTTGTAAAACTTTTGAGCGGTTAATCCCATGACTTGTTTTCGAGATTCCCTTGGGTATTTGGTCAGATATTGGGTCAAAATACAATTTACCTGCTTGTATTCGGCCGAAAGCAGACAAACGGGCCAATCCGAACCAAACATGATTCGCTCAGCGCCAAAGGAGTTGAACACCACATCCAAATAGGGTATAAAATCACTTTTGGACCATTTGCCCCATTTGGCCTCGGTGACCATGCCCGAAGCCTTGCAATATACATGGTCTTGTTGCCCAAGTTGGTTCATGTAGTGTTCCCAACAGGGTTCTATTTTGCCATTGATCTTGGGTTTGGCAATGTGGTCCACTACAAAAGGTTGGTTGGGAAACAATTTTACGAGTTCCAAGGCAGAGGATAAATGTTTTGGGAATATGAGGATGTCATACGTAAGCCCATATTTTTCCAAAAGGGAAATGCCTCTCAAGAATTCTGGGCGAAGCATAAAATAGTCATCCGGTTCATCCTGGACAATATGTCTTAATCCCTTCAACAAAGGGTTTTTTGAATATTCCTGTAGTTTTTCCTCGATGTCTTCGGCACAGAGATCCAACCAACCCACTACGCCCTTGATGAAGGGATGTTCCTCGGCGCATTTCAACAGAAATTCGGTTTCCGCTTCGGATTGATCGGTCTGTACCGCAACACAACCATCCAATTCATGGTTTTGGAGCAAGGGTTCCAAGTCCTCTGGCAAAAAGTCCTTTTTAAGGACTCCCATGGTGGAATCTATCCAAGCATGACTGCTGGGGCTGTATCTCCAAAAATGTTGATGGCTGTCAATTTTCATCCGCTCCGATCTTATAGTGTTTTCATTTCCTTGGTTTGTGGATATGTGTCTGAATCAAGTTGTAAAGTGTCCCCCATTTTTTGCTGTAGTTTTACCAAGTCGGTAAATAATGCCTTCACTTTTTCCTGCTGGTCTGGATGTTCCGATACATCCATCAACTCATTGGGGTCGTTGGTTAGGTCATACAAGCGCAGCTTTGCGGCCCGAGGATAAACAATAAGTTTCCAACCGTCTTTGCGGATCATACGTTGAGACCCTTTTTCATAACACCCATATACCTCTGCCAGCCCTTCGGTGTCCTGATTGATTTGGGGCAACAGACTATTGAACTCAACATAATCGGGTTTTTCAACTCCCGCCAATTGTAAGGTAGTGGCCATAATGTCTTGCAGGTACACGTCGTTTTCCACCTTTTTTCCTTTGGGAATGTCCGGACCCACAACCATCAAGGGTACCCGTACACTGTGGTCGTACATGTTCTGTTTTCCCAATAGGCCGTGTTCGCCCACAGAAAGTCCATGGTCGGCCGTGAAAAAGATGTAGGTGTTTTTGTCGAGCCCTTTCTCTTTCAGTTTGGAAAGAATCATGGCAATTTGATCATCCAGATGGGTTGTGATGGCGTAGTATTCCTGACGGTTCTTTTTTATGGCATACTCGGTACGCGGAAAAGGGGCCAGTTTTTCGTCCCGCAGGTTTGGCCCGGCTCCCATGGCTTCTGCATAGGGGTATTTGGGCAGAAACGATTCGGGAAGGGCAATATCATTGACATCATAGCTTTCCACATATTCCCGGGGCGATTGTCGCGGATCATGCGGCGCATTAAAGGCGATGTACATGAAAAACGGTTCAGGGGCATCGGCAGCATTATCAATAAAGCCTAGGGCATCGTCCCGAACCAGTTCGGACCAATGCTTTCCGCCTTTCCAATATCCTCCTCTATCCGTGTCCCAGGGTTGCCAAAGGGTATCGTTTACACTTAGTGGCCTATTGTAGCCTTCCGGGGTGTCAAAAGGCATGCCGCGGAGCGAACGTGCCACATGGTCAAAAATACTATCGGCTGGGGCCGAGATATGCCACTTGCCTGTCATATAGGTTTCATAGCCCACGGTTTTTAGCAACTGGGGCCAAGTCTTGTCAAATTCCTTGTTTTGGGCAAAGGATTTGGAAACCTCTTGGGCTCGCCAAACGGACCTTCCACTAATGATCATGGCCCTTGAGGCCACACAGATGGCACCGTTCCAACCGCCCATGTTATAGGCGTGTGTAAATGTGGTGCCTTCTTCCACCAATTGGTCCATGGCCGGGGTGCGGACCTCCGCATTGCCCAGGGCATGGAGGTCGCGATAACTTTGATCGTCCGTAAACAGAAAAATGATGTTGGGCTTTTCCAAAGAGGTATCCGCACTATCCTTGGGAGTGTCCTTGCATCCCAAAAAGACTAAAGTGCTGATTAAAAGTGTGTATGTTGGTTTGGGCCACTTCATTTTTTCATGTTTGCTGTTGAAGGAATTATTGACCGTAGGCTTTCGCCGTTTGCGTTGAACTTCCCAGTCCATCAATGCCCAATTCCACTACGTCACCTGGTTTCAAGTAGGTAGGGGGCTTTAGGCCCAGTCCCACTCCAAAAGGAGTTCCTGTGGAAATCACATCACCGGGCAACAGGGTCATAAATTGACTGATGTAGCTGATCTGTGTTGGAATGTCAAAGATGAAATCCGAAGTGCTGCTGTCCTGCATCATCTTCCCATTCAGCTTGAGCCAGAGGCGAAGTGCATGAGGGTCTTTGATTTCATCGGGAGTAGCAATGAAAGGACCAAGAGGGGCAAAGGTGTCACAGCTTTTTCCTTTTACCCACTGACCTTCACGTTCCAACTGAAATGCGCGTTCGCTGTAATCGTTGTGCAATACATAACCGGCCACGTGGTCCAAGGCCTGTTCTTTGGAAACATAGGATGCTTTTTTGCCGATGACAATGGCAAGTTCCACTTCCCAATCCGTCTTTTCACTGTTCTTGGGGATGACCAAATCATCGTTGGGTCCCACAATGGCCGAGGTGGCCTTGAAGAACAACACAGGTTCTTTGGGCACGGCCATACCACCTTCGGCGGCATGCTTGGCATAATTTAGTCCTACGCAAACCATTTTGGAAGGCCGGCACAACGGAGCTCCCAAGCGGGTCTCCTTTGAAACCTCTGGGCAATTGGAACCATTTTCCTTAAGCCAATCGGTTAATCTGGCCAGACCGTCACCCCCAAAAAAATCTTCGTTGTAATCTTGGCCAAAGGCTGAAACATCCAACCATTTGCCATCTTCCGTCTGTACACCGGGTTTCTCTTTTCCTTCTTCACCAAATCGTATCAGTTTCATATAGGTAGTATTTTTGCTTTTGAGTTATGTGAATTTTATATTCTGTAATCGTTTCTTTTTGATTGGTCTTGCACTATCCGTTCAATTTGATAAAACCACCATCAATGGGAAAATCCGTTCCTGTGATGAAAGAGGCTTCATCGGAACATAGATAAAGGGCAAGACTGGCCACTTCCTCCGGTTTTCCCATACGGCCAATAGGTTGGGTCTTGGACAATTTCTCAAACATTTCCTTTTCCTTGCCCGGATAGTTCTTGGCCAAGAAGCCATCCACGAAAGGCGTATGTACCCGTGCCGGGGATATGCAGTTGCATCGAATACCGTTTTCCACATAATCCTTGGCCACGGAATAGGTCATGGTCAACACGGCCCCTTTGGTCATGGAATAGGCAAACCTATCCGAAATGCCCACCGATGAGGCAATGGAGGCCATGTTAAGGATAACCCCAGAGCCTTGCTCCTTCATTTTGCCAATAACGGCATGGATGCAGTTATAGACTCCTTTGATGTTCACTTGGTACAGTCGGTCCATATCGGCTTCCGAAGTACCTTCAATATTGCCCACATGGGCTATCCCGGCATTATTGACCAAAATGTCTACTTGGGGAATCCCGTTGATGACTTGCTTGACCTGTTGGTGATTGGAAACATCGCATTGATGAAAATATGCAGTGCCTCCCAAATCCTGGATTTCTTGGGCGGTTTTCTCTCCTTCTTCACTGTTGTACTCTAAAAGGTGGACCGTGGCCCCATTCTCGGCAAACTTTAGGGAAATAGCCTTTCCAATACCACTGGCACCACCGGTTATCAAAGCTATTTTTCCTTTTAAATTGAATGCGCTCATCTATAAATTGGTTTTAGTTTGAAGCCGAACTGTTCGCGTCGGTAAATTGTACTATCTGTTTCCAAGGCTTCCCATTCAAGGGCATTTCGTTGGATTGGGTGTTGCCTGGCGTGCTTCGTCCATTGGCGATCAAGGATATCATCTCCGCTTTTAGTTCTTTCACAACTTCAGGATACTTTTCTTGAAGGTTTTCTTGTTCTGATATATCCGTGGTCAGGTCATATAATTGATACGCTGGAAGACCTTCCTCTTCTTTTGAATTTGGTTTAGGCGAACTCCACCCTCCCGAACCGGGGGCAAAAATCAATTTCCATTTTCCTTTTCGTAGGGCAAAACTCCCGTTTATGGAATGATGGACGATCGATGTGCGTTTGTAGTCGGATGAAGGGGAATCCAACAACAAGGGCAGCATGGAAAAACTATCCTCACCTTCATTTTCCTGAAGTTGGGCCCCAGTGATTTCTGCGGCAGTTGCGAAGAAATCCGTGGTGCAGATAGTCTGGTCCGAAGAACTGCCCGGCTGCACTTTTTTAGGCCATTTTACAATGAAGGGAACCCGATGGCCTCCTTCATAGATATCGGCCTTATGACCCCGGAACACATAGCTGGGGTCGTGTCCTTTTTCGGCCAAAACGGCAAAATCCGCTTGGGGGGAACACCCATTGTCGCTGGTAAAGATGACCATGGTTTCCCCTTCAATCCCGGTTTCCTTTAAAACTTGGGCCAGTTGCCCCATATAATCATCGATCATCATCATGAAATCCGCGTAGGGATTGATGTTGCTCTTTCCTTGCCACTCCTCAGTGGGAAGGATGGGGGTATGTGGTGAAGGCAAGGCCAGATATAAAAAGAAAGGTTCTTCTTTGTTGGCTCTTTCCTTGATATGCGCGAAAGACTTTCTGAAAAAATTGGGAGTCACATCTTCATGGATGAAATCCTTGGATGTGGGACCCTTGCGCCACCAGGTGTATTTGCCGGTATCTTCCGTGATGGAGTCCGGAACCATGGTGGCCTTTCCATTTTCAACATAGACATAGGGGGCCATGTCCAAAGAGCCCGAATGACCATAGGTATAATCAAAACCAAGGCCGTTGGGGCCGTTGGTAATCGGTTTTGAAAAATCGATGTTGCTAAAATCTTCGTGGTTCCATCCTTCCCCAAGTGTGCTGTCGGTCGATTGAAGTGCCCAATCCCAGCCCAAGTGCCATTTTCCGATGAATGCGGTGTGGTAACCCTGTTTTTTGAGCAAGGAGGCCACGGTAGTCCTTTCGTTAGGAATGAGTGCTTTTGAAGCCCCGGTGAGCACGCCACTTTTCAATGGGCTTCGCCAGTTGTATCGGCCAGTGAGAATGCTATAACGGGTTGGTGTGCATACCGCCGATGAGGTATGGGCGTCGGTAAATTTTATTCCCTCTGCGGCAAGTTGATCTATGGCCGGGGTCTTTATTTTCCCATGCGGGTTAAAGGCCCCAATATCCCCATAGCCCAAATCATCCGCCAATACATAGATGATATTGGGGCGTACCTGAACTTTGCTGCTCTCCTTTACGGTCTTTTTGCAACCCAGGATGGGCAAAGCCAATAGCAGCAGTATGGTTATATGTTTGCCGTACGTGATCACCTGAGGGTTATTTCCAAGATAGTGTCTATAGGATCTTGACGGTCTTCCGGAATTTTCAACAAAAGGCCATAATCGTTGAGTTCATGGGTCACTTTTTGCTGGGTACCGTAATAGGTTATCTGCTTGATCCGTTGGTTGAATCCTTCCATAAAGACCACGTCCTTGTTCTGCAATAGGTGCACGTAGATCGTTTTCCCTTTTTGGGTGGTCGCATATTCATCGGTCGGGCCCGAAGGACCAGCTTTGGTCCCGTAAATGGTTTCTCCATTTTTACGCAACCAGTCTCCCATTTGTTTTAGGGATTCCTTGTGTTCATCCTGAATTTTTCCATTGGGCATTGGGCCTACGTTCAACAATAGATTGCTTCCATAGCCGGCGGCTTTTACAATGTACTGTACTAGCTCTTTTTCGGATTTGTGTTTTCTATCTTGAAGGTTAAAACCCCATGACCCATTGATGGTCTCACAAACTTCAAAGGGCAGTTGGCCTATATCGGATTCCGAGGTGCCAAAGCCTGTGGTATTTCTTCCGGGAAGGTCTTTTTCGAACATTTGAAAATCTTCTCCTTCAATCGGGGCAATGTGGTGGTTGTTCCCGATCAGACATTGGGGTTGAAGGTCATGGATCAGTTTATAAATTTCATCATAGTGCCAATCCACCTTTAGTTTTCCAAATTTTTTGCCGTCCCATTCTTTTTGGTCCCAATGGCCATCAAACCAAATTCCGCCAATATCGCCATAATTGGTCAAAAGTTCAGTGAGCTGGGCCTTCATGAATTCAATATAGTCCTCCCATTCCCCTTCACCTCTTCCGGCAATGCCATTGCCTGTTCTTCCCCTTGGGTAGTAATCATCCCGGTTCCAATCCAACAGCGAGTAATAGAAAAATAGTTTGATATCCTGTTTTCTGCACGCCTCGGCCAATTGCTTCAATACATCTTTTCCATAGGGAGTGCTGTCCACAATGTTGTAATCGCTTGCCTTGGTATCGAACATGGAAAAGCCATCATGGTGCCGGCTGGTGATGGTGATATACTTCATACCGGCATCCTTGGCCATTTTTACCCACTCGTCAGCATCAAAATCTATGGGATTGAAAAAAGCAGGCAATTTTTCATAGGCATCAACGGGAATGTTTTGGTTGTTCATGACCCATTCCCCGTCTCCTAGAATGCTGTAGATCCCCCAGTGCACAAACAATCCAAACTTGGCTTCTTGGAACCATTGTCTGGCCTCAAGGTTCTCGGGTGAGGGTTGATAGTTTTGTTGACCTTGGCCATGGCCCAGCAGGCTACAAAAAAGGATTAGGGCAGTACAGATTTTTGCTAGATGTTTCATAGGGTTGAGGTTTGAAGGGTGTTCCACACTTTTCCATTGGGGAAGGCATGGTCTTCCAAAGATTGTTCTTTCATTTGGATACTATACCCAGGCATACTGGGGGGCATGTAGGCGCCATTTTTAATGATCACAGGGTCCAGAAAATGCTCGTGGAGGTGGTCCACATATTCGATTACCCGGCCTTCCATGTTGCCACTGATACAGATGTAGTCTATCATGGAAAGGTGCTGTACGTACTCACACAGCCCCACTCCACCGGCATGGGGACACACGGGAATGTTGAATTTGGCGGCCATGAGCAATATGGCCAAGTTTTCATTGACGCCCCCGACCCTGCAACTGTCTATCTGACAAATTTCAAAAGACCCGGCTTGCATCAATTGTTTAAAAATGACCCGATTTTGGCAGTGTTCCCCGGTAGCGACTTTGATGGGGGCAACGGCCTTGGCTATTTTGGCATGTCCCAAGATATCATCAGGGCTTGTAGGCTCCTCGATCCAATATGGGTTGAATTTTTTGAGTTGGGCCATATTATCGATGGCTTCCTGTACATCCCATTTTTGGTTGGCGTCCATCATCAATTTAAGGTCATTGCCAATTTCCTCTCGGATAAGTGCCGCCCTACGCATATCGTCCTGTAGGTCGGAACCCACTTTCATCTTCATATGGGTAAAGCCTTCCTCTTTGGCTTCTCGGCATAGCCGTCTCACTTTTTCATCGGAATAACCCAACCAACCTGCTGAGGTGGTATAGGCAGGGTAACCATCACTCAAGAGGGCATCAATGCGTTCCTTTTTGGTGGATTCCTGTTTTTTAAGGATTTCCAAAGCCTCTGCAGGCGTAATGGCATCGGTGATGTATGTGAAATCAACACAGGAGAGCAGTTCTTCTGGGCTCATGTCCGCAATGAGTTTCCAAAGTGGTTTCCCTTCCATTTTGGCATACAGGTCCCAAACGGCATTGACCAAAGCCCCGGTTGCCAGGTGTATGACTCCTTTTTCAGGCCCCAGCCATCGCAATTGGCTGTCACCTGTGACCATTTTCCAAAAAGCTCCCATGTTGGCCGTAAAGCTTTCCAAGCTTTTGCCCACAACCAAATGGGACATGGCTTTGATGGCAGCGGCACAGATTTCATTGCCCCGACCTATGGTGAAGGTAAGCCCATGGCCTTCCAGGTTCTGGGGATGATCTGTTTTTAAAATGACATAGGCCGCCGAATAATCGGGGTCAGGATTCATGGCATCTGAACCATCCAGTGATTTGCTAGTGGGAAAGCGGATATCGCGCACTTCTAGGGCTGTTATTGTAGGCATAAAGATTAAACTAGTGTGAATCTTACCAAAATTAGAAGTGCTAGGGCTTATACGCTACCTCAAAAAGTACCGAATTCAGTACTTTTTTTGCCTTAATACAAAATCAGCCGGATTTTTTGTAGGATTTGATGTAATCAGTAGGGGAAATGGCTTTTATGACCTTGAACTGTCGATTAAAGTTGGAAATGTTGTTGAATCCTGATTCATAAGCGGCTCCTGCTATGCTGTTCTCACTTTCAAGTAAAAGCTTACAGGCATACCCAATGCGTATTTCGTTGAGATATCTGGTAAAAGGTTTTCGGTGTATCCGTTTAAAGAATCTGCTGAACGCTGATGGATTCATACCCACCAATTCGGCCACATTGTTTAGGTTCACATCACTCTTGAAATTGTCAAAAATGTATTCGTATACTTTGCGGAGTCTTTCATTTTCAATTTGTCCAAAGCTGTTCACATATCCAATGCTGGACAATAACTCATATTCTTTATGTCTGGCCAATTGGTTCAACAGCTCAATAAGGGCTATGGCTTTGGAAAAGGGGTCTAAGGAAAGCATATTTTCGAAGGATTCGTAAATGGCTGCTGGAACGGTATGGAACTTAATACCCCTCAACGCGGTACGAAGCATGAGTCCAATATGTGAAAATTCAGGGGACTTGAATAAGTGGTCACCTAAAAAATCCTCGGTGAAATGGATGGATATGGCTTCGGCGGCATCAGGGACATCTTCCTCAAAATAGGATTCATCGTTTAACCACATATGGGGTAGGTTCTTCCCCAAAAGCACTACTTCTCCCACTTGGAATTTTTGGATGCTGTCACCGATAAACCGCGTGCCCGTACTCTTCTTGATCATTACGAGCTCCAACTCCGCATGATAGTGCCAAATCTTTAAAAAATGGGGGTACCGGTTGTGTGTGATGGTAAAGGAAGAACCAGTATTGCTCCTGCGGTTTAGCAAGTGAAGTTTCATGGGATATCAATATCAATGCGCATAAATATACATATTAAATGAAAACAAACCTGTTTAGGTAAAAAAAGTACATTTGAATGGCCTTTGTGGGGAGATGAATAGGATGGTTGTGGTTGGAGTCGGAATAGGATTTTTATGGAAATTTATGTAAGCTGCTTTTTAAAGGTTTTATATACTTTTTTTGTGCGTTAATCTATTTGGACCCGTCGTTGGTCTAAAAAATTAAAGATGCTTTGTTGAAAATTGGGAATATTATCAATATGCCATAAAAAAGTTGTTTTGGCTGTGAAAATTCAAGATTTTGATGTGCAATTATTGCCGTATTGAATTTTTACCCCTATTTTTCGTTTTTGGGGAGCCAATTCCTACATTTAATTCATAAAAAAGAAGTTTTGACGCAATGCAGATAATAGAAAATTCAACAGTCTATGATGCTATAATCGTGGGCTCTGGTGCAGGTGGAGGTATGGCCACAAAAGTATTGGCCGATGCTGGCCTGAAAGTGGCCGTGGTAGAGGCAGGTCCGTTTTTTGATCCTGCCGATCCAGAACAGAAAACCCAGCTAAGATGGCCCTATGAGTCGCCCAGAAGGGGAGCCGGTACGGTACGTCCCTTTGGGGATTTTGACTCTGCCTACGGAGGTTGGGAAATAGAAGGAGAGCCGTATACCCACAAGGATGGCACCAAGTTCGATTGGTTCCGTTCACACATGTTGGGAGGGCGTACCAACCACTGGGGGCGTATCTCTTTGCGTTTCGGTCCGGACGATTTTAAACATAAAAGTATTGATGGTCACGGAGATGATTGGCCTATCAGTTACGATGATGTAAAGCCATACTACGACAAGGTGGACAAAATGATCGGGGTGTTTGGAACCAAGGAAAACATCCACAATAACCCTGATGGTTTTTTCCTTCCTCCCCCAAAACCAAGACTACACGAACTTTTCTATATCAAGGGAGCAAGAAAAACTGGTGTTCCAGTATACCCCTCTCGTATGTCCATGCTTACCAAGCGAATCAACAATGATAGAGGGGTCTGTTTCTATTGTGGACAGTGTAGCCGTGCCTGTCAGGTATATGCCGATTTTTCGGCAGGGACCTGTTTAATTTTCCCGGCCCAAAAGAGTAGGGGACAGGTGGACCTGTTCGTGAACTGTGTGGTTCGTGAAGTAACGGTTGATGATGAAGGTAAGGCAACCGGAGTTTCCTATATCAATAAAGAAGATAGAAAAGAATATAAGCTCAAGGGCAAAGTGGTGGTATTGGGGGCTTCTGCCTGTAGTACTGCCAGGATCTTGATGAACTCCAAGAGTCCGCAACACCCCAACGGATTGGGGAACAGTAGTGATATTGTGGGTAAATATCTCCATGATTCCACAGGTGCGGATAGAATGGCTTTCGTTCCAGATTTGATGAACCGAAAGGTGTCATACAACGAAGATGGGGTCGGTGGAATGCATGTGTACTCACCTTGGTGGGGCGATAACTCCAAATTGGATTTCCCTCGGGGCTACCATATTGAAATATGGGGTGGTATGGGTATGCCGAGTTATGGATTTGGCTTCAATGTCAACGAGTTCAATAAATTCTTCGGAACCAAAGTCGGTGGATATGGGGATGTACTCCGTAGTGATGCCAAAAAATATTATGGGGCCTTGGTGGGCCTAAGTGGGCGTGGGGAGTCCATTGCCTATAAGGACAACTATTGTGAAATAGACCCCAACACCGTGGATGAGTGGGGTATCCCTGTATTGCGTTTCCATTACAAGTGGTCGGAATATGAGCATAAGCAAGCCATTCACATGCACGATACCTTTGAGCAAATACTTACCAATCTAGGTGGAGAAGTGCTTGGAAGCAAGCCTGGAAAAGAGGCGGATTACGGTCTGCATACCCCAGGGCGGATCATTCACGAAGTGGGTACCACCCGTATGGGGGACGACCCAAGAACATCGGTAACCAATAAGTACCAACAACTGCACGATGCGGACAACGTTTTTGTGGTGGATGCCGGACCCTTTGTGTCCCAAGCCGACAAAAACTGTACGTGGACAATTTTGGCACTCTCATGGAGGGCTTCAGAGTATATAGTAGACCAATTGAAAAAGCAAAACCTATAGGACATGGATAGAAGGAAAAGTTTAAAATCGATTGTATTGGGTTCTGTGGCCGGAGGTTTGGCCATCAACGGATGTAAGCCTGGAGCGGAAACTCCGGTTGAAGAGGTCGCTTTGGACCCCACTGCAGTAAAGTGGCGTACCGATAGGGAAAATGAACATGTGGCCGAGTTGGAACGCGAACGCTTTTTCAACGACCATGAAGCGGCCACCATGACCGTACTTTGCGATTTGATCTTACCAGGCGGTTCGGAGTTTAAAAGTGCTTCCGATGCCGAAGTGGTGCCCTTCATTGAGTTCATGGCCAAAGATCTTCCGCAAATGCAGGTGGATCTAAGGGGGGGATTGATGTGGTTGGATCACAAGAGCAATACCGAATTTGGAACGGAATTTAAATCGGCCACGGAAGAACAGCAAAAGAGTATTCTGGATGGGATTGCCTATTACGATCCAGATGTGCCTTCCAGTGAAAGACCCTTTGAGGTGAACTTCTTTTCTTTGGTTAGGAACCATACCATGACAGGGTTCTATACCTCAAAAATTGGTATAGAGGAACTGGGTTATAAAGGAAATATGCCCAATGTTTGGGATGGTGTTCCCCAAGATGTCCTTGATCAGCATGGAGTGTCCTACGAGGCTGAGTGGTTGGCCAAATGTGTGGACCAAAGCAAGCGAAACATTGTTGCTGAATGGGACGAGGACGGCAATCTCATTAGCTGATTTTGTTTTCACTAAATAATTCTTTTGCCTTGCACCATGCAGGGATATATAAAATAGTAAGGCCCAGTATATGGACATTTGTATGTCTTTTCTGGGCCTTTGGTTTTTCCCAAGATCTTCCCGTTCCGAAAGTGAAGGTACTTTCGGAAGAATTTATTTTTGAAGAAGCTCCTTTTGCCCAGTGCCATGCTTCCACTTTGATTGGGATGGGCAATGGCTCGGTGATGGCCGCTTGGTTCGGAGGCACCCATGAAAGGCATCCCGATGTGGCCATTTATACCAGCTCCAACACCACCGGAAATTGGAGTGCCCCAAAATTAATTGCCGATGGGGTGGTCAACGATACCCTTAGATACCCTTGTTGGAATCCTGTGTTGTTTAAAAATAATCGGGATGAAATTGTACTGTTCTACAAAGTAGGGCCTTCCCCTTCCACTTGGTGGGGCATGTACTCCATCATGGATGTCAATAAAGAGGGTTGGTCCAAATCCCATCAATTACCTGAAGGAATATTGGGACCCATCAAGAATAAACCTATTCAAGTTGGTGATGAGCTTGTTTTAAGTCCATCCAGTGTAGAAAGTGAAGAGGGTGCCATTTGGAAATCCCATGTGGAAATATCCGCTGATGGCGGCGCTACGTGGACCAAGTCCCATATCCCCTCAGAGGAAGGCGTTAAAACCATTCAACCTACTTTGTTACAACTCCCGAATGGAAATATAAAAGCATTGTTGCGTAGTAATCAGGATGTGATTATGGAGAGTGTGAGCAGTGATTCTGGGTTGACCTGGTCCATGGCGTCCACAACTTCCGTTCCCAATCCCAATAGTGGTATAGATGCGGTTTCGTTAAAGAAAGGGGGATATTTAATGGTGTACAACCCAGGTGTTAGTGGTGAAGATTGGTCCAATGGCCGCGAAAAACTACATCTGGCGTATAGTGGTGATGGCAATGAATGGACCGATGTCCTGAAACTGGAGGACCATGACGAAGGGGAATACAGTTATCCGGCCATCATCCAAGATGCCCAAGGGATTATTCATATATCCTATACCTACGATAGATCAAAAATCAAGTACATAAAACTACAGGTGGACCAGTTATAATGATCTAATCAGTTGAATCCGATTTATTTCCCGGAGAGATGGACTGGTCTAAAATACGGGCCTTTACGTCTTCAAGATAACTTCTGCCAATTACATATCGCTTTCCTCCAATTTCCACACTGTTCCCTTCCAAGGCTTCGATTTTGTCCAAGGATACGGTATAGGATCGGTGGATTCGTATGAACCTTTCGTTGGAAATCTCATCGGTAAAGGCACTTAGGGTTTTGTGCACCACATGGTTGCCATTGGTGGTCACAATCTTGATATAGTCCTTGAGACTTTCCACAAGAATGATCTCATCCAAGTGGATTTTCTTCATTTTTTTCTTATCCACCTTTACAAACACATGCTCCCGCAAGCCCTCCCATTTTGGATGTTTTTGGACATGGGCCACAGCTTTGTTCACTGCTTTGATGAATCGTGGCAAGGCTATGGGTTTCACCAAATAGTCCAATACTTCCAAGTCAAAACCCTTGGCTGCATGCTCGGCATGGGCCGAGGTGATGACCACCATGGGTTTATTGTCCAAGCTGTCCAAAAAACTGAAACCGTCAATAATGGGCATGTTGATGTCCAAAAAGAGCAAATCGGGTTTGTGTTCCCTAATAAAGGGAAGACTGTCAATGGCATTGTTGAAAGACTTTATTTCCTCCAATTCCTTGATTTGGGAAATGTAGTTCTGTATCACCTTTACGGCCAAAGGTTCATCATCTATTATTACACATTTGAGCTTCATCTGAGCTTTAGCTTTAGGTTTACAATATATTCATCCAATTCTTCATGGATACCCAATTGGTATTCATCATCGCCATATCGCAATTTCAATCTTTTCTCCACATTGGAAAGTCCAATACCCCCTGTTTTCTTTTTGATGGGCAACGCAGGATTTTTGGGTTTTGTATTGCTGACCCTAAAGTGTAGAAACGTATCCTCTATCTTGATTTGGATGCTTATCCGAACTTTTCCAATGTTTTGGTTGGCTCCATGTTTAAAGGCATTTTCAATGAATTGGACCAATAACATGGGTGCAATTTTTTTTCCTTTGGGATTACCTATGACCTCAAAATCAAGTTGCAGGTTTTGGGTGTAGCGTATTTTTTCCAAGTCCAAGTAGTTTTGTATAAATACAATTTCCTTGGATAAACTTTGGTCCTTGTCCTTGGTCTCATACAATACATAGCGCATAAGATCGGAGAGCTTTATGATGGTCTCCGGGGTTTTGTCGGACTTTTCCAGGCTAAGGGAGTAAATGTTGTTTAAGGTGTTGAAAAAAAAGTGTGGCGATATCTGCGCCCTTAAAAATCGTAGCTCAGTTTCCAACTGTTCTTTTTCCAATTTGGCCACTCTTCCGGTCTCCCGTAACCAGTCCATGGTCAGTTTAATGGAGGTTACAAAAGAGATTACGTAGAGTTCGCCCAACATCATAACTATGGTGAAGTTTAATGTGAGGCTATAAGTTGCAGGGCCCTCTGGCCAAACATTGTGGCTGATCAGATAATAGGTGAGCAGGTATTTTATGTATACCATTAAAAAAATACTGGATACCAAGATGATGATGAAAGTGAAAAACTTTCGCTTGAATATGAATTTTGGAATCAGATAGTAAATGGTAAAGTAGGTAAGCGTAATATGAATGGGAAATCCCAAAAGGTTGGATTTGAAGGAATACAGATAGTCATTGTAGTAGCTGCCCCATCTCAAAAAATTAAAAGTAAAATAGATGGCCCAGAACACAATATGGTGCCATGCCGTGATTTTATAATCTGCGACGGCATTCACCAAAAATTTATTCTTGAGCTGTTTTTGCAAATACATGAACAAAAGGTTGCTTTATTTTAACATTTGGCCTCGGATAGCTGTTATTGGTCTAATAAAGAGCCCTAAATACAGATTAAATTAGGAATTTTTACAAATATCCCGATTCGACTTCGGCCAGTTCCTTCCTTATTCGCAAAGAAAGGAATTTATTTCTATTGTGGAATATTGGACCATAAGGGGTAGGGATTGTTAGTGCGTAATAAAAGGATACGGATGATAGGAATGAAAGACATAGCTCAAAAAGTATTGGTTGGTTTATTTATGGTGGGGTCTATGGTCAGTTGGGGCCAAAACATAGGAGAGCCTCGGTCCATGGTGGTTTATAAGACCAATGAACCCATGCAGATAGATGGAATGGCCAAGGAGGAAGTATGGGGTAAGGCCCAGATTTCAGAAAATTTTATTGATATCGAAGGGGTGAAAACTCCGACCTATCAAACCAATGTCCGGATGCTTTGGGATGAAAACTATCTTTACTTCTATGCCGAACTCAAGGAGCCCCATGTCTGGGCAAACTTAAAGCAACGGGATACGGTCATCTTTTATAACAACGATTTTGAAATCTTTATTGACCCCGATGGGGATACGCATAATTATTTCGAATTTGAAATGAACGCCTTGAATACAGTTTGGGACCTTTTATTGACAAAACCGTACCGGGAGCCTGGGGCAATCGTGGACAGTTGGGAAATACTGGGTCTTAAAAGCGGGGTGAATATAGAGGGCACCTTGAACGACCCTTCCGATATTGATAAGGGATGGAGTGTGGAAGTGGCCATGCCGTGGGCTGTTTTAAAAGAAACCAGTGGCAGTAATAAAGTTCCCGAAGGGGATTTTTGGCGAATCAATTTCTCTAGGGTCAATTGGGATTTTGACCTGATTGATGGGAAATATTACCGTAAGAAGGATGCCAATGGTAAGTTTTTAAGGGAATACAATTGGGTCTGGTCTCCACAAGGGGTGATTAATATGCATGAACCGGAGCATTGGGGTTATGCTTATTTTTCACCCAACGAGGCTGGGAACCCGGATACCTTTGCAATTCCAAAAGATGAACAAATTAGATGGCTGTTGTATAGGTTCTACCGCGATCAAAAAAAGTTTTTTTCTAAAAACAAGAAATGGGCCCAGAAGCTAAGTGAACTTCCAACAAAACCTCTATTGGCCGATGGCACCAAAGTGGAGATTGATTTGGAGGTACACCGAGCCGGTTGGTCCATTCAAGCAAAGAGTCCGTTCACTGGAAAATTATATCTGATCCAGGAAGATGGGAAATACCATCCATAAACGCAATACCAAATGAGGATGCCTATTGTCATGGTTTTAGTAGTTGCCCTGTCCTTGTCAACATTATCTTGCTTGGACAACATAGGGGCGCCGCCAAGTGCGGTGCATGGCGAGATTGATGGTAATGGGCAATATTTTGAGTTTACCGCGGATACGCGCTATGTTCTTGACGAAGGATTTGGAGTTAGGGATACCTCCTCGTTGGTGCTAAAATCGCTATTTCAAAAAGCAGCCGGCTGGGAATTAAAGGTGGAGGCACACAGGCCAAAGCAAAATTATATTTGGCTTAAAATAAATCCTAGCCTGAAAGAAGGTGCGTACCTGTTGTCGGTTACGTCCAACTGCATTGTCGTGGAATCTTCATCCGGCGAAGGGTTGGTGAGGGCACAGGAAGATTTGGCGCAATTGCTTTCCAATAGAGTTGAAGAAGAGGAGGAAATGACTTGGAAAGTACCTGTCATGGAAGTCAAGGAAGGTTATACCAAGATTTGATCAAAATCCAAAGATGTTTTTAGGGCTAAAACCTAAGGTGCGGGCTTAAGTTTGCGGTTGTTTGTTCATAGCTCCTTGATGTTAAGCTATCAGGCGAAGTCATTGGTCTAAAAATTTTCAGTAAAAAGTACTTTTATTCCATATTCAAGGAGTAATCAGTATGAATACTTTAGTTTTAGTTAATTGCCTAAACACTGGTCGGTACATTTTTGTTCCGACCAGTTTTGTTTTGTGAAAATAGCTTTCACCTTCCAAAAATCTGAGAGATTGAATGTAACTAACTGAAAAATAATGTATTTCAGAATCTTTCCTTCTGTTAAATTTCCTTTAAAAATTAAGGAAAACACAATATAACCTATGCTATTTTGTGGCTTATGTTTTTTTTATGCCGCCTATTTGTCATTTTAAGAAACAAAAATGCTCTTCGGCTTTTCACCTCCGTTGTTGGTCGAAATTTTTTCAGGAATCTTCAAGTATTAGGGATTTTCACCCCTTATGTTAACTTTTAGTTAATGTAAACTCGACTTTAATCTAACAATCAAAACAAAAAAACTAACATGATTCAAAAACTAAAGTATGTGTTTGTTTTTGCGGCGTTGCTCTCTATACAGGGGATTATGGCGCAAACAATTACCGGAACGGTTTCTGATGAAGCGGGTGTTCCGCTTCCTGGAGTCAACATTGTTGAAAAAGGAACCAGTAATGGTGTATCATCCGATTTTGATGGAAATTACAGCATCACCGTAGCTGATGGCAGCGCTACCTTGGTGTTTTCATCTTTGGGGATGAGAACCATCGAAGTTTCGATCAATGGACGATCGACCATCAACCTAACAATGCAGGAGGATGCAGAGCAACTGGGAGAAGTTGTGGTTACTGCCCTTGGTATCAGTAGGGAGAAAAAATCATTGGGTTATGCGGTAACGGAAGTTCAGGGCGATGAGGTGTCTTTGGTAAAAGAGCCAAACGTGGTGAACTCTCTTGCAGGTAAAGTTGCCGGGGTCGTGGTTTCCAAGACCACTTCTGGTCCTGGTGGTGGTACCCGTGTGGTTATTCGGGGTAACAACTCCATTACCGGGAACAACCAGCCACTATATGTTGTGGATGGTGTGCCAATTGACAACAGTGGTTTAAGTACTGCTGGGGCTGGTGAATACAGTGTTCCGGATTTGGGTACTGGTGTTTCGGATATCAACCCAGACGACATTGAGTCCATTTCCGTACTTAAGGGTCCCAATGCTGCCGCTTTGTATGGGGCAAGGGCAAGTAATGGTGTGGTGATCATTACCACCAAAAAAGGAAAATTGGATACCGGATTGGGTATTTCCCTTACCTCAAGTGCCACTTTTGAAAGCCCGTTTATCCTGCCTAAATTCCAAAATCAATATGGGCGAGGAACCGATGGCCTCTTTCCACAAGTGGATACAGGAGCTCCATTGGCCAACCAAGTGAACACGGTAAGAAGTACCAGTTCTTGGGGTCCACGCTTTGATGGAAGCCAACAATTGGCCTACAATGGCCAGATGAGAGCGTATGAGGCTCAGCCTAACAATGTTGAAGACTTCTTTGAGACTGGGACAAGCTTTATAAATACTGTGGCATTGAGCTCAGGAAATGAGAATACTTCGGTTCGTTTCTCGTACACCAACTCTGATTTGGAGTCCATTTTGCCCAACTCTGGAGTGGATAGGGACAACTTTAACTTGCGTGCCTTCACCAATTTGTCTGACAAGTTGAGCTTGGATGCAAGGGTTACCTACTTCTTGCAAACAGCCAATAACAGACCAACACAAGGTACGGAAGGGGTTATGGCCTACCTATGGCCTTTGGCAAGGAACGTTCGCACCAACGATCTTAAGATTTATCAAGATTTGGACAATCCCATTGATCCAAGTGATCCATATCGGGTAATCGCCCCTACATCATCTGGAGGCAACCCATACTGGATTCTACAACATGATTCCAATCAGGATAGACGTTCCAGAATTACTGGTTTTGCCAAATTGCAATACGAATTTACCGATTGGTTGTCTGCTTTTGTAAGGGTAGGTACCGATGCGATTACACAAGATACCGAGTCCGTTACCAGAACAGGACACCATTTCTTCCCTTCAGGAAGGGTAAATTACGGTAAGAACGATAGAACTGAGACCAACTATGATTTCTTGTTGATGTTCAACAAAGATTTGGGGGACAAGTTCAATCTTAATGCCAATGTTGGTGCAAATGCCTTGCGTTTCTCCACCATTCGTTCAAGTACAAGAGGTGAGAACATCAAAATTCCAGGAAGACCTTTCTTGGACAATACAGAGGAATTGTTCGCTAGTCAGAGTGCCCTTATCAAAAAGAGCATCAACTCTGCGTATGGAGCACTTTCCTTGGCATATGACAACACCATCTATTTGGATGTTACCGGTAGGAACGACTGGTCTTCTGCCTTGGCGGCCGAAAACCGTTCTTATTTCTATAGTTCTGCCAGTTTGAGTGTGCTGTTGAACGAAGCTTTCGATTTGGGAAGTAAGGTGAACCTATTGAAGTTGAGAGGTAGTATTGCCAATGTGGGTAACGATACCAATCCACAGCAGTTGGTGAACTTGTTTAGGATTGCAGCCAACGGATTCTTGGACAATGTTACCGTGAGCAGGGAAAGTACTTTGTTCAGTGAGAGCCTTCGCCCAGAGGATGTTACATCAACAGAATTTGGAGTGGAGTTCAGAGCGTTCAACAATAGGTTCTTTGTAGATGCATCGTATTACGACATCAGCTCCAAAGATTTGATCTTTGACGTGCCTTTGGACCCTGGAACAGGGTTCGATAGATTCAGGACCAATGTTGGGGAACTTAGCAACAAAGGTTTTGAGATACTTATCGGGGGAACACCTATTCAAACAGAGAATTTCTCATGGGATGTTTCTGCCAATATTTCCCGTAACGAAAACAAATTGGTTAGCTTGATCGAAGGACAAGATCTTTTCCAATTCAGTAGCAGTAACTCAGGAACAGTTTCTACAGTTGCCAGGGTAGGTGCCGGATATGGTGATATTGAGGCAACTACTTGGGCAAGAAATGATGCCGGACAGTTGATCGTTACCGCTGAGGGTAGGCCAGTGGCCACTTCGGAAAGAGAGAAGTTTGGGAACTACCAGCCTGATGCTGCAGGTGGTTTTACCAATACCTTCCGTTACAAAAACTTTACCCTTAACTCCTTGATCGATTTTAGGATCGGTGGTGAAGTGTACTCAGCTACAGATGCTGGCTTGGATGCGGCCGGGGTTTCAGAAAGATCTCTTCAGTATAGAGAAGGAGGAATTCTTGTGGATGGTGTCATAGATAACGGAGATGGTACCTATACTCCAAACACAACTACAATCAGTGCCCAAGATTACTGGGGTGCGGTTAGCAATATTGGTTCCGAGTATGTATACGATCAAACCAATGTGAGATTGCGTGAGGTGAGCCTTACCTATAGCTTCCCAAGAAAGATATTGGAAAAGACCTTTATCAAAGGTGCTTCATTGAGTGCAGTGGGAAGAAACTTGTTGTTCATCTATAAGAACGTGGATAATTTTGATCCAGAATCAAGCTATTCCACTTCCAACTTTGGTCAAGGGGTATTGTTCTATGCACTACCTACAACAAGAAGCTTTGGACTTACATTAAATGTAAACTTTTAAAAAATTTGCTACGATGAAAAAAATGAAATTTATGGTATTTGGCCTTCTGAGTATGGTCACAATACTATCCTGTACGAAAAATTTTGACGAGATCAATACCGATCAAAATGGATTTCTCTCCACCGAGGTGAGTGCCAAGTTCTTTTTGACGGATACCCAGTACAAATTGTATTCTCCAGACCGTTTTCCTTATTGGAGGGCACATTTGATCCATACCGATAGATTCGCCGGCCATTTCACATTTGGATTCAACGGTTGTTGGTGGTCCGATGAATTGGGGTATACTTACAATGGAGGTTATACCGATGCCGCTTATGGTTGGTTGGCTGGTTACCTAGGAAACATTAAAGGATTCACCGACTTTGTTAAGGAAGGCGGGGAGCTTGAAAATGAGTACATGTATGCCATGGCCTTGATCATCAAGGGACTGTATTACCAAATGTATACCGAAACTTTTGGAATGGTTCCTTATACAGAAGCTGGTGTTGAAGGTATTTTAACGCCAAAGTATGATGATCAAAAGACAATTTACAAAGGTGTGATTGCCGAATTGGATGAGGCTATGGCCATCATTGGTTCAGCGGAACGTACCGGTCTTGGTGTGGATGATGCTGGTGAAAATGATGTATACTGTGGTGGAGATCTACAGAAATGGAAGCGTTTGGCCAACACACTAAAGCTTAGAATAGGTATGAGGGCTTTGGGTGCTCCTGGCGATGATTTTGCTGCCTCTGCTATCAGCGAAGCACTTGGTGCCCCACTTTTGGATGATACTACCGGTAGTGTTGTCATGAACAAAGATTTTGTGATCAGTCAGTGGGCTGCAGCAGCTTACGGAGATGTTTGGCACAATTTCGGAACGGGTTCCGATTGGACGGTGAGCAGTGCTTTGGTGAACATGCTACAGGACAACAACGACCCTAGGTTGGCTGCTTATGTGAAGCCTGCGAAGGGAGGAATCTTTAAGTTTGTGGACAACCCAGAAACTCCAGATGCGAATTATCAGGAAAGGGTTGACTTTATCATTGGTGCCTTGGATGATGCTGGAGCGGATTATACAACGTCAATGTCTGGAGATACCACCATTGTTGAATTGGCAACGGGTCAGTATGTAGGACAACCATCCAGAATCAATGGGGATACCTATTCTTATGTGCGTTACGATTTGTTCAGTACGCCGAGTGATGCGGTGATTCAACCAAAGACTTCTTCCCAAGTGGATGGGTATCCAGAAATTATCCTTACCAGTGCAGAAGCTTACTTCTTGCAGGCCGAAGCGGTCTTGAAAGGACTTCAAGGAGCCACAGGAGATGCCCAAGATCTGTTCGCCAAAGGAATTAAGGAGGCTATGACCCTATGGGGAATTTCCGGTGGTGATGCCGATACATATATCGCTAATGAAGCTGCTGCGGATATCACAGTAGGGACCTTGGATGAAAAACTTGAGAAGATTGCCCACCAAAGATGGTTGGTAAGCTACACGGATGGTTTTGAAGCTTGGGCCGTTGTTCGTGATACCGGCTATCCTTCTGAATTGGCTGCCGGGGTATCCAACCAGACTATTTTTGCC
The DNA here is from genome assembly GCF_004150225.1 of Flagellimonas olearia. Lineage (NCBI taxonomy): Bacteria > Pseudomonadati > Bacteroidota > Flavobacteriia > Flavobacteriales > Flavobacteriaceae > Flagellimonas > Flagellimonas olearia. The sequence goes on along the minus strand of NZ_ML142913.1, from coordinate 215,365 downwards.
TTGGGTACACTGAATGGAGATTACCCACAACGTTTACGTTATGGCTCCGGAGCTCAGGACAACCCAAATTTCTCTGCTGTTGCGCCAGCGCAAGGAGAAGACATGCAAGGAACCACCTTGTGGTTTGCACAATAAACCAAATGATGTGAAGCAGTCCATTAAAGGATTTCTCATAGTTTGAGTTAGTTTTATTTAATAGTTAATTTTGGGCGAAGGAAGGGGTTTTCTCTTCCTTCGCTTTTTTTGATTAGGTAGGGCCTATGTGTAAATATCTTGTTTAGAGACGCCTCTTTCGTCCAATGATTTGGGAATTGAAATCCGGAATGCAACAAATGTGTTAAAAAGATAGCGTTATCATAACCTATTCCATTCCATTAAATAAGGACTTGGTGAAAAATTGAAGTATCTTTGTCAATTAACAATATAAGCAACTGTTATGGAAGTAGCCATAGAACCAAAATCAATTCAGTATCAACCTGCGGGCCAATTTGAAGACACACGCTTTGAAAAAATCCACAATGTTATTTTCAATGATTCCAAGACAGGGTCATTGGAAGTGGCCAAGGAAATTGCAAAGCTGATTCGGAAAAAGCAGGAGGCTGGAAAGAAATGTGTATTGGGATTGGCAACGGGATCATCACCCATTAAAGTATATGAAGAGTTGGTGCGCATGCACAAGGAAGAAGGGCTTAGTTTCAAGAACGTGGTCACCTTCAATTTGGATGAGTACTATCCCATGGAGCGGAACAATATCCAAAGCTACCATTACTTCATGCACCAGCATTTGTTCGATCATATTGATATTGATCCCGCGAATGTGAATATACCTGATGGTACCGTACCATCCGATAAACTTCAAAAATATTGTCGCAGCTACGAAAGCCAGATTGAGAAGGCTGGAGGATTGGACTTTCAATTATTGGGGATAGGCCGCACAGGGCATATTGGTTTCAATGAACCGGGCTCGCACTTTAATTCAGCTACCAGGGACATTACCTTGGATCATATTACCCGAGTGGATGCAGCACCTGCGTTCAAAGGTTTGGAAAACGTGCCAAGAAAAGCCGTTACCATGGGGATAGGTACCATTAGAAAGGCAAAACGGATTGTTCTTTTGGCCTGGGGTCAGAACAAATCTGAAATTGTAAGGGATACCATTGAAGGGGAAATAAGCCCAGAGGTTCCCGCTACCTATCTTCAGGAACATTCCAATGCTACCTTTGTGTTGGATAAAGAAGCTGCTGCCCACCTTACCCGTATTGATACACCTTGGTTGGTGCGCACTTGCGACTGGACCCAAGATCTTACCCACAAAGCTGTGGTTTGGCTAAGTTTACAAAAAGAGAAGCCTGTATTGCAATTGACGGACAAGGATTATAACGATTCAGGAATGTCCGATCTGTTGAGTACGGAGCAATCCTCATACGAAATCAATATCAGGACGTTCAATCGCTTGCAGCATACCATTACCGGATGGCCGGGTGGGAAGCCCAATGCGGACGATACCAACCGTCCCGAGCGTGCCACGCCCGAAAAGAAACGTGTGATCATCTTCAGTCCGCACCCAGATGACGATGTAATATCTATGGGAGGTACTTTTGATCGATTGGTTTCCCAAGGACATGAAGTACATATCGTTTATCAAACCTCAGGGAACATCGCTGTGGCCGACCATGAGGCCTTGAAGATAGCCGAGGTGGCCAACTCCATCACAAAGACAGATATATTCTCAAAAGTGATCGAGGACCTTAATGGAAAAACCGAGGAAGATTTTGATTCGGAATTGGTAAGAAAGATTAAAGGAAACATCAGGAGGAGTGAAAGCTACGGGGCCACCCGTTACATGGGGATTCCTGACAGCCAAGTGCACTTTTTGGACCTGCCATTCTATGAAACAGGGGCTATCCGTAAGAAGCCTTTGGGAGAGGATGACATCAAGATCATGAATGATATCATTGAGAAGATTAAGCCCCATCAAATCTATGCGGCGGGAGATTTGGCCGATCCACACGGCACGCACCGTGTATGTTTGGAGGCCTTATTCGCTTCCTTAAAGGAATTGAAGGCCAAACCTTTTATGGATGATTGTTGGGTATGGTTGTACAGGGGAGCTTGGCACGAGTGGGAGATCCACGAGATAGAAATGGCGGTACCGATGAGTCCAGCGCAGGTGCTCAGAAAGCGAAAGGCTATTTTTTATCACCAGACCCAAAAGGATGGGGTAATGTTCCAAGGAGAGGACCTCAGGGAATTCTGGGTAAGGGCCGAGGACAGGAACAAAGAGACCGCACAAAAATACCAAGCCCTGGGCTTGGCAAGCTATGCGGCCATGGAAGCCTTTGTGAGATATCACTACTAAAAACAAGAATTTCTTTATATCAAAAGGCCCATAACAAAGTTATGGGCCTTTTGATTTTTGCCATTTCAGCTTTAGATACGTTCAAACAATAGTTCCAAAGGCTTTCTGACTTTCGGTTGGTTTTGGGTTTTGTCATCGGGACTTCTATAACCAATAGGGGCCACTAGGGATGCATTCAGGCCTTTTTCGGTCAACCCTAATATCTCATTGTATTTTTTGGCTTCAAAGCCTTCCATGGGGCAGGCGTCAATGTGCAGGTCGGCACAAACGGCCAACAAATTGCCCAAGGCCAAGTAGGTTTGATGTTTGGTCCAAGAAGCTTGGGTCTCGTGGGATTGTGCCTCAATTTTCAACTTCATGAAATCCCCATAGCCTTTCAGGTCTTCTACGTTGAGTTGTCTTGCCTTTGCCGTAAGATCGATATATTGATCAATATGATGTGGCTTCACTTCAGCATAATTACAGAAAACAAATAGGTGTGAGGCGTCCACGATTTGACTTTGGTTCCATGATGCGGGCAACAATTTTTCGCGGGTCTCCCGATTCTCTATGATCAATACTTTGTACAGTTGCAGTCCATATGAAGATGTGGATAGCTGCACGGCACGTTTTATGATTTCAAGGTTTTTGTCAGATACCTTTTGATTAGGGTCGAACTTTTTGGTGGCATACCGCCATTCCTGTTTTTGGATGAATTCCATTCCTGTGGTTTTAGGTATTGTACTAGATTGCATATCAGATGTTTTGTGTTTTCAATTGGTAGTTTTCCATTAAAAAAGCATGGGAAAATCCCATTTTTAGATACATATTCTTGGCCATTTCCGAGGCCTGTAAAGTTGCCGTTGATGCTCCTTGGTCTATACCCTTATTTAAAACATGATGCATGATTTCGGTAGCATAGCCTTGCTTGCGTTGGTCAGGGTCAATGCCCAGGGCATGCACTCCCAAGGTTTTTCCGGTAGTGTGCATAATCACGGTGCCAACCAGTTGGTTTTCATGATAAACTAGGAAATAGGGAATCTTGCTTGCGGTTTTTAAGAGGGTTTCCGGACTTATCCTATAATGGAAGGCCCGATAAAATGTGTTGCTCCATGTTTCTGCCTCCAAATCTTGGGTTACACGGACAAATTCAATGCTTTTCTGGGTTTCAAACTTACCTTCGAGAGAAAGACTCATTCCATACTGTAAGGATTTAAGGGAAAAGCCCGCTTCAGCTATTGATGAATTCTTTGTTGAATTCAAATTGAAGTGTGAAAAGATCATGCCTTTGTCGCGCTCCATTTGAATTTCTATTTCTTGGAGAAGTTCTTGGGAAAGGACACCTTGTGTCCAAACACGATTGGGCCATTGTGAATTTTTTATGGTTGATGTGTGAATGCCCTCATGGTTATGGTACCCTTGGAAGGTCTCGCCGGCTATGCTCCACAATTGGGTCAGGTTTTGAATATTTACTAGTGTAGTGTTCATTTTGAATTGATTAAAAATATTCCAGTGATTAGGGCGCCAACGCCGATTAATTTTCTTGGGGTTAGAGGCTCAATGGGGAGGTTCAACCAGCCAAATTTACCCGCCAAGAGGGAAAAGAGCAGTTGTCCGCATAGTCCCAAGGCAATCATTTTTGAAATTCCCAATTTGGGAATGGTATAGAAATAAAGTGAAATACCGATCATACTGAACAATCCGCCTACAAACCATAAATACCAGGGTACTTCATATACTATTTGGGCCGATACTTCCCCTTTGTTTGTAAAAAATATAAAACAGCTCCCAAAAATGGCACTCGCAATGGAGGTAGATACCACCGCCACCACAGGATGTTTGGCCAAAGCACCCAATTGGGTGTTGAAACCGGCTTGAACGGTAAGAAAAACACCTCCTGTGAAAGCTAAAATATAAAGTACAACTAATTTCATGGGACAAAGGTCCGTAGGGTAATCGACTTTTGTCTTTACATATGTTGATTGGGGCTTTTTTCTTTGATTTTTTTTCGGATACGGCTCAATTGGGTGGGGGTAATGCCCAAATGGGAAGCAATGAATTGTAGCGGAATCCGAGCTTCAATATTGGGATGAAGGCTGATGAAATCAAGATAACGCTCCTTGGCCTCCCGTAGCACAATTTCAACCTCCCTTTTTTCCTTATCAATGACCCAATTCTTTTCTAGGTACGAAATGTAAAAATTCTTGAGGTCCTGTTGGGAATCGATCAGCGCTCTATATTTTTTGTAATCAAAACTGATAAGGACTGCTTTTTCAACTACTTCAAGTGCGAAGTGGGACGGCTCGTTTTTTAGGGCAGAGACCATGGAGCCCACTACATGGCCCTCCAAGAAAATATTCTTGTGGTACATATCACCATCTCTGCTCAGGTAATAAGAAACAATGGCTCCTTGATGCAGAATATGGATATGTCTTGATGTTTCCCCAATGGAAAGTAATGTGGAACCTTTGTCCAAAAACTGGATTTTGCCCATTGAGATCAACATGGAAATGGATGCATCACTGACGGAGCTGTATCGATTGAACACGCCTGTGATAAATTCCCTATACGTTTCTATTGGATTATTCTCCATTTGGGCCTTAATAGGGAATCAAGGTACAGTTTTCTTCCAGAAAAAGGAAAGGAAGGGATTACAGGATGTTAAAAACCAAAAAAGCCCCGAAAAATCGGAGCTTTTTGCGGTCTGGACGGGACTCGAACCCGCGACCCCCTGCGTGACAGGCAGGTATTCTAACCAACTGAACTACCAGACCAATGATTTTATCTTGTTAGACTCTGACAACAGTCAGATTCAAATCTTGTTCATTTGCTTTTTTAAAGCGAGTGCAAATATACATTCTCATTTCGTATTCAACAAAACATTTTTTAAAAATAATGGCTAAACAAATTTTTGTCGTTCCACCATGAAGGTGTTCAATACTTGTGAGAAATTGGAACGGACATCCACGCCCACATATTTGACCTTGTATTGGGCGCACTTCAACCGTAGGGCATTGGTGTAATTTTCTACTTCCTGGGCATATCTTTTTTTAATGTTCTCCGCATAGAGATCTATATGTGTTCCAGTCTCCACGTCTACAAAGCGTTTGGGGGTATTCTCAAAATTAAAGTCCATTTCATGTTCCTGGTCCAAAAGGTGAAAAAGGACCACGGCGTGTTTGTTGTATTTTAAATGGCGGAGTGCTTCAAACAGCTTCTCTTCCTCGATCTCGGTCTGGAACATATCCGAAAACAGAAAAATAAGACTGCGACGATGCATTTTTTCAGCAATTTGATGCAGAAAGGTATAGGTCTTGGTCATCTTGGATTTCTCCTTGGTTACGGAAACCTCGTTTAATTTGGAGTACAGCATCTGAAAATGACGTTCACTGCTTTTCTCGTTCGCGTAAAAATTATAGGTGTCCGAGTAGATACTCAGCCCTACGGCATCACGCTGTTTTTTTAAGATTTGCATTAAAGCGGCGATGGACAGAACACCAAAACCTATTTTATTGAGATTGTCAATGGATGGGTTTTTCACCTCCGGGTAATACATGGAGGCCGAGTTGTCCAAGATCATGTGGCACCGGAGATTGGTCTCGTCCTCATATCGTTTTGTATAAAGGCGGTCGGTTCTAGCAAAAAGCTTCCAGTCCAAATGTTTTGTACTCTCCCCGGGGTTGTAGATTTTGTGCTCGGCAAATTCAGCGGAAAACCCATGGAAAGGACTTTTGTGAATGCCACTGATAAAACCCTCAACAATTTGATTGGCCAAAAGTTCAAGGTTTTTAAAAAGGGGTGCCTTATGAAGTTCTGATCGGATGTCCATAAACAGATTCTGGTCTCAATATAAAACAAAAAAGGCTTGGCATTTGCCAAACCTTTTCTAAAATCCAAATAGGAATATTGTTTTACAGTGCCGCATCAATGGCGTCTGTGTATACTTTTTTAGGAGATACACCTACCTGACGGTTCACGATTTCACCATTTTTAAATACCAAAACCGTAGGAATGTTACGTACGCCGTATTTGGCGGCATATTGTTGGTTGGCATCAACGTCAACCTTTCCTACCACAGCCTTTCCTTCATATTCTTGGCTTACCTCCTCGATGATCGGTCCGACCATTCTACAAGGGCCGCACCAAGCTGCCCAAAAATCCACTACGACAGGTTTGTCGCTTTTCAAAACTACTTCGTCAAAAGTTGCATCTGTTATTTCTAGTGCCATCTCATTTGTTTTATTGTTTCGCAAAGTTAGTCAAATATTGCGCATCATCCTTACCGTCAAAGTATTCGTTTTAATTATTGTGCCATCAGCTTAAGCTATGGCGCTAATTTAACTTGTAATGGATGTCATTTTCTTCCAAGGCGGCCAAAAGTTCACTGTTGATCTTTACTTTCTGTTTTCGGCTGGATAGGTTCAGCTTTATCTCATCCTGCATCTCGTAGACCACAAAATTCAGGGGATGGTCGCCTTGGTGGGAACGAAGAGTGTCTTTCAGGGTCTGAATCCTGCTTTCCTGTAAACGGGCTATGTCCAATTTTATGGTAAGTTTTCTGGCATAGGCATCCATGACATCCTGCAATTGTTTAAAATCATTGAACTGCAAGCGGGGTTCCCCTTTTTTGCCAGTTTCCCGGTTTACCCACCCTTCGCGGACAAAGGCTTTGATATAAACAAAGGAATTGATCATTAAAAAATGGCGGAATTTGAGGTATTCTTCCCCAAAAATCCGGAATTCATGGGAATCGGTGTAGTCCTCAAGGGTAAATAGGCCCCATCCTTTTCCGTTTTTGGATACCCGGTGCTGCACGTCGGTGATGACTCCCGCTACCGAGAGTTCTCGGTTTACGTAGTCCTCCAAGCTGGTGAATGCGGATACACTGCTATTGCAGAAAGCCGTAATCTCTTTTTTAAAGTCATCCAAAGGATGGCCAGAAATGTAGATGCCCACCACTTCTTTTTCCCTGCGGAGCTTTTCCATGGTGCCCCAATCCTCGCAGGGCGGTACCACGGGTTCGGGAATCTGCACCTCACTGGCATCTCCAAAAAGACTTACTTGGGAAGAATTTTCATTTTCTTGGAATTTTGCACCGTACTTGACGGCTTTTTCCAAAAAGGTGACCTCGTCCCCTTCATGATGGAAATATTGTGCTCGGTGGGTATCCCCGAACGAATCAAACCCACCGGCCAAGGCCAAGTTTTCAAAGGCTTTTTTGTTGGCGGCCCTCAAATCTACCCGCTTGGCCAAATCAAATACAGATTTATAGGGGCCGCCTTCTTTCCTCTGCTCCACAATGGTCTCCACTGCGGAACGCCCCACGCCTTTAATGGCACCCATGCCAAAACGCACGGCATTGTCCTTGTTTACGGCGAATTTGTAGTAGGATTCGTTGACATCCGGCCCTAAAACCTCCAAGCCCATCCGCTTACATTCCTCCATAAAGAAGGTCACCTGCTTAATGTCGTTCATATTGTTGGACAACACGGCGGCCATATATTCGGCAGGGTAGTGGGCCTTTAAATAGGCTGTTTGATATGCGATGTAGGCGTAGCAGGTAGAGTGACTTTTGTTGAATGCATAGGAGGCAAATGCTTCCCAATCCTTCCAAATTTTTTCCAGAACATCACGGGGATGTCCGTTTTTCTCACCACCATCCAAGAATTGGGGTTTCAATTTTTGTAGTAAGGCGAAAATCTTTTTTCCCATCGCTTTACGCAGTACATCCGCATCACCCTTGGAGAAACCGGCCAACTTTTGGGAAAGCAGCATCACCTGCTCTTGGTATACCGTGATCCCATAAGTTTCCTGAAGGTACTCCTCCATTTCGGGAAGGTCATAGGTAATTTCCTCATCACCGTGCTTACGGGCAATAAAGCTGGGGATATATTCCATGGGTCCCGGACGGTATAGGGCATTCATGGCAATAAGGTCATCAAAAACCGTGGGTTTCAGGTTTTTCATGTGTTTTTGCATCCCGGGCGATTCGTATTGGAATATCCCTACCGTATCACCACGTTGGAAAAGCTCATACGTCTTCTCGTCGTCCAATGGAAAATCATCGGGAATCAAATCCACTCCCGTTCTTGCTTTTACGATTTTTACCGTATCCTTGATGAGTGTCAGTGTCTTCAATCCCAAGAAGTCCATCTTTAGGAGTCCAGCACTTTCCACAACGGAGTTGTCAAATTGGGTCACATACAGGTCAGAATCTTTAGCGACGGATACGGGAACGAAGTTGGTAATGTCGTCCGGAGTGATAATGACACCGCAAGCGTGGATTCCGGTGTTTCGCAAGGATCCCTCCAGAACCCGGGCCATATTCACGGTTTGGCCTTCCAAATCATCCCCTTCAGAGATGTTCAGTAATTCGTGGACCTTCTCCAATTCATCCGATCGGAACTTTTTGCGAAGATCGGCCTCATCAACCCCAAATATTTTGCCCAATTTGGACATGTTGGGGATAAGCTTGGCAATACGGTCGGCATCATTCAAGGGTAAATCCAGTACTCGTGCCGTATCCCGAATGGAAGATTTGGCCGCCATGGTACCATAGGTGATGATCTGTGCTACCTGATTGGAGCCATATTTGTTGATAACATAATCCATGACCCTTCCCCGGCCCTCATCATCAAAATCAATATCAATATCGGGCATGGATACCCTGTCCGGATTTAGGAAACGCTCAAAAAGGAGGTCGTACTTAATGGGGTCAATGTTGGTGATGGTCAAGCAGTAGGCCACCACCGAACCGGCTGCCGAACCCCTTCCCGGTCCAACGGAAACCCCCATGTTCCGAGCTTCGCGGATAAAGTCTTCCACAATAAGGAAATATCCCGGATATCCTGAATTTTCAATGGTGGCCAGCTCAAAATCGATACGTTCCGAGATTTCAGGGGTGATTTCCCCATATCGTTTCTTGGCCCCTTCATAGGTGATATGCCTTAAATAGGCATTTTCACCTCGTTTTCCTCCGTCTGCCTCATCTTCCTTGACCTTGAATTCCTCTGGAATCTCAAACTTGGGGAGAAGGATGTCACTGGCGAGGTCATAGGGAGTTATTTTGTCCACAATCTCTTTGATGTTCAGAATGGCTTCAGGAATATCCTTGAAGAGTTCCTTCATCTCATCTGAAGATTTGAAGTAGTACTCTTGATTAGGCAGTCCGTAGCGGTACCCTCGACCTCGACCTATGGGCGTGGCCTGTTTTTCACCGTCTTTTACGCAGAGCAGGATATCGTGTGCCTCGGCATCTTTTTTGTCACAATAATAAGTGTTGTTGGTGGCCACCAGCTTTACATCATGGTCTTTGGCCATCTGCACCAAAACCTGGTTCACCCGGTCTTCATCTTCCTGTCCATGGCGCATCATTTCTATGTAGAGGTCATCGCCAAATTGTTCTTTCCACCACAATAGGGCTTCTTCGGCCTGCTTTTCACCTACGTTCAATATTTTATTGGGTACCTCACCATAGAGGTTTCCGGTAAGGGCAATCACATTTTCCTTGTACTGCTCCACAATCTTTTTATCGATACGGGGCACATAATAAAATCCATTGGTGTAGGCAATGGAAGACATTTTGGCCAGATTTTGGTAACCCGCCTTGTTTTTGGCCATCAAAACAATTTGATAGCCGTAGTCCTTTATATTTTTATTGGTGTGATCTTCGCAAACGTAAAATTCGCATCCCACAATGGGGGTGATTTCCGTTTCGGTGACAGGTTCTCCTTTTTCCTCCAGTTCGGCATTTCGCTCCTTGACACCTTTATTGTGGGCCATGATTTCTTTTACAAAGTGAAAGGCGCCCATCATATTGGCATGGTCGGTTAGCGCAACGGCCGGCATACCATTGTTGGCGGTGGCCTTTACCAAATCTTTTATATTGATGGTGGATTGGAGGACCGAAAATTGGGAGTGGTTGTGAAGATGTACGAAAGGGGCATCTTCCAAGGTTTCTATGTTCTCTTGGATTTCCGCTTCGGAAATGTCCCCGGTATCTTGTGCCCAAAGGGCATCTGCAATTTTTTTGGATGCCGCTTTTAGGTTGATGTGCTTTAATCCAATGAGTTGGATTTCCTGTGGATTGGCCTCGGAAAAACGTTCAAAATAGTCAGGCTGAACATCCAGTTCTTGGGCAGTGAACTGCTTTTTTCGAACCAGCTCCAAGAAGCATCGCGTAGTGGCTTCAACATCGGCAGTGGCATTGTGGGCCTCGGCAAAGGGCTCTCCAAAAAGAAATTCGTGAAGCTCGGTAAGCGTGGGCAGCTTAAATTTGCCTCCGCGGCCACCGGGAATTTTACAGAGTTCCGCGGTATGTTCCGTACAGGTGTCCAGAACGGGTAGTTCGGTCAAGAGGCTGTCCATCCCTTTTCGATGGAATTCACACCCCATGATATTGACATCGAAACCTACGTTTTGTCCCACGACAAACTTGGTGCGTTCCAAAGCTTTTTTGAAAGCATCCAACACATGGTCCAATGATTCTCCTTCTTGCTCCGCCAAAGCCGTGGAGATACCATGGATTTGCTCAGATTCATAGGGGATGTTGAACCCGTCGGGTTGCACCAAAAAATCTTGATGCTCTACCACATTGCCCATTTCATCGTGCAGCTGCCACGCAATCTGCACACACCTTGGCCAATTGTCCGTATCGGTTATGGGGGCGTCCCAGCGCTTGGGCAATCCTGTGGTTTCGGTATCAAATATTAGGTACATGTGCTCGCCGTTTTCGGAGTGGAAAAATCAATGTCTAAAAATATACAAACATGAAGGTTTTATAAAATGTAGTTTTTAGGATTTATCAACTGATTTATGGAGTCGCGTTTTATACTGGCATTCCCTATATTTAAGGAATAAAGTCATTTTAAATGGGAATAGGTATCAAGTTGTCGCGATCAATCGTACTTGCTTTTCACTGTATTTTTTGGGGAAGCTTTTTTAATGGGAATGCCCAAGAAAATTTAAAACGTCCTCCAAATTTCATCATCATTTTTGCCGATGACCTTGGGTATGGGGATTTAAGCGTATATGGAAACCCGACCATCCATACGCCCCATTTGGACCAAATGGCCTTTGAGGGACAGAAATGGACCAACTTTTATGTGGGTGCCAGTGTTTGTACCCCCAGCAGGGCAGCACTATTAACGGGAAGGCTCCCGGTTAGAAGTGGGATGGCCAGTAACAAGTACCGAGTGCTCTTCCCGGATTCGAAAAATGGGTTGCCCGGCAGCGAGATCACTTTGGCCGAACAATTAAAGAAGGCTGGGTATGCCACTGCCTGTATCGGAAAATGGCATCTGGGGCATAAAGAACAATACTTGCCTACGAACAATGGGTTTGATTATTATTTTGGAATTCCTTACTCCAATGATATGGACCGGGTCGTGGACTATCCCCAAGGAGGATATTGGAATCAGCAGAATGAGGATATCAAAACTGAACACTTCAATGTGCCCTTGATGTGTGGAACAGAAATCATAGAACGGCCTGCCAATCAGAATACCATTACCAAGCGATATACGGAAGAGACCATTTCTTATATCAAGGAGAATAAAAGCAAGCCATTTTTTGTGTATTTGGCCCATAATTTACCCCATATTCCCTTGTTCGCTTCCCAAGAAGCGATGGGGAAGAGCAAACGTGGATTGTATGGCGATGTAGTCGAAGAGATTGATGATGGTGTCGGAAAGATTTTGAAGACCCTTGAATTGGAAGGGTTGGCTGAAAATACCATTGTGGTCTTTACGTCCGATAATGGGCCTTGGTTGCCTTTTAAAACCAATGGGGGTAGTGCCGGGTTGTTGAAAGCTGGGAAAGGTACCACATGGGAAGGCGGAATGCGGGAACCCACCATTTTTTGGGGACCAGGTAACATTAAGCCGGGATTGGTCACGGATTTGGGTTCGACCATGGACCTCTTCACCACGTTTAGCAAGATGGCCGGAGTGGAAATTCCGAAAGACCGAATCATGGATGGCGTGGATTTAAGTGAAACCTTGTTGTATAAAAATCCAAGCCCAAGGAAAAGCGTTTTGTATTATCGGGGCACTGATCTCTATGCAGCCCGATGGGGAGATTACAAAGCGCATTTTATTACGCAGGGGGCTTATGGGCAATTCGGTGAGCGAAAAGAACATGAAATACCCTTGCTCTTTAATCTGAACCATGATGCATCCGAACAATTCAATATTGCAGAAGGAAATGATTCCATCATCCAGCAAATCAAGGAGGTGGTCCACGAGCATCAAACAAAATTGGTAAGGGGCAAGGATCAATTGGCCGAAAGGGAATAGAAAGTTCACACAAACATTGTGCATTAAAAGAAATCAAGTATATTTGCACCCGCTTAAGAGACAAGCGATTAAAAAGAATTAATAACAAGGGTCGGGCACCCTACAAATTAATGTGATATGCCAGTTAAAATTAGACTTCAGAGACACGGTAAAAAAGGTAAACCATTTTATTGGGTGGTTGCCGCAGATTCCAGAGCAAAAAGAGACGGTAAATTCTTGGAAAAATTGGGTACATACAACCCCAATACCAATCCTGCCAGCATCGATTTGGATATTGATGGTTCTGTAAAATGGTTGCAAAATGGTGCGCAGCCTACCGATACTGCCAGAGCTATTCTTTCTTACAAAGGAGTTTTGTTGAAGCACCACTTGTTGGGTGGTGTTCGCAAAGGTGCTTTGACCGAAGAGCAAGTTGAGGAAAAGTTCAAAGCTTGGTTGGAAGAGAAAGAAGCTGCCGTTCAAGCCAAGAAAGATGGATTGAGCAAGGCTGAGGCTGAAGCCAGGGCAAAAGCTTTGGAAGCAGAGAAGGAAGTCAACGAGAAAAGAGCCGCTGCCGCTTTGCCAGAAGAGGAAGTAGCTGAAGAAGTTGCCGAGGAAACTACTGAGGCCGCTACAGAAGAAGTTGCTGCTGAAGCTCCTGCTGAGGAGGCTCCTGCCGCTGAGGAAACTGCCAAAGAAGAAGAATAGAAGAGAAGACGATGCGCAAGGAAGATTGCTTCTACCTGGGCAAAGTCGTTTCAAAATATAGTTTTAAGGGCGAGGTGTTGGTCAAGTTGGACACCGATGAACCCGAAATCTACGAAAACATGGAATCAGTTTTTGTTTCATTGGGAAACAATCTGATTCCATTTTTTATTGACCGTTGTCGGTTGCACAAATCCAATCTGCTCCGCATCGATTTTGAAGAGGTCAAGGATGAGGCCACCGCGGATAAGATCATAGGCTCGGAACTGTACCTTCCCTTGGAAATGCTCCCACCACTTACTGGGAACAAATTTTATTTCCATGAAGTCATTGGGTTTGCATTGATGGATGAGGTCCATGGAAATATCGGGACCATAGTCTCCATAAATGACAGTGCTTCGCAGGAACTGTTTGAAGCTAAAAAGGATGGGAAGGAACTTCTGATTCCCATCACCGATGATATCATAAAGAAAGTAGATCGCGAAAAGAAGGAAATCCATGTGAGAACACCGGAAGGTCTCGTGGAATTGTACTTGGATTCGTAAGATTTGCGGTTTTCACCTATATTTAGGGCAACCTTTTATTTTACGATATGTTTCGATATTTCTTTGTATTTCTTGTTTTAGGACTGATTTCTTGTGGAGAAAAGAAGGCTCCAGTCAAGGAGGAAGAGCGTTCGCCCAATATAGTATTGATTTTTACGGATGATCAGGGCTACCAAGATGTTGGGGTCTTTGGTTCGCCTAATATCAAAACTCCCAATCTGGACCAAATGGCTGCAGATGGGGTAAGAATGACCAACTACTATGCGGCCCAAGCCGTATGTTCCGCTTCCAGGGCTGGAATTTTAACGGGTTGCTACCCCAATCGAATCGGTATCCATAATGCATTGGGGCCTGGAAACACACATGGTATCAATGATACGGAGACCACCTTGGCCGAAATGTTGAAGGAAAAGGGCTATGCAACGGCCATTTATGGGAAATGGCATTTGGGGCATCACAAAAAGTTTTTGCCCACACGCCATGGGTTCGATGAGTGGTTCGGAATTCCATATTCCAATGATATGTGGCCCTATCACCCACAGCAGGGAACCATTTTTAATTTTCCAGATTTACCACTTTACGAAAACGAGACCGTAATCGATACCTTGGTGGAGCAATCCCAATTGACAACCCGGATTACAGAGCGTAGTGTGGATTTCATCAAAAGGAATAAGGACAACCCTTTCTTTTTGTACGTGCCGCATCCACAACCCCACGTACCCTTGTTCGTTTCGGAAAAATTTAAGGGTAAGTCGGAAAGAGGTTTGTATGGTGATGTGATCATGGAAATAGATTGGTCTGTGGGCCAGATCATGCAAGCACTCAAAGACAATGGACTTGAAGAGAATACCATGGTCATCTTTACTTCGGACAACGGGCCTTGGCTTTCCTATGGAAACCATGCCGGAAGTGCCCTCCCCCTTCGGGAAGGAAAGGGTACCGCTTGGGAAGGAGGACAACGTGAGCCATTTATTATGAAATACCCGAAAAAACTTAAGCCGGGGAGAACAGTAGATGTGCCCATGATGGCCATAGATATACTACCCACCATTGCCCATGTCACCGAATCCAAATTGCCAGAACAAGTGATCGATGGTAAAAATGCATGGTCCATTTTAACGGGTGAGCGTGCAGAGCCCGTGCAAGATGCCTACTTTTTCTACTATCGGGTCAACGAAATGTTTGGGGTGCGGTATGGGAAATGGAAAATGTATTTCCCGCATCGCTACCGGACCATGGATGGTCAGGAACCAGGAAAAGATGGGCAACCAGGAAACTACAGATATGTTGATATGGAGGAAATTGAGCTCTACGATGTAGTCAACGATGTTAGTGAGACCAACAATGTGGCCGATGCGCATCCCGAGGTTGTGGCTGAGATAAAGGTTTTGGCAGATAATATGAGACAACGATTGGGAGACTCACTTATGGAACAGGAGGGTTCTGAAACCCGAGAGCCGGGTAGGGTGAATGAGTAAGCCTTTTCAATTTAAACAATTCACGGTACACCAAGACCGCTGTGCCATGAAAGTGGGTACGGATGGTGTCTTGCTGGGAGCATGGGCTTCATTGGAACACCAACCCGATTCCATCTTGGATATTGGTGCAGGCACAGGATTGATTGCCTTGCAGATGGCACAACGATCTACTGCCGAACTTATTGATGCCATTGAGTTGGATGAAGCGGCTTACGAACAATGTGTTGCCAATTTTGAAGCCTCAGCATGGTCAGACCGACTGTTCTGTTATCATGCGGGATTGGATGAGTTCGTGGATGAGATTGATGATCAATACGATTTGATCGTTTCCAATCCGCCGTTCTATTCGGAGAATGTTTCCAGCGGAGATGCCTCACGGGATCAAGCCAGACAGAACAATTCATTGCCCTTTGATGAACTTATTGAGGGAGCAACAAAACTTCTTTCCGCCACGGGTGTTTTTTCGGTGATTGTTCCTTTTAAGGAAGAGAAAGGGTTTATTGCCATGGCCAAGGAATCTGGATTGTTCCCAAATAGGATTACTAGGGTGAAGGGAAATCCAAAGACTGACTTCAAAAGGAGTTTGATGGAATTTGGACGCTCCGAAACCGACACGTTAGTGGATGAGCTCATCATAGAGGTCGAACGACACCAATACACGGAGCAGTATACAGATTTGACGAAATCATTTTATTTGAAAATGCAACAGTGATAGATTAAATTGTTAAATTTCAGCATAACTTTTAGATAAATTTTTTCCGAATGAAGCCTGATCTATTTGAAGCACCGGATTATTATAATCTTGACGACCTTCTATCTGAAGAGCATAAGTTGGTAAGGGATGCTGCCCGCCAGTGGGTGAAACGGGATATTTCTCCCATCATAGAAGAATACGCCCAAAAGGCGGAGTTTCCCAAACAGATTATCAAAGGTTTGGCCGAAATAGGTGCTTTTGGTCCGTATATTCCGGAGGAATACGGAGGGGCAGGCTTAGATCAGATTAGCTATGGATTGATTATGCAGGAGATTGAACGGGGGGACAGCGGGGTGCGCTCCACGGCTTCGGTACAGTCTTCCTTGGTCATGTATCCCATTTTTGCCTACGGATCTGAGGAACAGCGTAAAAAATACTTGCCTAAACTGGCCACGGGCGAATGGATGGGCTGTTTTGGTTTAACGGAACCCAACCATGGTTCCAATCCCGGCGGTATGGAAACTAAGTACAAGGATATGGGGGACCATTACCTGTTAAATGGGGCCAAATTGTGGATTTCCAATTCTCCCTTTGCCGATGTCGCCGTAGTTTGGGCCAAGAATGAAGAAGGCCGTATTCATGGTTTGATCGTGGAAAGGGGCATGGAAGGTTTTTCCACCCCGGAAACCCATAACAAATGGTCACTTCGGGCCTCGGCCACAGGGGAACTTATCTTTGACAATGTAAAGGTTCCCAAGGAAAACCTGTTGCCCGGTAAAAGTGGGTTGGGTGCCCCGTTGGGTTGTTTGGATTCCGCCCGATACGGCATTGCCTGGGGCGCCATTGGAGCTGCCATGGATTGCTATGATACCGCTTTGCGGTATGCCAAGGAGCGCATCCAATTTGGAAAGCCCATAGCTGCCTATCAACTACAGCAAAAGAAATTGGCCGAAATGATCACCGAGATAACCAAGGCCCAGTTGTTGGCCTTTCGTTTGGGGCAATTAAAGAATGAAGGACGTGCCACCACGGCCCAAATCTCCATGGCCAAACGCAATAATGTGGACATGGCCTTAAAGATTGCCCGGGAAGCCAGACAGGTTCTGGGCGGAATGGGAATCACCGGGGAATACAGCATCATGCGCCACATGATGAACCTGGAAAGCGTGATTACCTACGAAGGTACCCATGACATCCATTTGTTGATCACTGGGGCTGATATTACCGGAATTCCTGCGTTTAAGTAGGTAATAATACCTTTTCAACCGTTACCCTAATGGATTTGCTGATGGGAGTTTGGCTTTTATCTGCAAAATGATTGTGGGGGACCAACAAATTGGTTTCGGGGAAATAGGCGGCCATGTTCCCTTTGGGAATTTCATAAGGGATGACCAAAAATTGTTCCGCGGTCCGTTGGATACCATCATATTCACTATGTAGATTTACAACATCCAGTTTTTTCAGTTGATGCTGCTCCATGTCATCTTGGTTCATGAACACCACGCGACGCTCATTGTGAACACCTCGATAACGATCGTTCAGTCCATAGATGGTGGTGTTGAACTGGTCATGTGACCGAATGGTCATCAGCAAGAATTCATCCATCTTTAGTCCATGGTCTGGCAATGTATTGATGGTAAGCTGTGCCATGCCGTTGGGCAACATTCTAAAGTCCCGTTCCCGAACATTGTTGGGTAGGTAATACCCAAAGCCTTTGGATTGTTCACTGGTGTTCTTGAATCCTTTTACGGTTTTATCGATTAAACTCCGGATAAGATCGTAATCCGCTCCCAAAGCTTCCCAGTCCATGGCATGTTTTCCTTTAAAATAGGTGTTTGCCATCAATGAGATGATTTCCGGTTCACTTTTGATATGCTCGGAAGCGGGTTTCAGCAAACCTTTGCTTTGACGTACTTTTCCGGTGCTGCTCTCCATGGTCAGAAATTGAACGGAGCCTTTCTTCTCATCTTTCTCCGAGCGACCAAAAGTGGGAAGCAAAAGAGCCGTTTTACCGGTAATCAAATGACTGCGGTTGAGCTTGGTGCTGATCTGTACCGTTAAGCTGCAATTTTGAAGGGCTTTGGCCGTGTATGCTGTATCCGAGGCTGCCATGGCAAAATTCCCACCCAAACAGACAAAGACCTTGGCCTTGTTTTCATGCATGGCATGGATGGCCTCTACAACATCGTATCCTCGTTGGGCAGGAGGCTCAAAACCAAGATGTTTACGAATCCGTTGGTTCAATCCTTCATTGACAAAGTGGTGGATGCCCACCGAGCGGTCCCCTTGCACATTGCTATGTCCCCGAACGGGACACGTACCCGCAAATGGTTTTCCTATGGCTCCTTTCAAAAGTAAGATGTTCACATACTCCTGAATGCACTCCACGGCATTCTTGTGTTGGGTGATGCCCATGGCCCAACAGACCACTATTTTGGAATTTTCGGCCAATAACCGAACGGTCTTGTCAATTTTTCGCATGGAAACCCCAGTTCTCCTCTGAAGTGTTTCGTAATCGTAGCGTTTTAAATCTTTCAGTAATTCATCATAGCCGTCAACATATTCCACAATGAACTCATGGTCCAGAACATTGCTGTTTTTGGCATCGAGGGCCACCAATTTCTTTAAGATCAGTTTGGCGAGTGCAATGTCCTCATTGATACGAACAGGAAGGTGCAGGTCCGCAATGGGCTGCCCACTGCCCAACATGTCCGAAACGTTTTGCGGATTTTTAAAGTTTACCAGTCCTGTTTCCGCCAAGGGATTGATGCTGATGACCTTTCCTCCGTTCTTTTTGCATTTTTCAAGGGCAGAGAGCATTCTGGGATGGTTGGTGCCCGGGTTTTGGCCCACAACCAAAATAACTTCGGCACCATAGAGATCGTCCAAGGTTACTGAACCTTTTCCAATGCCCAGGGTCTCGGATAGTGCCACTCCGGATGATTCATGGCACATATTGGAACAATCGGGCATGTTATTGGTGCCCAAGGCACGGGCAAACATACCATACAAATAAGCGGCTTCGTTGCTGGATCGCCCCGAAGTATAAAAAATAGCCTCGTTGGGGTCGTTTAACTGATGGAGTTCATCAGATAGTAAATCATAAGCCTCCTGCCATGCAATGGGCTCGTAATGTACTTTTCCCGGTTTAAGGACCATGGGCTCTATGATCCGACCCAACTTGTTGAGTTCATAATCGCTGAGTTGGGACAGTTCTTCCACGGAATGCTTACTGAAAAATTCGGCACCTATATGTTCATGGGTGGCTTCGTCGGCCAGCGCCTTGGCCCCGTTCTCACAATATTCCGCAACCTTGGAGGGGTGTTCGGGAACGGGCCACGCACAGCTGGGGCAACGAAAACCGTCTTCTTGGTTCATCTCTAGCAATGCCTTCATGGAGCGTACAATGCCCATTTCCTTGAAGCCGTGCCTTAGGGCTTCTTTTACCCCCAAGAAGCCGGCAGCGGTATGCATGGGTTCCTTAAGGCGCAATCCGGTAAATTGGATATCGCCCGTAAGGGAAATATTTCGTTTAAATTCTTTTTCCATGAGGGTTCAATGTTGCAGTTTGGGGTTGGGGTAATTGTCCGATTGGTCTTCCATGGTATTGTCCAAACAGGTAAAATCCTTCTCGAGGAGGAGGTGGAGTTCCGTTCCGTTCTTGGTAATGAAGGTGTGTTCAAATCCAATACGTTCATCCAAATCCCAGTTTTTTGCCAGCTGTTCGGAAACACTTAGGGTAATCCGGTTGTTTTCATACGAAGACGAGAGGGTCTCTTCAGTTTTACTGAGTTGTACCGCATAGCGGAACAGATTTTCCCCGAAAGAGGTGGTCTCCATAAAAAAACCTTCTTCACAAAGCTGTTTTACTTCGCTCTGAGTCAGTCTAAAACGTACCGAATTACCTCGTATCCTAATTTTCATCACAACAGATTTGCTAGGTAATTTAGCAAAAATCGAGTACTTTGAGGCATGTTTGCGTTGGTGGATTGCAATAACTTCTATGCGTCATGTGAGCGGGCCTTTCAGCCTCAGTTCAATAACATCCCTGTGGCCATTCTTTCCAATAATGACGGTTGTTTTATCTCACGTAGCGATGAGGCCAAGAAATTGGGCCTCCCCATGGCGGCCCCAGCATTCAAGTACAGGAAGTTCTGTGAAGAAAATGGGATAAAGGTGTTTTCGTCAAACTATCCTTTGTATGGTGACATGAGTACCCGGGTGATGAATATTCTGGGAACGTTTACCCCGGACATGGAAGTGTACAGTATTGATGAGGCCTTTTTAAAGTTTGATGGATTCAAGGACTATGATTTTGATGCGTATGGAAGGGAGATACAATACAAAGTGCAGAAATGTACGGGAATCCCCATCAGTATAGGGATTGCTCCAACCAAGGCGCTGGCCAAGGTGGCCAATAAGATTGCCAAAAAATTAAAATCCCGGACTGGAGGGGTTTTTGTGATCAAATCCGAAGAAGGGCGGATAAAAGCACTCAAATGGTCAAAAATAGAGACGGTTTGGGGTATAGGCCATGGAAACTTAAAACGACTTCAGACCAGAAATGTTGAAAACGCCTTTGATTTCACCCAGTTGCCCGATGAATGGGTAAGAAAACAAATGGCCATTGTTGGGCTGCGGTTGAAAAAAGACTTGGAGGGCATACCTACCTTGGATTTGGAAGATGATGCCCGGGATAAAAAAGCGATTGCCACCACACGAAGTTTTGAAAGTACATACTCCAATATCGAGGATATCCGGGAGCGGATTTCGACCTTTGCGAGCAGTTGTGCCGAAAAACTTAGGGCCCAAAAGAGCAGTTGTAACCATATTGTGGTCATTTTAAGAAGTGACCGGCACAAAAAGAACGAACCCCAGGACAGGGGCACTGCCATTATAACCTTGCCCTATGCCACGGATTCCAGCCTTACCATTGGCAATTATGCAGTCAGGGCGGTAGATACCATTTTCAAAACTGGGGTCAAGTACAAAAGGGCAGGAGTGATCGTATCTGGTCTGATTCCCACCAACGAGCGGCAGTTAGACCTGTTTTCATCAGAAAACCCAAAACATCATAAAATCATGCAGGTGATGGACAGCATGAATGATAGGTATGGGGATTACAAGATGAAAATAGCCAATCAAGATTTACAGCGAACCTGGAAAATGCGTCAAGAGCATCTTTCCCCAAGATATACAACGGACATCAATGACATCATTGTAGTAAAATGACCTCAAAAAAACCTCAAGAAACCAATTCGCTCACGTTTTTTACCCCAGATGATGAGCAAAGCTTGGACATCCCCATTTCCAGAAATACCGTCTCCGCAGGGTTTCCATCCCCGGCCGAGGATTTCAAGCAAAAACGGATCAGTCTGGACAAAACTTTGGTCAAGAACAAGGAAGCTACGTTTTATGCAAGGGTCAGTGGCCAATCCATGGTAGGTGCTGGGCTCGATGATGGGGATTTATTGGTCATTGACAGAAGTTTGGAGGGGGAAAACGGAAAAATAGCGGTTTGTTTTTTGGAAGGGGAATTTACCGTGAAACGATTGCTGATGGAAAAGGATTCCATAACACTAATGCCGGAAAACAAAGCGTATAAACCTATCAGGGTATCCAAGGATAGTAACTTATTGATATGGGGAATAGTGACTTACGTTATAAAGGCGGTTTGATGAAAAAAATCGCCTTCGACCCCATTAATCGAAAACCTTTGCTATCTTTGTCTTGTTGTGTTGGATTCCAGTCGCGACGATTGGAATCAGGTTGAAGCATCAGCCGATGCTCGCCAATGAAAGGCTTTCCGTTTGGAAGGCTTTTTTTGTTTGCGGTGAGGAAAAGATAGGTATGGATGTCACCTCGAGCGCAGTCGAGAGGTCTTACTGTCTACGGGCACGACTTCGCTCGCCCCTACATATGATAAACTGTTGGTGGAAATTTGTGCAATTCGTATCGAACCATTACTCCTGATAAAGATTCTTTACGTAGTTCGGAATGACAATTGGATTTCTCAATCGTCACTGTGCTCCTCATTTCGAAATGACATGCGGCTCATTTTTATAATGATTATGTTATTTCAAACCGACCAAAGAGAGCGTGAGAAATGTCCAAAAAAGTATTCGCTTAGGGGCACGACTTCGCTCGCCCCACAGATGATAAGCTGTTAGTGAAAATTTGTGCAATTCGTGTCAAACTTTCACACTACTCAGAATGAGAATTCCGAACAATGGTCTTTCAATAAATATTATGGGCCACATAATGCATCAAGGAAGCGGCCAGTTTAGCCGTTTGCCCGTCAATATCGTAGGTGGGATTCATTTCGGCAATGTCCAGGCTGATCAACTTTCCAGAACCTATGATCGTTTTTAAGCACTCCAAAACAATATGGGGGGTAAAGCCCATGGGAGAGGCGGCACTTACCCCTGGCGCATAGGCCGATGAAAACCCGTCCAAATCAATGGTCACGTACACATGGTCCACATTCTTGACAAAGGCATTGATCCATGTGGTGATTTCCTCCAAAAATGGGATTTGGAAGGTGTCGATAAGAATATAATTGGCCTTAAGGTCACGAGCGGTTTCAAATAGGATACGGTCATTTGCATCTTTGCGAATGCCCAAACAGAGATAGTTGAAATCAATATCTTCCTTTTGGCAATCCTTGGCAATCTGGTAAAAAGGCGTTCCCGAATTGCTTTGTTCCGTATTCTTTCGAAGGTCAAAATGCGCATCAAAGTTGATAATACCAATGGTTTGGTTCCCTCCCTTTGTATCCAAATAGTTTTTGATGCCCCTATAATGTCCATAGGCCATATCGTGACCACCTCCCAAAACAATGGGAAACTGTTTTTTCGTCAAAAGGGAAGTGACCGCATTGGAAAGGGCGTCCTGTGCAGCTTCCATCTCGTCATCGGTACAACTGATGGAACCCACATCCTGTAGCAATATATGGCTCGCCAGATGATTGGGCATTTTCCCGAAACTACTTTTAATGGTATCTGGACCATTCACAGCGCCAACCCGTCCTTGGTTACGCCGGACCCCTTCGTCACAGGTATATCCCAAAAGGGCAATCGATTTTTTATGGGGTTCCGAAAGCTCGGCCAAGGGAGTGCAATGTACCTTTTCATGCAGGTACAACCATTTGTTGGAAACCCTGCCTGTCCAAAGATCTATTTTCGGGGGGTCGTAGTACTTCATCGCATTAAAAAAGATGGTCCAAAATATCCGGTTCAACCAGATGGGGTAAAGTTACTTTTAAATTTGGAGTTCGCTTCATTTCTCGTTCAATGGCAAAGCGCGCTTCTTTGTTTCTTGCCCAACTTCTGCGGGAAATGCCATTGTTTACATCAAAGAACAGCATTTTCTTCAAGCGGATGGAAGCTTCTTCGGAACCGTCGAGGACCATACCAAACCCACCATTGATCACTTCTCCCCATCCAACACCACCACCGTTATGGATGGAAACCCAAGTGGCACCTCTAAAGCTGTCGCCAATCACATTTTGGATGGCCATATCAGCAGTGAACTTACTGCCGTCGTAAATATTGCTGGTCTCCCTAAATGGGGAATCCGTCCCACTTACATCGTGATGGTCACGACCCAAAACCACAGGGGCACTGATTTCCCCATTGGCAATGCCTATATTGAAGGCTTCGGCAATCTTGCTTCGTCCCTCGGCATCGGCGTATAGGATTCGTGCCTGCGAGCCCACTACCAATTTGTTTTGCTCCGCTTCCGAAATCCATTTGATATTGTCCTGCATTTGCTGTTGGATTTCTTCGGGAGCTTCGGATTTTATCTTTTGCATCACCTCAAGGGCAATGGCATCTGTTTTTTGAAGATCTTTTGGGTCGCCAGAGGTACAGACCCATCGGAATGGCCCAAATCCGTAATCGAAACACATAGGCCCCAAAATATCCTGTACATAGGATGGGTACCTAAAGTCGATGTTGTTTTCAGCCATCACATCCCCACCCGCTCGGGAAACTTCCAATAGAAAGGCGTTGCCGTAATCAAAAAAGTAAGTGCCTTTTGCGGTGTGCTTGTTGATGGCATTGATTTGTCTTCGTAATGATTCCTGTACTTTTTTCTTGAACGTTTCGGGATTGTCTACCATCAAAGCGTTGGATTCTTCAAAAGAAAGTCCAACAGGATAGTAACCACCCGCCCAAGGGTTGTGCAAAGAGGTTTGGTCAGATCCCAATTGAATAAAAATGTCTTCTTCATAAAAACGTTCCCAAACATCAACCACATTACCGATATAGGCCAAGGAAACCACCTCTTTATTTTTTACAGCTTCTTTAGTGCGAACCACCAATACATCCAAATCCACCAACAATTCATCTACCCAACCTTGATTATGGCGTTTTTTGGCCGCTTCTGGGTTGACTTCTGCACAAATGGTGATGCCTCCGGCGATGTTTCCTGCTTTGGGTTGGGCGCCGCTCATGCCTCCCAATCCAGCGGTCAAGAAAATTTTGCCCTCAGGAGATTCGTTTTTGTCCAATACTTTTCGGAACGCATTCATGACCGTAATGGCCGTTCCGTGTACTATTCCTTGTGGGCCAATGTACATATACGAACCAGCTGTCATCTGCCCGTATTGGGTAACACCGAGTGCATTAAACCGTTCCCAGTCGTTGGGTTTGGAATAGTTGGGAATCATCATCCCGTTGGTGACCACCACTCTTGGCGCTTCTTTGGATGACGGGAAAAGGCCCATTGGGTGACCTGAGTACATGTTCAGGGTCTGTTCTTCGGTCATTTCCGCCAAATATTTCATGGTGAGCAGGTACTGAGCCCAATTTTGGAACACTGCGCCATTGCCTCCATAAGTGATCAATTCCTCGGGATGTTGAGCCACGGCAGGGTCCAAATTGTTCTGGATCATCAACATAATGGCAGCTGCCTGATGCGTTTTCGCTGGGTAATCCGAAATAGGTCGTGCATACATTTCATAATCCGGCTTAAATCGATGCATATAAATGCGACCGAAGGTTTTTAGTTCCTCGGCAAATTCTGATGCGAGTTCTTTGTGCCAAGCTTCGGGAAAATAACGTAGCGCATTTTGTACGGCCAGTTTTTTCTCTTCTTTGGAAAGGATGTCCTTTCGTTTTGGAGCGGGATTGCCATTACTTGAATAGGCTTTGGTGGTAGGTAATTCCGAAGGGATTCCTTGAAGAATTTGTGATTTGAAATGATCTTTTTTCATTAGTAATAAAAAATGATTTGTTATTCCTGCGAAAGCAGGAATCCAAAATAGGGTAGTGGATTCCGCATCTCGCTTCGACTACGCTCAGCAACCGAGCGGAATGATAAAGTTATTGGCAAACGTTAATTCCATTTTTCCATACCATACTTGGTTTTAATTGCCCTTGGTGGTAGGTGATTTCTTGGTAATTATCTGTTGGGAAAACCACAAAGTCGGCTTGTGCTCCTGCTTCTAGTTTTCCACGGTCTTTCAATCGTAAGGCTGCGGCTGCCCTATATGTGATTCCAGCCAAAACTTCGGTGTTGGACAGTTTTTCAAAGGTTCCCAAAATACTGGCTTGGGTCAACAAGTCGCCCATGGGGGCAGACCCCGGGTTATGATCGCTGGCAATGGATAGAGCACCTCCGGCATCCAAAATTTTGCGTGCAGGGGTGTAGGCGCATCCCAAACCGAGGGATGCTCCTGGCAAAGCTGTGGCAATGGTGTTGCTTTTGGCCAGCAATTGAATTTCTTTTTCGGTGCTGGCCTCCAAATGGTCAGCACTCACAGCATCAAAATCGACGGCTACTTGACTTCCTCCTGTGGTAAATTGGTCGGCATGTACCGTGATATCGAATCCCATTTCCTTTGCTTTTTGAAAGTAGGGTTTGATTTCTTCAGGGGAAAAAGCACTTTCTTCCACAAAGGCATCCACGCGATGGGCTAGATCTTCAGTATTGATGATAGGAAACAATTCGTTGATGATTACATCTAGATATTCTTGGTCTTGATTCCAATCTTTGGGTTTCATATGGGCCGCCAAACAGGTCGGTACCAAGGTCACATTTGAAGTTTCGTTGGCCTGTTTGATGGCACGTAGCATTTTCAGTTCTTCATCAATAGAAAGGCCATAACCGCTTTTCACTTCAATGGTGGTGACCCCATTTTTGAGATGCCTTTTGCTTCTGGAAATGATGTCCTTGACCAATTCTTCCTGCGAAGCTTTTCGGGTCTGGGTCACTGTGTCCCAGATACCACCACCTGCCTTGGCAATTTCCAAATAGGTTTTTCCTGCATTACGGAAGGCGTAATCGCGTGCTCGGGTACCGCCAAAACAGATATGGGTATGTGAGTCCACAAACCCCGGTAAGCAAACATGGTCACCTTCAATCCGGTGCACATCGACATCGGATGATTTCATTTCATCGAAAACTCCAACTTTGAGAATTTTCCCATCAGCAACCAAAATACCCCCATTTTTGATGATGGGAAGTTGCTCATCTTGGAGTGCTCCCTTTAAAGGGAGCCCTGTCATGGGTAACAATTGGGTGAATGGTCCTATTAAGAGTGGTTTGTTCATTTTAGTAGGTTTCAAATTCGTCGAGATGCGGTGCGTCCCAAGTCAGTTCTTTTTCTTTCATTACCGATTCCACCAAATCTATGATCTCTCGGTTTTGAATGATTTCAATTCCTTTTTCAATGTCATCTGCAAAAACTCGGTCGTTTTCGGCAAAAGCGACCTTGGTTCTTAGGAATGTATGGATTTCATCCAATAAAATGCCTGATTTTAAGGGTTTTCTATATTCGAAGGCCTGGGCTGAGGTCAACAATTCAATAGCGAGGATTTTTTCCACATTCTCAATAATATTGAGTGCTTTTCTACCACTGATGGAACCCATACTCACATGGTCTTCCTGCCCCAAAGAGGTAGGGATGCTGTCAGCGCTGGCTGGGAAACACAAACTTTTATTTTCACTGGCCAATGCCGCAGTGGTGTACTGCAAGATCATATAACCTGAATTGATGCCCGTATCGTTCATCAATAATTTGGGTACTCCAGGACTGTTGCCCTCAAGGGCCAAATAGATGCGTCGGTCGGAGATGTTCCCTATTTCCGAAGCGGCCAAAGCGGCATAATCCAAAGCCATGGCCAAAGGCTGACCGTGGAAATTTCCACCGCTTATGGTGAGTTCATCATTTATGATGACTGGGTTGTCGGTGACCGAATTCAATTCAATTTCCAACAATTCTTTCAGGTGTAGCCAAGCATTTCGTGATGCTCCATGCACCTGTGGCATGCAACGAAGTGAGTAAGGATCTTGCACTCGTTCGCAATCAATATGGTCTTCCAGAATCTCGGAGCCTTGCAGCAGGGTTCGGATTCTCCCTGCCACATGTTGGTTGCCTTTAAAAGGACGTAGTTGATGCAATTCTTCAAAAAAGGGTTTCATGGAACCTTGTAGGCCCTCTAGCATCATGGCGCCGATGATGTCTGCATGTCGTAAACAATGTTGCAATTTGTGTACGACCATTACCCCATGGGCAGCAATAAATTGGGTTCCGTTGATTAAGGCAAGTCCTTCTTTTGGACCCAAATCGAGGGGTTTCAATCCCGTTTGTTTAAAAAGTTCCTGGGTGGAGATGGTCTTTCCTCGGTATTCCACCTTACCCAAACCAATCAAAGGCAGAAACAAATGGGACAGCGGGGCCAAATCGCCAGATGCTCCTACCGAACCTTGCGAGGGAACCACGGGAATGGCATCGTTTTCCAAATGCCATAGCATACGTTGCAGGGTGGTTTCGGCAATGCCCGAAAAGCCTTTGGCCAAAGCATGGATTTTAAGAATCAACATAATTTTAGCCAATTCATTGGAAATGGGGTCTCCCACACCCACACTATGACTTTGTAAAATATTGGATTGAAGGATTTTGGTATCCTGCTTGGAAATTTTGGTATTGCACAAAGGTCCAAAACCTGTATTGATGCCGTACACCGTATCCCCTTTTTCCACGATACGCTGTACCCGCTCGTAGCTTGCGTTCACATTTTTTAGACATGCTTCGGAGAAAACACCTGTAATAGTACCTTGGGCCAAACCCAAAGCTACGCTTGCGGTTAAATGGTCCTCACCAAATTGAAATGTTCGGTCTATCGC
This sequence comes from Flagellimonas olearia, assembly GCF_004150225.1. Lineage (NCBI taxonomy): Bacteria > Pseudomonadati > Bacteroidota > Flavobacteriia > Flavobacteriales > Flavobacteriaceae > Flagellimonas > Flagellimonas olearia. Next base: position 187,199 of record NZ_ML142913.1, on the reverse strand, counting down.
CATGCTTTTAATTAGTTTACTAACAGATTGTCTGCAATTGTTCATGGTGAAGTGTCACTTCGAGCGCAGTCGAGAAGTTATAGGACCCAATGTCTTAAAAGTGAGGTCTCGACTGCGCTCGACCTGACAACTTTTTGTTTACATGATACATCATTGTTATTCAAAAGTATCAATTAGGTTTAATAATTACCAATACTTATTTTTGTAATAATAAATAAGTATGAATTATCAAATAGAGCTTAGACATTTTATCTATTTTTTGGCCGTGGCCGAAGAACTCCATTACAGAAAGGCAGCAGAAAAGTTGTTTATTTCCCAACCGGGTTTGAGTACACAAATCAAGCAAATGGAGGGGATATTGGGCACCCAATTGTTTGTGCGAGACAAGAAAAAGGTGAGTTTGACCCAGGCAGGGGAGTTTTTAAAAAAAGAGGTTGAATTTATCCTAAATCATCTGGACCAGACCAAAAAACAGGTAAAACTCATTGGGGATGGACAATTGGGAGAGGTGCGAATCGGTTTTTTGGGTTCCGCCATGCAAAATGTGGTGCCGAACTTATTATTGGGGCTGAAAGAAAAGTATCCTACCGTGCATACCACCTTGGAAGAACTTTCCAACCGGGCGCAAATCAATGCGATATTGGCCGATCGACTGGATTTGGGTTTTGTACGATTGTCCCGCGTACCCAAAGGATTGGACGTAAAACCTGTTTTTGAAGATACCTTTTCCTTGGTATTGCCCGAGGACCATCCTTTGGATGAATCGAGCTTCAAGAATATTGATCAAGTAGCCGATGAAGATTTTATTCTTTTTTCCCAAGATTATAGTCCTATGTACTACGATACGGTACTGAGTATTTGCGAGGATAGTGGGTTTGTGCCCCATGTTTCCCATAAATCGGTTCATGCGCAAACCATTTTTAAATTGGTGGAGAATAAATTGGGGATTGCCATTGTGCCCACAACGCTTCAGCATGGTTTTCAAATGAAGGTGAAGTTCATAGAAATGAAGAACATAAAGCAACGAGCCGTATTGAGCATGGTCTGGAAGACCGATAATAGAAATCCTGCACTTCAAAAATGCATGGATTTACTTATGAAATTATGATTCCAACATTTTGGGGAGTAACTTTGGATTTCATCTAAAAGAATAGCTATGATTTTTGATTTGATTAAAGAAAGAAGAAGCATTTTTCCTGCCCAGTATATAGATAAGCCCATCGCCAAGGAAACCCTAGAAAAGATTTTGGAAGCGGCCAACTGGGCCCCAACCCACAAGAAAACAGAACCTTGGCGCTTTAAGGTGTTAAAGGGGGACAAAAAACAGGAACTGGGCATTTTTCTTTCCAATAAATATGAAGAAACTGACCCCAAGCCAAAACAGATTAAAATCAAAAAGCTGCAATTCAATCCGTCCAACTCAGCTGCGGTGATTGCCATTTGCATGCAGCGAGACCCTATGGAAAGTCTTCCCGAGTGGGAGGAAATCGCCTCTGTGGCCATGGCTGTCCAAAATATGTGGTTGTGTTGCACCGAATTGGGCATAGGCTGTTATTGGTCTTCTCCGGGACTCATAAAATATATGGATGAGTTCTTCAAATTGAATGAGGGGGAAACCTGTTTAGGATTTTTCTATATGGGGTATTACGAGGGTGATGTGGAGCTGTCCGGTAGAACTCCTATTTCAGAAAAAGTGGAGTGGCTGGATTAAGTGAATGCAAATAGGTCACCCACATATTTTACGGCAATGTAGACGTAAAAAATGGCGTAGAAAACAGTCAACACCAGTTTCATGAAGGTGCCTGTTAAAAAACCCAAAAACGAACCAAAGGCCGCCTTAAGGGCGGTTTTTTGGTTGGCTTTGTTCAACAATTCGCCCACCAAAGCACCTATAAAGGGCCAGATAATAATTCCGAATGGGCCAAAAACAGGAAAAAAGATGGCCACCAGTAATCCAACGATGGTACCCCACATGCCCGCTTTACTGCCACCAAATTTTTTGGTGCCCATGGCGGGAATCACGTAGTCCAGAACTGTGATAGTGATAGCTATGACAAAAGTAACTCCAAGGATCCACCAGTTATCGGGGACAGCCTTGGTCAGATATAATAACAATAGTCCAACCCAACTTATGGGCGGTCCGGGGAGTACAGGCAAAAAACTGCCCAATATCCCAACCAGCATCAGAACAAATCCCAAAATCAATAAGACAATATCCATGGTATGGTGTTTATGGTTAGACAAATGTAGGGCACAATTGTTACAAAGAAAGTGGAATAAAACCGACTTGGTAAAGATTTCGTAAGTAGATTTGAAACGCCGGAAGTTATGCTTTTGAAACCGATACCGACATATTCCAAATCCAGACTCACACGAGCAAGCTGCCTTACACTATGCCTTTTTTATTTGGTGGGACTTTTTAATGGATTCGTAATTGAAGTATTGCACGAAGCATCCCATGCACTGGATGCCGGCACCCATCAACATGGGGGAGAAGGACATCATAGTTTTTTTACAGATCATCAAACAATTGATTATTCGTCCTTGGAGGCCATGGCGGGCCACTCTCACGAAGCTTTGGAGGCCTTAAAGGATTTATTGGAAGCCAATCAGCCTGATGAACAAAAGTCGAAAGATGAGGTCACCTTTACTTTGGATAAACATTTTGTTGAAGAAACCCGTATTACATCGGAAATAAATACGCTGCAAGTCAATGATAGAAATTGGGCGTATCAGGGCATAACTTCGTTTTGGCACCAAAGTGTGACAACTCCCCCTCCCAAGAACTGCTGAAAAAAGGCTAGGCCAATTTTTAAGAATAGGTTCCAATCCTCTTTGGAACGGGTCTAGTGTTTCCATAGTTCAGATCTATTTATATAAATCAAATTAAAAAGACAACGACATGAAATATTTTATGGCGGTATGTTCCCTATTGGTCATGGGGGCAATTGCCGCGCAAGATTATAAGGGTCAATTGGTAACTGCCGATGGCTCCCCGTTGGAAGATGCGGGCATATTCAATAAGACCAATGGCCAACACAGCCATACTGACGGAACCGGGCATTTTGTTTTGGACCGTACTTCGGTGAACGATACCATTTATTTTTCACGATTGGGCTATGCCACCCAAACCAAGGTGGTACATCCCGAAGATTTACAACAACCCGTTCGGATTGTACTCAACGAAAACTCCATTTCCCTTGATCAAGTGGTGTTGGTTTCGGAGGTAAATGCCTTGAGTCGCCTGGTGGATGTGGATGTAAAGACCAATCCCGTGAAATCATCCCAGGAAATCCTTCGAAAGGTCCCTGGGTTGATCATAGGGCAACATGCCGGAGGTGGTAAGGCCGAGCAAATATTTTTGCGCGGTTTTGATGTGGACCACGGTACCGATGTGGCCATCAATGTGGACGGGATGCCGGTGAATATGGTATCACATGCCCACGGTCAGGGGTATGCCGACCTTCATTTTGTGATTCCCGAAACCATTGAAAACGTCAACTTTGGCAAGGGGCCATATTATATGGAACAAGGTGATTTCAACACGGCCGGTTATGTGGATTTAAGGCTTAGAAAAAGCTTGCAAAACAGTATGGTATCCACCGAAGTGGGACAGTTTGATACACGACGGTTTCTGGGGATGTTCAATGTGCTTGAGCAGGGGAATAGCAGTGCGTATTTGGCTTCCGAACTGTATCTGACGAATGGCCCGGTGGAATCGCCCCAGAATTTCAATCGCCTTAATATTTTGGGAAGATATCGCTATGCCTTGCCCGGCGATCAGGAATTGTTGTTGACCGCTTCGCATTTTCAAAGCAAGTGGGATGCCTCGGGACAGATTCCGCAGCGAGCCGTTGATCAAGGATTGATAAGTCGTTTTGGCTCCATTGACGATACCGAAGGAGGGCAGACCAGCCGGAGCAATTTTGTGGTGAACCACAATAAGAATTTGAACGATGGGAAATCGCTCAACACCATGGCTTTTTTGTCGCACTACGATTTTGAACTATACTCCAACTTTACTTTTTTCTTGGACGATCCAGTGAATGGAGATCAAATCAAACAATATGAAGACCGCATGATGCTGGGAGCCAGGACCGTATTCAAAAACAATACGGCGCAATTGGGATCCACAAATTTTAAATACCAGGCGGGGATAGGGTTTCGATACGACAATGTGGATGACAATGAACTCTCCCATACCTTGAACCGGCAAGAGCTTTTGGAGCGTTTGGCCTATGGTGATGTGGATGAAGTAAATACCTATGCGTTTGCCGGGGCAGCATTCAAATCCGGGAAATTTACATTCGAACCTGCCTTACGGTTGGATTATTTCAAGTTCGATTATGTGAACAAACTCAGTGAGCTGTATGATAACCGAAGCGAGGAAAAAGTGGCCTTCAGTCCCAAATTCAACACCATTTTTAGTCCAACGGCAAACACTCAGTTCTTCCTAAAAACCGGGATGGGGTTCCATTCCAACGATGCCAGGGTCGTAGTGGCCAATGAAGGCGAGGATATTCTTCCCACGGCCTACGGTGTGGATTTGGGAACCATCCTAAAGCCTGTGGACAGGCTAGTGTTGAACGCTACGGTCTGGAGCTTGTTCTTGGATCAAGAGTTTGTGTATGTGGGGGATGCCGGTGTGGTGGAGCCTAGTGGCAAGACCCGTCGATTGGGATTGGAAGTGGGGGCCAGGTATCAGCCTTTTGAGGGGCTTTACCTCTATACCGATGCCAACTATACCCATGCCAGAAGTACGGAAGAGGCCAATGGGGAAGATTATATTCCCTTGGCTCCGGATTTTACCGTGGTAGGTGGATTTACCGCAGGGACTGACCAAGGGTTTTCAGGGGGACTGAATTATAGATATGTGGACGACAGACCGGCCAACGAGGACAATTCCATAGTGGCGGAAGGCTATTTTGTGACCGATGCCACCTTGAATTATGGTTTGAACAACTGGACGTTCAGTGTGATTGTGGAAAACCTGTTTGACACGGAATGGAACGAGACTCAATTTGCTACCGAAAGTAGATTGTTCAGTGAGCCTAACCCCGTGGAAGAGATACATTTTACCCCGGGAATGCCATTTTATCTTCGAGGAAAGGTGAGCCTTACCTTCTAAAGAAAAATCCGCTGGGGAGGTATACTTCAGCGGATTCTTTTTGAACTTTTTAACTATAAAATTAGTTTAAACTAAAAGTTTAGTTATATTTGTCTTATGCTGAACTAAAAAATTAGTTGAAAAATGAAACAACTCACCAAAGCAGAAGAAGAAGTGATGCAACTCCTCTGGCAATTAAAAAAGGCCAATGTAGCAGCCATTCTGGAGGAACTGCCCGAACCCAAACCCGCCTATAACACCATTTCTACCATTGTTCGGATTTTGGAGGATAAAGGTTTTGTGTCGCATGAAAAAGTGGGCAAGGGGCATGTGTATTTTCCCTTGGTCCAGAAATCGGAATATAGCAACCAAAGACTGAACACTTTGGTTGATGGGTATTTTCAGGGTTCCTTCTCCAGCATGGTCTCTTTTTTTATGAAGAAGAACGACATCAGCTTGAAAGAGCTAGAAGAGATCATGAAAAACATTAAAGACAAGGAGCAATGATTACCTATATCTTGGAGTGTCTGGTATTTCAGTTGGTCTTTCTATTGGCCTATGATCTTTTTTTGAAGAAAGAGACCTTCTTTCAATGGAACAGGGTATATCTTTTGGTCACTTTTGTTTTGTCCTTGGTGCTGCCATGGGTCAAGATAGAGGTATTCAAGACGGTTATGCCCCAAGAGTTTGCCGAAATCCCGGTATTAATGTACCAATTGGATGGGGTGGTATTGGGAGTGGAAAGCGCAACCCGGTTTTGGGAAGTGTTGCCATGGTACTATTGGATAATGGGATTGGGCAGCGTTGTCGCTGCAGGTTGGTTGGTACATAAACTGTTTCAGATCATAAAACTGAAGAGGGACGGGGTTGTGGAGCATCACCCGGATTTCACCAAAATCATGGTAAAGGAAAGCGTGTTGGCCTTTTCATTCTTCAGGAATATTTTCTTGGGTGGAAATATTGAAAAAGAGAAAGAAGTCCGCATTATTGCCCATGAACTGGTGCACATCAAGCAATGGCATTCCCTAGACCTTCTCTTTTTTGAGTTGGCCCGAATCGCTTTTTGGTTCAACCCTTTGGTCTATGTGTACCAAAACCGAATGGCGGAACTGCATGAGTTCATTGCCGATGCCAAAGCGGTGAAACAGCATAAAAAAGAACATTTTCAAATGCTGTTGTCCGAAGCGTTCCAAACACAGAACATCAGTTTTGTCAATCAATTTTTCAATCAATCATTAATCAAAAAACGAATAGTCATGTTACAAAAAAAGAAATCAAAAGCCATTTGGCAGCTAAAGTATGTGGTATTGCTCCCCCTTGTTTTGGGGATGTTGGTATACACTTCCTGTGAGGTTGGTAAGGAAGATAATAATGAGGAAGTCAATTCGAGTATACCCCTGACCGCAGTTAAGAAAATACCATTTGGGGTGGTGGATGAAGCTCCAATATTTCCGGGATGCGAGGATGCAGAGGATAAAAGAGCCTGCTTTGTGGAAAATTTGCAAAAGCATATTAGTAAACATTTCAATTACCCAAAAGAAGCCCAAGAAAAAGGCATTCAGGGTAGGGTAGCTGTGATATTCATCATAGATGCCAACGGTAAGATTGTGGATATCAGAAAACGCGGGCCTCATGAGCTATTGGAGAATGAAGCAGTACGGATTATTGAAAAATTACCCCAAGTGCAACCCGGTAAACAGAATGGCAACGCGGTAAATGTTGCTTTTTCGGTCCCCATAACATTTCAACTTGAAAATGGCCCAGAGGTGGGGGTTGATGCTGAAGCTCAAAAAATTGCCCAAAGAATTGCGGATAGTCCCACATTTATTAACATTGACGAGGCTCCAATCTTCCCGGGTTGTGAAGATGCTGCGGACAAAAGAGTCTGCTTTGTGGAAAATGTGGAAAAGCATGTCCGAAAGCACTTCAATTATCCAAAGGAAGCGCAAGAACTGGGGGTTGAGGGGAAAGTTTATGTGATTTTCAAAATAGATGCCAATGGGGCCATTGCGGATATCAGAACTAGGGGTCCCCATGAATTGTTGGAGGCGGAAGCGGAGCGAATCATAAAACGATTGCCGGTCATGCAGCCCGGAAAACAAAAAGGAGAGGCAGTGGACGTTCCTTTCTCCATACCCATAACCTTTAAACTTCAGTAGTCGTAATAGTTGGAAGTAGGGAGGCCTGAAACATTTTCAGGCCTCTTTGCTTTTACCATTCTTCGGTAAAAAGTCGTAATTTCAGCCAAATTCTCGGGGCTGTTATGCAGAAGTACATGTTGTTTTTCTTTTTTGGTTTGCTGGTTTCCTGTGAACTCTTTATGTCCAAGGAAGAACAGACCCAGAAAGTGGTCAATGAGAAACTGTTGGCCATAGACTGGAACGATGTGGATCAATACCCTCTTTTTGAAGATTGTGATGAAATGGCCACAAAACCTGTCCAGCGGGATTGCTTTCAAAGTGTGATGTTAGACTATTTTTCCGAAGCACTCTCCGGCTTGGAATTTCAGGTGGATAACGATATGAACGATACGGTCTATATTGATTTTCTCATTGATGAACACGGTTTTATCTCCGTTTTGAATGTGGAGGAAAAGAACACCGTGCTCAATGAAATATCGGACTTTAACTTGCGGGTTTCCGAACGCTTGAACGATTTGACCACCGTGGCCCCGGCCCTAAAGCAGGGAAATCCAGTTGGTCTTCGATTTAGGCTACCTTTGGTACTAAATACCCAATAACGATTTGGCAACAGAAAAAATCATTTTAGGGATAGACCCGGGAACCACCATCATGGGGTTCGGGATCATCAAGGTCGTCAACAAACAGATGCACTTTGTGCAGATGAACGAGTTGATGCTTAAAAAATACGATGATCCCTACACCAAGCTCAAACTAATTTTTGAACGTACCTTGGAACTCATCGATACCTATCACCCCGATGAAATAGCCATTGAAGCTCCTTTTTATGGAAAGAACGTACAGTCCATGCTCAAACTGGGCCGTGCGCAGGGCGTGGCGATGGCTGCGGGACTTTCACGACAGATCCCTATCACCGAGTACATGCCCAAGAAGATTAAAATGGCCATTACCGGAAATGGAAATGCCAGCAAGGAACAAGTAGCCAAAATGCTCCAAAGTGTTTTAAAGTTGAAAACCTTACCTAAGAATCTGGACAGTACGGATGGTCTGGCCGCTGCTGTCTGTCATTTCTACAATGAGGGCAGGGTAGAAGTTGGGAAAAGTTACACAGGTTGGGAGGCTTTTGTGAAGCAAAATCCAGATAAAATTAAGTAACAATCTACAATGACCAATTAACAATAAACAATACCCAAATGAACCTACTTTATGAAAAACCAAAATCCCTTATTGGAAAAATCTTATGATTTTGCCTTGCAAACGGTCAATTTGTATAAGCGCATAGTAGCATCAAAAAAAGAGTTTGTGCTGTCCAAGCAAATGCTGCGTTCTGGAACATCCATTGGAGCAAATATCAGTGAAGCCAATGGGGCCATTTCCACCGCTGATTTTTCGGCGAAGATTTCAATAGCCTATAAAGAAAGTTTGGAAGTGAAATATTGGTTGTCCCTCTTAAAAGATGCCGATTACGTTACTAAAACAAATGCCAATACATTGATTGCGCAAGCTGATGAACTATCGAAAATCATGTTCTCCATCCTAAAAACCACAAAAAGGGCAAAATGATCATTGTATATTGTTTATTGTTAATTGACAATTGATGTCCGGGATATATCTTCACATACCTTTTTGCAAGCAAGCATGCCATTACTGTGATTTCCATTTTTCCACACAATTGGGAAAAAAGCAAGCCATGGTTCAGGCCATTGCCAAGGAACTTGTTTTGCGGAAATCGGAGGTTGATGATGTGGTGGAGACCATCTATTTTGGAGGCGGTACCCCCTCGGTGCTTTCCAATGAAGAGATTGAATTTCTGATCCAAACCGTATATGACCATTACAAAGTAATGGACCAGCCCGAAATCACTTTGGAAGCCAATCCGGATGATCTCTCCAGCCATCGAATCATCCAACTCTCCAATAGTCCAATAAACCGCCTCAGTATTGGCATCCAATCGTTTTTTGATGAAGACCTGAAACTGATGAACCGGGCCCATAACGCTTCCGAAGCTGAAAAATGCATTCAAGAAGCCACCGAATATTTTGACAACATCACCATCGACCTGATTTACGGCATCCCGGGAATGGATAATGACCGGTGGAAGGCCAACATCCAAAAAGCCCTCGATTTTGGATTGCCCCATATTTCCAGCTATGCGTTAACGGTGGAGCCACGGACCGCTCTCCAAAAATTTATTGAGAAAGGCGTAGTGCCCGATGTGGACGATGAACAAGCCCAAGAACAGTTTTACATTCTGGTGGATATGTTGGAAGCCCATGGTTTTGTGAACTACGAAATCTCCAATTTTGGAAAGCCCGGTTTCTTTTCCAAGAACAATACGGCCTATTGGCTGGGGAAAAGCTACGTGGGGGTAGGTCCATCGGCACATTCGTTTGATGGCAAAAACCGAAGTTGGAATATCCGCAATAACCCTACCTATATTAAAAAAATTACCGAGGGAGTATTGCCTATGGAAATCGAGACGCTTTCCCAAACGGACCGCTACAACGAATATGTAATGACCGGCCTCCGTACCATTTGGGGCGTTGATTTGGAACGGATGGCCTCTGATTTTGGTGAAAAGTATGTAGAGTATTTGGTCCTTCAATCCCAAAAATATAGGGATAGTGGCTTATTGGTTGAAAGTAAAGGGAAACTGCTGGCCACTAAAAAAGGAAAGTTTTTGGTGGATGGGATTGCCAGCGATTTGTTTTTTGTGGAGTAACGGTATCCAGTTCAATCCCAACAATTAGGTGAGGTGCACTTATCGGTTTGGCTATGAAGCGTGCCGCGCAGCGGTATGATTTATAGCCTTTGTTGTAGCACGTTTTTTCATTTTCAATCGGGAATCCATCCGTCTTCAAATCGTTCAAGTATCAACTTTAATTCATATGAACTATTTGCTCCAGTTAAGTCAGTGCAGATGATGGAAATATTGTCCAAATCTGCTGTCTCTGGTAAGCAAGTCGCAAAGAAGCATTGCCAAAATGTGTCTGCAAGGGATTCGTCATTGTGCCACGTGGTCATTACTGAAACCGGCTGGTGATTTTCAACAACTTCCATTTGAGTCATAATTTCATCAAAGATGTCATGGAGTTTTTCTCCGAACTTTCCATGTCCTTTAAATTCTAGAATTCCAGTCTCAATGGAGTGTCGAACAAACCTTTCATATTTCTGGTCATTCGGGTCAATGTCTGAAGTCGCAAGACATAACCAATCTTTTTTTGGCAACTGATTTAAGTCGAATTGCTGGTAATCAAACCAGAATACTTGACGAGATTGATATGTTCCGATTGATTTCATTTAAATGTGCTACAACGTTCTAAGATATGATTCGTTCATAGTGAATTATATCGACCGATACGGGAAGTAAGCTTTTTTCAACCAAGAATCCGATTGAATTGGACAGATGCCTGTTTTGGGTTGACAGAACCCCGCTCCCAATTGATATAAAATTGGTATTTATTGGATTTATCAAAGGAATTGACTTAATTACTACAATAAGTCCAGCGTACATGATTGCAACCATAAAACACAATTCCAAGAATTACAAGATAGATTTGGCCAACCCCTTGGACATTTCCATTCCCTTGACCGGGAAGAAAACCAATGTGAATGCATGGTATTTGGGTCCGCCTAAGATTGAGGCCCATCAAGAAGGGGATTTTGTGGGGAGTGTGGCCCAAGGAGCGCCAGTGAACTTTAACGATATCTGGTTCAACCCCCATTCCCATAGTACCCATACCGAGTGTCTGGGCCATATCACCGAAGCGTTCCATTCCATCAACGAGAAAATGAAACGGTTTTTCTTTTTGGCCGAAGTGATCACCGTGGCCCCGGAACAGCAGGGAGACGATTTTGTCATTTCCGAGAAACAGCTCCAATACGCCTTGGGCAACAAGAAAAGGGAGGCACTGGTCATCCGCACCTTGCCCAACCTTGGGGATAAGCGTTCCAAACAATATTCGGATACCAATCCGCCATACCTTTTGGAAGAAGCGGTGCAGTATTTGGTGAAAAAGGGAGTGGACCATCTGTTGGTGGACCTTCCTTCCGTGGACAAGGAACGGGACAACGGTGAGTTGTTGGCGCACAAAGCCTTTTGGAATGTAAATGGGAAGCAGAGGAAATCGGCAACCATTACCGAGTTCATCTATGTGCCCAACACGGTATTGGACGGGACCTATTTTTTGGACCTTCAGGTGGCCCCTTTCGAGAATGATGCCAGCCCCAGCAGGCCCGTTTTATATAAAATCGAGGACAAGTGAAAACAACATTGAAATTGGAAGAGGTGATGATGTTCGTGTTGGGCATCTATCTTTTCAGCCTCTTGGATTACGCTTGGTGGTGGTTTCTGGTCTTGATCTTGGCCCCGGACATTGGTGCACTGGGCTACCTTTTCGGGAACAAGATTGGGGCGTTTGCGTACAATTTATTTCATCATAAGGGAGTGGCTATTTTGGTATATCTGGTGGGAAGTTACTTTTCAATACCTTTATGCCAGCTCATCGGGATCATCTTGTTTTCCCACTCGGCCTTGGACAGGGCCTTGGGCTACGGATTAAAATATGAAAAGGGGTTTAAGTTTACCCATTTGGGTGAAATAGGGAAAAAGAATGGGTGATATCATCGATGTACTTCTTGGATTGATACTGGGCGCCATACTCATGTATTGGCTGTTTTCGCTATTCCGGAAGAAAAGGAGCAAAGAACTCACCAAACAGCAGTCCACGGTGTTGTTGGACAAGATACGGAGTGTCTGCAAACTGGTTTCGGTGGAAGGGGATTTCGCTGAAATCTACCATTACGAAAACACCAAAGACCGATTCATGAGCCTGTTGCGAAGCAAGAAAAAGGCGTTGATCGTGGTCAAGGCGAAGGCACATATTGGGTACGACCTCACCAAATTGGACCTGAAGGCCGATACGGAAAAGAAGCGCATTATTTTGAATAATTTTCCCGAGCCCGAAGTGCTCTCCATTGAACCGGACCTGCAGTTTTACGACATTAAAAATGGATTGTTCAACAGTTTTTCGCCAGATGACCTTACCATGCTCAATCAAGAGGCCAAGGAGCACATCAAACAGAAAATCCCGGAAAGTGGATTGATGGATACCGCAAGAAAAGAAGCATTGCAAGCCGTTCTTTTGGTGGAAAAAATTGTGGAGACCATAGGCTGGAGATTGGATTATTCCGCTTTGGAAATCTCCAATAGGGAAAAACATTTTTTAGAAGAATAACAGTATGAAAACAAGAATTTTGACCCTGCTTTTGGTTGGGGTATTTGCTACGGGTTGTGTACAGGTCAAAAACGGTGGGGAAAATTTTGACCACGCTTTTGCGCATACGGTTTACTTCTGGTTCAAAAACCCGGACAGTCATGCGGACAGGACCAAGTTTGAAGCTTCGTTGCAGAAGTTTTTGGACAACTCCAAATACGCGAAGACCAATTTTATGGGCACTCCGCCCAAAGCGGTCAGGGATGTGGTGGACGATTCCTTTACCTACTCCCTTATCGTTACTTTTGAATCTGCCGAGGCCCAGGAAGCCTATCAAGAAGAAGAGGCCCATCTGATTTTTATTGAGGAGTGCAAAGACCTGTGGGAAAAGGTGATCGTGTATGATTCCGAAGGGGTGAAACCATGAACATTGAGGAGTTTCGAAGCTTATGTCTGAACAAGAAAGGGATTACAGAGGAGTTTCCTTTTGATGTCAATACGTTGGTCTTTAAAGTAATGGGCAAAATGTTTGCCTTGGTGTCTTTGGAACGTCTTCCGGCGCAGTGCAACCTTAAATGTGATCCGGAAAGGGCCATAGAACTTCGGGAAGCGTACGACGGAGCCATTGTTCCGGGGTACCACATGAGCAAAAAACATTGGAACACACTATTGTTGGATAGCCTCCCGCCGCAGTTGATCAAAGAGTTATTGGACCATTCCTATGATTTGGTAGTGGCCAGTCTCACCAAAAAATTGAGACAAGAATTGGAGGATTTAGATTGATTTTTGAATGAGCAAAGTAAAACAGTTCTATACCCAACAACGGGATAAGCATAGTGCCCATCTTCAACAAGTAAAAAAGCGATTGGGCCTTTTAGCCACTATTCGATTGGCCGTTTTTGTGGCCTTGGTGGCGGGCCTCTATTTCTTTTGGGGGCACTCCGCCGTATTTGGAATTTTTGTGTTTGGTACGGCACTGTTTTTATATCTCGTGGCCCGGTTTGTCAACCTGAAAAAGGAAAAAGCCTATTTGGAACGACTGGTGGCCATCAACCAAACGGAATTGGAGGTGCTGGACCGTAAGTTTTATCATTTGCCGGATGGAAAGGAATTTTTACAACCCGAGCACCCCTATGCCCAAGATTTGGATTTGTTCGGTAGGGGGTCTTTCTATCAGTATGGCAACCGAACCATTTTGAAACAGGGGAGTGATGTGCTGGCTCAACTGTTATTGGATGATAACCCCAAGGATATTCTCAAAAAACAGGAAGCCATCAAGGAATTGGCAAAGCTTCCTGAATGGAGGCAACATTTTTTGGCCTTGGCCGGGGAAACAAAGCCCAAAATATCGCCTAGCGTGGTTTCCAAATGGATGAAAGATCACATAAGGTTCACGCCAAAATGGGTTGGAGTAGTAACTCTGGTTTTTGTGTTACTTTCCATATTGTTGATAACCCTGGCCTTGTTGGGGCATGTGCCCGGAAGTTTGGTATTGGTATGGTATTTTTTGGGTTTGGGAATTGTGGGGCGCTATGCCAAGAGTATCACAATTTTTGCAACGAAGGTTTCGGAGGCACAGGAAACCATCCAACAGCATCAAAGGCTGATTTCCGAACTGGAAGGTCAGCAATTTACTTCGAAACTTTTGCAGGAACTTCAAAAAAAGTTGGAGGTAAAAGGGGAGAAGACCTCCAAAATTGTAAAACGCTTCTACCAAGACATGATGATGTTGGAACAGCAGCAAAATTTGCTCATCTCAATGTTTGCACAAGGCCTTGGTTTATGGAGTCTTTACTACACCTATAAAGTTGAATCTTGGATAGAGGAATACGGAAAAGATGTGGAGGGCTGGTTCTCTGCCATTGCGCAATTTGATGCGTACATCAGTTTGGGAAATTACGCCTTTAACCATCCCGATCATACCTATCCCGATTTGGTGGAAGGTGATATCGTTTTAACCGCTAAAGCCGTGGGCCATCCGCTGGTAGACCCCAAAAAGAACGTACTGAACGATTTTGAAATAGGAAAAGGGCGATTTTGTATTGTTACTGGGGCCAATATGGCCGGGAAGAGTACTTTTTTACGGGCCGTTGCCCTGCAAATTGTAATGGCAAACTTGGGATTGCCCGTAAAGGGGCAAGAGGTAAAATATGCCCCTGTTCGTTTGTTGACGAGCATGCGTTCTTCGGATTCGTTGGCGGATGAAACCTCCTATTTTTATGCTGAGCTCAAACGCTTGAAATTTATCGTGGAAGAATTGCAGAAAGGGAATTGCTTTGTGGTACTCGATGAAATTTTGAAAGGCACCAACAGTGTGGACAAGGCCGAAGGCTCCAAAAAGTTTGTGAAGCGTTTGGTTCGGATTGGGGCCACAGGTTTGGTGGCCACCCACGATTTAAGCCTTTGCACCTTATCCGACCAACTTTCGCAAGTGGAAAACAAATATTTTGATGCCCAGATTGTAAATGGTGAACTCTACTTCGACTACAAGTTTAAAGAGGGTATCTGCCAAAATATGAATGCCTCTTTCTTGCTCAAGAATATGGGAATAGTGGATTAAAGTCCTTTTACCTGTACGTTGTGAAACGAGTCGGCCTGTAACCGGAGCAATTCCTCTGCTTTTTCCTTTTTGTAGCGGTACAGTTCCTCTTCGTTTTTAATGTCGGCGTAAATCTGTTGGTTGATTTCCCCATCCGTAGCCAACAACAGTTTGCGTTGTTCCACTTTTTGGGTCACCCATGTGGCCACCACACTTTCCTGTTCCTCAAATTTGTAATCGTACTCACCTCTTGGGGCCAATAATTTGGCAATGATAGGAGCCGTTTCAATGGCCAGGAACAACAGAAAGATGAAAAAGGAAGGGAACCATGGCAATTTGCCCAAGGCATTGATGCGGGCCATCAATCCATCAAACCCATCAATAATGGGCTGTGAGTTGGTCACGGCTGTATTGTAATCGGTTTCCAAAGCCGAAATTTGGGTTTCTATATTTTCAATTTTGGAGGCATTGGTCTCCTTTAAGCTGTTCAATTCCGCTAAAGCGGCATCGTGCTTTTCACGCTTCTCTTGGTAGACGGGGCCTTTGCCCAACAGACCGGTTCCTGCGGTGCCTTCCGCTTCGGAGATATAGGTGTCGTAGAGAGCATTGGTCTCGGCTTCTTTTTGAGCAATTTCGGATTTGAGGCCGTTAATTTCTTGGTTTAACGCTGCAATTTTTGGAGTGTACTGCAAGGCCAATTGTTCCTTATTGTTCAAGGTCATGGCGTTTTTTTCTTCCAATAACACTTGGTTGATTTCCTTTTCAAAAATCTTCATCTCCAAAGGTTTTGAGATGACCACTGCTATGATCAGTGCCAAAAGGATTCGGGGAGTGGCTTGGAGCAGTTCACTTTTGATGTTGTCCCGCTTTTTTATGGTGGATACAATGTATCGGTCCAGGTTGAAAATCAATAGTCCCCAGATCAATCCGAAGAAAATTGAAGTGTAGATATTGTCAAAAACAGTGTATAAAGCATATCCGCTGGCAATGAAAGCCATCACGGCGGTAAAGAATACGGTGGCGCCAATTCCGGCATATTTGTTTCGTTCCCCATTGGAACAAGTGGCCAAAATATCGGTGTCCGCCCCAGAGCAGAAAATAAAAAAACGTTGTAACATGATTGTGTTCTCTTTGATTGATAGAGTATTAGAACGCGATTTACGATGATTTGTTACATTTTTTAACCAGAAATCTTCGAAATGTCTTGTTCTTTTGCCGAACCAAAAACCTACTTGGAAAAGGTGTTGTTGTGTACCCTAAGTTACTGACCAGCAGAAATTAACACGGTACTTTTATAGTCTTAAACCACACCATCATGAAAACCACAGTAGTTATCGGTGGGAATTTCGCAGGAATGACCGCCGCATTGGAAATCAAAAGAAAAGGGAAAAAGGAACACAAGGTAATTGTCATTGATAAATCGCCCTTGTTTCTGTTCATTCCCTCATTGATATGGGTGCCCTTTGGTAGAAGGGAGATTAAGGATATTTCTTTCCGAAAGGATACCATTTTTGAAAAAAAAGGGGTTGATTTTGTCCATGCCGAGGCTTTGAAGGTAGACCCCAATACACAGGTGGTCCATACCACCAAAGGGAATTTTGGGTATGATCATTTGGTGATAGCCACCGGTCCCAAGGTAAAATATGATGTGGCTCCCGGAGTAGAGGAACATTCCCATTACATTGGGACTCCCAACGGTGCCATGAAGACGAGAAAGGCTTTGGAAGAGTTCAAAAAGAACCCTGGCCCCATTGTTATAGGGGCTACGCAAAATGCAGGGTGTATGGGGGCTGCATATGAGTTTCTTTTTAATGTGGAAAAATGGTTGAGGGAACAAAAGATCAGAAAGAAGGTGGATTTACATTGGATTACCCCCGAAACCTTCTTGGGACACTTTGGTATTGATGGAATCACGGGAGGGGAAACCATGCTCAAGTCCTTTATGAAAATGTTCAACATCCATTATCACACCGAGGTGGGGGTAAAAGAGGTGACCAAAGACACCGTAGTATTGAATTCGGGGGAGGAGCTGCCAAGCCATTTCACCATGCTGATGCCTCCATTTATAGGGGTAGACTTTGTGGTGAATTCCCCAGACCTTATGGCCACTCCTGCTGGATATTTGCCTGTGGGAGACGATTACCGACATGTGAAATACCCCAATGTTTGGTCTGCAGGGATTGCTGTGGACGTAAAACTGCCCTTCAAACCGGGCAAGGTTCCCTTTTCCGGTCCCAAAACGGGGTATCCATCCGATGAGACCGGTAAAATTGTTGCTGAGAACATCATTCGGGTGACCCATGGAAAAGAGAAATTGAAAAGAAAATCTTGGGGTAAAATACCCGGTATCTGTGTTATGGATGCCGGAAAGAAAGAAGTGATCATTATCAGTGACCACTTATTCAAACCTAGGAATTTTGCCATCATGATACCCAACATATTCTATGACTTCAACAAAGTGCTCTTTGAGAAATATTTCCTTTGGAAAACAAGAAATGGGTATTCCCAATTACCCTAATATCAATCGTTGTTTTGATCAAGTCCATTCATTTGTAATGAGTGGACTTTTTCTTTTGGTGGCTTTTAACCAAAAGCTCTAAGTTTGCAACGCTTAATAAACTTACCGTATGGGACTCTTGGAAGAATTACAGGAACGAAGTGGAAACATCTGCGAATTATGTGGTGCAACAGAAGGATTGCGAATCTATGAAGTACCCCCGGTATCCACGGGTGGGTTGGATGGAAGTGTTTTGGCCTGTGATACCTGTATCACCCAAATAGAAGACCCTGATTCGGTTGATGCAAACCATTGGAGGTGTTTGAACGATAGTATGTGGAGTGAACAGGATGCCGTAAAGGTGGTGGCATGGCGTATGCTGAATCGATTAAAGTCAGAAGGGTGGCCCCAAGATCTTTTGGATATGATGTATTTGGAAGATGAGGTTTTGGAGTGGGCCAAGGCTACTGGCGAAGGTAAGGAAGAAGGGGAACGGGTCATCCACAGGGATGTGAACGGGGTTGTTCTGGAAAATGGGGATAGTGTAGTACTGGTAAAAGATCTAAAAGTAAAGGGTTCCAGCATGGTCGCCAAACAGGGAACCGCCGTAAGACGGATTTCCCTGGATCGCGATAATGCCGAATATATAGAAGGCAAAGTGGATGGTCAACATATTGTGATCATCACCAAATACGTTAAGAAGCTCTAGGCGTTCATTTCTGTAAAGTACTTGTAAAAGTAGGGAATGGTCTCAATCCCTTTCAGAAAATTCCAAACCCCAAAATGTTCGTTGGGGGAGTGTATGGCATCACTGTCCAGTCCAAAGCCCAACAAAATGGTCTTGCTTTCCAATACTTTTTCAAAAAGGGCCACAATGGGAATACTTCCACCAGTACGTTGGGGTACAGGGGTCTTTCCAAAAGTGGTTTCCATCGCCTTGGCAGCGGCTTGGTACCCGATACTGTCTATCGGGGTCACATAGGCCTGCCCGCCGTGATGTGGTTTTACCTTTACCTTGACACTTTTAGGAGCAATGGATTCAAAATATTTGGTGAAGAGCTCCGTAATTTCATGCCAATCCTGATCAGGCACCAAGCGCATGGATATTTTGGCGTAGGCCTTGCTGGCGATCACGGTTTTGGCTCCCTCACCCGTATAGCCACCCCAAATACCATTGACATCCAAGGTAGGGCGAATGCCAAAACGTTCTGTGGTGGTATAGCCTTTTTCGCCATGTACATCGCCAATATCCAATGCTTTTTTATATTCTTCAAGGTCAAAAGGGGCTTTGGCCATCTCGGCCCGCTCCTCATCGGAAATGACTTCAACCTTATCATAGAAACCCGGAATGGTTATGTGGTTGTTCTCATCGTGCAAGGTGGCGATCATTTTGGCCAGCACATTAATGGGGTTGGGCGCTGCGCCTCCGTAAATCCCGGAATGCAGGTCACGGTTGGCTCCGGTCACTTCCACTTCCACATAACTGAGTCCCCGAAGTCCCGTAGTGATGGATGGGACATCGTTGGCAATCATTCCGGTGTCGGAAATAAGAATAATGTCGTTCTTTAACTTTTCACGGTTTTTCTTTAGGAAATCACCCAAACTATCGCTGCCTACTTCTTCCTCACCTTCGATCATAAACTTGACATTACAGGGCAATTGGTTGTTTTTGATCATGAACTCCACAGCTTTCACGTGCATAAAAAACTGTCCTTTGTCGTCGCAGGATCCTCGGGCAAAAATGGCGCCATCGGGGTGTAGTTTGGTGGGTTTGATTACAGGCTCAAATGGAGGGGAGTCCCACAGGTCCATGGGGTCTGGAGGTTGTACATCGTAGTGCCCATACACCAATACAGTTGGTAGGTTTGGGTCTATGATTTTTTCACCATAAACTACAGGATAGCCTTTGGTCTCGCAGATTTCGGTGTTTTCGCAACCTGCAGCTATAAGTGATTCCTGGACAGCCTTGGCCGTTGCCAAAACATCCTCGGCATAGGCCGGGTCGGCACTAATGGAGGGAAGCCGTAGCAGGTCGTTGAGCTCATTGATGAATCGGTCTTTGTGGGTATTGATGTAGGTATTGATTTGTTCCATAGTTTATTTAAAAAGTGCCCTAAAAGTACAAAAAACAAGTTTTTGCAGGTAGTACATTTGCAAATCGGAAAATTGAGCTATATTTGCACTCCAATTTCGCGGGTGTGGTGGAATTGGTAGACACGCTAGACTTAGGATCTAGTGCCGCAAGGCGTGGGGGTTCGACTCCCTTCACCCGCACTGAAAGCTAAGGCCTATTCGATGGAAACATTGTTTAGGTCTTTTTTTATTGCCTGAATTTCTGAACAAATCTTAAGACACTACTCTTTGAAAATGGTTAAATTTGGTTGTCTACCATGAAGGAAATAGAAAGCATACTGGAAAACAAACTTGTACGGCCCACGGCCATGCGAATGCTGGTCTATCAATACTTTATGGGGCAAGATGCGGCAGTTTCATTGACCCATGTGGAGAATGCCTTTGAAAAGGCGGACCGCACCACCTTATATCGCACCTTGAAGGTTTTTGAGGAAAAGGGTGTGGTGCACCAAATAGATGACGGTACGGGTACCAAAAAATACGCACTTTGTGAACCTGGATGCAATTGTGAATTGGAGCAGGATCTTCACCTGCACTTTCATTGCGACCGTTGTAATGAGACCGTTTGCCTAACGGAACATAAGATACCCCACATCAACCTTCCGGAAGGCTTTGTGGCCGAGGATGCCAATGTGGTGCTCAAAGGCTTGTGCGATAAATGCAGCGAACAATAAATGCACTTCCGTTGCATACCTATTTTGGGGAACTTGCACCCCATATGGTACAAAAGAAAAAAATACAGCTACGAGATTTAGGTCATCACGACCACGACCATGATCACGGGGACGGACACCATCATCATGGCGGTTCAGGCGAAGCATTCGGTTTTAGGACCTATCTGCCCGCCCTTTTCAGTTTTGTAATGCTCCTTTTGGGCATAACTGCGGATTATTTTGAAAATCTCGAATTTTTCAGGGGATGGATAAGGGTGATTTGGTATTTGGCCGCCTATATACCCGTAGGGTTTCCGGTAGTAAAACAAGGATGGAACAGTATCAAAAGAGGAAACTTCTTCACGGAGTTTTTCCTGATGTCCATAGCCACACTCGGGGCATTTGCCATTGGAGAATATCCAGAAGGTGTCGCCGTCATGGTGTTCTATGCTGTTGGGGAATTGTTCCAAGAGTCGGCGGTAAAGCGGGCCAAGGGAAATATAAAGGCCTTGTTGGATGTCCGCCCCAATGAAGCTTTGGTGTTTCGCGACGGTAATTTTGTTGCGGTAAATCCGGAAACGGTAAAGATTGGGGAACGTATTCAGGTGCGTGTTGGGGAGAAAGTTCCCTTGGATGGGGTCTTGCTCTCCCCCAAGGCATCTTTGAATACCGCGGCCATAACCGGTGAGAGCAAACCCCAGACGCTTCAAAAGGATGAGGTTGTATATGCCGGAAGCATTAATTTGGATGGTGTAATGGAAGTTCAGGCAACCAAAGTGTTCAAGGATAGTTCCATAGCCCGGATTTTGGAAATGGTGCAACATGCCACGGCCCGAAAATCAAAAACAGAACTTTTCATCAGAAAGTTTGCTCGGATCTACACCCCCATTGTGGTTTTTCTTGCCATTGGACTCACTTTTTTACCCTATTTGTTTGTTGAGGACTATGTATTTGGGGATTGGCTGTATCGCGCTTTGATATTTCTGGTGGTATCCTGTCCCTGTGCGTTGGTCATATCCATCCCTTTGGGATATTTTGGAGGATTGGGAGCCGCTTCCCGGAACGGTATTCTCTTTAAAGGGGCT
Organism: Flagellimonas olearia; assembly: GCF_004150225.1. NCBI lineage: Bacteria > Pseudomonadati > Bacteroidota > Flavobacteriia > Flavobacteriales > Flavobacteriaceae > Flagellimonas > Flagellimonas olearia. The sequence continues at coordinate 165,828 of NZ_ML142913.1, read as the reverse complement.
TCTTTTTTGGATGCGGTGGCCAAAGTAAATACCGTGGTGATGGATAAAACCGGAACCGTGACCAAAGGTGTGTTCAAAATAAAAGAGGTGGTGAGCCATGCTCCAATGGAGGAAAATGATTTTATGAAATACCTCATGGCCATTGAGGGGCAGTCCACCCACCCCATTGCCAAAGCCATCATGGAGTATAAGGTTGAAGGTGAAATGTATACTGCCTCCGAGGTTACTGAAATAGCGGGAAAGGGCTTGAAGGGGCTTGTAAATGGAAAATCCGTATGGGTGGGGAACAGGGCTTTGATGGTTGCCAACCAAGTTAAAATGCCCATGGAAATGGAAGCAACGGAAGAGTCCGTTGTTTTGGTGGCCATTCAGGGGAGTTTTGCCGGATATGTCACCATTGCCGATGAGCTTAAGGAGGATGCCGATGAGGCCATTCAACAACTGCGGAAGGCAGGTATCTCAAAGATTGGGATGCTTTCCGGGGATAAGGATTCCATCACCCAAAAACTGTCTAAGCAACTCCAGTTGGACTGGGCCATGGGAGGACTGCTTCCCGAAGACAAACTCAAAGAGGTTGAACGGATAAGGAAGAACCCTGATACCAAGGTGATTTTCGTAGGTGATGGTATCAACGATGCTCCCGTGCTCGCTGCAAGTGATGTGGGTATGGCCATGGGAGGTCTGGGCAGTGACGTGGCCATTGAAACTGCTGATGTGGTCATCCAGACCGATCACCCCAGTAAAATAGCCAAGGCCATTAGAATTGGACGCTCCACTCGAAAAATTGTTTGGCAGAACATTGCATTGGCATTTGGCGTGAAGGCGTTGGTCCTCATTTTGGGTGCGGGTGGACTCGCCACCATGTGGGAAGCCGTTTTTGCCGATGTGGGCGTGGCTTTATTGGCCATTCTAAATGCAATTAGACTGCAACGTATGGAATGGAATTGATGTTCTTCAGGTCATTGATTCCCTTCGGATGAAACAGATGAAAAGTTCCATTAAAAAATAAAGGAGAAGGTCTTTTTGGGTATTGATGTTGCAAAAATTTGAAGAAAAAATTCTTACAGGAATTACGTTTGGTGTCATGGCATATCCATATGGTTTTGTATCTTTAGGTTGATACGATTTTTACCTTAGTTATTGGATGTGAGGAGGTAAAGGGTTTAAAAAGAAAAAGGAAAGGGGACGTTTTCTTATGAAAATTGATATTTGTCAATTTCGTATCATTGTTTTTCTTACATCATATCGACAATAATTCCCTTCAAAAAATGTTCTCATAGTCGTGAGCTATCGTTTTTTTACGATATTTAACATGAATTACCAAAAAACCAAACTAACTGTTATTACTACCAAATCATGTACAAGGAAATTTATTTGGTCGATGATGAAGACCTAGTGAACACCGTGAATACAATCCATTTTAGAAAACTGGGATTGGAAGATAGGATCAAAAGTTTTACCAATCCAGAATTGGCTCTCGATGATCTTCGGTACAGGGAAAACCCAAATATCAAAACATTGATTCTCCTCGATATTAATATGCCAGAAATGAGCGGCTTTGAGTTTTTGGAATTTATGGACCTGGAAAGCTTTCCTGATTCCAATGAGGTGCTCTTGGTCACCTCTTCCGAGTCCGATGCCGATCGTGAAGAAGCCGATAAGTACAAAAAGTACGTAAAGGAATTTATTACCAAGCCCTTGCGCATTGAGCACTTGGAGGAGTATCTACAGGGTTCGTTCAATGCCTGAACGGTACGTTAAAGTATGACCCCGGAATGCCAATGACACAGTTCCCTCTGTGAAAATACGCAGCATTGAAAGAAAAGCAGGTTAGGATCAATAATGAGAAAGAGGCCTTAAAAGCAAAGAATGATGCTATTTGGGCCATGGATAGGGATTTCCTATTGACGGCCTATAACAAAGCGTTCAAGGAAAGATTCAAAAAGGAATTTCAGGAAGATCCCCAAGTAGGTCTCAACCTAAGGTCCTATTACAAAAAGAGCATTTTTTTTAAGACCTGCGAGCAAGGCTGTGAGAGGGCTTTGGACAGATATGCCACCTCGTCCAGACAATCTGTAGGGGTAAATGAAGATGCGGAGGTCATTGAATTTTTCTTTCAACCTTATATGGATACTTCCGGGGAAGTTACCGGATGTTGTATATGGCAAAAATGCCTGTCCCATGAGGTCGAGAACATTCTCAGACTAAAGGAAAGTGAACGAAAGTATAAAGAGACCCAGGCTATTGGTAATGTAGGGCATTGGAGTTGGGACATAACCAAAGATGAGATTACCTGGTCGGATCAAATATTTAGAATATATGGTCAAGTGCCCGGAAAGTTTGAAGCTACTTATGGTGCATTGATGGAATTGATCCACCCGGAAGATCGTGAGGCCTTCAATGAGGATGTTCAACGATGTATTAAAGAAAAGTTACCGCACGACTCTACCAATAGAATCATTGTGGGCGATGGGGAAATCAGGTATGTGCAGCACAAGGGACGTGCCTTTTATGATACTAATGGCAATCCTACTGGAATGGCAGGGATTACCCGTGATGTGACCAAAGACATGTTGGCCAGCCAGCAAATAGTGCAGCAGAACCATGAACTGCAAAATTTTATAAGGATCATTTCCCATAATCTCCGCGGGCCCATATCCAACCTATTGATGCTGTCCAAAATATACGATTGGGGCAAGGATGAAATGAACGATGATATTGTCCGGAAAATAGAGCAGACCACCGAGGCTTTGGATCAGACCATAAAGGACCTTAGTCTTTCGCTTTCTTTGAAGAATGCTGAAAAGGAACAGTTCCGGGAAATTGCATTGACGGATGTTATGAAAGACGTGGATGCGCTTTTGGCGGAAGAGGTAACCGATTCCAATGCAGTCATACGCACGGATTTTTCCAAAGCGGAAACCATTTTGGGGCTAAAAGCATATTTGGTCAATATTGTATACAACCTAATTTTGAATGCCATCCACTATGGTAAGGAAGAGGTTCTCCCAGTGATTGAAATCAATACAGAGGAAACAGATGATGCCATTATCCTTCAGGTTTCGGACAACGGTATTGGCATGGAACTCACACCGGAACGGGAAAAAAAGATTTTTGACCTTTATGGCAGGTTGAGCGGCACCACTGAAGGGAAGGGTTTGGGATTGTATTTGGTAAAAACCCAAGTAGAGGCCATGGAGGGGAGAATTGAAGTAAAGAGTGAGAAGGATGTGGGGACCACCTTTGCCATCCACTTTAAAAAATAAACCTAGGAATCCAAACTGGAAAAAGGCAGGCGGTTTACATCCACATTGCCACCAGAAATAATAATTCCGATTTTTTTATCTTCCAATAGTTCTTTTTCCTTGAGTGTGGCGGCAAAGGCCACGGCACTTGAGGGCTCACAGACAATTTTAAGCCGCTCCCAAAGTATCTGCATGGCAGTAACGATTTCATCTTCGGTTACCCTTGTGATGTGGTCCACATAACGTTGGATGATAGGAAAATTTCTATCTCCCAGATGTGTCCTCAATCCATCCGCTACGGTATTGGCGGTAATATTGGTTTCAATAACCCCACTTTTAAGCGAACGATAGGCATCATCTGCTTCCAAGGGTTCCCCGCCAATCACCTTACAGGAATTTCCAAAATAATGTACGGCCAAAGCCGTTCCGGCAATCAGTCCGCCACCGCCAACAGGGGAAAATACATAGTCCAGATCCGAATGCTTTTCCAAGAGTTCCATACAGGCAGTTCCCTGTCCCAAGATTACGGCATCGTCATTGGAGGGGTGAATAAAGGTTGCTCCTTGTTCTTCTTCTATTTTTTTGGCTTCCTTTTCCCGGGCTTCCAATGTGGATTCACACTCAATTACGATACCACCATACCCTTTAACGGCATTTTTCTTGACCTGGGGAGCGTTCTTTGGCATCACAATAAAGGCTTTTACCCCTAAACTTTGTGCTGCCAAGGACAGGGCTTGGGCAAAATTACCCGATGAATGCGTCACCACACCCTTTTGCTGCAGTGCTTTGGGGAGTTGCATAATGGCATTGGCGGCCCCACGCATCTTAAAGGCTCCCATCCGTTGGAAATTTTCACACTTGAAGAAAACGGATGCCCCTACCATTTGGTCAATAAGTCGGGAGGTGAGCACAGGCGTATTATGGATAAAAGGTTTTATCCGTTCATGGCACTCCTGAAGTTGCTTTTGGTCCATACGATTGCTTTAGCGGGGAACCGAATGGTAAATATAGGCAGGCGAGGGCAATTTAGGAAGAGGGTACCGAGTGCTCTTTGGCTCTGGTCCTTTGGGAACTACCTTCCATGCCCAATTCAGGGATGACCAACAAGGGGATTTGGGTATGGAAAGCCGTCCTTTTTACAATAGGTTCCCGGGTCATTTTTTCCATATAGCTGTGTTGGTAGTTGAGCATGGCCAACAAATGGATGTCCAACTCCTTGGAGAAGATTTCCAAGGTCTGCGAAACAGAATTGAGCTCGGATACCGTGTGTACATAATGTTCCACATCTTTTAGATAACGGCGGAGCATGTTCAGGTTGAATTGCTGTAACTCGGACAAAGCCTTGATGCCGTATTGCACATGCACGATCCGTATAGTGGCTTGGAACATTTTTGCCATATCTACCAAAGGTGCCAGTTCCGAGGTAGTATAAAACCGATTGAAATCCGTGGCAAATGCAATCTCAGTGGGCGCCACAAACCCAAAATTTCTGGGAATGGCCAATATGGGACATTTTTTAACGCTCTTGATAATGCGTACCGTATTACTTCCCATAAACACTTCATCTACCCCAGAAGCTCCCTTAGTGCCTGTAATCACCAAATTGATACTGAACGCATCTACGATCTCTTTTATCTCTTCAGTTAAAAGATTGAAGGAGGAAATGGTCTCGAACTGATGATTGGGATTATTGAATTTCTTTTGGATGCGCTCCACGGTTTTTTTCAGCCCCCTTTCAGATGAATCCCTCAAGGCATCCTCAATTCGTACCCCATCCACCATTTTCGCCATAAAGCGACTGCTGGGAATCACGGGGGTGTAGGTGTTCAAAAAATAAAAAGTGCACGGTCTGTTGCGGAACAGCTGCATGGCATACACTATGGCGTTCCATGCGTTTTCTGAAAAATCCGTAGGTATGAGAATCTTTTGCATCTGGGCAGCGATTAATGTGAGGTAAAATTATATTCGCGGCCTCGGTGATACTATGATAATTGTCAGGTTTTAAGAGGAGCTTAAAATCCTTCGACCATATCCTGGAGTTTTTTTTCGTCCTTGATACCAATTTTCTTTCCAGACGTATGGATGAGTCCTTTTTTCTTGAATTCGGAAATAATACGGATAGCGGATTCGGTGGCCGTTCCCACCACGTTGGAAATATCCTCACGGGAAAGGGTCAGGGCCAAGAACCCATCTTTGTCCTCACCAAAATTGTTCTTCAAGTAGAGGATGGCTTCTGCAATCCGTTGCTTTACCGTTTTTTGGGAGATGTTTACGATCACATCATCAGCCTCTTTAAGATCATGGGCCATGTGTCGGAGCACTTCCAAGGTGAAATTTGGATTTTTTTGAAGCGTATGGGTAATGGTCTCTTTCGGAATAAAGCAAACCTCCATGTCACTGACCGCAACGGCCGACAGATTTGTGATTTCTTCCGCTATCACGGAACGTTGTCCCATGACCTCGCCTTTTGAGGCCAACTTTACGATCTGGTCTTTGCCATTGGCGCTGAGTTTGGAGAGTTTGGAAACCCCGTTACGGACACAATAGACCCCATTGAGCTTATCGCCCTCCTCAAAGAGGGACTCGCCTTTTTTCAGGATTTTGGTGGTTTTGGAATCGGAAACTTGTTTCAATTCTTCCTTGCTCATCGCGCGCAACGAATTGAATTGTCGTATAATACAATTTTCACATCTACTTTCCATAACCCAATTACTGTTTATTTACCTGACATCTCAAATTTAGGGCTTATAATTATACCAACTACTGATAAATGTCATATTTTTAAGAGGAAGAGTATTACAAATTTGCACTAGGTAAAGCAAATGTAAATGGCAAACACAACCTGTTATCATTGTGGGGATGAATGCGGAAAAAATGGGGTGCAGTTTGACGAAAAGGAGTTTTGTTGTAACGGTTGTAAGACCGTCTATGAAATATTTTCGTCCAATGGCCTGTCCACATTCTATGAGATAGAAGCCAAGGCTGGGACTACACCCAACGAGTTGCGCGGTAAATACAATTTTCTGGACAATCAGGAGATTGTGGACAAGTTGGTGGAATTCAATGAAGAGGGAGTTCAAGTGGTCAGTTTGATGATTCCTTCCATTCACTGTAGTTCCTGCATATGGGTGCTGGAAAACTTGAACCGGTTGCATCCCGCGATTACAGTATCGCAGGTCGACTTTCCCAAGAAAACCATCCGGGTTACCTACAAAACAGGAGACTTTTCCTTAAAAGCCTTAGTGATGTTATTGGGTAGTATTGGGTACGAGCCCAATATATCCTTGGAGACTCTGGAGGGTAAAAAGAATACGGTGGACAGGTCACTCATCTACAAATTGGGGGTTGCCGGATTTGCCTTTGGCAACGTAATGCTACTTTCCTTTCCCGAATATTTTGAAGTGGAGGAGTTTTGGTTGGATCAGTACAAAGGGGTGTTCCGTTGGTTGATGTTCACCTTCTCCCTGCCCGTGGTATTTTATGCGGCGCAGGATTATTTTGTTTCCGCCTATAAAGGTCTTCGCTCCAAACTGCTGAACATAGATGTGCCCATTGCCTTGGGAATCTTGGTGCTTTTTCTTCGAAGTACCATGGATGTGGCCTTGGATTTGGGTTCTGGCTTCTTTGATAGTCTTACGGGCCTGGTGTTCTTCTTGCTGCTTGGGAAATTCTTTCAGCAAAAGACCTATGCCTACCTATCTTTTGAACGCGATTACAAATCCTACTTTCCCATTGCCGTGACCCGATTGGGTGCCGATGGAAAGGAAGAGGACATCCAGATATACAAAATAAAGAAGGGCGACCGGATTCTGATTCGCAGTCAGGAAATCATTCCTGTGGATTGTATTTTGATCAAAGGAACCGCCGAAGTGGACTATAGTTTTGTAACGGGGGAATCCCAAGCGGTTTTCAAGGAATCCGGGGAAAAACTTTTCGCTGGGGGCAAACAACTATCTGGAGTTTTGGAAGTGGAGGTGCTCAAGTCCGTATCGCAAAGCTACCTGACCCAGTTGTGGGGAAACTCGGTTTTCTCAAAGGACAAGGCCAGTCAGTTCCAGACCCTCACGGACCGTATTGGCAAGCGTTTTACCATTGCCGTGCTCACCATCGCATTTTTGGCAACGGCATTTTGGTTGTACCATGATGCCAGCATGGCACTCAATGTGTTTACGGCGGTGTTGATCATAGCCTGTCCCTGTGCCATTGCGTTGGCCGCTCCCTTTACGTTGGGGAATATGCTTCGCATTTTTGGAAAACACAGATTCTACTTGAAGAACACCAATGTTATTGAGCGATTGGCCCAAATAGACATGGCCATTTTTGACAAGACGGGGACGTTGACCACCACGAAACGCGAAACGATCTTGTATGAAGGGGTGGAATTGACAACGGAAGAGACTGCCCTGTTGAAGACCACACTTAGGGCTTCGAACCATCCGTTGAGCCGTTCTTTGTACGATATTCTCAAGTCCAATGCCATCATGACCCTGGATGAATTCCAGGAGCATACCGGGAAGGGTATTGAAGGAAGGGCCAATCAGCATTCCATAAAAGTGGGGTCGGCGACCTATGTGGGAAAGGAAGCCTCTGCAGAATTGGCGAATACGGCGGTCTATGTGAGTTCGGATGAGGATGTGAAAGGTCGATTTGTGTTCAAGAACACCTATCGGGATGGCGTAAAGGAAATCTTTGCGGAGTTGACCCCTCAATGGGAAGTGGGAATCCTTTCTGGGGACAATGACGGTGAACGGGAACAATTGGAAAAGATACTGCCACCGCAAGCGCAAATGCTGTTCAATCAGAAGCCTGAGGATAAACTGGAATACATTGGTAAAATGCAGAAATCCCATCAGGTACTCATGGTTGGGGACGGATTGAATGATGCTGGGGCATTGGCCCAGAGCAATGTTGGGGTGGCCGTATCGGAGAATGTAAACGTGTTCTCTCCCGCTTGTGATGGCATTATGGATGCCTCAAGTTTGGGCAAGCTGCCCATTTTTATGGAACTGTCCAAAAAATCCATACAGGTCATCAAATTGAGTTTTATGCTCTCTTTGTGCTACAATATTGTAGGACTGTATTTTGCCGTAACAGGTCAATTACAGCCTGTGATAGCTGCCATTTTGATGCCGTTGAGCTCCATCAGCATAGTGGCTTTTACAACCGTTTGCACCAATATTTTGGGCAAAAGATTAAAATAAAACGAAAGCTGACATATGTCATTTTTTGCGCAGCATCGCCATAGTAGTTTTACGCCTAAATTAGGATAAGGTATGAGTGTTATTTATGTTTTATTGGCCATCAGCATCTCGGTTGCTGTTTGCTTTTTTGCCGCCTTTGTGTTTTCGGTGAAGAAAGGACAGTATGACGATGTGTATACCCCTTCGGTACGGATGCTTTTTGATGATGAGCTTCGCAAGGACACGGACAATCCCGATCAGAATAAAAAACAAATCAAACAAACAGAAAGTACAAACCAATAAATATGGAAATTCAACAGTTTCGCTACGATAACAAAATCGTGCAAAAGTTCTTGTACGCCACCATGCTTTGGGGCGTTGTAGGTATGGCCGTGGGGCTTTTATTGGCCTTCATGTTTTTATTTCCCAATGTCACGGATGGCATTTCGTGGTTGAGCTTTGGGCGCTTACGTCCGTTGCACACCAATGCGGTCATCTTTGCCTTTGTGGGAAATGCCATTTTTGCTGGAGTCTATTATTCCACCCAGCGTTTGTTAAAGGCCAGGATGTTCAGTGATGCCCTGAGCAACATCAATTTCTGGGGCTGGCAGCTGATCATTGTGGCGGCGGCCATTACGCTGCCGTTGGGGTATACCACCTCCAAGGAGTATGCTGAGCTCGAATGGCCCATTGACTTGGCCATTGCCGTGGTTTGGGTGGTTTTTGGTTGGAACCTGATAGGGACCATCCTAAAACGTAGACAACGACACTTGTATGTGGCCATCTGGTTCTACTTGGCCACCTTCGTAACGGTTGCGGTATTGCATATTTTCAACAGTTTGGAACTGCCTGTATCAGCATTGAAGAGTTACTCCGTATATGCCGGGGTGCAAGATGCCTTGGTACAGTGGTGGTACGGACATAACGCGGTGGCCTTTTTCTTGACCACGCCCTTCTTGGGATTGATGTACTACTTTGTGCCCAAAGCGGCCAATAGACCCATCTATTCCTATCGGTTGTCCATAGTACACTTCTGGTCGTTGATATTCATTTACATCTGGGCTGGGCCTCACCACTTGCTGTATTCTGCATTGCCCGATTGGGCCCAGAACCTTGGTGTGGTCTTTTCCGTAATGTTGATAGCACCCTCTTGGGGAGGTATGATCAACGGACTGTTGACCTTAAGAGGTGTTTGGGATAAGGTTCGAAGTGATGCCACCCTAAAATTTATGGTAGTGGCCATTACAGGATACGGTATGGCAACCTTTGAAGGTCCCATGCTTTCCCTGAAAAATGTAAACGCCATTGCCCACTTCAGCGACTGGATCATTGCCCACGTACACGTTGGGGCGTTGGCTTGGAACGGGTTCTTGACCTTTGGAATGATCTATTGGTTGGTTCCCAGAATGTTCAAGACCACCTTATACTCCAAAGGATTGGCCAACTTCCACTTTTGGATAGGTACCTTGGGTATTGTACTCTATACGCTACCTATGTATGTGGCCGGATTTACCCAAGCCTTGATGTGGAAAGATTTCAATCCGGATGGGACCTTGGTATACGGTAACTTCTTGGAGACCGTTACCCAGATCATTCCCATGTATTGGATGAGGGCCATTGGAGGAAGCTTGTACATTTTGGGTATGTTCGTGTTGCTGTACAATGTGGTACAGACCATCAGGTCCGGCAGCAAGGTAGAAGACGAATTGGCCGAAGCACCTGCTTTGGAGCGTGTGTCCAAAAAACGAGTGGCTGGGGAGACCTTCCACAACTGGTTGGAAAGAAAGCCTGTGCAATTGACCATCTTGGCCACCATTGCCATTTTGATCGGGGGTATCGTACAGATTGTGCCTACCATTTTGGTGAAATCGAACATCCCCACCATTACCAGTGTAAAACCATATACACCTTTGGAGTTGGAGGGACGTGACCTCTATATCCGGGAAGGTTGTGTGGGTTGTCACTCCCAAATGGTAAGACCGTTCAGGAGTGAGGTGGAACGTTATGGTGAATATGCCAAGGCCGGGGAATTTGTATACGACCACCCTTTCCTTTGGGGAAGTAAACGTACAGGGCCCGATTTGTTGAGGGTTGGTGGAAAGTATTCGGACAACTGGCACTTGAACCATATGTACGATCCGCAGAGTACTTCCGCAGGGTCCATTATGCCCGCCTACCAGTGGTTGGTAAAGAACGAACACGATCGTAGTGGGGTCCAATCCAAAATGGAGGCCATGGTCAAATTGGGAGTGCCCTATACAGATGAGGATATTGCCAATGCACCACAATCCATGGCAGAACAAGCAGAGCAGATAGAGAAAAATTTGTATGCCGACCCTGAGTTTGTAAAGACTTATGAGGCCGATAAGAAATATGCCCAGGAAAATGGTGAGGACTTTGTGGAGATGAGAGATCGTGAGATCGTGTCACTCATAGCCTACCTACAACGTTTGGGTACGGACATCAAGATTAAAGAAACTGAATAACTGTTATCAGAAAATAAAGAGTAAAAAAGAAATCATGAATCAAGAGTCAAGAAGCAAGACCAAAATTAAAATGACTTTAAAGTTTTACGTCTTGATTCTTGTATCTATAATCTAACATAACCATGTTGAAATTTGTAAAGAACCATATGGAAACTATCGAAGGGGTGGCCAACTACCCCATGATTTCCCTTATGATCTTCTTCGTGTTTTTTGTACTTCTCTTTTGGTGGGTGTTTACCGCTTCGAAAGAGCATGTGAAGGAGATGGGAGAATTGCCATTGGACCATAACGATCAACACAACAAACTATAATATTATGAGCACAAGAACACCCTGGTGGATACGCGTACCCGTACTCTTCTTTCTAATCTTCGGATTGATGGAGTACTTTATAGACTCTGGTGATAAACCGGCCATCATTGAATATCCCATTACGCAGTTTTTCCTGCTTTTGGTATTGATGATTCTTATTGCCATTGAACTTATACTGAGTTCCATTGAGAACATCATGTTCCAGACCCTTAGTGAAGAAGGTAAGGAAAAATACCTCGCCAGCAAGAGCAAGAAATTGGAATGGAAATGGGCCAAAGACCTGTATCAACGTTTAACCAGGACCAAATCCATGGAGCGCGAAGGGGAAATCATCATGGACCACAACTATGATGGTATCCGGGAGTTGGACAATGTATTGCCGCCTTGGTGGGTATATCTGTTCTACGGCACCATTATTTTTGGAGTTATCTATCTGGTGCGGTTCCATGTGGTTGGGGAATACACCCAAGCCGAGGAGTATGACCAAGAAGTGGCGGCTGCCAAAATTGAGATAGAAGAATATAAGAAGAATGCCAAGGATTTGGTGGATGCCAGTACAGTGGAATTGTTGACGGATGCATCCGATCTGGGAGCCGGGGAAAAGATTTTTACCACCAATTGTGTGGCCTGTCACATGGCCGATGGTGGTGGGGGAATTGGCCCCAACCTTACCGATGATCATTGGATTTTGGGTGGGGGCATCAAAAATGTGTTCAATACCATTTCAGAAGGAGGACGTGATGGTAAGGGAATGGTGGCTTGGAAGCAAAGCTTTAAGCCCGCAGAGATAGCCCAGGTGGCCAGTTATGTGATAAGCTTGGGAGGAACCACTCCCGCCAATCCAAAAGCACCCGAAGGTGATGTTTGGGTAGATCCGGATGCCCCGGAACCTGCACAGACCCAACCTGCGGAGCAAGCTTTGGATTCCACCAGTGTGGAAATGGAGTAAGAACAGGGTCTAGAAAACAATAGGTTTTCACCAAATAAAAAATGCGATGGAAGAGAATTTTAGGGACTCCATAGGAACCATTTCCGAAGAGGGTAAAAGAGCATGGGTTTTCCCAAAAAAACCAAGTGGACGCTATTATGATTATCGTAAGTATGTCAGTTATGCGCTATTGGCCTTTTTGGTGGCCGCCCCTTTTATCAAGATCAATGGACACCAATTTTTGATGTTCAATGTGTTGGAACGACGTTTCAATATCTTTGGACTTCCATTTTGGCCCCAGGATTTTCACCTGGTGGTGGTCTCTATGATCATAGGAGTGGTCTTCATTGCACTTTTTACCGTGGCCTATGGCCGTATTTTTTGCGGATGGATGTGCCCCCAGACCATCTTTTTGGAAATGGTCTTTCGGAGGATCGAGTATTGGATTGATGGTGACCGTGGAGCCCAGATGCGATTGGACAAGTCGCCCTGGAATGCCCATAAAATTAGAAAACGGTTGTTGAAATGGACCATCTTTTTCATCATCTCATTTTTGATAGCCAACGTCTTTTTGGCCTATTTGATTGGTAGCGATAGATTGATTCAGTATATCACCGAAGGTCCAATGGCCCATTTAAGCACCATGGTACCCTTGTTGATTTTCACAGGAGTGTTCTACTTTATTTTTGCGTGGTTCCGGGAACAGGTCTGTATCATTGCCTGTCCGTACGGAAGACTCCAAGGCGTATTGTTGGATGACAAATCCATTGTTGTGGCCTATGACCATGAACGTGGGGAAGGCGAGAATGGTCGCAAAAAATTCCGTAAAAATGAGGATAGGGATGTGTTGGGCCATGGCGATTGTATCGACTGTTTTCAATGCGTTAATGTGTGCCCCACGGGAATAGACATCCGTAATGGAACGCAACTGGAATGTGTCAACTGTACGGCCTGTATTGATGAGTGCGATCATATCATGGAAAGCATAGACAAGCCCAAAGGCTTGATTCGGTATGCCAGTGAGGATGAAATTGTGAACAACAACAAGTTCAGGTTCACGCCCAGAATGAAAGGATATACAGCCGTCCTTGCCGTGCTCATTGGAATATTGATCGGGATGCTCTTCCTGCGAAATGAGGTGGAAGCGAACATACTTCGCTTACCGGGACAATTGTATGAGCGCAAGGAAAACAACATGATCAGCAATGTCTATACCTACAAGTTGGTGAACAAGACCACTAAGGATATTGAGAATGTATCCTTTAAATTGATGTCGCACAGAGGGACCATCAAAATGGTTTCACAGGATACCTTCACGGTACCTGCAGAAGAACTTACCGAAGGTACTCTGTTCATAGAGATCAACGCTTCGGAATTGACCGGGGACAAAGATAAACTGAAGATCGCGGTCTATAGTGGGGATGAGGTCATTGAGACCACCACCACCCAGTTTTTGGCCCCACGAAGCTATAATTAGAGGTTTTTTAATAGAATAGTAAGCCTAAAAGGATAAAAAGATGAAGATAAATTGGGGAACGGGAATAGTATTGGCTTTTATAGGGTTTATCACCTTCATCCTATACTTTGTGTTTCGGATGAGTACCGATGATAGGTCCAACCATGATCTAGTCACGGAGGAATACTACAAAAAAGAGCTTAGCTATCAGCAAGATATCGATGCCTCCAAAACAGCCCAGGAAATGGATGCCGTTCTCCGGGTGGAAAAATCACCCGAAGGGGTTATGATTTTCTTTCCGGAGCAGTTCGACCCCCAAAAAATAACAGGAAAAGTGTCCTTGTACAGACCGTCCAACAAGCGTTTGGATACTGACTTTCCCATAAGTTTGTCCAAAACACATTTGCTCATACCTGACAACAGCTTGGTGGGCGGTCGATGGGACATTACCGTAAATTGGAAGTACGAGGGAAATACCTTTTTCCATAAACAAAAACTGGTGTATTAAGCTATGCTGTCATCTGCTTTGGTATTGGGGTTATTGGGAAGTCTGCACTGCTTGGGCATGTGCGGTCCCATAGCTTTTATGTTGCCCTTGGACCAGCAGAATACCACCAGGAAAGCGGCTCAGCTGTCTATTTACCATGCAGGAAGGCTTATGGCCTATGGGGTCATTGGAATGCTCTTTGGGGTTTTGGGTAAGGGACTTTCGCTGTTTGGCATGCAGCAAAAATTATCTATCGCCATAGGCGCTATCATGATTTTGTTGGTGCTGATTCCCGGAAGGTATCTCAACGGGCATAAATTTTTAAGGCCTATCTATTCCCTATTGGGCAAGGTAAAATCAAAACTAGGTGCGGAACTCAAGAAGAAGACCCCAGATGCTTTTCTGACCATAGGATTTCTGAATGGTTTTTTACCTTGTGGATTGGTCTATATGGCCGTATTGGGTGCCATTGCATTGGGAAGTCCGCTGCAAGGTGGGCTCTACATGGTCTTGTTCGGACTGGGTACGGTGCCGTTGATGAGTTTGGTGGTCTTTTCCAAAGCATGGATGGGGAATTCGTTCAAGTTCCGGGTGCAAAAGCTGATTCCGGTATTTGTGGTGATCATTGGGGTTCTTTTTATCATTCGAGGACTTGGGTTGGGCATTCCCTATGTTTCCCCCAAGCCTGTGCCTACCAACTTGGCTTCGGCCACCATAGAGTGCCATCAACCTTAAATCCATAGACATCAAAGAATAGGAATCCGGTTGGGCATGGATTGTCCAACCTATAAATCAATCACATGAAGATAACATCTGCAGAAGAAGCGGTACAGATCATGAAATCAGGGGACAAAGTGTTTTTTCAAGGAGCGGCCATGACCCCCAATGTACTTATCGATGCCCTTTGCGATAGATATGAAGAGCTTAAGGATGTTGAGATAGTGTCTATCCATACCGAAGGGGAGGCCCGTTATACCCAAGCCCCCTGCAATGAAAGCTTTTGCTTGAACAGCCTTTTTGTAGGAGGGAATGTCCGCAACTTTGTCAATGGCTTTAAGGGGGATTATGTTCCTATTTTTCTTAGTGAGATCCACTTGCTGTTCCGAAGGAATATCATCGATTTGGATGTGGCCTTTATTCAGGTTTCCCCGCCGGACAAGCATGGGTATTGTTCTTTGGGCGTTTCGGTGGATGTGACCCTCCCTGCCATTGAAATGGCCAAAAAAGTGGTGGCGCAGATCAACCCAAGAGTACCCAGGACGCATGGGGATGGCATTATCCATATCAGTCAAATAGATCAGGCCATCGAGGTGGACCAACCCATCCATGAGCATGAACAAACCGAGATTTCAGGCTTGGAGCTTCAAATTGGTGGGCATGTGGCCTCTTTGATTGAAGATGGAGCCACCTTGCAGATGGGGATAGGGAACATTCCCAATGCCGTGTTGTCCAAACTGGGCCATCACAAGCGATTGGGAATCCATACCGAAATGTTCTCCGATGGGGTTTTGCCTCTTATTGAGCAAGGTGTTGTCACCGGCGAGGAGAAAAAAGTGAAACAAGGGAAGGTGGTGAGCTGTTTTGCCGTGGGTTCTAGGAAGTTGTATGATTTTATTGATGACAACCCCTTGTGCCATTTTAAGGAGGCGGCCTATACCAATGACACGGCCGTGATTAGAAAAAATCCAAAAGTAACGGCGATCAACAGTGCCATTGAGATAGATATAACCGGACAGATTTGTGCGGATACCATTGGGAGCAGACAGTTTTCTGGGGTTGGGGGACAAATGGATTTTATTCGCGGGGCTTCACTTTCGGATGGGGGGAAACCTATTTTTGCCATGCCCTCTATCACCAATAAAGGGCTTTCCAAGATTGTTCCCTATTTGAAACAGGGAGCTGGAGTGACCACCACACGGGCCCACGTGCATTATGTGGCCACGGAACATGGGGTGGTGAACCTTTATGGCAAAAATTTGAAACAACGGGCGCAGGCCTTGATTTCCATTGCCCATCCAGACCATAGGGAGGCATTGGAGAAGGCAGCGTATGAACGGTTTAATGGATAACCCTGAAACCTATAAAAAAAAAGGAGGCTGAATATATCAGCCTCCTTTTTTATGGAATTATATAATGTAATCCGTTAGATTTTAAAGGTCATGACGGGAGCTTTGGAATGGTTCGCGATATCCTCTCCAATACTGCCCATAAAGAAATGGGAAAGCCCTCTTCTACCATGGGTTGGGATGCCCACCAAATCGGCACAGACCTTTTCACTATAGTTGAGCACTCCTTTTTCTACGGTATAGTCATCGTGGATTTCAACCTGAAGTCCCAAATTGGCTTCTTTAAGGAATTTGGTGATTTTGGCATACGCGTCATCCGTGCTCAGGAACTCATCACCTGGAGTGTTCACATATACCAACAGCAGCTCGGATTTGAGCAATTTTGCCATTTCTGCGGCCTTTTTTACCACAGGAATACTTTCCTCGGCAAAATCACAGGCAAAGACAAATCGCTCTGCGCTAAACTCCTCTACTTCGCCCTTGATGACAAGAACAGGTACATTTGCAGTACGTACAACCCGCTCTGTATTGGAGCCGATAAAGATTTCTTCCAATCCGTCCGTACCGTGCGATCCCATAACGATGAGGTCCGCATTGTGCTTTTCGGCCACCTCGTTCACCTCACTGAACACTTTGTAATGTTTGATCACGGGCACAACCTTAACGCCCTTCAAATAGGGTTTGTCCAAGAACTCGGCGAACCTTTTCTCCCCTATTTTGATTAAATGGACCACCTGTTCCTGGGAAATATAGCCCGATTCGGTCATAAGGGCAGGGGATAGTTCCAACATATGCAGCACCATTAGCTCTGCGTCGTTTTTCTTTGCAAGGGAGGCCGCTACTTTGAGCGCCCGTTCGGATTGTTTTGAAAAATCAATGGGTACGATTATGCTTTTCATTTTTTTCTTTTTTTAGGTTAAACGGTCATGGAAAATACTCGGGTATCTGGCTGTTTTCGGTGTAGTTTTACATCAAATGCCATGCTGATATTCCGTATAAAGGGTTTTCCCTTTGGGGTTACTTTGATGTTGTTCTTTCCAATTTCAATAAGTCCATCAGCGTCCATTTCCATAAGGTTGCCAATGATTTTTTGGAAATCGACCACCTCTTCTTCCTCCTTGGACCAAGAGGTCTCAAACTGGCACATGAGGTTAAGGATATGCTGTCTCACAATCTCGTCTTCCTGGTTCAGGATATGTCCCTTAAAAATAGGGATAAGTCCGTGGGATACCAAATGTTGGTACTCCTCAACACTTTTTACATTTTGGGCAAATCCGTACCAGCTATCACTAATGCTGGAGACTCCCAGACCGATCATTAATTTGGTCTTGGAAGGGGTGTAGCCCATAAAGTTCCTATGTAGGGTGCCATTGGTAAGGGCAGTGTATAAATTGTCCGTTGCGAGGGCAAAGTGATCCATTCCCACATCTTTGTATCCAAACTCCGTGAGCATTCTTTTGCCCATTTCGTATTGTGCTTTTTTCTCCACAGATGAAGGCAGGTCTGCCTCTTTATAGCCGCGCTGTCCATTGCCCTTTAGCCAAGGCACGTGGGCATAGCTGTAAAAGGCAATCCTATCCGGTTGTAGGGCCTTGGTTTTTATAATGGTCTCTTCCACATGGGCACAGTCCTGAAAGGGTAGGCCATAGATGATATCGTGGCCTACGGAGGTATACCCAATTTCCCGGGCCCACTCGGTCACGTTCTTCACATTTTCAAAAGGCTGCATCCTGTTGATGGCCCTTTGCACGGTTAAGTTGTAATCCTGCACACCGTAGCAGACCCTTCTGAACCCTACATCAAAAAGGGCCTGTAGATGTGCTTTTGTGGTATTATTGGGATGTCCCTCAAAACTAAATTGGGCATCTTCTGCTTTTTTGGCCTGTAAAAGAATGCCTTTGACCAACTGGGTCAAATGTTCGGGTGAAAAAAATGTGGGCGTGCCTCCACCCAAATGCAACTCTTTTATGGTCGGTTTGGTTCCAAGAAGTTCAACATACAACTGCCATTCCTTTAAAACCGATTTGATATAGGGCAGTTCCACCTCATGTCTTTTGGTGATGCGTTTATGGCATCCGCAGAAGGTGCACAGACTTTCACAAAAAGGAAGGTGTATGTATAGGCTTATTCCTTCCTCAGGATTTTCCTGAAAAGCCTTCAATACACTTGATTTCCATTTTTTGCCCGAGAAACTTTCCAAATCCCAATACGGTACCGTGGGGTAACTGGTGTATCTGGGGCCGGGGACATTATACTTCTGAACTAATTCACACATAACTGCATACCTTTGGATTATAGGTCAAAATTAGAAGTGCTCCATGGGATAAAACATGATAAATGTCAGTCTGCCCCAAATCCCAACATGACAACCATCATATTTTGGGCGTTATGGCCTTTGTAGTTTTAGGGGGTCTGGAAAGAGCTAATTTTCAATAGAATGGGAGAGCATATCAACAAAAGTGTATTTGACAGTGAAGAGCGAAAGGCCTTCGTTCGGCATTTGATTGATGATGTTAAGGCCTTGGAAATTCTCTTGGAGCGGGGTTTGGTGGAAGATGATGTGGTACGCATCGGCGCGGAACAGGAAATGTGCTTGGTGGATGATGAATTTAGGCCTTCCCCAAAATCACTTGAAATCATTGAGGCCATACATGACCCACATTTTACCACAGAGTTGGCAAGCTATAACCTAGAGGCAAACCTTGACCCTTTTCTTTTGGAAAAGGATTGCTTTCAGAAAGTGGAACAGCAGTTGGGCCAACTTTTGAACAAGGCCAAGGCAGCATCTAAAGAACATCAGAGTAAAGTTGTGCTCACGGGAATCCTTCCCACCATCAGCAAGGAAGAGCTTGGAATGGATTATATGACGCCTATCCCCAGGTACTATAAGCTCAATGAGACCTTAAAGATGTGGCGGGGCGATGATTTCAATGTAAGGATCAGGGGAGTGGATGAACTCTCGATCCATCATGATTCCGTTTTGTTTGAAGCCTGCAACACCAGTTTTCAATTGCATTTGCAGGTAGCTCCTGAGGATTTCATCAAAAGTTACAATTGGGCACAGGCCATTGCGGGCCCTGTATTGGGGATATCCTGTAATTCCCCCCTTCTGTTGGGCAAGGAACTTTGGAAAGAAACCCGTATCGCCCTTTTTCAGCAGAGTTTGGATACCCGAAAATGGTCCCATGCCGTGAAGGAGCAAGTGGCCCGGGTCGGGTTTGGGGAACATTGGCAAACAGGCTCGGCGGTGGACATCTTTAAGGAGGATATTTCCACGCACCGTATTATTCTCACCAAACCGATTGTGAAAGGCGCACTGCAACTCTTGGAGGAAGGCAAAATACCCAAGCTTGAGGCATTGAACCTGTTCAATGGAACCGTATACCGTTGGAACCGTCCTTGTTACGGTGTGGGCAACGGTAGGCCCCATCTTCGCATAGAGAACAGGTATATTCCGGCAGGGCCTTCGGTGATAGATGAAATGGCCAATTTTGCCTTTTGGGTCGGATTGATGGAAGGTAGGCCCAAAACCTATGACGATTTGCCCAATGTTATGGATTTTAAAGAGGTACGGCAGAATTTTATAATAGCCGCCCGAAATGGAAGGCAGGCCCAGTTTTCTTGGCAGGGAAAGAACATGACCTTAAAGAAATTGATCAAGAATGAGCTTTTGCCCATTGCCCATGAAGGATTAAAAAAGCATAAAGTAAACGACAACGATATCAATAGGCTTTTGGGGATTATTGAGGCTCGGGTAAATGGGCCTGCAGGTGCAGAATGGCAAATAGAAAACTTCAGAAGACTGCGGAAGCAAATGAAGCTGGATAGTGCCTTGGTGCAATTGACCAAAGCGCAATTTGAAAAGCAACAAGATAATATTCCTGTGCATCAATGGGAACCGGTACAAGGAATTGTACGGAAAAGGGAGTCGTTTCAGTGGGTGGGCCAGATCATGTCTACCCGACTCCTAAAAATAGACGGGGATGACTATGCCAATCTAGCCCTTTCCATAATGCAATGGAACAACATTCACCACCTGCCCGTAGAGAACATTAAGGGTGAGTTGGTGGGATTGTTGACCTGGAGCCATATCGACCAAATGAACACATTGGATAAAACCGAGGCTCTGGTTTCCGATATTATGATTAAAAAAGTAATCACCGTGACACCGAAGACAGAGATAAAGACCGCTAAAAAGATAATGCAGGACCATCAAATTGGTTGTTTACCCGTTTGTGTAGGGGACAGTTTGGTAGGAATCATCAGTAAAGTAGATTTATGAGCAAGGCCATAGCGTATAGCGAAGCTCTAGGCCAGACCTTGGAGGTGGAGCGAATCATGGACCATATCAAGGGAATGGAGAGTGGTCCCACAGTGGTATTCTTTGGGGGAATCCATGGCAATGAGCCTGCCGGGGTATTTGCCTTGAAAGAGGTTTTGGATGAAATAAAAGCCCAAAAAATCAAAGTAAACGGAGAAATATACGCCATAGCAGGAAACCTTGGGGCGCTTGGAAAGAATGTCCGCTTCCAAAAGGAGGACCTAAACCGTATCTGGACTCCCGAGCGAATGGATGGCAGTTTTTCCGATGTGGCGGAATGCTCCGATGAGGAGAAAGAACTCTTGGAAATTCGAAAAGTACTTTTCAGGATTCTTGAAGAGGGCAAGCCCCCTTTTTATTTTATGGACCTACATACCACCTCCAGCGATACAACCCCTTTCATGGTCTTGAACGATAGCTTGTTGAACCGTAACTATGCCGCAAACTATCCGTTGCCCATTATTTTGGGGATTGAGGAATATTTGGAAGGTGCCTTGTTGAGCTACATCAATGAGTTGGGCTACGTGTCATTGGGATTTGAAAGCGGTCAACACAATGATATAAAAGCCATCCGGAACCATGCGGACTTTATCCGGTTTTCCCTGTATTTGACTTCCTCCGTCCAAGCTTCGGAAAAGGAGCGTACCGACTTGTTCAACCATATCAAACAAACGAGTGGAACCGTGGCGCAGCGGTTTTATGAAATCTATCACGAGCATAAAATAGCTCCCGGGGATAATTTTAAAATGTACCCCGGATTCATTAACTTTCAACATATTCCCAAAGGTGAACCAATAGCCGTGTATAACGGTGAAATTGTGAAGGCCAAGGGGCAAAAGCGGATTTTCATGCCTCTGTACCAGGATCAGGGCAGTGAAGGCTTTTACTTTATTAGGGTAATTCCAAAAATATGGTTGCAGATTTCACGGGAACTGAGACGGTTTAAGGTAGATCACCTGTTGGCAAAGTTGCCCGGGGTGCAGTGGAAGTCCGATCAAAAGGACATCCTTGTCGTGGATCAGCGGGTGGCCCGGTTTATGGCCCGAGCGTTTTTCCATTTGTTGGGGTATAGGGCCAGAAAGTTCAATGAAGACCATTTGGTGGTCAAGAGTAGGGAAAGGGCCTCAAAAACGAAGGCATACAAAAACGCCCCTTGGTTCTGATTTAAGGCGGTAAACTATGGGCCAAAAGCCACAAATATGACTTCTGTCATATTTTAGCTCATGCGCCCCATCTAATTTTGGGACAAGAGTAAGTAGACATTTTAATTTTTTGGTATGAGCAACATAAATAAAATATTGATTCCTTTTGATTTTTCGGAAGCTTCATTGAATGCATTGGAATATGTGGCCAATTTTGTGGGACCCGAACGTCCCATAACCATTTTGGCCATGTACGTAAGTGCAATGCCCATAAGTCTTTCCGAGGAAGATGAACTCAAGGAAGATTTTTCAAACGTCCTCAAAGCTATGGAGGTTAGGTTGAAGATTGAACCCGAATTTGAAACCGCTACGGGCAAGATGATCAGTACCATTTTGTCGGCACAAAAATCCAGCGATGCGGACTTGATCATGATGGGCACCATGGGAGACAAGATCACCGATGAGGCCATCACCAATACCTCAAGATTGGTTTTGGATGCCGATTGCCCCGTGATTTCAATCCCCTATGGTTGTAGTATCAAAGAGCCTAAAGATATTGCTCTAGTGATGGGAGGGGAGTTGATTGACAATAAAAAACTTCTGGGTACCCTGTTGGATATTGCGCGTACCTTTGACTCAAGGGTACACGTGCTCACCATCTACAAAGAATCCATTTATGAGGAGCACTCCACGGCCGATAGTACAGAAAACTCATTGGAGTACTATTTGGAGCACTTTTATGTAGAGCATACGTTCAATAAAAATCAGGATGTGGAAGAAGGTATCTTCAACTACATCAATGAAAAGAAAATCGATCTCTTGGTCATCCTGCCTAGGAACCATGCCCAAAACAGTACCCCTTCGGAAGGCCGATTGACCAAGTTGTTGACCCTACATTCCGAAATTCCCGTTTTGGCTTTGGATTGATAGTATTGTGTAAATCCTCAAATTAATAAGGACCCTATGGGAAAATTCCAAATAGAAAGTTTGGGAATGCCACACTATAAATCACCTCTTAAATTAAGTACGGTGAAAGGGGATAATATCTTTGATTTTGTAAGCGATGCCGATCGATTGGTCTTTGACCAATCGATGGAGTACTATAATCATTGTCTCAAAACGGGTGAAGCGCCCCTGTGTTTGGAAAAGGCGGGCCCGCGCCAGGATATTTTTTTCGATGCCCAAAACACCACTGCGGCTATTGTTACCTGTGGAGGTTTGTGCCCCGGGATCAATAATGTGATCCGTGGGGTGGTCATGGGGCTCCATTATTTTTATGGGGTGAAGAAAATCTTGGGCATACCCTATGGGTATGAAGGCCTTAATCCGGAGAAGGGACACGGCTTTGTGGAACTCACTCCAGACAAAGTAAAGGATATCCATCAGTTTGGGGGCACTTTTTTAGGGTCGTCCCGAGGAAGTCAGGATGTGTCCAAAATGGTGGATACCTTGCAGGCTAACAACATCGACATCCTTTTTGCCATTGGGGGAGACGGTACCCTAAAAGGAGTGGATGCCATTGGGCAGGAAATCAAAAAACGGAATGCCAAGATCAGCGTGGTGGGGATTCCCAAGACCATAGACAACGATATTGATCTTATTGATGAATCTTTCGGGTTTGAAACAGCATTTGATGTGGCAAGTCCTATTTTACGGGACGCCCACAACGAAGCCACAGGGGCTTTCAATGGAATTTCAATTGTGAAATTGATGGGAAGGGACAGTGGTTTTATAGCGGCCTCTGCTGCCTTGTCCATGCCCGTGGTGAATTTTGTGCTGGTTCCCGAGATGGATTTTTCCCTTGAAGGGGAAAAGGGATTTCTAAAAGCCTTGGAACAGCGGTTGGAACTGAAAAGACATGCGGTCATTGTTGTGGCCGAAGGTGCTGGGCAACATTTGTTCCAAGAGAAAAGTGGGGTCAAGGATGCATCCGGGAATGTAAAGCATAAAGATATCGGTCTGTTTTTAAAGGAAAAAATAGGCGAACATTTTAAAGGTTCTTCCGTTACCATCAAATACATAGATCCCAGTTACATCATTCGGAGTGCGCCCGCCAATTCAAGCGATAGTGTCTATTGCAGTAGGTTGGCCTACCATGCCGTTCATGGGGCCATGGCCGGGAAGACCCGATTTGTGAGTAGCAAGGTGAATAACAAGTATGTGTATGTGCCGATTTCAGAGGTCACCCAAAAAAGGAAGGAAATAGACATGGAAGGCGAATTTTGGTTTTCCGTGCTACAGAGTACCGGTCAGCCCTTTTCATGGGCGTGATCTACCAAGCTGACATTTGTCATTTAATTTCCTAATTTCACTCCATAGCTTTGGAGAAAATCAAAACAAAAATCATGGAAGTACAAGTTCAATATCTAAAAATGCAGACCAGCGAATCATTGACCGAAATATTAATGAAAAAGTTGGACGGGCTGGAGAAAAAGTACAACTGGTTGATCAAGGCCAATGTGCTGTTTAAAATAGAGAATGATAAGGCCGGAGAAGGAAAGATATGCGAAATAGAACTGAGTGCTCCCGGACCTAGACTTTTTGCCAAGGCCAAAACAGACGATTTTGAGAAATCATTGGCAGAGACCATTGAAGAATTGCAAAGACAATTGGAAAAAAGACAGGGTAAGTTTGTGTCACATTAAATGGAAATTAGATCTTTGCTGTGCATGATCTTAAACCACTTCCCATGAAATTACAATTTGTTGCTTTAAGTCTTTTACTACTCTCGGGTTGTTCCACGGCGAAACTGGTGGGTACATGGAAAAATCCAGATCATGTAATCTTTGATGCCTATAAAGTGCTCGTGGTGGGTATGGCCAAGGATGAAAATGTACGGATGGACTTTGAGAGCAAACTGGTCAAGAAATTGGAGGATAAAGGGGTAGAGGCCATGCGCAGCATTGATATTTTCGATGTGGAGTTCACTACATCCCAAAAGTCGGAAGAAGAGCTGTCCGAGGTGGAGGAGCAATTGTTGGACAAAGATTTTGATGCCATCTTGTTCACCAAGATCCTAAAGGCCGATAGCAAGCGTACCCTAAAGGAAAGAATCAACAATATTGATAGGATGTTCATGCGGTTCAGTACCGATTATCTGGAACATCAAGACATCTACTATGACCCTGAGTCCTATGATTCCTTCAACATATACCATCTAGAAACTTCCTTGTACTGCATTTGTATTGGAAAGGAAAGGGAACTGATTTGGAGGGGTAATATAGACGTAACCGAATCCCCAAAGGTTGAAAAGACCATTGATGCCTACATCAAGCTGATCACCGATGAGATGGAGAGGCAGGATATCATTTTTTATTAACCCAATCCAAGGGCATCCAGCACTCCTAAAATATCCAGGATAATACAAACGGGAATCGCGATCAGGATAATAACCAGGACAAAGACCATGAACCGCAAGAAAGCAACCATGAGTTTATTGCCAAAAGAAACTTCATCAGTCATAATAGTGTAATTTCCTATCAAGGTAAGGAATTATTCAGGTAACTGTCACGTTCTGTGGATCTATATTCGATTAACGGAATGGTTTTTCGTATGTGTCGTATCCCAATTAAGAAGTCCTGTTCTTTTTTCCGCTGAGCAGTTTTCCCAGTTCCTCTAGACTAGCTCCTTTGGTCTCGGGCATCATAAAAATCACCCAGAACAATTGAAGGACCATCATAAAGGCAAAGAAGATGAAAATGGGCCAAGGATTGTCCTTGAAAATCCCGATTTCTGCATCTAGAAACGTTGGGGTGATCAAGGTGATAAGGGCAGCGAACACCCAGTGGGTTCCGGTTCCCCATGACTGGCCATAGGAGCGCACCTTGTTCGGGAATATCTCCGAAATGAACACCCATATCACGGCCCCTTGTCCAACAGCATGCGATGCAATGAAAATAAGGATGAAAATGAGGAGTAGCACCGAGCTGGCACCGGAATAAAAACACCACGCCACCATGGAAAGACTAATGATATAGCCGATGGAACCCATGTATAGCAATTGTTTGCGTCCCAGTTTGTCTATCAGGGCGATTCCCACGAAAGTGAAAATAAGGTTGATGATGCCGATGGATATGGAGCTGAAAAGCGATTCCCCCGAAGCCAATCCAGCACGTTCCAATATTTCCGGCGCGTAGTACAGTACAAAATTGATTCCCGAAAGCTGATTGAAGGCAGCGATCAAAAAGGCTAGAATAAGCGGTCGGTTGTATTTGCCCGAAAAAAGGTTGTCCTTTTGTTTTTGTGTGGTTTCCTGAAGGGACACCTTTATCTGGGTAAGATGGACAGTGGCCTGATCTTGATCAATACCCAATAAAGTCAAAGAACGTAGAACGATGGCCTCTTTATGGTCTTTGAGTAAAAGCCATCTGGGGCTATGGGGAATCTTAAGAACCATAAGGGTGTATATCAGTGCGGGAAGTCCCTCAATGCCCAACATCCATCGCCAAGCGACCCCTTCGTTGAAAATGGCCCCGATCAAAGAATTGGAGACGAACGCGATCAAGATCCCAAAGACAATATTGAATTGATAAAGGGCGGTAAGCCTTCCGCGGTTTTCCGGGGTCGATATTTCAGAAATGTACACAGGTGCCGCCACCGATGAGATGCCCACACCAACACCGCCAATGAACCTGAAGAAGGAAAAACTATAAGCTTCAGGAGCCAAGGCGGAACCAATCGCAGAGATAAAGTAGAGTGCTCCGACCCAGAACAAGGTTTTTTTCCGTCCCCATCGGTCACACGGAATGCCCCCAAAAAGAGAGCCCAAAACCGTTCCCCAAAGCGCCATGGACATGATAAAAATACCATGGAAGGTAAAAATGGAATCCCCCAAAAACCAATTGGTGCCCCATAGGTCCTTTATGGGTTGGTTGGCCCCGGAAATGACCACAGTGTCAAATCCAAATAGAAAACCGGCCAAAGCAGCGGTCAAAGAGATTCTGAAAATGCGTTTGTCCATATGGGTCAGTTTTAGCTAAAACTAACCAAAAAAATTAAAGTATTTGGTCTATGTGCTCCATAATCAATGGAGTAGCCCCTACGTTTTGGGTGATGTAGGTCGAGTTGATTTTTCCTGTATTTTCCAAAACATCAGGATTTTCGAGGAAGCGGTCCAAAGTGGTCTTGAGTTCACTTGATGAGGATACTGGAAGTACTCCCTTCAAGTCCACAAGGTCTTCGGCTTCTTTAAAACCTTCGTAGTTGGGGCCAATGACTACGGGTATACCATAAACTGCGGGTTCCAAGGTGTTGTGTAGCCCCGTGGCGAAGCCTCCTCCCACATAGGCCATCTGGGCATAACTGTAAATTTTGGTGAGTAGCCCAATGGTGTCAATGATCAGCACATCAAAATCCATAAGATTCTGGTTGTCAATGTTGGAATAGCAGATGGTTTTTTTGGAAATGGACTCCAATAGTTGCTCAATATGGTCTGGTTTTATTTTGTGCGGAGCAAGCACAAATTTCACCCCTTTATCCGAAGAGTTGATATAATCTACCAAAATTTTCTCGTCTTCCGGCCAAGTACTTCCCGCTACCAAACAAGGTTGGTTTCCTTTGAATTGTTCCATAAAATCTAGATGGTTATCCCGGTTAAGAATTTCATATACTCGGTCAAACCGGGTGTCGCCACTCACCGTACTATTGGCAAAACCAATGGACTGCAATAAGGTTTTTGAGGTGTCATCCTGAACAAAAAAATGGGAAAAACTATGCAAGCTGTTCCGCATAAAACCGCCATAGGGTTTAAAAAAAACCTGTCGCTTGGAGAATATGGCAGAAACCAACAAAGTGGGAATCTTCCGTTGTCGTAGTTGGTGCAAGTAGTTGGGCCAAATTTCATACTTGATGAAAATGGCCATGACCGGATTCACCAGATCCACAAATTGCGATGCATTGGAACGGGTGTCCATGGGGAGGTATACCACCACATCGGCGGCAGAAGTATTTTTTTTCACCTCATAACCGGAAGGGGAAAAAAAGGAAAGCACAAGTTTGTGGTTAGGATATTGCTGCCGCAATTGCTCCAAAATGGGCAATCCCTGTTCAAACTCGCCCAGCGAGGCTACGTGCATCCAGATGCATTTGGAATTGGGGGTGATGGAGGACCGTAGTTGGTCAAAGGTGTTTTTTCGACCCGAAACAAATAGTCTCATCTTGGGTTGGAACAATGCAATGCCCTTCAGGACCAACCAAGAAAGATGCGTTAGGATGTTATAGATAAAGCGTAGGAACAACATATTTTGCTAAAATACATTCTTTCGGGAATAGCACATTATGGGATCTTTATTTCTTAATTTTGAACCATAACTTATCAGCATGAAAAAAATACAGATGGTCGACCTCCAAGGCCAATACCAAGGCATTAAGAATGAGGTCAACGATTCCATAGCCGAAATCTTGGATTCTTCGGCATTTATCAACGGTCCGCACGTGCATGCCTTTCAAAAGGAACTGGAGGGATACTTGGGGGTAAAACATGTAATTCCATGTGCCAATGGCACGGACGCACTTCAAATTTGCATGATGGGATTGGGGTTGCAGCCCGGAGACGAAGTAATCACGGCCGATTTTACCTTTGCGGCCACCGTTGAGGTAATCGCCCTTTTGAATCTTACACCTGTTTTGGTGGATGTGGAACCCGATACTTTCAATATTGATGTCAAGGCCGTGGAAAGGGCCATTACCCCAAAGACCAAGGCCATTGTACCAGTGCATTTGTTTGGCCAATGTGCCAACATGGATGCTTTAATGGATTTGGCCAAAAAGCATGATTTATACGTGATTGAGGACAACGCTCAGGCCATTGGTGCTACCTATACTTCAGCGGATGGGAAAAAACAAAAGGCGGGAACTATAGGTCATGTGGCATCGACTTCCTTCTTTCCATCAAAGAATTTGGGCTGTTATGGCGATGGTGGCGCCATCTTTACCAATGATGATGAGTTGGCCCATACCTTAAGGGGCATGGTAAACCATGGGATGTACACAAGGTATTATCATGATGTGGTAGGGGTAAACTCACGGTTGGATTCCATCCAAGCGGCCGTGTTAAGGGCAAAACTTCCAAAATTGGATACTTACAATAAGAGGCGTTGGGAAGCCGCATCCAAGTATTCCAAAGCCTTTCAGGGGCAAGAGCATATTGTGGCTCCCAAGATTGTCTGCGGATGTGATGATGGTCAAAATGTATGTGATTGTCATGTGTTCCATCAATACACCTTGAAGATTTTGAACGGTAAAAGGGATGGATTGGTGCAACATTTAAACGATAACAACGTTCCATGTGGAGTGTATTATCCAGTTCCCTTGCATAAGCAGAAGGCGTATGCGGATACCCGGTACAATGAAGCCGATTTTCCAGTCACCAATCAATTGGTGAATGAGGTGATATCGCTTCCAATGCATACCGAGCTGGATGATGAGCAAATCCAATTTATAACCGATTTGGTTATAGATTTCGTAAACCGTTAAACATGAAAATACTGGTAACAGGAGGATTGGGATACATAGGTTCCCATACTGTTGTTGAATTGCAGAACGAAGGTTTTGAAGTGGTGGTGATAGACAACCTCTCCAACTCTTCCCTAAATGTTTTGGATGGTATTAAGGCCATCACGGGAAAGAAACCCATTTTTGAGGAGCTGGATCTTCGGGAGAAGTCCAAAGTCCAAGATTTTTTCAAAAGACATGATGATATTGCAGGTGTGATTCACTTTGCGGCATCCAAAGCTGTGGGGGAAAGTATGGAAAAGCCCTTGCTCTATTACGAGAACAATCTTGGGGTTTTGGTGTATATTCTTCAAGAATTGATCAAGAAGAAAAACACCAGTTTTATTTTCAGTTCCTCTTGTACCGTATACGGCGAAGCCGATGAGATGCCCATTACGGAAGATGCTCCTGTTAAATCGGCGGAGTCACCATATGGAAACACAAAACAGGTTGGTGAAGAGGTCATATCCGACACGTGTCGGGTAAACCCCAATTTGAAAGCTATAGCGCTCCGTTATTTTAACCCTATTGGAGCACATCCGTCTACCCAAATAGGGGAACTTCCTATTGGAGTGCCGCAGAATTTGGTGCCCTATATCACCCAAACGGGTGTTGGACTAAGGGAGCAACTGTCCGTGTTTGGGGATGATTACCCAACAAAAGATGGAACCTGTATCCGGGATTATATTCATGTGGTGGATTTGGCCAAGGCCCATGTCATTGCCCTGCAGCGATTGATTCAAGGCGATAACCAAGAAAATTATGAGGTCTTTAATCTGGGTACCGGAAAAGGAAGTTCAGTGTTGGAAGTGATTCAAAGTTTTGAGCGTGTGTCAGGGAAGTCCTTGAATTATAAAATAGAGGACAGAAGGTCTGGTGATGTGGTACAGGCTTATGCAAACACCCAAAAAGCGAATGAGGTTTTGGGCTGGAAAGCCAAGTCAACATTGGATGAAGCCATGAAATCCGCATGGGATTGGGAGTGTAAAATCAGAAGTTGAAAAATTTTATCTCAATAATAAAGCCTGTCTTTTGACGGGCTTTTTTTGGTTAAGGCCCAATGGTTTCGTTGTTAGGTTATCATGCAAGGGATGCTTACATTAGTCAAACTAATTGACTAAACTTTTTGAAAATGAAAAAACTTATCTTCCTTTCTCTCTTACTTTTTGGTGCTGTGGCACTGGCTCAGGAAACCTACCTCCATTGTGGTCGCCTATTGGATGTGAAATCGGGTAAAATGCTCTCAGAAAAAACCATAGTGGTTTCAGGAAATTCAATCAAGTCCATTGAAAATGGATACAGGACTGGTGGCGCGCAAGATGTGGTCGTGGACTTGAAGGACAAGACCGTGCTTCCTGGGTTCATAGATATGCATGTGCACATTGAAGGGCAGTCCAGTCCCAATACCTATATCCAAAGGTTTACCCTGAATGATGCCGATGTGGCCTTTCAATCCACCGTATATGCCAAGAACACTTTGATGGCAGGATTTACCACAGTTCGTGACTTGGGAGGAAGCGGAGTCAACATTGCACTTCGAAATGCCATAAACAAAGGAGTTATTGTAGGGCCTAGAATTTTTACCGCCGGTAAGGCCATAGGGACAACCGGTGGCCATGCAGACCCGACCAATGGCATGAAAAAAGATTTGATGGGAGATCCCGGCCCCAAAGAAGGTGTGGTGAATTCGGAAGAAGACGGTAAAAAGGCGGTAAGACAACGCTATAAAGATGGGGCGGATGTCATTAAGATCACCGCTACCGGAGGTGTGCTCAGTGTGGCCAAGAGTGGACAGAATCCGCAGTTTACCATTGAAGAGATAAAGGCGATAACAGAGACTGCCAAAGACTACAATATGCTTACGGCGGCCCATGCCCATGGTGATGAAGGGATGCGAAGGGCTATTTTGGGAGGTATTAAAACGATAGAACATGGTACCCTGATGAGTGAGGGAACCATGGACCTTATGGTGAAACACAATACGTTTTTGGTGCCTACGATCACCGCTGGAAAGGAAGTGACCGAGAATGCCAAAAAACCTGGATACTTCCCTGATGTGGTGGCCAAGAAAGCCAGTGAGATAGGACCAAAGATCCAGGCCACCTTTCAGCTTGCCTATAAAAAAGGAGTGCCTATTGCCTTTGGGACCGATGCGGCCGTTTTTCCACATGGGGAGAATGCAAGGGAGTTTGTATATATGGTAGAGGCCGGGATGCCCGTGGTAGAGGCGATCAAGTCTGCGACCATAACCAATGCCGAACTTTTGGGAATGGGAGATAATCTTGGGCAACTTAAAGCCGGTTTTTTGGCTGATATCGTGGCCGTGGACGAGAACCCTGAGGATGATGTGAATACGTTGAGGAATGTGGTTTTTGTGATGAAAGAAGGGAAAATATTCAAGTCCGAGTAAATCCTTTTTAACGGATTGGACGTACATACCATATGCTGTCCAACTTTAACAACAGTCTGGAACTATTGGAAGTGGCCCAAAAGGAGCAGCTGTACCAAAACCTTTTGGTGCAGCTGGAAAAGGATTTTGGTTTGGCCAACATATCATTGAAGATTCATAAGGACATTGCACCTTCCGAGCTGAAAAGCCTTCTGCATGAGAAAATCTATGTGCTCATGGTGGAAAAGTTTTCGGAATACCTCAATCTACTTTATGTGGTGGATATTCCGGAGGAGGCGGTTCGCAATATGCCCCTTTCTGATGTGGTTGACCTGTCCGCTGAAGTATCGTTCCTGCTTTTGAAAAGGGAATGGCAGAAAGTTTGGTACAAGCATAAATATAACACCTAAAACTTTTTTTTGATTAAATGCAACTTTGTAGGCCAACTGTTGTATTTGTTGTATTTTTGATAAAATTTTTAGATAGGTTTTTAGCTATTAGCTGTCCATGGACAAATATTCATTTTTAAACGCAGCGCACACCTCATTTTTTGCGGAGCTGTACGATAAATATCTTACGAACCCCGATAGTGTGGAGCCCAGTTGGAGGGCTTTTTTTCAAGGATTTGATTTCGGAATGGAAAGTTCCTTGGAAGATTTGGGGATTGATTCAGGCAATACCGGCACGGTAATCTTAGCCAATGGAAAACAGGTGGAAATGCCCGAGACCCTCCAAAAGGAGTTTCAGGTCATCCGCTTGATTGATGGCTACCGTTCCCGGGGCCACCTCTTTACCAAGACCAATCCGGTCAGGGAAAGACGTAAATATGAGCCCACTTTGGACATTGTCAACTTTGGCTTGTCCGAGGCGGATATGGGGACTGTTTTTGATGCCGGGAAAATTCTGGGTATAGGGTCTGCCTCTTTGAAGGAGATCATTGCCCATTTGGAGCGCATCTATTGCGATTCCATTGGGGTGGAGTACATGTACATCCGTACCCCGGAACGCATTCAGTGGATTCAGGATTGGCTCAACGTAAACGATAACCATCCCAATTTCAGTCCGGAAGAAAAGAAGAGTATTCTCAGGAAGTTGAATGAAGCGGTTTCCTTTGAAAGCTTTTTGCATACCAAGTATGTAGGACAGAAACGATTCTCCCTTGAAGGTGGTGAGTCTTTGATTCCTGCTTTGGATGTCATCATTGAAAAGGCTGCGGACCGTGGAGTGAAACAGTTTGTGATGGGAATGGCCCACCGTGGTCGTTTAAATGTATTGACCAACATCTTCGGAAAATCCCCAAGGGACATTTTCAGTGAGTTCGACGGAAAGGACTACGAAGAGACCATTTTTGATGGGGATGTGAAATATCACCTCGGATGGACTTCCAAGCGGGAGACCGATTCCGGGAAAATGGTGAACATGAACATTGCTCCCAACCCTTCGCATTTGGAAACCGTGAACGCCATTGTTGAGGGGATAACCCGTGCAAAGCAAGATCGTGATCATACTGACAATGTATCGGAAGTGTTGCCTATTTTGGTGCATGGCGATGCAGCTTTTGCGGCTCAGGGCGTGGTATATGAAATTATACAAATGGCCCGTTTGGATGGCTATGCCACCGGAGGGACCATTCATATTGTAGTGAATAACCAAATCGGGTTTACCACCAATTATCTGGATGCCCGTTCCTCAACCTATTGTACCGATGTGGGCAAGGTTACCCTATCCCCCGTATTGCACGTCAATGCGGATGATGCCGAAGCTGTGGTCCATGCCTCTATTTTTGCATTGGAGTATAGAATGCGATACAAGCGCGATATTTTCTTGGATCTGTTGGGCTATCGAAAATATGGGCATAATGAAGGGGATGAACCAAAGTTCACCCAACCTTTGTTGTATAAATCCATATCCAAGCACCAGAACCCAAGGGATATTTATGCGGAGAGATTGATTGCTGAGGGCATCATTGATAAAGACTACGTTAAAAATCTCGAGGAAGAATATAAAAAGAACTTGGAGGAAGATCTTTTGGATTCCAGAAAGATCGAGAAAACAAGAATAACCCCTTTCATGCAAGATGAATGGGAAGGGTTTGGCCAAGTGACCGAGGAGACCATGTTGGAAACCATGGATACTTCGTACAACTTGGAAAAATTGACGGAGATTGCCCGAAGCATCACCGTGCTTCCCGAAGGAAAAAAATTCCTAAGAAAGCTGGAGCGATTGGTCGAAGCACGGCATAAGATGTACTTTGAGGACAATCAGTTGGATTGGGCCATGGGGGAGCTTTTGGCCTATGGATCTTTGATCGAGGAAGGCTTTGATGTGCGCATGTCCGGCCAAGATGTGGAGCGGGGTACTTTTTCGCACCGTCATGCCGTGATCAAAACCGAGATGCATGAGGAAGAGGTAACTTTGTTGAACGAACTTGGGGACAACCAAAATGGGAAGTTCCATATCTATAATTCCCTGCTATCGGAATATGCGGTAATGGGCTTTGACTATGGGTATGCCATGGCAAGTCCCAAGACCCTTGCCATTTGGGAGGCCCAATTTGGGGATTTCAGTAACGGGGCTCAGATCATTATAGACCAATACCTATCTTCAGCTGAGGATAAGTGGAAGTTGCAGAACGGTTTGGTGCTTTTGTTGCCCCATGGATATGAAGGACAGGGAGCTGAGCACTCTTCGGCACGTATGGAGCGCTACCTTCAGTTGTGTGCCAAGGACAATATGTACGTGGCGGATGTCACCACCCCTGCCAACTTGTTCCACCTGCTTCGTAGGCAGATGAAAGCCGATTACAGAAAACCGTTGGTGGTATTCACGCCAAAGAGTTTGTTGCGTCATCCTAAAGTGGTTTCCTCCAAAGAGGAAATGGCCAATGGAAGTTTCCAAATGGTGATCGATGATAGCGAAGCAAGTGCAGCCAAAGTAAAAACATTGGTGTTCTGTACCGGAAAGTTCTATTACGATCTTTTGGACAAGCGGGAAGAATTGAAACGGGACGATGTGGCCTTGGTGCGTGTGGAGCAGTTGTTCCCATTGCCAACTGCTGAAATGCAGAAGGTCATCAAGAAATATAAAAATGCGGACGATATTGTTTGGGCCCAGGAAGAACCTAGGAACATGGGGGCTTGGGGGCACATGCTGATGCATTTTGACGAAGCCAAACAATTTAGGGTGGCCTCACGTAGATTTTATGGAGCTCCCGCTGCGGGAAGTGCGGTGCGTTCCCAAAGACGTCATGCCCAAGTGTTGGAGTATGTCTTTGATAAGAGTAAGGACAATATGTTAATTCGATAATAAAGTATAAACGCGTATAGCATGGTATTAGAAATGAAAGTTCCCTCTCCTGGGGAATCCATTACAGAGGTTGAGATAGCCGAATGGTTGGTCGAGGATGGAGATTATGTGGAAAAGGATCAAGCCATTGCAGAGGTTGACTCGGACAAGGCAACATTGGAGCTTCCTGCGGAAGAAAGTGGAATTATTACCCTAAAGGCCGAAGTTGGGGATGCCGTGGCCGTAGGTGAAGTGGTGTGTCTTATCGATACCAGCGCCGAAAAACCCGAAGGGAGTGCTCCAAAGGCAGGAGCGAAAGAAGAACCTAAAAAAGAGGAGCCCAAAGCGGAGCCAAAAAAGGCAGAGCCTGCCAAGGAAACCTATGCTTCAGGAACGCCTTCGCCAGCAGCCAAAAAGATTTTGGATGAAAAGGGTATTCAGCCTTCATCCGTTTCCGGTTCTGGAAGGGATGGTCGCATTACCAAGGAAGATGCTGTGCAAGCGGTTCCATCCATGGGTACGCCCACAGGAGGAAGTAGGGGAGAGACCCGCTCCAAACTGTCCATGCTACGTAGAAAAGTAGCCGAGCGTTTGGTGTCCGCCAAAAATGAAACTGCGATGTTGACCACTTTCAATGAAGTGGATATGTCGCCCATCTTTGAATTGCGCAAGCAGTACAAAGAAGAATTCAAGGATAAGCATGGTGTAAGTTTGGGCTTTATGTCCTTCTTTACCAAAGCGGTGATCCGAGCGTTGCAAATGTATCCTGCCGTAAACTCCATGATCGATGGAAAGGAAATGATCACCTATGATTTCTGTGATATCAGTATTGCTGTTTCCGGACCCAAAGGTCTTATGGTGCCTGTAATCCGAAATGCGGAGAACCTAACCTTTAGAGGTGTGGAAGCCGAAGTGAAACGTTTGGCCATCCGTGCCAGGGAAGGTGAGATTACGGTAGATGAAATGACCGGCGGAACCTTTACCATTACCAATGGCGGGGTATTCGGTTCCATGCTGTCCACGCCTATCATCAACCCACCACAAAGTGGAATCTTGGGAATGCACAACATTGTGGAGCGCCCTATTGTAAGGGATGGCGGTATTGTTATTGCGCCCATTATGTATGTGGCCCTGTCGTATGACCATAGAATCATCGATGGAAAAGAATCCGTTGGTTTCTTGGTGGCGGTCAAGGAAGCTTTGGAAAGCCCGGTAGAGTTGTTGATGGATGGTGATGTGAAGAAAGCTTTGGAGCTATAAATTTGTCACCTCGAGTGTAGTCGAGAGGTCTTAAAATAACAGCCTTTACTTTTTTAAGTAGAGGCTTTTTTTATCATAATCAATTACCGCTTTTCCCTTTTTAAGGATATCAGCCCCAATGATTCCGTCTACGGGCAGTGCATTGTGGGAGGTAAGGGCCTTGTTTACATGGACCAGGTCAAAGAGGACTATCTTGAGTCGGCTTTTTTTCCAATCCCCTATCTTGATTTTATTTTTGGTGGAGACCAAGGTTTCCATTTCGGTAGCCCCCGCCCCGGCGGCTTTTACATCCGAAGCTTCGGACACCATATTGAAAAAAGCTGTTTTGTCCATTCCTACGCAGGTGTTTGAAGCGCCTGTGTCCAAAATGAATCTGCCGGTGACCCCATTGATTTTGGCGGCAATTTCAAAATGGTTGGTCTCGGTGAGGGTTAAGGGTATCTTGGTGTAGCTTTTGGCTTTTAGAAACTTTTTGAGTGACGCCATGGTATTGATGGGATGATGTGATCTTTAACGCAATCAATGAATGCTAACGTTTTATTCAGGCACAAAGTTTTGGGGCATCTAAGATAAGTCTATTTTTGCGATATGATCATAACCGATACCCATACCCATTTATATAGTGAGGCCTTTGAAGGGGATAGGGATGAAATGATGCGGCGTGCCCTCGATGCCGGGGTGGAACGCTTTTTTATTCCTGCCATCGATTCAACCTATACCCAGTCCATGTTGGATTTGGAATCCGATTACCCCAAAAATGTATTTTTGATGATGGGATTGCATCCTACCCATGTCAAGGAAAACTATAAGGAAGAGCTGGCCCATGTGGAGGAATGGATCTCCAAGCGGAAGTTTTATGCTGTGGGGGAAATCGGTATAGACCTGTATTGGGACAAGACATTTTTAAAACAGCAGCAAGAGGCATTTGTATATCAGATCCGTTTGGCCAAAAAGCACCAATTGCCCATTGTGATCCATTGCCGGGAGGCTTTTGATGAGATTTTTGAGATTTTGGAACAGGAAAAAGGGGATGACCTATATGGGATTTTTCATTGTTTTACGGGAACTTTGGAACAAGCACATCAAGCCATTTCCTATGGAATGAAATTGGGGATTGGGGGAGTGGCCACGTTCAAGAATGGAAAAATCGACCAGTTTTTAGGTCAAATTAATTTGGAGCACATCGTCTTGGAGACCGACTCGCCTTATTTAGCGCCGGTTCCCTTTAGGGGAAAGCGGAATGAAAGTGCTTATATTGTTGAGGTTCTGGAGAAGCTGTCCCTCATATATGGAAAATCCATTAAGGAACTTGCAGAGATTACCACGGAGAATTCCAAAAACGTATTTGGCATATAACCCATGAAGGAAAAAAACCATATTCTGCTGATCTATACCGGGGGTACCATCGGTATGGTCAAGGATTATGAGACCGGGGCCTTGAGAGCTTTCAATTTTGAGGAGCTGATCAAGAACATTCCCGAACTGAACCAGTTGGATTGTACGTTAACAGGTATATCCTTTGAAAAGCCCATTGATTCTTCCAATATGAACCCTACGTATTGGGCGCAGATAGCTTCCATGATAGAGGAGCATTATGCCATGTATGATGGCTTTGTGGTGCTGCATGGCAGCGATACCATGAGTTATTCTGCATCGGCTTTGAGCTTTATGTTGGAGAACCTGGCCAAGCCCGTGATTTTTACAGGATCCCAATTGCCCATAGGGGATTTGCGTACAGATGCCAAGGAGAATCTGATCACCTCCATCCAAATTGCGGCCCTTAGGGAGAAAGGTAAGGCTGTGGTGCAGGAGGTGGGACTGTATTTTGAATACAAGCTGTACCGTGCCAATAGGACCACCAAGATCAACGCGGAACATTTTGAGGCATTCGCTTCCTTGAACCATCCACCTTTGGTGGAATCGGGTGTGCACCTGAATGTGCATTATGCCAACCTATTGCCTAAAATTTCCAAACATAAGGCCTTGCAGGTCCATAAGACCATGGATGATCATGTGGCCATCTTGAAACTATTTCCCGGACTTAACAAAGAAGTCTTGCAATCGGTCTTGAACATTCCCGGTCTTAAGGCGCTTGTTTTGGAAACCTATGGGGCCGGAAATGCTCCAATGGATGCATGGTTTTTGGATGAATTAAGAATTGCCATAAAAAAGGGTTTACATGTTATTAATGTAACTCAGTGCTCTGGGGGCAGCGTATCCATGGGTCATTATGAGACCAGCGAAAAGCTTCGGGAAATGCAACTGGTTAATGGAAAGGATATTACAACAGAGGCGGCCATAACCAAGGCCATGTACCTATTGGGGACTGGTGTTTCGGGCAAATTGTTCAAAACTATTTTTGAAACCTCACTACGCGGTGAAATGCTGTAAAATTAACGTGTCAAATTTCTAAAACTGATTATTTTTTCGTTTATTGGTCGACCCAATTGGGAAAATAGAGAGGTGGCCGAGTGGTCGAAGGCGCACGCCTGGAAAGTGTGTATACACCAAAAGTGTATCGAGGGTTCGAATCCCTTCCTCTCTGCTAGGTATTTTAATTTTTCAATTATAAAATTTTTATATCTTTAACATTATTAACTAACTAAATTTAAGTTTGAGAAAAATGAAAAAAGTATCCTTTACTCTGGCTGCTGCCGGAATGTTTGTTTTGGGAACAACAACTGCATCGGCTGCCATGTTGCAAGAAGAAGCTGCTGCTGAAGCCAGCAAAGGTTTCACCCAAGTATTGAAAGAACAGTTTATCCAAGGGGGTCCTGCCTTCATGGGTATCGTATTGCTTTGTTTGATATTGGGATTGGCTGTTGCCATTGAAAGAATTATTTATTTGAATTTGGCTACCACAAACTCTGCCAAGCTTAAGCAACAAGTTGAAGATGCCTTGGCTTCCGGTGGTGTTGAAGCGGCCAAAGAAGTATGTAGAAATACAAAAGGTCCTGTTGCTTCCATCTTCTACCAAGGTTTGGATAGAGCTGGAGAAGGTTTGGAATCTGCAGAAAAAGCTGTTGTGGCTTATGGAGGGGTTCAAATGGGACAGTTGGAGAAAAACGTTTCTTGGTTGTCTCTATTTATCGCTATTGCTCCTATGCTTGGGTTCATGGGTACGGTAATCGGTATGATTCAGGCCTTCCAGAAAATCGCGGCTGTGGGTAACTTGAGCGCATCTTTGATCGCCGGTGATATCCAGGTAGCATTGTTGACCACGGTATTTGGTCTTATTGTTGCGATCATCCTTCAGATTTTCTATAACTATATCATTGCTAAAATCGATAGTATCGTAAACGACATGGAAGATTCCTCCATATCATTGATTGATATGTTGGCAGCTCACAAGAAATAATTACGAAACCAAAAACTATCGAGAATCATGAATAAAGTAATAAAAATAGCACTCATTGTCATCGGGTTGGTAGCGGCCGTTCTTTGGTTCTCTTTGCCTTCTGCTGATGACCCAGGTGCCATCAATAGTGGTGCCATGAACTTCATGTTCATCATCATGTACATCTTGTTGGCCATTGCAGTGGTGTCAGCGGTATTTTTCGGATTGAAAAAACTGCTTACTACTCCTGGAAGTATTAAGAAAGCCCTGTTCGCCATCGGTGGACTGGCTATAGTAGTAGCAGTATCTTATGGACTTTCCTCCAACAACATGGCTGTAGTTGAAGCTATGTCTTCAAGAGGTATAGAAACTACTGAGGGTACTGTAAAGAATATTGGAATGGGACTAAATGTCTTCTTCATCCTAACGGTAGTGGCCGTACTTCTTATGGTGTTGCCAGGGTTGAAGAAAATGTTCGTCAAGTAAAAAGCTGAATTATGCCTAGAAGAAAAGGAGCACCGGAAGTAAATGCCGGTTCCATGGCGGATATTGCGTTCCTCTTGCTGATCTTTTTCTTGGTTACCACAACCATTGAAACAGATGCAGGTTTGGATCGTATGTTGCCGCCCATAGAGCCGCCAGAAACGGACGTAATCATTAGACAGAAGAACATTTTTACGGTTAATATCAATAAAAATGGACAGCTGTTGGTGGAAGATGAGCTGATGAACCTGAAGGACTTGAGGAAGGCTGCAACAGCATTCTTGGAGAACAATGCAGACGGTTCCTGTAGCTATTGCAAGGGAAGAAAGGATGCAGCTTCATCCGATAATCCAACAAAAGCCATCATCTCTTTGAAGAATGACAGGGAGACCAAATACAGTACCTACATTACCGTACAGAACGAGTTGGTAGGTGCCTATAACGATTTGCGTAACCGTGAGGCCCAACGTTTATTCAACAGGGACTTTACAGAGATGGAATCTGAGTACCTTAACCCAGAAACTCCCACTGCAACGCGGGACGATTTGAAGGATAAGGTGAAACGTATTCAGGATATGTTTCCACAGAAACTATCCGAAGCGGAAACATCAACCAATTAAAACTAGAATTTAATATGGCTAAGTTTACAAAAAAGAAAGATGGGGATTTGCCAGCGGTATCTACCGCGTCACTTCCAGATATTGTCTTTATGTTGCTGTTCTTTTTTATGACGGTAACAACCATGAAAGATAGTTCCCTATTGGTTGAGAATACACTTCCCAATGCAACTGAAATCAAAAAGTTGGAGAAAAAGGATCGTGTGATCTATATCTACGTTGGAAAGCCCACCCAAGAATACCAAAGTGTTTTTGGGACTGAACCAAGGATTCAATTGAATGACAAGTTTGCGAATGTAGACGAGGTTGGATCTTACATCTTGGCCGAACGCGCCAAGAAACCACAGGAACTTCAAAATGTATTGACTACTGCTCTAAAGGTTGATAAGAACGCCAATATGGGTCTTATCACCGATATTAAACAACAACTAAGAGAAGTTAATGCCCTTAAGGTCAATTATACGACCTATGAAGGGGATGCGTTTAATAACTTGCAGTAAACAATAACTTAGATTTAGTGGGAAACGCTCCAAATTGTAAGATTTGGGGCGTTTTTTGTTTGTAGGGAACTTCCCTTTCTCTGTTTTGGAATAGTTGTTGTGATGTATGTTCCTGAGAACCAATAAGGAATATTAATCCCAGCTAAACCTTAAGTTATGAACAGAAACAGAGAGAATCCCGAAGTAAATGCGGGGTCAATGGCAGATATTGCTTTTCTGCTATTGATCTTTTTCTTGGTAACCGCAACCATACAGACCGATGTTGGTCTGGACCGAAAACTACCTCCCAAGGAAACCATTCCTCCTCCTCCCGTAAATGAACGTAATATATTTAGGGTAAGCCTAAATAAAAATGACGAGCTCTTCGTGGAGGATGGTATTATGGAATTGGAAGATCTTAAAACGGCTGCAATGGCATTTTTGGATAATGGAGGCATTCCAAAAGGAAAGGAGAATCATTGTGGGTATTGTAAGGGAGCTGAAAGCCCTGATGCTTCCGATAACCCTGTGAAGGCTGTAATATCTTTCAATAGCGACCGTGAAGCTTCATATGGGATGTATGTAAGCGTACAGGATGCATTAACGGCAGCCTACAATGAATTGAGGAACAGGGAATCCCAAAGACTTTATGGGAAGAACTATGTGGATATGGAGGAATCGTATTATTCCGATGAGATGTCCGATGTGAAGAAGATGGCCCTACAACGGGAGATTGAAACGATTCGGGAGATGTTCCCAATGAAACTTTCGGAGGCAGAAACCATATCCCAACTAAACTAAGACATTATGAGAAGCATTAGAAATAAGAAAAAAGCACAGCCTGCCATATCAACGGCAGCTTTACCGGACATTGTTTTTATTTTATTGTTCTTTTTTATGACGGTCACCACAATTAAGTCCGAAACGCTGTTGGTGGACAATAACTTGCCCCAAGCGAACCAAGTAAAAAAGCTAGAGAAAAAGGATAGGGTTATTGAAATATATGTTGGAAGGCCCAATCAAGATTTGGCAAAAGTATTGGGGTCAGAACCAAGAATCCAGTTGAACAATAAAATTGCCCATATGAGTGAAGTGGGTCCCTATGTTTTACAGGAACTTGCACAAAAGCCCGATGCCATCCGAAACCTGGTCACCGTTTCCCTTAAAATAGATAAGGATGTAAATGTCGGGGTGGTGTCAGATATAAAAGAGGAGCTCCGTAAAGTCAACCTGCTTAAGGTAAACTATACCGTCTTCCAAGGAAATCCATTATAGGGAAAACTTTGGGGAAAAGAGTAGAGTTAAAAACAATCCAAATGTGTAATTTGGGTTGTTTTTTATTTTGGAGAGCATTGTAATGAAGCAGTATGTAGTTTTGACCCTATTGTCGTTTTCCTTTTTTGTGGCACAATCACAAGAAGTACAGGATTCCATTGTGGATGTAAATAGGCGCTATCTGGAAGATCAATTTTATATCGGGTTGGGGTACAATCTCCTGTTCAATAGACCGGAAAATACCGTGCAGCGTAACCTTTCCTATAACCTTCAGGCCGGCTTTATCAAAGATATCCCGCTTAATTATAGAAGGAATGTAGGCTTGGGAATTGGTGTGGGGTATGCGGTAAACTCCTACTACAGCAACATTGTGGCTACCAAGACAAACAACATAATTTCTTATGAGGTCATGGACCAAGGCGATTTTAACCGCAGCAAACTGGAAACCCATGCCGTTGAGTTTCCCTTGGAATTGAGATGGAGGACCTCGACGGTTGAAGAATATAAGTTCTGGCGTATATATGCCGGCGTTAAACTGGGGTATGTGTTTTCAGGGAGGTCCAAATTGGTCATGGAAGGTGGTTCAACCAGTTTTTCCAATGACGATATCCAGCCTTTCCAATATGGGCTAATGCTCAACTTTGGATACAACACCTGGAATATCCATGCCTACTATGGTCTAAGTCCCTTACTGGAAGAAACCGCTCAACTACCGTCTGGGGAAAGAATAGATACAAGAGTGCTTCGTATTGGTTTGATCTTCTACATTCTATAGCCAATACTTTAAAATGATCAGTTGGGAGCAGACTCCTACAAGGAATCCTATCAGTAATTCGGCTTTGTTGTGGGCCTGTAGATACAGTCGTGAAGTGGCCACCAATCCCGTACATAGGGTGAAAATACTAATGGCCAAGGTAATGTTCACTTCAAAATGGATGCTAAGCCCGATCATGAACATTAAAACACTTCCCATGCCCAAAAGGTGCATACTGGTCTTAAACTTCAGGAAAAGGAGGATAAGGGCTGTTGCCGTGGCGGTGAGCAAGCCTATAAAGAAGTAGAATAGCTCATGCACGTAATTGTTGGGGATGACTTTGTACAATATCATCAAAAATAAAGCACAGCTGATATAGAGCGGGTACTTGCGTTCCTGAAGGGTAGGTAGAAAAATGGAATGTATCACTCCCAAATTTTTCAGGATCAGAAAAAAGATGATTGGGATGATTACGGTGAGGATAAAAATGGGTAGGATGTTCCCGCTTTGAATCTCCAAAGTGCTGTAAGGAGCTACTAAAAAATAGAGTATGGTTCCTCCTACAGGGATGAACAGTGGGTGAAAAAGGTAGGAGACAATGTTGAAGAAGTGGCGCATTAGATTTCCTTTCTTAACCTGGCCACCGGGATGCCCAATTGTTCCCTGTACTTGGCCACGGTTCTTCGAGCTATGGGGTAGCCACGCTCTTTAAGGATTTTTGCCAGTTTATCATCCGTTAACGGCTTTTTCTTTTCCTCATCGCCAATAACGGTCTCCAATATTTTTTTGATTTCTTTGGTGGATACGTCTTCTCCTTGCTCATTCTTCATGGCTTCGGAAAAGTAGTCCTTGATAAGTTTGGTCCCATAAGGTGTATCCACATATTTACTGTTGGCCACACGTGAAACCGTGGAAACGTCCATGTCTATTTGGTCTGCAATGTCCTTTAAGATCATGGGGCGCAATTTTCGTTCATCACCGGTCAAAAAATATTCTTTTTGATAGTTCATGATGGTGCTCATGGTTACAAATAGGGTTTGCTGTCGCTGTTTAATGGCATCAATGAACCACTTGGCCGCATCCAACTTTTGCTTGATGAAGAGCAC
The DNA here is from genome assembly GCF_004150225.1 of Flagellimonas olearia. NCBI lineage: Bacteria > Pseudomonadati > Bacteroidota > Flavobacteriia > Flavobacteriales > Flavobacteriaceae > Flagellimonas > Flagellimonas olearia. Next base: position 121,730 of record NZ_ML142913.1, on the reverse strand, counting down.
GGTATCCTTCTGTGATTTTGATTTTTCCTTGGAATCCTTATACCCTTGGAGCATGTTGTTGTACTCTTTGGAAACATGCAGTTCAGGGGCATTTCTGCCGTTTAGGCTAAGTTCCAGTTCCCCGTCCACGATCCGAATGGAAAAGTCGGGGACAATGTGTTCAATCATCCGGGTGTTGCCCGAATAGGAGCCACCCGGTTTGGGGTTCAGTCTTTCAATTTCGGAAATGGCAGCTTTGAGCTCCTCTTCAGTGATGTGGTACTTCTGGATGAGCTTGGCGTAGTGCTTTTTGGTGAATTGATCAAACGATTTTTCCAAGATGTTGATGGCCAGTTCAACCGAGGGTTTTTGTTCCTTGCGCTTAAGCTGGATGATCAAGCACTCGTCCAATGATCTTGCAGCTACCCCTGGGGGGTCCAATTCCTGGACCACTTTGAGGACAGATTGAATCTTTTTCTCATCCACATAGATGTTTTGCGTAAAGGCCAAATCATCCATAATATCGGCAATGGGACGTCTAATATATCCGCTTTCATCCACACTGCCCACCAAGAACTCCGCAATCGCCCATTCCTCATCATCCAAATAAACCGTGTTGAGTTGGTTGATCAGGTGCTGGTTGAAAGAAGTGCCGGCCGCATACGGAATGCTTTTTTCCTCATCGTCTGCGCTGTAGTTGTTCGTGCGGGTCCTGTAATCCGGGATTTCATCATCGCTCAGATAATCATCAATATTGATATCCTCTGCGGAAATGGTCTCATTGTCCGATGAATCATCGTAGGTGTCCTCATAAACATCATCCATGACATCGCTCTCCGCCTTTCCACTCTCAAGGGCGGGATTCTCCTCCAGTTCCTGCTTCAATCGCTGCTCAAATGCCTGTGTGGGCAATTGAATGAGCTTCATGAGCTGAATCTGCTGTGGAGACAGTTTCTGGGAAAGCTTAAACTGTAGATGTTGTTTTAGCATGGGGATTGATTTACAATCTTCCTACTTATAAATTTAAGAATTCCTTTTAAAACTCGGCGTTCTGTGGAGTTCTAGGGTAAGGAATCACGTCCCTGATGTTGCCCATGCCTGTGGTAAACTGTACCATTCGCTCAAAACCAAGTCCAAAACCACTGTGTGTGGCCGTGCCAAAACGTCTAAGGTCCAAGTACCACCAAAGCTCTTTTTCATCAATATTCAACGCTTTGATTTTGTCCTGAAGTACATCCAAACGTTCTTCTCGCTGTGAACCTCCCACAATTTCCCCAATACCAGGGAAAAGCACGTCCATGGCACGTACAGTTTTGCCATCTTCGTTCAAACGCATATAGAACGCCTTGATGTTGGCCGGGTAATCAAAAAGGATTACGGGGCATTTAAAATGTTTTTCCACCAAGAAGCGTTCGTGCTCACTCTGTAGGTCGGCACCCCACGCATCAATGGGATATTGGAATTTCTTCTTCTTGTTGGGTTTGCTGTTTCGCAAAATATCGATGGCTTCGGTATAGGAAACTCTTTTAAAGTTGTTCTCGACCACAAACTTCAGTTTCTCGGTCAAGCTCATTTCCGAACGTTCGGCTTGGGGTTTGGATTTCTCCTCATCCAACAAGCGTTTTTCCAAAAACTCAAGATCATCACCGCAGTTATCCAATACGTATTGGATAATCCACTTGATGAAATCTTCAGCCAAATCCATGTTGGCATCCAAATCATTGAAGGCCACTTCGGGCTCTATCATCCAAAACTCGGCCAAGTGTCTGGAGGTGTTGGAATTCTCAGCTCTAAAGGTTGGACCAAAAGTATATACTTTTCCAAGGGCCATGGCATAGGTTTCGGCCTCTAACTGCCCTGAAACGGTCAAGTTGGTTTCTTTTCCGAAGAAATCTTCGGAATAATCCACTTTGCCCTGCTCGTCAACAGGGGGATTCTTGTCATCGAGCGTGGTGACCCGGAACATTTCCCCGGCTCCTTCCGCATCGGAACCCGTAATGATGGGGGCATGCATATAGTAAAAACCATTCTGCTGAAAATAGCTGTGAATGGCAAATGATAGCGCAGAGCGCACCCGCATAACCGCAGAAAAGGTATTGGTGCGTACCCGTAAATGGGCCTTTTCCCGTAAGAACTCCAAGGAGTGCTTTTTGGGTTGAATAGGGTAGGTCTCTGGGTCGGCGGTACCATGGACAAAGACATCTGTTGACTGGATTTCCACACTTTGTCCCTTTCCTTGGCTTTCCACCAAGGTGCCGGATATTTTTAAGGCTGCTCCAGTGCTGATTTGTTTGAGCAAGGTTTCGTCAAAATTTTCAAAATCGACAACGCACTGCAGATTATGTATGGTTGAACCATCGTTCAAGGCAATAAATCGGTTGCTCCTAAATGTTTTTACCCATCCATTTACTTCAACAGGTTCTCCTACGGGTTGCTTTTCTAGCAATTCTTTTATGGAATAAGACTTCATTGTAAGGCTATCGTAATTTAAGCGGTAAAGATAGGTTTTTGATAAAAAATGAAAGCAATGGAATGGCCTAATTTATAGCTGTTCCGTGGATTATTTGTCCTTGGGGCCGTCCTCTTCCTTGGGTAGAATATCAATTTGAGGCTTTTTAAGGACCTGCTTATTGGCAATGCTTCTTTCCAAAGAGAGAAGCAGGGAAGGCAACAAGATCAGGTTGGAAAGCATGGCGAACAACAAGGTGGCCGATACCAGTCCCCCCAAAGCTTTGGTGCCTCCAAAACTGGAGATGATGAACACCGAAAAGCCAAAGAACAATACAATGGAAGTGTAGAACATACTTACCCCGGTTTCGCGCAAAGCCGCATAGACCGATCTTTTGATGTGCCATTTGTGTGCGGCCAATTCTTGGCGGTACTTGGCCAAAAAGTGAATGGTGTCATCAACCGAAATGCCAAAGGCAATACTGAACACCAAAATGGTTGAAGGCTTTATGGGTACACCCAAATACCCCATAACCCCAGCAGTTATGACCAAGGGCAGCAGGTTGGGGACCAAAGAGATGATCACCATCCGGAACGAGCGGAACAGATAGGCCATGAAGAGTGAGATCAATCCGATGGCCAGTGCCAACGAGAGCAATAAATTTTTGACCAGATATTTGGTGCCTTTTAAAAATAGCAACGCCTTTCCGGTCATAAAAACTTTGTATCGTTCGGAAGGGAAAAACTTGTTGATGGCCTGCTGAACATCCCGCTCAATTTCTTCCATACGGTCAATCTTTACATCCTGCATGTAGGTGGTCAGTCGTGCCGTTTGTCCGGTGCTGTCCACAAAGCTTTCCAAAAGATTGCCATTACCCGAAGATTTCCGGGCGGCATCCATGATAAAGGTGTTCTCTTGGGAGGTGGGCAGCTGATAATATTTTGGAATTCCGTTATAAAACGCCTGTTTGGAATATTTGATCAGATCCACCACGGAAATGGGTCTCGATAGTTCAGGAATTTCGTTAATGGTCGCTCCCAATTCATCCATCCGTTTTAGGGTGGCGGGTTTGATCACTCCATTTTTGCGTTCAGTGTCAACAACAATTTCCATAGGCATGATGCCATCGAACTCCTGTTCAAAAAACTGTATGTCTTTATAAAAGTGGGTGTTTTTTGGAAGGTCTTCAATCCGGCTACCGGTAATCTTGATTTGGTAAATGCCAATAATACTCAAGACCAAAACCGCTACTGTTGTGATATAAACAGCTATTCTGTGGTGCCGTACCATACGCTCCATCCAATTCACAAAAAAGTCCATCCATTTTTTGTTGAGATGCTTTAAGTGCTTGGTTTTGGGAAGCGGCATAAAACTGTAAATGATGGGGATGATCAAAAGGGAAAGAATAAAAATCCCGATAATATTGATGGAGGCCACAATACCGAATTCCTTGAGGAGGTCACTGTCCAAAATAATGAAGGTGGCAAATCCTGATGCTGTGGTTATATTGGTCATTAAAGTGGCATTCCCAATTTTTGAAATGACGCGTTGTAGGGATAAGGCCTGGTTGCCGTGCTTATTGACCTCTTGTTGGTATTTATTGATCAAGAAGATGCAGTTCGGGATTCCGATAACAATGATAAGTGGGGGAATCAGTGCGGTCAAGATGGTAATCTCGTACCGTAGGAGCCCCAAAAAGCCAAAGGCCCACATCACTCCAATGATCACCACACACATGGAAATGAATGTGGCGCGGAAACTACGGAAGAAAAAGAAAAAGATAACCGAAGTGACCAAAAGGGCGGCCACGATAAAAATCCCGATTTCATCCACGATGGATTTCGTGTTCCATGTGCGTATGTAAGGCATGCCGGATACCCTTACATCCAACTGGGTCTCATCTTCAAAGCTTTTTACCAAATCACCAAGATCGTTCAGGATAAACTCATTACGCACCGCGGTGTTCATGATGTCCTTGTCCAAATAGGCAATGGTCTGTATGGTGCCACTTTTGGGATTGTAGACCAGATTGTCATAAAAGGGCAGTTCATTGAACAGGTGATGGGTCAGGGAATCAATTTCCTGCTTGGTCTCGGGAGGATTTTTAAGGAAGGGCTCCATGATAAAAGCCTGTGTCTCGTTATCCTTGACCAGGACCTTGAGGTTGTCCGTGGAAATCACAAAATCAATCTCAGGGAAAGCCTCCAATTGCTTGCTGAGCTTGTTCCAACGGTTAAAATTTTGGGGTGTGAACAAAGCGGTATCCCGTATGGCCAATACAATGGCATTGCCCTCTTCACCAAAAATCTTGGTGAAGGCATTGTACTGAACGGTGGCAGGATGGTCGTCTGGGAGAATGTTGGCTTCCGTGTTGGAAAACTGCATGTTTTTCCACTGAAGGCCCAAAAAGACCGTGAATCCAGCAATGGCGATAAGAATCAGAATCCTATTGCGAAGAATAATCCGTGCGACCTTAGGCCAAAATCCTTTAGTGAGCTTTGCTACCATTTGGGTTTTGTTGGGCGCAAAGGTAGAAAATGATCAGCTGTGTTCCTAGGAAAGCAGGCAATCTATACCTTGGTTTTACACCTTCATGATTTCCGCTTCCTTAACGGATAAAATGGTATCTACTTTTTTACTGTATGAATCGGTCAGTTCCTGCACATCTACCTCGGCATTGCTCAACAAGTCCTCAGAGATATCCAAGGCCTTAAGCTCTTTATTGGCCTCCTGTCGGGCACTTCGAATACTTACTTTGGCATCTTCGGCTTCACTCTTGGCCTGTTTGGTAAGTTGAACCCTTCTTTCCTCGGTCAAAGGGGGGACATTGATGATGATCATTTCGCCATTGTTCATAGGATTGAACCCTAAATTGGCGTTCATAATGGCCGTTTCAATTTCTCCAAGAAGGTTTTTTTCCCAAGGTTGTACTGAAATGGTCCTGGCATCTGGGGTATTGATGTTGGATACTTGTGAAAGTGGGGTTTTGGAACCATAATATTCCACCATTACCGTGGAAAGCATCACTGGACTTGCCTTTCCGGCACGGATTTTTACGAGGGCTTTTTCCAAATGGGAAATGCTTGCATCCATGCTTTCTTTAGTGCTATCAAGTACAAATTTTACTTCTTCGTCCATAATTTTTAAGTTTTATTGTCTCAAATCAAAGCGTATGCCAATTTAAATATTGACCACGGTTCCAATATTTTCTCCGGAAACTATTTTCATAAGGTTGCCCCTTGTGTTCATATCAAAGACCACAATGGGAAGTTCGTTTTCCTGGCTCAGTGTAAAGGCGGTGGTATCCATTACCTTTAGCCCTTTGGAGAGCACTTCCTTGAAGGAAAGGGAGTCGAACTTGGTGGCATTCTTGTCTTTTTCGGGGTCCGAGGTGTATATGCCATCTACCCGGGTACCCTTAAGGATAACATTGGCATCAATCTCAATGGCACGTAATACTGCTGCAGAGTCGGTGGTGAAGTAAGGGTTTCCTGTACCTCCTCCGAAAATGACCACTCTTCCTTTTTCCAAATGGCGGATTGCCCTTCTTCGAATGAAAGGTTCGGCCACTTCATTGATCTTTATGGCAGATTGCAAGCGGGTCTCCACACCTTGATGCTCCAGGGCGCTTTGTAGGGCCAATCCGTTGATAACGGTGGCCAACATGCCCATGTGGTCTCCTTGAACACGATCCATACCCTGACTGGTTCCAGAAAGTCCTCTAAAAATGTTCCCTCCACCAATCACAATGGCCACTTCAACACCCTTTTCCACTACGGCTTTGATGTCTTCGGCATATTCGGCCAAACGTTTTGCATCGATACCATATTGTTGTTCGCCCATGAGCGCTTCGCCGCTAAGCTTTAAGAGGATTCTTTTGTATTGCATTGAGGGTGTCTTGAAGTTCGGACAAAAATAATCAAAAAAATTTATGGGGAACAAAGAGAAAATAGGGGGAATAAAGAGGATATAAACAAAAAAACCGCTTCTTCACGAAGCGGTTTTTTCAATTATGGTATTGGGTGTATTAACCCAAGGCTACCCTTTTAAATCCAGTAACCTGCAAATCAGCATTTACCGATTTCACATATTGGGCAACACTCTGCTTGCTGTCTTTGATGAAATCTTGGTTCACCAAGGTGTTGTCTTTGAAGAAACGGTTCAATTTACCTTTGGCGATATTGTCCAACATGGCTTCAGGCTTTCCTTCTTGACGCAATTGGTCTTTTGCAATCTCGATTTCTTTGTCGATAACGGATTGGTCAACACCTTCTTCGTTAAGCGCAACCGGGTTCATGGCAGCTGCCTGCATGGCAACGTCCTTGGCGGCTTCCGCTGCACCATCCACATTGGCGGAAAGTCCTACCAAAGTAGCGATTTTGTTTCCTGCGTGGATGTATGATCCCACGAAAGGAGCGCTCAATTTTTCGAAACTTGCAATCTCGATTTTTTCACCGATCACACCAGTTTGCTCAGTCAATTTTTCGGCAACGGTCATGCCTTCAAAAGAAGCGGCAAGGAAATCATCTTTGCTATCGTAACCCAAGGCCAAATCGGCCAAGTCGGTCGCAAGCTTGACAAAACTTTCGTTTTTGGCAACGAAGTCGGTCTCACAGTTCAATGAAATCACAACACCTTCGGTGGCATCGGCATTTACTTTTGCGATGGCAGCACCTTCAGAAGACTCTCTGTCGGCTCTGTTGGCAGCAACTTTCTGACCTTTTTTTCTAAGGATTTCAATTGCTTTTTCAAAATCACCTTCAGCTTCAACCAAAGCTTTTTTACAATCCATCATACCAGCTCCGGTGGTCTGTCTTAGTTTATTTACTTCTGCGGCGGTAATCTTAGCCATTTTCTTTGCTTTTTTAAAAATTTATGTAAAGTAAAACACAAAAAAAGTGTTTCGTTTTAGCTCAATGTTAAATCAGGTTTTGAATTATTCAACCCCACCTTTAACGCTGTCTTGCCATTCCTTTAGTTCGTCCCACTTGCCATCAGCGGCCATTTTGGCCTGTTTTGGCCAAGAGGTTGGGTCTAGATGGGCCAAGTTGGAACTAGCTTCAGTCAAAACCTCCTTGATTTTCTCGGGATCTGCCTTTGCCAAATCTGCATAAGTGGCAACACCACTGTTTACCAATGCTTCGGCAGCTTTAGGTCCAACACCTTCAATTTTGGTCAAATCTTCGGCTTCAACGGCTGCAGCTTTTTTCTCTTTCTTTGGAGCTTCGGCAGTTTCCTCTTTTTTGGATTCTGCTTTTTTCTCCTTTTTTGGAGCTTCGGCTTCGTCGTCTTGCTTGTCGTTCTTACGCTCGGCCAAACCTTCGGCTACGGCATCGGTTACGTGAGACAAGATAGCTTCGATGGATTTCCCGGCATCATCGTTGGCAGGGATTACATAATCGATAGGTCTTGGGTCTGAATTGGTATCCACCATGGCAAAAATGGGGATGTTCAATTTTTGGGCCTCCTTTACCGCAATGTGCTCACGCATGGTGTCCACGATGAAGATGGCACCAGGCAAACGGGTCATGTCTGCAATGGAACCCAAGTTTTTCTCCAACTTGGCACGCAAACGGTCTACTTGCAATCTTTCTTTTTTGGAAAGGGTGTTGAAAGTACCGTCCTTTTTCATGCGGTCGATGGAAGCCATTTTCTTGACAGCTTTACGGATGGTGACAAAGTTGGTCAACATACCACCGGGCCATCTTTCAGTGATGTAAGGCATGTTTACCTTGGATACTTTGTCCGCAACAATGTCCTTGGCTTGTTTTTTTGTGGCTACGAAAAGGATTTTTCGTCCAGAAGCTGCAATTTTCTTAAGGGCTTCGTTGGCCTCTTCAATTTTTGCAACTGTTTTGTAAAGGTTGATGACGTGGATTCCGTTACGCTCCATGTAGATGTAGGGCGCCATGTTGGGATTCCACTTTCTGGTAAGGTGTCCAAAGTGTACACCTGCTTCCAATAAGTCTTTGACTTCGATTTTACTTGCCATTTTTTGTACTTAGTTTACGTTCCGTTGTAGTAGCAATAGAAAGGTGGTCACAAAAGTTCGCCCTCTCCATTTAGATGCTAAACTAAATTCCAAAAAGCCATTTTTTTCCTTTTGGAACAACGACAACTTGGTTAAAAATTTAACCCTGAAAAATGGATTCCAGGGTTTTCAATGAACTTTATATATAGGTGCAATTGCACCGAAATATTAACGTTTGGAGAACTGGAATTTCTTACGGGCTTTCTTCTGACCGAATTTCTTCCTTTCCACCATTCTTGGGTCTCTGGTCAAGAGTCCTTCTGGTTTCAGAACAGTTCTGTTTTCTTCGTTGATTTCGCACATGGCTCTGGACAATGCCAAACGAACGGCCTCTGCTTGACCAGTGATTCCACCACCGTAAACGTTTACTTTTACATCGTAGGTGTCTTCAGTTTCGGTCAAAGCAAAAGGTTGTTTTACTTTGTACTGCAATGTAGCTGTAGAGAAGTAGTCGTTCAAATCTCTTTTATTGATGGTGATGTTTCCTTTTCCTTCAGAAACATATACTCTCGCTACTGCAGTCTTTCTTCTACCAATCTTATGAACCACTTCCATTATTTGTAGTCGTTTAAGTTTATTGCTTTGGGTTTTTGTGCTTCTTGGCCATGCTCAGATCCGGCATATACCTTAAGGTTGCGGAAAAGGTCGGCACCAAGTCTGTTCTTGGGCAACATTCCTTTTACCGAATTTTCGATAATACGCTCAGGATGCTTTTCCAATACCTCTTTGGCGGAAGCAGAACGCTGTCCTCCAGGATATCCAGTATATCTTAAATATACTTTATCATCCAATTTATTGCCGGTCATGACGATTTTCTCGGCATTGATCACAATGACATTATCACCACAATCCACATGGGGAGTAAAGTTGGTCTTGTATTTTCCCCTAAGCAATTTGGCTACCTTTGACGCCAATCTTCCCAATGTCTGTCCTTCAGCATCAACCAATAACCATTGCTTGTCAACGGTAGATTTATTGGCGGAAATAGTCTTATAACTTAATGTGTCCACTTCTCTAATAGTATTGATTTAATAACCTATCCCGATAAACGGGCTGCAAATGTACAATTATTAGATTGAATTACAAATGGTTGATTGGGAATATTTTTTTGCTTTTTCCATTTTCTATCGGAAAGAGGCAAAACAACCGCTAAATGCACCATCTTTTGTTAAAAAAAATATAAAGTCAACCCAAAGTGTAACTGGCGCTTTGTTTGTGGGTCTTTACCTTAATCAATCAAAAAATAAATCCAGTGAAACAAGCATGCCTTTTCCTTGTATGTATCTTCTTTGTCCAAATTCTACAAGCCCAAGATTCAACTACCGTAGTTCCTAAAAAGAGATATAGAACCCAAGCACTGGGTATGGAAGGAGCGCCTATAATTGATGGTGTTTTGGATGATGCCTCATGGAATCTGGTACAGTGGGGCGATAATTTTATAGAGCAACGCCCAGATGAGAACACCCCCCCTGGTCAACAGACCGCATTTAAAGTACTCTATGATGACAAGTCCTTATATATAGGAGTTCGTTGTTTTGATGACGAACCCGATAAAATTGTAAAGCGCTTGTCCAGGAGGGATGGCTTTGAAGGGGATTGGATCGGTGTTTTTATAGATAGTTATTTGGATAAGCGGACCTCCTTTGGTTTCATTGTGACGGCGGCAGGGGTGAAAGGAGATGTTTTTGGATCAAACAATGGGGCTGATGAAGATGATAGTTGGAATCCTATCTGGTATGTGAAGACCCAAACGGATGACGAAGGATGGACCGCCGAAATGCGGATACCGCTCAGTCAGATCAAGTTTGGCCATTCCGAAGATCAGGTCTGGGGATTTCAGGTAATGCGAAGGTATTTTAGGAATGAGGAGCGCTCCGTGTGGCAACGCTTGCCCAGGGATGTTGCTGGTTGGACCAGTGAGTTTGGGGAACTACATGGACTTAAGAACATTGAACCCCAAAGGCAAGTGGAAATACAGCCCTACACAGTTGCCAAGACCGAAACCTTTGAAGCAGAGGAAGGAAATCCCTTTGAAGACGGCAGTGATAGCAATATTACCGTAGGGCTGGATGCCAAGATTGGGGTGACCAATGACCTTACCTTGGATTTGACCGTCAACCCAGATTTTGGACAAGTGGAAGCAGACCCTTCCGCCATTGCACTGGATGGATTTCAGATTTTCTTTCAGGAAAGGCGACCCTTTTTTGTGGAAAACAAGAACATTTTTGATTTTAATGTTTCCCAATCCGAGGCTGGCAACACTTTTGGTTCCGACAATATTTTTTATTCAAGACGTATTGGTAGAAGTCCACAGGGAAGCCCTGACACCGAAGATGGCGAGTTTGTGGACCAACCGGCCAATACTCCGATCATAGGGGCGGCCAAGTTTAGTGGTAAGACCAAGAATGGTTGGGCGATTGGGGTTTTGGAAAGTGTCACCGCCCAAAGACGGGCCACCATTTCGGGGGTGAACGGTGATCGTAGAAAGGAAATGGTGGAGCCCATGACCAATTATTTTGTGGGAAGATTGCAGAAAGACTTCAATGATCGGAACTCATATATAGGAGGCATTTTCACGGCTACCCATCGGGAAGAATTGCCCCAAGCCCTTGACTTTTTACATAGATCGGCATTTACGGGGGGAGTTGATTTTAAGCACCAATGGAACAATAGGGATTGGTATTTGGAAGGAAATATCACCTTTAGCCATGTAAAAGGGGGTGAAGCTGCCATCAAGAATACCCAAGAATCCATCACCCACCTGTTTCACCGTGTTGATGCCGATTACTTGGAGTTGGATTCCACCCGGACTTCCTTGACCGGTACGGGCGGGAATCTTCAGATAGGAAAACTTGGAAAGGGTAATTTTAGATTTGAAAGTGGTGCAACCTGGCGTTCCCCGGAACTCGAGCTCAACGATATAGGCTTTCAGCGCCAGTCCGATGATATTCGGCATTACACCTGGATAGGCTACCGCACCTTAAAACCGGACAACACGTTTCGACAATTGGGCATTAATTACAACCATTATACAGCTTGGGACTATGGGGGCAATCACAATTATTTGCAATTCAATACCAACAGCTGGCAAAACTGGAAAGGCAATTGGTTCAGCAATATTGGATTGAATTATGCACCTCTTGAATATTCCAACTTTGCCTTGAGGGGAGGTCCTAGACTACGGCTATCGCCTTGGGTGAGTTTTTGGAATAATATTGAGACGGATAACCGGAAGAAAATGCGGTTTTTCTATTTCCACAATGGACAAAAGGCACTGGACAATTCGTACAAGTCCTATTATATGGAAGGAGGGGTAACCTACCAACCGATTAATGCCTTGAGCGTCTCGGCCTTTCCCTCGTTGCGTATCAACCATGACAAGTTGCAGTTCATTGATAATTTTGATGATGTGAACGGGTCACCACGATACCTGAACGGCGAGATTGACCAACGTACACTGAGCATGTCCATCCGATTGAACTATACCATCAACCCCAACCTTACCATTCAATATTGGGGGCAACCTTTTATTTCCAGGGGCAGGTATACCAACTTTAAACATGTGACCGATGCCACGGCCAAAAGGTTTGAGGATAGGATTATGACCTATGATCAAGATCAGGTGATATTGGTGGATGATGTCTACTCCGTTGATGAAAATCTGGATGGCACCGAAGATTTCAGCTTTGACAATCCAGATTTTTCATTTGTGCAGTTCCGTTCCAATTTGGTGATCCGATGGGAATACATCCCAGGCTCCGAGTTGTTCTTGGTGTGGTCCCAAGACGTGTCCCGTGATGGAGACCCCACAAACGGATTATTGCCCAGCTTGAACGATAACATTTTTGGACAGAAACCACAGAACATTTTCCTGTTGAAGGCTACCTATCGATTTGTTCTTTAAGAGAAGTGTTATTCCGTACTTGATACGGAATCCTATCAAGTTCTGGTATTAGGGTCTGATGAGATGCTGAAATAAATTCAGCATGACGACTCTTCACATAGAGCTATTATTCTGAGAAAAGCAAAGAATTTAATTCTTTCGTCAACCTGAACTGGTTTCAGGTTCTCATAATATATTGAATCTTGAGGATGGCCGAAGCACTATTTATTCATAATCTTCCGCATCGCATTCACCAAAGTTTCATTCGCTTCGGCATCACCTATGGTAATGCGTACCTTTCCCGGAGCCCCAAATTGGGAGACCGGCCGTACCATGATGCCTTCATCCATCATCCTATCGGTAAATTCCATTTCAGGAAGCGGGGGGTCTATGATGAAAAAGTTAGCTTGACTGGGCCAATGGGTAATTCCCATTTCATCAAAGGCTTTGGCTAAAAACTTTCGGCCTTCCTGTACGGTTTGGACCGTTTTTTCAATAAAACCATGGTCATTTAAAGCGCCCAGAGCTGCTTCCAACGAGGTCTGGGGCAACAAAAAGGGTTTGTGGATCAACCGGATGTAATTGGCAATAGTGGCAGTGGTATAGCAATAGCCTACACGTTGGCCTGCCAAACCATAGGTTTTTGAAAAGCTGTTCAGACCTATCACATTATGACCGTCCAACACATAAGGGAGTGCGGTCACGTAGTCTTCGGCATCGGCAAAATGACGATACACCTCATCAAACACCACCACAATATTTTTGGGGACACGGGAGATGAAATCATCCATCACCGATTTTGGAATGTAAGTCCCTGTGGGATTGTTGGGACTGGTCAAGAAAATGACCTTGGTCCGTTCTGAAATAGCATTGAGAATTCCCTCGACATCCAAAGTGTAGTTGGGTTGGAGCAAGGGGATATCAATAAGTTTGGCGCCATACCACCTTGAAAAGACCGAGTATGGCAAAAAGCAGGGATTGGAATAAATGACCTCGTCCCCTTCATTGATGAAAGCCCTTAGGATCATATCAATGATTTCGGAGCCACCATTCCCGCAGAGAAATTGATTTTCGTTCAGTTTGTCATCAAAATCTTGGGCAAGGGCCTGTCTGAGACGGATATCGGTCTGGTCGGGGTATAAATCAATCCGATCAGCGGCTTTTTTTATGGCCTCGACCGCTTTGGGCGAAGCTCCCAATGGGTTTTCGTTGGAGGAAAGTTTATATATTTTTTTGTCGGAAGGAGGGATGTTCTTACCTCCTTGATATACTTCTTTGGGGACCAAATGGGCCTTAAAAATGGATTCTATTCCGTTTTTCATGAACTATAACGTTTCTGCGTACAATAAAATGGACATGGCCCTCTGGGCATTTCCTTCTTCCAAAATTCGTTGTGCCAAGCGGTGCAACTCAATCTTGGACAATGTTTTTACTTCTGGGTCTTGGATAATGTCCACCACATCCTCTTTGGAAGGTAGCTGTTCCATATTCCCCAATCGTCCCAAATTGTTTCCCGTCAGTACCTCACTTTCCCGAATGCCCTTGGGCAGCGCATCTACGCCCATACCTTTGGTTCGAAGTGGTTTGGGGATTTCAAAAAGGGCATCCTTCGAGGCCCTGATATACCAACTGCCTCCCATACGGCCCACCAAATCCAATTTTTCGGTGTCCAAAATACCATTGGTAAAATAGGCTTCGTTGATATGGATGAGTTCCACCTTGGCCATAATCAGATTTCCTGCGCCAGGGGTTTGGGCCAGTTCAATGACTTCCATCACACTACATTCAAACGAAACAGGGGCTTCGCCCACGCGGGGAGGTTTTACTTTTTCACTGGGTACTTGGGTGAAGCCGGCCTTTACAAACTCGTTTACCCCTTTGTCATAGGTGGTACTGGACAAGGACATCTGTTCCACCATATCATGGTTGACAATATTGATGACCACTTCGGGGACTTCCTTGACATTCTCGTGGGTGTGTTTTAAACTATTGTCCCTACCGCTGCGTGAGGGAGAAAATATCATCACAGGCGGATTGGAACTAAATACATTGAAGAAACTGAACGGGCTCAGGTTTACATTGCCTTCCTTATCCACGGTACTGGCAAAGCAAATGGGCCTTGGGGCCACTGCAGTGAGCATGATACTGTGGAGCTCAGGTTGCGAAATTTGGTTGGGGTCTACAGTCTTGATCATTTTGCGGGCAATACTTTAGTGGAAACGGTTCCAAAACCAACCCGTATGGCTTCTTTTTGTGCATAACCGCGAAGGGTCACGGTATCCCCATCATTGATGAACTTGCGCTCGGAACCATCGTTCAGTTTTACGGGTTTGGTACCCATCCAGGCCAGCTCCAACATAGAACCATAGGAGTTTTCATCTTTTCCGGAAATGGTACCGGAGGCCATCATATCGCCCACATGAATGTTGCAACCATTCACAGTGTGGTGTGCCAATTGTTGGGCCATGTTCCAATACATGTATTTGAAATTGCTATGGCAAACAGTGGTTTCATCACCTCCATCCGGGGTGATGCCCACTTCAAGGTTGATGTCGTAGTTTTTTTCTCCTTCATACTCCAAATAAGGGAGCACTTTGGGCTCTTGTTCTGGACCGGCTAATCGAAACGGTTCCAAAGCATCCAAAGTAACGATCCAAGGGGAAATGGAAGAGGCAAAGTTTTTGGCCAAGAATGGCCCTAACGGCACATATTCCCATTTTTGGATATCCCGTGCCGACCAGTCATTGAACAAAACCAGTCCAAAAATGTAGTCTTCTGCCTCCTTGGTGGATACACTCTCGCCTAAATCAGTATTCTTACCTACTACAAACCCCATTTCCAGTTCAAAGTCCAGTCGTTGGGAGGGTCCAAAAACAGGAGTGTCCGAGTCTTTCGGTAAGGTCTGCCCTTTGGGCCTGTGAATGGGTTGGCCGCTCACCACAATGGAACTGGCCCGGCCATGATAGCCCACAGGAATGTGCTTCCAGTTGGGCAGAAGGGCATTTTCGGGGTCGCGGAACATTTTGCCCACATTGGTGGCGTGCTCAATACTGGAGTAAAAGTCGGTATAATCGCCAACGCAGACCGGCATGTGCATTTGTGCTTCGGATTGTTTCACGAACAACTCCGGTTTTCCCGCCAATGGGGAAGTATCGTCCTTGAGCCAATATTGGATTTTTTTCCGGACCCTTGAGGTGATTTCTTTTCCCAAGGAAATAAAATCGTTAAGGTCTTCCCGCTCCAAAACGGCCACGTTGAAATCGAAAACATCCAATTCCCCCACAGCGACCAAGTCCAAAATGTGGTCTCCTATGGCAACCCCGGCCCGTGGGCTTCGGTCTTTGGTGGAAAAAATCCCAAAAGGGATGTTATGGATGGAAAAGTCTGAATTTTCAGGGATATCTATGATCATTGATGTTCTTTTTCTTATTGTTGTCATTTCGAACGAACGTGAGAAATCTCAATTCCAGAATTCCCAATCGTCCCAATGACATCAGGACTCATTTCGAAATGACCGTACTTTAATTTTACTCCACCCAAGATTTGTAATACTTGCCATCGTCAATCTTGAGCGCATTTTCGGTTATCTTCAAGGGTTTAAAGGTGTCTATCATCACGGCGAGTTCCTCGGTGCCCTTTTTACCAATACTGGCTTCGTAGGTTCCAGGGTGTGGTCCGTGTGGAATTCCGGCAGGATGCAGTGAAATATATCCCGGTCCGATTCCGGTGCGACTCATAAAATCACCATCCACGTAGTACAATACCTCATCAGAATCTATGTTGGAGTGGTTGTAGGGTGCCGGAATGGCCTTTGGATGATAATCGTACAGCCTTGGACAGAAGGAACATACCACAAAGGCACTGGTCTCAAAAGTCTGGTGTACTGGGGGCGGTTGGTGTACCCGACCCGTAATGGGTTCAAAATTATGAATGGAAAAACCGTACGGATAATTGTACCCGTCCCAACCCACAACATCAAAAGGATGGCTGGCATAGACCAATTGGTGCAACATGCCCTCCTTTTTGATCTTTATCAGAAAATCACCGGTCTCATCATGGGCCTCCAAATCTTGAGGCAATTTATAGTCCCGTTCGCAGAAAGGCGAATGTTCCAACAACTGCCCGAACCAATTCCGGTACCGCTTTGGGGTATACATGGGGTGAAAGGATTCGGCATAGAGGATGCGATTGTCCTCCGTGTCAAACTCAATCTGATAAATCATTCCGCGGGGAATGATGAGGTAGTCCCCATATTCAAAAGGGATGTTTCCCAAAAAGGTCTTCAAGGTCCCAGAACCTTTGTGAATGAACAGCATCTCATCCGCATCGGCATTTTTATAGAAATACTCCGTAAGGGATTTTCTGGGAGCTGCCAGTCCAATATGGACATCATTGTTGACCAAAAGCGGTTCCCGGGATTCCAAGAAATCGTCCTTGGGTGCTACATCAAAACCAATGAGCTTGCGGCTGGTGATGTTCTTGTCCACGGCAATCTTTGGACGTACATCAACGGCCTTGCCAATCTCCTTGACCTGCGTGGGGCGATGGATATGGTAAAGTAGGGAAGACATCCCATCAAAACCTATAGTGCCGAACAATTGCTCATAATAGAGCCCGCCCTTGGGTTTCTCAAATTGGGTGTGCCGCTTTTGTGGGATTTTCCCGAGTTTATGATAGATAGGCATTTTTTAAGTTTTAAGTTATCAGTGCTAAGTGTTGAATAGTGGGTACACTGCCCTACTTAAAATTCAATATTTATAATTTACAACTATTAATGCAATGTTCCCCGAAGCTCTTGTTCGCGCTCAATGGCTTCGAACAGTGCCTTAAAGTTACCTTTTCCAAATGATTGTGCGCCCTTTCTTTGAATGATTTCGAAGAACATGGTGGGTCTGGGTTCCACGGGGCGGGTGAAGATCTGTAGCAAATAGCCCTCATCATCACGGTCCACCAAAATACCCAGCTCTTTCAAAGGAGCAATATCTTCATCTATTTTGCCCACACGGTCAGTCACGGCCTCGTAGTAAGTGTCTGGCACACGTAGGAATTCAACCCCACGGCTTCTAAGGTCCCGAACGGTCTGGATGATATCATCCGTGGCCACGGCAATGTGCTGTACCCCTTCCCCCTCATAAAAATCAAGGTACTCCTCTACCTGTGATTTTTTCTTCCCTTCGGCAGGTTCGTTGATGGGAAACTTGATACGGCCGTTGCCGTTGCTCATCACCTTGCTCATCAAGGCGGTATATTCGGTGGAAATGTCCTTGTCGTCAAACGAAAGGATGTTCTTGAACCCCAAGACGTTTTCATAGAAACCAACCCAGTGGTTCATTTTGTTCCAATCCACATTGCCCACCATATGATCAACATATTTTAGGCCAGTGGAAGTGGGATTGTAATCCGGGGTTTCCCACTTTTTGAAGCCAGGAAGGAATACCCCATCGTAATCTTTGCGTTCTACAAAAATATGAACGGTTTCCCCGTAGGTGTATATGCCGGAGCGTACCACCTTACCGGTGGCATCTTCTTCCACTTTAGGCTCCATGTACGATTTGGCGCCACGCTCCATGGCAGCGTTGTAGGCGTAGGTAGCGTCATCAACCCAAAGGGCCACCACTTTTACCCCATCGCCATGCGTGTCTATGTGCTCGCCGATCTTGGTGCCACTTTTTAAAGGGGAGGTAAGGATCAATCGGATTTTATCCTGTACCACCACATAGCTTTCACGATCTTTCAATCCGGTTTCCAGACCGGCATAGGCCAAGGATTGAAAACCAAAAGCCGTTTTATAGAAATGGGCGGCCTGTTTGGAGTTACCCACATAAAGCTCAATATAATCCGTACCATTGATGGGCATAAAGTCCGTTGTTTGATCGGATGTTTTGTGAAGTGTTGATGTTTCCATGATGATGAATATTTTGAGTTCTCAATTAATTTTGTTGTCAATGCAACAAAAATAAATAATTTTGAAGAACGAAAACGTTTTCCTCGTTAATTTTTAAGCTAAAATTGGGAGCCCTGTCCAAGGGAAGGGCAGGAGCTATAAAAAGGGAATCCCTATTTTTGTTGGAATACAGAATAGATGCTTAACCACATAGATGAAATACAGGGGATTGGATTGCATTTGGATTTGGTCCTTCGCAAGATTCAGGATGCCTATTTAAGGGCTTTTGAGAGTTTAGGGGTGGAAATGACCATTGAGCAATGGGTAATCTTGCACCGCATCTATGAGTTGGGCGATGAAGCCAGCCAACGGGATATTGTCCGCAGTAATTTCCGGAACAGGGCCACAACTTCACGGGTCATTGGGGGCTTGGAACGCAAGGGCTGGATTGCCAAGACCCGTTTTGATGGCGACCAAAAGCGATATAAGTTGGAGTTTACCCCAAAGGGCCAAGAGGTCATTGACTTAGTATTGCCACATGCACTTGTCTTACGAAAATCGGCAGTCAAAAATCTGGGGCCAAACGAGTTTGAGACCTTTTTAAAGGTCTTGGACCAAATAGGGGAGAACTACGAGCAAAGTTAAGATCACTTCGCCACCATCACCTGTATCAAGGTTGCCAGACCAATCAGGAGAATGAACAGCAGGCTCAAGCTCCTAAATTTATCCTGTGGGATGTAGGCCAGTATCCTTTTGCCCAAATAGGTGCCAATCAATCCAATGGCAAACAAAAAAGGCAGGTAGGTGAGTTCTTGGTTTCCAATATAGCCATTATTGTAATAGACAAAAGTCCGGGAAAAATCAATCATAAAATCAATAAAGGCCGAAGTGGCAATAAACGCATGCTTTTCTAGATTGAAAGCGGCCATGGTCAATCCCCGTATGGCACCACCGGTTCCCAAAAGCCCTGCGGAGAAGCCCGAAAGTGTTCCCCCGATTACGGCATTTTTTTTGTTGGGGAGCACCACGATCTCTCTTTTAATGAGGAACAGTAGGCTAAAGACCACCAAGAAAACCCCCAGAACCACGGTAAGGGCATAGCCATCCACCAGTTTTGAAAGAAATCCTCCGGCAATCACAAAAAATACGGACGGAACCCCAATGTACAGCAACAGTTTTTTGTCCAACCCTTTCTTGAACAAAAAGATCTTGCTCAGGTTGCTGGACAGATGGAAAATGGCCGTCATGCCCAACACCGAATAGAAATCAAAATAAAAATTGCCCAAGGGCACAAAAAAGACCGAAGACCCAAAACCACCGATGGTGCCGATGATTTCGGCAGCCAAGGCCAAAAGCAGGAAAAAGTAGTTGATTTTCATAAGGTTTTGAGCGGTTGTTGGGTCACAAAGAAAGGATGGTTTACAAAATTTTAACCTAAAATAAGCCTAAAATCCATCATATGGGTAATACAGCATAGAAACTGGTGAATTCTATGGACGCACGCATTTCAAATCCACCGCAACTTTGCCCTTGTATAATTTTAATATACAGGATTATGAAAAAGACAAGATTTTATCCAACAATATGGAGCACAGTACCTTTTACGCCCAGCATCATGGCCGATTGGTACGCACCACAGAACGGAAGCAAGGAGTTGATCATGAAAAACAATGCCGCTACCTCGCTCAAAGTTTCTGAAATGACCCTGAACATTGTAAAATTGGCAGCCGTGGATGCGGATGGGAAAGAACACCAGGTAGTGGATTTCCCAGGACAGAACCCCGTGGTACTTAAAGGTATCCCTTCGGGATGTTTCTTGCGCTCCAAGAGCCTGCTGGCCCTACCCAAAGGAAAATATACCGCCCTTCGCTTTTATTTGGCGGGATGGGGCAACCAGTTCATCTATAGGGATGGAGTGGAAGAATCTGCCAACTCTTTTGACAGCTTGGACTTTGCCGTGGAAAATGGCTTTGAAATTGATGGAAAGGAATTGGCGGAAGCAAAATTATGGTTTGACTTTGCTCCCTACCAGTGGAAGCGTCACTTTAAACCGCTGTCGGATTTGTTTAAAGGGAGCAAAAGTCCCAAACCAAGATTGGCCAACAGTTTTGGCAACTAACATGTTTTGAGCAAATGGAAAAGGCACCTCTCGGGGTGCCTTTTTTGATTTTGGGGGTTGGGGCGGATGTGGAATCAAGCATCGGCCAGTCCGTTTATTTTGTTGAAAGCGAACTTTGGGGCAATCCTTGAAATTTTGTAGAGCAGTTTTACCCCTGCAATCCTCACCTCGGGACGGCCTTTTTGTAGCCCTGCCAGCATTCCATCAACAGCTTTTTCCGTGGAGATGGCAATCTTGGGCGGATTTCCCTTGTGCCATGGGGTGTTCACCGCAGGGAACATGACCTCAATGGTCCGTACCTTGCCTTTTTTCGTTTTGCTCCGGAAGACTTGGGTGAAGGAGTGGAGGGCCGCTTTGGTGGCATTGTAAAAAGGGTAATCGGTGCGTGGGGTATAAATGAGGCCGGTGGTTACATTGATGATGTGTGCATCTGCGTTTTGTTGTAATTGCGGATACAGAAAATGGATCAGGCGAAGCGGGGCCAAAAAATTTGTTTCCACTTCTTGTTCAGCCATCTCCATAATGTGGTCCGTGGTTAAAAAATCAACCTTATGGACCAAGGCTGCATTGTTGATGAGTACATTGATTTTGGGATACTTCTCCATCACTTCTAGGGCCAATGCTTTGCATTGCTCTTTTTGGGAGAGGTCACATTGTATGGTTTCCAGTTGGGGAAGCTGCGCTTTGGCCCGTTCCAACTTTTGTGGGGAACGCCCACAGATAATGACCTTGTTCTGGTTGTTGATCAGGCGTTTGCTGAGTTCAAGGCCAATGCCCGAACTTCCGCCCGTGATTAAAATGGTGTTGCCGGATAGTTTCATGTTTTTTGCATTTACAGTTGATACGCACCAAAAGTAAATCGGTGGAACCGGCACGGCATTGATGTATGTTAAGTCTGCATATTTTTCCGGATTCGACTGAGGCTTTCCGGCTGTATGCCCAGATAGGAGGCAATAATGGTCTGGTTGATCCTTTTGTCGATATTGGGATATTCCTCTAAAAAATCCAGATATCGGGTTTCGGCATTCAAGACCAAGAGGTCCCGTTCCCTTTTTTCTTTTTTGGAAAATCCTTTTTCAATGGATTTCAGTAAAAATTTAACCCAAAACACATCCGTTTCAAAAAGAGCGAGCCATTTTGGGTAGGGAATGACCAATATCTCGGCATCCTCCATCGCCTCGATAAAAAAATGGGAGGGGGCATTGGAGGTCATGGCCGAATAGGAGCTGATAAAATCATGCTCCATGATGATGCCCTTGGTGAACTCGTTCCCCTTGGGGGTGATGTACACATATCTGAACAGTCCCGATTTTACAAAGGCAAAGCCTTTGGGGATTTCCCCCGCCCGGACAAAGTAATCGCCCTTTTGTAGGGTTTTCACCTGACCTATGGCGAGCAGTTGTTCCACTTTGTCCTTGGGCAATATGTGTTGCAGCACTTCTTTCATGAACTGCCCTAAAGATACTAATGATCGGGATTGCTAAGACCTACGCTTGCGCAGATTTGCCTTTGGGCCGTCTGATCGTTATGTTCCAATAGGTGGTGTAAAGGGTGCCCAACACGGTGGGAGCAATCCAGACGATGAGCGATTGTATGCCCGTACCCACCACCAGAAATGCCGTTATGGATGCGATCAAAGCTCCATTCATTCGCCCTAAATGACTGATGAGCCAAGCATTTTTCTTCTTGGAAAAGGTTCGGAACATCCAAAAATCACTGAGCGAAAGAAAAGCGCCAAACCCTCCAAAGAAAATATAGAGAACGGCCCCGTCCAGTTGTTGGAATACCCCAATGCTTCCGATCACGATCATAACCACAGATGCGGCCAACATCAGGCCCGAAATGGATTTATCCCGAAAATCGGCCTTTTTCTTGGTCCTGTCCTTAAAGGTGAGGGCCCTGTTCCCGGCCAGCACCATATAAATGGTGAACAGCCCAATAAGAAACAGGAATAGGTTTTTGTGGTTGGGCATTTGGGAAATGAACATGGCCATGGACGAACTTGTTATCATGGCATAGGAGAACACCCTGCCCAACTTTTTGTGCAGGGAGCTTCCCTTTTTTACAATAATGCTCCCAATACCGGTGAGCAGTCCCACCCCGCCAAAAAAGGCATGGATGTAGATCAAGATGGTAATGGCCTGTTCCATGTTGGTTGATTTAGTTTATGCTTCAAAACTAAAACCCACCACCATGTTTATGCAATGTAAATACCCCAACTGTTGTTTTTTGGGGATGGATTGTACAAAACCCTTGGAGGGTTATGCGTTTTCCCCGTTGTAAAAATTGGAAAGGATGGATTCCAGTTCCTCCTTGCCGGCCACAATGCCCTCAATTTTGTCCCACAGTGCTTCGGGGAGCAAGGGGCGAAGGGGTTGTTGCCGTTTGGTGATGTGGCCGAACACCTTTTCAATTTTTTTGTCCCAGACCTTGTAGTATTTCCGCAGGTCGTCCGGGTACACGATCTTGCGGCGGGTGCCCTCATCGGCTGCCCTAAAGGGCAGGGGAATGTTAAGGTAGCCATAATCGTCCGTCAGTTGCTCCCCGGGCTGTATGTCACGGATGGCGATTTCAAAATCGTAGGCCGTGGTCAAGCAATTGGAGTTGAAACTGTGGTTCACGTACCGCCCATTGTCCCAACAAAGGATGTAATTGCCCTTGTTGTTGCGAAAGGTGTAGGTATCCAAGATGTTTTGGTAGATGGGGTCCATTTGTTGGAGTTCCAAAGGGGTGAACTCGCGGTCCAAGCGGTCCAAGACCCATGTGATGGTGCCCGCGGAGATGAACTTGGTGGCCACTACGCCATAGCCGATCTCATTGCTTATAAACTTTAATTCTGTATCTGGATGAATCATTTTAT
This sequence comes from Flagellimonas olearia, assembly GCF_004150225.1. Classification (NCBI taxonomy): domain Bacteria; kingdom Pseudomonadati; phylum Bacteroidota; class Flavobacteriia; order Flavobacteriales; family Flavobacteriaceae; genus Flagellimonas; species Flagellimonas olearia. The sequence goes on along the minus strand of NZ_ML142913.1, from coordinate 98,525 downwards.
ACTCTTGAATTTTTAGTTGAAGGTATAAAATTGTTGGATCGGTTTTTTGGAATAATGCGGTCCAATAAATAATGGAAACCACACCTGTACAAACCCTTTATGGCCGCCCAGAATTGACATGAAAATGAGGTGATTCCCTTTAGTGGGACACCATTTTAAGGCCAATGATGGAGATGACCAAAGTGGTGAGGAAAAGAAGTCGCAAAAACGTGGTGGGCTCCTTGAAGACCAAGATTCCGATCAAGACCGTACCAACGGCCCCAATCCCTGTCCAAACGGCGTAGGCCGTTCCTATGGGCAAGGTCTGGGTAGCTTTTACAAGAAGTCCCATGCTTATGGCAAGTGCTATCAGAAACCCTGCGTACCATAAATACATATCGGTTCCTGTGGTCTCTTTTGCCTTTCCCAAACAGAATGCAAAAGCTACTTCAAACAATCCGGCAACGATCAAGATGATCCAATTCATGCTATACTGACATTAACACCATTTATACGGTTTCCAACAGGTTTTTTTGGCACCATGCAAAGGTATGGTTTCTTGGGGTTTCTCCTTTGGTTGTGTGGCCCCGTTTTATACTCGATGGATTTTGGAACGAAGGTATACATTGTTCAATCCGTTGATGGAAATTTTAGGGGTGTGACTGCGTAGTTTTTTTCAGGGCAAAAAAACTTATTCCCCACTCAGGCGCTTGAGTTTTTGTAAGACTTCATACACTGAAAAACTGCGTGCAAAGCGGTACATTTCTTTGTGGTCTGCCTTGAGGATTACGACCGGCAGCGTGAAGACCATGGATTGCCCGGTAAACTCCACTTCCTCCTCCACATCCACCACACGAATGGCCACCTTGGGAAAATTTTCCTGAACGGCTTCCAGCAACTTTGGTTTTAGCACTTTGCAGACCCCACAGGTTTTGCCCGTAAAATAGAGAAGTTCAATGTTTTGTGTTTCCATAGATGGTGAAGTCAGGGTTATCCTGTTTGGAATGCTCTAGTCGTATTATTTTATTGTTCTTTACTTCAATGACAAAAGAAAAACCTCCTACTTGTGCAAAGTGGTTTCCGTTACCATTTTCAATAAAATCAAAATAACCGGGCAAAGATCTTTGCAATGCTCCAAATTTATCACCCACTTTAAATTGGGGTATGGTTTGTTCAATTATTTCACTTCGTGTTTTGTCCGGCATAAATCTAAATGCCCAAGAAGGCATTATCGTTGGAAAAACCCATAAAAAAAGTACGATAAAGATAAATGGATAAAGCAAAAAGAATCGGTTGAGGACCCTTCCGCTGAAAAATCCACTAAATCGTTCATTCTTTATAAGAATAACATAAATCAACCCGAAGCTGAATCCAACTACTGCAGCAACCTCAAAAACATTATAATATTGATTTGGAAAAAAGGCCCAACCTATAAGTAAAGTGAACACCACCAACGAATAAAAGGTGGTCAGGAAAGGGAAGATCAGAGGTGAGAAAAGGGCGCTTTTATGATTCAATTTTTTCAGGGGATACACCAAGAAAACCGCCCACGCAACCAATTCAAAGATCGCGGACCAAAATATGATGACCCCAAAATCATCGACCTCTCCGTTTTTAATGGTCTCTGTAACTGCAAAATACAGCAATCCGATAGTATACGCTATGGATATGGATAGGAATGATATGGAGGTGGTATCTTTTTTCAAGGAATTGATATTATTGGGTCATGGATTCCTGATTTTGGTCCAGTATTACCAACGTTCTATTTCCATTACGTTTTTGGTTGAGACCAAAACCTAAGTCATAAATGACCTTACAGCCTCTTTTTGCGTTCAACAAAAGGTATAAAATTGATGTATTATTATTGGAATGAGTCATAAATCAATCTAATGCCTATGCCACAAAGAGCTAAAGCTCCAATTAAAAATTCTAAAGTGAATGAGGCTGAAATATATCTTTTATTTTCCCTTTCCTTTAAGAATTGTTTTCTTTCATATCTGAACCAGATAATTGCGATTATTATCAAGAAAACACCAAGAAAAAATTTTAAGACACTTTCCATTGTTTTTAGATCAATGTTATTGGTTTTAAGTCTCTTTGGGGACTTTAATTTTAACTATTTCCGCTTCCCCCGCAACTTTTTCACTTCTTCCACGGTAAGGCCGGTGATTTCGGAAATGGTCTCCACGTCCATGCCCTTTGCCTTCATCTGCCGGGCTATCTCAATTTCCCGTTTTCGTTGGGCCATGGCTGCGGCCTCTTTTTTATAGCGTTCCTTGAGCACGTAGTTGGGCACGTACTGGGTGCTTTCGGCCAGTTCTTCCATTAGCCCCATGTTCTTAAAGCTCACGTAGCTCTCGGTGGTAATGATCAAGTGGTCCAGCACCTCGGTGTTCACAATAATGCCCACTTGTATAAGGCGGTCGGTAATGTCCTTGTCCACCTCGGTGGGCACCAGCTCGCCCGATGGGTGGTTGTGGCACAGAACGATCTTTACGGCCCTTTTCTGGAGCGCCAGGCTAAAGACCTCCATGGGTTCGGCCAGGGCGCGGTTCACCGTGCCCAGACTGATCAGCTCTATAAAGAGGATGCGGTTGTTGTTGGCCAGCCCGATCACCCAAAAGTGCTCGCGGTCCTGGTCTATCTTGTCCTCACGCAACAGAATGCGCTGCATGATGCCATAAATATCGAAAGCGTTGAGGATTTTGATCTTTTCGGCTTTGGTGAGTTTAATGTCCATGTTCTAAAGATAGCATTTTGTAGGATTTGGGTTTGGGGGAAGATTTGTGTTTTATCCAGATTGACAAATAAATTTTATGTTCATTTTCTTTATGAACTCGAAATCGTCAATCCAATCAACCTTCATGTTTTCGCAAACGTGAGGGATTTTGATCTTCGTTTGCTTTTTAAAGAAGTCCTTTGTCTCCTTAGTGACCACAATGGCTTTTTCTTTGATTGCGTGTGCAATTACCCAAGGGTCGGCTAAAGAGTGAATTCCATTGCTGGATACCAAGAATTTATGTTTCGGGTTTGACTCATAAATTTGTTTAAGGCAATGGGTGACCTGGCCATCAATTTTTTTGATTGGAATGTCACTCTTTTTGAGCCATTCAAAGAGATCGTCTTCTCCTTTTTTGATTTCTTCATAAACTAGTTCGGGGATGAAAATTATACCTCTTCGTCCTAGTTCGTTAAGTACATCCCAATAGGATGGACAAATTTCTGGAGAGTAATATTTCTGCCATGCCTGAATAAGAATGTTGGCATCTATACAATATACTGCTTTCTCGTTTTCGAACATCACGTAAGCAGTTTTTCAAATTTTGAGAATTTGTTTGTTTGTGTGTTCAGAAGGTTGCTGGCAATTGAAGGTTGCAAAGAGCCATTGTTGAAAGTGTCCATAACGATTCTTGTGAATAATTTACTGTTCTTGGCTAAGCGAAGTAAATAAGTGTCTGGCCCACCTTTTCTTTCTTTTTGTTTTTCTTTTTTGATTCTTTCCTTCTCTAAAAATTTTTCAAATTCCTTTTGGGCATCCAATTTTAACTCTTGATATTCTGTATTGGAGATTAGATTTAAGTTCAAAGCTCTGACCAAAAGAGCAAAAGAACTGATACCAAGTTCTTTTGCCTGCTTGAAGACTTTATTTTGAGACTCGAAAGTATCCTTGCCTAAATGCAGAACAATTTCTCTAGGCATTAAAGCACTGGCTGCAACTTGATTGCAGAATAATTCCACAGGATGGAATTTTGATTTTGGTTTGTCCGTGAAATCCATATCAGTCTCATTGGATATTCCTGATTTCGCTATCCATATATGTGCTAATTCATGGACTAAGGTAAAAAGCTGAGGAGCCTTCCAATTATTTTTTGAGTTGACAAAAACAAAAGGAGCAAACTTGTCTGCAATTGCAAACCCTTGTATTAAGTCATTGTTCAGTGTTAATTTTGAATGAAGATAACCTGCACGGGAAACAAATATTCCTGCCATTTCTGCTTTCTCAATCCATTCGTTTATAGGTGTTTTTTGATAGTTGGCAGGATTGATCTTGAGAGTGTTCAAGATGTTTTGCGCAATAACTTCTGGGTTATCGTTCATTGTGTATTTGCCCACAAAGGGCAGAACTTCTTCTCCAATTTCCTCATAGAGCTCACTGATCCAACTCTGTTTTTCTTGGATATCTCGAATAATGAACAAGGATGCCGTATCCAGTTCTAGGGAATCATTTCTGCGATAATCTTCCAAAGGATGGAAATCTTTAGGAACTTCTGGTAGGAATAAAAGAGAAAATGGCCTTCTAAAATACTTTGCTAAGATTTTTGCTTGTCTTATGGTAGGGAAATCATTTCCTTTTTCCCATGTCAAGTATCTTTCAGGCGATACGGAAGATTTTTTGGCAGCATTTTCCACAGAGATTTTTGCAGACTCTCTAGCCCATACTAAAACATCAGCCGTTATAAATGCTTTTTCTACCATTGCTTATAATTGCAAAATAATAATTTTTGGAGCTGATTGCCATGAGGTTATAAATGACAACTAAGACCCAATATACAAATTATTATAAATCAATGCGCCTCCAGCCAGTTCTCGCCCACACCCACTTCCACATCCAAGGGCACGGAGAGTTTATAGGCGTTTTCCATTTCGGCCTTGATGAGTTTTTTCATCTCGTCCAGTTCGGGCTTGTAGCAATCGAACACCAATTCATCGTGCACCTGCAACAACATCTTGGTCTTGTACTTTCCTTCGGAAAGCTTTTTGTGGATGTTGATCATGGCAATCTTGATGATGTCCGCCGCACTCCCCTGAATGGGCGCGTTCACGGCGTTTCGCTCCGCAGCGCCACGCACCACCTGGTTCCCGGCGTTAATGTCCTTTAAATAGCGTCTTCGGCCCAAAATGGTCTGCACATAGCCGTGGTCACGGGCAAAATCTATCTGCTCACTGATGTAGTTGCGCAGTTTGGGATAGGTCTTGTAATAGGTGTCTATGAGGTCCTTGGCCTCGGTACGGCTCAGGTCCGTTTGGTTGCTCAACCCAAAGGCCGATACCCCATAAATGATTCCAAAGTTCACCGTTTTGGCGTTGCTACGCTGTTCGCGGGTCACTTCCTCAATCGGCACATTGAATACCTTGGATGCCGTGGAGGCGTGGATATCCTCCCCATGCTTAAAGGCGGAGATCATGGTGTCCTCCTCGCTCAGGGCCGCAATGATGCGTAACTCTATCTGGGAGTAATCCGCGGCGAGCAATACGTAGTTTTCATCCCGTGGGATAAAGGCCTTGCGCACCTGCCTTCCCCGTTCGGTACGGATGGGGATGTTCTGCAGGTTGGGGTTGTTGCTGCTCAATCGACCTGTGGCGGCCACGGTCTGCATATAGTCCGTGTGTACGCGGCCCGTTTCTTTTTGCACTTCATTGGGCAGGGCGTCCACGTAGGTGCTTTTGAGTTTGGCCAGTCCGCGGTAGTCCAACACATTTTGGATGATCTCATGGTCCTTGGCCAGATAGGAGAGCACGTCCTCCGCGGTGGAGTACTGTCCCGTTTTGGTCTTTTTGGGTTTGTCCACCAGTTTCAGCTTGTCAAAAAGGATGTCACCCAACTGTTTGGGAGAGGCAATATTGAATTGCTCCCCGGCCTGCTCGTAGATGTTCTTTTCCAGTTCTGCAATGTCCGTCTCGAGGGCAGTGGAGAGGTCTTTTAGGTAGTCCTCATCCAGATTGATGCCTTCCCGTTCCATATCGGCCAAGACGCGGAGCAGGGGCACTTCAATGTCTTCGAACAGTTTGTCCGTATGGGCCTCTTTCAGTTCCGGGGCAAAGTGAAGTCCCAATTGAAAGGTGATGTCGGCATCCTCCACGGCATATTCCGTTTGTTTTTCCAAAGGCACCTGTCGCATGCTGAGCTGGTTCTTGCCCTTTTTGCCAATAAGCTCGGTTATGGAAACGGGCGTGTAGTTGAGGTAGGTCTCTGCCAGTACGTCCATGTTGTGCCGCATATCGGGGTTGATGAGGTAGTGCGCCAGCATGGTATCGAACAACTTGCCCTTGACCTCCACGCCATAATTCTGCATCACTTTGATGTCGTACTTGAGGTTTTGCCCCACCTTTTCAATGCTCTCCGATTCAAAGAAGGGACGCAATTTTTCAATGAGGGGCATGGCATCGTTTTTCCCTTCGGGAAAAGGGACGTAAAATCCCTTGCCGGGCGACCAGCTAAAGGCAATCCCCACCAGTTCGGCCTCCAAGGGGTTGATGGAGGTGGTCTCCGTATCAAAACAGACGGTGGGCTGTTTCAGGAGCATTTCCAAGAACAGTTCCATGCCCAATCCATGTTGCACGGTCTGATAAAAATGAGGCACATCGGCAACGGTCTTTCGGCCGCTATGGTCCTTGATGGTGGCCGCTGCCTCGGCGGGATCGCCCCCAAAAAGGGTAAATTGACCACTTCCGGCCACTTTGGCCTCCTGTTTGGCAGTTTCGGTGCTGGTCACGGGAGCGCTGGCCTCAACTTCCCCGGAGAATATTTTGATGAACTGTTCCTTCAACCTACGGAACTCAAGCTCCTCGAAGATTTCCTGTACTTTTTCGGAATCGGGCGGACACATTTCGTAGTCCTCGGCATGGAATTGCACATCGCAATCAATTTTGATTTCGGCCAATTGGCGTGACAAACGGCCGAGCTCGGCGTTTTCCTCCACTTTTTCTTTCATTTTGCCCTTGAGCTTATCCGTGTTGGCCAACAATCCTTCCAAGGAATCAAAGTCTTCCAAAAACTTCTTGGCGGTCTTGTCGCCCACACCGGGCAGTCCGGGAATATTGTCACTGGCATCACCCATCATTCCCAGATAATCGATTACCTGTTCCGGACGTTTCACGCCGAAGCGTTTTTGCACTTCGGGGATACCCCAGATTTCTATGCCGTTGCCCATTCGCGCTGGGCGGTACATAAAAATGTTCTCGCTCACCAATTGCCCAAAATCCTTGTCCGGGGTCACCATAAAGACCTTGTAATTCTCTTTTTCGGCCTGTTTGGCTATGGTCCCGATAAGGTCATCGGCCTCATATCCTTCCAACTCCACAATAGGAATCTTCATGGCCTTGAGGATATCCTGAATGTAAGGCACCGCAATGCGGATGGCGTCCGGAGTCTCGTCCCGGTTGGCCTTGTAATCCTCAAAAAGTTCGGTGCGCTCCACGCTGCCACCCTTGTCAAAAGCTACGGCCAAATGATCGGGCTGTTCACGTTTGATCACATCAAAAAGGGAGTTTACAAACCCCATGATGGCGGAGGTGTCCATTCCTTTGGAATTGATCCGCGGGTTTTTGATGAGGGCGTAATAACCCCTAAAGATCAGGGCGTAGGCGTCAAGTAGAAAAAGTCGTTTTTGTTCGGACATATTATTTTCAATGGTCAATTAACAATGTTCAGTAAGCAATTATCAATGAGCAATAATGCAATGATCAATTAGCAATAGGCAGTTTTTAAAAGTACGAATTGCGGTTTAATAGAAGCAAGAAACTGGAGCCAAGAGTCAAGACATCTTGAATCTAAAAGCGCAGCGGTCTTGTTTCTAAAGCACAGCGGTCTTATGTCTTGGAATAAAAACTGCTCACCTGCCTGTTCTCGTGGCCGTTTTCACTGTACTCGCGGTAGGTAAACCCGGGATGTACGCAATAGCCTCCCGTTTCCCCATTTTTGTTGATGGCCAGGAACCCGATCTGGAAATCCTTGCGGCCCTCATTTTTTTTCATGATGCGTTTTACACCCACCTCGCAGGCTTCTTGGGGGCTCATGCCTTGTCGCATCAATTCCACGATCAAAAAACTGCCCACGGTACGGATCACCTCTTCACCGACCCCGGTGGCCGTGGCGCCACCCACTTCATTGTCCACATACAATCCGGCACCAATAATGGGGGAGTCCCCCACTCGACCGGCCACCTTGTAGGCCATTCCACTGGTGGTACAGGCCCCGGCTATGTCCCCGTTGGCATCAATGGCCAACATCCCAATGGTATCGTGATTTTCTATATTGATAGTGGTCTCGTACTTTGAAGTTTTGAGCCATTCCTGATATTGTTTTCGGGTACTTTCGGTGAGTAAATCCTCTTTTTTGAAACCTTGTTCGTAGGCAAACTTTTCGGCACCCTTGCCCGCTAAAATAATATGGGGGGTTTCTTCCATTACTTTTCGGGCCACGGACACGGGATGTGCAATGTTCTGGAGGTAGACCACAGAACCGCAATTGCCATCCTTGTCCATGATACAGGCATCCAAGGTTACATTGCCGTCACGATCGGGGCGTCCTCCTTTTCCAACCGTTTCGTTGGTCACATCGGCTTCTTCTATCATGACACCCTGCTCCACGGCATCCAAAGCGGAGCCTCCGCTGTTCAATACTTCCCAGGCTTTGGCCGTGGCATTGCCAAAGTTCCAGGTGCATACCGCAATGGGTTTTACGGCTTGGATGGGAGGAACGGTTTCGGGGGTCTTATTTTCGTCTTTACATGAGGCCAATACGGGAACTGACAGCAATCCTGCAGTGGTAAGGCTTGAATTTTTAAGGAATTTTCGTCTTTGCATTGAAGGGTTGTTTATTTTTAGCTTTTAAAGATAGGAATATGCTTGTAGAAGTTTGTGCCAATTCGTTGGAATCGGCATTGAATGCCCAAAAAGCAAGGGCGGACCGTATTGAACTTTGTTCGGAACTAGGGGTTGGCGGAGTAACCCCATCCCACGGTCTGCTTGAGCTGGTCAAACAAAATCTACAGATACCTATCCATGTGCTCATCCGTCCCCGAAGTGCCCATTTTACCTATTCCGATGCTGAGTTTGAGGTGATGAAGGCGGATATTGTACAATGCAAGAAAGCGGGAGTACAGGGGATAGTCTCCGGTGTCCTTTTGAAAGATGGTACCTTGGATGTGGAACGGACCCAAGAACTGGTAAACTTGGCCAAACCGCTACATTTTACGTTTCACCGTGCCTTTGAATGGATACCCGATCCGCTTGTGGCTTTGGCTAAATTGGAAGCCATGGGCGTGGATACCGTTTTGACCTCGGGAGGAGAGACATCGGCCGAAAAAGGTATCAATCATCTTGAAGCATGGCAACAACAGACCTCGATGACCATCATGGCCGGGGGAGGAGTAGCTCCACAGAATGCGCCAATGTTCAAAGCAATAGGGCTGAGCGCCATACATTGTTCGGGAACTTCCTTTGGAAACCCCGTGGATCTTGAGGGGAAAATCAGCATGAATTCTTCCAAACATTTAGTTGAGGATGAGGTGGCGGTAACAAATGAGGCAGTTGTTCGTCGTATTGTTCAAGCCGTTAAATAAATCCAAAAACCCTATTTTTTAGAAGTTTAGCGATAATTTTGTAAAAAAAATTGCATGTCTCGTTTTATCCTATTGGGAGTTCTTTATATAGTCTTTGCCATGTATGGCTTTCAAGCGTTCAGGACGTTGTTTAAGAGTCCATGGATGCATTGGGCTTATGGAATTCTTTTTTTGGGCGCGCTGTTGTTCGTGGCCATCAAGATCATCACCTATGTGCCCGGTGATGGAATTCGTGGTGCTGTAGCAATGTCTGCCGGGATTTTTCTGGCGTTTTTTCTCTTGGCATTGGTTCTTGGATTTTTCCTTTTGGTTGAGGATGTGGTACGGTTAGTGGCCTTTGCCTACAATAAAGTGGTAGGTGAAGTGACGTCACAGGGAGGGCACTTTCCGTCCCGTAGAAAGTTTCTCAGTGGATTGGCCTTGGGATTGGCTTCCATTCCGTTTGGAGCTATGCTCTATGGCATGTACCGGGGCAAGTATAATTACCAAGTACTCAAATACGAGGTGGAGTTTGATGACCTCCCAGATGCTTTTGATGGATATCAGATTACCCAGATTTCAGATGTGCATAGCGGTAGCTTCGATAATTTTAGGAAAGTTTCCTATGGCATAGACTTGATCAATGCCCAGCAAAGTGACGTGATTTTCTTTACAGGTGATTTGGTGAACGACAGGACTTCTGAAATGGAACCTTGGAAAGAGGTCTTCTCCCGATTGGAAGCCAAGGATGGGAAGTTTTCCATCTTGGGTAACCATGATTATGGGGATTATACTTCTTGGGAATCCGAAGCGGCCAAAGCCCAAAACTTGGAAGATCTTAAGGTGATGCAAAAGGAAATGGGCTTTGATCTTATTCTGAATTCTAACCGCTATTTGGAAAAGGACGGCCAAAAAATAGCCCTATTGGGTGTAGAAAACTGGGGGCGCGGTGGTTTTAAAAAGGCTGGAGACCTCCAAATGGCCAAAGAAGGAGTGGATAAGAACGATTTTAAAATCCTGTTGAGCCATGACCCTTCCCATTGGGAAGATGTGGCCTTGCAGGATGACTATCATTATCATTTGACCTTAAGCGGGCATACCCACGGTATGCAGTTTGGTGTGGAGATTCCCGGGTGGATAAAGTGGAGCCCGGTGAAGTGGCGTTACAAATATTGGGCAGGACTGTACAAGGAAATGGGACAGTTTATCAACGTGAACCGCGGTTTTGGGTTTATAGGTTATCCCGGACGTTTTGGTATTTGGCCCGAGATTTCCGTTATCACCTTGAAGAAAAAGGCATTATCCTAAAGGCTTTTTTTAAAAACACTATTCTTTATTTTTTATAGTATTATCCAAACATCCGATTGAGGAATTGATGGGTTATCTTTAGGCAATCTCTAAACCAAAAGAAATGCCATTAAAGATTTTCAGGATTGCTGCCATTTTATTTCTAATTGTATTGTTTGGGTCGTTTTTAGGGTACAAACCATTCCAAAATTCCAAATTGGTCTGGGTAGAAAACTTTGACCAAAAATCCTTGGATACTACCAAATGGTCCAAGATCCCGAGGGGAGGAGCGGACTGGAATCGGCATATGAGTGATTATGACAGTTGTTATGCCCTTCGGGATGGGAAGTTGGTGCTAAAGGGAATCAACAATGCCTCTGTTGTTTCTGATACCTCCAAATACCTTACGGGAGGGGTGTATACCAAAGACAAGGTAGTGTTTGGTCTGGGGAGGCTGGAAATACGAGCCAAATTGAACAGTGCCACAGGGGCTTGGCCGGCATTTTGGCTATTGGGCCAAGGGAAGAAATACCCCGGTGGTGGGGAGATTGATATCATGGAGCACCTTAATTTTGATGACACGGTTTACCAAACGGTCCATTCCACGTATACGATCGATTTAAAGATCAAAGACAATCCAAAGCATTATGGTACCGCACCCATCAACAAAAATGGATATAATACCTATGCGGTTGAAAAGTACCAGGATAGTGTAGTGTTTTATGTAAACGACGAACGCACCTTTGCCTATCCTAGGATTGATACAGACCAACCGGAACAATTTCCCTATGCGGATGGAGACCATTATTTGCTTTTGGATATGCAATTGGGCGGTAGTTGGGTCGGTGAGGTGGAACCCTCCGAATTGCCTGTTGAAATGGAAATAGATTGGGTGCGGTTCTATACTTTTGAATAGCTCAGAACTTTCCTTGATACTATGGCTGAGAAAGGTTTAACTTGAATTTAACGAAGGTCAGCGGGCTAAAGCTTTGACTTGATGTAAAACTTTAACAATTTTTCTTACTTTTGGTTGGTAAACCAGAGAATACACATGTCTAAATTTGGTGAACTCATAGATTTAAAGGTTCCAGTGCTACTGGACTTTTATGCAGAATGGAACGAACAATCCACTTCCATGCACCCTGTATTGCGCGATGTGGCGGCAGCCCTCGGCGACAAGGGAAAAGTAGTCAAGATTGATGTGGACAAGAACAAAGAACTGTCACAAGCCCTTAGAATAAAGGGATTGCCCACATTGATGATCTACAAAAAAGGAGAGATGGTCTGGCGACAGAGCGGCGAACAAGATGCCAATACGCTCATCGGCATACTCAACGAATATATTTAATAAAAAAAGCGAGGTTTTTACCTCGCTTTTTTTATGGTTATTCCAATCCTGTGGAATCTTCTACAGGATTCAAAGTGTCCAACGGAATGGAGTCTTCCATGTCCGGATTAGGCTCTAGGGTCGGTTCCTCAAAAACATCTTCTTCATCACCCGCAAATTGGGAAAACTTGTCGATATACTCATTAAAAATGAGAGTTTCCGATTCGGCCAGTTCCTTGTCCTGGTTTTCAATAAGGATGTCAATGTTCCTTCTGTAGGCCTGCATATCGGCCAAGATATCATCCATTTTCCCATATTGTTCATCCAAGGGAATTCCGGCATAGTATTCCAATCGCTCTTGATAGATCTTTTTTAGTTTTTCAAATAGGGCCCTTGCCTTTTCGGTATCGCCCACTTTGTAATACCCATCCACAAAAGGTTCCACAAAGGCATAGAAACCATATTTGTCCACGGGCATATTGGTCATGGCGATTTCAATCACCTCACGGGCCTTGTCTATTTTGTTTTCCGCAATCAGGGTTTCCATCAATCGGGCCAGATTCCCTCTAAAGGAAAGACCTTGCGAACGGGTTTGTGGGTCGTGGTAGATTTTATCACTGCCGGAATTGCCCCAATCCCATTTCTTTACGATGTCAAACATCAAGTCAGTGTCAATACGTCCCATTTCAAAGGAATTTCGACTCTTGGTCTTGATGGGTACCAATTTGTACACCAGACCGTCCAGTTGAAGATAATCCTTCATCCAGATATATTCGGCACTGTCAAAGCTACCCCCGGAAAAATAGATGGGACGTTTCCAATCATTGTTGGCGATTAGGTCCAACATTAATATCCTGTTCTTGGGAAGGGCACTTTGCGGAAGGTCTATATCAATATAATCCAAAATCAGGGCAGAATCCTTTTCCTTGACAAGTCCGCTTTCCAAAACGTTCTTTTTGTTGACTGGGATACGGATTTTGTTGGTGGGATAGTATACAATGTCCAGTGTGCTTGCGGGGTATTGGCTAATATCCGCTCCGCGACTTTCCATAATATGTCTGTACTTGGTCTGGGGTTTGTCGCTACCTACCCAGTTCATGAAATCCTTGATGTTCCAACGGCTATCGGTGACATTTTGGTAGTAGATGGCGTCCCTGGATCCGTAGCGGTATTTATCATGGGTGAGCTGTGAAGGGATGGCCTCACTTTCGTAGGCTTTCCGTTTCATCTGGTCGATGTACCAATCGGTGGCAAAAAGACTGGTGTTCACTACCCGGACATCGGTTCGGTACTGCTCAATTTCCTGTACGTACCATAAAGGGAAAGTGTCGTTGTCGCCAATGGTGAACAGAATGGCCCCGGCATCTTCCTGACAAGAATCCAAATAGGCCTTGGCCGTGGATTGTGCCGTATATCGACCTGAACGGTCATGATCGTCCCAATTCTCCGCCGCCATCAAAAGGGGTACTCCCAATAAGCACAGGGATGTGATCAAAGGAGCCGCTATCTTGGCGGATAACATTTTTTTGAATTCTTCGAACAGCCCATACACGCCCAAACCTATCCAAATGCAAAAAATGTAGAAAGAACCTACGAGAGAATAGTCCCGTTCCCTAGGCTGAAAAATATATGGGTTGGTGTAGAACTGAATGGCCAGTCCGGTAAACATAAAAAATACGAACAGGACCCAAAAGTGTTTGGGGTTTCTTGAAATCTGAAATACAATACCAATAATTCCCAAAAGCAGGGGTAGGAAGAAGTAGGTGTTCCGCGCCTTGTTGTTCTTCCATTCGCTGGGAAGATTGTCCTGGCTTCCCAATTGAAGACTGTCCAAAAAGCCAATGCCACTGAGCCAATGTCCATTGTCATCATATCTTCCTTGGACATCATTTTGTTTGCCCACGAAGTTCCACATGAAATAGCGCATGTACATATATCCAAATTGGAATTCAAAAAGGTATCGTAGGTTTTGGCCCAGAGTTGGGGGTTCTACTTCTATATACTCCCCAAATTCACGTAAAAAGCGAATGTATTGTTCGGTATCCAGTTCGCCCTGGCCATATGCCGTTTTAAATTGACCTACCGCTTCGCGGAGGTCATTGTTGGAAATGTATTCGGACTTTATACGGAAATCCAGTGCGCCAAAATAGCGCATGTAATTTTCGGCATGCTGATCGCTCCACATCCTGGGCAAGAAGCCCACATGCTTTTCATTGGGACCCTGAAGGGCATTTTCGTAATGGTTTACAATGACATACTTGCCCAATTTAAGATCTTTCTCATATTTGGGGCTTTCATCCTTGTCTTCGCCCGCAGGGGCAAACGTGTCGGAGTAGTAGGCTCCATAAAACGGACTTTCCACACCGGGGTATTGCTCCCGGTTGTAATAGGCCAAAAGTGCCCTGGCATCTGCTGGATTGTTTTCGTTTACCACCGTTTTGGCGTTGGCGCGAATGGGCAACATCAACCAAGAGGAAAAACCAAGGAACATGAACATAAGGCATAGTACAATGATATTTCCTGCGTAGAAATGGTGTTTTCGCGTATATCGGAGCGCAAAATAGAAGGCCGCAATAAAAAGGATGGCCATGATGATAGTCCCGGAATTGAACGGTAGGCCCACTTCGTTGATAAAAAAGACCTCGCTCCATCCAAAGAGCTTGAGCACATAGGTGAGCGAGAATTTATAGACCAGTATCAAAACTCCGATAACGGCCATATTGGCCAAAAGAAAGTTCTTTGCGTTGGTCTGCTTGTATTTTTTGAAATAATAGAGCAATCCTATGGACGGAATGGCCAAAAAGCCCATGAATTGGATTCCAAAGGTTAACCCGATCAAAAAGCAGATAAGCAATAACCAACGATGACCTCTTGGATCGTCCAAGTTGTCAGTCCATTTTAATCCTAGCCAAAGTAGTAGGGCCATGATCAAACTGGCCATGGCATATACTTCGGTTTCCACCGCATTGAACCAAAAACTGTCCGAAAAAGTAAAGGCCAAGGCACCTACCAGTCCACTTCCCAAAATGGCAATGGCCTTGCTATTGGTGATGGGTTTGCCTTTGGCTACCATCTTTTTCACCAAATTGGTGATGGTCCAAAACATGAACAGTACGGTAAAGGCACTGGATACAATGGATACCGCATTGACCATCAGTGCAACCTTAGAGGTATCGCCAAAGGCGAACATGGCAAAAAAGGCTCCGATCATTTGCAGCAATGGGGCCCCTGGAGGGTGCCCCACTTGTAGTTTTGCTGAAGTGGAAATGTATTCCCCGGCGTCCCAAAAACTTCCAGTGGGTTCAACGGTTAGGGCATATACGATAAATGCTATGGTGAAAGAAACCCACCCAAGGATGGTGTCCCATTTTTTGAAGTCTTTTGCAAACATAATGGATGGTGCTTAACCAGATTGGGGCGAATTTAGTAAATATCGGAGAGACGATTGTCCATTTTTGGAAAAGCTTTAACAGCAGGATATGGAAAAATAGTTCGTAATCTTCCCAAAATATTTGTTGAAATAAAACTTTGTTTTAAATTTGCACGCTCAAAAGCTGAATCAAGTTCAGCTGAATATTGGTACTGGCCTATGGTGTAATTGGCAACACTACTGATTTTGGTTCAGTCATTCTAGGTTCGAGTCCTAGTAGGCCAACAAAAAAAACCTGCATTTACGTAATGCAGGTTTTTTTGTTTTGGTGAAAGAGGGGGCTAATTAATTTTCCTTTTTTTGAACCAAAGATCTTCAAGACTTAAATTCACCGTTAGTGTATGGTATTTTTCCCTTACCAATATATTTTGCACATACCCTTTGGAACTGTAGCCATACGATAAGTTTATCATAGAGTTGGAAAACACCCCAATAGGCAATCCCAGTCCTGCCGTAAAGGTGTAGCCATCTATCTTTTGGTTGTTAAGTGCCAAATACCCATTGTCATAGTTAAACCCTGCGCGATAACCAATCCTTTTCCAATATTTATAGGCCCTTTGGTTATTGAGATATTGCAAGCCAAAGGCATAGGTGTCCTGGTCCGTGTAGGTTCCAATATGCTCGGACTGATGGGTGGCATCCCAAAAGCTTTTGCGATAATCGGCCGTTAGGGTAAAAGAATCTTTGAGTTTGGCGCTTATTCCAAACCCCAATTCCATGGGGAGTTTAAAATCTGAAACATCATTGTCCGCTTCAGCATCCACAACAACGATCTCCTCGCCATCGAGGATCTTGGCCACCGTCC
Organism: Flagellimonas olearia; assembly: GCF_004150225.1. Lineage (NCBI taxonomy): Bacteria > Pseudomonadati > Bacteroidota > Flavobacteriia > Flavobacteriales > Flavobacteriaceae > Flagellimonas > Flagellimonas olearia. The sequence goes on along the minus strand of NZ_ML142913.1, from coordinate 82,374 downwards.
GTGTGAGATTTCCATTCAGGGTGACGGGCAGTTTCAAAACACCTCCCAAGGTAATATTTTGGCCAATATCCCAATGGGTGCCAAATCCGATTCGAAATCCACTATAATTGGTGGTTTCGGTGAGTTCCAAGTAGCTTCGGCTTATCACAAAGGATTCGGTTTCCTCTATATTTCCAAATAAGAATGAACCCGTAAATCCGAGCCGTAAGGATTCTGTAAGGCTATACCCCAAATTTATACTCAAGTCACTGAGCCCTCCAAGGCCATACACATTGCTCTCAAAAGATTCATTGGAGCCTTCAATATTGGAGGATAATCCCAGAAGGGAGTATCCAACATCACTGTAGGGAATCATGGTGACTCCGGCCCCAAGCCCCTCCGTGATTCGGAAAGCGAATGCCAAGTTGGAAAAATTAAGGGTTGTTTTGGATTCTCCGTCTCCTCGGTTGTTATAGTGGTTTAGTTCGCCCTTGATTCCAATGTCATAAAAAAAGGAGTTTTGCGGAACCAATGCAAAGTTTGCTGGGTTGAGATTGCTTATCCCGGTTTCCTGTTTGAGTCCAATTCCGCTATGCCCTAGACCGTTGGAGATACCAATACTGCTTTGGTTTATGGTTCCAAGACCGTAAAGGGAGTAGGGTGAACTGGTTAGACCTTCCGACTGTGAGAAGGTAATCTGGGCCATTAGGGCGGGGAGCAAAAGGATCCAAAATCTATTCTTCATCTTCATCATATATTGCGTAGGTTAGTTCCAGTAGGGTTCGAAAATCTGAATTGTCCATACCGTTTAGAACAAAGCGGTCCACTGTGGAGTCGTAGTTATTGGGTAATAGGATCAATGCCTCATTGGTTTCCCTTTCGGCCAGTAACAGCTGTTCTATGTAGCTGCCCAGTTGGATTTCATAATAGATTTCGTTGAATTCTTCTTTTTCTCTGTTGAGGATAGCTTGTACAGGGGATACTTCTTGATAAAACAATTGCTGTATCAGGTCATTGTTGCGGTCCACCACATAAACGGATAGGGTGTCGCGAAGTATGAGATTGTCGTCAAAGCTGCCCGGTTCGGGTTTTATTTTAAGAACAGCGTCCAATATGGTGCCCTGCCCCCTTATATCGTAAATGGTCTTGACGGTCGGAAACTGAATTCGGGCCGCTACCCCAACCCCGGATTGCACAAAACATCTATTGGCGGCTTCCGAACTGGAAAGTACGGACTCCTTATCCTGTAACATTTGGAGTTGTTCAATAGGATTTTCGGCCAAAATCTGGTTGAAAAAGGGGACAGGGGTAGTGCTAAGATCCAACTCAAAGTCGATGTTGTCCTGAACCCGTTCATCCTCTTCTGAAATGCCATAGTACAAACGCATAAAACTGGCACCGGTATCTTTGGAAAAACCAACTACAGAGCCATTGTCATTGTCTCCGGGAAGTATCCCAATACCTTTAAAGTAGTCTTTGAACTGGTCGGTATTGGTGATCAATTTTTCTTGAAGCCCGTTGAAGAGTTCCCTGCCGAGTTCATCGGAGATCTTAATGGCAATTGTGTCAGATTCCATGGGCCTTGGTTGATAGGAAAGTGCTCCCAGGTCCTCGTCAAGGTAAGATGCCTCTGCCGTGTTATAGAGCGCATCACCTTCATTGGGTCTAAGGGTCTTTGTCAATCGCTTTATGTGCAGGGTGCTGGTCTCAAGGGTATCATTGTAATAGTAGTTGTCCAGTTTCAGAAAAAGGACAATGCTGTCATATTCTGCCTCGCTGTCTATTGAGAATGAGTTTGGAATCAACCCCATATAGCTGGAGGCTTTGACCTTTCCAAAAATGGGGTCGGAATATTGTCCGACCAAAATCCGACTGGATTGACTGGTCTGGATGCTGTCAAATTTCATGGTGGAGGTTTCTATCGTCATGGTGTCGATTAAAACAACCCGCATATTGCTGTCGGAAAACGCCTCGCCTGCCAAGAAATCGGAAGAATTGTAATTTTCGGAAGTGCAGGAGGCCAACAGTAGAATGGAAGGGGTGATCATTCCCAATAATCTTCTCATAAATTTAGTTTTCACCAAAAGTATAAGCTGCAAAAGCCCTTAAAAATGGGAATAGACCAACTTGGATAATTATGGGACAAAGTCGTTGTTTTTTCTCTATAAAACTTTGGTCCGCGTTCGTCGATGTTTTTTTGGGGTTGAAAGGTTAAAACGCAGGGTTCATATATTCCCTTTCAACCAGAAAGGCCCTAAAATTACTTTTGGCAAAAATTAAATGGTTGACATGGACAAGATAGTACAAGTGACAAGTAAAGCGTTTGTTGTGATCCTTTCTGGGATGTTTCTTTTAAGTTGTTCCAACGATGAGGATGTTGAGGACTTGGGGAATTGGATAGATCGATCCGTATTTGATGGAAGCCCAAGAAGTGGGGCAGCCTCATTTGTAATTGATAATATGGGGTATATGGGAGTTGGCTATGACGGGGATGACTATCTCAACTCGTTTTGGGCCTATGATATTGAAGGCGATTATTGGTCCCAAAAAGCGGATTTTCCAGGGGTGCCCAGAAATGCTGCGGTAGGATTCGATATTGAAGGCAAAGGCTATATCGGTTCTGGCTATGATGGTGTAGACGAACTGAGTGATTTTTATTCTTATGACCCAACGACCAATAGCTGGACACAAATTGATTCGCTTCCCGGTATAAAGCGGAGGAGTGCGGTGGCATTTTCGGCCAACGGCTTTGGATATTTTGGTACCGGATATGATGGAGAGAACGATAGAAAGGATTTCTGGAAATATGATCCTTCTACGGATACCTGGACCGAGCTGGAAGGATTTGGTGGCGACAAAAGAAGGGCTGCCACTACATTCACGGTAAATGGAACTGTATATATGGGGACCGGGGTTTCCAATGGGGTATATCTGGACGACTTTTGGGCATTTGACCCGGATACCGAAGATTGGACCAAAAAAACAGATTTGGACGAGGAGGATGAATATACGATCACTAGAAGCAATGCTGTTGGTTTTGAATTGAATGGCTATGGTTACATTGCCTGTGGGGAACGAAGTGGTGCCACCATCAGCGTTTGGGAGTACGATGCGTCTTCCGATACCTGGGAATCCAAGACCAGTTTTGAAGGCTCCACTCGGCAAGATGCCATTGCCTTTTCCAATTCCACCAGAGCTTTTGTAGGGATGGGTAGAAATGGAACCCTTTATCTGGATGATTTGGACGAGTTCTTGCCATTTGAGGAATATGATGACGAGGATTGATCCGGATGGGAAGTGATAATGGAAGTTTGTCCAAGAAAAATTTTTCGGGAATGAAGGGATTGGGTTCCAATACTATGGCAAAAACCATGATGATGGTATTATTGATGTTCATTGGCGCCACGATTATTGGTTTGGGTTTCCTTTTTAAGGAGAGCAGTGAAGAGGAAGACAAAACCCAATTTCGGACAGAAGTTATTAAAGTTGGCAATGGGTATGGCTATCAAATATTTTATGGTGATAGACTGCTTATCCAACAAGAGTGTATTCCAGTGCTCAGGGGAAACGTCCCATTTCAAAATCCAGAAGATGCCACTTCCGTGGCGGGACTGGTTGTTGAAAAGATTGCGGAGAGACAATCCCCTGAGCTTTCCCTGGAAGACATTAAAGCCTTGGATGTTGTAATTTTAAGGCCTTAGCTAATATCGTATGGTTTCAGGGCGACCAAAAATAAGAATGTTCATTATCCATTTATCATTATGGATACTGTTGTACGGACTTTTTTTAATGCCATTTCTGTTTCAGTTCCGATTGATTCCACCGGACCTTCCTTTGCGACTTACCTTTGTGGTGGCGCTTTTTTACATAAACTATTATCTGCTCGTACCCCGGATTTTGTTGAAAAGGCATACGGCCTACTACATTGTTGCTTGTTTGGCCATTGTCTTGGGTATTGGGCTTATCATTAATTTAAGTTTTGATTTTGGACCTCGCGGTCCTGCCCGATTTATTGAAGATAGGGGAAGGGCTTCCGATTTTTGGGTGCGTCAGATTTTCACTATGCTCAATTTGAGTGCGCCGATTTTTGTGAGTGGACTCCTTCGGTTGTATATGGAGTGGAGAAGGAACGAAGGGCTTAGGGTCCAAGTGGAAAACGAAAAGGTCCATTCGGAGTTACAGGTCCTTAAAACACAGCTTAATCCCCATTTTCTATTTAATTCGCTGAATGCCATTTATTCACTTTCAGTAAAAAATTCCAGTATAACTTCCGAAGCGATCATCACCCTTTCCGAGCTCATGCGATATATGTTGTATGAAGCCGACAAGGAAAGTGTACCCTTGGGCAAAGAAATGGACTATATTAAAAATTATGTTCAGCTACAAAGGTTGCGCTTGTCCGATAGTGTCAACGTGAAGCTGCGGATGTCCGGGGATGAAAAAGGGAAAGAGTTGCCCCCTTTGCTCTTTATTTCCTTTATTGAAAATGCATTCAAGTACGGAACGGATTTTAAAGGAAAAACACATGTTGAAATAAACCTTCAGATAGAAAATGAGTCCATTGTGTTTAAGGTCAGGAATAGAATAGGTGCGCACAGGGCAGAACAGGGTAGCTCGGGAGTGGGTCTGGAGAATGTGAAAAATAGGTTGAACCTGTTGTATCCAAATAGGCATACCCTGGAAATAGTCAATGATGGCCAAAATTATGAAGTGACCCTTATTCTTGACTTGTGGCCTAAAGAATAGTAAATTGGTAAAGAATGAAATGTATCATAATTGATGATGAACCATTGGCAATAGATTTGTTGATGGAATATTGCCAGAAGCTGGACTTTGTGGAACTGGAAGGTACGTTTACCAATCCCCTGGAAGCTATTTCCATAATCAAGGAAAAAAAGGTGGACCTTATTTTCTGTGATATCGAAATGCCCCAGATCAACGGAATTGATTTCATTTCCTCTTTGGACAATACCCCTATGTTCATTTTCACCACGGCCTATTCGCAATATGCGGTTGAAGGCTTCAATTTGAATGCCATTGATTATCTGGTAAAGCCCATACCCTACAATCGGTTTATCAAGGCAATTTCAAGGGCCAAGGAAGTTATGGGCTACAAAAGACCCGTTGAGCCCCAGAATGTTTTTCCGTCCCACGGGGAAGGAACAAAATCCTCGGAATACATCTTTGTAAAGGCGGAGTATGAAAGTGTGAAGATCAATCTTAATGATTTGCAATATATCCAAGGACTTAAAGATTACCTTAAAATACATGTGCAGGGTACCAATAAGGCCATACTGACCTTGATGAGTTTCAAGGAGATTATGGAAAAGCTGCCGGCCCACCAGTTTTTAAGAGTACATAAATCCTTTGTGGTCAATATTTCATGCATCAAAACGGTGCAGAGGAACAGAATCGTGATCAATGATGTCCGAATTCCGATAGGGGAAAGCTACAAGGCCAATTTCTTCGACATCTTGAATTTATAATTGAGGGGATTTCTCCAGTATGGGAAAACATAAACCCTTTCAAGCTTAAGCTTTGGTGATTTTGTGGTCGAGAAAAGAGATGCTAGCTCTTTTAGCTCTCCCCAATCCATCTTGCCATAGCTTTAAAACTATATGGCTCCGTTCTTAAAAAAAGGTTGTTTATAGAGACGTTTTCCTGTTGCTTGATAGATGGCGTTGGCCAAGGCTGGGAATATGGGTGGAAAAGTGGGCTCTCCCAATCCGGTCGGGTCTATATCGCTCTTTACAAAATGTACCTCGATTTCCTTTGGGGCTTCTTGCATGCGGATCATTCGGTAGGTGTCGAAATTCTTTTTGGTTGGCATGCCCTCTTTGAAGGTAAGTTCGCCAAAAAGTGCATTTCCAATCCCGTCCACAATACCACCTTCCGCCAAATTTGTAGCTGCATCGGGATTCACCACTATGCCGCAGTCAACCGCACAGGTCACTTTCTGTACTTTGGGTTTCCCTTCCTCCATGACCATATCCAAGACTTGGGCTGCGTAGGAATTATGGCAAAAATAGGCGGCCACACCACGACTTGTCTTTGCATCTTGATTTCCCCATTCGGATTTTTCCTTGACCAGCTTTAAAACTCCGGCATAGCGTGCCGGGTCATAATCATTGGTCACGCCTTCCATAGGTTTATTGATAGCCCTATCTAACAGTTCCAGTCGAAAATCAATGGGGTCTTTTCCGGCGACTTCGGCTACCTCGTCCAAAAAGGATTGTTCGGCGCAGGCCATGAAATTGGAACTTGGAGCCCTAAAGGAGCCTACGGTAATGTTGCTGTCAATGGTCCAGCCCTCTGCCAAATAATGATCTACCGCCCCAGCTGGGAATCGGTTTTCATAAAGCGGACATTCGGGAACACCTCCGGCATTTACATGGTAGGCGATAAGGTTGTTGTTGGCATCCAACGCAGCCCTCAGTTTGGCATGGTAGGTTGGCCTATAGATGCCATCTGTCATATCATCCTCACGGGTATAGATCAGTTTTATGGGGGCTTCCATCCTTTGTGAAATCAGAGCGGCTTCCACGAGCCAATGGGCATAGGAACGCCTACCGTAACCACCGCCCAAGCGTGTCATTTTAATATCTATGTTCTCCAAGGGAATGCCTGTGCGGGCCGAAAGGGTCTGCTCCGTAAATTCCGGTTTTTGCAGAGGGCCTATCAATTCTGCTTTGCCGTCTTTCACATTCGCAAAAAAGTTCATGGGCTCCATACAGTTGTGTGCCAAAAACGGGGCGGTATAAGTGCGTTCAATCACTTTGGTGGCCGTTGCGAAAGCTTGTTCCGGATTTCCATCCCTACGACGGACTTCCCCTCCTTTTTCGGCCCTACTACGCATCTGGGCATAATGGTCCTCCGTGTTTTCAAGACCCTTTGGGGTATGTTGCTCCCAAGTAGTTCCAAATCTATCCCTGGTTTCTGTTGCGCTTTGGATGGGTTCACATTCTATTTTCAAGGCTTTTTTGGCTTGCATTACCTGCCAAGTGGAATCTCCTACGATTACCGCTACTTCATTATAAGTGCGGGTATCAAAGAAGGTCTTGATATAATCATCATTGAATACTTTGACTTTAAAGACATCCCGGATGCCCGGCATAGACCTAACCTCTGAGTCGTCTATGGATTTAAGTTGTAATCCAAAGGCCGGTGGATGCACGATCATGGCGATGAGCATACCTTCTTGATGGGTGTCGATGCCAAAAAGTGGTTTGCCGGTCACGATATTCATGCCGTCCACATTCTTTTGGGAGGTGCCAATGATGGTGAAATCGTTCTTCTCCTTGAGCTGTACTTCTTCGGGGACCTGCATTGATGCGGCCACGGAGGCCATGTCACCGTAGGTTGCAGAATTGCCGGAACCTTCATGGCTCAGCATTCCTCCGGAAGTTTTTATTTCGTCCGCAGGCACCTTCCAGGCTTGGGCTGCTGCCTCTTTCAGCATTTGCCGTGCCGATGCTCCTGCCATCCGTAAGCCGGTCCATCCTTGACGTAAAGCTTGACTTCCGCCAATAAATTGTCGCGTAAAGGCTCCTGTGTCCAACGGGGCTTGTTCAACCATGACATCTTTCCAGTCCACATCCAATTCATCGGCAATGATCATGGGCATGGACGTCTTTACATTCTGACCTGCTTCGGGGTTGGGGGACAGGATGGTGACCAATCCGTTTTCTCCAATTTTTAAGTAGCCGTTCAGTTCAAACCATTCTTTGGGCAGTTCTTTGGCTGCCATGTCCAAGCCTACTTTTGGCTTGCAGGAATTCAGCCAGCTAAAGCCCAGAACAAGTCCACCACTGGCCAGGCTGGTATTTTTGATAAACGCTCGTCTTCCGATTTTGGTTTTTATGGATGTCATTTAGTATGCCCTTGGGACGTATGTTTTTTATGGTTAACCCACCAAAGGTGGTTTGTCGGTGCTAAAAGGTTGTTTGGTAAATCTTCTGCCAGTGGCTTTGTACAGCGCATTGGCCAAAGCTCCAAATACGGGCGGAAATGGTGGTTCGCCCAATCCGGTCGGATCAATTTCGTTTTGCACGAAATGAACCTCAATTTCTTTTGGGGCCTCATTTTGTCGTATCATTTTATAGGTGTCAAAATTGGAATGGTCCGGCTTTCCATCGGTAAAGGACATGTTGCCGTACATGGCATTTCCAATGCCATCAACAATAGCTCCTTCGGCCATAAGGGAAGCTGCATCCGGATTTATGACAATGCCGCAATCAATGGCGCATGTCACCTTTTCAACCCGTGGTTGGTCCCCATCCATCACCACATCCACTACATGGGCGGCATAGCTATTATGGCAGAAATATGCGGAAACACCTCGATGGACTCCTGGTGGGGTTTGTCCCCAATTGGATTTTTCCTTGACCAGCTTCAATACGCCGGCAATACGGTCCGGGTCATAATCATTTTCTTCCCCCACTGGGTTTTCCTTGACCCGTTTGAGCAATTCCAACCTAAAATCGATAGGGTCTTTGCCTGCTGCCTCGGCCACTTCATCCAAGAAGGCCTGTTCTACGCCAGCAGTAAAATTGGATCGGGGTGCTCGGAACGCACCAATGGTAATGTTTGAATTGATGACCCATTGTTCCGCTAAATAATTATCGACCGCCCCCGCTGGAAAACGGTTGGCGAAGAGCGGACTTTCAGGAACGCCTCCAGATTTTACGTGGAAGGCTATCAGGTTGTTGTTTTCATCCAATGCGGCGCGGTAGGTGGCTTGGTAGGATGGACGATAAATTCCAAAAGTCATATCATCTTCCCTGCTGTACACCAACTTGATGGGCGTCTTGGCCTGTTTAGAGATCAGGGCAGCCTCAATGGCATAATGGCCATAGGCCCTACGTCCAAAACCGCCTCCCATTCGCGTCATTTCTATCTCAATTTTTTCCGCGGGTACATCCAAACGGGATGCCAAAGTGGATTCAATGATACTGGGGGCCTGTGATGGACCTGCCAGTTTGATGCCTTCCTCGGTCACATGGGCAAAGAAGTTCATGGGTTCCATACAGTTGTGTGCCAAAAACGGGCAGCTATAGGACCTTTCCAATACCTTAGCTGCATTTTTGAACGCGGATTCCGGGTCTCCATCCTTTCTGGCAATTTCCCCAGGTTGGGAAGCCATCTTCTCCATGAGCTCGTCATGCTTTTTGGTACTTTCCAATCCGCTGGGAACGGTCACCTCACTGATACTTCCAAAACGGTCGAAGGTGAGTTTTTTCTCAGTGATGGGCTCCCATTCTGCCTTGAGTTTCTTTTTGGCGTTCATGACCTCCCAAGTGGTTTTGCCCACAATGGCCACCAAATCTGGAAATGCGTTGGTGTCGAAAAAATTTCGGACAAAATTGTCGTCGTAGGTATTGATTTGGAATACATCCACAATACCGGGCATGTTGCGCACTTCGGAATCATCAAATGATTTCAGTTTCAGGCCAAAGGCAGGTGGATGTTCCACCATGGCGATCAAGGTGCCTTCGTATTGATAATCCAAGCCGAACATGGGCTCACCGGTCACAATCTGTTTGCCCTCTACATTTTTCTTTGAGTGACTGATGATCTTAAAATCTTTTACGGCCTTGGTTTCCACATTTTCGGGAACCTCCATGTTTGATGCGGCAGCGGCCATTTCACCAAACCCAGCGGTTTTTCCGGTGGCTTCATGACTCAATACCCCATCGGAAACCAAAATCTCGGAAACAGGGACTTGCCATGCTTCCGCAGCAGCTTGCTTTAGCATTTGTTTGGCGGTTGCCCCGGCCATGCGAAGGCCTTCCCAACTACGGCGAATACCTTGGCTTCCTCCAGTGAATTGCCGTTCGTATAATTCAGTGTTGAACGGAGCCTGTTTCACCAAAACATCTTTCCAGGAGATGTCCAGTTCCTCGGCAACGATCATGGGCATAGCGGTCATGACGCCTTGACCAAATTCGGGGTTTGGGCAGAAAATGGTGGCCACCCCATTATCACCTATTTTGATATATGCATTGATTTCAAACCACTCTTTGGGCATTTCAAGAGCTTGCTCAGTGGAAATGTTTTTGGGTTTGCAGGAGTTCAGCCAACTAAACCCAATAATCAATCCTCCACCGGCAAGGCCGGTATTTCGTATAAAGGCTCTTCGCCCGATATGTTTGTCTATCTGGTTCATGATTTTTGTTTTAGTATTGGTTTGACCTAGCTGTTTTCGGACGCTATTTTCACGGCCTTTTTAATCCGCAAATAAGTTCCACATCTACAAATGTTTCCATTCATGGCCATTTCTATTTCTTCGTCGCTTGGGTTGGGGTTCTTGTCCAACAAGGCTGCCGCAGTCATGATCTGGCCTGCTTGGCAATAGCCGCATTGGGGCACGTCCACATCCAACCATGCCTTTTGTACGGGATGGTCACCATTTTCGGATAGTCCTTCGATGGTGGTGATTTCAGAATTCCCCACCATGGATACGGTAAGCATACAAGATCGGGTGGCCGTGCCGTCCAAATGAACGGTACAGGCCCCGCATTGTGCAATGCCACAGCCATATTTGGTCCCTACAAGGTTCAAATGATCCCGCAATACCCACAGTATGGGTGTGGATGGATCTACGTCTACCTCTTTTACTTCTCCGTTGATTTTTAAATTCAGTTTTGCCATAATTGTAATGCTTGGCATGAAAATATCACTATTTGATGGAAAAAGGCTTACAAAATTCAAACACATTCAAAGGATTTAACACTCTTTTGGGGATTTTATGGTGGGTGATGGGTCTCTTTGGCCACCACCAGAAAGGTCCGTCACTTTTTGGTGCACTTTTGTGAGATTTAACGAATGGCCCGCAGGGGTGTTAACGATATTGTAAAAAGAGCAGATGGCGGATAGAAGATAAAATCCATAAAGAATCAATTCATCTTTATAAGGTATGTTTTTACATCAAGGGAGCAAAAATCGACACTTGTGCTTTCCGACCTTCCAGTTCCATGGTTCCCAAGGCTTCAAATCCAAATGGGGCTGTTGGCTCCAATAGGGTTTTTAATTCCCCGGAGAGAAGGAGTTCCTGATCAAGTGATTTGCATAATTTTTGTATTCGGGCAGTAACGTTCAGGACATCCCCTGTAAAAAATATTTCTTTTTTGAGGGCCCCGATTTCCCCGGTGGTCACATGGCCCATATGAAGTCCAGCCCTAAATGAGGGGGTCACACCATAGGTTTTAATGAAAAAAGCTGATTTTTTTTCAAGGGCTTCTTTCATGCTGTAAAAACACTGCACGCAATTTTGTTGGGTTAAGCCCTTGTCCTGTTTCCAGGTAATTACAATTTCATCTCCAATGTATTGGTACACTTCACCATGGTGTGCAATGATTGCGTTGGAAAGTTGGTTGTAGTAGTCCCTTAAAAAGCGGAAGTATTGTTGATGTCCCAATTGCTCTGCCAAGGATGTGGAGGATTTCATGTCCAGAAACATGAAAATGCGGGACTCCTCTTTAGGTTGATGGTACTTGCCCGAGAAAAAGTTAATCAGTACATCATGTCCCAGATGTTCACTGATGCCTGAATATAGCAACGAGACAAAAATGCTAAAGGCCAATGAGATCAAGGTGCTTAAAAAAGTTCGACTGACCACATAATTTGAAAATTTTTGCCATACTTCAGGATTTCCCAATGAAGTATTGAGCTCAAGACTCGCCGCAATGGGATAGGCAATCAGGTTGATGACCAACATGAACAAGAGGTAAAATCCCATTTTATATAGAATCTTTTGTCCAAAACCTTTGGATTTAAATAGTTTGCCCAACCAAAACACCTCTAGGGTCCCTACGGCCAAACCTACTATAAAAACCGCAAGGGAGGCGAATAGAAAAACATCCCAGGTAACCGTAATGTCCGTTTCGGGACGGACATTTTTATATTCGGTGGCCATGGATTCAATGAGCAAAATAAACCAACTGAGTACCAACCAAATGATGCCAAAAGGAAGAATCCGCTTAAAATAGAATACAGTCTTCGGATTTTGAAAAAGCCTCATGCCGTAAAGGTAACAGGAATTTGGAATGAAAAAACCTATTGGGTCTTAGCCAAGGGTTTGGTCCAAAATGGGGTGGTTTTTTTAGTTCAGGGTTAATCTTTGTTCACTCGGTAAGTAACCCTACGATTGGTGATTACGGTCCCCACTTTTACCGTTAGGGTGGCTTCATCCGAAGCAAGGGCATTGCAAGACCCCGAGGAGTTGGAAACCCATACGCGGAAGATGTACCCGTTTTTGTCCGTGCCTGCTCCGATAACGGAAAGATTGGCTGTTTGGGTCCCGGTATATTCCGAACCATCGGTAAGGGATACAAAATTGCTGCCCCCGTCGGTGCTCACTTCCCATTGGTAGGTGTCCACATTGCTAGCGGTTACGGAGAAGTTGGCAGCATTTCCTGCAACCACATTTTGGTCAGTGGGTTGACTTGAAATAGCGAATGGTGAAACGGTGATGGTCTGTTGTACGTCCAGAGAATTGCCGGAAGCATCGGTTATCCTATACGTACGAGTAATGATTTCTGGATTGGACCCGCCATCACTCACATCACTGATAAAAGTTACGGTAGGGTTTGGGTCGCAGTTATCGGCTTCGTCGTTGACAACGGTGACATCGGGTACGGGAATGTCATCTGTGCAATACACTGATAAGGGTGCTGGATTACTGGCTGTTGGCGCAACATTGTCCACGGTAATGGTGGACGTGGCAGCTATGTTGGGTGCGGCCGGGTCGCCGGGCATGCCTCCATATTCCACTAAATATCCTTTGGGTTGATAATCCCCGCTTGCAGCTCCTGTGTTGGAGAGGTCATTCCAAGAACCGGGAAGGCCGACTCCTGGGGCGGTGATATGTGCATAATCTTCGTCGCCTGAATTGTTCGGTTCACCGCCATTCCAAAATTCATAGGCATAAGCCGTTCCGGAGGAGTTTCCTCTCCAGAACAAAGTTCCGGCTTCAGGGCCTGTTACCCAGTACCAATCCCCTTCCAAGGCAGCATCACTGGCTCCGATCCATCCGGCTCCGGGAGCTTGGGATCCCAAAAGGTCAGATTCATCCTGAATGGAAATGGTGGCCAAATATCCTTGGAGCCCATAGAATGTTCGCAGGGCGGCGGCATCCCTGGCAGAGGTCCAAGTAATGCCCAATGCGGGTACATATTCGTAATAGTGTCCGGTAGAGGCCAGGTAATTGGCCTCGTTCAATACGATGGAGAAACTTCGGGTATCCCCAGAGGCAACGGTTGCGGTGGTTTGAAAAGTAACGGCTGCCACTGCGGTTTCAAACTCAGCCAGTGTGGCCGGACCGGTCAAGGTCAGTCTTCCTTCCGAAGAGCTCCAACTGGCGGTAATATTGGGATGTGTGCCCGTTAAGCTCAAGAGGTCGCCCGAGTTGTCATAATTGGAAGTGATCTGTATGTAGACCGCATCCAAAGTAGCGGTGTCCGGGTCTGAAATGGATACACTTTCAACAATGGCCATTGGACTGCCAGGGCAGAAGATCTGGTCTCCAGAGGCAGTAATGGATGGGGGTTGATTGCCATCATTGGTATCGTCCCTAAAATCCAAATCACCACCGGATGCAGTGTCCCCATCGGAATCTGGCAGCATAATGCTACCTCCACTGGTTGTTGTGGGGTCATCAATGGTTCCACCTGGGTCACTGTAATCGGTTGAGGTGTCTATACTATCATCCAGACCATCATTGTCGCTATCCGTTCCTGAGAGGGAAAGGGCGGCTTCCGTGGTGTCATTTGTTCCGTCATTGTCACTGTCCGTATCCAAAAAATCCGGTGTGCCATCCCCGTCGGTGTCCACGTAGGAAATTCCGCTGGTTTCATAGGCGTTGTCCAGTCCATCATTGTCCGAATCGTTACCAGTGGGCGCGGTATATCCAGAGGAGGTTTGGGCTTCCACATTATCGGGGATTCCGTCACCGTCGCTGTCAAGATCTTGGTAATTGGGGATGCCGTCCCCATCGGTATCAACGGTTGTACAATCCACAGTCCCATTGTAGCTGGCCCCATAGATTCTTGCTCCAATTTGGTAGGCCTCAATGCGAAGGTACTCCAAGGGATTTGTGTTTACGGTAAAGGTAACTTCCCGTATGGAGCCCGGTGCAGTATTGTCGGCATTGGCAATCCAGCCATTGCTGTTTCCTGCGGCATCCGAACGTTGTAATTGCATATCTGTATCGGTCACTGCGGGATCTGCCCCTAAAAATACACTTACATTGGTGCCTACCGGCAATGCGGTTGGGAACTGAAGAAGTAGGATGGAGCTTGCTCCGGGATATGTGGTGGCCGAGTTGGAGGCATATGTTGTCCCGGGATTTCCTTGGGCGTTGGAGTCATTGCTAAAGTGTCTGATATTGGTAGCTGATATGGCATAATTTACACTCAACCCGCCACATTCATCAGTATCCAATATACCATCGTTGTCGTCATCAACGTCAACACTGTCCTCAATGCCATCGCCGTCCAAATCTGCTATGGCTACACTGCAATTGGAATACAATATGGAAAAAGGTACGTTTTGTTTGGAAATGGAAGGGCCTTGGTATTGAACCGTCAGGGTCTCTCCACCGCTGTTTTCAAAAAACAGGACAGTGATGGGATGCAAGCCAGCAGTGAGGGATATGGAGCCCGACCTTTCTTGCGTGCCGTGTAGGCCATCGTTGTCCACCACTTGGGTTCCATCAATGAACAGCTTGGAACCGTCGTCTGATGAGGTGTAAAAAGTATAAGAACCTGCAGTGCTGATTTGGATATACCCTGAATATCGGATACTGAAAGTTTCCGCATCCCCCGGGTCTTCCTGATTTTGGAGGGCATCCACATCAAAACTGGAGAACACGCCTGTTCCCAAGGCTCCGGAAGTTGGGATATTGTCTGTGGTGTAACCTGATGGGACACTATCATAAAATTCAAAATCAAGCTCGCCGTTGCATATTCCAGAATATCCAACAACCGAAACATCATCAATATAATATTGCTCATCATTGTCATGGTTGAGCATTTGTACCCTGATTTCGAGGGTGGAATTCCCGGTAGTGGATAGGTTTACCGTATAAGAAGGGTCCAGTGGGTCCGAATCCGATCCAGAGGCATTTACGAATTGCTGCCAAGATCCTCCGTCAATACGGTATGCTCCTCTGAAATAATCATTGCCATTGTCCATTTCATCTTCATCATCCACCCAGGTTTCCATGCTGAAACTAATGAAACCGTATCCCGTGATATCAATCGGATCAGTTTGCCAGGTACCTTCTGAGTCCAAATTTCTTCCCCTTAGTGTATTGTTTCGAACGGATAGCCTTCCCCCTCTATTAGTGCTCCAGTCTGAAGCGGAAGGACCTGTGGCAGTTCCGGTTTCAGTACCATTGCCATAACTGAAGTTCTCGTTCCAAATGGTGGTTTGGGAGAATAGGGATAAACTGCACTGCAAGAAAAGGATAAGGACAAGATAGTTCCTTAGTGATTTTCTTTTTGCTGTCTGTCTGCCATGTATGATCAAGCCCATTACCACTTTTGTGTTTAAGAGTGCAAAACTAACCGCGGGAAGTTCTGTTGAAAATATTTGTTGTGAAATGGGGGAATACGGATGTTTATTGGGGATATATATGATTCTGGCCGCCTATTCCCGGATAATGGAGGGATTCTGGACATCTTTTTGTTTGGAAAGGTAGAGGAAGCAAATAGGGTGTGGGACGGGATGCTTTCTTGGATTCAAATCGCAAAAACAGTTTTGTGACCTTAGTTTGCACATACTGATATAATTATCGTATATTTGCGCAGCTGAACGGATATAAAAGTATTCATGAGGGGACTTAGAGTCCCCTCTTTTATTGGCAAAATCCTTTTTGATCACCAAGAAAACCTAGTATTGCCGCTTCAGTTTTTGGAAAGGGACAACCTTTATTTGATGTGCTCATGTTGAAAGAAAAAGTGGAATCGTTGTTGAACAAGGCTTTGGAGGAACATCCATCTTTGTTTTTGATTGATTTTACCGTAGGAGGGGATAACACCATAA
Source organism: Flagellimonas olearia (assembly GCF_004150225.1). Classification (NCBI taxonomy): domain Bacteria; kingdom Pseudomonadati; phylum Bacteroidota; class Flavobacteriia; order Flavobacteriales; family Flavobacteriaceae; genus Flagellimonas; species Flagellimonas olearia. The sequence continues at coordinate 66,351 of NZ_ML142913.1, read as the reverse complement.
GGGTGGTTTTGGACGGAGATAACGGGGTCGATCTTCAGGATTGCATGAATGTGAGTCGTGCCATAGAGCACAACTTGGATCGTGAAGAAGAGGATTTTTCTTTGGAGGTCACCTCGGCGGGAGCTACATCCCCATTACGGTTGCCACGTCAGTATACAAAGAATATTGGTAGAAAAATAAAGGTCAGGACAGGTGGTGAAGAGTTGGAAGGCACCTTGGTCCAGACCTCGGAAAATAGTATTACCTTGGAGTGGAAGGCACGTGAGCCCAAACCCGTGGGTAAAGGAAAAGTTACCGTACAGAAAAAGCAGGAAATTGCATTTTCTGACATACAGGAAGCAAAAGTTATTTTAAAATTTTAATTGTAGTTTAAAAATGGAAAACCTAGCGCTCATCGAATCCTTTTCGGAGTTTAAGGACGATAAGTTTATTGACAGGGTGACCCTTATGGCCATTTTGGAAGATGTGTTCCGAAATGCACTCAAGAAAAAATTTGGTTCCGATGATAACTTTGATATCATCATCAACCCAGATAAAGGGGATTTGGAGATTTGGAGAAACCGAGTTGTGGTAGAGGACGGTGAAGTGGAAGACCCCAACGAGGAAATCTCCCTTACGGAAGCTAGAAAAATCGAGCCCGATTTTGAGGTTGGGGAAGATGTTTCCGAAGAAGTAAAGTTGATCGACCTTGGGAGAAGGGCCATTTTGGCCTTGCGCCAAAACCTTATCTCCAAGATCCATGAGCACGATAATACCACCATCTACAAGCAATTTAAAGACTTGGAGGGTGAGATTTACACCGCTGAGGTACACCACATTCGTCACAAGGCCATTATTTTGTTGGATGATGAAGGGAACGAGATCATTCTTCCAAAGGAAAAGCAGATTCCATCTGACTTTTTCCGCAAGGGCGATAACGTAAGGGGTATCATCGAGAGCGTGGAATTGAAAGGAAACAAGCCTACCATCATTATGTCACGGACCTCACCTATTTTCTTGGAGCAATTGTTCTTCCAGGAAATCCCAGAAGTGTTCGATGGTTTGATCACCATTAAAAAAGCCGTTCGTATCCCGGGCGAAAAAGCAAAAGTTGCTGTGGATTCGTATGACGATAGGATTGATCCCGTAGGAGCTTGTGTGGGAATGAAAGGTAGTCGAATCCATGGAATTGTCCGTGAATTGGGCAATGAAAATATTGATGTGATCAACTGGACCAACAATGCACAATTGATGGTCACTAGGGCATTGAGCCCGGCAAGGGTATCGTCCGTTAAGTTGAACGATGAGAAAAAGACAGCTCAGGTTTACTTAAAGCCTGAGGAAGTGTCCAAAGCTATCGGTAGAGGAGGTCATAACATTCGATTGGCGGGTCAATTGACTGGTTATGAGATTGATGTGTTCCGTGAAGGAGTTGAGGAAGATGTGGAATTGACCGAATTCTCGGATGAGATAGAAAGCTGGGTGATAGAGGAATTCAAGAAAATTGGATTGGATACCGCCCGAAGCGTTTTGGAACAAGATGTAAGTGACTTGGTGAAGCGAACCGACCTGGAAGAGGAAACTGTACAGGAAGTCGTTCGTATCCTCAGGGAAGAATTTGAAGATTAAACTATATATTAGCAGCGAATTTTAGGGCAAGCAAAACAATTTATGGCAGGAAACCCAACAATACGACTTAACAAAGTTCTCAGGGAATTGAACATTTCGCTTGATCGAGCAGTGGACTACCTTTCCTCAAAAGGTCATGAGGTAGAGGCGCGTCCCACTACAAAGATCACGGACGAAGTGTATCAAGTACTGTTGGATGAGTTCCAAACGGATAAGAGTAAAAAGGTAGCTTCCAAGGAGGTCGGTGAAGAAAAGCGCAAGGAGAAGGAAGCCATCAGGGTCCAGATGGAACAGGAACAGGAAGAACGCAGACTGGCTAGGGAGAAAAGAGAGGCAGAACAGCAGGTGATCAAGGCCAAAGCGGAACTTGCAGGTCCAAAGACCGTGGGCAAGATAGATTTGGACCAAAAGCCGGAAACGCCCAAAGAAAAGGAAAAGGAAGAGGAAACCAAAGTGGTGGCGGAAGCGCCCAAAGTGGAAGTGGAAGCTCCCAAAAAAGAGGAGACCGCTCCTGTCAAAGAGGTCAAGGAGGTCAAAAAGGTAGAGGTAAAAGAGGAGAAGGAAGAAGCGCCAGCGGAGTCCGGTACCATTAAGACCCAATACAAGAAACTATCCGGCCCCAAAATTACGGGAGATAAGATAGACCTTTCGCAATTCAACAAGCCCAAAAAGAAGAAGGAAGATCAGAAAAAATCCGATGCCAACGGATCTGATAACAGTGCCGATAGAAGAAAGCGAAGGAAACGGATTGTAAAAAACGATTCCCAATCTGGCGGAGGACGTCCGAATAGGGGTAATGGACCCGGTAGAAGAGGTGCTCCAAGAGGAGCTGTTCCCAAAGTGGAGCCTACCGAGGAAGAAGTACAAAAACAAGTGCGGGAAACCTTGGAAAAACTCCAAGGGAAATCCAGCAAGGGCAAAGGTGCCAAATATAGAAGGGAGAAAAGGGACCAACACCGTCAACAGACTGAAAAGGACCTCGAACAACAAGAACTGGAGAGCAAGATTCTCAAGGTAACGGAGTTTGTTACCGTGAACGAGGTGGCCACCATGATGGATGTGTCCACCACCAAGATCATCTCCGCTTGTATGTCCTTGGGGATCATGGTGACCATGAACCAGCGTTTGGATGCCGAGACCCTTTCCATCGTTGCCGATGAATTTGGGTACGAAGTGGAGTTTGTCACTGCGGAAATCGAGGAGACCATTGAGGAGGTGGAAGATGCACCGGAAGATATGGTGCCAAGAGCTCCCATTGTTACCGTAATGGGTCACGTGGACCACGGTAAAACCTCGTTGTTGGATTATGTCAGGGAAGAAAACGTGATTGCCGGTGAAAGTGGGGGTATCACCCAGCACATTGGTGCTTACGGGGTAACACTGGAAAACGGACAACGGATCACCTTTTTGGATACACCGGGTCACGAGGCGTTTACCGCAATGCGGGCACGTGGAGCCCAGGTTACCGATATTGCCATCATTGTAATTGCTGCGGATGACGATATCATGCCACAGACCAAGGAGGCCATTAGCCATGCCCAAGCGGCTGGGGTGCCCATTGTGTTTGCCATAAACAAAGTGGATAAACCTACCGCCAACCCAGATAAGATCAAAGAAGGCCTTGCCCAAATGAACCTTTTGGTGGAAGATTGGGGAGGTAAGATCCAATCCCATGATATATCGGCCAAAACAGGTCAGGGTGTCAAGGAGTTGTTGGAAAAAGTATTGTTGGAAGCAGAATTGCTGGAACTCAAAGCCAATCCGGATAGATTGGCCTCAGGTACCGTAGTGGAGGCCTTTTTGGACAAAGGACGAGGATATGTTTCCACCATTTTGGTCCAAACCGGTACCTTAAAGATCGGGGATTATGTATTGGCCGGAACCTGTAGTGGTAAAGTAAGGGCCATGCAGGATGAACGTGGTAAAAATGTGAAAAAGGCTGGACCTGCCACACCTATTTCAATCTTGGGATTGGATGGGGCGCCGCAGGCAGGGGACCGATTCAATGTGTTGGAAGATGAACGGGAAGCAAAGCAAATTGCGGCCAAACGTTCCCAGTTGCAGCGTGAGCAATCCGTTAGGACACAGCGACACATTACCTTGGACGAAATTGGAAGACGAATCGCATTGGGTGATTTCAAAGAGCTCAACATTATCCTTAAAGGGGATGTGGATGGTTCTGTGGAGGCCTTGACGGATTCCTTCCAAAAACTGTCAACGGACGAGATCCAAGTGAATATCATCCACAAAGGTGTGGGTGCCATCACGGAATCCGATGTGTTGTTGGCCAGTGCCTCTGATGCGATCATTATTGGATTCAACGTTAGGCCAATGGGCAACGCCCGTATCGTGGCGGAGAAAGAAGAAATCGATATCAGGACCTATTCCATCATCTATGATGCCATCAATGATCTGAAAGACGCCATGGAGGGTATGCTTTCACCAGTGATGAAAGAAGAGGTGACCGGAAACGCCGAGATCAGGGAAACCTTCAAGATTTCCAAGATCGGGACCATTGCAGGTTGTATGGTCACCAGTGGAAAGATCTTCAGAAACTCACAGATTAGACTTATCCGTGACGGAGTGGTCGTCTTTACAGGCGAACTGGCATCCTTGAAACGATTCAAGGACGATGTGAAGGAAGTTTCCAAAGGCTACGATTGTGGTCTGCAGATCAAAAACTACAATGATATCCGGGAGGGTGATATTGTAGAAGCCTTCCAAGAGGTGGCCGTGAAGAAAAAACTCTAGAGGTTTACCGATAAATAGATAAATAAAAAATCCCGTCTTGTACGGGATTTTTTCATTTGGGGCCGTTCAGTTCGGTGCAAGGAGCACGGCATCCGGATACCCACAATTCTCCAATCCATCAATTGAAAATACCCATCCGTCAATTGGTAAGGGCCACCCATCAATTATAAATAATTTCTTTCAAGGAATGAAAGTACTTTTTGATGGATGAAATCACTTCGCCCTAAATCCATTGACCTATGAACAAAAACTACATTCCAACCCTGATCGTGATCGTATTGGGAATCATGGTCCAATCCTGCGAAAAAGAGAATCCCCCGCTTCAAGAAAAAGACCAAACGGTGGATACGGACAATGCCAAGGTCATTATGGGAGATACCTTGGAGATCCCCTATACGGTCGCCAATATGCAAACGGCCTTTGACAATCTTATCTTCAATCTAAAGAAGAACTCCAAGACCAGTAAGCTGGCAAAGACCTTTAAAGATGGGGATGATATTGAGATACTCCCATCCCACTACTATTATCGTTTTTTGCCCAAGGACAGTCTGGAACACGATCGGTTGGTCAATGATACCATCCTCCAAGTGTCCAACATACCCTTGCACCTAAAGGTGGTGGAGGAAGGGGATTATTACGACGACCCGGACCTAGAGGGGGATGAAAACCCGGGAGACCTCGCTTACCTCTATGCCGTGGTACCCTACGACCATCCCGTTCCCGAAAACGTACACAAAGAACTGTTGGACACCCATTATTTTGCCCCGGAACAGTCCAAAGAGGAGCCGGTGGAGGGTGAAGTAGCGGTGAAACAGCCTGTGAACAAGACCACCAAGGACATTCTCAATGTTGATGAAAATGGGGAGGTTTTTGAATACTTGGAACTCGAGGCACTGAAGTTGACCAACAACCTGGACGAGGACGAGCTGGCCGTATTGCGGTTTTACCTGCCCAACGATACTACGGCCACCCTGTACAGTTATGATCAAGCCGCCCAATTGGGGTACGAGCAAAAACAACTGATCTTGGACCTGAACTCCATAGATGCCCTATTGGAGCAGGAGACCTTGGCCAACCGGAACAAATGGAACCCCAAGGGAACCATTACCGTTCGGGAAGATGTGGTGAAAAAGACGGTGGGTGTTGTGGGTGCCGAGGTGAAGGTGCGCAAATGGGGTTTGGTAGTGATCAAACGTGTGCGTACCAACCACAAAGGCGAGTTCCGTACCAGTAGCACCAGCACCAAACGGGTAAAGTATGCCGTGTATTTTAACAGTCCATGGAAATTCAAGGTTATGGCGGGGACTGTTTTTATGGAGGCAAGGCACCGGGGGACAAGAACCTATAAAAAGCAGTCATGGAGCCAACATTTTTCTTCGGGCAGGGGCCAGTTTTATGCATTGGTGCACAACGCCGCCTATGATTATTATACTAGGGTGGTACCTACATATGGACTGAAGAAGCCAAGGAAATGTAGGATCAGTGCAAAATATGACCTTTGTGGCAGTTCTGAGCACAGGTCCGATATATTGACCCTTTTGCCAACATCGGACATTAGGGTAACGAGAAATGGTAAGGATGAGAACAAGAATTGCATCTACCGGGGCACAGATGGTATTTATGCTACCACCGTACATGAGCTTACCCATGCGGGCCACCGCGAACTGGACCCGGGGATGTTCAGTGTATTGCATAGCAAGAACTGCGAGCGGTTGATGCTGCGTGAAAGCTGGGCCGAAGGGGTAGAGACCATTGTGACGAATGATAGGTATAAACGTCTAAGCTCAACCTATATTAATCCCACTAACGACAATATAGGGTGGAATTATCAAAGACAAAGAAATACGGTGGATGAAATGACAGAATACACTCCAATTGTAGCAGATTTGATAGATAACCTAGACCAAAATGAAGTTTTTTCGAATATCTACCCGACAGATCGAGTTAAAAACTATAATCTACAACAAATACAAAAAGCATTGGATAATTGTAGAACCCTAGATTGTTGGAGAAGTAATCTTAAGAGTTACTATCATAATTCAAGTGAACAGTATTTAAATGAACTCTTTGGTTATGTGAAAGGAGTTCTTAACAATAACAATCCCAAAAAATGCAAATAAGACTATTATTATCATTGATGCTGATTGTAATGCTTAATGCATGTACAGACGAACCAGATTTAATTCAATTCTCAGTAAGTATCAAAAATAGCACTGATAAAACATTTGAAATACGGTGTTTTAGTCAAGGTAAACTACAGGTTCAAAAAAGTCTGAGTCAGGGTGAAGCTAAAAATATTTGCACCTACACTTCAGAATTCTTTATTGGACTTGCCGGATGCCAAAAAGATTCTGTGGTAGTGGAATTCAATAATTCAAAAGGGTACATTGATATACGCTTAGGCAACAATCTAAACGAATACCGTTTTTTGGACAATAAATCCATATTTATTCAAGGAAATGGCTTCCAAAATGTAGGTAACGAGTATGAATTTTCAATCACTCAACAGGATTTCGAAAACGCTTTTGAACTGCCAAAGTAGTAGAACAAAGATAGGATGAGAAAAACAGCAACATTTTTTGCTCTATTAACTGCAGTTTCATGCGGCAGTGGTCTGGATGGAGAAGAGAAAATGTTTACATATACTTTTATTTTGAGAAATGAGACTGGTCAAGATTTAAGTATTACCGGAGATTTTGGGCCAAGAAATGAAGTGGTGGCGACAGGTGAGATATTTACCTGTGCATATGTAGGGTCGGTTAGCGATGCTGGCGGTTTTTGCTCAAGCTTTTTAGAAATAGTAGATATTGAAAAAGTTAAGGGTTATCGTTGTTTCGGAAAGGCTTCGCAAATAGAGGGATTTTGTTTTGTTGAGGACGCAAGAGTGTTCACAAGGATTGGTAATACCATTTTCACTGAAATTGCTCCCCGAACCTATGAATATGTACTGACCTCCGAACTTTTAGAGGGAGCTTTTGAGTTGCCTTGATTCGACACGATGCTATGAAAAAGATAGTCTTGGTATGTTGGGCCTTTTTTGTTTCATGTACCGATGAGCCTGTTAAAACAAATTTGTTTGTCGGTTTAAATAATGACTCTAGTCAAGTTTTGAAAATTGAATCTTTCAATAATGATGTAATGGTATACCAAGTTGATTTGAACAATGATGAGAATAGTCCGATATGCAGCTATGTTGACGAAAACTTCAGAGGAATGTTTGTTAATTACTGTGGGATAGATTCAGTAGCAATAAAATTCAACAACGGCAAAGGTTATATTTCAACTAAGAATAACTCAGGTGATTTCAATTTTTCCAATAAAAGAAATCCGTTGTTGCCAAACGGCGGATTCAAAGCAAATGGAAATATTTATGAGTTTATCGTTACCCAACAAGACTTTGAAAATGCTTTTGAACTGCCAAAGTAGTAGAACAAAGATAGGATGAGGAAAACAGCAACATTTTTAGGTCTTTTTATCATAGTTTCATGTGGTAGTGGACTGGATGGTGAGGAAGAAGTTTATTTCTATACCTTCATTTTAATAAATGAAACAGGCGCCACTGTTGTTATAACAGGAGATTCTCCTGAAAGAGTTGAAGAACTTCAAAATGGCCAGTCTTTTTCTTGTGGATATACTTCAATATCGGGCACAGCGGTAGGGATTTGTGAGGATTATGTTTTTATTTTTTTTCCTCAGATCAATAAAGGGTATCAGTGTTATGGTGGTTCAGGTGATACTGGTTTGTGTTTTGAGGGGGGTATGGGGTTATTTACAAAACTTGAAGGGACCATCTTTACCGAAATTGCTCCCCGAACCTATGAATATGTGCTGACCCCCGAACTTTTGGAGGATGCTTTTGAATTGCCAGAATAAATACGGTAACCTATGAAAAGAATATGTATTGCTATGGGTTGTTTTGTCTTTTGGTTCTCTTTAAAGGCGCAAGAACAAACAACTCTTGAAATTAAAAAGCCGTTCAAGGCCATTACGTTTGATTTGTTGTCCCCTGCCTATACCAGTTACTCCGTATATTTTAGCACTGGTCCTTCTAATCTGACACGTTGGCGGCTTGGCTATCGTCACCAACTAAATGAGCGTTGGGCCATAGGTGCCGATCTTGGATATGGCAATAATATTATAGCCCTTCGGATGGAGGGGGATTATTACAGATTATATGAGCTTACCCCGGAGCTACAGTATTTGCTACAATTGGGCAGCAGGACCCAGGTCTATTTCTCCGCGCAACCCTTTTACCTGATTCATACAGAGACACTCTATTACGATTCTGTCTATGTTCAGGGAATAGGAAATGTAAGATTTGACTCTATGGACTACAAAAGGACCAAATATGGATTGACGGTGAATTATGGTTTTATCTTTCCCTTGTCGTCTTCCATGGGGTTCAATGTGTATGTGGGCGGTGGTATAAAACGAAGGGAAAACAAATACAGGTCCTTCGTTAACCCTACATTGGATGAATACCTGTATTATGACCATCATTCGAGCTATTACGATAATGATAGCCCTTTAACGGATTTTCAGTTTTCATTTGGGATGAAAGCTTACTTTTTCCTAAAATAAATATCCGGGATATGGCAGAGTGAAGCCTTATGTGTTCATTGTGCCGATGCGGATGGGAGTATTGCTATGATTTGGAATCGTGCTCCGGTTTCAGGAGCATGGCATCGGGATATTTTTTTCGGACTTCAAGGTATTTTCGTTCCGCCTCCAATTTGGTCTTGAACCGGCCAAGGCGAACCCGGTAGGTAGGGGATTCAAATTCAATTTTGGAATCCCATCCCGGGAAATCAATTTCAACCTGGGCCTTCAGGTTCTGTGCTTTTTGGTAGGAGCCAAAACCTACTTGGATCTGGTAAAACTCTGCTTTTGAGTTCACTTCGGTATAGCGTTTTACCAACTCGTCTATTTTAGGGTCCTGCTGTATGGAAACTGTTCCTTCCTGTGCGGAAATATGTAGGGCAAACCCTGTAAAAAGCGCAATAAATACAAGAGTCTTCATATAATTCAAGTGTTTTGACATACGGTCATGGTGCAAAAGTAAATTTTTATGGTCTAACCCCGTTGAACCCACTTTATTTAGAATCTTTATAAATTAGAAGTTATAAATACCTTAACATTTTAAAAAATGGCGCTATGTCGTACTTTTGTGACCAATTTTGGTAGGACTGGAAGCTATTGTTCTCAATATCAATAGAAATAATCATGCCAAAGATTTCGATAGAAATTTCGTTAATATGAAAAAGGTTTTGTACCGCCATCTATTTTCTAAAATTTTAGGTTTCTCTCTCCTATTTTTCTCCATTTCATTTTATGCGCAGGAAGAAGCTGCCGCCGCAGGTGGTGGTGATCCGGCAAAAGGGAAACAGCTCTTTAACCAGAACTGTGCTGCTTGCCACGCCCTGGACCGTAAAATGACAGGTCCTGCCCTGGCCAACGTTGAAGCGCGTTTGTCAGAAGATCAAGGATTGGATAAGGAGTGGCTGTATTCTTGGATCAAGAACAGCCCTGGGATGATTAGTTCAGGGGATTCCTATGCAAATGCAATTTACGCCGAGTACAATCAGGCGGCAATGACGCCTTTCCCAACCTTGTCCAATCAGGACATCGATGATATTTTGGCCTATACGGCCGCTCCGCCTCCTGCGCCAGCAGCTGCTCCAGCGGCATCAGGTGGAGGTGATGGAGGGTCCGCTGCGTCAGGTGGAATATCCAATGAAGTGATTTTGGGTGCCTTGGCGTTGGTGTTCGGTCTGTTGGTCATCATGTTGATTTTGGTGAACAAGACCTTGCGTAGAATCGCGGAAGCCAATGGAGTTGTGTTGGAACAAGAGAAAGAAAAACGTCTTCCCATTTGGAAAGCGTTTGCCAAAAACCAGTTTTTGGTCTTGGTAAGTGCCATTTTTCTTTTGTTGGCCAGTGCGTATTTCGCTTATGGTTGGATGATGCAGGTGGGCGTCGATCAAGGATATGCTCCGGTACAGCCCATTCACTTTTCACATAAGATCCACGCAGGTGACAATAAGATAGATTGTAAATATTGCCACTCTTCGGCAAGGGTTTCAAAAACATCGGGGATACCTTCCTTGAATGTTTGTATGAACTGTCACAAGTCCATCTACCAATATGCCGGTAATCCCGAAGGACCATCAGCTGAAGATTTGGCTGCCGGTCACACCAATGATTTTTACACAGCTGAAATCAAAAAGCTGTACAAGGCCGTTGGATGGGATGAGGAAAATCAATCCTACACTGGTGAGGCACAGCCAGTGCAATGGGTAAGGATTCATAACCTACCTGATTTTGCCTATTTCAACCACTCCCAGCACGTTTCTGTTGCGGGGGTTGCCTGCCAGACTTGTCACGGTCCTGTTGAGGAAATGGAAGTTGTGGAACAATTTGCGCCATTGACCATGGGTTGGTGTGTAAACTGTCACAGGGAGACCAATGTGAAGATCGAAGGCAATGCGTACTACGAGGCCATTCATGAGGAGTTGTCCAAAAAGTATGGCGTTGAGCAGTTGACCGCGGCCATGATGGGTGGTATAGAATGTGGTAAGTGTCACTATTAAGAATTAAAGGAAGATAATCTCAGATATATCGTATGGCATCAAACAAAAAATATTGGAAAAGTGAAGCGGAGCTGAATCCGAACGATTCCATTGTTGAGACGCTAAGACAAAACGAATTTACAGAACAGATCCCCGTTGATGAGTTTTTGGGTGACAAGGAGAACTTGTCCGCTTCAAATACCAACAGGAGGGACTTTCTGAAATATGTTGGGTTCAGTACGGCAGCGGCGGCTGTTGCTGCATGTGAGGGGCCGGTCCATAAGTCCATACCCTACGTGGTGCAGCCGGACAATATTGTTCCAGGTGTGGCCAACTATTACGCGACCACTATTGCGGATGGTTTTGATTTTGCCAGTGTTTTGGTAAAAACAAGGGAAGGAAGACCTATAAAAATAGAAAACAACACCGATGCCAAGGTGAACGGAAGTGCCAATGCAAGGGTTCAAGCCTCTGTATTGACACTGTATGATAGCAAGCGGGTTCAAGGGCCAAGTGCCAATGGTGAGCCTGTGGAGTGGAAGGTGTTGGATGCTACGGTAAAAGCTAAATTGGGTAGTTTGAAAGGGTCTAACCGACAAATTGTTTTGTTGACCCAGACGTATGCCAGTCCATCTACCGATAAATTGATTGCTGAGTTCAAGGAAGCTTATGGTGAAAACGTGAACCATGTGGTTTATGATGCCATTTCCGAGGATGCTGCACTCAATGCGTTCAATGCAGCTTATGGTGAGCGTGCCTTGGCCGATTACGATTTTGAAAAAGCAGAATTGATAGTTTCCTTCGGGGCTGATTTCTTGGGAGATTGGCAAGGAGGAGGCTATGATAGCGGATATGCCAAAGGACGTGTGCCCAAACATGGGAAAATGTCCAGGCACATTCAATTGGAGTCCAATATGTCTTTGTCCGGAGCCAATGCGGACAAGCGTTATCCCATGACCCCAACCCAACAAAAAGTTGCCTTGGCCAAGTTGTATGGCAAATTGAATGGCAGTAGTGTTGGTGGTGGTACTTCTGACGTGGATGAAGCTGTGGATAAGGTTGCTTCCGAGTTGAAAAAAGCGGGAAGCAAAGCCGTTGTGGTCACAGGACTTAATGATGTAAACGCACAGGCGGTTGTCTTGGCCATTAATAAATTATTGGCCAGTGAGGCTTTTGATGCCGAAAACCCACGATATGTTCGTCAAGGTGATACGGCCAAAGTAGGTAAGTTGATTGCCGATATGAATGCCGGTCGTGTTGGGGCTTTGATCATGGACGGGGTGAATCCTGTCTATACATTGCCCAATGCCGAGGAGTTCGTAGCTGGACTTGAAAAGGTTGATGTTTCCGTGGCATTTGCGTTCAATAATGACGAAACTGCCCAAGCGGCTGGTTATGTTGCTGCTGCTTCCCACTACTTGGAGTCTTGGGGCGATGCGCAGTTTAAAAAAGGACAATACACTTTAATGCAACCTGCCATCCGACAGTTGTTCGATACAAGACAGTTCCAAGCGGCCTTGTTGACTTGGATGGGCAGTGAAAAAACATATTACGATTACATCAAGGAAACTTGGAGTGCGGATATCCTTCAGGGAGGGTCTTGGAACAAGGCGCTTCAGGATGGGGTTTTTGCAGCTTCTGCTCCTGTTGTCCAAGAAGAGGGTGTTGTTGCAGCTTCACAAGCTGAGGCGGAAGAAGCGGAAGGCGAATCCACAGTGGTTCCCATTGCATCTGCAATTCGCTCCTTGGTGAATGCTACCAGTGCCGGAACGGAATTGGTACTATATTCCAAAGTAGGTATGGGGGATGGCCGACAGGCCAACAACCCATGGTTGCAAGAGTTCCCTGATCCTATTTCAAGGGTTTCTTGGGACAACTACGTGACCGTTTCCAAAGCCGATGCCGAAAAATGGGGTGTGGAAAACAAAATGGTCGCCGATGGTGGTGTCAATGGTAGTTATGTGAAATTGACCGTTGATGGAAAAGTATTGGAAAGTGTTCCGGTAATCGTGCAGCCTGGTCAGGCCGTAGGAACCGTGGGACTTTCTTTTGGATATGGTAAAAAAGCCGGAATGCAAGCTGAAATGGCTACGGGGGTAAATGCTTACGCCTTGTATACCAATTTTTCAGATGTACAGTCCGTAACTGTTGAAAAGGCTGCTGGAGAGCATGAGTTTGCTTGTATCCAGTCACAAAAAACATTGATGGGTAGAGGAGATATCATCAAGGAGACCACCTTGGAGATCTTCAATACCAAAGACCATGCAGAGTGGAATCATATGCCGCAGGTTTCATTGAACCACAATGAAATCCCTGTGACTTCTCCAGATGCCGACCTTTGGGATGAGTTCGATCGTTCTATTGGGCATCACTTCAACTTGTCCATCGACTTGAATGCTTGTACGGGATGTGGGGCTTGCGTTATTGCTTGTCATGCTGAAAACAACGTTCCGGTTGTAGGTAAAGCGGAGATGCGTCGTTCCCGTGATATGCACTGGTTGCGCATCGATAGATATTACTCTTCAGAGGAGACCTTTGAGCAGGATAATGAGAAGAAGGACGGAATGGACGGTCTATGGGGTGAAAAAGGTTCCTTGGGTGGATTCAGGGAGATGGAAGATCCATCGGCCAATCCTCAGGTGGCCTTCCAGCCTGTAATGTGCCAGCACTGTAACCATGCACCTTGTGAAACGGTTTGTCCGGTTGCGGCCACATCGCACAGTAGACAAGGTCAGAACCATATGGCATACAACCGTTGTGTAGGTACTAGATATTGTGCCAACAACTGTCCGTATAAAGTACGTCGATTCAACTGGTTCTTGTACAACAACAATGACGAGTTCGATTTCAATATGAACAATGACTTGGGCAAGATGGTCATCAACCCAGACGTGAATGTACGATCAAGAGGGGTAATGGAAAAATGCTCCATGTGTATCCAAATGACGCAAAAGACCATTTTGGATGCCAAGCGCGATGGACGTGTCATCAAGGATGGAGAGTTCCAAACAGCCTGTTCTGCAGCATGTAGCAGTGGAGCCATGGTATTTGGGGATGTTAATGATCACGACAGTAAAGTTGCCAAGTTGAAGGAAGATGATAGAATGTACCACTTGTTGGAGCATGTGGGTACAAAACCCAATGTGTTCTATCATGTTAAAGTAAGAAACACCAACGAGGCGTAATCAATAAAAGAAGTAACTAGAAGATAAATTATGGCGTCGCATTACGAAGCACCTATTCGAAAGCCCTTAGTACTTGGAGACAAAGGATACCACGATGTAACCGTGGATATTGCCCGTCCGGTAGAGGGAAAGGCCAATAAACAATGGTGGATTGTCTTCACCATTGCCCTTGTGGCATTCCTTTGGGGTCTAGGATGTATCATTTATACCGTTTCCACGGGTATTGGGGTTTGGGGTCTAAACCGAACCGTTAACTGGGCCTGGGATATTACCAACTTCGTTTGGTGGGTAGGTATTGGTCACGCAGGAACACTGATTTCGGCGGTACTATTGTTGTTCCGTCAAAAATGGAGAATGGCGATCAACCGTTCCGCGGAGGCGATGACCATCTTCTCGGTAGTTCAGGCAGGTTTGTTCCCGATCATTCACATGGGTCGTCCATGGCTGGGGTATTGGGTACTTCCCATCCCTAACCAATTTGGTTCCCTTTGGGTGAACTTCAACTCACCATTGCTTTGGGACGTATTTGCGATTTCAACCTATCTTTCTGTATCATTGGTATTCTGGTGGACAGGGCTACTGCCTGACTTTGCCATGATCCGTGACAGAGCCGTAAAACCTTTCCAAAAGAAAATATACAGCTTGTTGAGCTTCGGTTGGACAGGTAGAGCCAAAGACTGGCAACGTTTCGAGGAAGTTTCCTTGGTATTGGCCGGTTTGGCAACACCTTTGGTACTTTCCGTACACACCATCGTATCGTTTGACTTTGCTACTTCGGTAATTCCAGGGTGGCACACCACCATTTTCCCACCGTACTTCGTTGCTGGTGCGATTTTCTCTGGATTTGCCATGGTGAACACGCTTTTGATCATTATGCGTAAAGTGTGCAACCTTGAAGCGTATATCACAGTACAACATATTGAGTTGATGAACATCGTGATCATGATCACAGGTTCCATCGTAGGATGTGCCTATATCACGGAGTTGTTCATTGCTTGGTACTCAGGAGTTGAGTACGAACAATACGCTTTCTTGAACAGGGCTACCGGGCCTTACTGGTGGGCATACTGGTCCATGATGACCTGTAACGTGTTCTCGCCCCAGTTCATGTGGTTTAAAAAATTGCGTACCAGTATCATGTTCTCTTTCTTTATCTCTATCGTGGTAAACATAGGGATGTGGTTTGAGCGTTTCGTGATCATTGTTACCTCATTGCATAGGGATTACTTGCCATCATCTTGGACCATGTTCTCCCCAACCTTTGTGGATATCGGAATCTTTATTGGAACCATAGGATTCTTCTTTGTGTTGTTCCTATTGTATTCCAGAACGTTCCCTGTAATTGCCCAGGCAGAAGTGAAATCTATCTTGAAGGCATCAGGTGAAAAGTACAAGAAACTTAGGGATGCTGGAAAACCATTGTATGAAATGCCGGCTAAAGGAGGAAATACAACTAAAGCTAAAAAATCTAACGATAAAGAATAATTATGGCATCAAAAGTTATACAAGCACTTTACCACGATGACGATGTGTTGATGCATGCCGTAAAGAAAGTGAGGGCAGAGCACCATCATATAGAGGAAGTATATACCCCTTTTCCAGTTCACGGTTTGGACAAGGCCATGGGATTGGCGGATACGCGAATTGCAATCACTTCCTTCATGTATGGCTGTTTGGGACTTACCGTGGCCATTGTGATGATGAACTACATCATGATCGAGGATTGGCCTCAGGATATTGGAGGAAAGCCCAGCTTTAGCTATCTGGAGAATATGCCCGCCTTTGTTCCGATCATGTTCGAGTTGACGGTTTTCTTCGCGGCTCACTTGATGGTGATCACGTTTTACCTAAGAAGTAAAATGTGGCCCTTCAAAAAAGCGGAAAATCCCGATAAACGTACTACAGACGACCATTTTTTAATGGAAATTGGAGTACACGATAATGAAAAGGAGTTGACCGATTTGTTGTGGGAAACAGGAGCGGTGGAAATAAAAGTTACAGAAAAGGAGTCTTAATACTATGAAACTACTAGGTAAAATAAGTGTTGTATTGGCCTTGGTGTTGTTTGTTGCTGCTTGCGCTGACAAAAACAGACCAAACTACCAATTTATGCCAAATATGTACGAAGGCGTAGGATATGAAACCTATCAAGGAGTGGATAATGGACTGTTCCCCGAAGGAACGGAAGCCATGTTGCCTGTTGAAGGAACCATCTCCAGAGGATATATGCCCTATGAGTTCGAAAATACTCCTGAAGGAAAAGAACTGGCAAGGTTGAATACAAGTCCTTTGGATTCCTTGAACTTGGAGGAAGACTTGGCTGCCGGAGCGGAATTGTACGCTATTTATTGTGCGGTATGCCATGGACCTAAAGGCGATGGACAAGGAAACTTGGTAAAACGTGAAAAAATATTGGGTGTTCCCAGCTACAGTGATGCAGCAAGAAACATTACCGTGGGTACTACGTACCATACCATTTACTATGGTTTGAATTCCATGGGCTCCTATGCATCTCAGTTCGCCAACGAAAAAGAGATGTGGCAGGTGTCGGAATACGTGATGAAGTTAAAGGGGGACCTAACAAAATAATTGGATAAGAGTAAACTATGTACACCTTTTCAAACAGACTTAAAATAGGATCTTTCATTGCCATGGGGCTTGGAGTTATTTTCTTGGCCATTGGTTTTCTATCGGCTCCATCAACAGTGGAAGAGGCAAAGGCCATTGTGGCTGCCCATGATGATGGTCACGGAGGTGGTCACGGACAAGAGGCTGTGAGCCATGGAGGTGATCAAGGCCACGGGGAAAGTGCCGCACACGGTACAGAAGCTTCGCATGATGAAGGACATGATGCCTCACATGATGAGCATTTATTGCACCAATTACAGAACAAGCCATGGGCCGCACTGTATGTAGCTGCTTTCTTTTTCTTTATGATCGCTTTGGGGGTATTGGCCTTCTACGCCATACAACGTGCCGCACAGGCAGGTTGGTCGCCTTTATTGTTTAGAGTAATGGAGGGAATCACGGGTTATTTGGTTCCTGGTGGAATCATTGTTTTTGTGATTTTGTTACTCTCTGTAATGCACATGAACCATATGTTCGTGTGGATGGATGCCGATGTTGTGGCACACGATGAATTGCTACAAGGAAAAGCAGGATATTTGAACCCAACCTTCTTCTTGGTAAGGGCCGCTATATTCTTGGGCGGATGGATTTTTTACCGTGAGTATTCCAGAAAGCTTTCTTTGGCTCAAGACGAGTCTGATGACGATAGCAACTTTATAAAGAACTTTAGATGGTCTGCCGGATTCTTGGTATTCTATCTGGTTACTGAATCCATGATGTCATGGGATTGGATCATGAGTTTGGACCCACACTGGTTCAGCACCCTTTTTGGATGGTATGTATTTGCCAGTATGTTTGTTTCTGGGATCACTGTGATTGCCATGGTGACCATTTACCTAAAATCAAAAGGATATTTGGAGCAGGTGAACAATAGCCACATCCACGATTTGGCCAAGTTTATGTTCGGTATCAGTATTTTTTGGACATACCTATG
The DNA here is from genome assembly GCF_004150225.1 of Flagellimonas olearia. Lineage (NCBI taxonomy): Bacteria > Pseudomonadati > Bacteroidota > Flavobacteriia > Flavobacteriales > Flavobacteriaceae > Flagellimonas > Flagellimonas olearia. The sequence continues at coordinate 48,676 of NZ_ML142913.1, read as the reverse complement.
GTTTGCCCAGTTCATGTTGATTTGGTATGCTAACATTCCTGAGGAGGTTACTTATTACGTAGCACGTTTCCAAGATTTCAAATTGCCGTTCTTCGCCATGTTGGTGATGAACTTTGTGTTCCCATTGTTGGTGTTGATGAACAGCGACTACAAACGGGTCAACTGGTTTGTGATCATGGCAGGTATCGTGGTTTTGGCAGGACACTATTTGGATATCTTCAATATGGTGATGCCGGCAACGGTAGGAGACCAATGGTATATCGGGTTGCCCGAAATAGGAGGTATATTGTTCTTTGGAGGGCTATTTGTGTACTGGGTGTTCAATACCTTGACCAAAGCTCCGTTGCAGCCCAAGCGCAATCCATTTATTGAGGAAAGTAGACATTTTCATTATTAATACGATTTAAGTCTTAGATAAGTATACAATGACTGCATTATTAACATTGACTGTTTTAGCACTGGTGGCGATTGCGATATGGCAAATGACCAAGATTTTTGAATTGTCCCAACTTAAAACAGAGAAGACCGAGATAGCAAACGATACCGATAACAAAAACAACGGATATCTGTTGTTTGCATTCCTGATATTCATCTATGGGATCACCATATTTTGTTTTGCAAAATATACCAAAGTGTTGTTGCCAGAGGCATCATCTGCCCATGGAGGGGAATACGACCAATTGATGTGGGTGTCCTTTGCGATCATTTTCTTTGTTCAGTTTATCACACAGGCCTTGTTGCACTATTTTGGGTACAAGTACCGTGGGGAAGAAGGAAAAAAGGCATTGTTTTTTGCAGACAATGACCGTTTGGAGTTCATCTGGACCATCATCCCAGTAGTGGTTTTGGCCGGATTGATCCTTTGGGGATTGTATACTTGGACCAACATCATGGATGTCAACGATGAGGATGACCCATTGATTGTTGAACTTTATGCCCAACAGTTTAACTGGACCGCCCGTTATGGTGGGGAGGATAATGTTTTGGGAGATGCCAATGTACGCTTGATTGATATTGATAAGGCCAACATATTGGGCTTGGATGAAGCAGATCCCAATGGGGAAGATGATGTTATTGTAAAGGAATTGCACTTGCCCGTAGGCAGAAAGGTGAACTTTAAGATGCGTTCCCAAGATGTGCTTCACTCAGCATATATGCCACACTTTAGGGCTCAGATGAACTGTGTGCCCGGAATGATCACACAATTCTCGTTCACACCAACCGTGACCACGGAAGAAATGCGTTTGAACCCAGATGTAGTGGAAAAAGTAAAACGTACCAATGCCATTAGGGCAGAATGGGCAGCAGAAGGAAGACCGAATTCCGATCCATGGGAGTTCGATTATGTATTGCTCTGCAATAAAATTTGTGGAAAGTCGCACTATAACATGCAAATGAAGATTATAGTGGAGACCGAAGAGGAGTTCAACAAATGGATGGCGGAACAGGCTACGTTCAAACAAACCGTAGCACCCGCAGAATAATTTAGGCTAGGAAAGAAACCATAACAAAACTTAAGAAGATTATGTCAGCTACCGGACACGACGAACACGGACACGAAGATCACGGGCATCATCATAAAGAGACCTTTATCACCAAGTACATCTTTAGTCAAGACCATAAGATGATTTCCAAGCAGTACCTGATTACGGGTCTTATCATGGGATTCATCGGTATTGCAATGTCCTTGTTGTTTAGAATGCAATTGGCATGGCCAGGGGAATCTTTCCCAATCTTTGAGGCCCTACTTGGAAAATGGGCGCCCGATGGGGTCATGGATGCCGATATTTATTTGGCATTGGTAACCATTCACGGTACCATCATGGTATTCTTTGTACTTACCGCTGGATTGAGCGGTACCTTTAGTAACCTATTGATTCCATTGCAGATTGGTGCAAGGGATATGGCTTCCGGTTTCTTGAATATGGTTTCGTACTGGTTGTTCTTCCTTTCTTCTTTGATCATGGTACTCTCCTTGTTCGTTGAAGCTGGGCCTGCAGCAGCTGGTTGGACCATCTATCCTCCATTGAGTGCTTTGCCTATGGCGCAACCTGGTTCCGGTATGGGTATGACCCTATGGTTGGTTTCCATGGCCATATTCATTGCTTCCTCATTGTTGGGTTCATTGAACTATATTGTAACCGTTCTTAACCTTAGGACCAAAGGAATGTCAATGACACGTTTACCATTGACCATCTGGGCGTTCTTTGTGACAGCCGTTATCGGGGTGATTTCATTCCCGGTACTTCTTTCAGCAGCCTTGTTGTTGATCATGGACCGTAGCTTTGGAACGTCGTTCTTCCTATCCGATATCTTCATTCAAGGTGAGGTATTGCATTACCAAGGAGGTTCGCCTGTATTGTACGAGCACTTGTTCTGGTTCTTGGGTCACCCGGAAGTATATATTGTTATTTTGCCAGCGATGGGAATTGTTTCCGAAGTAATGGCGGTTAACGCACGTAAACCTATTTTTGGATACCGTGCCATGATTGCCTCCATTTTGGCTATTGCGTTCCTTTCTACGATTGTATGGGGACACCATATGTTCATCTCGGGAATGAACCCATTCTTGGGCTCTGTATTTACATTTACTACGCTTTTGATTGCGATTCCATCGGCGGTTAAGGCCTTTAACTGGATAACTACACTGTGGAAAGGAAACCTGCAATTGAACCCAGGGATGCTGTTCTCCATAGGAATGGTATCTACCTTCATCACTGGAGGTTTAACAGGGATTATTTTGGGTGACAGTACGTTGGATATCAACGTTCACGATACTTACTTTGTAGTGGCTCACTTCCACTTGGTAATGGGTATATCTGCACTATATGGATTGTTTGCTGGGGTATACCACTGGTTCCCTAAGATGTTCCAAGGACGTATGATGAACAAGAATTTGGGATATGTCCATTTTTGGGTAACGGCGATAGGTTCTTATGGAATCTTCTTTCCCATGCACTTTGTGGGAATGGCAGGGGTACCAAGACGTTACTACCAGAACACTGCGTTCCCAATGTTTGACGACTTGACCAATATCCAAGTATTGATGACCGTATTTGCCATCATCACTGCAAGTGTACAATTGGTATTTGCCTATAACTTCATCGTTAGTATATTCTACGGTAAGAAGGGTCCACAAAACCCATGGAAAGCCAATACGTTGGAATGGACCACACCTCAAGAGCACATCCATGGAAACTGGCCGGGTGCCATTCCACATGTGACCCGTTGGGCCTACGATTACAGTAAGACCTACGAAAATGGGGAGTACATCATAGCTGGACAGGATTTTGTTCCGCAGAACGTACCGCTTCAGGAAAATGAGGAAGAACTCAACCACTAAGGTGAAAATATATCAAAAAAGCCCATCCAATTCGGATGGGCTTTTTTGATTGTAGCACATTGATCCACAAGAGTTAGCAACAATTATAATATCTTTAAAGAACGGAACCCCAAAAAGAAGCACAGTGAAAAAAGTACTTGTCCTTATCCTGTTGGTTTTTCCCATTTTGATCTTGGCCCAACGCAAACCCCGAATAAAGGGAAGCCGTATTGTTACCCAGGTCAATGAAGAACTTCCCCCATTCAATGCCATAGTATTGAATGATAATTTGGATATCGTCCTTAAAAAATCTTTTGGCTCTGGTTATGAGGTCATGGCGGACGATAATTTAATAGACATTCTAAAGTTTGAGGTGCAGGACGGTACCTTGCTCATTAGTTCCTATTATGATGTTACCGCAAGGAAACAGTTCGATATCATCGTCAACTATGTGGATTTAAAGGCAATTACCCTTAAAGACGGCAGTATGGTTTCCCAGGATATCATTGAAAGTGATGAGTTGTTTGTAGACGGATTCAACAATACCAAACTCGATATCAAGGCTAGGGCCGGTGTTATGGACATTAATCTGGAAGATACCAGCCATGGGGATTTTAATGTGGATGTGGATAGTTTGAATATCAGCATGGGACATAAATCCGATGCATACATCTATGCCGTGAACGAAGTCAGCTTGGTGGATTTGGAAGACAACACCTCCCTAACCCTCGAGGGGGCCTCCAATAGAGTCCAAGGACGTTTAATGGGAAATGCGAAATACAAAGGGGAGACCATGGAGGTTGGGACCGTTAAAATGGAACTGGAAAGCAATACAAGCGCCCGCATCTATGCCCACAGCGAATTTGAACTCAGCGCCAAGGGAGATTCAAGGATATACCTCTACGGTACCCCAAAAGTCACTATTCTTGAATTTTTGGATACTTCCCAACTTATCAAAAAACAAGAATGAGGTTACTGCGAGATGGGAGCGGTAAGACAATGCTCTGGAATGCCAAAACTGTCCACCAAAACCTCAATATGGGGTCGTAGTTCGGTGGATAAACGTTCCACTCTCTGACGTATCGCCTTGGATTTTGTACTGCCGAGATAGCCCTGTTCCAAATACCATCGGGCATCCAAATGTATCTGTTGCAACGCATGCAGCGTACCTACCTTTTCCAAGAGTTCTCGATAGGTTTCATCTTCTATCGTAGTGCAGAATTCAGAAAAAACCGAGTAGGCCAATTCGGTACTATAGGCCTTGCCCAAGGCCAACAAATGGGTCTGTACCTTCAAGAAAGCCTGATAGGAAGGCACTCCTTTTTTGATGTAACCACGAATTCGCATGGCCAAGGTATAGGTCAATCTTCGGGTACGGTAGTTAAAGGCATGCTTGTGGAATTTTGGGTTGTACAAGTGCTCCGCATCCACCTTATTGGAATACAGAGGATTGATGGCCGTTAATTTGTCAGAAAGCTGGCTTTGCAGCAATTTCAACACCGATGTGAATCCAGCACTGTTGAATTCCGCCTTAAAATCGGAAAGAATACCTTTTGCTGCCAGTTGTAGGAGCACAGTGTTGTCGCCTTCGAATGTGGTAAAGATATCCACATCCCCTTTGAGGTCGGCAATTCGGTTTTCCAGTAAATAACCCTTTCCGCCACAAGCTTCCCTACATTCTTGGATGGTATCATTGGCAAACCAGGTGATCACAGATTTAAGTCCGGCCACTTGGGTTTCAATTTGCCGCTTGTCCGGTTGGGAGTTGTCACTGTAGCGTTTCATCATTTCCTCCAGCACCACATGGTAAACATAAGCACTGGCTATGGCTGGGGTCAATCGTATCTGATGCGTGGGATAATCCATGATCAGATCTTCTTGGATTTTGATACTGTCATTGAATTGTCTGCGGTTCAACGCATGCTTCACGGCTATGGTCAGGGCCATCTTGGCGCCTCCCAAAGCACCTCGGGCCACACAGATACGTCCACCTACCAAGGTGCCCAACATGGTAAAAAAACGCTTGTTCGGATTTTTTATGGATGAGGAATAGCTTCCTTCTTTGGTAATCTCTCCATACTTGTCCAAAAGATTTTTCCGTGGTACACTTACACTGTTGAACCAAATCTTTCCATTGTCCACGCCATTTAGCCCAAGTTTATAGCCATTGTCCTCTATGGTGACACCTTCAAGCAGTTCGTGCCTTTCATTTCTGAGGGGGACCAAGATGGCGTGCACCCCTTCATTTTTTCCATTGACGATGAGTTGGGCAAAAACAGTGGCTATTGTGGAATGCAATGCATTACCAATATATTCTTTGTTGTCATTCTTACCCGGGGTGTGGATGATGATGGAATCCGTGGTTGGATCATATGTGGCAGTGGTCCTAATGCCCCTTACATTGGAGCCGTGCCCCGTCTCGGTCATGGCAAAACAGCCCAACAAATTGGTTTTTCCGGCATCGGAGAGATATTGGTCATGATGCTTTTTAGTGCCCAATTTTTGGATACTTCCCCCAAAAAGTCCAAACTGTACCCCAAATTTTACCGCAAGGCTTCCGTCTACGAACATCAAATGCTCAAATATGGCGGCATAGGCGGGCATGTTGTCCGTGCCCCCATATGTAGAAGGATACGCCATGGCACCGTACCCCTTTTTACCCAAAAGTTGTACCTGCTCCAATATTCTTGTTCTGAAATCCTCTTTGTTTCGGCGGATATCCCATTGGAAAGTGGGTTGCGCCAAGAACTGGCGAAATTCATCAACTACTGGGGCATGCTCGCCTTTCAGGATTCCATCCAAAATGGTTGCATCGTACAGGTCGGAAGTCTTTTCATGGACCACCTCAACATCGAACAAGTGGTTGTAGTGATTGGGCTGTATGCCCAAATTGATTTCAATATGTTTTAAATGCTCGTTGAAGTCACATTCATCACATCGTAAACTAGCCAATCGTTGACTCAAGGATGCCAAGGGGTAGGTGTCACTTTCCACCAGTTTCACCCCAGAGTTGGCAATGGTTTGTCTCCAAGTTTTGATTTCTTCGTCAGCAGGCGGATTTTCTTTGTTGAGCCAGAGTTTTAATTGTTTCTTTTCATCTGGGTCAAGGGAGTTGTCAGCTTGAACCGTGTTTTCAACCACTGAAATCTCGGAAGCGGAAAGTAGGTCGTCCGACCAAATCACATAGAAAAAAGGGATGTATTGTAGGATTCCCAAGGAATAATCTGTAGTTACCATTGAATTTTGGGTTACGATGGGGTCATTTTGTTTTCAATGTATCTAAGGTAAGGTTTAGTTTTTTAAGATGTGTGCCTGTCATCATTTTGGATGAATTGCTTTCAGCCTCATGGGCTTTTCAACTATATTTGTTAAGCCATGAATGAAAATTTAGATCCAACGGCCCATAATTTTTCCCAAGAGGAGCTCGATATAGAAAGAGCGTTACGCCCTATTACTTTCGACGATTTTACGGGACAGGCCCAAGTATTGGAAAACCTTAAGGTTTTTGTACAAGCGGCCAACCTTAGGAATGAAGCCTTGGACCACACCCTTTTTCATGGCCCTCCGGGACTGGGAAAGACCACTTTGGCCCATATTCTGGCCAATGAACTTGGTGTGGGGATCAAGGTGACTTCTGGTCCGGTACTGGACAAACCCGGCGATTTGGCGGGATTGTTGACCAATTTGGAGGAAAGGGACGTTCTCTTCATTGATGAGATCCATCGTTTGAGTCCCATTGTGGAGGAATATCTCTACTCGGCCATGGAGGATTATAAAATTGACATCATGATCGAGACCGGTCCCAATGCAAGGACGGTTCAAATTAATTTGAGTCCCTTTACCCTGATAGGGGCCACCACACGATCTGGATTGCTCACGGCACCTATGCGGGCAAGGTTTGGTATCCAGAGTCGATTGGAGTACTACAACACGGAACTGCTTTCCACTATTGTGGAACGAAGCGCGGAAATCTTAAAAGTACCCATCACCCAAGAAGCGGCCATAGAAATTGCAGGACGGAGTAGGGGGACCCCCAGGATTTGCAATGCCCTTTTGAGAAGGGTGCGGGATTTTGCCCAGATCAAGGGGGATGGCAACATCGATTTGGGAATCTCCCAATTTAGCCTCAAAGCCTTGAATGTAGATGCACATGGTTTGGATGAAATGGACAATAAGATTTTAAGTACCATCATTGATAAATTCAAGGGAGGGCCTGTTGGAATCACCACCTTGGCCACGGCGGTTTCCGAAAGCGCCGAAACCATTGAGGAAGTATACGAGCCTTTCCTTATCCAACAAGGTTTCATTATGCGGACCCCAAGAGGTCGCGAGGTCACCGAACTGGCTTATAAGCATTTGGGAAGAATCAAGGGTGGGACCCAACCAGGCTTATTTTAGTAGTTGTACGACTTCTTGCTCGGCAAAATACTTGCCTTCAACTTCATTGATTTTAACATTTTTTTGTAAATTAATACAATGCTTTGGTTTGCAATGCTTTATGTGGTGTTTTTCCTATAAAGTGCTTAAGGCAAATCTATGGTTTGATATGATGTAGCTATTCCAGATCTACCATTTACGAATTAGGTTCTCAGATAGATTTTAATCGGTCGTGATGGTATTATGGAAGCTAGTCAAGGAAATACACGGACTTCCACTGCAACGGACTCCCAATCCTTATCCAAGCAAATAAGGGGGTTGTGTGCCAAGATAGGTATTTGTAGTGCCCTCATGATCATTATGGCGTTTGGGGTGATTCTGATTGGTTTTGGTGCCAAAAAATCCACATTTACTTCCTTTCCAGACGAGGTCTACTACATGGACTATAATGTCTATAACCTATCCTTCTCCAAGAAAAATGAACTGATCAAACACGGGTTTGAGGTTTTTAGAAATACACCATTGCATATTGGTCCCAAACAGAAGGATTCCTCCCAAATCTATGCAGGTAACAATTTGGCCTGTGCCAGTTGTCATTTAAATGGAGGAACCAAGCCTTATGGTGCTCCCCTGATCGGTGTCATCAAAAGATTTCCGCAATATCGAGGTCGTGAAGATAAAATGGGCACCATAGAAGAGCGAATCAATGGCTGCATGGAGCGCAGTATGAATGGCAAAGTGATGCCAGAGAGTACAAGGGAAATGAAGGCGCTCATTGCTTACATGGAATGGTTGGGCCGCGCAGCTCCCGATAATGGAAAAATTGAAGGACAAGGATTTTTAAAAATTCAGATTCCAAACCGTGCTGTGGATCTAGCGCATGGACAAGCAGTTTTTGAGAAGGTTTGTGTGGAGTGTCATGCCCGGGATGGTCAGGGACAAACCATGGAAGACAATGGCCTTTACCTCTATCCACCACTTTGGGGGAATGATTCTTATAATAATGGGGCAGGTATGACGAGGGTAATTACCGCTGCCCAATTCATCAAGGGGAACATGCCTTATGGAACCACCTATGACAAACCTTTACTTACCGATGAAGAAGCCTATGATGTTGCAGGGTACATCAATCAAAAGTTAAGACCGACCAAACCCAATCGGGAAGTCGACTTTCCGGATTTGGTGAAAAAGCCCGTTTCTACCCCCTATGGCCCGTACGTAGATCCTTTTACGCAAGAACAACATCAGCTTGGTCCATTTCAACCCATCATGGCGTATTACAAAGACAACCATCAAATCAATAAATCTAAATAAACACACATTACAATGAAAACAACACAAACAACATCGCGACGAAATTTTATGGGCGCCATGATGTTGGGGGCCACGGCTTCCACATTATCCGCTTTTACCAACCCAATTTTTGGCGGAGCGCCAGAATTTACCACTTCAGAAATGAAGGGGGCAGAAGATTGGATCAAAACCATTAAGGGCAATCATCGTGTGGTCTATGATGGTTCATATCCGCATAAGGGGTTTCCCGTTATTTGGAACTGGGCCTATTATTTGTCCAATAACGAAATGGGTTCGGCTGACGACCAGATTACGGCCATGACCGTTTTCAGGCACGATGCCATTCCCTTGGCATTACAGGATGACCTCTGGACAAAATACCCACTGGGGGAGATGTTCCATGTGAAAAAAGCGGATGGGACCCCCTATGACCGCAATCCGTTTTACGAACCACAGGAAGGAGATTTTCCCCTTCCCATGATTCAAGGCGTTAAAGATATGCTGGGTCGCGGGGCCATGTTCTGCGTCTGTAACTTGGCACTCAATGTGTACAGTGGAGCTATTGCACAACAGATGGGTAAAGATCCCAATGAGGTATACGAAGAGTGGAAAGCTGCCGTTTTGCCGGGCATCCAGATTGTGCCATCCGGTGTTTGGGCATTGGGTAGGGCGCAGGAAGAAGGTTGTGGATACATTTTTGCCGGAGAATAAAATTGAATGCAATGAAAAAAGCAATCGTATTGATCTTGTTATTTGTTTCTGGTGTTGTCATGGCCCAGAATGAACCCATCAAAGTAGTTTTTGATGTAACCAGTAGCAATCCTGATGTGCACCGTACAGCGGCCAAACATTTGCGATTGATGGCCGAGGCGTACCCAGATTCGGAATTTGAAATGGTAATCTACAGCGGAGCCTATTCTATGGTGGATAATAAATCTTCGGTAGCAGGAGAAACCTTAACGGAAATGGTCAAAAAGGATAATGTGTCCATTGTGATCTGCCAACAGACCATGAAACGACATGAAATGTCCATGAACGACCTGATCCCGGGAGTGGGGTCGGTGCCCGATGGAATTTATGAAATCGTCATGAGACAAAAAGAAGGTTGGGGCTACATTAAAGAAGCGCAATGACCAAAATGCATTCAATTGCAATTTTATGGATTAACTTTATGGCATGAATGCCACCAAAAGAACCCAAATGATAAAAACCGAAGCCAAGCGCCTCGGTTTTTTGTCTTGTGGCATTTCCAAAGCGCAATTTTTGGAAGAAGAGGCCCCGCGTTTGGAAAAATGGCTCAAAAACAACATGCATGGTGAGATGCAGTACATGGAGAACCATTTTGACAAGCGTTTGGATCCAACCAAATTGGTGGAGGGTTCAAAATCGGTGATTTCGCTACTATTGAATTATTTCCCATCCCAAGAGCAGAACCAAGATTCATATAAAATCTCCAAGTATGCCTATGGTACCGATTATCACTTTGTGATAAAGGACAAACTCAAAAGTCTCTTGCATTTTATCCAAGATGAAATAGGGGAGGTCCATGGAAGGGCCTTTGTGGATTCCGCCCCGGTTTTGGACAAGGCATGGGCTGCACGCAGTGGTCTGGGTTGGATAGGCAAGCACAGCAACCTGCTTACCCAACAGGTAGGGTCGTTTTATTTTATTGCAGAGCTTATTGTGGATTTGGATTTGGAATACGATGCGCCAACTACAGATCATTGTGGTACGTGCACGGCATGTATCGATGCCTGTCCAACCGAAGCCATTGTGGAACCCTACGTGGTGGATGGCAGCAAATGCATTTCCTATTTTACCATAGAGCTCAAGAATGAAATTCCCACTGGGTTCAAGGGGAAGTTGGATGATTGGATGTTTGGCTGCGATGTTTGCCAGGATGTTTGTCCGTGGAACCGGTTTTCAAAACCGCATAGTGAACCCCTCTTTGACCCCAATCCTCAATTGCTTTCCATGACCAAGAAAGATTGGGAGGAAATTACCGAGGAGGTATTTAGAAAAGTCTTCAAGAAATCTGCGGTCAAGCGAACCAAGTATGGAGGACTGCAGCGAAATATCACTTTTTTGAAATCTTAGGATTCACTACAACGTTTTCGTTTGCCGTAATGTCAATTAGCAGTTAAGTTTTTTTAATGAAATCATTAAAAAGACTATATTGAATTGGATTTACATTGATGTATTCTCAAAATTTAAGCGGTGTTTTTGTTATAATGTAAATCCTTGAGTTTTTCAACTCCAGTTTTGCTAACCAAACAACACATACGATGAAGATTATAAAACCCCGGTTGAGTTTTTGGCAGATATTCAATATGAATGTGGGCTTTTTGGGTATCCAATACAGTTTTGGACTTCAACAGAGCGCTATTAATCCCATTTTTCTTTTTTTGGGTGCCAAAGAAGAGATTCTCCCCATTTTAAACATTGCCGGTCCCATAACCGGATTGATAATCCAACCCATAATTGGGGCAATATCAGATAAAACATGGTCACCTAGATGGGGGAGGAGAAAACCCTTTTTCTTGATAGGGGCAGTATTGGGCAGTCTGTGTCTGTTTGCTTTTCCATTGAGCCCTGCTTTGTGGTTTGCCGTGGGACTCCTGTGGATTTTGGATGTGGGCAACAATATGGCCATGGAACCCTATCGGGCTTTCGTGGGGGATAAATTACCCGATGCCCAATTGAGTATTGGTTACCAAATGCAAAGTTTGTTTGTGGGAGCAGGTATTCTTTTGGCCAATGCATCCATCTTTCTGTTTCAAGATTGGTTTGGGGGCGGCCAAGAAATTGAGGGAACGGTTCCCAAATGGTTGTATTATTCCTTCTTTATAGGCTCGTTTTTATCCATTGTCACCATATTATGGTCGGTTTTAAAGACCCCGGAGATACCACCTTCGGATGAAGAACTGGCAGAAATCAACAGGCACAAGTCTTTGCCTTTTATGGAACGGTTTAAAACCCCGTTTGTAGAGATTTCCCATGCAGTAAAGGAAATGCCCCAGTTCATGTGGCGATTGTCTGCGGTGTATCTTTTTCAGTGGTATGCCCTTTTTGTCTATTGGCAGTTCATTACGCCACTTTTCAGGGCTACTTTAGGGTATGATACCTCAGAAGCTGCGGCTCAAGCCGCTAAAATGAGCACTACATACAATATTGTTACTGCTGTGGTGGCCTTGGTTTTGGTGCCATTGACCATGCGATTTGGAGGGAAAAAGATATATGCACTCAGCCTTTTGGGGACGGCTGTTGCTTTGTTTGCCATTCCCAATATTTCGGACCCGGTATATGTCTTGTTCCCTATGGTCTTTTTCGGGATAGGTTGGGCGGCCATGATGGGGATTCCCTACAGTATGGTGTCCAAAATTGTTCCCCAAGAACGCAGAGGGGTCTATATGGGGATATTGAATATGATGATTGTAATCCCCATGGGTATCCAAACCTTGACCTTCGGTCCTATCTTTAAAAATATTCTCGGTGCAAACTCTGTCAATGCCATGTTGTTTGCAGGCGGATGTTTTGTGCTGGCCTCACTATTGGCCATGCGACTCAACATTCCAAAAAGCAAGCAAGATTCTGAATTGGATATTGAAATCCCCTGAGTTTCTGCTTTTGATGAGGAGCCCATTTAAAGGGTGTTTCATGGATATTATCAAAATAGGTGGATAGGGACTTTCCAAAACCAAGGAATCCCCTAACTTTACCCCATTCATTTTTCACGATATGAGCAAGGAAAAACAACGACGGGAAGCATTGTTGTATCATGCGAAACCCCAACCCGGAAAGATAAAAATAGTCCCTACCAAACCCTATTCCACCCAGCGAGATTTGGCCTTGGCCTACTCTCCCGGAGTGGCGGAACCCTGTTTGGAAATAGAAAAGAACAAGGACGATGTCTACAAGTACACGGCCAAAGGAAATATTGTGGCCGTAATTTCCAATGGAACGGCCGTTTTGGGTCTAGGCAATATTGGCCCGGAAGCCTCAAAACCCGTGATGGAGGGGAAAAGCCTTCTTTTTAAAATTTTTGCGGATATTGATGGCATCGATATTGAATTGGATACGGAGGATGTGGATAAATTCATTGAAACCGTAAAGACCATCGCACCCACCTTTGGTGGAATCAATCTGGAAGACATCAAAGCGCCCGAGGCATTTGAAATAGAAAGACGCCTTAAAGAGGAATTGGACATCCCGGTAATGCACGATGACCAACATGGAACGGCCATAATTTCTGCTGCAGCCTTGCTGAATGCCATTGAGTTGACCAATAAAAAAATCGATGAGGTAAAAATTGTGGTCAGTGGTGCCGGTGCTGCCGCAGTTTCCTGCACAAAACTTTACAAAGCTTTCGGAGCCAATGGCAAGAATATTGTCATGCTGGATAGTAAGGGAGTTATCCGAAGTGACAGGGAAAATTTAAGTGAGGAGAAGAAGGAATTTGCCACAGATAGAAAAATTGACACATTAGAAGAGGCTATGAAAGACGCGGATGTGTTTATCGGTCTGTCCATAGCCAATATTGTGACCCCAAAAATGCTCAAGTCTATGGCAGACGACCCCATTGTCTTTGCCATGGCCAATCCAAATCCAGAGATTGCCTACGATCTGGCTTGTAAGACCCGAAAGGATGTCATCATGGCCACCGGACGTTCCGATCATCCCAACCAAGTGAACAATGTACTTGGATTCCCTTTTATTTTTAGGGGAGCATTGGATGTACGGGCCACCAAGATCAATGAGGAAATGAAAATGGCGGCGGTTAGGGCTTTGGCCGATCTTACCCGTGAACCTGTTCCCGAGCAAGTGAACATTGCGTATGATGCTACACGTTTGGCCTTCGGAAAAGAATACATCATCCCAAAACCTTTTGATCCCAGGTTGATCACCACCATTCCGTTGGCCGTAGCCAAGGCCGCTATGGAAAGTGGGGTGGCCAAAGCGCCCATTCAGGATTGGGACAAGTATGAGGAGGAGCTTTATCAAAGATCGGGCAACGACAATAAGGTGGTCCGTTTACTGCACAACAGGGCCAAGGTAAATCCAAAGCGTATTGTTTTTGCCGAAGCTGAACTGTTGGATGTGATGAAAGCAGCCCAGATAGTCTATGAGGAAGGTATCGCGGAACCGATACTTTTGGGGCACAAGCCAACCATAGAAAGTCTAAAAAAGGAACTCGATTTTGATGCCGAAGTGACCATTATTGACCCTCGTTCCGATGAGGTCAAGGAACTGCGGACCAAATATGCCCTTAGATTATGGGAATCCAGAAAACGCAAAGGGGAAACCCAGTATAGTGCCCGGGTGAACATGGGCAAGCGAAACTATTTTGGGGCCATGATGCTTCTTGAAGGGGATGCGGATGGGATGATTTCCGGATATTCCAGGTCATATCCCAAAGTGCTTCGTCCTGTTTTTGAAGTCTTGGGAAGGGCCAAGGGCGTGAAAAACGCTTCCACGGTCAATATTATGATTACCGAAAGAGGACCCCTCTTTTTGGCGGATACCTCCATCAATATAGATCCCAATGCAGAGGAATTGGCAGAGATTGCCCAAATGACGGCCAATGTGGCCAGTACCTTTGGTTTTAATCCGGTTGTGGCCATGCTTTCCTATGCCAACTTTGGCTCATCCATCCATCCCAATGCCCAAAAAGTGAAGGAAGCGGTTCGGATTTTGCATGAAAAAAACCCTGATTTGGTTGTGGACGGAGAAATCCAGACCGACTTTGCCTTGAGCCAAGAACTGTGCAACAATAACTTTCCGTTCTCCAAGTTGTCCGGAAAGAAGGTGAATACGCTCATTTTTCCCAATTTGGAATCGGCCAATATCACCTATAAACTTCTCAAGGGCCTCAACAAAGCGGATTCCATTGGGCCTATTATGGTAGGACTGACCCGGGCCGCACACATTCTGCAATTGGGGGCCAGTGTGGATGAAATGGTGAACATGACCGCCGTGGCCGTAATTGATGCCCAGGAGCGAGAAAAACGCAGAAAGACCAGAAGCGGAGCGGAGTAGTTTCCACAATCAAAAAAATGAATAAACCAACGCACCGAATATGATTACCCATTTAAGAGGAAAACTGGTAGAGAAGAATCCAACCTATGTTATTGTGGAATGCAATGGGGTAGGCTATTTTTTGAACATTTCCCTGCATACATTTTCCTTGTTGAAGGACGAGGAGAACATACAATTGTATACCCACCTTTTGATCAAGGAAGATTCCCATACGCTGTTTGGTTTTGTGGAGCGATCGGAGCGTGAGATTTTTAGATTGTTGATTTCCGTTTCCGGCGTGGGTTCCAGTATTGCAAGGACCATGCTATCCTCTTTGTCACCCGCTGAAGTGAGGGATGCCATTGCCAATGGCGAGGTGGCTTCCATACAGGCGGTTAAGGGAATTGGGGCCAAGACGGCCCAAAGGGTGATATTGGACTTGAAGGACAAGATTTTGAAAGTCTACGATATGGGCGAAGTTTCCCTTCCATCAAACAATACAAGTAAAGAAGAAGCGTTATCTGCTTTAGAGGTTCTTGGTTTTACCAGAAGACAATCTGAAAAGGTTGTGGACAAGGTGCTTTCCGAAGATCCTTCACTTAGCGTTGAGAACACTATTAAACAGGCGCTGAAAAATTTGTAACTAGTTTGAAAAGAGGGGCAAAACCAATACTTAAACCAGCCAGTTTTAAGTACATTTTCGTATTCATCTGTTTTTTGGCCGTCACGTCCATGATGGGTCAGGAGGAAACCAATGAACAGGTTCAGGATTCTGTACAGACCGGGGTAGAGCTAGGGAGGCTTATCTTGGAGAACCCCGATAGCATTATTGCCAAATACACCTACGACCCCCAGACCGACCGTTATATCTACACCGAAAGTATAGGGGATTTCAATATCAATTATCCCGTTATCCTCACTCCCGACCAGTATTATGAATTGGTAAGGAAGGAACAAATGCGGTCCTATTTCAAGCAAAAGATTGACGCCTTCACTGGGAAAAAGGAAGGAAGTGAGGAGGCCCGAAAAAATTTATTGCCCAATTTTTATGTGAACAGCAACTTCTTCGAGTCCATCTTTGGGGGGAATACCATCGAAGTTATTCCGCAAGGTTCAGTGGCCATGGATCTTGGGGTGCTCTGGCAAAAGAATGACAATCCGGCCCTTTCGCCCCGTAACCGTACCAATCTTTCATTTGATTTTGACCAACGGATCAGTTTGAGCTTGTTGGGAAAAGTTGGGGAACGTCTCCAAGTGACCGCCAATTACGATACGGAAGCTGTTTTTGATTTTCAAAACTTGGTGAAGTTGGAATATACCCCAACTGAGGACGATATCCTTCGGAAGATTGAAATTGGTAATGTGAACATGCCCTTGAACAGTTCCTTGATCACCGGGGCACAGAGCCTTTTTGGGGTCAAGACCCAATTGCAATTTGGAAAAACCACGGTGACCGCTGTTTTTTCGGAACAGCGATCACAGAACAATACCGTTGTGGCGCAAGGAGGGGGAACACTGAATGAATTCTCGCTTACCGCTTTGGATTATGATGAGGACAAGCACTTTTTCCTCGCTCAATATTTTAGGGACAATTACGATCGTGCCCTTCAAGACTATCCTTTTATTAGGAGCCAAGTACAGATTACCCGATTGGAGGTTTGGGTGACCAACCGTAACCAGCAGACCCTCAATGTGAGGAATGTGGTGGCCCTTCAGGATTTGGGGGAAGCATTGGAAGACAAGACCCGAATCGGCATCAACAATGGAGATCCGGCAGGGTTTTTTAATCCATCGGCCATAGTCACGGGATACCCACAGAATGCAGCCAATGCCTTTGACCCAGCGCAAATTGGGACAGGCGCCTTGACCCAGTCTATTCGCGATATTGCCACGGTGGAAGCAGGTTTCAATGTTCCCGGATATCAAGTGAACCAGGGATTTGACTATGCCATCTTGGAAAATGCCCGAAAATTGGAGCAAGGTAGGGATTACCAGTTCAACTCACAATTGGGATACATTTCCTTGAATCAGCGTTTAAGCAATGATGAGGTATTGGGGGTTGCATTTCAATACACCATCAACGGCCAAGTATACCAAGTAGGGGAGTTTGCCAATGGTGGGGTGGATGCCACAACTGTTTCCGGAGGGGTGAATCCTATTGTCGAGAACAATACCTTGATCCTGAAATTATTGAAGAGTAATATTACCAATGTAGAGGATCCCATTTGGGATTTGATGATGAAGAATATCTATGCTACGGGTGCTTTTCAATTGGATGAGGAAGATTTTAAACTCAATATCCTTTATTCCGATCCCACTCCCAGAAACTATATCACCCCGGTGGACCCCAATGCGGGATGGCCCAATGGTTTGGAAGACCGTATATTGATCAATGTGTTCAACCTGGACCGCTTGAATGTGTACAATGACATTCAGCCCGGAGGGGATGGATTCTTTGACTACGTACCGGGCATTACCGTAGATCCACAGTCTGGACGTATCATCTTTACCAAGGTGGAGCCTTTTGGGGAATACCTTTTTGAGGAGCTGGGGGGTGGAACCTATGATATAGAAAATGATCAAGGTTATAATGCCAACCAGAGACGATACGTGTTCCGTAACATGTATGCCAAAACCAAGGCGGCATCCTTGCAGGATGCGGAAAAGAACCGTTTTCAGATCAAGGGGCGTTACAAGTCGCAAGGGAATAATGGTATTCCAATTGGGGCGTTCAACGTACCCAGAGGTTCGGTCCGGGTAACGGCAGGGGGCAGACAACTTCAGGAAGGAATAGATTATACGGTGAACTACCAAGCCGGAACGGTGCAGATTTTAGATCCCAGTTTGGCCGCTTCCAATACCCCCATTAACATTTCGGTGGAAAACAATGCGGTTTTTGGACAGCAGACCCGTCGATTTGCAGGGGTGAATGTGGAACACCAGTTCAATGAAAAGTTTGTTTTGGGAGGAACTCTTCTCAACCTGAATGAAAGACCCCTAACTCAAAAATCCAACTACGGGGTAGAGCCTGTGAACAATACCATCTTTGGCTTGAATGGAAATTTCAGCACCGAGATTCCATTTTTGACCCGTTTGGCCAATAAGTTGCCCAACATAGATACCGATGTACCTTCCAACCTGTCCTTGCGTGGCGAAGTAGCCTTTTTAAAGCCCAATTCACCCAAGAATGCAGATTTTCAGGGAGAGACCACAACCTATTTGGATGATTTTGAAGGAGCACAGGCCTTGATCGACATTCGTTCCTCTTTGGGATGGACCCTGGCGAGTCCGCCGGTTGAGTTTGTTCAGGACAGGACCGATATTGATGTGGGCTACGAGCGTGCCAAGATGGCTTGGTATACCATCGACCCTATCTTTTATACCAATCAAAGACCATCCGGTTTATCGGACAATGATATTTCCTTGAACTCAACCCGAAGGGTATTCATTGATGAGGTTTTTACCGAAACCGACATTGCCCAAGGCCAGACCCAAGTGCAGAGCACCTTGGACATTGTTTACTACCCCAATCAAAAAGGGCCGTACAATGCCAACCCAAGTTTTGAGACCGAAGGACCGCAGGACAAATGGGCCGGTATCATGCGTCCGTTGAGCAGCACCAATTTTGAGCAATCCAATGTGGAATTTGTCCAATTTTGGGTATTAGATCCCTATGTGGATGGACAGACCGACAACTCCAACGCAGGAGAGCTTGTGTTGAACTTGGGGAATATTTCAGAAGATATTTTGCGTGATGGCCGTAAGCAATATGAAAATGGATTGCCGGCAAGCACCAATAATGAGGTACCCAGACCCACCATGTGGGGACAAGTGCCCTCTACACAATCCTTGGTGTATGCTTTTGATGCCGATGAAGCCAACCGTACCTCACAGGATGTTGGATTGGATGGTTTGAGCGATGCCGAGGAGCAGGCCATATATAATGGTCCAGCAGAAGACCCTGCTTTGGACAACTACCAATACTATTTGAACCGTGAGGGGAATATTTTGGAGCGTTATCTTGATTTCAACAATACGCAAGGTAACTCGCCGGTGGCTGTGACCAATACCAATAGGGGGTCTACTACTTTGCCCGATGTGGAGGACATTGATCGCGATTTGACCATGAACACGGTAAACAGTTACTATGAGTACCGTATCCAGATCAAGCCCAATACCACCATCAACGACCAGTATGTTACGGATATCCGTGAAGGACAGACCCCGACGCTGCCCAATGGAACCCAATTGAATCGAAGATGGATACAGTATAAGATTCCATTGAGTGATTTTACCGATGCAGTTGGAGGGATTACAGATTTTAGGTCTATTAGCTTTATGCGGATGTACCTTACCGGTTTCTCCGATGATGTGGTCATGCGTTTTGCCACTTTGGATTTGGTCCGTGGCGATTGGCGTACCTATACAAGATCGTTGCAGGCAGAAGGAGTGGACAACGACCCTTCCGATGATGGAACGGTAACCGACGTGAACACGGTCAATATTGAAGAAAACTTTGGTCGTCAGCCTATTCCTTATGTATTGCCTCCAGGGGTGGTGCGGGAACAGCTGAACAATAACAACACCATTATCCGTCAGAATGAACAGTCCCTGTCCTTTGTGGTGGAAAATTTGGAGTCTGAAGATTCCCGTGGGGTGTTCAAGAATGTGAATGTGGATGTACGCCAGTATGAACGTATTAAAATGTTCATGCACGCCGAAAAGATAATGAATGGGGACTATTCAGATAGTGATACCCCATTGGTGGGATTTCTTCGGATTGGAACGGATTTCTCCGAGAACTACTATCAGGTGGAACTTCCATTACAGTTTACCCCTTTCAATGTGACATCGGCAGAGGAGATTTGGCCCGATGTCAACCAGATAGATATTGCCTTGAATGATTTGAACAAGGTAAAATCCAAAGGGATAGCGGAACAGACCCTGAACGAAACCAACTATTATGAGATTGTGGATGGCGAAGCCATTCCTGTGGATGAGTTTGCCCCCCGTACGTTGGGAACGGTACGAATTGGAATTCGCGGTAACCCTTCCTTGGGAAGTATCCGTGGGATGATGGTAGGGATAAAGAACATTGACGACCTTCCGGCAAGGGGAGAGGTATGGTTCAACGAATTGCGCCTTGTGGGCTTGGACAATAAGGGTGGTTGGGCCGCTATTGTGGCCATGGACGCCAATATGGCCGATTTTGCCAACGTGTCCGTTACCGGGAGCAAGAGTACTTCAGGTTTTGGTTCCATAGACCAAATGCCCAATGAACGCTCCAGGGAAGATGCGGTTTCCTATGATATGGTCACCAATGTGAATGCGGGACAATTGTTGCCCAAAAAGTGGAACCTGCAAGTGCCGTTCAATTATGGGGTTTCGGAGACCTTGATCACACCGGAGTTTGATCCTGTTTATGACGATTTAAAATTGGACGACCGTATCGCGGCGGCAGCTACGCAGGAAGATGCCGAAACCATCCAAGAGCAGGCCGAGGATTATACCAAGCGTACCAGTTTCAACCTGATCGGGGTAAGAAAAAATAGGGGAGAAGAAGCCAAAGAGAACTTTTTTGATATAGAAAACTTCACCTTTAATTATTCGTATAACGAAACCAGCCATCGGGATTTTGAGATTGCCGATCTAAAGGATCAGAATGTGAACACGGGCTTTGTATACAATCACAATTTTAAGCCAGCCCCTGTGGCACCATTCGCCAAAAAGGATTCTTTGCTTACCGGAAGGTATTGGAAATGGCTCAAGGATTTGAACTTGAATGTACTGCCTACCAGCATGTCCGTGAATGCCAATATCAACAGGGCTTTCAACCAGCAACGGTTCAGGGATGTACTGGAGCCAGGGGTGGATGCCTTGCAATTGCCCTTGTTGCAACAGCGCAACTATCTGTTCAATTGGCAATATGCCCTCAACTATAGTATCTCCAAGTCCCTACGTCTGAATTTGACGGCCTCCAATAATAATATTGTACGGAATTACTTCAATGTGGATGACGACACGGATTCCGGTATCAACCAGGCCTTGGATCTGTGGGACGGCTTTTTCGACATTGGGGAGCCCAATCGTCATGCCCAGCAGATGCAGTTGAACTACGAATTGCCTTTTAGCAAGTTCCCGTTCCTTGATTTTATCAATGCCCAATACACCTACACCAGTAATTTTGATTGGCAAAGGGGAGGCGATGCGCTCAATGAAGTGGCCGGT
Source organism: Flagellimonas olearia (assembly GCF_004150225.1). Classification (NCBI taxonomy): domain Bacteria; kingdom Pseudomonadati; phylum Bacteroidota; class Flavobacteriia; order Flavobacteriales; family Flavobacteriaceae; genus Flagellimonas; species Flagellimonas olearia. The sequence goes on along the minus strand of NZ_ML142913.1, from coordinate 27,441 downwards.
CAGGACATTAATACGGTGCAGAATGCCAGTACCCATAATATAACGGGTAACCTGACCATGCAACGTTTCTACGACTTTTTGGGGTTGAAGAAGCGGAGTGGTAAGGTAACTGCCGCCCAAGCGCCTGTACGAAGGGACAAAGCGGGTAATCCTGCCACTGATTCTGAAAACAATGCGCCCAAGAAGACCGGAAAAGGCTTCAATACCTTGGTGGATATTGTGACCATGGTGAAGCGTGTCAATATAAATTATACCGAGAACAGGGGGAAAATGCTGCCGGGATATACCCAAAGTATTGGATTTATCGGTACAGCAAGACCTTCCATAGGATTTGTGTTCGGTAGTCAGGCCGATGTGCGATACGAGGCCGCCCGAAAAGGTTGGTTGACCACCTTTCCGGAGTTCAATACCCAGTTTATGCAGAACTCCACCAAACAATTGAACATTACTGCAACGGCTCAGCCCACCCAAGACTTGACCATAGACATTACGGCCGATAGGCAGATATCCAATAGCTATCAGGAAACCTTTAAGGTGAACGACCTTGGCGGAGGACAGTTTGAATATGAGACCTTGTTGGGCAACAATTATGGAAATTTCAGTATTTCCACCATAATGATCGGTACCATATTCAACAAGAGTGATGAGTTTGATTCGGAAACTTTTGAACAGTTCAAACAGAATAGGATTACCGTTGCCAATAGATTGGTTTCCGACCGTGGTGAAAACCCAGGTACTTTGGATGATGATGGATTCCCGGAACGTTACGGGAAGACCCAGCAAGAAGTATTGTTGCCGGCTTTCTTTGCGGCCTATACCGGACAGGATGTGAACCGGGTAAATTTGGATGCATTCCGCCAGATACCAATCCCCAACTGGAACCTCAAGTATACCGGATTGATGAAAAACCGTTGGTTTAGGAAGAAGTTCAAACGTTTCTCTTTGAGCCATGGATACCGTGCGGCCTATAGTATCAACTCCTTCCAGACCAATTTGGCGCGGGAGCAATTGATCAAGGATGGCCTGCCTGCCATAAATGTGGAGAATGATGATGCGCTTCCCGAGAATATTATCAATAATGTGGTGTTGACGGACCAGTTCAACCCCCTGATGCGTATGGATTTTGAAATGCAGAATTCCTTTAGCTTTTTGGCCGAGGTGAGAACGGACAGGACCCTTTCCTTGAGTTTTGACAATAACTTGATGACCGAGATCAATGGAAAGGAATATACCCTTGGATTGGGCTACCGGTTCAAGGATGTAAAAATGGTGACCAACATTGGCGGGGAAAAAACCCGACTCAAGGGCGACCTTAATTTAAAATTCGATCTTACCCTAAGGGATAATATTACCATCATCAGAAATTTGGATATTGATAATAACCAAATCACATCGGGCCAAAATTTAATGTCCATTAAGTTTACTGCCGATTACGCTTTGAGCAAGAATTTCAATGCTCTTTTCTTTTACGATCATTCCTTCTCAAAGTTTGCCGTGTCAACAGCTTTTCCCCAGACAACGATCAATACCGGGTTTACCTTGCGCTACAACTTCGGAAACTAGGTTTTGGAAGGATTGGGGATTGTTGAATTTTGTTTGGTGGATTTTTTGAAAACCTATCCACAATCCGTTACATTTGTCCATCGACTAATTCAAACGTAAACGCAAATGGACATACCTTCTGAACTAAAGTACACCAAGGACCATGAATGGGTCAAAATAGATGGCGATATCGCCACGGTTGGAATCACGGATTTTGCCCAAAGTGAGTTGGGGGATATTGTATATGTAGAGGTGGAGACACTGGATGAAACCTTGGATAAAGAAGAGGTTTTTGGTTCTGTTGAAGCCGTAAAGACGGTATCCGATCTGTTCTTGCCCCTAAGTGGTGAGATCATTGAGTTCAATGAAGCCTTGGAAGATGAGCCAGAAAAGGTCAATACCGATCCTTACGGGGAAGGCTGGATGATCAAAATTAAAATGAGCGATGCCTCTGAGGTTGATGGTCTAATGGGTGCTGATGATTACAAGGCATTGATAGGTGCATAGAAAATACGGATATACCTTATTATTTATAGGCTGGGTGCTGTTCATAACGGCACTCAGCTTATTTTCTTTTTCAGAAATGGATTTGGATGAAGGGGGATGGAACATTCCCTATGCCGACAAGATTACCCATTTTATCTTTTATCTTGTTTTTGGAATGCTGGGGTGTCTTTTTGTAAGAGAAAGAACAAAGGGACAAATGGAGTTGGTCAAGGCAAGTAGGCTTATTTTTCTTGTAGCCGTGGCCTATGGCATAGGTATTGAGGTATTACAATATACCTTGACTACCGATCGTATGGCCGAATTTGGCGATGTTTTGGCCAATACTTTTGGAGCATTTGTAGGAATAAGCCTAGTTAGGTGGTCTTTTTCTAAGGAAAGGCCGTTAAAATGGAAATTTTAATTGTTTATTTAACCAATTAATAATTAAATTAGCAAACACTAAAATCAAAGAGATGGAACTAAAAAAGAATCCAAAAGCGGACGTAGGAAGAAACAGCTCACTCTATTTTGTGGTAGGGTTGGCCGCTGTTTTGGGGTTGGTTTATGGAGCCATGGAGTGGAAAAAATATGACAAGGTCAATGATTACGACATTTCAATGAATGTTGAAGATCAGTTGGACGAAGAAGTGCCAATGACCGAGCAAATCAAGACTCCCCCACCACCACCGCCACCTGCTGCGCCAGAGGTAATTGAAGTTGTTGAAGATGAGGAAGAAGTGGAAGAGACCGTTATCGAGTCCACTGAAACCAGTCAGGAAGAAGAAGTTGTAGAAATTGAAGAAGTTGAGGTTGAAGAGGTTGAAGAAGATATTTCGGTTCCATTTGCCGTGATTGAAGATGTTCCCGTTTTCCCAGGTTGTGAAAGCGCCAGCGATAAAAAAGCTTGTTTCCAGGAAAAAATGCAGGCTCACATCCGTAAGAACTTCCGTTACCCAGAAATTGCCCAAGAAATGGGAGTTCAAGGTAGGGTTAACGTTATTTTCGTAATCCAAAAAGATGGAAGTATCGGTAACATCAGAATGCGTGGACCGGACAAAAACTTGGAGGCTGAGGCATTGAGAATCATTGAGAAATTGCCTAAAATGACCCCCGGAAAACAAAGAGGTAGAGCGGTAAAAGTTCCTTTTAGTATTCCAATTACGTTCAAATTGCAGTAAAAAGCATATATATCCCTGCTGAGGCAGGGGTGGAAAAAGCCCTGATGGTAAAACCTCAGGGCTTTTTTTTGTTTCAAAAATATAGTAGGGTGGCTTTTATGTGATGTATTAACATTTCCAAAACAGTATAAAGACCATCAATAGGTTGGAAAAGAAGCCTCTCAGCACTATCTTTGCCAGCCAATAAATTTGTGGATGAAGTCTGCTGTAGGTTCCGTAAAAAACACATCGCTGTCCGTAATTCTTTCTGATTTCAAGGAGATTACCAAGGCCAAGCTGGCGGTCAGTGTGGTTTTTTCTTCCATTGCGGGATATTTTTTAGGGGCCTATGAGCTAAGCTTGGTTTCCCTATTGTTGCTCACTTTTGGTGGATACTGTATGGTTGGGGCCTCCAATGCCTACAATCAAATTATAGAAAAGGATTTGGATGCGTTGATGAACCGAACTAAAAATCGTCCAATTCCTTCGGGTCGGATGTCGGTTAAAACCGCTTTGGCCGTTGCCATTACATTAACGGTTCTGGGCGTTTTGGCCTTATTTGCGTTAAGTCCAAAAACGGCCATGTTCGGGGCCATTTCAATTTTTTTGTACACCAGTGTTTATACCCCATTGAAGACCAAGACCCCTTTGTCTGTTTTTGTTGGGGCCTTTCCGGGAGCCATTCCCTTTATGTTGGGATGGGTGGCGGCCACAGATGATTTTGGCATTGAGCCGGGAACGTTGTTCATGATACAATTTTTTTGGCAGTTTCCCCATTTTTGGGCCTTGGGTTGGATGTTGGATGAAGATTATAAAAAGGCAGGATTTAAAATGTTGCCCACTGGGAAAAAGGATAAGGGGACAGCCCTGCAAATAATACTGTATACAATCTGGATGATGGTCATTTCCATTGTGCCTGTTTTTGGGTTTACGGGAAGGTTGACGCTTTCTGTAACTGGAGCCGTATTGGTATTTGTATTTGGATTGGTCATGCTCTTTTTTGCCTTGAGATTGTATGAAAAACGCGACAATGCAACAGCAAGAAAACTGATGTTGGCCAGTGTCACCTATATATCGTTGATTCAAATCGTATATGTTGCAGATAAATTTATTTAGAAAAGGATGGATTTAACCCAAGGAACAGCAGTGGAGAAAAACCGGAGGGCAAAGAAAATGATGCTCTGGTTCGGAATAGTAAGTTTGATCATGGGATTTGCTGGTTGGACCAGTGCCTATATTGTCAGTAGCAAAAGGGACGATTGGATCAGTGATCTGGAACTCCCGCAGGCATTTTTTGTCAGCACGGCCATTATAATTTTAAGTAGTATCACCTATTTCATAGCCCAGAAAGCAGTTGAAAAGAACAATCAGAAGTTGGGAACTATTTTGTTGTTCGTGACCTTGTTCTTTGGCATTTCATTTATCGTATTGCAGTTCATGGGATTTTCTCAAATGCTGGAGCACGGGTATTATTTTACCGGCCCTACGAGCAGCATTAAAATGTCCTATGTGTTTTTGATCGCGGCAGTGCATATTGTGCATGTTGTGGCAGGTCTTATCTCCTTGTTGGTGGTGTTGGTGCAGCAATTGCGAGGTAAATACAGTCCCGAAAATATGTTGGGTCTGGAATTGGGTGCCACCTTCTGGCATTTCTTGGATTTTCTATGGGTGTATTTAATACTATTTATGTATTTCGTGAAATAAATTCTGAATGGAGCAGTTTTCATTCAACTTTATCTTTTTGAATACACCAAAAGGTGTAAATTTGTGAAAGTTTTAATAAACCGACTTTTTTTATGGATGCAACGGTGACTACCGGTACGGAAGAAAGTGTTTGGGGAGGCGGAAATCGTCCCTTGGGTGCTAGCTACGGAAAAATGATGATGTGGTTTTTTATTGTCTCTGATGCCTTGACCTTTTCCGGGTTCTTGGTGTCTTATGGCTTTTCTAGGTTCAAGTTCATTGAAACTTGGCCCATTGCCGATGAGGTGTTTACCCACGTTCCCTTTTTCCACGGAAACTATCCCATGTACTACGTGGCCTTTATGACCTTTATTTTGATCATGTCCTCTGTGACCATGGTACTTGCCGTGGATGCGGGGCACAAAATGATGCAGAAAAAAGTGATTCTTTATATGTTCCTTACCATTATAGGTGGGGCCATCTTCGTTGGTTCACAGGCTTGGGAATGGGCAACCTTTATCAAGGGAGACCATGGAGCATTGGAAACCAAGGGAGGTAGAATATTGCAGTTTGTCAATGCGGAGACCGGACAACGGGCTTCATTGGCCGATTTCTCCAAGACCTTGCCCGAGGAAAGGGTAAAGCATGAAAGCAGCAAAGGTATTTGGTTTGAAAAAGAGGGTTCACAAACCTCATTCTCCTTGAATGAAGTGGTGGAAGGCTTTAAGGCTACCCCGAATATCCTTATCCGTACGGAGACCATTACCGAAGAAGGACATAAGACCGTATTGAATCGGGAGGAATCCTTGGCAAAATTAAAAGATGCCGTTTTGGTAGTGGAAGGAGCCAATCTTATCCATAATGAATATGGAAGCAGGCTTTTTGCCGATTTCTTCTTCTTTATAACAGGGTTCCACGGATTCCACGTATTTTCAGGTGTGGTCATCAACGTAATCATCTTCTTTAATGTCATCCTGGGAACTTACGAGCGTAGAGGCCATTATGAAATGGTGGAGAAGGTTGGATTGTACTGGCACTTTGTAGATTTGGTGTGGGTATTCGTATTTACATTCTTTTATTTGGTTTAAAATTGGATTTCGATTCCGGATACATCGGGAATCATAAGCATATAGTATAAAATAGCATGGCACACGATCATAAACTTGAGATATTTAGAGGAACATTGAAGTTCAAATCCAACGTCCAAAAGATTTGGGGCGTTCTTATCTTCCTTTCCCTAGTAACGGCAGTGGAAGTTGCCTTGGGTATCACCAAGCCAAGAGTATTGACCCATAACTTCTTTTTGGGCATGAAGTTGCTCAACTGGATATTCATTATCCTGACCTTGGTAAAGGCGTATTACATTGCATGGGATTTTATGCACTTGCGTGATGAAAAGAAAGCCTTGAGAAGATCCATTGTATGGACCCCAATATTTTTGGTCTGTTATTTGATCTTCATTCTCCTTTTTGAGGCAGATTACATCTATAATGTTTATAAGGATGGTTTCTTGGCCTGGAATTTCTAAAGGAAAGTATTAACAAGATTAAAAGACGGTTTTTCAACCGTCTTTTTTATTTTTGTAAGGTTTTGTTCCCTATGAAAAAGACGTTTGTTTTAGTGGTTTTGTTTGTACTCCCTTTGGTGGCGTATCTATTTTTTGCATCTGGGGTGAACAACTTCGGAAAACTTCCGGTTTTAACGGAGAATATCCCTGATATTTCCCAATTGGACCATGCATTGAGCCTGGATGGAAAGATTACCATTCTGGGTTTCATGGGGAGCAACATTCAGCAGAAAAAGGGAAATGCCTTTAACCTCAATCAGAAAATCTACAAACGGTTCGGGGATTTCAATGACTTTCAGATGGTCATGGTGGTGGAAGATGGACATCAAGAAGATGCCGAACTTCTTAAAAAGGAACTAGGGGAACTTTCCAATGCCGACAAATGGCACTTTGCCTTTGGGGATGGGGATGAGATCAAAACGTTTTTTGCCCAACTGAAGACCGATGTGAATTTGGATGATGACCTATCCACTCCCTATGTTTTTATCGTTGATAAAGACCGCAACCTCAGGGGAAGGAAAGATGATGAGGATGATGGGGTAAAATACGGCTTTAACACCACCTCAGTGGCGGAGCTCAACAACAAGATGGAAGATGATGTCAAGATTATCTTGGCCGAATATAGATTAGCGTTAAAGAACAACGATGCCAACAGGAGCAAATAGTAAAAAGAAATACACCTACGTCTGGGTGTCCGCGGTTATTCTGGTTTTTGGGATTTTTGCGGTATATGAGATCACAAAGAGGCTTAAGGAGGGAACCGTGGTGGAGAAAGACCGGATGAACATGGGATTCCAGCAAAAACAGGTAGGTTTTATATTGAATAATGGGAAGAAACGAAAAGTACCCGCTTTTTCCTTTTTGAATCAAGATAGTGTGCTGGTCACGGATAAGGACTATTTGGGTAAGGTCTACGTGGTCGAATTTTTCTTTACCACTTGTCCTACCATATGCCCGGTGATGACCAAAAATTTGGTGTCATTGCAAAACACCTTTCAAAATGATGAGGGTTTTGGAGTGGCTTCTTTTACAATCAACCCAAGGTACGATACGCCATCCGTGCTAAATAACTATGCGAAGAAGTATAATATCGTGGACAAGGATTGGCATTTGTTGACCGGCGATAGGGATGAAATTTACAATTTGGCCCAAGAAGGGTTCTATATTGTGGCCAATGAAGTGGAGGATGCCCCGGGTGGTTTTGAGCACTCTGGAATGTTCGCATTGGTCGACAAAAATGGGTATATTCGTTCTCGCCAAGATGAGCATGGAAACCCTCTGATCTATTACAGGGGAACCGTGACCGAGGAACAAGGGGTCAATGCGGAGGGGGAACCCCAGCAGATTACCATATTAAAAGAGGACATTAAAAAATTATTGGCAGAATGATCGACGAAGTTTCTTTAAGGGAAAAACGGTTCAATAAATGGATTACGGTGATATCAGTGGCCATACCTTTGGTAGTGGCCTTGTTGTTCGGTTACAAGATACCCAATGCAGAGCCTCTATCTTTTTTACCGCCCATTTACGCCACGATAAATGGAATAACCGCTGTTCTATTGGTGATTGCGGTAGTGGCCATTAAAAATGGTAAAAGAGGGATTCACCAAAAATTGATGACGACTTGTATTGCATTGTCCGCACTGTTCTTGGTGATGTATGTGGCATACCATATGACATCGGAAACCACGATTTATGGTGGTGAGGGCAGCATAAAATACATCTATTACTTTATTCTGTTGACCCATATTGTACTTTCCATATCGGTGATTCCTTTGGTTCTGATCACCTATTCCAAGGTATATTTAAACGACTTTCAAAGCCATAGACTGTGGGCCAAATATACATTTCCCATTTGGCTGTATGTGGCAGTGACCGGGGTTGTTGTATACATCATGATTTCCCCCTACTATTAATATTGAATATACCGAGAATGAGGATCAAGCTTCTACTATTGTTACTTGTTTTGTTGATTTTGCCCAATGTTGCGGAGGCCCAATGTGCCATGTGCCGTGCGGTAGTGGAAAGCGAAGCTGATGGTAAGACCGCAGAGGGAATCAATAATGGAATTGTGTACCTTATGGCCATCCCATATGTGTTGGTGGCAGGTCTTGGCTATTTTGTCTACCGTAAAATGCGAGGGTAAAAAATCTGATTTACCCCAAATTTTTCCTATTGCCAATATCGATACCTGAGTTTTCGGGAGATGGAAATCCTTGTTATCAATTATTTAACAAAAAATTTCAATCATTCTTGTAACAATTCAGCAATTTGTATGTCTTACATACAGAAGTTGATATTGGATAGCTAACATCACCAATTATGATTGAAATCAAGGATCTTCACAAGTCCTATAAAATGGGGAGCAATTCCCTACATGTTTTAAAAGGAATCAATTTTAAAGTGGAAGAAGGCGAACTGGTGGCCATTATGGGGTCTTCAGGATCTGGAAAATCCACACTCTTGAACATATTAGGGATGTTGGATGGTGCCGATTCTGGGGAATATACTTTGGATGGGGTCCCGATCAAGAACCTGAGCGAGACCAAAGCGGCCCAGTATAGAAACAAGTTTTTGGGATTTATTTTCCAATCTTTCAATCTCATCAATTACAAAAGTGCCTTGGAAAACGTGGCACTGCCACTATACTACCAAAAAGTTCCCAGGAAAGAGCGTCAGGAAAAGGCGATGCAATACTTGGAGAAAGTGGGGCTCAAACCTTGGGCCCACCATTTGCCCAGCGAATTGTCCGGTGGTCAAAAGCAGCGGGTGGCCATTGCCCGCGCCATGGCGGCCGAACCCAAAGTATTGTTGGCAGATGAGCCTACCGGGGCTTTGGACAGTAAAACTTCCTATGAGGTCATGGACTTGATCCAACAGATCAATGACGAGGGGAATACCATTTTGGTGGTTACCCACGAAGAAGATATCGCACATATGTGCAAACGTATTGTACACCTTAAAGATGGGGTGATCGTGGAGGACAAAAAGATAGAACAGGTAAGAGCGGCACAATATGTTTGATCGAGACGTCTGGCAAGAAATATTCAATACCATAAAGACCAATAAGCTCAGGACATTTTTGACGGGTTTTTCGGTAGGATGGGCCATCTTTATCTTGGTAATGCTCTTGGCTTCCGTAAATGGCATGCAAAACGGGTTTTTGGGTCAGTTCAATGACGATGCCACCAATACCATTTTTATTCGCCCCGGGACTACCTCAAAAGCTTATGGCGGGTTCGAGGCAGGGAGACGTATCCAATTAAAAAATGAAGATCTGGAGTATGTCAAGCAAAGTTTTGCCGATGATATTGAATACCTAAGCGCTAGGTATTATGCCAATGTCACGGCTCGATATAAAAGTGAAACCGGTTCTTACAACGTGCAAGCCACCCATCCGGACCATCAGGCTATTGAAAAGACCCTGATCATGTCCGGAAGATATTTCAACGAAGCCGACCTCATAAACAAAGCCAAGGTGGTGGTGATCGGACGAAAAGTGGCTGAAGATCTTTTTAAGAAAGAAGACCCCCTTGGAAAATTTGTGGAACTCAATAATCTGTCCTTTCGGGTTATAGGGGTGTTTACAGATGATGGGGACGACAACGCCGAACGCGGAATCTATGCCCCGGTGAGCACATATCAACGTATTTACGGGAACACCAACAATATCAATGTGATAGCGCTTACCTACAATCCCACCTATGATTTGGCCAAGGCGTTGGAATTTTCCGGAAAACTGGAGGATGTCATGAAAAGAAGACACAAAATAGACCCTGAGGACCAAGCAGGATTGTATGTTTGGAACTATGCGGAAGCCTTTGATAACATCAGCAGTTTTACGGCTGTTTTAAGAGGTATTGGTATTGGGGTTGGCTTCCTTATTCTGGTTGCGGGTATTGTGGGGATAGGAAATATCATGGTGTTTACGATTAAGGAGCGCACCAAGGAAATAGGAGTACGGAAAGCACTGGGGGCAAGACCTAGACAGATTATAAACTTGGTGCTTTTGGAGTCTATTTTCATTACCACATTATCTGGATTTATCGGATTGGTATTTGCTTGGGTGATATTGGCTGCGGTTGGCCCCATGTTTCAGACCCCGGCTTTTAGCAATCCCTCGGTAAATGCATCCACGGTCATTACGGCGACCATTATTTTAATTGTTGCGGGTGTTTTGGCGGGTCTTATACCGGCCATGAAAGCCGCCAATGTTAAACCCATTGTAGCACTAAGTGATAAATAGGTATGTGGTTATTTGATAGAGACTTGTGGATAGAGATTTTTCATACGCTGGGCAAGAATATGTTCAGGACCTTCCTCACCATGTTGGGGGTCATCTTTGCCATGGTCATTTTGGTGCTGTTATTGGGTTCTGCCAATGGGATGAGCAATGGATTCAACAAGATATTTGCAGGAACCGCTTCCAATAGCCTCTTTGTTTGGGGGCAATCCACATCAGAACCCTATAAAGGATTTGAAAGAGGTAGAAGGATCCGGTACAAGATAGAAGATGCCGATATCTTAAAAAAACAGATTCCAGAAATTGAAGTGTTGGCCCCACGTATCGAATTGGGTAGCCATAGGAGTGTGGTCACGGTATATAGAAACGGACAAACCAGTGGTTCAGCGGTTTATGGGGATTACCCAGAGATTGACGAAATCACCAAAAAGAAATTGGTGGAAGGTAGGTTCCTGAACCAAACCGATATTGAACACTCCAAAAAGGTTTGTGTCATTGGAGAGGAAACCTACAAGCTATTGTTTGATAAGGGAGAAAAAGCCATTGGACAGGATATCCGTATCAACGGGGTGTACTTTTCGGTGGTCGGGATATACAAGCCCAACAACAACATCAATATCGATGGGGAGAATGCCGTGTTCATTCCCTTTACCACCTTTCAAAAAGCATTTAACTCTGGAGACCGTATGGGGTGGATGGCCATAGCCGTAGACCCAAAGACTCCGGTGCCATTGGTAGAAAAACAGATCAAGGATATTCTCAAGCATAAGTACGACATCCATCCAGATGATGATCGGGCCATAGGTAGTTTTGATATGTCCGAGATATTCAACAACATCACCAGTTTTACCATGGTGCTCCAAGGCTTCTCCTTTTTTGTTGGGATTTTTACGCTGTTGGCCGGTGTCATTGCCATCAGTAATATCCTGCTGATTACGGTGAAGGAGCGTACCAAGGAGATTGGAGTACGAAGGGCCTTGGGGGCCACACCTAAAATAGTAAAACGTCAAATTGTGGTGGAGGCCATTGTGTTGACAGCTTTTGCCGGACTGGTTGGATTTGCCATTTCCGTTGGGATATTGGCCATCATGAATTCCATGTGGGGCAGTGGGGACGATTTTCCCTTTGCCAATCCCATGATCAGCATACCGCAGTTTGTCATATCGTTTGTCTTAATGGTGGGCTTGAGTGTACTCATTGGACTGTTGCCGGCAAACAGGGCGGTCAAGGTAAGACCCATAGAAGCATTAAGGGAAGAATAATCAATACAAATAATAACGAATCAAATTAGTCATAATGAACAAATATGTAAAGTACGGATTGATTGGGGTTGTGGTCATAGGTATTTTGGCCGCTACCGTATACTTTCTCAAACAAAACAGTACACCGGCCGAGCTCTACAAAACCGAGACCGTGGAGCGGAAGGATATTGTCAACAAGGTGATTGTTACCGGAAAGGTCATTCCAGAGGATGAAATCAACATTAAACCCCAAATATCAGGAATCATAGATAAGATTATTTTGGAAGAAGGGGTCAAGGTCAATGCTGGGGATCTTATTGCGGTAATCAAAGTGGTTCCCAATGAACAATCCTTGAACCAAGCGGCAGGAAGGGTCCGTACTGCAGAGCTGTCATTGAACAATGCCAAGATCGAGTATGATAGGAACAAAGTGTTGTTTGATAAAGGCGTGATTTCCAGTCAGGATTTCAACAACCTAAAGTTGACCTTTGACCAAGCCACGCAGGAATTGCAAAATGCCCGTGCCGATTACCAAATCATCAAAAAAGGGTCGTCCGGAGGGTCTGCCAGTGCCAACACCAATATTAGGGCCACAGTATCCGGAACCATTTTGGAGATACCGGTGAAGGAAGGTGATCAGGTGATCCAGAGTAACAATTTTAATGACGGGACCACCATTGCCACGATTGCGGATATGTCCAAAATGATCTTTGAAGGCGAGGTGGATGAGGCTGAAGTTGGGAAATTACACGTGGGAATGCCCTTGGATATCAGCTTGGGTGCCCTTGAAACGGAAAAATTTTCGGCAAAATTGAAGTTCATTGCTCCAAAGGGAGTAGAGGAAGAAGGGGCCGTACAGTTTAAGATTGAAGGCGATTTGGCCCTTACCGATAGCACCACTTATGTGAGAGCCGGGTATAGTGCCAATGCTTCCATTGTCTTGGAGGAGAAAAAGGATGTATTGGCCATCAAGGAAGCTTTGCTGCAGTTTGATAAGGAAACCGAAAAACCTTACGTAGAGATCGAAGTGGGTGAGAATGAGTTTGAGCGTAAGGATTTGGAATTGGGTGTCAGTGACGGCATCGATGTGGAAGTGGTTTCGGGGCTTGAGGAAAATGCCAAGGTCAAGATCTGGAACAAGCTCGAAAAGAAAAGTGATGCAGAATAAAAAAGTCACCTTTTCCAAGAACAAAATCAAAAAAAGAATGAGAAATATCATAACAGCCATAGTGCTCCTTTTTGCCATGTCCCTCTCCCAGGCACAGGTTCGTAAATGGACCTTGTTGGAGTGTGTGCAATATGCCATGGAACACAATCTGACCGTTGAACAATTTGAATTGGATCTTGAGAATGCCAAAATAGACAAGTCGGATGCCTTGGGAAATATGCTGCCTGATTTAAATGGGTCAACATCCGTATCCAGCAATACCGGGTTTTCCATTAACCCTACCAATAACTTGCCTACCAATAGCACGGCGTTCAACGTGAATGCCGGTATAAGCTCCAATATTACCTTATTTGATGGATTGCGCAATATGCGGCAGCTCAATAGGGCCAAGCTTAACGCCATCGCCAATCAATACCGGTTGGATAATCTTAAGGATGATATTCGGCTGAATGTGGCCAATGCCTATTTACAGGTACTGTCCAACAAAGAGCAATTAAAAACCTTTAAGGCCCAATATGCGGTAACCGAGCAAGATTTGAAACGTACCAAGGAACTTGTGGAATCTGGAGTGGTGCCCAAAGGTGATCTTTTGGAAATTGAGGCCACGGCGGCAAGTCAGGAACAGCAGATTGTGAACGGGGAGAGCATGGTACTCATCTCTAGGGTAAATCTTGCGCAATTGCTTCAAATCACCGATTATGAAAATTTTGATATCGCCGAGGAAGAGTTCGACGTGCCTCCTTCCGATATCCTTAGCAATTCTCCCAAGGTGATTTTTGACAAGGCGGTAAGCTTTAGAAGCGATATCAAGTTCTCGGAATCCTCTGTGGATTTGGCAGAAGAGGATTTAAAAATAGCCAAGGGAGCCTACTATCCTAGTTTAACCGCATTTTTTCAATATGGATCAAGGTATTCGGATGTAACCCAAATTCCTGATGGAAATGGAGGGGTATATACCCCGAACTTCACCGATCAGTTGTGGATATTCGATGGTATCTCTTACGGAGCGCAGTTGAGTGTCCCCATTTTTAATGGGTGGAGAACCAAGAACAGCGTAAAGCGCTCAGAAATCAGTTTACAAAAGGCCAAGTTGCAATTGGAACAGGACAAGTTGGATTTGGAGACTACCGTGCAACAAGCTTATGTGGATGTGGGTACTTTTGAAAAGGCCTATGAGGCCGCCCTGAAAACCTTGGAAGCACGCAGATTGGCCTATGAATATGCCAAAGAACGCTATAATGTTGGGTTAATGAATGCCTTTGATTTCAGTCAGGCACAGGCCCGGGTGGACAATGCGGAGGCCGAAGTGATCCGCACCAAATACGATTATATCTTTAGATTGAAAATTTTGGAGTTCTACTTTGGTTTGCCCATTTCCTTAAACTAGTATCTTTGTGGCCGCTATGGCCAGAATACTCAATTTAGAAACCGCGACCACCAATTGCTCTGTGAGCATCTCCGATGGAGATACTGTTGTTTTCCTTAAGGAAAACAATGCCATGGAATACTCCCATTCAGAACAATTGCACATTTTTATCAAGGAAGCCTTGCAAGGGGCTTCTTTGTCTTTTTCAGACTTGGATGCCGTATCGGTGAGCAAGGGCCCAGGTTCGTATACGGGACTCCGCATAGGCGTATCCGCAGCAAAGGGACTTTGTTTTTCATTGGACCTTCCGTTGATTTCCATTCCTACCTTGGAAAGTATGGCACATCAAGTCACCCTAAAGGGTGATGGACTGATCATTCCGGTATTGGATGCCCGTAGGATGGAGGTATATTCGGCCGTATTTGATGCAGACCATCAAGAAATCCGAGAAACCAAGGCCGAAATCATCACCGAAGACTCATTTAGGGAATATACGGCCCATAAAGAAGTGCATATTGTGGGCAGCGGTGCCCAAAAATGCAAGGACCTCCTTCAGCATCCCAACTTTCAGTTTGACGTTTCGGTAACACCTTCCGCAAAGGAAATGGCGCAATTGGCCCATAAAAAATATGAAGCGGGACGCTTTGAGGATGTCGCCTATTTTGAACCCTATTATCTAAAAGACTTCGTTCTACAAGGAAAAAAGAAAGCTTAATCGGCTTGGTGCACCACCCGTTGTGGGAAAGGAATTTCAATCCCAGCGGCATCAAAGCGAAGCTTGGCTTCTTCGATCACATAAAAATGGGCGGGCCAAAACATATCGGTATTGGCCCAAAAACGTAGGGTCAGGTTTACGGAACTGTCGCCCAAGGCCCCTACATAAACTTCGGGGGCAGGCTCGGAGAGGATATTGGGATTGTCCGCACAGATTTTCAACAGAATGTCTTTGGCTTCCTTGATATTGGACCCATATCCAATTCCCACATCAAACTTGTCCCTACGGGTATTTTCCATATTGTAGTTCACAATATTGCCATTGGACAGTTGTCCATTCGGAATTATGGCGATTTGATTGCCAAATGTGCTGAGTTTGGTATTGAAAATGCTTATTTCCTTTACGGTTCCATCCACACCTTGGGCGGAAATCCAGTCCCCGACCTTGAAAGGCTTAAAGATCAAAAGAAGTACCCCGCCGGCAAAATTGGCCAAAGACCCTTGCAGGGCCAAACCTATGGCAAGACCTGCGGCACCGATCATGGCCACCAAGGAAGATGTCTTAACACCGAGTTGGGTAACCACCAAGACAAACAGCAATACTTTTAGGGCAATGCTGATAAAGCTTTGCAAAAAGGATTCCAAGGTCTCATCGTAATCTTTCCTTTGGAAAAATCTACGTACCATCTTATTGATGAAACGGATGATCCATAATCCCACGAAAAATATAACGATGGCCAGAATGAGATTGGGCAACATGCTCAAGGTCCATTCCCAGGCGTGATCTATGTAGTCTTGATAATTTTTGAATTCTTCCATATGCTTTTTTTGGTTTGGGGCAAACTAAATAATATTCTGTGAAATCGAAAAAAATGCGATGTAAACAAATGTTAATCCTATTGGAATGACTGTATTTGTTGCATGACCCCTTCCGAAGTAGTGACTGGCAACTTACAGGTGCCTTCAATGCAGACATAGGCGAGGGTTTCTCCATCCACATGCCTGTTTTTGAGGAGTTCCAAATTTCCGTCCTGTTTGGAACCTACCAAAATACTGTTGGGCAGGTACTGTGCACCGACCTCTTTGCCCAATGCTTTGTAATTATCACCTACCAAGGCAATCTCATAGAAATTCTGATTCTCGTAGAGGATTACATGCAACCAATTGGCAAAACCTTGGGCACTGCGATCAAAATCCTTTTGTACATTTTTTACCATCTGGCGGGCAATGTCGCCATAATCTTCCTTGGTATACAGCTTGTGGAACTTGACAAGGTTCTTGGCCATAATGGAATTGGAGGCAGAGATGACATTGTCATTGGTTTCAATGCTCCTGCGGATCAAGGAATGGTCTTCATCCGAAGTGAAAAAGAACATCCCGGACATTTCATCCCTAAAATGTTGTTTGGTATAATCCAGTAGTTTTTTGGAATGGTTCAGCCACGCATCATCAAAGGTTGCCTCGTACAATGCTAAATACGCTTCAATCACTGAGGCGTAGTCTTCCAAAAAGGCATTGATATTGCTTTTTCCGGCTTTATGGTTCCGGAATAGGGAGTGGTCTTCTTTGATCATTTCCTTTTCCAGAAATCGGGCGTTTTTCAATGCTAGTTCCAAGTAGGCTTCATTGCCTAAATATCGATAGGCATCCACCAATCCTTTCAACATCAACCCATTCCAGGAGGTCAATATCTTGTCGTCCAATCTGGGCTTGGAACGTTTTGCCCTTTCTTTTTTTAGGATTTTAAGGCACTTGGCCATTTTATCCTGTAGTTCCGTGACAGAAATTGTATGGTTTTGGGCAATCGCTTCGTCCCCCTTATCCCGGATAAGGACATAATTTCCTTCTTCCCAAAGGCCATAAGCGTTGATGTTGTAATATTCCTTGAAAATGGGGAAGTCATCCCCCAGCAACTGGGTAAGTTGTTCCTCTGTCCAGACATAATAGGCGCCTTCCTCCAGTTCTCCATGCTCATCCAGGCTATCGGCATCCAAGGAAGAATAAAAGCCTCCATTTTCATCCAAAAGCTCTTCTTGGACAAATCCAATGGTCTCTTCCACGACCTGTTTGTAGAGCTCATTTTTGGTCACGGCATAAGCTTTTGCATATAGGCTGACCAGTTGACCATTGTCGTACAACATCTTCTCAAAATGGGGTACATGCCATTTGGTATCCACGGCATATCTTGAAAAACCTCCTCCCACGTGGTCATAGACCCCACCGTAGGCCATTCGGGTAAGGGTGGTGTTCACCTGTTCCAAGAGCTCCGGTTTGTTCTTTGTGGTGGCGTAGTGCAATAGAAAGTCCCAGTTGTTGGGCATCATGAATTTAGGTGCCCTTTGGTATCCTCCCAAGTTGGGGTCAAAATGCTGCGACCATTGGTTTACGGCAGCGTCCAACTGGTCCAGCGAATATAGGTCGGATTCTGTATCGGTTTCCACCAAATTGATGGCATGGATGCCTCCAGCGAGGTCTGTGGCGTATTGGGTGACCCTAGCCCTATCGTTTTTATAGAGTTGAACAATTTGTTCCAAGGATTTTATCCAATTGTCCTTGGGGAGATAAGTGGCTCCCCAGAACGGTTTTCCATCGGGCAAGGCAACGATGTTCAAGGGCCACCCCCCATTTCCTGATAGCATTTGAATGGCATCCATATAGATTTGGTCCACATCGGGCCTTTCCTCGCGGTCAATTTTAATATTGATGAAGTTTTCGTTCATCATTTGGGCCACTTCCTCATCTTCAAAGCACTCTTTTTCCATGACATGGCACCAATGGCATGCCGCATACCCTATACTGATCAACAAGGGCTTGTCCTCTTTTTGGGCACGTTCCAATACCTCCGGACTCCAAGCTTCCCAATTTACGGGGTTATGGGCGTGCTGCAACAGATAGGGACTGGTTTCATGGATCAGGGCATTGGTGTATTTGTGCGACACTTTATTGGGTTTTTGATTGCAACTGAGGATTAGGGTGGCCAAGGCCAATACAAGGAGAGCTTTCTTTGGCATACGATGTTTTTAAACAAAAAAAGCGCCCATAAGGGCGCGATCAGGTGTTGTGCCCTTGGGTCATTTAACTTCGAACGTAATTTTTACATTGACTCTATAGTCGTCAATTTTTCCATCCTTTACGGTGGCACTTTGTTCATTGATGTAGATGGAACGGATATTCTTTACCGATTTTGAGGCCTGCTCCAACGCGTTTTTGGCCGCGTTTTCCCACCCCTTATCGGAATTAGCCAATACTTCGATTACTTTTAAAACTGCCATGGTCATTGTTTTTGAATTTCATTCAATGTAGCAAATTTTAGGCAGAATCCAGAACAAACGAATCTTAAAATCAGCCATTAAGGGCCACTACCTCATGGATTTTGTCACCCATCATGTTCTTGAGCATGGTCTCAATACCGTTCTTTAGGGTAAAGGTGGATGAGGGGCAACCGCTACAGGCACCTTGTAAGATCACGTTCACGGTTTTGCTTTCCGCCTCATAGGATTGGAACAGAATATTTCCACCATCACTGGCCACGGCAGGTTTTACATATTCCTCCAAAATATCAATGATCTGTTGCGAGGTGTCATCATACTGGGTCTGAGTGGAGGCCTGCTCGGTGGATTCCTTGCTTTTTTGGAGGGCTTCCGCGGAAACCACTTCCTTTCCATCAGCCAAAAAATCCCGGATAAATTCACGCAACTGCATGGTGAGTTCTTCCCATTCGGCCATATCGTATTTTGAAATGGAAACATAGTTTTCATCAAAAAAGACCTCTTTTACAAACGGAAAATGGAAAAGTTCCTGTGCCAATGGCGAATCTTTGGCCTCATCAATGTTCTTGAACTCGTAAACCGCGGGAACAATACGCTTATTGGCCACAAATTTCATCACGGCAGGGTTGGGGGTCACCTCGGCGTACACCGTAATGGGTTCTTTTTTCTGGGTGATATCTTCATGGACAACAGGTTCCCCTGCATTAAGGTATTCCACCAATTGCTGGGCCACTTCGTCCTTTACATCGTTCCATTCCACAATATCAAACCGCTCCAAGGCTATAAAGTTTCCGGAAATGTAAACGGTCTTGATGAACGGAAGATAGAAGAGTTGCTGGGCCAAGGGGGAATTCTTGGCCTCATCTATATTTTTATATTCATAATTGCCCTTGGCCAAAAAATGATTGGCTTCCAATTTTATGATTTTTGGATTGTTCGTGGCAACAACGGTAATGTTATATTCTTTCATGGCGAATCTTTGTGCAAAAATACCAATAGTTGGAATGCGCAGCAAAATATTATAATAATGTATCCAGCAAATCGTTATCTAAATGTTTAATTGCAGTTACAACGCAACCATTATAGCCCCAAACGTCACATGAGACGCTACATAACCTCAACGATAGTAACCCTGTTTTTTGGACTATTTGCCAAGGCGCAGGAAGGAATCCCGGTTTACTTCGATTATTTGTCGGACAACTACTATTTGGTATATCCCTCCATGGCCGGAATTGCCGAAGGGACCAAAGTACGTCTAACGGCCCGTAAGCAATGGTTCAGTGTGGACGAGGCACCCAATTTACAGACCTTGAGCATCAACTCCAGGGTAGGGGAGCGCAGTGGTATTGGCGGTATTCTTTTTAATGACTCCAATGGATACCATTCCCAAACCGGATTTAAGGCCACATATGCCCATCATTTGCAATTGGCGGGTGATTTCAGGACCCTCAACCAATTATCTTTTGGACTTAGTGCCGGGGTGATACTGAGTAGTTTGGATGAAACTGAATTCCGGTCGGTATTCCCGGACCCGGTGATCACAGGGGTGAAGAATACGACCAGTTACTTTAATGTGGACTTGGGGGCATCGTACAATTTTCTTGAATTTTATGCCCATGCCGCTATCTTGAATGTTTTGGGAAGCGGTCGGGATCTATACAGTGCTGCCGAATTTGACAATTTGAGGCGGTATCTGTTCTCCGTGGGATATGTTTTTGGCAGAACGACTCGAATTGAGCCTTCCATTTTGTTCCAAATGACCGATTTTACCAAGGAAAAAACTGTAGATCTCAATGCCAAAGTGTATAGGGATGTGAGTTTTGGGACGGTCTGGGGTGGTTTATCGTACAGAAGGAGCTTTGATGGGGCACAGTATCAGTCCAATGGCGGTTTTGCGGAGCAACGTTTACAGTTGTTCACGCCCATTATTGGGGTGAATGTGAACAATTTCATGTTCTCCTACAATTATTCCTACCAATCTGGGGATATCCGTTTTGATAATGGAGGCTTTCACCAGATTACCTTGGGATACGATTTTGGACAGAGCGACCAGGGCAAGCGATATGATTGCTATTGTCCCGCAGCCAATAACTAAAATGGCCCACCGCTCTCGGTGGACCACTTTCACAGTTGTTCAACAAATAGTTAGTCCCACTTGTAATTTTTCTTTGCCGCTTGGGTCTTAATGGCGGACAAAAGTGCATTTTCCAGTTCGCCGGTTTCCTCCTTTTGGTTTTGGGCAATATAGGCCTCGCGCTTGGCATTGAGTTCTTGAATCTGTTTTTGGACCGCCTGGCGTTCTTCCTTTTTTTCTTTGATGTAGGTGTTGATCTCACTTTCCGATTTTCCTTGAAGCTCTTCGGGGAGGTCTTCAGCATCCAGTTCTGAAAGTACCACTTCTTCGTCTTCCACGGCATCGACCAAATCCCATTTGGAGTTATTGTAAAGCCTTGAACTCTTGCTTACGGACCGCTTCACGGCAACCGCGGCCTCCATTTCGGCAGCATTGCTGTCCTGCATGGATTGCATGGCCTTTTTTTGTCTTCCCAAGGCACCATACGAAATGTAGGTGTTGTTCAATTTGGAGTTCAACTTAATGATGATGTCGTCATAAGGAGTGTTTATGTGTACTATCTGTTTGTTGTGGTCAATGGCCATGTATTCGCCCCCGGTAAGGGTGGCCCCACTCTTCCACATGGTGGAAATGCCCTGTTCATAGTTGCCACAGAAAATGGTGTTTACAATAACATCATTCTCCTTGGCATTGGTGGCGGCATCCCTATAATTCAATTTCCCTTGGGTGAAAGGTTCGTTTCCAGCAATAAAGATCATTTTTAGATCATCGGCATTTTTGCCCCAATCCAATTGTTTCAATGAGGTTTGAATGACCTGACCGCAAAATTCCTCACCACCGTTGGTGGTCAATGAAAACAACTTTTCCGAGATTTCATCCAAGTCGGAACTGAAGCCCAAAACCTGTCTGATGTATCCCTCCCGTGCCGATAGATTGTCATTTCCATATTCATATAAGGAGATTTTCAATAAGGGTCGGGAGTCGTTCCCGCACTTGGCATGGGTAAACTCGTTCACAATGTCCCACAATTGCGCCTTGGCCTGGTTGATAAGGCCATCCATGCTATTGCTGGTATCCAAAAGCAGGGCAATCTTTACATATTGTTTGCTTGGTTTTTCGGTAACCGACTTGGTGGTCAGGTCGGTATTCCTAGGTTCCTTCGCCTTCAGGTCGCACCCGTATGACGTTGCTGTAATGAGTAGGCAAAAAGTTATTCCGAATAGATGTTTCAAATGTTTCATGATGCAATGTTTTAAATGATGGGCTAAAAGTACCCGCAACATTTTTCAGGAAAAATCGCAAATGAGGGAAATGGTACTTACAATGAGTGAAGGGTTGCTATAGCTTAGTAAATCTTGAGGAGATTTATAATATCAACTCCAAGATTTCCTGATTGTCAAACTGTGCCTTAATCCAACTGATTTGGGAATTTTTTGATCAGCATATCTAGGAAGAGCAAAATGTTTTTCTTTTGAACCTGAACTTCATCACCCAAAAAACTTATGGTCCATATGTCTTTTCCTTTCCATGGCTCAGGGTCGATAATAAATTCGTCAATTCCTATGCCTTCCTCTTGTAAAATGTAGTCTTTAATTTCTATAACCTCCTTTTCATTAAAGCCAGAATATCGAGCTCTTATGAATAATGCTTTGATATCTTTTATTTCATCATTTAAGTCGGGAATACTTTTACATAATGTATTGAGAAATTCATTCATGATAGATACAATTTTTGACCAGGGATGTTTCAAATATAATGTATTGATGATGTAGTGGTTTGTTGGTGAAGATAAAAAGGCAAATGAGGGAAATGACCTTTGTAATGAGTGAAGGGAGGGGATGGATTGGTAAAACGGTAAAATAGGGCCACTTAAAGTCGTTTTTGCGGTAAAACCCATTTTTTAATACGCTTGGGATGAAGTAAGTTTACATAACAATGATGCGCAGCGTATACATAGTATTCTTTTTTTTGATGGGACTTTATCATGGGATGGGCCAAGATGGTGAGCAACGCTCCAAATCAACTGCCAGGGAGTCCAATGCCAAAAAGGAAAGCCCTATTTCCCGAGTCATGCTGAGCCATCAGCAATACTTGGACTCCGCTAATTTCTATAAGCGAACTGATTTGGAAAAGAGCATTGATTTTATTGCCCGCTCCATAGCACCTCTGGGAAGTCAAGGGAACAAACAAGAATTGTCGGCCTCCTTGTCCACTCTTGGGGAAATCTATATGTTCCACAAACAATACGATCTGGCCATCGCCAATTTTAAGGATGCCCTTTCTGCCCGGGAGACCAGCAAGACCAAACTATTGTTGGGCAAAGCCTATATATTGAATGGTGAATATGAAAATGCGGAATCCACCCTCACCCCATTATTGGAGGTGAAAAATATGGTGCCCTACCAGCGAGTGGAGCTTTATGAAGCCCTTGGCGATAGCTATAAAGGTCTCTCCAACTTTAAAAAAGCCCAGGAGTTTTACAGGGAAGGACTTCAAATTGCGGAAAAAAACCAAGTGTCCCCAAAAGTCATCGACCTGAACTCTAAAATGGCCGATGCCTATGCCGGTCAAGATCGTACCATTGAAGCGGAAGGGTTTTATCGGAATTCCCTGAACCTTTCAAAGAAAGTGGCTCCGGAACGATCCATCCAGGAAAGTGAAAAAGTTGCCGATTTCTACAATCAGAAAAGTCGGTATGATGATGAGATCCAATTGCGCAAAAAAAGCTTGAACGAACTGCAACAATTGCCCCAACAAAAGGCTACGGCGGCTTCAAGTTCTATAATGCCGGGTTCAGATACCATTACCTCCCAACGCATCAATTACAAAATTGCCAATGCCTATATCGCCCAGGATAAGTTGGATGAGGCCATTCCCTATCTGGAACGAAGTATCGTGGAAGCCGATGAGGATGACGATTTGGTAGTGCAAAAGGATGCGACACGGAAACTGTCGGAAGTCTATAAGTACAAAGGGGATTTTACCAGGGCTTTGGAGTCGTATCAAGATTATGTGGCCGTTGTGGACAGTCTGTATATTAAAAAGGAGCAAGAGATTTCCAGGGCGGCCCGGTTCAATCGGGAGATTGCCAACACCCAGAACCGTATTTCCAGTTTGGAGCAGGAACGGGAACTCAGCCAGAGCAAATACAGTCTGGCCGTAACCGAACAGCAGCTCTATGAAGAAACGAGCAAACGGCAAAAGTGGATCATTTATTCCTTGGCTTTTGGGATTTTGCTCATGGCCTTGACGGCATTTTTGTATTATCGGAGCAATAGACAGCAGAAATTGGCCAACAATCTTTTGGCTTTGAAATCGCTACGTACCCAGATGAATCCCCATTTTATCTTCAATGCGCTGAATTCGGTGAACAATTACATCGCCAAGAGCGATGAACGCAGTGCCAATCGGTTTTTAAGTGAGTTTTCGGTATTGATGCGTAGTGTTCTCGAAAATTCGGAAGAAGATTTTATCCCATTGTCCAAGGAACTGGAATTGTTGGAACTGTACGTGAAACTGGAGCATTCCCGTTTCATGGATAAGTTTGATTATGAAATAGAGGTCGATAAAAAAGTGGACGTTGAAGCGTTTCAGATTCCGCCCATGTTGTTGCAACCTTATATAGAGAATGCCATCTGGCACGGATTGCGGTACAAGGAAGATAAGGGGTTTCTGAAAATTGCAGTGCAACAGCTCGGTAACGATCTATTGGAAATCACCATTGTGGATAATGGCATTGGCCGAAAAAAATCCGCGGAATTGAAAACCAATAATCAGAAGAAGCAGAAATCCAAGGGAATGGGCAATATCAAAAAACGTATCCATATCCTAAACGATATGTACAAGAACAAGGTCGATGTTTCCATAACCGACCTCAATGAAGATCAAACCGGCACAAAAGTGTCCCTAAAGCTTAAAAAAGATTGATGGAACTACGCACGATCATAGTGGAGGACGAGGCGAACAGCCGGGAAATCCTTCGGAATTATTTGGCAAAATATTGTTCTGGTGTAAAGCTGATGGGCGAGGCCGCCAATATAGAGGAAGGGTTGGCGCTGATCAAAAAACATGAACCCGATTTGGTGTTCTTGGATGTGGAAATGCCCTTTGGCAATGCTTTTGATCTATTGGAGCAAATCCCTGATCGCACTTTTGAAACCATTTTTGTAACAGCGTACAACCAATACGCCATGGATGCGCTAAATCAGCATGCGGCCTATTATTTAATGAAGCCCATCAATATTGATGAGTTGATCAAAGCGGTGGATTATGTAAGGACGATCAAAGAAAAGGAAGGGGCGTTGGAAGGTCAGGTGCTTCAAGCCAAATCGATGAAGGCGGAAGGGAAGATTACCTTGCCGCAACAGGATGGGTTTCAAGTGCTGGAGGTGGGTGACATTTATTTTTGCAAGGCCGATGACAACTATACGGAAATCTATCTGGAGCATAAAAAAATTGTGGTCAGCAAGACCCTAAAATATTTTGAGGATGCCCTTCAGGCCTATCCTTTCGCGCGTATCCACAAATCCTATTTGGTCAATGTTACCGAAGTGGTCAAATACAAAAAGGGAAAAGGTGGAAGTGTAGTGCTGTCCAATGGTAAGGAACTCTCCGTGTCCGCATCCAAAAAAGCGGAACTTTTATCCTATTTCCAATAAAAGATTATAGAAAAGTCCAAGCCTAAGCATAAAACAGAGTAGGCAAATCGTCATTTCTAAATGAGTCCAGAAGTAATCTGGATGATTGAGAAATCCCAACCAACAGACCTGTAGATTTTTCACTGCTCCTTCGCTGTACGCTCAGGGCAAGGTTCGAAATGACAAAAGGTGTTCGAGAAAATTTGTGCAATCCGTGTCGGAAGCTTAAAAAGATATCTCATAGCACCTTTACTAAACCCGTATGCTCAGTACAGTGTTCGAAATGACAAAGGTATTCGAGAAAATTTGTGCAATTCGTGTCAAAGCGTAGAAGGAGATTCTGGGCTATGGGAAGAAATGCAAATCCTTTAGTGAAGTGTGGAAGGTCACATCGAGCGCAGTCGAGATGTTTTTATCCATGAAAAGAACGTAATTTGTAGGACTAACACAGAAAGAATGATATTGAAATCCGTTAGGGGAAAAACCCCTCAAATTGGAAAGGACTGTTTTATTGCCGAAAATGCCACCATTGTAGGGGAAGTTACCATGGGAGACCAATGTAGTGTTTGGTTCAATGCAGTGGTACGTGGCGATGTGCACTTCATTAAAATGGGGAATAAGGTCAATGTGCAAGATGGGGCCATAATCCATTGTACCTACCAAAAATCCCCGACCACCATTGGCAATAATGTGTCCATAGGACATAATGCCATAGTGCATGGTTGTACCTTAAAAGACAATGTGTTGGTGGGTATGGGCAGTATCATTATGGATGATTGCGTGGTGGAGAGCAATTCCATTATAGCGGCTGGGGCCGTGGTGACCAAAGGAACCCATGTGGAGGAAGGAAGCATTTACGCAGGGATGCCGGCCAAAAAAATCAAGGATATCAGCCCAGAGCTCAGTTCAGGAGAAATAGACCGAATTGCCAACAACTATGTTACGTATTCCAGTTGGTTCAAATAGTTTGTTATTGAAACTCACTTGACATTCAACATTCTAAAATATCCCTATTTTTGTGCCACTCACAATAAAAGAACACTATGAACGCATATATTTTTCCGGGACAGGGCGCACAATTTGTAGGAATGGGGTTGGACCTTTACGAAAACCACTCCACTGCACAGGAACTTTTTGAGAAGGCCAATGGAATTTTAGGGTTTTCCATTACCGATATCATGTTTGAGGGCACTCCCGAGGACCTGAAACAGACCAAGGTGACCCAACCTGCTATTTTCTTGCATTCCGTTATTTTGAGCAAGGTACTTGGAGATAGCTTCAAGCCTGATATGGTGGCAGGGCACTCCTTGGGGGAATTCTCGGCTTTGGTGGCCAATGGCACCCTTACGTTTGAGGATGGTTTGAAATTGGTGTCACAACGAGCCTTGGCCATGCAGAAAGCATGCGAACTAAAACCTAGTACCATGGCAGCCGTATTGGGATTGGAAGACGGGGTCGTGGAGAAAATCTGTGCTGAGGTCGATGGTGTGGTAGTTCCCGCCAACTACAATTGCCCCGGACAATTGGTGATTTCCGGTGAAGTGGATGCGGTAAACGTAGCTTGTGAAAAATTAAAGGAAGCAGGGGCAAGAAGAGCATTGTTGTTGCCCGTTGGAGGGGCGTTCCACTCCCCATTGATGGAACCTGCCAGGGAAGAGTTGGCCGCGGCCATAGAAGGAACACAGTTTGGTACTCCAAGCTGCCCCATATATCAAAATGTGACTACAACAGCGGTGTCCAACGCGGATGAGATCAAGAAAAACCTGATCCTGCAATTGACCGCTCCCGTCAAGTGGACCCAAAGTGTACAGCAAATGGTTCAGGATGGGGCAAAAACCTTTGTGGAAGTAGGCCCTGGAAAGGTATTGCAGGGACTGGTAAAAAAAATAAGTCCAGACGCAGAAACAGCATCCGCAGCGGTGTAAAAACCTGTTTTTTTCAAAGCGGTTGTATTTCAACCAAGAAACATAGATTTAAACCGTAAAGTTGTGGCGTTCTAAGCTTTTTTAGTAATATTGGTATTCCCAAAAACCAACCTAAAAACAAGTAAAAGAACGAAACTGGAACTCATAGAACAGCTGATGCTATCTCTCTGTAAAAAGACCTCATTATTTCCTAGTACTGGCCCAAGTCGGATATACATCCTGTTCTGGGCTTTTCTGTTTTTTGGCTTAAGTGTTGGGTATGGGCAGATTATTTCGATTGACGACCCCGCTCCTGTTGCAGAGGGCAATGCGGGCACTGCGACCCTGACCTTCACGGTGACCCTTGACGTTGCGGACCTTGTGAACGAC
>NZ_ML142912.1:0-274219 GCF_004150225.1 Flagellimonas olearia | reverse complement strand
AGCACCATGCACCACCGACGCAACGGCAACCGTCACCGTCACCGAACAGCCAAGGCCCGATAACCCCGCCGATGTCGAGGCATGCGACTCATACATCCTGCCAGCCCTTACCAACGGTAACTATTTCACAGGGGCTGCGGGAACGGGAACGGCCCTCTTCGAGGGTGACCCAATCACCAACCTGGGAGACAACACCATATTTGTCTACAGCCCCGCCAACGGAACGTGCCCCGCAGCGGAGAACTCCTTTGTGGTGACGATTACTGGGTTTGATATATCGACCAACGTAGAAAATGAGACTTGCTGGCAAAGTGAAGATGGTATAGTGCATGTAAATGTCTTCAACACAAACCTACCCCTAACAGTCCAACTGGATTCAATGCCAACCACCATCTTTAACCAGAATTCTTTTTCCTTTGATAATCTAGCTGCTGGAAACCATAGGTTGACCGTCATAGATCAAAATGGTTGTCAATCCGAAACCAACTTTGAAATCTTGGCTGGAGGGCCCAACCTTGATGCATCCGTAGAACCCATCTATTTATGCAATTCCGGATTGCCTTCCAATACCATTGCGGTCACGCTGTCCGACCCATCCATCAGCAATGCAGTTCTCTACGCCCTGGATTCCACAAATCCCAATGATTTTGTAATGAATCCTGCTTTTGAAGTCATCAGCCCTGGGAATCATTCATTATCCATATTGCATACCAACGGTTGCCTTTTGGAAATTCCTTTTTCCATAAATCAGATTGAGCCACTAAATCTCTCGTTGTCAAATGCTTATGTAAATGAAATCGCTGCCAATGTTTCGGGAGGGT
This sequence comes from Flagellimonas olearia, assembly GCF_004150225.1. Taxonomy (NCBI): domain Bacteria; kingdom Pseudomonadati; phylum Bacteroidota; class Flavobacteriia; order Flavobacteriales; family Flavobacteriaceae; genus Flagellimonas; species Flagellimonas olearia. The sequence goes on along the minus strand of NZ_ML142912.1, from coordinate 273,398 downwards.
TTCCTCCCTACACCTATTATTTTGAAGATAATCCTGGAAGTCCATCCAACACATTTACCATTGACAGGAGCGGAACTTTCCAAGTAAGAGTTGTGGACAATAATGGTTGCGAAACCACAGAAACCATAACGATGACCCTGATTGAAATATCGGTTCCCAATTTCTTCACGCCAAACAATGATGGGCAGAATGATTATTGGAGACCACGAAACATGGAATGGTTCCCAGATGTTCAAACCTACATTTTTGACCGATACGGCAGGAAAATCAAAATCATGGGGACCATGGACCAAGGTTGGGATGGCTATTATGAATCAAAGCCCCTTCCCTCAGGTGATTATTGGTACATCATAAAATTGAATGATGGCTCTGACCGGGAGTTTGTTGGGCACTTTACCTTATACAGATAAAATGAGCTAGTGATGAAAGGAATTATCAAGATACTATTGTTGTTTAATCTGTATGTAATCAATGCCCAGGAATTGACCATCCCCCAATTATCCCAATACCTATCGGACAATCCATTTTTAATGTCGTCATCTTATGCAGGGATTGGAAACTATGTAAAAGTCCGTATGAATGGACTCACCCAATGGGTAGGTGTGCGGGATGCACCAGATACCCAATCATTATCTGCCGATGTTCGATTGGGAAATAGATCCGGGATAGGAATGGTACTCTACAATGATTCCAATGGTGAGACCAAACAACGCGGCGGCAAAGTTTCCTTTGCCCATCATTTGACCATAAACAAATATGAAAATCATTTTTTTTCCATGGCCATGTCATTCAATCTGAACCAGTTTAGAATAGACATTGAGAACTTTAAGGACAATAATGATCAAGCGGTGGTGGATGACCGGTCATCAAGCAATCCCAATTTTGACCTAGGGTTTCTTTATCGTAAAGGCGGATTTTATATGAGTTTGAATGTTGGCAACATTTTAGATAAAGATTTCAAAAAGTTCAACCCCATTTTTGAGCCCAATACTCTTCGGAATTATTATCTCTATTCTGGGTACAAGTATCGAAAAACCAAAAGGTCGGACTACGAAATAGAACCTTCAATATTTCTACAATACTTTGAGAATGACAATAGGTCCGTAACCGATTTGAATTTAAAAATAAGAAAGTATGATTTTATGGACTACTACTATGTTGGTCTAACCTATAGATTTTTGAACGACCAACTTGGAACGCCTCTTTATTTTGCCCCTATCATGGGGCTGAAAAAAGGGGATTTTTACTTTGGATATTCCTATCAGCTCGTCATGAACGAAATATTGGGATACTCCACTGGCACCCACGTCCTCACCTTGGGCATTGACCTCTTCCAGGGCATTTCAAACTGTACATGCACTTATTAACAAACTAATTTTATTGAATTATGAAGTCATTTCCCAAATCATTCAAACTACTTAGCCTCCCCATAATTTTTTGCGGTCTTTTAGCCTTTTCATCCTGCAGTGATGATGATGCCTATTTTGATTCTGAAATACGAGAGATTGTCATCAATTCATCTACCCGTGATACTATTATCTATATTCCGGTACATCAGGTAAGAGTTCCTGTGTACCTATCCGTTCCTAAAGACTGTGATGCCCTTGCCCCTTTGCCTGCCGTGGTAGTGCTACATGGCTCCGGCGGTATGTGGAAGGATGATAATCCTGAAAGCAAGACCATGAGCAGTCAATTCCGTGAATGGAAGGAATTGTTTGACAATAACTGCATGGTTGGGGCCTTTGTTGACAGTTTTTCAGGACGGGGTGCTACTGAGAAAAGTGGAAAATGGGAAACAGCCCCGGATAATTTCAAGATCAGTTCCCAATTCATCCGATCAAGGGATGCCAATGCCGCAATGTCCCAACTCAGAAAAATAAAATTCAAGGATGGGAGTCCAGTAGTGCGCTCCGAGGATATAGGTTTATTGGGGTTTTCAGATGGTGGAACATCCGTTATATCTACACTATATGACACCAACACCACACCAACAGGCTGGGAATGGACACAAAGCTTTGGTGGGAAAGAATACGATACTTCTTCCGGGGTAATGTCCCCTGAGCCAAGACCCCAGCAAGGGTTTGCCGGTGGCGTATTCTATTATGGAGGGTCTGGCGGGTACAATTATTGGGGCAGTAGTCCTTGTAACTCCGAGGCCTTGGAAAAAAACATATACCAAAACTATGCACCTATCCTATTTCAAATCCCAACAGGGGATTCCCTTTCTGAAGGTTCTCTATGCTTAGCGGGCCTATTGGCCGAAAAAGGGAAGTCCGTTGAGCTTAACATTTATGAAGGAGTTGGCCATGGTTTTGATACCGATGACAATACCCAAAGCTCCGAGGCCCGAACAAAAACCTTGAATTGGTTAAAGAATATATTACATATGGATTAAAATAATTCAAGCTGCTCAACCTTTCCTAGCATATTGCCCAATTATCCAACCTCTTCTTTGCAATATGTTTCAATCTCTAAACTATTTGCCTTCCAATAGACCATATCATCACTGGTCCATGGAAAAAACCAACCCATCCCAATATGGGATTTGAACCATCAACCTCAAAAAACAATTATTACGTCTGAAATAGGCCCAAATCAGAACACCTAAACAAAAGTTAACCAACATGAAAGAAAACTTTTTAGAAAAATGGATTCTAGACTTGGTAAAGTCTGAATACGAACTTGGCAAAATTCCAAAGCAAGCCAGTTATAAACTCCGGGAACGCATGGACGACTTCATTGAAGTGACCATAGAATGGATAGATGAGGACGGCAACAGTAATAAAATTGTCTACCACGCAAGATCATATGGAAAAAGAAAAATAGGTGAAACTACCGAATTTCAGGAGGATTCCATATTTGAGTTGGAAAATTACTACGCCTTGGAAATACATAGCTATGTGAACCACATCAAAAGAAATTACAGTACCCGAAAGATTGCCAACTATGATGTTATGAAAATAGTTGGACAACTAGAGGAGGAAATGAATGATGGGGAGCATTGAAATGATGAAGACCATGATTGTGAAGTATCACTTTCCACATTGAAGTGTATTTCATCGATTAAAAATGGCGTTTTGTCGGCCGAGGTTCATCCGTCAATTCAAAAGGGGCATTGGTATATTCATGGGTATACGGTCCAAACAGAATTTGTTACTTAGACTTGAGTTTAAAAAAGTTCCCAAGTTTTAACCAAAAGACAAACCCTTATGCAACTGTTCACTATAATTTGGACCTTGGTCTGTGCCGCCATCATCATTGGATACCCGTTGTATCTTTTTAACAGACCCTTTGCACCCAACGTAATGCATAAAGAAAATGAAAAAGGGCATTCAAACACCGTAGAATTACTGTCCATTGATATAACAAAGCAATTGCCTGGTTGGTCATTTACCTTGGATGTCCCACAAATCACGGAAGAGGTTCTGAACAATAATCCCATCCTATTCTATCTGGAATCCAAAGAGGCCTGTCTTAAGCTCCCGCTCAACAATACCGAAATGGGCTATACGGCCAATGTATATAAAAATGTTGGCAAGGTCTATGTAACCTTTAAATCACTCAATGATGGTGTCACCAATTTCTATGTACCTGCATGGCACCTTAGCAAACTGAAAATCCTGATCATTAAATCCAATGACAAGAAAATCTATGGGAATTGGGCCATTAAATCCGAAAAATCACTGATCCATAGAAACCTAAAAAGAGCGGGGATAAATTGGAACAGCTATGAAGATATCCTTGGGTATCTCAGCAATATAGCAGCTATCGACTTTAAAGGGCACTTTGTGGCCCCATCTCCCAAAAGACATGGTTATAGGGCCAAGGGCTCTCCGTTATCCTCCAACGAACAAAAGCTCATTTCAACAGGATAAACATTATTTAAGATTGTGCTAGAGCCCAGCAAAACTTTTAGTGTTCATTTATAATGTCCGAAAATGGGATTTCCTGTTTTGTGGAAATCCCATTTCAAAATATCAATTTCAGCTTTTGGACCTTTTTTTATGACTTCCGTTAATTCAAACATGGCATCCATGAACCCAAATCATGCCTACGTCAAATTGAGACAAAAAAATATACACAAGGTAAGTAGTTTTACTGCAATATCTAAAACAAGACTAACAGCAAAATATACTGGGCCGTACGTAGACATCAAAGCTCTATTCTTCAGTTCTGGCGATGAAGATAGTGCGGCCCAACCGCTTTAATCCAATCAAACATTAATGAACTCACCATTAGTAATTCTTTTTAAAAATGCTAGCAAGTATGGGGTTATGCTGCGCAACAGCAATATGGAAGAACGAACATGGTGAGTTTTATATTAATTTAAGTCAAGAACAACCTCATGAATACAGGAAACCCTATTTCTTCTCTGAGCTCCCCCTCTTATAGCAGAACCGAATAAATACTGGTATGGTTTATTTCCCTCACAACATTCCAAATCCATCCACTGATTTTTCCTTTTTATTACGCATAACACTTGAATCTGAAAAGAACATGAATAGTATAATTGTAAGGAAAATCCTTTGAATCAATAATCAAAAAGTAGAGAAATACATTTTTTGTGCAAAAGGACACATGCACCAGTTACGAATCAAAAAAATAATTCATAACTTAAACATTCACAATGAATTCAAAAAAATTTGGGAAACACTTCGAACACGTATTTTATTAAATTACGGCAGAGTATAGTTTTCCTAGTATGCCAAATATATGAAATATTATTATTCTTTCATATAAAGAAAGAAAATACATCGATTTATGTCTAGAAAGTACAATAAAAAAGAGTGACCGGTAAAATAAACGCCAAAACCAGCCAGCCAAATGACCTTAAAAGTAATTATCATTGAAGATGAAAAACACAGCAGGGAAACCTTAAAATCAATGCTTGAGGAATTCTGCAAGGACGTTAAAGTAATTGCAACAGCCAGTTCCGTATCTGAAGGGGTCAAAGTCCTCTCCGTATATAGCCCGGACGTAGTGTTTCTTGACATTGAACTTCAATCAGGATTGGGTTTTGATGTCCTCACCCAAATTAAAGACCCCAGCTTTGAGGTCATTTTTACCACGGCATTTGAAAAATATGCCATCAAGGCCATTAAGTTCAGTTCCCTTGACTATTTATTAAAGCCCATTGACTTGAGTGAACTTCAGGATGCTGTTGAAAAGGCACGAAACCGGATGGACACCAATGTGTACAGACAACAAATAGACACCCTGATGCAGAGTCTATCCAAAGAGAACCACAGACAGGAAAAAATATGTTTGGCCACCACGGCAGGCATGGAGTTCATTGCCATTGAAGAGATAGTACTTTGTAAGGCGGATGGCTCCTACACCTCCTTTGTTCTACGAAATGAGAATACACTTATGGTGAGCAAACACTTGAAGGAATACGAAAACCTTTTAGGCGATTATCAGTTTATGCGGGTGCATAACAGCTACGTTATCAACCTGAATGAAGTAAAGAAATATGTCAAATCGGATGGTGGATATATTATTATGAGCAATGATATGCACGTTAGTATTTCCCCCAGAAAAAAAGATGAACTCATGGAAGCCATGAAACGGCTTTAGGAAAAACCTATTCTTTGGCTTACTCCTTCTTAGGTTCCCCATCCAACAATCCCTTGGTGAACTCATTCAAGGTCTCCACCTTTTCCTCAAAATTGCCTTTTAAGGTCTTGCGGTATTGATTTAGGTTCTTTACCAAATCATCTATATTGTCCGGGATAACATCTTCAAAAAATTGCCGTAGTCGTTTTGCGGTGGTCGGAGATTTTCCATTGGTAGAAATGGCCACCTTTACATTGCCCTTGGTTACGATACCTCCCATATAAAAATCGCAATAAGGTGGATTATCGGCCACATTCACCAAAATACTGCGCTCCCTGCAATCATGATACACTTGCTCGTTGACCTCTACTTTGTCCGTACAGGCCACCACCATATGCTTGCCCTCCAAAAAGCTCGAATCATATAGGGACCTTGTAATCTCCACTTTATATCCATTGGCTAATTCCAAGGTTTCTAGCAAAAATTCCGGGGCCACCATCTGTACATTGGCTTTGGGGCTGGATTTCAACAAAAAAGTCAATTTTTCCAAACCCACATTACCCCCTCCCACAATGAGTATATTCAAGTGGGAGGCCTTTAAAAAAATGGGGTATAGCTCGTTCTGTTCCATTAATTATCTTTTCAATCCTCACAAATCCCTTCCATGGGACCAAGGATATAAAGATAAGGCTATTTCTTGATGACTTTCCCATCACTGGACAACACTTGCCGGATAATCTCCGCATCGCCCTTGTAATACAATCTACTATCCGAGTTGGCCGTAACATCAATGGTGCCGGTAACCGTTAAAAAGGCATCACTGTCCGACGTAAGATCTATTCGCAAATCCTGCACTTCAAGTCCATAATCCTTCAACTCACTGTCCGACGACATGATGGCGTCCAGGCTTTCAATGGTACCTATCATATCCACTTCGGCATCCGAAGCAAGTCTGATCTTGGCATCTTTTATCTTGGATTCCCCTTGCAGTCTGGAACTTGATGAAAGATCCAAATACGCATCCTGTACATCCAAATACATTTCGGCCTCACTGTCCGAAGCCATATGGAGTTCCAGATCATCCGCCGTGATGTCCCCTTCAAAATAAGCATCGGAACTCAGCTCAATGGAAACCGTATTGGTATTTATGGGACTTTCCATAAAGATGGCCGCATCAGCCGAAGCCTTGAACTTGGAAATGCTCTTTGTGGTCACATAGAGTTCCATGGTCTCCTTCCCCCTAACCCGAACATTGTTCTCCAGTTTAACCACCAGTTTACTCCCTTCCATATAAGCATCGATCCTTCTGAACAGATTATCATTGGCCTTGATGGAAACCTTCTCCTCTGTATCGGAAAAAGTAACGTAGGCCCTAAAATCCGATGATACTTGTAGTGCCCTTATACCAGTAAAGTCATAGTCCCTAGTGGATACCTCCTCCGAAACCCATATACTTTCTTGGACACAAGATGTTACTGTAAAACCCAAAAATAGGGCAATAGCAATCCTTTGAATTGATTTCATACCATTCATTTTTTGATGTGATTTGATTAAAAAAACTGTTATGAGCCGAGTTCCCGTTCCAATTTCAGTACGGGCATCCAATAAAAGTTTATGGCGGACCACTCGCTCATTTCAAGGTTTTGGGCGCTTCTCAAGAACACGGTCCCATTTTGTGAGAACACATGTCTGGCCACCACTGCCTGATGCAATGATTGTCTGTTGTTTTTTGATTTATTGGCCATTGCGCAGGTGTTTTTTGTACCGATTACGTCCCATATTGAAAACACCCACTTTGAGCCCAATGCCCCCAGAAAACCCATTGATGTTACGGAGCGGACTGGCATCCAATTCCAACTTACTGGAAAAACGATATTTGACCCCGGCTTCCAATTGCAGGTATCTGGAAATATTGAACAAAAGGCTTACCCCAGGTTCTGCCACAAAAATGGCATCGATATCATCCTCATCAACATCGCCAATACGGTCGTCAAAGTCATTCCCCAGATACCCTACGCCCCCAGCCCCAATGAGCAAGGGAAAGGAAAGGTTCACCACCGACTTGCTAAAAAGTATGGGCTCCAAATGAAGTCCTCCGTATGCTCCAATCAAATCTTCATTGATGGTTCTGGGATTGTCCTGTTCTGAGTACAAGAAGACCCCTGCAAACCCGACTTCAAACTGTCGGTTGGCTACGTAGGCTACCTTAAGTCCACCCAAATACGTGGATTTTCCCTTAATCTCCCCATAATAGGTGGTGAGGCCCAAGTACACCCCATGCACCACATTCTTACGGTCGTTAAATTCAATGTAGTCTACCTCCTCTTGGGCTTGACCCATGGCCATACATCCTAAAAGAAGTATGGGAAGTATTGGTTTCAGTCGTATCATGTTTCGTTTTTTGGTTTTCGTTTTAAAGACATTCAAATTTTTAAAAGGTTGCATCTTCCGCAACTTTTATGTTACATCAATCGGTAAGGACGATTACTCCTTTGATTCCATTGATGGTAAATTTCCCTTTGGTCCCGCTGCCATAACTTGCCGTGATATCCCTGATCTTGCTTCCTTCATTGGTCACATTGGTCTTGATATCGGTAAAGGTCTTGGGCACCCGCAACAGACCTTGCTCCAAGGTCGCGCCAAAATCAAAGGCCAAGCCCGCAACGTTCATGTTGATTTCTGAGGATTCCTGTACAATATTGATGTCTGCATCAGGTTTGGACACTTTTTTGATGTCCACATCCGCAATCCTTAGTGTGAGGAACATCCCATTTGTTACATCGGCAATGTCCACATTTGAAAATTTAAAATCCCCCCGAAGACTTCCTACCATCATCAATTCCACTTCATCTTTACTGGAATAGAGTTCCAAATCTGCCACTTGGTCCAAAGTTATCTCACTTCCACTACTCAAGATTTTCAGCTTTTGGGCATGTTCAATGTCAATGGAACCATTGTCCATTTTAATATTCCCATACCCCATGTTCCGGGCATTGAATTTCCCGAAACGTATATCCGCCTTGGCCGTTGATATATCGCTATTGATCCAAATATCCCCATGTTGGAGATCGGTTTCCAAATCCCCTTCCCATGCCTCTATGATGATGTCACCGAACTTATTATTGATATTGAGCTCAGCATTGATGGGCAGGAATACTTCATAATCTATCTGCACGTTGGATTTATCAAAATCGAACGGATTGGCCTTGCTGAAATATTTGGCGAAAAGATTGGCATCACGATCTTTTATTTCGGATATGAATTGGATAAAATTTCCGGCTTGGATGGCCTTGGGCTGAATCCGCTCCAATAGTTTTTCCGCGCTTTCATCCTTCCTATGGTTCACTTGAATGGACACGGACACCTTAACCTGGTCCTTACCCCATCCATTGATGACCACATTCCCGTACTTGTTCTCGATATGCACCTTGCCCGTAGGGGAGAGATCATAGGTCTTGTTCCATTGCTTGCTGTGTTCGCTTTGCGCGAGGGTGGCAATGGTACAGAAAGACACCAACAGTGCCGTAATCATGGTTTTATAGTGTATATCCCTCATAATCCATTTCGTTTTTTGAAGCGTTTATCTGTTTCAGCAAATTCTCTATCAACTCAATACGCTTTTTATAGTTGTTCACAATAGCTTCGAGTACCCGTTCATTGTCCAGATTGTCCCGCATTTCCAATTTTAATTGCATGTATTCCTCGTCCAGTTCATCCATGAAGGATAAAAACTCTTCTTTGTCCAAGGCAGAAAGTTTTGGGTTTTCCTGTATCAACACTACCTGTTGATGTACCAGATGCTGATAATGCATGTCTATTTCCAAAAGTTCCTCACTGGCATACCCCTCCATATTTTGGCTTGGAGCATTCATCGTCATAAATGCTGTCAGTGAAAGTCCTACCAGCAACACAATGGATGCTGCTACCCTAAACCCTCTCGATTTCCAAAGTGGGATGACCTTGGGTTCCGTTTTCTCCTCCAATTGCGAGGCTATGCCTTTCCAAAGCTTGTCCCTGTCCACCTTGTGAACATTAAAAGCCTCCTTGTTCTCCCTAATACGTTTTTCAAAATTGTCCATCATAACTCCTTTACAATTTGAATTAGTTTCTTTTTAGCGCGGTGGTATTGCGACTTGGAAGTGGAAGTGGTTATTCCAAGGATTTCCCCAATCTCAACATGGTCATACCCTTCGATCAGATACAAGGTGATGATTTGTCGGTACCCCTCTGGCAATTGGGCCAGACCAGTTTTTATCTTTTCCATTTCAAAATCATCATCCTCTACTTTTTCATCTTCTTCCAGGGGTTCCCCTTCATTTTCCATGGACGCGAACAGCAACCGTTTTGCCTTTAAGTGGTTGATGCTCCTATTGATCACAATTCGTTTGAGCCATGCGCCGAAAGTGCTCTCAAACCGAAATGTGTCCAATTTTTTAAACGCCTCCACAAAACTTTCCTGCAAAACATCCTCGGCATCCTCCCGAATGGTGAGTAAGCGCATGGCCACGTTGAACATGGCATCCACGTACAATCCATACAACTGGTATTGTGCATTCGGGTTCCCTTGTTTGCTCTGCTCCACCAAAACTTGGTGCGTAAAACGTACGTTTGCTTCCAAAAATCCTGGACGATTATTCAATGACGCTAAAAATAGTTCTATTTCATTCTATCCCAATGACAAATCAAAAATGAAAGGGTTGCATCACTTTGAATTTTTTTCAATAAAAAAGCCTCCAACGTATGTTGAAGGCATGCTGCATGAGGTTAGGTTCTAGGTTTGGTATATGGTCTAGGGCAATCTCATTCTGATATTACCTCTTTTTTCATCTCTTTGAATTGATATCTGAGAAACAGTTCATGGCTTCCCCCGGTGTAAGCCCCTAAATTGGATGATGTTAGGTCGTATGCATAGCCCGCATTCAAATTGGAATTGATTTGAAGTCCCAATAACACGGAAAAGGAATCATCCCACCTATAGGCGGCACCAAAGGTGAAGGTTTCCCTGATGATGGCATTGGCCGAAACATCCAAAATAATCGGTGCCCCCGGGACCCATTTTATAAAAAAGGATGGCCGAAGCACCACCTCAGGGGTCACCTCGAACATCTTTCCCCCTATAAAATAGTAATGGAGCCTTTCCGCTGCTATCTCTTGTTCTTCCCCATCGTAATGTTTTTGAGAAAAGAAGTTGGGGACGGCAAAGCCCAAATAACTATCCTTGGTTTGGTAATACAGCCCCGCCCCAATGGTCGGGAAAAATTTGCTCTTGATATTATTTTGAAAGGCCATATCGGGATTTTCGGTCAGCCCTTTTGAGAAATCCACATCAAAAAGTCGTCCACCCGCTTTTAGGCCAAAGGACAGTTTTCGATTGGTACTATCCAGTTGTATGGTGTAGGACACATTTCCATCTACAAAAATTTCTGAAGAGGGCCCCAAGGCATCATGTGCCAATATACCTCCCACGCCCAGTTTGTTTTCCAAGGGAGTGTCCACCGCCAAGACCTGGGTATTCGGCGCCCCGTTGATGCCAACCCATTGGGAACGGTGCAACAATAAAGCCGTAAGGTAGCCTTGGGAACCGGCATATGCTGGATTCACACTCATGGTGTTGTACATGTATTGGGTAAACTGGGGATCTTGTTGCGCGGATCCGGAAAAGCATCCGAAGCAGGCCACTAGTAAACCCACAAGTCCAACTCGCTTTTTCAATTCTTGTATGTATTTAGTCAAGCTCCACCCCATTTTCCTATCGATTTAGATATAACCAATCCGTTCGCGGCTCGGAGCCATCACCCAAGTCCAAAATATAGTAGTAGGTGCCCACGGGCAACTGATCTTCTTTCTGCACAATGGCCCTGCCATTGGGCGTACCGTCCCAATCATTGTTATAGGAGCGTTTTTCGTACACGATATTGCCCCATCGATTATACACCTGAAGTACGTTTTGGGGATATCTGGAAATACAATCGATCTTAAAATAATCGTTGACCCCATCCCCATTGGGTGAAAACTCGTTGTAGACCACCAAACAACTGGGGGAAACAAAGGCTTCCGCACTGTCATTGTCACTGTTGGTGTCCAACTGATCCACAAAGGCCAAACTTGCCGTATTTAGGTAATCTTCAATATCCAAAACCTCCACGGTCAACTCAAGTTGGGCCGTTTCCGAGACTTCCAAGGTATCCAACTCCCAAAAACCGGACGCTTCATCATAAAAACCCAAAGAGGATTGGGAAGTAACCAACCGGTACCCTTGTGGTAATTGTTCCTCTACCCCAATGTTGGTCGCAGGTACAGCTCCCAAATTGGTCACTGTTATGGTAAACACCACTTCATCGCCAATATTTACTAAAATCTTATCTACTTCTTTGGTCAAAGCCAAATCCGTGGTCTGGGGAACCACAAAGGCACTGGCTTCATCATCATCCTGGACACCATCGGAAAAATCATCCATGGCGATTCCTTGGTTGGGATCACTATCCGGGTCGGCAAAATCACTCGTGGTGATTTCGGCCACGTTCAAATACTCATCGGTTTCACCGGTTGGCGTGTTCACCATGGCGAGAATTTCCAAGGTTTCCGTATTTTGATTGAAAATCGTCCGATTCACGTTCCACAAGCCCGTATTCGGATTATATACTCCGGCCGTGGCCGTATGGGATTGATAGGTGTATCCTATGGGTAGAAAATCAGAAATCACCACCCCAGTAGCATCGGTAGGCCCACCATTGGTGACACTGATGGTAAATCGGATCACGTCACCAACATTGGGCACGGGATTATCCACCATCTTGGTCAGGGATAGATCGGCCAAACCATCCGGGATAGGGACCAAACTTACTTGATCATCTTCCGAACCCAAGTTGTTGTTGGGCGTAGAGTCTGGGTCATAGGTTCCCAAAGCAATTAATTCGGCAGTGTTTTTATAATTTCCATTGGGCAGCACCAAGGCCATCAACACCAAAGTTTCCGAACCTCCACTTGTTATGGTGGCAACATTCCAAGAACCTGCAATCTCATCATAGGTCCCCGAAGAGGTCATAGCGCTTATAAAGCTGTAGCCTGATGCCAATTCGTCTTCAATCACCAGACCTGTAGCGTCATTGGGTCCAGCATTGTTCACTGTAATCGTAAAAATAATTTCGTCGCCCGCGGACGGAGTCAGATTATCCGCTGTCATGGCCAGTGAAATATCCGAGACATGTCTGGGAGTTGTGGATTGTGTATCTTGATCATCTTCCGCCAATACACCATTCCCGGGAGTGGAATCTGGATCTACTTGAATGGCCGAAACTACTTCTGCCCTATTGGTATAGTTTCCCGAAGGATTTACCACTGCCTCAATATTAAGTGTTGCATTCGCCCCTCCTGTGACACTTCCCAAGTACCAGAAACCACCATAAGGATCATATAGTCCTCCGGAATCATCCGAAACATAGGTATACCCAGAAGGCAATAGGTCTTCCACCACTATGCCGCTTGCATCGCTTGGCCCCACATTTTCCAAAGTCAAGGTAAATGTTACGGTATCGGAAACATCAGGGAATTCGTTATCCACAGTTTTGCTCAACTCCAAATCCGAAGCCGGAATGGGAATGGTTCCAGCACTGTCTTGGTCGTTTTCAAAAACATTATTGTTGTTTGGGGTTGAATTGGGATCCACATTGTTGGACGAGAACACCTCGGTTACATTGAAGTAATCTCCGGTGGCATTCACCGTAGCCACAATGTTCAAGGTCTCGGTCACTCCATTGGGCAGTACATTGTTCAATTCCCAAATTCCCGTAGCAGCATCATACGCTCCTGCGGTTCTACTGTTGGAAACATAGGTATACCCAGAGGGCAACAGGTCCATTATCTCCACTCCCGTCACATCGCTTGGTCCCAAATTGGAGATATTGATGCTAAAAATTACGTCTTCACCCACCAAGGGACTAAGCTGGCCCACAGATTTGCGCAACAGCAAATCGGATACCGGTACCGGAGTTGGCACCACCGTTTCCTGATCATCTTCGGAACCGTTGCTGTTTCCGGGGGTGGAATCCACATCCAATTCTGTTAATCCGGTCAATTCCGCAGTATTGGCATAATCGCCAATGGAGAGCACGTTGGCCGTTATGGTAAGGGTTTCAGAGGTTGCATTGGCCAAACTCCCAATGTTCCAAACCCCGTTCACTGCATTATAGGTTCCTACTGATGGAACAGCACTGACCAGTCCGTATCCGGATGCCAACTGATCGGTGACCACCACATTGGTCGCTTCACTGGGTCCGTCATTAAGTACGGTAATGGTAAATACAATCTGGTCACCCACATTGGGGGTAAGGTCATTCGCCATTTTGGTTACCGAAACATCCACCAAGGGATTGGGACTCACCACCACTTCATCTTGGTCATCTTCACCAGGAGTATTGTTATTTGGGGTGGAATCTGAATCCATTTGGTCATGGTTGGTAATCTCGGCCACGTTAGTGTAATTTCCTGTTGGGTTGACGTTTACCAGAATATTCACGCTTTCTGAAGCTCCACTGGCCAAAGTTCCCACATTCCAAATACCCGTGGTCTCGTCATAAGCTCCCCCACCATTATCAGAAACATAGGTAAAGCCAGAAGGCAGTATATCGGTTACTTCCACGGAAGTGGCCTCACTGGGGCCTGCATTGGAAACCGTTAGTGTGAATATGACATTATCACTCACCAAAGGTGGGGACTTGCTTATGGTCTTGGTCAAGGAAAGGTCAATGACTTCCACTGGAGATAAGGTCACACTCCCTTGATCATCCTCGGAAGGGACTCCATTGCCGGGGGTCGAATCCACATCAAACCCATCGGATGCTTCCACTTGTGCTGTATTGGTATATGTTCCAGTTGGGTTTGCCACTACGTCAATAATCAAGGTTTCCGAGACCCCATTGGACAACGTTCCTATTTGCCAAAGTCCACTGGCAGAACTATAGGTCCCCGCCGTAGCGGTATAGGAAACATAACTGAACCCTGAAAGCAATTGATCCTCCACAAGGACATTCGTGGCATCATCGGGACCATTGTTGGTCAAGGTTATCTCAAAACTGATCTGTTCACCCACCTCTGGGGAAAGATTACCGCCAACTACCGCCTTTGTCAAGGACAGGTCCGCCAGTTGGGGAGAAGCTATTACGGAATCTTCATCATCCTCGCTTTGGTCACCATCATCATTATTTGGAGTACTGTCCAAATCAATTTGATCACAAAAAGTGACCTCGGCCGTATGGGCAAACTCACTTGAAGTCCCTGTGGGGGTCTGCACCGTTGCATTGAACGTTAGCGATAAAGTGTTTGTTCCTTGGGGTACATTGAGTCCCGTCCAAACTATGGCCCGGGGTCCTACAAAAAAGGTTCCCCCATCACTTATGGTATTGACATTTTCGTAACCTGCCGGCACAATATTCTCAATAGCGACTCCTGTGGCATCCACATCCCCTAAATTGCTGAGATTGATGGTAAAGGTCACTATGTCTCCTACATCCGGGCTCGAATTGCTGGCCAAAATATCCAGTTCAAGGTCTACTCCTAAAAAGGTAACTCCTACCGTATCGGATGCATCGGTGCAGGATGGGTCCGAAACGGTCCATTCAAAAATATACGTCCCCGGAACCATTCCAAAAACTTGGGTATTGGGATCGTTGGCATTGGCAAAACCCACCAGAGAGGGGCCAGATGACTGTGTCCATTCCCCCGTTCCAGTAACTGGAGCCACTGCATTTAAGAAGACATTGCCCACTTGGCTTACAGTCACATCCGGACCTGCATCCGCAGAACACAATTGCCCGTACCCCATCTGAAGTGATAAAAACAAAAACAAAATAGCCAACAAGCGGCATCTTTTGTTCCAATGGCATTGAGGCATGTTCATAGTTGAGGAAATGAGGTTGGACCTAGGCATTACGCCCACTCAAACATATTAACAAACCTCAACAAAACGGAAGTTATGTTGTCTTTCGCCAATCATTTGTTGTGAAAGTTGGGATATATGAGGCGAGTTTTTAAAAAAGAGAGCGGTCTTGTTAAAAACAGTAAATTTAAATAATTGAAAATCAGATTATTACATTAAATCAAATCTTCCTCCGCTATGGCCGCAAAATCTTGATAGTAAGCCCTGTCATATAGATGGGTTAGGTATGGAATTTCAACAACTCCACAGTCAAGAACAATCCTCACAAGTTCCAGTCAAGATACAGTTCACTTTTTCCACGGCATAGCCCATGGGCAATGAAAAATGAACCTCCTCCTTCAAGCACTCTATGGTTTGGCACGTGGTACATCTAAAATGAAAGTGATGGGTGGGCACCTTGTTTTCACCACAGTTTATGCAGAATGCAAAATACTGCTTCCCATCTTCGGCCACAATTCTATGCACAATGCCATCGTCACAGAAACTGTTCAGGACCCTATAGATGGTCGCACGGTTGATATCGATATCTATTTCCCGCTCAATGGCATCCTGGCTCATGGCCTTACCTCTCTGGGATAACAAATCCAATACCGCTTCTTTGGTAGGTGTGCTTCTTCGTTTCATGATTTATTAATGCGACTTTGTTGCAATAATAAAAAATGTTTCTAACTTTGGCAACCCAATCCCCCATAAAACCATAAAATGGAACAAAGTAGCGTTTTTGATGTGATCATTATCGGTGGCAGCTATGCCGGTTTATCAGCAGCCATGACCCTTGGTAGATCTTTAAAAAAAGTTTTGGTGATAGATTCGGGTGAACCTTGCAATAAACCCACGCCCCACTCCCATAACTTCCTTACCCAAGACGGAAAGACCCCTTCGGAAATTTCATCCCTTGCCCAACAACAGGTATCACAATACAATACGGTTCATTTTCATACAGATGTTGCCATTGATGGAAAAAAAACAGCCGAAGGTTTTGAAATCAGCACACAATCCGGTAAAAAATTTGAGACCGAGAAGTTGATTTTTGCCACGGGCGTGAAGGACAATGTTCCCAATATCCCCGGATTTTCTGAATGTTGGGGAAAAACACTTATCCATTGCCCCTATTGCCATGGCTATGAATTTCATGGAAAAAAGACCGGTATATGGGCCCCTGCGGAAAAGGCCTTTCATCTAGCCGGGTTGGTCAACAATCTTACACAGGACCTCACCATGATTACCTCCAATAAAAGTGATTTTACAACGGAGCAATTAGAAAAACTTCAACAACATAACATTAAAATTGAAGAAGGTGAAATCCATCACATTGAACATGAAAATGGAAATATGGTCCATATCGTTTTTAAAAATGGAAAAAAAATACGGCTCGATGCGCTCTACGCCGGAATCCCCTTTGAACAACACTGTAAGATTCCAGAAACATTAGGTTGCGAAATCACAGAACAGGGATACATCAAAATAGATGGACTGCAAAAAACGACCGTTGATGGTATATATGCCTGCGGTGATAATACCTCTCCTATGCGTTCGGTGGCCAATGCCGTGCACCAAGGAAATTTTGCCGGAGCAGTAATCAATAAGGAGCTGACCGAGGAAAATTTTTGAACAAAAGCGTTCAGTTTTGTATCAATTACTTCAAAAAATCCCATATTAACATGGTGTACACAACAATAACAGAACTTTTTTAATAAGTTTGTGAGCGTATGAAAAAAAATCGTCTCATACATAGCATTACGTACTTTTTCCTCGCATTGTTTCTTACCACGGAGCTTGCAGGACTACACGTGCTTTCGCATGATGACGATAAAGACTACCTAGACCATTGTGCCATATGCCACAATATTGCAGCGGACCATCAAGTACCTGCTGTACTTTCAGATTCACACGAACCCCTGACCAAAATCGTTGAATTTGTCCTTCAAAAGGAAATCGGCGTAGATTATGATGCACACATTCCATCTGTCACAAGCCTAAACCTTCCTTTTTCACGCCCCCCTCCTACAGTCTAATTTTCCTTACATTTTTGCTAAATATTGTACTGTTACCCTTTGGGTCAAACTCAATTGTTCCTACAATTTCAACCGAGATTTTATTTGTAGCACATTGTATGGTACACGTACAGCCTTTTTAGGGCAACCTGTACAATTATTGCTTACACAAGATGTAATGGAACCTGGCCATTAAGCTCCTTGTCAGGAGCATATCCTACAATTTTATAGTATTTACATAATGCGCAACAAAATGCTCATGGCATGGCTATACATCGGTCTATGTCTTCAAGCATCTGCACAAGAACTCCATACCATAAATGGAGTTATTATAGATGCCCATACCCAAAGTCCAATTATTGGGGCCAACATCATAGGTGATAATTTATTTGCCGTTTCGTCCGATCGTGGTGAATTCAGTATTGAAAATGTCCCCCAAGGCCCAAAAAAATTTACAATAACCCATATAGGATACACCTCCCAACAGCTTACCCTGGAGGTCAATCCCAATATGGACTGGATTACCATTGAATTAGTGGCATCTGTCACCAATCTTGATGAGGTGGAACTTTATGGAAAGACCGAACACCGCAAAGCCCAAGAACTTTCCACCATTTCTGTTGGGGTGAACAAGGAATTCCTGGAGAAAAACCGAGAGAACAGCCTTATGCAGACCCTGCGAAAAATTCCCGGGGTAAGTACCATGACCATAGGTTCTGGACAGTCCAAGCCCACTATTAGGGGATTGGGGTTCAACAGGGTAAGTGTGGTGCAAAATGGCATAAAGCACGAAGCCCAACAGTGGGGCAACGACCATGGGTTGGAAATAGACCAATATGGCATAGACAA
The DNA here is from genome assembly GCF_004150225.1 of Flagellimonas olearia. Lineage (NCBI taxonomy): Bacteria > Pseudomonadati > Bacteroidota > Flavobacteriia > Flavobacteriales > Flavobacteriaceae > Flagellimonas > Flagellimonas olearia. The sequence goes on along the minus strand of NZ_ML142912.1, from coordinate 255,065 downwards.
CATCCAAATTATAAAAGGTCCGGCTTCCTTACTCTATGGTTCCGATGCCATAGCCGGTGTTGTGGACATTCAACCCCCAAACATTCCCTTACCAAATTCTTTTGGGGGAGAAGTAAACCTCTTGGGAGAAACCAACAATGATCTATTGGGAGTATCCGCAGGAATCCAAACCAGAAAACAAAACTGGTTCTACCGAGCCAGGCTCACTTACAGGGATTATGGGGATTATAAAGTACCCACCGATCGGATACGGTACGAAAGCTACATTTTTGAACTCCATGAAAATCATTTAAGGAATACTGCAGGAAGGGAGGCCAATGCCAGTTTCAGTATTGGATTTGCAAAAGATGACATCAAATCCGAGACCTTCTTCAGCAATGTCAATGCCAAAAACGGCTTTTTTGCCAACGCACACGGATTGGAGGTAAGGACCTCAACCATTGATTATGATAGTTCCAATAGGGATGTAGACCTTCCCTTTCACAAAGTGAACCATTTTAAGGTCATCAACAATACCACCCTCTACAAAGGGAAACACACCCTGCACCTAGATCTGGGCTACCAAAACAACCAAAGGGAAGAGCATTCAGAACCCGTCCCCCATGGCTATATGCCCACTCCACCCAACAGCAGGGAAAGAGTTTTTACCAAGAATACCTTTTCCATAAATGCCAAGGACACCTTTAGGCCCAATGCAAAACATGATGTGGTTTTTGGAGTGGATGCCGAGCTGCAGAACAACAATATTGGGGGGTGGGGTTTCTTGATTCCGGAGTACGACCGGTATTCCGCAGGGGTCTTCGCCTATGACCATTTCAAGATCAACGAAAACTTCCATTTGCAAGCTGGCCTGCGGTACGATGCGGGCCTTGTGGAAACCAGGGCGTATTACGATTGGTTCACATCCACCATCAACAATCCAAATGGCACAACCTCCTATGTTCGCTTACAACGTGCACAGGACAAAAGCCTGAATTTTGGAAATCTCAGTGGTTCGGTGGGCATGAGCTACCTCAGCAAGAATACCACCTATAAAATCAATTTGGGGAAAAGTTTTCGGATGCCATTGGCCAACGAATTGGCTTCAGATGGGGTCAACTATCACATGTATCGCTACGAGCGGGGCAACATTGACCTAGATCCCGAGGAATCCTATCAAGTGGATTTGGCCATTGATCACTCCAACCAGTGGTTTACTCTGGGCATAAGTCCTTTCGTGAATTATTTTGACAACTTCATCTATCTGAATCCCACACCCAATTATTACGAGACCCTTCAAATCTATGAGTATACCCAAAGTAAGGTGTTCCGGTTTGGCGGTGAGGTCAAAGCAGGGTTCAACCTGACCGATGCCTTGCACTTGGATGCTTCCTTGGAATATGTGTATGCAAGACAGACCAGTGGTCCTAAAAAGGATTTCACCTTGCCTTTTTCCCCTCCCCTGTCCGGGCTGTTCTCAATCAATTATCAATTTAAGGATGTCCTGTTTTTTCAACAACCATTGATCACCATTGATTTTAGGGCAACGGCCGCGCAAAATGAAATTGTACCCCCCGAAGAGCGAACGGAAGGGTATCAAGCGTTCAACCTGTCCGCCATGACCCAACTGCCTCTCTTTGGAAACGGCGAACCCGTGCATATGCGCATCAAACTCAACAATGTGTTCAACACGGAGTATTACGACCACACCAGTTTTTACAGACTTATAGATGTCCCCGAACCCGGTAGGAACCTATCGATTTCGGCCACTATACCATTTTAATATAAATCAAATTAGTAAACCCAAAAACAAGTAGAATGAAAGCAAATTTTAAATCTTTAGCACTAATTATTTTTTTAGGCCTCGCCCTCTATTCCTGTAGCAGTGATGACGAAGGCACTCCGCCCGTGGCTGCCCCTGCAGTCTCCAATTTTGAATACGGGGAGGGCAGTTCACATTCCACCGATCAAGTTGCCTACAAAGGGTCCGACATTCATTTGGAAGCAGAGATTACCGCAGAAGGCATTGTGAGCAGCATTTCCATTGACATCCATGCCCATGACCTGGAAGTGGGAGAAGGCGAAGTGGAGTGGGATTATGAACAAACCTGGACGGATGCCAGTTATTTGGTCATAAACCCCACTTTCCATGAACACATAGACATCCCTTCCAACATTCCGGCCGGGGAATACCATATTGTTTTGACGGTAACCGACGAGCTAGGCAACAGCACTGAGGCCGAAGGCCATGTACAAGTTTTGGACCCAATCACTATAAGTGATTTTGATATGGATGAAACCGTGGCCAGGGGAAGTGATTTTCATATTGAATTCATGATTGAAGCCGTTAACGGAATTCACGAAGTTCTGGTTGACGTTCATGCCCATGGTTTAGAGGTTGGAGAAGGTGAAGTTGAATGGGATTATGAAGGCGATTACTCAGAAGATTTCCACGAGCTGACCGAAGCAGAATTCCACAAGCACATTGATGTGCCGGTCACAGCTCCAGCCGGCGAATATCATATCATTTTCACCATTGAAGATGAAGACGGAAACACCTACGAGTATGAAACCCACATTGACGTAACCGAATCATAATCCTAATTGCCGCATGGTGTGGTGCCATACCATGCGGCTTTAATTTTTTCAAAATGAAACTGTTAGCAAAATTACTTTTGATCATCCTTCCCATCAGCTGGCTGATATCCTGCTCCAATGGTGACAGCTCATCTGTAGATGAGGAAAAACCCACCATCAGTGTAAACTATAGCGGAGGGTTTCCGCAGGCCTGCGAAGAAATCCAAAAAGGACAATCCTACACCTTCAAGGCCATGGTCACCGATAATATGGAACTGGCCGCATACAGCCTCAACATCCATCACAACTTTGACCATCACACCCATGACGACCAAGGGGCCCAATGTGAGTTGAGTCCTATAAAAAATGCGGTCAATCCCATGATATTTATGGAAAACCACACTATTGAAAATGGTGGGACTTCCTATGAAATCAACCTCACTGTCGCCATTCCAAATGACATTGATATAGGAGATTATCATTGTGCCTTTTCGGTAACCGATGCCACAGGATGGCAGAGCAGGACCTCCATAGATATAAAAATTGTGGACTAAAGTGGACTTCTATGATAAAAACAAGTGGACTCACCTTTCAATACGATGAAAGGGACATGGTTTTCAACTTTCCCGATATTTCATTGGGGCCAAGTGAAAATCTGCTCATTTTAGGCAAATCCGGTGTTGGCAAAACTACTTTTTTACACTTGTTGGCCGGATTGCTTACCCCTTTGGAGGGCAAGGTTGAAATTGAAGGGATCTCCATCCATTCCCTTTCAAACAGGAAAATGGACCGCTTCAGGGGACAGAACATTGGTCTGGTATTCCAAAAAAACCATGCCATTCAATCCTTAAACGTATTTGAAAATTTGCAGGCCAGGCTTTTCTTCGCCAACAAGGCCATTTCAAACACCATCATCTCGGACCTATTGGAACAATTGGACATCATTGACTGCCAATCCAAGAAAGTACGGGAACTTAGCGAGGGACAATTGCAACGGCTGGGTATTGCCATGTCGGTCATTCACCGTCCGCAACTGATCTTGGCAGACGAACCCACGTCAAGCCTTGATGATGACAACTGTGAGGCCGTAATACAGCTGCTCATAGACCAGGCAACAGCCAATAATGCCAATCTCATCGTAATCACACACGATGGGAGGATACAACCCCTGTTCCAAAATTCCTTGACACTATGAACGTTTGGAGCATCAGCATACGGAATTTTCGGCACAAGCCCTTATACACCTTTTTGAGCATTCTTATTCTCTCTGTAAGCATTGCCCTTCTTCTGGCCATCCAACAAATGGAAGCATCATTCAAACAGCAATTGGAAAACAATCTTGGAAACATAGATATGGTGGTTGGTGCCAAAGGGAGTCCACTACAGTTGGTACTTTCCTCAGTATTGCACATAGATAATCCCACCGGGAACATTTCCTATAAAGAGGCCCAAAAGCTATCCAAAAATCCTTTGGTAAAAATGGCCGTGCCCATTTCCTATGGTGACAATTATAAAGGGTATCGCATCGTGGGAACTACCCATAATTTTTCCATACTGTATAATGCAACCATAGAACACGGAAGGGTCGTTCAAAAACCCATGGAAGTTGTCTTGGGAGCCGCAGTGGCAGAAAGGTTTGACCTACACATTGGGGATACATTCCTTAGTTCACATGGATTGGCAGAAAAAAATGACCATGACCATGAAGAACCCTTGACCGTTGTGGGCATCTACAAACTCACCCATAAAATATTGGATCGGTTGATCGTGACCGACCTTAACACCATTTGGGATGTACACCACCATGAAGCTGCTCCCAATGATAACCATGAAAAAGAGATTACCTCTTTGTTGGTGACGTTCAGGAGTCCCATGGGCTTTTTAACACTTCCCAGAAACATCAATTCAAATACCACCATGCAAGCCGCCCTCCCAAAATACGAACTGGAGCGCTTGTACCAGTTCACAGGGGTCGGCGTAAAAACGGTAACATGGATTGCCTATATCATCCTCATCATTTCCTGTATCACCATATTTATAAGCTTGTACAGAATGGTTCGGGACCGCGCTTTTGACCTAGCCTTGATGCGCACCTACGGGGCCAATGTTCCGCAGTTGGTAAAAATGGTGGCCTATGAAGGGCTCTTGATCGTGGGCATTGCTTTTGTCGTGGGCATATTGCTGTCCCAAATAGGGGTACGATTCATTTTTGAAATGATTATGGACCAATACAAGCAAAGCGTCCCTCTCTTGCTGAATTACAAAGAAATAGCACAAACCGGGGGATTAGCGCTGCTCATGGTATTATTGGCCATAGGCCTTGCCATATCCCCCATCATCAAAATGAACATATCCAAAATTCTGAGTCATGAAAAATAAAATTTGCATCGCAATGGCATCATTGATCTTTTCAGTCACCCTACAAGCACAAAAACAAATAGACTGGGACGACTTGGCCGAGGTTACTTTTTCCATAAAGTACATCCCTTCTTTTGGGGCTGAATTTTTGGCGCCCACATTTTCAGATCATGTCCTGTCCTTGGATAATCAAGAAGTTTCCATTGTTGGGTATTTCATCAATATTTCCCCGGGTGAAAACGCCTATATTTTATCCAAAAACCCTATGGCTACCTGCTTTTTCTGTGGAGCGGCAGGGCCCGAAACCGCCATTGAACTACAATTCGATTCCGCACAGTCCTTCAAGATGGATGCCGTGGTGAGCGTAACCGGCACACTGAAACTAAATCCTGACGATGTGGAGCACTTCAACTACATCATCATGGACTGTAAGGCCCAACCCATGAAATGAAATCATCCCAAAAAAGGGTAACCATGTGTTATACAGTCCAATTAATTCATTGGGATTGCAAGAACTCTGGATAAGATATCATTCTGAAGTTTTCCCATCCACGGCAATCCTTTTGGTAATGCTATTACCAACAGCCGCAGCATATTTTACCATGCCGTGGTCATTGGGGTGGGTACCATCCACAAAACTATCCTCACCCAAACCCATTTCGGCCTTTTCTAAAAGGTATATGGACTTCACTTTTTGGGCTATCAACTGGGCATAGGCATTTTGGGTGGCTATGTTCAGTGCTTCATATACTTTCTTCCGTTGGGGCTGCATTTCTCCATCGGAATAGCCCGCATGTTCTACCAACAATATAGGCACATTGGGTTGTTTATCCCTTAAATCCTGAACAGCCTTAAGAATACGCTTCTCCGCTTCTTGGGCACCAAGACTTCCTTCCAACGTAAAGTTCGCCATACAATCCAACACAAAAAGGGAAGCTTGGTTTTGGGCCATGAAATCAATGATTTCCGGTTCCAGTCTCCCGTTTCCTGAAAAACCGAGGTTTCGTATGGGTTGGCCCAGCTGTCTGCCCAAAATTGCAGGCCATGCCATTCCGGCACGCGACGCACACCCTCCCTGAACAATGGAAGTGCCATACACCACTATGGGCTTCTGCTCCGTAATCGTTTTTACATCCTCAAAAACAGAGGTTTCCGGCACCCCTATTTTTAGCCACTCCAGTGTGTTGTACAATGGCAAATAAAGCCGATAGGTTTTGATTATTTTACGATTTTCCGGCTTAATGCCATTATAACTATAGGTAATTGTGTCCTTAAAGCTGTAGGTGCCCCTCACCCACTGCCAATTTTTATCTTCATCAAATGCATACAAATCCACACCACTTACCCCTGTTGCAGGCATATGTTGAAATGCATGCGGGTTCTCCACTCCATACTGAACCTCAATATCGCCGGCATCGGTCTTGAATTCAAGGTAAAGGCCAGCCGAATTTCGCGACAACCGCCATACCTGTTCCCTGACTTTTTCCTTCATATTAGCTGGAAAGCGTTGAAAGGGTTCAGTATCCAACGTATTCAGTTTGCCTGCCACAAACATTGTAGAGGCATCATGCCAAACCATCTTTTCGCTTTGTTGCCCGATCCCCGTTGTTGAAATCAATCCGAACCAACCCATTAAAAGGAGATAGCCCAAGTTTCTTCCCTTATATTTTTTCTTCATGCTCTATATATCTGTAGTTATATTGATTCATCCAACCCTTGAAATGTTCATCAAGTTAGCCAAAAACATCTATATGGAATCTTGATCACCCCATCCACCATTCGATGATAAACGGAGTTGCTATGGCCGTCACTAGCCCGTTGACACAAAGGGCCAAACCACTATACACTCCTGCCAGTTTACTTTCTTCCAGCGCCCTTGCCGTACCTATGCCATGGGATGCCGTACCCAAGGCGGTCCCAATGGCTGTTTTGCTGGTAATGCCCAAAAGTTTAAGGATATGGATTCCAAAGGCATTGCCAAAAATCCCAACCGCAATGACCACTCCTGCCGTAATGGAGGGTACGCCCCCAACCGATTTGGCCACTTCAATGGCTATGGGTGTGGTAACCGATTTTGGGGCCAAGGACCTGATCAATATCTCAGGCGCCTTAAAGGCCAATAATATAAAAATCAAGCTCAGTATACTGCTCAGTCCACCTATACATACGGAGATACAAAAAGGCATCAGATTGGATTTGATCTCATCCAATTTTTCATAAAACAAAACGCCAAGTGCTACTACTGAAGGCCCTAAAAAGAAACTGAGAAATTTTCCACCATTGTCATAGGTTTCAAAGTCAATATCAAATAGGGACAGGAACAGGATAAGTACCAAAATAGTCACTAGAATTGGGGTGGTCACGGCCCATCCCACTCTCTTATGCAGCCGTTGGGCCATAAAAAACACGGCCAAGGTCAAAAATACCCAAACCACGGGCAAGGCGATAAAGGCTTTCATTTTTTCTCGAGTTTTTCTTGAAGAAATGCCGTTAGGTACAATGTTAGTAGAGTGCTTCCCAAAACAGCCAACCCAATGGAGAGCCAATGTTCCTTTATGGTCTCAAAATGCACCATGAGTCCCACCCCATACGGCACAAAAAAGAGGACCAGATATTTCAGCAGTTTGTCTGAGGCCGGCTTCACCATTTCCAATGGGATTGCCTTGAATTTCAAGGCCAGAAAGATCAACACCATCCCTATGATGTTTCCGGCTATGGGAATCTTGAAAACATAGGTGACAAACTCACCTACCACCAAAAAAAGAAAGATGACACTTAAGGATTTTATCATTTGGCATTTGGTTTTAGAATTGAAAATTAAGGTTTCATAGGGTAATCCTCAACACCAAAGACAAAACTTTGCGGCACAGCATAAAAAAATCCCTGCAAACTCAATGTTTACAGGGACTCTTTGTACCTTGGGTGGGAATCGAACCCACACGTCCGAAGACACTGGATTTTGAATCCAGCGCGTCTACCAGTTCCGCCACCAAGGCATTTCTGGATGTTTTTTCAAAATGGAATGCAAAGCTAAACAAATATTTTTATTCAACACCAAAAAATACTTGTATTTATCCTTTAGCAACCCGAATTAATTTTTAAATTTGCACCTCTTTACCAGAAAGCATCGTTAAAAAGCTAGACAACAAGAGTTTGCAATGGCCTATCAAGTTCCTGAACCCAAAATTTTTGCATGTACCCAAAGTATTGAACTCGGCAGAAAAATAGCCGCTTCATACGGTGCAGATTTGGGAAAGATACAATTTTCCAGATACAGCGACGGGGAATTCCAGCCTTCCTTTGAGGAATCCATTCGCGGGGCACGCATCTTTATCATTGGTTCCACCAACCCAAGCTCGGAAAATTTAATGGAAATGCTGTTGATGTTGGATGCCGCCAAAAGAGCCTCGGCAAGACACATTACCGCCGTGATGCCGTATTTTGGCTGGGCCAGACAGGACAGAAAGGACAAACCCCGTGTGCCTATTGCCGCGAAACTTGTAGCCAAGATGTTGGAAACAGCGGGAGCCACAAGGATCATAACCATGGACTTGCACGCGGATCAAATCCAAGGCTTTTTTGAAAAACCTGTGGACCATTTGTTCGCTTCCACCTTGTTCCTTCCCTATTTAAAGGAACTCAATCTGGATAATCTCTGCATTGCCTCCCCGGATATGGGTGGTTCCAAAAGGGCCTATGCCTATTCCAAAGCATTGGAGTGCGATGTGGTCATCTGTTATAAACAACGGGCCAAGGCCAATGTGATTTCCCATATGGAACTCATTGGGGATGTAGAGGGCAAGAATGTGGTTTTGGTGGATGATATGGTGGACACCGCGGGAACCCTTACCAAGGCTGCAGACCTTATGATGGAACGTGGCGCCTTAAGTGTACGAGCAGTGACCACACACGGATTGTTGTCCGGAAACGCCTATGAAAGAATAGAAAACTCAAAGTTGACGGAACTGATCATCACAGATTCAATTCCCATTGACCATAACCAGAAAAAAATAAAAGTATTGGGTTGTGCCAACCTCTTTGCGGATGTAATGCACAGGGTTCACCACAACACTTCCATATCTTCAAAATTTTTAATGTAAATCAATTTAATATATTACAATGAAGTCAATTACTATCAAAGGATCCCAAAGAGAAAGCGTGGGCAAGGTATCTACCAAGGCCCTACGTAATGCTGGAAAGGTCCCTTGCGTGCTGTACGGAGGGGAAAGTCCATTGCATTTTTCTGCGGAAGAAATCTCATTCAGAGATTTAGTGTACACTCCCAACGCACACACTGCTGTGATTGAGTTGGAAAATGGTCAAAAATTTGACGCGGTACTTCAGGACATTCAATTTCACCCTGTGACCGACAAAATTTTACACATCGATTTCTATCAATTGTTCAATGACAAACCTGTGACCATGAACATCCCCGTACGTTTGGAAGGAAACTCTCCAGGGGTACGAAATGGTGGTCGTTTGTTGTTCAGGAAAAGAAAACTATCCATCAAGGCATTGCCAGAATTGTTGCCTGATTTTATCACAGTGGATATTTCCAAACTTAGAATCGGTGGTACCATTGCGGTAGAAACCTTGTTGAGCGATGATTTTACCATTCTACACCCAGATAGTACTGCGGTGGTACAGGTGAAAGCTTCCAGAACTTCTGTTGCTGATGATTCAGAAGATGATGAAGAAGAGGAAGGCGCTGAAGGTGCTGCTGAAGGTGGCGATGCCCCAGAAGCAGAAGCTACGGAATAGGCCGTTACATCTATAAAACACAAAGCATCCCATTTGCGATCAAGCAACTAATGGGATGCTTTTGTATTTTTGGACAAATACATTGTTTAAACAGATGCTCAAATTCATCAAAGCATTTTTCAACACTACCAAACCCTTACTACAAGAAACAGATTCCATGAAAAAATTCCTTATAGTCGGATTGGGAAATATAGGGTCAGAATACGAAGAGACCCGACATAACATTGGGTTTAAAATATTGGATTTTTTGGCAGAACAGGAAAGCTTCACTTATGAAGATGCCAAACTCGGCGCGGTAGCGACATTTAAGCACAAAGGAAAAAGCGTTTTGTGCCTAAAACCTTCCACTTACATGAACTTAAGCGGAAAAGCCGTTAAATATTGGATGGACAAGGAAAAAATCCCATTGGACAATGTACTTGTAATCACGGACGATATCAATCTTCCCTTTGGCACTATCCGCCTGAAGACCAAAGGAAGCGATGGGGGCCACAATGGGCTAAAGGACATACAGAATACCCTGCAGACCTCCCAATACAACCGTTTCAGATTTGGGGTTGGTGCTGAATTCAGTAAGGGAAAGCAGGTGGATTACGTTCTCGGGAAATGGAACAGCGAGGAAAACCAAGCACTCCCAGAACGGTTACAAAAAGCAGCAGATCTTGTTCTATCTTTTATTTTTGCAGGCACAAAGAACACCATGAACCAGTTCAATGGTTCTTAGGCTCAATGCACCTTGAACTCAAACACCCCAGAATCTGAAGTATTTCCTTCTTGGTCCGTGGTCAAGACCTCCCAATAATACGTTTCCCCGGATATTACGCTTACGTTCGATTTCATAGTGGTTGCTCCAACGGTTCCTAAAGATGTGCTCGGAGGGTTTTGGTCAGAAAAAAATACTTCGAACGAAACTATATCTCCGTCCACATCAGCTCCAGACCATTCCAAGGTAACTTCATTGGCTATATCCTTCAACACTGTTGAACCTGAAACGGGAGATACGGCCCGCGCAGGAAAAGGTGTATAAGTGGTTTGGGCACCCGCATTATAAAACAACCATGTCTCACTTGTTACCACCTGATCGGACCTACTGTTGGTTGAGGTAACGGACCATGCAAAAGGAGTTCCCTTGGCTATGGACAGACTGACCGATGTGGCTGCGGTTGATAAGGTTTGTGGAACGTTGGTTTCCAAATTGACCACCGTCAAAGTGTAACTATTGGTATTCGCCGAAGATCTCCACTCAAATGTAACCTGACTCAGTTCTTCATTTACACTTACCCCTGTGGTACATTCGGAGTTTTCCGCAGGGAAAACCAACTCTGCCGCTTCAGGAGTCACAGGCCCATCATCATTTCCTCCGCAAGAGACCAATAATAGCAAAAGGATAAGACTGACTAAAAGTTGCTTCATTTTTTAATCAATTTAAATGTATCCTTAATTCCTTCTTTTTCAACCTGAAGGTAATAAGCTCCCTTGGATAGTTCCGACACGTCCAACTCCAAATTTTCCCCATACAATCTTTTTACATAGGTCTTCACCAACCTTCCATTTGATGAGAACACCTTTAGCGATACAACCCCGACATATCCATTCAGATAAACTTCCGTGATTCCCCTTGTTGGGTTTGGGGACAAAATAGGCTGCAACGCATTAAAATAGGTCTGTTCAAAAACACCTTGACAAGGTAAATCCGTATACACTTTCAAAGTGTTCTGTCCTTGCTTTAATTCCAATTGTATGTTGGAATCCCTAGTCTGGGTCACCAATCCGTTTAGTTCCACATTATACAAATTGGCTCCACTCATATTAAGCTGCACAAAACCTTCTTCTGCAAGGGCAACCACTTCCAAGATATCAGGTTCAGAAACCACAATATCGAAACACACTTCACGATATGTAATCAAGCCATTGGTCCCAGAAATACACAAAGAATATGTTCCAGCATTTAAACTGGAAAACGTATGTTCATTGGTGAAATCAACATTAATTGGTGAACCTCCACCATCCAAAATAGCAGAATACGCTATGGTATTGTCCATTGGGGTAATGGTCACGGAACCATTATTGTTATCCCTGCAGGTCTCGCTGAGGATTTGCACCTCAAAATTATCTGGAGCAAATCGATAGACCGCACAACCATTGGTATCCACTTCAACGCCTTTTGGTGTACCCAAGCAAAGATCGTCCCCATCGTCAAAGACACCATCTTCATCATCATCTGGCCTAAAATTACCTTCCACACAGACTTCCATGGAAAAAGCTATCAATGTTCCTCCATCACTGGATGCATTGTCCTTGACTTCCAACACCCATTCCCCCAAAATGGATTCTCCATTCAGCGAAGCCAAAGAACCCAAAGGAGCCACGGTTCCAGAAATAGCTGGATTTCCTCCACAAACAATCGCACTTCCATCATCATCAAAAACAGCATTTATATTATTCAACCCGCCACAGGTACTGGATATCAAAGCAACCCGGGTACCCTGGGGAGAAATAAGGGTGATCATTAAATCTTCCAAATAGGTGTGATCCAATTCCAGATTTACATTGACATCGGAAATGGGCAAATCTTCAAAAAACTGTATGGATGAAGTTACGGTTGGAGTCCCCACATTGGAAATTTCCAAGGGCAGATTCTTGGATTCAAAATTCTTACAGTTCAACTGTATGGTTGTAAAACTGAAAGGTGTTCCAAAAGTGCCCGTACCGCAGTCATTACTCGGGCGCACCCTCCAAAAATATTCGGTTTGTTCCTCCAAATTTGTGGCCTTATAAAAGTTGAATGGTACCGACGCTGATTCAATCACGTTGGAAAACCCGACGTCCGTGGCAATTTCCACATCATAATTGGAGTACATAGGGTCAATCTCCCATTCCAATTGGGTTTTCAAAGATGTATTTGCTTCCATATCGCCGGGAGAGACCAATACCACCTCTGCAAAGCCAGAATCCTGTAGATTAAGCGACAAGATCACGTCCTTGGTTACCGAGGCCGAAGTAGAGGTAACCGTAATATCATAGACCCCAGGAGCAACACTTCCCGTATTGGAAAGTGTTAAATCCACCGAGGTACCATCAACGCTTGCATTGGTCGGTGAAAAAACTGCTGTTATACCCACAGGTACATCTGCTGAGAATGTAGAAGTTTCATTGAATCCCAAAAAAGTCTGATAAGTAAAAGGGATGATAATGTCGTTAGGTTGGCAAACGGAATAAGACAATTCGGAGAACCCCAAGACTACCTCTGAGGCCTCGATTGTAAAATCCGTTGCATTCACAGCAAAGAAAATATTATCACTCGCCTTTACCATAATACGAGCATTGGACACAGCATTCCCCGGCAGAAGTATATCCTCCGCCCCATCATTCAGGGTGTCATCGGCCAACAAAATGGGGAAAGTTACCCCTCCATCCAAAGAAAGGAAAATATCCACGGTCTTTGCATCAATAGGTAAAATGTTGGTGTTGGCCACATCCCACGTAACTTCTTGAATAGACCCCGCACTGTATGTTTCTGATGAAGTTTGGGATGTCACTACAAAAGGTCCTGCCGCTTTAATGACTTTTACATCCAACACATCCGATACTACTTGCCCTCCACCTGAAGCGTTGTCTCTTACGGTACAGGCAAAGGTCAGTCTCCGCTCTATTTCAGAAACAGTTTCCCATGCCTCACTTTCTCCAGGGGTGGTCTGAGTAAGGTTTCCTTGCATCACCTCGGACAATCGGGGGAAATATCTCTCCGGGTCGGTGGAAGGGGGCAATGATCTAAAATTGGCACCACTGGCATTGGTTGGTCCAAAGGTATTGGTCGTTACCACACCATTATTGATTTGTTCCCAAGTGTATGTAAGAACATCCCCCAGGTCTGGGTCTGTTGCACTACTCTCCAATACAAAAGCTGTCCCTATTGGTATAATAAAGTCATTTACGGGTGAAAGTACTGGGGGAGAGTTGGCAATCGCTGTGGTTTGGGCACACGAAGTAGACTGCAGGTAATCCGATATTTGCAGGATGCTGTTATAGTGAAAATAATCATCCCCATTTGGGGCTACGTTATTTCCTTCAACAATGCCGGCATAACCCATAATGGTGGTTCCACTGGCTGGTTCGGCCTGCACACCGGTTCCTTCCGACTCAAAAGACCATGTATGGTTGGCACCAAATTGATGACCCAATTCATGTGATACAAAATCAAGGTCAAAGATGTCCCCTTCGGGCTCAAAGGCTGCTGAAAAAGCACTCCCCTTTTGGTTATCCACACACACCGCCCCTACAAAACCCGCATTACCGTTATTTTGGGAAACAGACCCCACCTTGTGAAACAAATGCCCAACATCGTAATTGGCTTCCCCTATATTGGTGGTAAGTGTATTCTGGACCTGGGAATTAAAATTCCCAGTGTATGGATCGGTATTCGGATTGGTATAAATCACTAGGTCATTATTGGGGACCAACTCCAAAGTAACCCCCAAATCGGTTTCAAAGACCTCATTGACCCGCGTCAAGGTAGCATTGATAGCGGCCAAGGCATCTGCAACAGTGCCCCCATGATAGATGGTGTATTCGCCAGTTACCGAAACAGCAATCCTATACTTACGGAGCACTTGATCATCCACCAAGGGCACAATGGTTTTTGCAGTAAGACTTTGCTGAATTTCCTCGGTCTCACAGACAAAGCTATTCTTTCCATCGGCATCAGATCCTTTATCGTAAAGCACGTAGGCGTTGGGTTTATTTGATATAGGCTCCATGAAAACCTTTTCATGATTGTTCAGGTTCACCATCATAGTCTGGAGGCCATTGTGGGAACTACTGAGTTTGATTTTATATTTCCCATCTTGGCTCATCCCTGTAAACGACCGGATATTGGGATACTTTTTCGCCAATTCAGGGTGTAATACAGGTGTTTCGGTAAGCACAAAGGGAACCATTTCCCCATTTCCGTTGGGAAAGTACACCATGAGACCCTTCCCTTTAGAGGTCCGGGAAGGCTCAAGCTTCTCCATAAACAGGCTTTCTTCCAAGGAAAAAACCGCGCGAGCCTTTTCCACATGCTTTATGGACGAGCTCTTTAAATGGGTTTCCTTTTGCGCCTGTTTCCAATAACCCTGTTGTCCAAATACACAAAAGGAGCCAAAAAATATGGTTATTGAAAAAACAAGGTGTAATTTAGCCTTCATACATAGTTTGGGCATAGGTCAATTTCAAAAATAAGCCTTTTTTATTTCTTGATTAGGTGGAAACAATCCAGGATATTTCTCTTTTTAAGCGCAATACGTATCAAACGGCAATTACCATTGGCACTTTTGATGGTGTTCATCTGGGTCACCGTAAGATATTGGAACGCCTCATAAATAGTGCCAAAAATACCGGATTAAAGTCTACGGTCCTCACTTTTTTCCCCCACCCCAGAATGGTGCTCCAAAAAGACACCAACATAAAACTACTGAATACCATTGAGGAAAAAACCCAAATCTTAAATGATTTGAACCTGGATTATCTCATCATCCATCCTTTTACAAAAGAGTTTTCACGACTTTCGGCAACCGAGTTTGTCCGTGATATTTTGGTCAATAGTTTAAAGGGCAAAAAAATCATCATTGGTTACGACCACCGGTTTGGCAGAAACCGAAATGCCAATATCCAAGACCTTATTGCTTTTGGAAACACCCTAGATTTTGAGGTAGAGGAAATTCCCGCCCAAGAAATCGATGATGTTTCCGTAAGCTCAACAAAAATCCGGAATGCCCTTAAAGAGGGCGATATTGCCACCGCCAACAGCTATCTCAGCTATGCCTATATGCTTACGGGTATCATAAAAAAAGGGAAAGGCCTTGGCAAGCAATTTGGGTTCCCGACCGCCAACCTGCACATTCCAGAAACCTACAAACTCATTCCAAAAACAGGCGTGTATGTGGTCAAGAGCACCATTGATGGCCAAGAACATTTTGGGATGATGAACATTGGCTACAATCCTACCGTAGGAGGGTCCGAAAAAAGCATCGAAATCAATTTTTTTGATTTTAATGGCAATCTGTATGACAAGAAAATACAGGTGGGCATTTTACATCGTATTCGCGATGAGCACAAATTCAACTCCATTGAGGAGCTGCAACAGCAATTGGCAAAGGACAAAGAGGTGTCGTTGGACCTAATCTCCCAATAGATGTCATTCCATTTTCTCTTTAAAAAAATAGACAATGCCCAACTGGTTGTCTTTCGTATGTTCTATGGTCTTTTGGTCAGTGCGGAATGTTACGGGGCCATAGCAACGGGTTGGGTTAAAAGAACCTTGATCGAACCCAAGTTCACCTTTACTTTTATTGGGTTTGAGTGGCTACAGCCCCTGCCAGGCAATGGCATGTACATTTACTTTGCCATCATGGGCACTTTGGGTATTTTGATCACTTTAGGTTATAAATACCGATTCAGTGCCTTTGCCTTTGCCTTGATGTGGACCGGGGTGTACTTGATGCAAAAGACATCGTACAACAACCATTATTACTTGTTGATGCTGTTGGCCTACATTATGGCATTTCTACCTGCACACAAAGATGCCTCACTGGATGCCAAATTGAACCCAAAACTACATTCCTTCACCATGCCCAATTGGGTTCGGTGGATCATTATCCTTCAGTTGTTCATTGTCTATACCTATGCCTCAGTGGCCAAACTATATGGGGATTGGCTGGATTTCAGCATCATTGAACTGTTGATGAAATCCAAATCGGACTATTATTTGATCGGGGAACTTTTACAGGAAAAATGGGTGCATAAAATCGTCGCGTTTTTCGGGATTTTTTTCGATTTGCTCATTGTGCCCGCCCTACTTTGGAAACCCACCCGTAAAATTGCCTTTGTCATGGCCATTTTTTTCCATCTCTTCAATAGTATAGTATTCCAAATAGGGATTTTCCCCTATCTGTCCTTGGCGTTCACTGTCTTCTTTTTTGAACCTCAAACCATCCGAAACGTATTTCTCAAGACCAAAAAAGTGGTTGTTGAACAATCCACAACACTTCCCAAAAATCACAAATGGGTTCTGGGAATCTTGGGGGGATACTTTCTTGTACAACTTGTCCTCCCGCTACGTCACCACGCCTTCAAGGACGATGTGTTATGGACCGAGGAAGGTCACAGGCTCAGTTGGCGGATGATGTTGCGAAGTCGGTCAGGAACCATCAAGTATACGGTGGTCAATAAAGAAACCGGTAAGGCCATCAATATTAACTTAAATGATTATCTCACCAAAAAACAGCGCAGAAGGGTGGCGTGCTACCCAGATTTTGCCTGGCAATTTGCCCAGCATCTTAAGAAAGACTATGCCAAAAAAGGAGAGGATATCCAGGTTTTTGTGACCAATACGGTAAAAATCAACCAAGGGGAATATTATGAGTTTATAGATCCCAAGGTGGATTTGGCCAGTGTTCCTTGGAAGCATTTGGCCCACAACGAATGGATTCGTCCATCGCATAAGGAATAATTGTTGGGCACGTCTTCAGATTGAATTAAATTTGCGGCTCAATACAAGGCCATGCTTCAATTACATACCATTCGGGAAAACAAGGAAAGTATCATCACCGCTTTACAAAAGCGAAACATTGATGCAGAACCCATGCTGTCAAAAATTATCGAACTGGATGAAAAAAGACGTTCCATCCAAACCGAACTGGATGCGACCTTGGCCGAATCCAACAAGCTTTCCAAGGAAATTGGCATGCTCTTTAAATCCGGAAAAGCACAGGAGGCCAATGCCCTTAAAGAAAAAACCGCAGGATTGAAGGAAGCCTCAAAGCAATTGGGGGATGACCTAAATGCTGCTGCCACTGCCTTGCAAGAGCAACTCTACCAAATACCCAATGTGCCCCACGAATCTGTTCCTGCGGGAAACACCGATGAGGACAACGAAGAAATTTTTAGGGAAGGTGATATCCCAGTCTTGGAAGAGGATGCATTGCCACACTGGGAACTGGCCAAAAAATACAACATCATTGATTTTGAACTCGGCGTAAAGGTCACCGGTGCCGGTTTCCCGGTCTACAAAGGCAAGGGGGCCCGTTTACAGCGTGCGCTCATTGCTTACTTTTTGGACAAGAATACCGAAGCCGGATATATGGAAATACAACCCCCTCTCATGGTCAACGAAGCCTCCGGTTATGGAACCGGGCAGTTACCGGACAAGGAAGGGCAAATGTACCATGCGACCGCAGACGATTTGTATCTTATCCCTACCGCGGAAGTCCCCATTACCAACTTGCACCGGGATGATATTTTGGCCGAAGCCGACTTTCCCATAAAATATACCGGGTATACCCCTTGCTTTAGAAGGGAAGCCGGAAGTTACGGAGCGCATGTACGTGGCTTGAACCGTTTGCATCAATTTGACAAGGTAGAGATTGTTCGCATGGAGCATCCAAACAATTCATACGCCGCTTTGGATGAAATGGTGGAGCATGTGAAGAATATCCTTCGCGACCTGAAATTGCCGTATCGAATCCTTCGTCTCTGCGGTGGGGATTTGGGCTTTACTTCTGCCCTTACCTATGATTTTGAAGTGTTCTCCACAGCCCAGGACCGTTGGCTGGAAATCAGTTCCGTTTCCAATTTTGAAACCTTTCAGGCCAACCGGCTGAAGCTACGTTTTAAAGATGAAAATGGAAAAAGCCAATTGGCACACACCTTGAATGGAAGTGCCTTGGCCCTTCCAAGGGTATTGGCCGGAATCTTGGAGAACTGTCAGACCAAGGACGGCATCAAGATTCCCGATGTTTTGGTTCCCTACTGCGGATTTGACACCATTGCATAACGCAAAAAAATGCCGGGCCCATCTTTTTCAAAGTGATGTCCCGGCAAATTTCAATAATCCAATTTTTTAGCTTGGAGCCTTTTAATTGCACCCGTGGTCCACACATCCTTGTGGAACAATATCGGCATCCTCATTATTATTGGCATCCTTTACCGTGAGGACCCCACCATTGCACCCAAAATTTAAAGTAACACTACTGGAATACGTAGTCATTAACAGCGTACCCCCTTGGTACCATCTGTAGGGTGCGGTACCGCCATACACTGAACCATCTACTTGACCATAGGGTCCAGTTCCACACCAAGACAGTGAAATCCCTGTGGCCTCAACGGCTTCAACAGTATCACTTTTCAAGGAAGCCTCCTTGGTTACGGACGAAGAAGAATTGTCCAAATTCTGTGCAGAAACGTATGTCACCAATGACATTACGAACAATAATGCAATCAATTTGCTACTTGTTTTCATATAGAATAAATTTTAAGGTTTTCTAAATATAATAATATTTTTCTTACATAATACGTAAGGTTTATTATTAAAATATAAAGTTGCCGTTTAGAAAATCTTAAAACATTCCAGAATCCATATTCAAACCAACGGATTGATTATCAGCAAACATCCTACATGACGCATAGTTTTTGCAGCATTTTGGATTCGGTTAACAGAATCCCGCCCTTTTGTACGTTATATTTACAATAAAACCAACTATTGAGGTTTCTCCTATTTTTCATATCGAGCATTTTGGTGCAGACCTTTTCCTATTCCCAGGAAGATTTTCTGGCCAAACAGTACTTTGCGGATGGGGAATTTGAAAAAGCAGTGGCCTTCTATGAAAAATTGGTAGAGAAAAACCCGCGGCGCACCGACTATTCCGAGGGTTTGGTGGCCTGCTACCAGCAATTGGAACGTTATGAGGATGCCGAAATCTTTCTTTTGCAAAAAATAAAGGACACCTACGCCTTTCCCACCTTTTTTATTGAACTCGGTTATAACTATACATTGCAAGACCAAGCCGAAAAGGCAACGACTTATTATGATCAGGCCATCCAAAAAATTGATGAAAACCCCAATTATGGATACAGTGTAGGGTATCGATTCCAAAAATATGCGCTATTGGACTATGCCATTAAGGCCTACACCAATGCCATGGCCCTAAAACCGGATTTGAACTACGATTTTCAACTGGCCAGGATTTATGGCGAGCAGGGCAATATTGAAAGAATGTACCAATCCTATCTCAATCTTATCTGGGAAGGAAGGACTTCCCGGTCCAATGTGCTCCGCAATATAGACGACTTTATCTCGGAAGACCCTTCCAACCCCAACAATGTCATCTTGCGAAAGGTATTGTTGAAGAACGCACAGCAAAACCCCGATGTTCTTTGGAACGAATTGTTGAGCTGGCTTTTTGTGCAGCAAAAACAATACAACAGCGCATTCAGTCAGGAAAAGGCCATTTTTAAACGTACCGGTGAAACTTCCGTGGACCGATTGGAAAATTTGGGACAGATTGCCTTGGAGGACAATGACCTTGACAATGCCGTATCCATTTTTGAATATGTGGTGGAAAATAGCACCGACCCCGGAAACAAACTGAACGCTGAGTTGAGCCTTATCGATATTGAATTGAAAGACCCAACAGATAAGGTTTTGAACCAGGTTGAAAAAGAATTTCAGGATTTGGTGACAACATATGGAAACCAAAGCCGTACCCTACAATTGCAGATTGCCTATGCCAACTTTCTCACTTTCAAACGGGAAAGACCGGAACCTGCCATTGCCATGCTCAAGGAAAGCCTTGAGCTACCCTTGGGACGTGTGATCACGGCCTATATAAAATTGGCCTTGGGTGATATTTTGGTGTACGACCAAAAATTCAATCAAGCACTTATCTATTTCACGCAGGTACAGAAAAGCCTTAAAAATGATGTTCTGGGTCAAAATGCCCGTTTCAAAGTGGCCCAGACCAGTTTTTACAAGGGGGATTTTGATTGGGCGCTAACCCAGTTGAAAGTACTCCGAAGCTCCACTTCCCAACTCATTGCCAATGATGCCATGCAGTTGAGCCTATTGATTTCGGACAATTCCTTGGAAGACTCCACCCAGACCGCATTGAAAAAATATGCCAGGGCAGACCTGTTGGCCTATCAAAATAAAAACAAGGAAGCCATTGCGGAATTGGAGGACATCCTTGAAAACCACAAAGGCGAAAAAATTGAGGATGAGGCACTGCTCCGGCAGGCCCAACTTTTGGAAACCCAAAAAGACTATGAAGGTGCCCGGTTCAATTATCAAAAAATAGTGGAGTTTTATGCCGATGGTATTTTGGCCGATGATGCCCACTTTGCTTTGGGCCAATTATATAGAAATATCCTTAATGAACCCGAAAAGGCCAAGGCCCATTACGAAAAGATCATCTACAACTATCAGGACAGTTATTATTTTCCGCAGGCCCGAAAGAATTTTAGGATGCTCCGCGGGGATGCCATTAACTAATTCTTCCCTACATTAGGGCCTTAAACCAAAAGGCCATGATCATATACAATGTTACGATCAATATAGATGAAAGTGTGCATGATGAATGGTTGTCATGGATGCAGGACAAGCACCTCCCCGATATGTTGGCCACGGGAAAGTTCACCCATGCCAAAATGGTAAAGGTGCTGGTTGAGGAAGATATGGGAGGGGTCACCTACTCCGTACAGTATACCACAAAGGACAAACAGACTTTGGAATCGTACTACAGGGAAGATGCCGAGCGTTTACGTGCCGATGCCCAAAGATTATTTCCCAATAAGTTTGTGGCCTTCCGAACAGAGCTCGAAGTCATCAGTCAACAAATTCCCTAACCCCTTGGCATACCTGTTTACCTATGGAACGCTCCAAGACCTTCAAGTACAGCAATATGTATTTGGACGCATCCTCAATGGGCAACCTGATTTTTTGTTGGGGTTCAAAAAAATGGAAAATGCCGTTTACGGCAGATACTCCCTAGTAATCCAAACTGGTAAAATTGAGGACAAAGTGGAAGGTAAGGTATACGAGGTCTCTGAAATTGACCTAAACAAGGCCGATATTTATGAGACCAGCGCCTACAGTCGTAAAATATTCCCTCTGGAATCCGGTCTGAAGGCATGGGTCTATGTCGAAAATTCCAAGTAACTTGCAAAAAAACCCCTGTGCCCAAGAAGAATAAAAGAAAGCCCGATAATGGTAGGCCCAAACCTATGGAAAATGGGCAGGAAAATGGTGCGGTAAAGGCCAAAAAACATTTGGGGCAGCATTTCCTGAAAGACGAAACGGTAGCACGCAACATAGCGGACACCCTTAGCCTTAAAGGCTACACCAACGTTTTGGAGATTGGTCCGGGAATGGGCGTGCTCACCAAATACCTTTTACAACGGGATTTGGATTTGGTGGCCATGGACTTGGATGAAGAGTCCATCATATACCTCAACCACAGCTTTCCCTTGGAGCATGCCGAAATCCTAAAGAAGAACAATCGCCTCAACATCATTGAAGCTGATTTTCTAAAGTTTGATTTACGAAACCTTTACGGCGAAGAGCAATTTGCCATAACTGGAAACTTCCCTTACAACATCTCCAGTCAGATTGTTTTTAAAATGCTGGAAATACGGCAACAGATCCCAGAATTTTCGGGAATGTTCCAAAAAGAAGTGGCCCAGCGCATTTGTGAAAAACCGGGAAGCAAGACCTATGGCATTCTATCGGTCTTGGTGCAGGCCTTCTACGAGGCCGAATATTTGTTTTCCGTACCACCCCAGGTTTTTGACCCTCCACCCAAAGTGCATTCCGGGGTATTGCGCCTCACCCGAAAACCCGAATTGAAGCTTCCCTGTGATGAGCATCTGTTCTTCAAGGTGGTAAAAACAGCTTTCAACCAAAGACGCAAGACCCTTCGAAACAGTCTTAAAACCTTTGATCTTTCCGATAATCTCAAAGAAGATACTATCTTTGACCAGCGCCCAGAACAGCTCAGTGTGGCAGATTTTGTAACGTTGACCCAAAAGATAGCCAATGACCCCGTTTAAACTTACAGACGAGCTTTTAGAAGAAATCCAGCAACTGATCTCGGAAAAGAGAAACGCCGACCTTCAGTCCATGATGCAGGAGTTCCACTATGCCGATATTGCCGAAATAGCGGATGAACTGGATGTGGATGAAGCCACCTATCTCATCAAGCTTCTGGAAAGTGAGAAAACATCGGATATCCTTGCGGAAATGCACGAAGATATCCGGGAAGCGGTATTGAAAAACCTTACCGCAAAGGAAATCGCAGGGGAGCTGGAGGAGCTGGATACGGATGATGCCGTGGACATTATTAATGAGCTACCCAAAGAGATGGTCCAAGAGGTCATCTCTGAGATTGAGGACCGGGAACACGCCAAACATATCGTGGACTTGTTACGCTATGATGAGGACAGCGCCGGTGGACTTATGGCAAAGGAATTGGTAAAGGTGAACGAAAATTGGAACGTGCTCACCTGCGTCAAGGAAATGAGGGCCCAGGCCGAAAATGTGACCCGGGTACACTCTATATATGTGGTGGACGATGAAGGCAGACTAAAAGGAAGGCTATCCTTGAAGGACTTGTTGACCACCTCCACCAAAACCAACATCAAGGATGTGTATATCCCCAAAGTGGATTCCGTGACCGTTAACGAAAAAGGGGAAGAAGTGGCAAAGATCATGTCCAAATACGACTTGGAAGCCATTCCCGTAGTGGATGAAGTAGGCCGATTGGTGGGCCGCATTACCATTGACGATATTGTGGACGTGATCAAGGAAGAAGCCGACAAGGATTACCAAATGGCAGCAGGTATATCACAAGACGTGGAGGCCGATGATGATATTTGGGTCCTTACCCGAGCCCGATTGCCTTGGCTCATATTGGGTCTTTTGGGTGGTTTGGGAGCCGCCGCCATTATGGGCGGTTTTGAGGAAATGATCTCCAAACACGCAGTCCTTTTCTTTTTCACCCCTTTAATAGCGGCCATGGCAGGTAACGTAGGGGTGCAATCCAGTGCTATTATTGTACAGGGTCTCGCCAATGACGATCTAAAGGGAAGTATCAGTAACCGACTCATTAAGGAAATGTTATTGGCTCTGTTGAACGGACTTATTCTGGCTACTTTACTGTTGATTTTCACTTGGGTTTGGAAAGGAGCATTCACTACCGCCCTGGCCATTTCCCTTTCGTTGGTGGTAGTCATTGTGGTAGCGGGACTCATCGGGACCTTTATCCCCCTTTTCCTTCACAAAAGGAACATAGATCCAGCCATAGCTACGGGACCTTTCATTACCACAAGCAACGATATTTTTGGAATCCTGATCTATTTCTCGATCGCCAAGATCATTTTGGGGATTTAATTCCTTTCGACTTAAAAGCAAATCCAGATGACACGAAGTGAATTCATGGCAACCAGATTAAGGGAAGTCCTGTTGAGTGGTCGTTGGATTGCCCAAACCAACATCAAGGAACAGATAGAAAGCATTTCGTGGCAACAGGCCAATCAAAGAATACAATCCCTGAATACGATAGCCCTTCTCACGTACCACCTTAATTATTACTTAGACGGCATTTTAAACGTGTTTGAAGGAGGAAAGCTTGAAATTCGCGATAAATTCAGTTTTGATATGCCCGCCATGACTTCGGAAACGGATTGGAGCAACTTGGTAAAGGAGTTTCTGGTCAACTCCGAAAAATTCGCCATGCATGTGGAAAAAATGGAGGACGCCCTATTGGACACCCCCTTTGTGGACGAAAAGTACGGAACCTACCTACGAAACATAGAAGGAGTGATTGAGCACAGTTATTATCACCTAGGTCAAATTTCACTGATCAAAAAACTAATCCTGGAAAAATGAAACCCATCAATCTACAGCAAAAACATACTGAATTCACCAACCAATGGCACCCACACCAAATTGCGGTGGTGGACGATATGCAAGTACTATTGGCCAAGTTGCAGGGAGAGTTTGTCTGGCACGCCCATGAGCATGAAGATGAATTGTTCCAAGTCATCAAAGGCACCCTTTATATGCAATTTAGGGACCGGACCGAGGTTGTGAAAGAAGGAGAAATTATTGTGATACCCAAGGGAGTGGAACACAACCCCATGACCAAAAATGGGGAAGAGGTGCATGTACTCCTTTTTGAAAAGCTGACTACGGCCCATACCGGGGATGTTCAGCATGAAAAAACTCAGACCGTATATCCAAAAATCTAGGAATTGTATATTTGACCCATGAAAGTTCTCCATCTGGACACCAACCACCCCCTACTTCTAGAACAGTTTGCACAACTGGGTTTTGAAAATCATGAAGATTACGTTTCTTCCAAGGAAGAAGTGGAACGCAAAATACACGAATACGACGGTGTGATCATCCGAAGTAGATTCACCCTGGACCAACAATTTTTGGACAAGGCCATCAATTTAAAATTCATTGGAAGGGTCGGTGCCGGCTTGGAAAACATTGATGTGGAGCATGCCAAGCACAAAGGTATCTTCCTTGCGTCGGCCCCAGAAGGCAATCGGAATGCGGTGGGCGAACACACCTTGGGCATGCTATTGTCGCTCATGAACCATTTGGGAAAGGCCAACCGCGAGGTAAAAAAAGGAAAATGGGACCGTGAGGGGAACCGTGGCGTGGAACTGGATGGTAAAACCGTGGGCATAGTGGGCTATGGAAACATGGGAAAGGCATTTGCCAAAAAACTCCGTGGCTTTGATGTGGAAGTCATCTGTTATGATATTGTGGGAGGTGTTGGCGATGAAAACGCCCGCCAGGTAGGCGTTATGGAATTTCAACAAAAATCAGATGTCGTGAGCCTTCACGTACCCCAGACCGAACTTACCGTGGGCATGGTCAACTCCACGTTCATAGATGCATTTCACAAACCCTTTTGGTTATTGAACACGGCCCGGGGAAAATGTGTGGTAACCAAAGATTTGGTCATTGGATTAAAATCCGGGAAAGTATTGGGTGCAGGGTTGGATGTATTGGAATATGAAAAGAAGTCCTTTGAAAACATGTTCATCCAAAAACCCAAGGCCTTCAAATATCTTCGAAAGGCCAAAAATGTACTATTGACCCCCCATGTGGCCGGATGGACCGTGGAAAGCAAGGAAAAATTGGCCCAGACCATTGTGGACAAGGTCAAAGAGAAATTTTGTTAACTTTAAAAGCCTAAGCCACAATACTATTGACTTGGGCAGTTGACAAAATTCACTAAAAATGACCATAGACGCCCAAACCCCGGATGAATATATCCGTAAAGTCCCCGAAGACCGTCGGGAAGTCGTTTCCAAATTAAGGGAAACGGTCAAGGCAAATCTCCCTAAAGGTTTTCAGGAATGTATTAGTTACAAAATGATCGGCTATGTGGTTCCACATTCCCTTTATCCAGGTGGGTACCACTGTGACCCTGCCTTGCCCCTACCTTTCATGAATATTGCTTCACAGAAAAATTTTATAGCCCTATACCATTCCGGCATTTACGCCAATCCAGAGCTTCACGATTGGTTTGTAAAGGAGTATCCCAAGTATGTAACAACCAAATTGGATATGGGCAAAAGCTGTATTCGTTTTAGAAATGGAAATAACATTCCCTTTGGGTTGATTGCCCAACTATGCCAAAAAATGACCCCTCAGGATTGGGTCGCTTTATATGAACAAAACATTAAAAGATCATGAAACAAAGAGTAACAGGAATCGGGGGGTTTTTCTTTAAGACCAAAGACCCAAACAAGATCAAGGATTGGTACAAGACCCACTTAGGTCTTAACACAGATCAATATGGATGTTCCTTTTGGTGGAAGGATCAAAAGGGAAATGATTGCATGACCCAATGGAGCCCATTTGCAGAGGATACCACCTATTTTCAACCCAGTGAAAAGCAATTTATGATGAACTTTAGGGTAGAAAACTTGGTGGAATTGCTGGAAACCTTAAAAAAAGAGGGCGTCACCGTAGTGGGGGAAATAGAGGAATACGACTATGGCAAATTTGGATGGATCATAGATCCGGAAGGCAATAAACTGGAGCTATGGGAGCCTGTTGATAAAGCATTTCTTTAGGTATTGAATAATTTGCTACATTTAAAACTTGTTTAACCAACACATTAAAACCATGTCCGAAGAAAAAAAAGACTTAGGAGACAAAGCTGAAGAAGCTTTTGACAAAGCCAAAGATGCAGCCAAGGAAGCTGCGGAGGAAGCCAAGGAAGCCGCAAGTGATTTCAAAGAGGATGTAAAGGAAACCTTTGATCCCAAAAACCCTGACAGCGGTAAAACGGTTGCCCTTGTTGCCCATTTGACTTTGATCGGATGGATCATAGCCATCATTATGAACAATAGCAACAAAACCGAAATAGGTTCTTTTTATGTAAGGCAGGTACTCGGAATTTTCCTGGTTGGGTTTGTTTTGGGGCTCATCCCAGTGGTAAACCTTATTGGATGGATATTCCCGGTTATCCTTTGGGTCGTTAGTTTGATCGGCGCCATAAACGGGACACAAAAACCGGTTTTTTTGGTGGGCGAATACTTCCAAAACTGGTTCAAAAGCCTATAACACAGACACAAAAGCCAGATTTTTCTCTTCTGGCTTTTATTTTTACTTGCTTTATCGTAATATTGCAATATAAAATTAAATCCCAAAGTAAAACACCCTAATATGGGAGCTTCCAAAACGCATATCTTTTCACCAACCCATAACGAACTGGCCCAAATAGCCAAGGTCATGGCGCATCCTGCACGCGTGGCCATCCTGGAATATATCAGCAAACAGGATGCTTGTATATGCAATGACTTGGTAGATGTGATTGGTCTCGCCCAACCCACCATATCCCAACATTTGAACGAAATCAAGAAAATTGGGCTGCTCAAAGGGACTTTTGAGGGGAAAAATCTTTGCTACTGTATTAATCAAGAACGCTGGGAAGAGCTCCAGCAAGCCTTCCACACGTTCTTCTCCAATATTAACCGTAATTGTTGTTAACATGAAAACATCAGAACTTTTATCCATCCTCCAACAACACCAAGACAAAAGTCTACTGTTTGAATACACAAAGGATAGATTGGTTGGAGCCAATTATCACATCACTGAAGTAAAAAACATCACCGTGGATTCTGTTGACTGCGGCGCGGGAACGGATTTCTGGAAAGAAACCGTGATCCAGCTTTGGGAAAGTCCCACAGAAATCGGAAAAAGGGATTTTATGTCCGTATACAAGGCCTTGTCCATCCTGAACAAGGTGGATCGGATAAAACCCATGCAAAAAGACGCTGAAATCAAGTTTGAATACAGCAATGATGACTTTCACACGGCCCAGCTTTTTGTGGACGACTATGCATTGGACGAGAAAAAACTCATTATAAAATTGTCGGTTGAAAAAACCGATTGCAAGGCTAAGGAAACTTGCGGGGTTGAACCAGCTTCCGCTGTATCCACTGTTGAAACCGAAGCCAGTTGCTCCCCTGGATCGGGTTGCTGCTAAAAAGAACCCATGTTGATCCGCAGCATGAAAGCTTCTGATTGGGAGCAGGTACAGCAAATCTATACCGAAGGTATCGCTACTGGCTTTGCCACTTTCGAGACCAAAGCCCCAACCTATGAAAGTTGGGACCGATCCCATATCAATTCATGTAGGTTGGTCGCTGAGCAAAATGGTATGGTACTAGGTTGGGCGGCACTGTCACCTGTCTCAAGCAGATGTGTATACGGAGGTGTTGCTGAAGTCAGTGTGTACATTGGCTCCAATAGCCGCGGAAAAGGGATTGGAAAACAGCTTATGCAACAGCTTATCACAGAAAGTGAAGAGGCGGGATTCTGGACACTGCAATCCGGTATTTTCCCTGAAAATAAAGGGAGCGTCAAACTCCATGAAACAGTGGGTTTTCGTTATATTGGCAAGCGCGAACGCGTGGGTAAAATCCACGGGGCCTGGAAAGACAACCTGTTGTTTGAAAGGCGTAGTAACAAGGTTGGAATAGAATAAGCATCATATCAAAAACCAAATAAAAAAATGAAAAACGTATTGGTACTTTGTACCGGAAATTCCTGTAGAAGCCAAATGGCCCATGGCTACCTCAACTATTTTCAAGATAAGTTGGCGAACATTTATAGTGCAGGAATAGAGACCCATGGACTCAATCCTGGAGCTGTGGCCATCATGAAAGAAGACAAGGTTGACATTTCCAACCATACCTCCAACCATGTGGATGAGTATACCGGCATTGACTGGGATTACATCATCACTGTATGTGACCACGCCAAGGAAAACTGTCCTTTTATCCCCGCCCAAAACGCTAGACGAATCCACCAAAATTTTTCCGACCCTTCCAAGGTCAAGGGCAACGAAAAGGAAATCCACGATGCCTTTTTAAAGACTAGGGAAGAAATCAAAGAGTTTTGCCATGATTTTGTAAAGGAGGAGCTTATGGGCTAATCAATAATATCAGAGACCGTAGTCCATGGGAAGCATATCCCCTAGACGGTAATCGGACATATGGCCACCAAAAGCCAAGCTTTCAAAGGGGGAATAGTTGCCATATCTATCTAAAATATAGGTGGTGTCCAATTCATTGATTTTGAGTGTGGACCTGTAATTGCCATTTTGCCTGTAATAGATCACATATTGGCTACCCATGAACCGGATATCCCTTAAATCTTGATCAGGCTTGGCCATATTCACCATAAAATCCGTCAGGACCACATCCTTGTAGTTTTTTTTGAGCTTAAAATTCTGATTTTCAACATCGCCATACCAACAGGCTCTCATGAAATGTCTTGGAGAACCCAGATAAGCCTTTGCTCTGCGCTCTGCAGTTTTGGGATCCCCTTGGGAGGTGTCAAAAAAACGGGTAGATCCATCAAAAAGGGTCTGATGAATATTATCAATGCGTTCCAAACTTTTCCTTTTGAAAAAAATCTTGAACTCATCCACGTAAAAGAAAACCCGGTAGCCCAAATAGTCATTCTGAATTACAATGGGCTTATCGCAATATGCGGAAAGGGTATTGTCCTCCGAGTTAAAATACAGCCGTATATCCTCTTCGTTCTCAATGATACTGGAACGTCCCCCCCGGGTGTCCCCCAAAAATTCCAACCGGAAGACTTCCAATTTCTCCCTACGCGAAAAGGGATCTGAAGTCAACACCACTTCCTGAAGATCTTCAACCTGTTCTTGGAGGAGTACGCGTAATATGGCATCCTCGGGCAAATTGACCATTTCCTTGGCCTGATATCCTAAATGGCTTATCACCAAAACAGCATTGTTCCGGTAGGGAAGGCGTATTTCAAAATTCCCGTTTTCATCGGTCATGGTACCCACGGAACTCCCGTCATAATATACCGAAGCGCCAAAAATGGGCTCTTTGGTCCTAGAATCGAGAACGGTTCCAGTTATCTCCTGGGCCCATACTTGAACAGAAAATGTGGAAAGAAACCCGATTGCCCAAAAGATTTTCAATGACCAACTCATTGCCCCATTTTACGCTCCAACTCTGCTTGAAATTCTTCCATAACGGGTTTTACCGTACTTTCAGGGAGGTCCGCAATCCGTATGTACATGAGTCCATCCACGGAATTGTTGAACAGCGGATCCACATTAAAGGCCACTACCTTGGCATTTTGCTTGATGTATTTCTTGATCAAAACGGGTAAACGAAGACTGCCCGGTTCCACTTCACTGATCAGTTTATCAAACTTGTTGAGGTCGGCCTGGGTCTCATCAAAAATAAACTCCTTGTCCGCATCATTGAGCTTTACCTTGAACTCCTTTTTGGGTCGGATGTATTGTGCCACATAGGGGTCCCAATAATTGGATTTCATGAATTCGATCATCAGGGATTTGGAGAAATTGGAAAACTGGTTGCTGATGCTCACTCCTCCGATCAGATATTTGTGCTCAGGGTGACGCAATGTGGTATGTACAATCCCTTTCCATAATAGGAAAAGGGGCATAGGTTTTTGTTGATATTCCTTGATGATGTAGGCTCTTCCCATTTCAATGGATTTTTCCATCATCCCATAAAGTTCGGGTTCAAAACGGAAAAGATCCTGCAGGTAAAACCCATCTATCCCGTATTGATTGAAGATTTCGGACCCCAATCCCATCCGGTAGGCGCCCACGATCTTCTTTTCCTCATCATCCCATAGAAAGAGATGGTGGTAGTAGGAGTCGAACTTGTCCAAATCAATGGCATTGTTGGTCCCCTCCCCAACTTCGCGGAATGTAATCTCACGTTGTCTTCCTATTTCGTTCAGGATAAAGGGAATGTCTTTCTGTTGGGCCAGATATACCTCATAGTTCTTGCTTTGAAGTACCCTACAATCCTTTTCCCGCAATTTTTCCACTTCCCCTTCCAACACTTTGGAGCTAACCGGGGTGGCTATTTTTTTGGGAGGCTTGGGAATCTTCAATGTGGTCGGCACCTTATCGATCAAACGCTCTTTTTCGAACACATTGGCCAAGAGGTAGGTTTTCTTGCGAAGCAGTTCCGTGTAGGATTCCAAGGTTTCTTCTTCATTCTGTGTGGCCACGGAAATGGGCTGACCTATCCGAACTTTTATAGGCCTTCTGCTCTGCGAGGTCAATTCTGAAGGCAATTTGGCCGTCCTGAACACATCGTTCATTTTGGACAACCTATAAAAGAGTCGACTGTTACGTGCATGAAAGTAAATGGGCACCACGGGAACCTCGGCCTTACGTATCAATTTGATCGCGGCT
This sequence comes from Flagellimonas olearia, assembly GCF_004150225.1. Taxonomy (NCBI): domain Bacteria; kingdom Pseudomonadati; phylum Bacteroidota; class Flavobacteriia; order Flavobacteriales; family Flavobacteriaceae; genus Flagellimonas; species Flagellimonas olearia. The sequence goes on along the minus strand of NZ_ML142912.1, from coordinate 223,827 downwards.
TCTTCCCATGGACGGTCCACCACCAATTTACCATCCCGGTATGTAGAGACTTCCCCAGCAGGGAAAATCCCCAGCGGATGACCTTCCTGTAGGTGTTTGAGTGCATTCTTAAAACCCATGATACTGCTCTTGGCATCCTTATGATTTTCAAAAGGATTTACAGGCATAATGTAGGGTTTCAACGGCTCTATACGGTGCAGCAAAAAATTGGCTATGATTTTGAAATCCTCACGCTCGTGCAGCATCAGTTTCAATAATAGCACACCATCTATACCGCCCAAAGGATGGTTGCTGATGGTAATGTACGGACCAGTCTTGGGGAGTCTTTTTAAATCTTCCTCCGGAACCTCAAAGTCAATTTCATAATACTCCAAAATGGACTCCAAGAATTCGGGGCCATCGAGTTCCTTGTTCTTATTGTAAAATCGGTTTATGGAGGTAATCTTGGTGGCAACCATTAAGAGCCACCCCACAAAGGTGCCCAAAAAGCCATACTTGTCCAGATGAATTACCTTTGCTACCTCTTTCGCAGAAACCAGCCCCATAAATTTTCGTATTGTTTAGGTAAACGTAAAGATAGAAAATTACGGGTATTGGGGTCTGGATCCCAAAAAGTATCGCAAACTATTCTATTTTACCACAAGCTGAACCGTTTCCTTGCCACGTTGTTCCACAAGTACGGACTTTCCATTTTGAAGTGATTTTACGGCCGCATCATCAAAATGACGAATGGTGTAAAGGGATACATCCTCATGGCAGACTACCTTGAATTTTCGTTTCAGTTCATCCAACATGGGCTGGAGTCCATTGAATTTGTTGTCCAGACATACCGAAAAACTAATGGCAGAGTTCTGAATCAAATCCACTTTTAATCTATGATCATGGAACAACTTGAAGATTTCACTGATGTTGTTCTCCACTATGAATGAAAAATCCAAAGAGGACAACTTAAGGAGCACCTGATCTTTCTTAACGATAAAACATGGAATCTTGGGGACTATATTGACCCCTTTGCCCACAGTGGTTCCTTTATCAGATGGTTTCACGAACGATTTCACATGCAACGGAATTTCCTTACGCTGCAAAGGCTGTAAGGTTTTAGGGTGAATCACAGAGGCCCCATAAAAGGCCAACTCTATGGCTTCCCTGTATGAAATCTGCTCCAACAATTGGGTTTCCTTGAAGTTTCTCGGGTCGGCGTTCAGCACACCGGGTACGTCCTTCCAAATGGTAACGGATTCCGCGTTGAGGCAGTAGGCCAATATGGCCGCGGTATAATCCGAACCTTCCCTTCCCAAAGTGGTGGTAAAGTTATTGTCATCACTTCCCAAAAAGCCTTGGGTAATGTTCAATTTGGACATGTCTACCTTTGCAGAAACCTCATCTTGGGTGCGCTCCCAATTGATCTGGGCATCGCGGTAATTATTGTCCGTTTTAATCAAGGTACGGACATCCAACCACGCATTGGAGAGTCCTACTTCGTTGAGATATTCGCTTACAATGGTTGTGGACACCAATTCCCCATAACCTACCACCTGATCATATACAAAGGCGTATTTTGGGGATTTGTTCCACGTTAAAAAGCCTTTGACTTCTTCAAAAAGTAACTTAATCCTTGCATATACGGGATGGGATGGGTTCTCGAACAAATCGCCCAAGATACCATCGTGATAATCCATAACCTCTTGCAATATTCCTACCACGGCATCCTTATCTTTGAAATAAGCCTCTACCACTTTCTCCATGGCATTGGTGGTCTTCCCCATTGCGGAAATCACCACCAAGGTATCTTTATGCCCCATTTGGTTGAGGACATTTACCACATTCTTTACTCCATCGGCATCTTTTACAGAGGCCCCTCCAAACTTAAAAACTCTCATGCTATAGTATTGTTAACTGGAAGTTCAATCCAAATCTTCCATATAATTTTCAATTCCCTTTTCGTCCAACTGTACCACATCCCAATCGCGCAGTACATTGGCTCCCTTCTTTTCATAGAACTCAATGGCAGGATCATTCCAATCCAGCACCTCCCAACATATCCGTTTTACGCCAAGGCCGTGCCCATATTTTACCACCTCATCCAATAAGGCGGTCCCCAGACCACTGCCCCGCATTTTTTCGGCCACGATAAGGTCTTCCAAATGGATTACAGGACCTTTCCAAGTGGAATATCTAGGATAGACCAAGGCAATCCCCACAATCTCATCCGCCACCTCGGCCACAAAACAATGGAACAACTTGTTTTCCCCGAAACCGTCCTTTTCCAAATCAGCTTGGGTAACCTCCACCGCTTTGGGTTCGTTCTCGAAATCGGCAAGTTCCTGAACCAGTTTCAGGACCTGCCCCATATCTTCTTTCCGGGCGTTTCTAATTAAGTATTCCATTTGTTACAAATAAAACTCAAAGTTATAAATATCTAAAACTTAAGATCAACGAAATCGATATAGTTTCACAAAATGCACGATATTTGTCGTCAAATAAAACAACCTTTTCATGTTTGATAAGCAGCATCGCACCCTAGGTGAATTTATCATCGCCAACCAAGATTCTTTTCAATACACTTCCGGTGAACTTTCCAGACTCCTCAATGGCATTCGTTTGGCTGCCAAGGTGGTCAACCACGAAGTGAACAAGGCCGGACTTGTGGACATCATCGGTGCTGCCGGTGAAACCAACATCCAAGGCGAAAGCCAACAAAAGTTGGATGTTCTGGCCAACGAAAAGTTCATTCAGACCCTTAAAAATAGGGAGATTGTTTGTGGTATTGCCTCTGAAGAGGAAGACGATTTTATCAGCATCAACAGTTTTGACAAACAGCACCAGAACAAGTATGTAGTGCTCATAGACCCCTTGGATGGTTCATCCAACATAGATGTTAATGTTTCGGTGGGGACCATTTTTTCGGTGTACCGGAGAATTACACCCGTGGGCACACCCGTTACCCTTGAAGATTTTCTTCAACCCGGAAAAAACCAGATTGCTGCGGGGTACATCATCTATGGCACCTCAACTATGTTGGTCTATACCACTGGAAATGGCGTTAACGGTTTTACCCTGAACCCGGCTTTGGGCACCTTTTATCTATCGCACCCCAATATGCAGTATCCCGAGGATGGGAACATCTATTCCGTCAATGAGGGGAACTACATCCATTTTCCTCAAGGGGTAAAGGACTATATCAAATATTGTCAAAAAGAAGAAGGAGATAGACCCTATACTTCCAGATATATAGGCTCCTTGGTTTCCGATTTTCACAGAAATATGATCAAGGGTGGTATCTATATGTATCCCAAGAGTAGCAAGGCCCACAAGGGAAAATTACGGTTACTGTACGAATGCAACCCCATGGCGTTCATAGCGGAACAGGCCAATGGAAAGGCCAGTGACGGCTTCCAACGGGTCATGGACATTCAGCCCACCGAACTTCACGAACGGGTTCCCTTCTTCTGTGGAAGTAAAAAAATGGTTGAAAAAGCGGAAGAGTTTATGGCCAACGCCTAGGCGTCCTTACGGATCATGATCCTGTGGTAATCGTCAAAATCTATTTTCCCAGTGAAAATGGCTATGGACTTATCAATGATCTGGTTGGCACTTTTTGGTGAAAACCCTAGACCAATGGCGTATCGCTCCACAATTTTACGCTCAGGCTCATCGATTTGATGATCGGAAAATATAATCTGGAAGAACTCGAACAGCCTCTGGTAGCGTTTCTCACCGCTGTGTGGAGTCTCAATGGGATACTTGTTCCCTTTCTCCATCACCTCCTTATACTCTGCTTCAGTGATATCCAGCTTAAAGGCAAATTTGTCCAAAATGGCTTTTTCCTCTGGATTGATTTCGCCATCCACCGCTGCCAAAGTGGCCAAAGTGGCAAAATGGGCCAGTTTTTTCCTGTGATCTCCGTGCTCGTATAAATCTAAAATGGGCATACTTTAATTTTTGTGGCACAAATATAAATTTTAAAGTAGAAAGGTTCATAAAAATGCGATCAAAAGAAATTTGTAATTTTCGTACCGTTGTACAACCCTCAAGCCATAGATCTGAAAGATTCCGAGCTTTTCCATATCGCTGAAAGCTGGTTCAGTCAACAAGATTGGAAACCTTTCCCTTTCCAAAAGGAAACCTGGAAAGCTTTTTTGGAAGGAAAGCACGGACTGCTGAATGCCCCGACCGGAAGCGGAAAAACCTATGCGCTTTGGTTTCCAATAGTGCTCAACCACATTAAAAACCACCCGGATTATAAAACCAAACATAAAAAAGGGTTAAAAGCGATTTGGATCACCCCTCTCCGGGCCTTGTCCCAAGAAATAAAGCAATCCGCAGAACGCATTACCCAAGATTTGGACACCCAAATGACCGTGGGCATCCGAACCGGGGACACCTCTACCAAGGAACGGGCCAAGCAACGTACGGCCATGCCCGATCTTTTGATCACCACTCCTGAAAGTTTACAATTGTTGTTGTCCTCAAAAGGATACGCGAAACTTTTCAAGGATTGCTCTGCCATTGTGGTGGATGAATGGCACGAACTGTTGGGCACCAAACGGGGGGTGCAGATGGAACTGGGGCTCTCCCGATTAAAGACCGTCTGCAAAAACCTTCGCATTTGGGGTATCTCGGCCACCATAGGCAATCTGGAGCAGGCCCGGGAAGTACTGCTGGGGCCCACCTCCCCGGCCTTGGAAAACTCGGTCTTGGTGAAGGCCAACCTCAACAAAAAGATTACCGTAAAGAGCATCATCCCCGAGCAAATGGAAACTTTTCCATGGCGGGGCCATTTGGGACTGCATTTGTTGGATGAGGTTGTGCCCATTATCCATAACAGCAAGACTACCCTCCTGTTCACCAACACCCGCAGCCAATGCGAAATCTGGTTTCAAAAAATATTGGAGAAATATCCAGAGTTTGCCGGGGAAATGGCCATGCACCACGGTAGCATCAACAAGGACACCCGTCTTTGGGTGGAACAGGCCATTCGAAATGAAAGCCTCAAAGCCGTGGTCTGTACCTCCAGTCTGGATTTGGGGGTAGATTTTGCCCCAGTGGAGACGGTTGTCCAAATTGGTGGCCCCAAAGGGGTAGCCCGTTTTTTACAACGCGCCGGAAGAAGTGGACATCGACCGGGAAAGGAAAGTGTGATTTACTTTTTACCCACCCATGCCATGGAACTCATAGAAGCTTCGGCCATGCAAAAGGCGGTATTGAACAGCGCTGTGGAAGACCGTATCCCCTATCTGAACAGTTTTGATGTACTCATACAATACCTCACCACCTTGGCGGTTTCCGATGGATTTCTTCCAGAAGAGATCTATCCCGAAATCAAGCAGACCTTTTGCTACCAAGCCCTTACCGAGGAACAGTGGCAATGGCTCCTCAACTTCTTGGTCATGGGGAGTCAAAGCCTAAAAAGTTATGATGAATATAAAAAGGTGGAGGTGGTGGAAGATGGCAGGTTTAAGGTGAACAGTAGAACCGTTGCCATGCGCCACCGATTTCAGATCGGGACCATTGTGGGTGATGCCAGTTTATCGGTCCGGTACCAAAAGGGAGGTTATATCGGGACCATTGAAGAATCGTTCATTTCAAAACTCACCCCTGGCGATGTGTTCACCTTTGCGGGAAGAAATCTGGAATTCATTCGGATCAAGGGCATGTCGGCACAAGTCCGTAATTCCTCCAAACGCAGCAATAAAATTCCAAGTTGGATGGGTGGTCGACTCAGTTTTTCAGCAAAAATGTCCGAATTGTTGCGGGAAGAACTGTATACCGCGGAACTGCCCATTTCCAAACAAGGCCCAGAAATTAGGGCACTCGCCCCCATGTTTGCAAAGCAACGTCAGGAAAGCATTGTACCGTTACCCCATCAGTTTTTGATCGAGACCTTTAAGTCCTCTGACGGGTACCACCATATTTTTTATCCATTTGAGGGCAGGGCCATCCATGAGGGCATGAGCAGTCTCTTGGCCTATCGCATAAGTCTATTGACCCCTATCACGTGCTCTTTGGCCTTTAACGATTATGGGTTCGAACTACTGTCCGATAAAGAAATCAACATCCAGGATATTCTGGACAACAGTCTATTCACTGCCGATTATATGCTTTCCGACCTTCAAAAAAGTTTGAACAGCAACGAAATGGCCCGAAGGAAATTCAGGGATATTGCCGTGATCAGTGGTATGGTCTTTACCGGCTACCCTGAAAAAGGGGTAAAAATGAAACATCTGCAAAGCAGTTCCCAATTGCTGTTCGATGTGTTCAAGGATTTTGAGGATGACAACCTTCTCTACCAACAAGCCTTTACTGAAACCTTTGAACACCAATTGGAAGAGGGTCGTTTGCGCTTGGCTCTGGAACGCATTGCCCAACAGGACATGGTTTGGAAAAAATGCAGTCAGGCCACTCCATTTTCGTTTCCCATTATCACGGACCGTCTTCGGGAAAAGTTGTCCAATGAGAAACTGGCAGACCGCATTAAACGCATGACCGCAAAACTGACCCGATAGTTACCCCTTTACGCTAAACCATTATTTTGAAATGAGGAGCCAGCAACGATCGGGAAATCTTGTTCTCACACCCGCTTCGCTAGGTCCGAAATGACAAAAAGGAACATCAGTGACAATTTGTGCCATTCGTATCAAAACCAACCCTAAGATTTCTCACACTCCCTTTGCTCGGTTCGAAATGACTATAGAATATTTGAAAAATTCGTGTCAATTTAAAAGATTTCCCATATCCGTTCGAAAGGACAATACCATTAAATTTGTACCAGCAAACTATCGTGGCACATAACATTACCATACAAGACCAGGCGTTCCAATTGCACCCTTTGGGTGGGGTATTTTGGGTGGAAAAATCGCTATTGCTCATCAGCGATGTGCATCTGGGAAAAGTATCGCATTTTAGAAAGTTCGGGGCTGCCATTCCCCAAAAGGCTGTCCATAAAAATTATATGTTGTTGGACCAAATCGTGTCCGAACTCCAACCTTTTCAAATCTGTTTCTTAGGTGATCTTTTTCATTCTTCGCTCAATAAGGAATGGGAGCTGTTTGAAAATTGGGTGGCCAAAACCCCTGCGGAAATCATTCTGGTGACCGGGAACCACGATATCATTTCACCCTTAAAATTTGAACAGCTCAACATTGCCATCTTCCCGGAGCTCCTCATCGATGATTTCTTGTTGACCCATCATCCAGAAACACGGGTGGCCAAATTCACGTTTTGCGGCCACATCCATCCTGCCGTAAAGCTAAGGGGGTTGGGAAGGCAAAGCCTGAGACTCCCCTGCTTTTTCAAAACCAAAAACCAAATGATCCTACCCGCTTTTGGAGAGTTTACGGGCACCCACACCCTTAAGCCCACAAAAAAGGATGAAGTATTCGCCATTGTGGAGGATACTGTGGTCAAGGTTTAGATTTCCAAAAATGCCCCTTCAACTCCGCTCAGGGGTCTGGTTGAAAATACCACCGATTTGTCATTTCGATATGAGATGCGGAGCATTGATTGAGAAATCCCACCAACTCATAATTTCTCACAGCTCCTTCGACTACCCTCAGGACAGGGCTCGAAATGACAAAAAGAATTCGAAATAGTTCGTGTCCTAACTTTTGACCTTACAACCACCAATAGATTCTTCGCTCAGTTCAGAATGACAACCTAGAATATTCGTGTTATTCGTGTCAAAAACCAAAAAGATTTCTCGACTGCGCTCGAAATGACAATGCTTTGTAAAGGTCATTTCGAACCGGATTCATAAACGTGAGAAATTCAAAAAACACTTTTTATAAAAAACATTTCATTTTATCTTTGCCGCAAAGTTTTTGGATTGACCAAAGTCTCCATTTCACAACACTACGCACAGTCTTCCCCACTGGGAAAACTGCGGGATACCATTGCCCAAAGCCCAGATTCGGACACATCCGACACGTTGCAACCCTCCCCAAAAATCAACATCAAAGGTCTTGTGGGGTCGTCCCTCTCCTTTGTACTTTCAGAAACCTTTAAATCGGTTGAGACACCTTTTCTATTGATTTTGAACGATAAGGAAGAGGCTGCCTACCACTTGAACGATTTGGAACAGTTGATCGGGGAAAAAGATGTGCTTTTTTACCCAGGCAGCTACCGTAGACCCTATCAAATTGAAGAGACGGACAATGCCAATGTGCTGCTGCGGGCCGAAGTACTCAACCGCATCAACTCCAGAAAGAAGCCGGCAATCATTGTCACCTATCCTGATGCCCTTTTTGAAAAAGTGGTCACCCGAAAGGAGCTGGACAAAAGCACCCTCAAGATAAAATTGGAAGACACCCTTTCGTTGGATTTTTTAAATGAGGTGCTTTTCGAATACCAATTCAAACGGGTGGACTTTGTGACCGAGCCCGGGGAATTTTCGGTACGTGGGGGTATTGTGGATGTATTTTCCTTTTCGCATGATGAGCCTTATCGGATTGAGTTTTTTGGGGACGAAGTGGACAGCATCCGTACGTTTGATGTAGAGACCCAGCTCTCCTTGGAAAAGGTGAAGAAAATCACCATTATTCCCAATGTGGAGAACAAGTTTTTGCAGGAGAGCCGCGAGAGTTTCCTCAAATACATTTCACCCAAAACGGTGGTTTTTGCTAAAAACCCAGCTTTGATCTATGACCGCATTGATTCATTTTTTGCCAAGGCGGAGGAAAGTTTCACCAAACTGAGCGAGGAAATCAAACATGCAAAGCCCCAAGAGCTTTTTGTGGACTCCACTCTGCTGAAATCCCAATTGCAGGATTTTCTATGTGTTGAAATAGGAGCAACTGTTACTTCGAGCGCAGTCGAGAAGCAGACAGAGAACAACAATGTTGCTATTCAATTCAACACCAAACCCCAACCCGCCTTCAATAAAAAATTTGACCTGCTCATTGAAAACCTCAATGAGAATAGGGAAGCGGGTTTCACCAATTACATTTTCTGTTCCACCGAACAGCAGGCCAAGCGTCTTCACGATATTTTTGAGGAAGTGGACCAGACCGTACACTACCAAACCCTGGTTTTTCCTCTATATCAAGGTTTCATTGATGTAGATTTAAAACTGGCCTGTTACACCGATCATCAAATCTTTGAGCGCTACCACAAGTTTCACCTGAAAAATGGGTACGCCAAAAAACAGGCCATTACCCTAAAAGAACTCAATAAACTTGAGATTGGGGATTATGTAACCCATATTGACCATGGTATTGGCAAATTTGGGGGGTTGCAGAAAATAGATGTGGAGGGCAAGAAACAGGAGGCCATTAAATTGATTTATGGAGATCGGGACATATTATATGTCAGCATCCATTCCCTGCACAAAATATCCAAATACAACGGTAAGGACGGGGCGCCTCCAAAAATATACAAGCTTGGCTCAGCGGCATGGAAAACGCTTAAGCAAAAGACCAAAAGTCGCGTCAAGAAAATTGCTTTTAACCTCATCCAAGTGTATGCCAAAAGGAGACTGGAAAAAGGGTTTCAATATGACCCGGACAGTTATTTGCAACACGAGTTGGAGGCCTCATTTTTGTATGAGGACACCCCCGATCAGGAAAAATCCACCCAAGATGTCAAAAAGGACATGGAGAGTGAACGTCCCATGGACCGACTCATCTGTGGGGATGTTGGTTTTGGAAAGACCGAGGTAGCCATCCGTGCGGCCTTCAAGGCCGTTGATAACGGCAAGCAAGTAGCTGTTCTGGTGCCCACCACCATCTTGGCATTCCAACATAGCAGAACCTTTCGAGAGCGTTTGAAAGAGATGCCCGTAACCGTGGATTACTTGAACCGTTTTAGGACCGCCAAGGAGAAAAAGGATGTTCTGGAGCGTTTGGCGGCAGGCAAAATCGATATTATCATCGGAACCCATCAGTTGGTCAACAAAAATGTCCAGTTCAAGGAATTGGGATTATTGATTGTGGATGAGGAGCAAAAATTTGGGGTTTCGGTAAAAGAAAAACTCCGTTCCATCAAGCAAAATGTTGATGTGCTAACACTGACCGCCACACCTATCCCAAGAACCCTGCAATTTAGTTTGATGGCCGCCCGGGATCTATCCGTCATCAACACGCCGCCACCCAACCGATACCCTATCGAAAGTCAGGTCATTCGGTTCAATGAGGAGATTATCCGTGATGCGGTTTCCTATGAAATCCAAAGAGGCGGGCAGGTATTTTTTATCCATAATCGGATTGAGAACATCAAGGAAGTGGCCGGAATGATCCAACGCTTGGTCCCTGATGCCAAAATTGGAATAGGCCACGGGCAGATGGAAGGCAAAAAACTGGAACAGCTGATGCTGGCCTTTATGAACGGGGAATTTGATGTACTGGTTTCCACCACCATTGTGGAAAGTGGATTGGACGTGACCAACGCCAACACCATTTTCATCAACAATGCCAACAATTTTGGCTTGAGCGACCTGCATCAAATGCGGGGCCGTGTAGGCCGAAGCAACAAAAAGGCGTTCTGTTTCTTTATTACTCCACCTTACGAGGTCATGACCCCCGACGCCCGAAAACGTATCGAGGCCCTAGAGCAATTTACCGATTTGGGAAGTGGATTCAACATTGCCATGAAGGATATGGAAATCCGTGGTGCCGGTGATCTATTGGGCGGGGAACAGAGTGGTTTCATCAACGAAATAGGATTTGAGGCCTATCAGAAAATATTGACGGAGGCCATAGAAGAACTCAAGGAAAACGAGTTCAAGGAGTTGTACGAGGAAGTGGAGGGCCACAAAGAAAAAGTTTTTGTGAAGGACATTCAACTGGATACGGACTTTGAACTGCTCTTCCCAGATGACTATATCAATAACATCACAGAGCGATTGAACCTTTACACCCAACTCAATGAAATCAAGGATGAGGAAGGGCTCGTAAAATATGAATCCGAGTTGGTCGACCGTTTTGGAGAACTGCCACAGCAAGCCGTGGACCTGTTGAATTCCATTCGGATCAAATGGATCGCCACACATATTGGTCTGGAAAAGGTCATTATGAAAAAAGGCAAATTCATGGGGTATTTTATTGCAGACCAGCAATCCAAGTTTTACCAAACCGCTGCCTTCACCCAAGTGCTGCACTACGTACAGCACCATCCCCAACAAGCCAAACTCAAGGAAAAGCAGACCCGTAACGGACTGCGTTTGTTGTTGGTATTTGACCGGGTCACCAGTGTGGAAAAGGCTTTGAAGGTATTGGAACCCCTTAGCCCCCAAAAAGTGGCGGTATCATAGCTCAATATCCAGTTATGTCAGAAAAACCAAAGACCTATTTCAACTGGAGTTCCGGCAAGGATTCCGCATTGGCACTCCACTATCTGTTGGAGCAGGGTAATTATGAAATTGCCCGATTGTTGACTACAGTAAATTCGCATTACAATCGAGTTTCCATGCATGGCTTGCCCAGAAACGTTCTAGAGGCACAAGCAGCATCCGTTGGGATTCCATTGGATATCCTGGAAGTTCCGGAAAAGCCCAGTATGGAACAATACAATGAGTTGATGCGAACCACAGTTACCCAATTGCGCTCCGAAGGGTATACCCATACCGGTTTTGGGGACATCTTTCTGGAAGACCTTAAGCAATATCGGGAGAACATGCTACAACCTTATGGATTAACCACACTGTTCCCTTTATGGAAAAAGGACACCACTCAATTGATGGAAGAATTTTTGGGACTGGGCTTTCAGGCAGTGATCATTTGCATCAACAATTCAAAACTGGATGCATCTTTTTTGGGACAGGAATTGTCCCAAGAACTCCTAAACAAATTTCCATCAGATGTTGATCCTTGTGGTGAAAACGGGGAATACCATACGTTCTGTTTTGACGGACCTATTTTCAAGGCTCCTATCCCATTCAACATTGGAGAAAAGGTCTTTAAGACCTATGATAATCCATCAGACCCCGAAAATGCCATTCAATTTGGGTTTTGTGATATCCACTTGAAATAGGCTAGGATTAAAATGCCCCGTACACCTGCTTTACAAACTCCCCGATTTTTGAAGGTTCCAGCCATCGGGTTACGATGAGCAATCCATTTTTTTGGTCGACCACGATGAAATTGCCCCCAAAGCCAGCGGCATAGAATACATGTTCGGGTACCCCTTCCCAATGTCGTGGCCCTTTTTGGTTGAGCCACCACATATATCCGTAATTAACATTGGGGACTGAGGGCTGTGTGGCTTTTTTAATCCACTCCGGACTGATCAACTGTTGTTGATCCCACTTTCCTTGGTTTAGAAACACCATGCCAAAACGGGCCATATCCTCGGTAGAAATAAACAAACCGGCTCCTGAATGTCCGCCTCCCGTGACCGACTTCATCTGTAGCCCATCTATTTCGGTCCAAGCATGGTCATAACCAAACCAACGCCAAGTAGTGGTGGCCCCAATACGATCCATCAATTGCTCTTTTAAAACCATGGGCAAGGGCTTTCGCCACACATTGGTCAGGGAATAGGCCAAAACATTCACCCGCACATCATTGTATTCCATGACCGTACCCGGTTCGTTAAGCTTTCGGAATTTCCAATCGTCCAGTCCCCCTTCATTGGGTGGACGGTCCGCCCAATCCTTCAGGCCCCAAAGCTCTCCGGACCAATCCGAGTTTTGTTGCAGTAGATGTTCCCAAGTTATTTTGGTATTGTGTTCTCCATCAAAAGTTCCGTCCCAAACATAATTGGCCACTTTGTCCTTGGTATCCTGAATCAATCCAGCATCCTCTGCCAATCCCGCTACGGTGGACAAAAAGCTCTTGGTAACACTAAAGGTCATATCCACTCGCTTGGTATCACCCCAAGAAGCAAGGACATAGCCATCCTTTAAAATCATTCCTGCTGGACCACCCCGTTTTTTGGTTGGTCCCAAAATTTCATGAAAGGGTTCTCGCTGAAATCCTTCCAAAATGGCACGTCGCAAATCCCTGGACCCAGAATATTCGTTAGCCTTGGCAAAATCCACAGCCTCGTCCAACTGCTGCGTATCGTACTTAAACTGATTTTTGTCCGCCATTTTCCATGACGCATTTCGTTCGGGAAAATAGAGGTCTTGTGCCATGGAGGGTAGATAACCCAATACACATAATAACAAGGAGAGGCTCAACAATGGTTTCATAGAATAGATAGACTTAATAATTGTTTGAAGTTAACAATTGTTGTCGGAACCATTTCAATATTCAATAGGATAATAAGGTCACCCCATATTCCCGAAGTATTACGGAATATGGACGCAAAAATATCGGTCTCTCAATCCTAAGTTATAAAGACTTTAGATCTTTTATGGTCTTAAAGGCCACATCGACCTGTTCTTCGTTGACTAGAATAGTGAACTCATTGGTGGTGGAAATCACTTCGTACAAAATGATGCCCTCCCAGGCCAATCGCTGAAAAATAAAATAATAGATTCCCGGCACGGATACATTCTCCGATGGGAGTTTTACGGTAATCGAGGAAAGTCCTTCCACTTTTTGGGTACAGCGCTCCGTCTTAAAATATTTTTCCACCACGCGATCCATAATATTGCTGATCACAATATTGATTTCATTCACGCCACGGGAAGAGGTATAGAACACATCCTGATTGGCATTTACTTCCTCCAAGAGTCGGGCCTGTTGTTGTAATATGGTATCAGAGGCCAAGAAAGTATAATCGGTCAAATTGGAACGCACCGTAATTTCCCCAATGTTCTTGAGGACCTTCACTATTCTATGTGTGGCCCTGAATTCAAGGTCGTCTGATAGTCTTTTAAGGGCCATCACAATGGCCCCATCCTTGACGTCCTTGCCCAATTCATCGGCAATTTCGGGTTTGATTTGACGGGAAAGCGAGGTGAGGTTGATGATGCCCTGCGCAAGGGCGGTTTGCAAAAAAGGTTTCTTTTTGATGTAATGTTCAACTACCGCTGAGATTGTTTTCATTTTTAGGTTTAGTTTGGCTTCGCCACAAAAATAACATATTGTTACAAAACGAACAAATGGTTAAAAATAATAAAAAGCATCTTCAAGATGCTCTATTTCAAAACCATTGCCCTTTTTAACCACCTTGACAATATCAAAACGAACCTCTACATCTAGGTCCTCTTGTTGCACATACTGATTTGCAGCCATGGCTAAAAGCTGTATCTTTTTGGAACTCACCACCTCTGAAATATCTTCCAAAAAGCCCATATTTCTTGACTTCACCTCAACAACGACCAATGTATTTCCTTTTTGGGCAACTATATCGATTTCGCCTTTGAGGTACCGGTAATTTCTGGCACAAATCCCATACCCCTTGTTCAACAGAAAATCTACTGCCAGTTGCTCTCCTAGTTTCCCAAATTCAGTGTGTTTTGCCATCAAAAAAGAAAAATACTGAAAAAAAGATGCATTTCATCGAAAAATTTGGTAGTTCATGGGGTGCAGAACGTTAAGATTGTAATTTGTTGGCCCAATTGAACCACATCCAACATTAGCATAAACATATAGTTGCCCCGAACTATGTACCAAATTAACGCCAGAATTTGCTATGGAGTACTTTATCAATTGTAATACCTCGACCTTAGCGCCGTACACTACTCCATTGGATCGGCTACGTGCCGCCCATCTCTATCGGAGACTTGATTTCAGTGCCTCGGTCCCAACCATCAACAACGCCATAAATCAAAATGCAGGGAGTTTGGTAGACAGTCTAGTGGATCAAGCACTGGCCGCTCCGGTAATTCCTGCACCGGCATGGGCGGATTGGACCAATGCCAACTATCCGGACGATGATGATTTGGCAGGACAGATGCGAAGGGCCCAATTCGAGGAGTTTTCAATCGCCTACGGCAATGCACTCCTCACCAACGGTCTTCGAGATCGAATGAGCTTCTTTTGGAGCAATCATTTTGTTACCGAGATCGATGTGTACAACTGCAACCAATTTCTTTACTACTATATCAATTGCCTGCAACGAAACGCCTTGGGCAATTTTAAGACCTTTGTCCACGAAATTGGCCTCACCAGTGCCATGCTGTATTATTTGGACGGGGTACGAAACCGAGGGAACAATCCCAATGAAAACTACGGTAGGGAACTTTTTGAACTGTTTACCTTGGGTGAGGGAAACGCCTATACCGAACAAGATATCATTGAAACTTCAAAAGCGTTATCGGGATATACGGAAACCGGGGAAGAAGGATGCACACAAGTAACCTTCAACGCTGAGGATTTCAATACAGAGAATAAGACCATTTTTGGTCAAACTGGCAATTGGGGGTATGATGATGTCATTGACATTCTCTTCAACGAAAGAGGGAATGAGATTGCAGGGTTTATCTGCAAGAAGCTTTATGAATATTTTGTGCACCCAGATTCCACCGGGGAAGAAGGCGGTAATGCCTTGGACATTATTAACGGGATGGCACAAACTTTTGTGGCCAACAATTTTGAAATTGCCCCAGTACTTCGTCAGCTTTTTAAAAGTCAACACTTTTTTGACGAGACTACGATCGGGGTCATTATAAAAAGTCCGTTCGACCTGTATCTGAACATGGTCAAGGAAACCGGTTTTGGGTATGACGATACCACCGTGATCAATATGATAGATTCTGCCGGGCTTATAGGTCAGCAACTTTTTGACCCCTATGATGTGGCCGGTTGGCAAAGAGACAGGCAATGGATCAATACCAATTTCATTATTGGCCGTTGGTTGACATCGGAAATGTTCCTACAGCGTTTCTACCAAGACAATGCCGAACAATTCAGGGATTTGGGTCTGGCACTTTCGGGCAATGCAGGACAGACAAGCAACAATCCGGATTTGGTGGCGAAACCCATAATAGACTGGTTTACACCAAAAGGCCTACTGACCGATGCCGACTATGATAGAGCCTATATCGCTTTCAGAAGCGATGTGGACGTTAACTACTACGAAGGGGGGACACAACCCTCTTGGACTTTGCTGGGTTGGGAAACTGGACCTTCGCAAGTATACCTATTGTTAAGACACATGTCCAGAGAACCCGAATTTCAACTTAAATAACCCTACACCATGTGCGATTCTCACCACAACCACAATACAACTCCATATAAGGGTCTTGAGCATGAAGGCCACGATTTGGAACACAAAAACTGGAGCAGACGTTCCTTTATCCAAGCCTTGGGTATTGCAGGGTCGGGTTCCATGTTCTTGGGGAGCAATCTTATTTCGGCCTCGGCTCCTTCACCGTTGACCGCTGCGATTGCCGCTGCCGAAACAGACAATATTTTGGTCCTGATCAGGTTGTCCGGAGGAAATGATGGACTGAGCACCGTAATTCCCATACAACAATATGATTCCTATGCCAATGCAAGGCCCAATATCTACATCCCAGAAAGTAAGATCTTAAAGCTGACGGACGATTTTGGTGTTCCCACCTATATGAACTCATTGGAATCGCTTTGGGGTGATGGCCAGTTCAAGGCCGTGCACGGGGTAGGTTACGAAAACCAAAGCCTTTCCCATTTTACCGGTTCCGATATTTTTGCGAACACCGATTTGAACACTACGGGTTTCAGTGGGGAGCGCACAGGTTGGATGGGAAGACATTTTGAAGAACTATATCCAGATTATCTCATCAATCCTCCTGAGGCCCCTGCCGCCATTCAAATTGGGAATCTAGCCAACTTGGTCTTTCAGGGCGAGGAAACCAACTACGCTTTTGTAACAAACAATGTGGAGCAGCTCCAACAGATTGCAGAGACCGGTTTGTTTTATGATGTGGATGAAAACACTCCGTTTGATGACTGTATGTACGGTGATCAATTACGCTTTTTAAGAGGTGTTGCCAATACCACCTACGAATATGCCGGCAAAATCCACGAAGCCTATGAGCGTGGGGACGCATTACGTTGCGTGGAATACCAAGACAATGGCTTTGCAAGACAATTGGCCCTGTTGGCCAAGTTGATCAAAGGAGGTCTTGGCACTAAAGTATATATGATTTCAATTGGCGGTTTTGATACCCACGGAAACCAGCCCATTGTACACGAAAG
This sequence comes from Flagellimonas olearia, assembly GCF_004150225.1. Classification (NCBI taxonomy): domain Bacteria; kingdom Pseudomonadati; phylum Bacteroidota; class Flavobacteriia; order Flavobacteriales; family Flavobacteriaceae; genus Flagellimonas; species Flagellimonas olearia. The sequence goes on along the minus strand of NZ_ML142912.1, from coordinate 206,821 downwards.
GCTCATGAGCAATCTCTCTATTGCCATCAACAACTTTTATGAAGATTTGGCCTGTACAGAGCAAGATGACAAGGTACTGAGCATGACCTTCTCCGAATTTGGCCGTAGGATATTTGAAAATGGCTCCAATGGTACCGACCACGGTAAAGCGGCCCCTACCCTTTTCTTCGGGTCTGGATTGAGTGGAAGTGCCTTTGTGGGCGATCACCCTTCCCTTGACGAACCCAATAACCGAGGAAACTTGGAATACACCATGGACTTCAGGGACCTTTATGGTACCGTTTTGGCCGAATGGCTTTGTGTTCCCCGAGCATCGGTGGAACAACATTTGTTGGGATACACCTACAGGGCCATTGATCTTGGATTTAACTGTAGCGGCGAAGAGTTTGATGATATTGCCATGGACAACGACCCTCCAACCTTCCCGGAAACACCTCCGGGTGAAGATGGAATGGATCCCAATCCAGATTTGTTGAACAACATTGTGCATACTCCCTACTATCCTAACCAGCGCGCACCACACATTCATTTGGAAATGCCCATTGCCGCCCATGTGGACATTGAACTCTTCAATATTCTGGGACAAAAAGTGGGAACCGTATTCAATGAGATGATGCTGGAAGGCTCAACCGAAATCAATATTAGAGAAAATATGCGGGATAGTTTGGCCACAGGAAAATACATATACAGAATATCCGTTGCGGATAAGCGAATGAGCAAATCCGTAATGATCATGTAACAAGAGCGGGACACTAGTCAGTTATGGCAAAAGCCTCCAGTTGCGCAACCCCACACCCCAATTTTGGGTTGCATGATTCGGAGGTTTTGCTTTTTCACGCCCAGCCATTTTAGGCTTCTTGCAAAATGAGTATTTTTGGGGCCTAATTATACCATTCATGCCCAACACAACGTCTCCTTCAAGATATACCATTACCGCTGCGCTGCCCTATACCAATGGACCCATTCATATTGGCCATTTGGCCGGGGTCTATGTCCCTGCGGATATCTACTCCCGCTACCTTAGACTAAAAGGTGAGGATGTGGCCTTTATTTGTGGTAGCGATGAACACGGGGTGGCCATCCCCATGAAGGCCAAAAAAGAAGGCGTCTCCCCAAAAGAGATCATAGACAAGTACCACGGCATCATAAAAAAATCGTTTGCCGAATTTGGGATTTCCTTTGACAACTATTCCAGGACTTCGGCAGAGGTGCACCACAAAACCGCTTCGGACTTTTTTAAAAAACTCTATGATCAAGATGATTTTATTGAGGAAGAGACCGAACAATTGTACGATGAGGAGGCTCAACAGTTTCTGGCCGATAGGTTTGTGATCGGTACCTGTCCCAAATGCGGACATGAGGAAGCTTATGGCGACCAATGTGAAAACTGTGGCTCGTCCTTGAACGCAACCGATCTCATCAACCCAAAATCAACCATAACCGGAGGGGTCCCTGTGCTTAAAACAACCAAACACTGGTTTTTACCTTTGGACCGCTATGAGGATTTCCTCAAAGAGTGGATTCTGGAAGGCCATAAATTCGACTGGAAACCCAACGTTTACGGTCAATGCAAATCATGGATAGATGATGGGCTAAAGCCCCGCGCTGTGACCCGCGATTTGGATTGGGGAATCCCCGTTCCTGTGGAAGGCGGCGAGGGAAAAGTACTCTACGTTTGGTTTGATGCGCCCATTGGCTACATTTCCTCCACCAAGGAATGGGCCGAACGTGAAGGAAAAGATTGGAAGCCCTATTGGACGGACAAAGACACCAAGTTGGTCCATTTTATTGGAAAGGACAATATTGTGTTCCACTGTATCATCTTCCCAAGCATGCTCAAGGCCCATGGCGATTTTATTTTGCCGGAAAACGTACCGGCCAATGAATTTTTGAACTTGGAGGGCAATAAGCTTTCCACCTCAAAGAATTGGGCCGTTTGGCTGCACGAGTATTTGGAAGAGTTCCCCAGCATGCAAGATGTGCTTCGCTACGCCTTGACCGCCAATGCCCCGGAGACCAAGGACAACGATTTTACCTGGAAGGATTTTCAGGCTCGCAATAACAATGAATTGGTGGCCATTTTCGGGAATTTCGTGAACCGTGTAGCGGTATTGAGCCATAAATATTACAATGGGGTGGTACCTACTCCCAACACCTTCACCGATTTGGACAAGCAAACCCTGCAAGCCCTTAAGGGCTTTCCCGAAATACTTTCCAACTCCTTGGAGCGGTACCGCTTTCGGGAAGGCAGTCAGGAGCTGATGAACTTGGCCCGATTGGGCAACAAATACTTGGCCGATGAAGAACCTTGGAAGTTGATAAAGACCGATGAGGAACGCGTACAGACCATTATGTACGTTGCCCTTCAGATTGCTACTGGTTTGGCCGTACTCAGTGAACCCTTTTTGCCTTTTACTTCGGAAAAATTAAAGAACATCCTAAACATAGGTTCGAGCGCAGTCGAAATCAATTGGGATAGTGTAAGTTCTTCCGAAACCTTACTCCCTGTAGGGCATCAAATCAACCCAAGTGAACTCCTCTTCAGAAAAATTGAAGATGCGGAGATCCAACAACAATTGGACAAACTGGAAGCTACCAAAAAAGTAAATGCACAAATGGACAAAGCCGTTACCCCTGAAAAAGACACCATCACTTTTGACGATTTCACCAAACTGGATATGCGGGTGGGCACCATTGTGGAAGCCGAAAAAATGCCCAAGGCCAACAAGCTCTTGGTATTGAAGGTGGATACCGGACTGGATACCCGAACCATTGTTTCTGGAATTGCCGAAAGCTTTAAGCCCGAAGATATCGTGGGGAAAAAAGTGACCGTTTTGGTAAACCTCACCCCTAGGAAATTGCGCGGTGTGGAAAGTCAAGGGATGATCTTGATGACCGAAAACCAAGAAGGAAAATTGGTGTTCGTCAACCCAGATGAAGATGGGGTTGGGAATGGGGAAAGTATAAGTTAATTCACATTCAAAGAAACTATCCGGTCGAGCGCAGTCGAGACCTTCCTTGAAAATTTGGATTATAAGACTTCTCGACTACGCTCGAAGTGACAACTACTAAACAAACATCATGCAGCTTGTTCCTTATATCGTTCGCCACACCCAGCTTTCGGAAAAAAGTGTGGAGAACACCGTGGCCTTGTTGAACGAAGATTGTACCGTTCCCTTTATCTCCCGCTATCGAAAAGAACGCACTGGCAATTTGGATGAAGTCCAAGTTGGGGCCATTGTACAGTATAAGACCCAGTTTGAGGCCCTGGAAAAGCGAAAATCCGCCATTATCAAAGCGGTCGAGGAACAGGGCGCACTCACACCAGAGTTGAAGGCAAAGCTCCAGGACTGTGCCGACCTTACCAGTCTGGAAGACCTTTACCTCCCTTTCAAGAAAAGCAAAAAGACCAAAGCCGAAACCGCCCGAAAGAATGGGTTGGAACCCTTGGCAAAAATCATCATGGCCCAGCGGAGTGATGAAATTGAGTTCATCGCTTCCAAATATCTGGGCAAGGACGTCAACAATGAAGATGAAGCTCTGGAAGGTGCCCGCCACATCATTGCGGAATGGATCAATGAACGTTCGGATATCCGTAATCAGCTGCGCAACCAGCTGGAACGCCATGCCGTGATCACCACCAAGGTCATCAAAACCAAAAAAGAGGACGAAAAAGCCCAAAAGTTCCGCGACTATTTCGATTGGAGCGAGCCACTGGACCGTTGCCCCTCCCACCGGTTTTTAGCCATCATGCGAGCTGAAAAGGAAGGATTTGTCCGGGTTAAGATTGAAATCGATGATGACAGGGCACTCGATGCTATGGAAAGACGCATCATCAAATCAAACAATGCCTGTTCGCAACAGATTGAACTGGCGATTGCGGATGCCTATAAACGCCTTTTGTTCCCCTCCCTTTCCAACGAACTTTTGAAGACCGCCAAGGAAAAAGCGGATACTTCGGCCATACAGGTATTCTCCAAAAACCTAAAGCAATTGCTATTGGGTGCTCCTTTGGGCGAAAAACGTATTTTGGCCATAGACCCGGGGTTCAGAACGGGCTGTAAAGTGGTGTGTTTGGATGCGCAGGGCGATCTAAAACACAACGAGACCATTTACCCCCATCCACCCCAGCGGGACAGTGCAGGGGCCATCAAAAAGATAAGTTCCTTGGTCGATGCGTACAAAATTGAGGCCATCGCAATTGGTAATGGCACCGCATCACGGGAGACGGAGCAACTGGTAAAACGCATCGCGTTCAAAAATCCCATTGAGGTTTTTGTGGTCAGTGAAGCGGGAGCTTCGATTTATTCGGCCTCCAAGATTGCCCGGGATGAATTCCCCAACTACGATGTTACCGTCAGGGGTGCCGTATCCATTGGACGCCGTTTGGCAGACCCCTTGGCCGAATTGGTGAAAATAGATGCCAAATCCATTGGGGTGGGCCAATACCAACACGATGTGGACCAAACCCAATTGAAAACCTCCTTGGACACCATGGTGGAGAGTTGTGTGAACTTGGTTGGGGTCAACATCAATACCGCCAGTGTGCCCCTCCTCAGTTATGTGTCGGGCATCGGTCCCAAACTAGCTGAAAATATTGTCACCTATCGCAATGAAAATGGTGCCTTTACCAGCAGGGACCAGATTAAAAAAGTGCCCCGCCTTGGCGGAAAGGCCTTTGAGCAAAGTGCCGGGTTCCTGCGTATCAAAGAGGGTGGAAATCCATTGGACGACTCAGCCGTTCACCCGGAAAGTTACGCCATCGTCAAAAAAATGGTGAAGGACCAGGGCATTTCCTTGAAAGAGATCGTGGGCAACAAATCGGTCTTACAAAGCATCGACCTTGAATCCTATTGCACGCACGATATTGGGATTCCCACTTTGAAAGATATTCTGGGAGAACTGGAAAAACCCGGTTTGGACCGCAGGGAAAAAGCCAAGGTGTTTACCTTCAACCAAAACATCAAGGAAATAACCGATCTAAGACAGGGCCAATTGTTACCGGGTATTGTCAACAATATCACCAATTTTGGGTGCTTTGTGGACATCGGTATCAAGGAAAGTGGGCTCGTCCATATTTCCAATCTTTCAGATACTTTTGTGAAGGATGTCAACGAACACGTAAGCCTTCATCAGCAAGTGGTGGTCAAGGTATTGGATGTGGATGTGGCCAGAAAGCGCATTCAGTTGGCATTACATCAATAAAGAAATGGCCCAATGCTCAAAATAGCATTCCATCCCATTTACAAACACCATTTGCCCAATGGGCATCGGTTCCCCATGCTGAAATATGAGCTTTTGCCCCAGCAATTGCTACACGAGGGAAGCTGTTCCCCAAATAATTTTTTTGAGCCTTCCCTTCCCAATGACAAGCACATTTTGGCGGTACATGATGAAAGCTATTACCGGGATTTGATCAACCTAGATCTGGACAAAAGCGCTGCCCGAAAAATCGGCTTTCCCTTGAGCGAGGAGTTAATAGAACGGGAACGCGTTATTGCGGACGGAACCATCAAGGGGTGCGAGTTTGCCTTGGAGCATGGTGTGGCCATGAACATTGCAGGAGGTACCCACCACGCCTATTCCAATCGGGCCGAGGCCTTTTGCCTGCTGAACGATCAAGCTATCGGTGCTCGTTACCTTCAACAGCATCATTTGGCCAAGAAAATCTTAATTGTTGACTTGGACGTGCACCAAGGCAATGGTACTGCAGAGATTTTTCAGGACGACCCCTCTGTTTATACATTTTCCATGCACGGCAAGGGGAATTATCCCTTCAAAAAAGAGACTTCGGATTTGGACATCCCCTTGGAAAAAGACACAACGGATGAAACCTATCTTTCCCTCCTAAAGAAGACCCTACCGGAACTTTTGGACATTGTACGACCGGATTTTATCTTCTATCTCTGTGGTGTGGATGTACTGGCTTCGGACAAACTGGGCACCTTGGCCATGAGTTTGGAAGGGTGCAAAGAGCGTGACCGCTATGTGTTGCAAACCTGTTTTGATGCCAAAATTCCTGTACAATGCAGTATGGGCGGCGGGTATTCCCCGGACATCAAGATCATTGTGGAGGCCCATGCCAATACATTTCGGTTGGCGCAGGATATTTATGCGTAATTTTACCGACTATTGCTATTTTCAATCGCTATGAAATCGCTGAAATACCTTTTTATTTTATTGATGGCACTTCCTGTTGTCGGTCAAGATTTTCAATCTAAAAAAGACAAAACGCTCTGGAACGACTTTACTTACGATGTCGGAAATATTTTTGGAGGAGTGGGTCATGCCTATTCACGTCCCTTTCACTGGAAAGGAAACGACTGGGCCAATTTTGGGTATTTGACAGGGGGCACTTTGCTCCTTTTTACCGTGGATGACCAACTCAACGATTGGAAAAATGGTTTTCGTGAGGACATTCCGGATTTTGTGATCGACTATGGACATGAGTATGGCAGCCCGGAGAACAATTACATGCTCACGGGCGGGGTGTACTTGGCAGGTCTTTTCACCAAAAACGAAAAATTGAGACGTACCGGAGTTCTCTTGATTTCCTCTGCCACGGCGGGTGGTTTTTTACAGCAAGTAAGTAAGCGTATCGTTGGTAGGGCCAGACCCAAAAGTGGAGCCAGCTCCAGTACGTTTGATCCATTGCACTTGGACCGTGTATATGATTATGATTCTTTCCCATCTGGCCATGCCATGTTGGCCTTCAGTAATGCCTATGCCATTGCCAAGCAATTCAAGAACCCTTGGGTAAAGGCAGGGATCTATACCGTTGGTCTGGTACCGGGATTTGTCCGGGTGATGGATGATTTCCATTGGATTTCCGATGTTGCTTTCAGTACCGTCCTGAGTATTTTTATTGTGGAATCCATAGACCGTTATTTGGACTCCAAATACGATGAAAAATACAACGACAACGAGAAAAAATTAAGTTGGAACCTTTCCTTTGGTCCCAATACCATGGGGGTCTCCCTCCGTTTTTAAACCGGGGACAGCCAGCTGTTGATAATTTTTTTATTTAGATTGATTTAAAATAACTATTTTTGGCCCTCTACTTCGTTGATAGATGGGAAAGAAGAAGAAAAAAGAAGCCAAAAAACAGAAAAAGGCCTTGTTGAAAGAGCTACCGCTCACCGATTGCAAGACCAAATGCTGTAAAAAATATAAAAAGGGGGAAAACAAGCGTTGCAAACGTTGTCCCTGTTTTGACCTTTTCAAAAAAGTTGCATAAAAATCCACCAATCGGTGGATTTTTTGGTTCTATGGGTTTCGTTTTTTGGAAGTGTTCAGTACCATTCCGGTCTCCATTAACTGCTTAAAATATTCCACATCCGAAATGGACAGATATTCGTGTGCCCTTTCAAAAAAACGTCCGCTGTGGGCACAAGTTTCAGAACAATGCTGCAAGTGCTGTTGATAGGCATCTTTTTTGCCCTTCATGTAGACCAAATAGGCCGCAAAGTTTTCCGTGCCCAATTGCCTTTCATAATTACGCTGGTCCGTCCAATAATCTTGTTCATCGTGCAAGTCCATGGTATGCAACGTCTGCTCATATTGGGCATCCCGTAGGGCAAGATTTTCATAAAACCTAAAGTTTTGAAGCGCAACGTTCCCCTGTTGGGCCAGCAGCAATGGTCCAACGCAAAGGAACAATATCAGGGGGGTTACCGTTTTCATAACAATCCTTTTTTAGTAAGACGAACAAGTACCCCAACGCTTGCACATTTCTACTTTAAGGTATCGTAAAATCATCAACAACAAAAAGAAAGGGGACCAACTGTCCCCTTTCTCGGTCATATGTGAAAATTGTACTATTTCCCCAACATTAAAAGCTCATTACACTTAATTTCAGTGATATAGCGTTTCTCTCCTTCCTTGGTTTCATAGGCACGGGACATTAATTTTCCTTCAATGATGACTTCCTTGCCCTTGACCAGGTAATTTTCGGCAATCTCTGCCATTTTTCCCCAGGCAACAATGTTGTGCCATTGGGTATCGGTCACTTTTTCTCCATCGCCATTTTTATAGGATTCATTGGTGGCCACGGCAAACTTGGCCAATTTGCTCCCATTCTCCATGGTAATGATTTCTGGGTCGTTGCCCAAGTTTCCAATCAATTGTACTTTGTTTCGTAATGAATTCATGATGTAAGATTTAAGCGTTAAACTGTTATTGGTATCGACTGGGTTTTGTTCGACAGGGCAAACTTAGAAACTCCTAAAACCATGAATCGGTTTGAAATCATTTGTTTTCGTTTGTAAACGGATGTAAATGATTTTAATCGATTCTTAAACCCTCTTCAGCAAAAAACCAAGTGACCCATAACAAACATTAGGTGTCTTATAAATGAAACAGAACACCTAAACCATGGCAGCCATACGAAGCATTAACAAATACACGGTGATCAAGCGATTCAGTCTTGGAAAACGCATGTACGATAAATTGGAAACCATCTACATCCAAGAGCATGATCACCAAAATGGGGAATCGCAAAAAGTCTTTAATAGTGACAAAGAGTATGTCATTGATATTTCTGCCGACATCTATCTGGCCCTCAACAAGGATTTCATTGTACGCAGTGTGGACAACCAATGAAATTCCAGTATTAACCCATAAACGTTAATCTTGTGTTTAGGAACGTTAAACCCTGTTAAATCCTTGGTTTTCCGAAATATACTTTTATATTAAAGGTATGGATGTCACAATAATTTACTTCAAAAGCATTGTATTCTAGGTCGAGCAATTGACCCTCATATCCACATTGGGAATGCTTCTCTTCCCACAACCCAACGTACAAAAAACGCATTTATATTAAGGCCGATTTTTCGACTTGATATGATATGCCACAAATTGAAATCAAAGTCAAATCAGAAATAAAAAACAAAAAATGGAAACTGTAAAAACAAAGAATAAAGCATTTAAGAAATTAGGCTTCACTTATTTGGAGACTGCTGAGATTGTAGTGACCCTAAACACCTTATTGGCCAACTATCAGGTATTCTACAACAAACTCAGAAATTTTCATTGGAACATTGAAGGCCCAGAGTTTTTTGAGCTCCATGAAATATTTGAAAATGAATACAACACCGCCAAGGAAAACATTGATACTATTGCGGAACGCATACGTGTGTTTGGCGTAAAGCCCAATTTCACTTTGAAAAAGACCCTAGATCTTTCCGACATAAAGGAACCTGAAAAAGAACTATCTGCCATAGAAATGGTACGGGAAGTCTTAAATGATTATGAAATACTGCACAACAATATGCTGGACGGTATCAATGCAGCTTTGGAAAGTGGTGATGTGGCCACGGAACAAATCCTGACCGATTTCCTCATGCACATGGAAAAAAGAAATTGGATGTTCACTTCTTATCTCAAATAATTCCTAACCATCCCTCGAGAAAGAAATATGTATCATTCAAAACGTTTACACATGAAAACCCTAACAGCATTTTTATCAATTTTTATACTAACCGGTATGATGGGGTATGGTCAAAACCAGGACACGGGCCATATGAACGCCACCATCCATAAAACCTTTTCCATTGAAAAAAATGGAACCGAGATTCCTTACAATCTCAAGGTCATGGAACATAGAAATTACCCCATGGTGCTAAATGAAAAAGAAAAGAGTCATGTCAACCAAAATCGAAAAGCGAAACCGGCTGTGGTTACCAAACTCATTGCCGTGGACAAGGATAATGACCAGAATTATGATCATTACATGGTCTTAAAATACAGACGATCGGTTACCGATAGTTTCAAGGTAGTCCCCACAAAAGAAGGCTTTGCCGTAAGGGTGGATGACAAGACCATGCAGTATTTTATAACAAAAGGTATTTATTTTATCGACAACAGCGACAAAGACTTTTTCTCTGTAGAAGAATTCAGGGAAATATAATCTCTTTTTCAGATTTCGTTTTTTGATTGACAAATGGGCCGGGAGCATATCCCGGCTTTTTTGTTGTGAAAAATTGGGGCAAGCATAATACCTTTGGTGATATCAACATTAAATAATTTCTATGGCACCTTGGTTGCAACCCATTACGTTGGAAGGAGAATTGGTAAAGCTGGTTCCCATGTTAACCGAACATAGAGACGCTTTGGTCTCTGCAGCTTCAGATGGCAAACTCTGGGAATTGTGGTATACTTCCGTTCCATCCACCGACACCATTGACACCTACATGGGCATCGCCTTTTCCGAACAAAAAGCGGAGAGGGCGCTTCCGTTTGCCATTATCGACAAAAAAACCGACACTGTGGTGGGCAGTACCCGCTATCTGAATGCCGATGCCAAAAACAGAAGGGTAGAAATTGGGGCCACTTGGTATGCTCAACGAGTGCAACGAACCGGCGTAAATACCGAATGCAAGTATCTACTCTTGAAACACGCTTTTGAAGTGTTGGATTGCATAGCGGTAGAGTTCAGGACCCATTTCCACAATTTTCCTTCGCGCAATGCCATTCTCCGTTTGGGGGCCAAACAAGAAGGAATCCTGAGAAACCATCGAATTGATGAAAAAGGGGTTATTCGAGATACAGTCCTTTTTTCCATTTTGGATAGTGAGTGGAATTCTGTAAAAACTTCCTTGGAATTTAAAATGAGAAGAGGGAAATCCATGCCCTGATTACATTTTGGCCTGTTTCAAAAGACTCGCAAAATTATAACTGGCCAATTCCAGATTCCGGTAACTTTTGGCCTTGGCATCCTCCAAATTGCCCACATGGTTTAAAATGGAAACTCCATATTGAAGTCCCATCTTCTGCATTTCTTCTATGGAAACATCCATGGAACCACAAAAAGCGGCAACCGGGATATTTTTGGCCCGGGCCCTGCGCACTACCCCATTGATGGTTTTTCCGGAAAAAGTTTGACCATCCATTTGTCCTTCGCCAGTGATGACCCAATCGGCATCTTCCAAGGCCTCATCAAAACGGGCCAATTGCATCACCAAATCCACCCCAGGCGTTAAATGGGCATTCAAGAAAACAAAGGTCCCAGCTCCCATACCCCCTGCGGCACCAGCTCCCGGGATTTGCTGTACATCCACATCAAAAACAGCTTGGAGTACTTGCGCAAAACTTTCCAACCCTTGGTCCAAAAAGACCACTTCATCTGGAGAAGCTCCCTTCTGGGGACCATATATATGGGCCGCGCCTTGTTTGCCATGCAAGGGGTTATTGACATCACAGGCCACCTGAACATTGATTTCAGATAGTTTCCCATGAACTTTTTCCTTGCTGATGTGCTTTACATGGATGAGATTCCTCCCCACAGGTTCCAAAATTCGTCCGTCTTTGTCCAAAAATTCATACCCCAAAGCCATGGCCATCCCCATGCCTCCATCATTGGTGGCACTGCCCCCAATGCCAAGAACAATGTTCCTAACCCCTTTTTCCATCGCATCCAGGACCATTTCACCTGTTCCCAAAGAAGTGGTGTGCATGCAGTTCATTTCCGATTTGGCCAATAATTTATACCCCGAAGCTTCGGACATTTCTATAAAGGCGGTTTCCCCATCTCCCGAAAGTAGATATGCTGCTTCCATATCCCGGAAAAGGGGGTCCTTTACCGTAAGGGAAACCATGGTGGCATTCAAGTAATGTCCAACAACTTCAATGGTACCGTCCCCACCATCTGCCAGGGGTTTTTTGACCATTTCAGCTGTAGGAAAAACTTTTTTGATACCACTTTCAACGGCATCGCAAAATTGCCGCCCAGTAAGCGAACCTTTATATTTATCGGGTGCCAGAACAAATTTCATACTTACAATTTACTCAAGAATATTGGAGAATACCCCAGTTTTTTATGTTTTGAAATTTTATAGATCATAAAACGGCACAGGTTTTGCTTCTTGGGGGGAAGTATTTACCTTTAAATAAAAAATCAAAACGCATGAAAAAAGTAATCATTCCCATCATCGGGTTATTGTTCTCAACAGCAATTTTTGCACAGTCAAAGAGTTTCTTGGATGTTCCCTATTTGGAAACCTCTGCCCAAGTGGACACTTTGGTCACCCCAGATAAAATTTACCTCAACATCACCATCCAAGAAAAGGACTCCAAAGGCCGAAATTCCGTGGAAGAGCAGGAAAACAAAATGGCTCAACGCTTAAAGGCCCTCGGAGTGGATTTGGACAAGCAATTGGTGATCAAGGACCTTAGCAGCAACTTTCAAAAATATTTTTTACGCGGCAAGGAAGTGCTAAAGAGCAAGCAATATTCCCTTTTGGTATACTCTGGAAAACAGGCCGGAGAGGTATTGATGGCCTTGGAGCAGTTGGATATTGCCAACGCCTTTTTGGAAAAAACCGAATATTCCAAAATGGATGAACTGGAACTGGAACTGAAGACCAGGGCCGTGAAAAAGGCCAAGCAAAAAGCTACTGCCCTCACCAAACCGTTGGGTCAAAAAGTGGGTCTTGCCCTTCATATTGCAGACAACTCGCAACCATATTATCCACGATACAACCAAGCACCAATGATGGAGATGAAGACAGTGAGTGCCGATATGGGCCAAGCACAACCCCTGGACATCGATTTTGAGAAAATAAAAGTGGAGACCACGGTAAATGTAAAATTTGCATTGTCCAATTAATCGCCAGTCGTTCGTCTTACCATAAAACATCGTATGAGAACCGCAATTATCCTATTCTTATTCCATGTGGGAATGGTTTCAGCACAAGAAACCTTACAATTGACCAAAGGGCAACAATCCCCAAATGCCACATTGGAAGATGTGTCTTGGATATCTGGGCATTGGCAAGGCGAAGCTTTTGGCGGCATTGCAGAAGAAATCTGGAGTCCCCCGCTCGGGGGCTCCATGATGTTTGTCTTTAAACTGGTAAAGGACAACAAAGTTTCCTTTTATGAAATCGGGCACATCCAACAAGTGAACCACACCTTGATTTTGCAATTGAAACACTTTCAGGGAAACCTCAAGGGATGGGAAGAAAAAGATGCAACCGTTGATTTTAAGTTGGTCAAGCTTGAAAAAAACAAAGTCTTTTTTGAAGGATTCACCATGGAACTGGTGAATGAAAATGAGATGAACATTTATGTTCTCATTGAAGATGGCAATTCTGCTGAAGAAGTGCTATTCGCCTACAAACGGGTTCCTTAACGCTGCTTAATTCAAGATGGAAAGCCCGGCAGTCGCCATTTTTTTGAGACTTTCTGAAGTAGGGTCCACTTTGGCCAAAACCCTGAGTCCATTGTATAGACCAAAAAACATTAACCCAACATCCTGTGCATTTTTAGAGGCATCGATTTGGCCCTTGTCGATTCCTTTTCGGATATAATCCACAAAAACTGCCTCCATGTTCTCCCTGTTCTTTTGTAGCATTTCTTGAATGGCCGCATCCCCGGGAATGAGCTCCGTGGTGGTATTGACCACAAAACACCCCTTTTTGGACAAATCACAAAGAGATTCGTTAATGGCCATATCAAAAAGCTTCTTGAGGCCAACACGGACATCATTTTCCTCTGCGAACAAGGTTCGGATACAGCTACCACTCACCTCAATATAATGTTCCACTGCGTTCTGGAAAAGAGCTTCCTTGCTACCAAAGGTATCGTACAAACTGGCCCTATTGATGCCCAAGTGCGACACCAAATCCTGCATTGAAGTGGCATGGAACCCTTTTTCCCAAAAGAGTTCCATAGCCTTGTTCAATATATCCGCTTCATCAAACTGCTTTACCCTTGGCATGTGTTTCGAAATAATTCTTTCGAAAGTATTCAAAAAATTACACTTGCGCCAATCCTCCATCCACGGGAATCTCCGCCCCGGTGATATAACTACTGTCCGAAGATCCCAAGAATACCGCCGTAGTGGCAATCTCTTCCACAGTCCCAAACCTACCTTGGGGTATCAATGATGGAAGGTTGGATGCCATTTGGTCCACGTTCTCCTGTGGCGCATTATGCTTAATGTAAATAGGGGTGTCAATAGGTCCTGGCGCTATGGAATTCACCCGGATTCCCTTGGGTCCTAATTCGGCAGCCAATGTACGGGTCAAGGATCGTAAAGCCGCTTTACTAGATCCGTAGGCAGACATGCCCGTAAAGCCTTTTACGTTTACAATGGAGGTATTGAAAATGATACTGGCCCCCTCATTCAAATATTCATACGCTGCTTTTACGGTAAATAGAGGACCCCGCACGTTTATGTCGTACACTTCGTCAAAAATCTGCTCGGTCAGATGTTCCAAAGGCTCTATTCTAAAAACCCCTGCGTTCAAGAACAAGATGTCAATCTTTCCAAACCGCTCCACGGTTTGCGCCACAAGGTCCGCACTGTCCGAAACACTGGAGGCTTCTGCCCTGACCAATAAATACTCTCCCGAGAGTTGGTCCTCTATGGCATTCAACTTGTCCTGACTTCTACCGGTAAGGACCACTTTGGCCCCCTCCTCAAGATACTTTTTGGCCGTTTCCAGACCCATTCCACTTGTTGCCCCGGTAATGATGGCTACTTTTCCCAATAGTTTTTTCATGGTGTAATTGTTTTATGTTTTATTTTGGAATGAATGTTCCAATACAAACGTATTCATTTTAGAACGATTGTTCCAAATAAAATTTCAGGTTTATCTTTTCCTTAACAATCCCCTTCAGTTTTTGTAACTTACCCTGCATTGCACATGACCCCGGAAACGATTTAATTTCATTGGAACCCACTTCGTATGGCACAATCATTTTGGCTGGACACAGAGTTTATCAAACAGGATTATACACAAACCAAGTTGCCCAAAGGGGATTATGAAAATTGCCGTTTTGTGGATTGTTTGTTCTCCAAGGCGTTTTTGGACAACCAAAATTTTGTGGAGTGCACCTTTGAAGGCTGTGATTTGACCAATGCCAACTTGGCCCATACCACATTTAATGAGGTCGAATTCATCAATTGTAAATTGGTAGGGCTCCAGTTTGACAGCTGTAACCCGATGTTGCTATCGTTTCAATTTGACGGATGTAATCTTTCCGTGGCTTCTTTTTATGAATTGGAAATTCCCCAGACCCGGTTTTTGAATTGCAAGTTGCACCAGACCGATTTTTCCAACGCCTCCCTAAAAGGGAGTTCTTTTTCGGGTTCCGACCTAAAGGATGCCATTTTTGACGGCACCAATTTGGAAGGTGTGGATTTTGAATCTGCCTATGATTTTTCCATAGACCCTACTAGAAACTCCCTCAAAAAGAGCAAGTTCAGCAAGGATGGACTCATGGGTTTGTTAAAAAAGTATGATATTGTAGTGACCTAAATCCAATCCTATGGCGGAAAGACAATGCTTGGAATGTGGAGCGAAGCTCTTGGGCAGGATAGACCAGAAATACTGCTCTGACCATTGCAGAAACGCCTATAACAATCGGCTGAACAAGGACAGCAAAAACTTGGTGCGCAACATCAACAACAAATTGCGGAAGAATTATCGTATCCTAGACAGCTTTCCTTTAAAAGAAGGGAAAACCAGTACCACGAAGATGCGATTGCTGGACAAAGGCTTTGATTTTGAATACATCACCAACCTGTATACCACCAAAAAAGGGAGCACCTACTATTTTGTGTACGACCTTGGGTATTTACCCTTGGACAACGATTATTATATGATCGTAAAACGGGAGTGAATGGATATTATTTCCAATTCTGGGCATTGAGCTTTAGGGCAGCCACCACAATATCCTTTCGGCTGATTTGTCCAACGAGGATATCCTTTTTCATTACGGGCAATCTTCTTCGGTTATGGCGGTCAAAGATTCCGGCAGCATCAAAAATACTCATGTCGTGGGGAATGGTCTCTACCTCTTTGGTCATGTAACGTTCCACACTTTTATCCAAAATGGGTTGGTTAAAATAACGGCTCTCCGAAATCTGCTTCATGCAGTCGGCTTCGGAAATGATCCCTACCAAAAATCCGTTATTGTCCAAGACCGGACCCCCAGAAATGTGGTATTTGGCAAAGGCTTCCATGACTTCCAAAATGGACTGTTCCGGGGAAAACGTAATCAACTTTTTCGTCATGTAGTCCTCCACCAATATGGGTGCATCGTATTTCTTCTTGGACTCCTCCTTAGATCGTATGCCTTGAAAACTCTTGATTGCCATAGGGTTGAAATTTAAGGTTGAATATTAAATATAGCTTTTTTTAGCGAATAACATAACTTTTTTAGTTCAAATGTGAGAACCTTTCATATTTTTCTATTTTTATGCCCTAACAAAGCAAAACCATGAAGCTCTCCCGAACGCTTGCCCTTTTAGTCCTCTTATTTTCAGTGTATTGGAGTTATAAAGCTTTGATGCCCTCCTACCATCCCGATGCTGAGGCGCCCTCACAGTCCTTTTCCACGGATAGGGCCTTGGTTCATGTCAAGAATCTATCCCTAGAGCCCCATGCGGTTGGGTTTCCAGGTCATATCCGAGCTAGAAACTATATCATTGCCGAACTCAAAAAAATGGGATTGGAAACCTCAACCCAGGAAGGGTATACCGCTGGCGATTGGGGAAATCTTAGCAAGGCCACCAATATTTTGGCCCGCATAAAAGGAACAACGAACGGAAAAGCACTTTTGCTCCTTTCCCATTACGACAGCAACCCACACTCCTCTTATGGGGCCAGTGACGCCGCTAGCGGTGTGGCCACCATTCTGGAAGGGGTGCGAGCCTTTTTGGCCGAAAGCCAGACACCAAAAAACGATATCATCATCCTGATCACGGATGCGGAGGAACTCGGCCTTAATGGTGCCGATCTTTTTGTAAACAAACATCCTTGGGCAAAAGACGTGGGCTTGGTACTCAATTTTGAAGCACGTGGCAGTGGAGGTCCAAGTTATATGCTCATAGAGACCAATCGTGGCAATGGCACCTTGATCAAGGAATTTACCAAAGCCCATCCAAAATATCCTGTGGCCAACTCTTTGGCCTACAGCATCTATAAAATGTTGCCTAATGATACCGATCTGACCGTTTTTAGGGAAGATGGGGATATTGAAGGCTTCAATTTTGCCTTTATTGATGACCACTTTGATTATCACACGGCGCTGGACACCTATGAAAGGTTGGATAAAAAAACATTGGCCCATCAAGGCAGTTACCTAATGCCTTTATTGAACCATTTCAGTGAAGCCGATTTGGGGAACCTTAAAAGTTTAAACGACTACATCTACTTTAACCTTCCCTTTTTTAATCTGGTTTCGTATCCCTTTGATTGGATTTGGCCCATGTTCGGACTGGCCTTGTTGGCATTTGTAGTACTATTGGTATTGGGTTTTAAAAAGAAAAAATTACTTCCCAAAGCTATTTTAAAAGGGTTTGTTCCGCTTTTGTTCGCTTTGGTCGTCAATGGGGTGCTGGGGTATTTTTGTTGGAGTGTTATCACATGGTGGTATCCCGATTTCAAGGATATGCTCCATGGATTCACCTACAATGGGCACTTGTATATTCTGGTGTATGTCATGATGGCTTTGTCGGTTTGCTTTTGGATCTACCATAAATTCCGTAAAACCAGTACGCCCAACCTTCTGGTCGCTCCCATTGTAATTTGGTTGATCATCTGTGGATTGGTTGCCCAATATTTGCCCGGGGCAAGCTTCTTTGTTGTGCCCTTATTTGGACTATTGGCCGCTTTTATGGTAACCCTCAACCAAGAGGAGCCCAATCCTTTTTTGTTGGTGTTCTTGGCCTTGCCTGCAATTTTTATCCATGCGCCCTTTATTAAAATGTTTCCCGTGGGTCTGGGATTGAAGATGATGGTGGCCGCAACGGTGTTCACAACCTTGCTGTTTGTTCTGGTCTTACCTTTTTTTGGTCAATTGAAGACCAAGGACCGTTTGGCCTACCTCTTCCTCTTCCTGTTCTTTGTTTTTGGCATATCGTCCCATATCAACTCAAATTTCAATTCAAAAAGACCCAAACCCAGTAGCCTACTGTATGTTTATAATGCCGATACGGATGTTGCTTCTTGGGCCACATATGACAATAGGCTGATTGAATGGAATGCCCAGTTTTTGGGAAGTGAAAAGCGCAAACCCACGGCTAAGGAACATGAAACACTCGCCAGCAAATACCGTACAGAGCTTACCCACATTGCTGATGCTCCCAAAAAAAATATTGCACTTCCGCGGATTGATACCGTAAAGGACACCATTATTGGTGAAAACCGGGTGCTTGAAATTTGCATCACGCCAAAACGCGATGTCAACCGTTTGGATGTGTACACCAACTCCATCCCCCTGACCAATGTCCAGGTAAATCGGATTCCGTTGACTTCCCATTTTTTGGAAAACCGGGGCAATCGATTGATCACACACTATATCACCAACAATGATTTTACCGAAATAGAGATGCAATTTCCAAAGGATTCGGTGTTGGAACTATCCTTTTACGAAGCTTCCAACGACCTGTTGACCCATCCCGATTTCAGTGTTCCAAAAAGACCTGAGACCAGCATCCCAATGCCCTTTGTGTTGAACGATGCCATATTGACCATCAAAACATTACGATTTGACTGATAACATAGGCGTTTTGGGTTGTGGTTGGTTGGGATTCCCCTTGGCCAAACGATTGGTGAAAAACTCCCATATAGTTCATGGTTCCACCACCTCAAAGGAGAAGCTGCCCCAACTTTATAAAGAAGGGATACGCCCGTTTCTGATTACATTATCGGAAACGGAGCTTCAGGGTGATGTGGCTGGATTTTTGCGGGACATCGACATTTTGATCATTAATGTGCCTCCAAGGCTGCGTGGCAAAAATGCAGAAAGCTTTGTGGAGAAAATGAAGTTGGTGCACACCGAAATCAAAAAGAGTGGGGTTTCAAAGCTTATTTTTATCAGCAGTACATCCGTATACGGATCTATCGAAGGGGAGGTTACCGAACAGACCCCTCCACAACCCAATACGGAGTCGGGCAAGCAATTGTTGGTCTGCGAACAACGCTTTATGGGAGACCCCAACCTACAGACTACGGTCATACGATTTGGTGGTCTCATCGGACCTGATCGCCATCCGGTTACCATGCTTTCCAGCAAACAGGATCTTTCGAATGGACACGACCCCGTTAATCTCATCCATCTGGAGGATTGCATCCACATGATAACCACCATCATCCAAAATCAA
Organism: Flagellimonas olearia; assembly: GCF_004150225.1. Taxonomy (NCBI): domain Bacteria; kingdom Pseudomonadati; phylum Bacteroidota; class Flavobacteriia; order Flavobacteriales; family Flavobacteriaceae; genus Flagellimonas; species Flagellimonas olearia. The sequence continues at coordinate 187,707 of NZ_ML142912.1, read as the reverse complement.
TATTGGGGCGAGATCTTTAATGGCGTATATCCGTTGCACCCAAAAAAAATGGATTACTATGCGGATGAAGCCAAGAAAAGAGGGATTACGCCTCCCAACTATCTTGATAATCCTTCGGAACAAGAGGGCAAAGTGGTGCTTAGCACTAATTTCTTGAACAAATCCCATAGGTTTACCACCTCTATCCTTACCTAATCTCCTTATGACATTTTATTAACAGCTTTGTTCCGATAATTTTTTTAGTTTTGGCGCACTAATTTGAAGATCAATGAAAAAGACTTTACCTCTATTGCTATTGTTCCTTGGTTTTGGTGCCATGGCCCAATCCAAGAATGAACTTTTGGAGCACTACCAGGCATATTACAACGAAATGCGCTTGCAGGGCGATGTTGTGGGCGTTATTGGAGCACTGACCCATTTGAACGTACTTGCCCCTTCCCAAGAAAGAAGGGACACCCTGTCTTTTATCTATATGAACAATGGGCAGCACCTACAAGCCCTGAATACCATTGGAATAGAGAAGAACGATTCCGATTCTGACTTGGCGATTCAAGTAAAGGCAGTTTCACTAAAGGCCTTGAACCAACCCAAAAGAGCATTGGAACAGTTTGAAGCACTCTTCAAAAGAGACCCATCTCCCTATTTGGCCTATGAATTGGCCGATCTTAAGATACAAACAGGGGATACGGCCGGGGCAGGCACCAATATAGAATATGGGATTGCCAATGCCCAAGATGATATGAAATATGCTTTCTACGAAAGACAACAGCCTTATGAGGTTCCCTTAAAAGCCGCTTTTTATCATTTGAAGGGCCTATTGACCTTTAATTTGGACCAAAACAACATTGATGCGGCCATTGCGGCCATGGACGAGGCCTTGAAACTTGAACCAAACTTCAATTTGGCCAGTTTGAGCAAGCAGGCCTTGGAGTCCCGAAAAGAAAAACCCGAAGGTCAAGAGTAGACGATTATTGTTGCTTCCTTAGTTCAAGCAGCAACTGATCATCCTTTTTTTCCTTCATTTCGATCAATTCATCCACATTTTCGTTGGGAACGGCAATTGAAAGTACATAATGGGCAATCTTCCATTGCCCATTTTCTTTTTTGAGCACCCCGGAACCCCGGCACAGTTTCATCTGGGTATCCAACAATTCATCAAACCAAGCAAAATCCTTGGTTGCGTTAAGGTAGATATTACGCTGTACCGCCGTAAAACTCCACGCTTTGCCACGATCAAAATAGGGCTTGGAAAAGGCTTTGAACTCTTCGTTCTGCCAATTTTCGGTAGCGTCCGTACCTATAAACACCGCATCTCGGGTCATTTTCCCAAAGTAGGCATCAAAATCAGCATCGGAAGCTGCCATATGCCAACTATCCAATACCTTTCCGATTTTTTCCTTTTCAGTGGTTTGGGCCGTTGTGGTCAACGCCACAAAAACCAGCAGGCAACAAATTTTATTTTTCATCCAATATTAGATTTTTGTCCAACTGACTGTTCACAATGATATTCAATTGCTTTCGAAGGGCATTATAGGCTTCCATCATTTCAATGGTAGGCTCCGTGGTTTCCTGGTTTTCCAAGATCTTGGATTTTACCTTGTACAAATAGGTCCTGAGCACTTGTTGTCTACTTTTCACCTGAAAGGCATTGAACAATTCGGGATAAGTTCCCCCTGCCATGAGTTTCTCCTTCTCGATAAGGTCGTCAATGGCCAAGCTGAGATCTTCATTGTTGGTTGCCCGGTACAATACATCTATGCTTGCGGTCAGTGCCTTAAATTCTTCCCATGATTCCACAATAGTGGTCGCCTCTGGGTTCAAGGTCAACTTGGTCGGCAGTTTTTGGTAGTTGAAAACAAGCACCTCACTTTCCGGCTCCTCTGTAACCGCTTCGGTTTTTTTACAGCTCCATAAGACCGTAAAAACCATGGACATCCATAACAATTTTCGCATAAGCGAATGTACAAATTTTAATAAAGGCTATCTTTACCCCTGAACGCAATTAACTTCAAATTAAATGCAAAAGCCCATTCTCATTCTAGGTGCTTGTGGACAAATTGGGACGGAACTTACCATGGAACTCAGGGACAAATATGGTAGGGAAAGTGTCATAGCCAGTGATATCCGGGAAGGTAACGATGGCTTGATGCAATCAGGTCCCTTTGAGCTTTTGGACGCCACAAACTATGAAGCCATAGAAGATGTGGTAATGCATTATGAAATAGATGAGGTGTATTTAATGGCCGCCATGTTGAGTGCCACAGCGGAGAAATTCCCGATGCGGGCCTGGAACCTGAACATGGGCTCCCTGTTCAACATCTTGAACCTAGCTCGGGAAGGTAAGATTTCCAAGGTCTTCTGGCCCTCCAGCATAGCTGTTTTTGGACCCAACACCCCAAAGAATGACACCCCGCAGAACACCATTATGGAACCCAGTACGGTTTACGGCATAAGCAAGCAATCCGGGGAACGTTGGTGCGAATATTATTTTAAAAAATTCGGGGTGGATGTGCGTAGCGTGCGCTATCCAGGATTGATCAGTTGGAAGACCATGCCCGGTGGCGGAACCACCGACTACGCCGTGGAGATATATCACGAAGCCCTAAAAAAAGGTTCCTATCAAAGTTTTTTGGATAAAGAGACCCGACTTCCCATGATGTATATGGATGATGCCATTAGGGCCACTATTAGTTTGATGGAAAGTCCTGCTGAAAATCTCACCATACGATCCTCCTATAATTTGGGCAGCATGAGTTTCACACCCAATGAGGTGGCCAAAAGCATCCAAAAACACATTCCGGATTTCACCATAAGCTACGCTCCTGATTTTAGGCAGCAAATTGCAGATTCATGGCCTAGCAGCATTGATGATACAGCAGCGCGAAAAGACTGGGGTTGGCAACCTGGGTTCAATTTGGACCAAACCACGGTTGAGATGTTGGAAAACCTAAAAAAGGGGTGAAATTATTCTTCCTCCTCGGAATCGGAAAAATCATCGTCATCATCCGGGAGTTTGTCCATTTCCCTACTATCCAAATCTGATGTATCATCGTCATCCTCATCCTCATCAAAATTGGCCATGGTATGCTCCAATTTGGAACTTATCTTCACCAAATATTTGGTGTCGTCCGTGGACACCTCAACGGCTTCGATCAATTCACCTTTTAAATTCCGAAAATTGATCACATCGTTATCTCCATAGCCATCGGGGTATTTTTCCACCAAAAGTTTCAAGACTTCCGGAGTCAATTTCTTAAAATCGACAATTACGCGTTTGAGGTTGTTCATGGTGTTTGGCTTATCATCTAATCCATCTAAAATTAGAATAAAAGTGTTTGGTTGGGAAAAAAAATTGAAAAAATCACAACTTATCAATATCTGACTTACCGCCTGTCTTTTTCAATAATTTTATGTGGTGGATTTCCACATTTTTGTCAATGGGCTTCAACATATCATACATGGTAAGGGCCACAACACTGGCACCATGCATGGCCTCCACCTCTACCCCCGTCTTATAAAAGGTCTTTACGGAGATGATGATCTTGATCTCCAACCCCTCCATTTCATAATCAATGCCGCAATACTCCACGGGGAGAGGATGGCAATCCGGAAGTAGATCCGAAGTTTTTTTTACGCCCAGAAAACCAGCGGCCTTGCTCATGGAGAGCACATCACCTTTGGGAACCGTTCCATTTTTAATGGCCTCGATGGTGGCCATATCCCCGACTTTAACCACTGCCTGCGCCACGGCAGTTCTATGGGTGGATTGTTTTTGAGTAATGTCTACCATAAGTTATCTATTGACTTTCCATTGATAGGAATCATCCCCAAACAGCTCCTTTCCAAATACTGGGACGTGTGCCTTGATTTCCTCTACCACATACTCCAACGCTTCAAACGCCACCCGCCTGTGGGGGGAAGACACAAACACAAAAAGGCAAATTTCACCTGTATTCACCTTACCCTTGCTATGGTAAATATGCATGCAGGTAATTTCAAACTTTGAAAAAGTACTCTCCCGGATTTCATGGAATTTTTGATTGGCCATATCCTCATAGGCAGAATAATCAATGGCCGAAACGGTTTTGCCATCAATCTCATCGGCACGTACCTGTCCCAGAAAAATATCATGTGCCCCAATCTGGGTCTTGGATTGGTGTTTTGCTATGGATTGGGCAATAAACTCTGGGGAAATGGCCCCATCCACAAATACGTTCTTGACTTTGGTCTCCATATATGCTGGAAGTTTTCACTAAGGTAAGGAAGAAATAAGAAAGGGCCATGGACAAACACTTTGGGTCCATTCCCGGAAAATACCATACATTTATGACCCAAGGGGCGGTCCTTAACCCCTCTTTACAACTAAACCAAACACTTTACAATGAAAACAATAGTGCTCCCCTGCAAAACCCTGTGCATGGCCATGGTGGTTTTGACCGTTCTCCTCTTTTCTTGCCAAAAAGAAGACCAATTGGACTATAAAAATCCGGATTTGCCCATAGAGGAAAGGGTTGATGATCTATTACCAAGAATGACCCTGGAAGAAAAATTCTGGCAGTTGTTCATGATTCCCGGAGACCTATCAGATGGAAAGGAACGTTACAAGCACGGCATCTTTGGGTTTCAGGTGGCTACCAAGGGAAAATCGGGAAATGAGGCGGAGCAATTGTTGGATTATTCCGGCGGGGGCACCGCGGAACAAACCGCTGTTTTGATCAATGAAATCCAAAAATACTTTGTGGAAGAAACCCGATTGGGCATTCCCATCATTGCTTTTGATGAAGCGTTGCACGGTTTGGTTCGGGAAGGCGCTACGGCCTTTCCCCAGTCCATCGCTTTGGCAGCCACTTGGGATACCCTCCTTGTTGCCGATGTAGGTAAGGCCATTACCATGGAGACCAAAACTAGGGGGATTCGGCAAATCCTATCTCCTGTGCTCAACATTGCCCGTGATGTTCGCTGGGGAAGAACCGAGGAAACCTATGGCGAGGACCCTTTCCTGACCACACAAATGGGAGTCTCCTTTATTTCACAATTTGAAAAGGCCGGTGTGCTCACCACCCCCAAGCATTTTGTGGCCAATGTGGGTGACGGCGGACGCGACAGTTACCCCATCCATTTTAATGAAAGACTCATGGAGGAAATATATTTTCCTGCTTTTAAGGCCAGTTTCCAAAAAGCCAACGCCTGGTCCGTGATGACTTCTTACAATTCCTTTGATGGACGACAGTGCACTGCCAACGACTGGTTGCTCAACCAAAAACTAAAAAAGGAATGGGGCTTTGATGGTTTTGTGATTTCCGATGCCGGTGCCACGGGTGGGGCCAATGTGCTTCACTTTACCGCAAAGGATTATGCGGAATCCACCCAACAGGCCATAGAAGATGGATTGGATGTGATTTTTCAGACCTCCTACGACCACTACACCCTTTTTTACGAAGCTTTTGAAAAAGGAATGATCAATGAAGCTGCCATAGATGAGGCCGTGAGAAGGGTACTACGCGCCAAGTTTAAATTGGGGCTGTTTGAAAACCCGTATGTAGACCCAGAAGAAGCGGATAAATGGAACGGCACAGAAGGGAATCGGGAGTTGGCCAAGAAAGCTTCCTTGGAATCCATGGTCCTGTTGAAAAATGATGACCAGACCCTTCCCCTCTCCAAAACGGTCAAATCTGTGGCTGTGATAGGCACGGATGCCGAAGAAGCAAGACTGGGGGGCTACTCCGGACCCGGAAACAAGCCCGTGAGCATTTTGGAAGGCCTCAAGACCAAGTTGGGTGAAAACGTAGCGATCAACTATGCGGCTGGACCCGGAAGGGAATCCACCACTTATGTGACCATCCCCAGGGAACAATTGTACCATTATGAAGGTGGGGAGCAAAAGGCAGGGTTACAGGCAGAATATTTCAACAACATCACCCTTGAAGGCGAACCTGCACTTACTCGAGTTGACCCAGTGATTGATTTTAGATGGACCTTGTTTTCCCCCGATCAGGAGAAAATCAATTATGATTTCTATTCCGCGCGATGGACCGGAAAACTCAAAGCCCCCGAGACAGGCACTTTTAAAATTGGCATCAAGGGCAACGATGGATATCGAGTATACATCAATGGCGAACTGGTGGTGGACAATTGGACCAAGCAAACTGTCAGGACCATTACCCAAGACTATCGCTTTGAAAAAGGAAAGGAATATGATCTCAAGGTTGAATTTTTTGAGACCGTGGGCAATGTGTGGTTCAAACTATTGTGGGATGTGGGCGTTGAAAACGATTGGAAACAACAGATACAACAAGCCGTGGCCACTGCCCAAAAAAGCGACGTGGCCATTGTCACTGTGGGTATCGAGGAAGGAGAGTTCAGGGACAGGGCTTATCTATCCCTTCCCGGCCATCAAGAAGAATTAATCCAAAGTGTGGCCAAGACCGGAAAACCCATGGTAGTGGTTTTGGTGGGTGGCAGCGCCATCACCATGGACCGTTGGATTGATGATGTCCCCTCCATTCTAGACGTATGGTATCCCGGTGACGCTGGGGGCGATGCCATCGCCGATGTGCTTTTTGGCGACTACAACCCCGCTGGAAGGCTGCCCATTACCTTTCCGGTACATGAAGCGCAACTACCGCTGTATTACAACCATAAACCTACCGGAAGGGGCGATGACTATATCAACCTGACCGGAAAACCACTTTTCCCCTTTGGATATGGTCTAAGCTATACCACCTTTGCCTATGAGGACATACAAATTGATGCCCCGAGCATTTCCAAGGACCAGACCACAACTGTCCGGTTTAAGGTCACCAATACGGGGGAATTGGATGGTGACGAGGTGGTACAACTCTATCTCAGGGACATTTTGGCCTCCGTGGCGCGTCCGATCATGGAGTTGAAAGGATTTCAACGGGTCCATTTGAAAAAAGGGGAAACCAAGGAGCTGTCCTTTGAAATAACCCCAGAAATGTTGACCATGTTGAACGAAGGTATGGAACGCGTAGTGGAACCGGGCAATTTTAGAATAATGATCGGCAGTTCTTCCAATGACATTAGACTAAGGGCCATATTGACTGTGGAACCATAATATGATGAAGGAATTGGAATCCCTATATTGTTCCAAATATGGGTTTGTAAAATGGAACAAAGCAAAGAGCAATTGCTTGTAAATCTGGCAAAAAGGGTCAAAGAGTTAAGAGGAATCAAAGGAGTTACACAAGAAGAAGCCCTACATGATACGGGAATTCAATTTTCAAGAATTGAACAAGGCAAGCGAGACATTCAACTTTCAACCCTAAAAAAGCTCTGTCAGTATTTTGAAATATCCTTAGGTGATTTTTTCAATGCTTCTTTCGAGGATTGACACAATTCCGCAATTGTCCAAATGCTTCCCTAAAAATTGCACTCTTTTCCTTAGATTGCAATTCCATCAACCCAACAAAACCACTGTAATGTACATTGCCAGAACCCTTTTTTTTGCACTGACCCTATTGGTTTTTGCCTGTAAGACCGAAAAGAAAGATCAGACCGAGCCGGAGGAGCAAGCGTCCCTGCCCAATATCGTGATCATCTATGCCGATGATTTGGGCTATGGAGAGTTGGGAGCGTATGGTGCCACCGAACTGCAAACACCCAATCTAGACCATTTGGCCAATAATGGGATGCGCTTTACGAACGGATATGCCACTTCGGCCACCTGTACCCCCAGCCGATATGCCCTGTTGACCGGGTCCTATCCTTGGCGGAACAAAAGTGCCAAAATCTTGCCGGGCACCGCCCCCTTGATCATTGACACCACCCAAACCACCCTTCCCAAGGTGCTGAAACAACAAGGCTACACTACGGGGATTGTTGGGAAATGGCATTTGGGACTTGGCAGTGGACATGTGGATTGGAACCAAGCCATCAGTCCCGGGCCCAACGAGGTGGGCTTTGACCATAGCTATATCATGGCAGCTACCCAAGATCGGGTGCCCACAGTATATATTGAAAATGGGAAAGTAGATAATCTTGACCCCAACGACCCCATACAAATTGATTATCAAAACAACTTCCCGGGTGAACCCACGGGCAAGGACAACCCAGAGTTGTTGAAAATGAAATGGCACCACGGGCATGACAACAGCATTGTGAACGGCATTTCCCGAATCGGTTTCATGAAAGGTGGCGAGGCTGCCAAATGGGTGGACGAGGATATGGCCGATACTTTTTTGGCCGAAGCCAAACGATTTGTAAAAGAGAAGAAAGACCAACCCTTTTTCCTGTATTATGCCCTTCAACAGCCCCATGTACCCAGAACCCCACATCCTCGTTTTGTGGGATCTAGTGGCATGGGACCCCGAGGTGATGTGATCGTGGAGGCCGATTGGTGTGTGGGTGAGTTTGTAAAAACCTTGGAAGAAGAAGGGTTGCTGGAGAACACCTTGATCGTATTTTCAAGCGACAATGGCCCTGTGGTCAACGATGGATATTATGACGATTCCGTGGAGAAGCTGGGTGACCATAAACCCGCCGGTCCCCTACGTGGTGGAAAATACAGTTTGTTCGAAGCAGGTACCCGTGTACCCTTTATCACCTATTGGAAAGGAAAGATCAGCCCAGGCACTTCGGATGCGATGGTAAGCCAGGTAGACCTTTTGGCTTCACTGGCTGCATTGGTGAACAGTGATGCCACGACTCAAGACAGTCAAGATTTGTTGGATGTATTGATGGGAAAAAGCACCAACGGTCGGGATGAACTCATTATAGAGGCCTCCACCCGAACTGCATTTAGAAAAGGGGATTGGGCCATGATTCCTCCTTATGACGGACCAGCAATCATCAAAACCGTGAACATTGAAATAGGGAATGACCCGGAATATCAATTGTACAACCTCAAAGAAGACTTGGGTCAGCAGCACAACTTGGCTAAAAGTCATCCCGAGAAATTGGCCGAGATGAAAGCGGCTTATGAGAAAATAGTAGGCTCAAAATTAAAAACCGAAAAATTGGAACTTAAATAAATCCTGATTTAACTTAAATCAAACTTTGCCTCCTTGCCTTTTGTACCGCTTCGAGCTTGTTGTGCACTTGTAGTTTTTTATAAATGTTCTCTATATGCTTTCGTACCGTACTTGGTGAGAGGTATAGGTTTTTGGCAATCACGGTATAGCTTAACCCTTCGGCCAATTGTTCCAATACCTCCTGCTCCCGTGCACTGAGTTCAATTGCTTCTTCCTTCGCTGACAGTGACTCCTGCCGTTCGGGATATCGCAACAACTTTAATGTCTTTACGGCAATGGAAGGGCTCATGGCCGCCCCGCCCTCAATGGTCTCGGTAATGGCATTGTACAATTTATCGGCTTCTATTTCCTTCAACAAATAACCGTCTGCACCGGCCTGGATGGCATTGAAAATATTCTCATCATTGTCAAAAACCGTTAGCATGAGTACTTTGATATGGGGATATTTCTGTTTTACGATGCGAACGGTTTCAATTCCGTCCAAAACAGGCATTTCTATATCCATGAGCACCAAATCAAGGTTATGGCTCTTTTCCAGTTTGGCAAGTAGTTCACTACCGTTGAAGACCATGTACTTGATGTCCAATTCCTCAAAATCGACCAATTTTTCTTTAATGGCACGAGCCAAGAACGTATTGTCGTCCACTATGGCCAGTTTGATTTTGCTCATGGTCTACTATTTTAGTGTTAAGAATTATGCCCTTACCTGCAAAGTTACCTTGGTTCCTTTGCCGAGTATACTTTCTTGATCAAAATCAATGCCCGCCTTTTGAGCCCGATTCCTCATAATATGAAGTCCGTTCCCGGTTGACTCCCCTGAGGTATCAAATCCCTTCCCAAAGTCTTCAATGACAATTTGCACCCTGTTGTCCAACTCTTCAAATCTTATATCAATCTGATCGCTGTCCGAGTGTTTCACGGCATTGTTCACGGATTCCTGAACAATCCTAAAAAGATTCATCCCCACAAACGCATTGAGCACCTTGTTGATCGGGCTTCCCTTGATATTCACCTTGACTTTGTCATCCGTGGCTTCATGAACGGTTGCCGCCAATTGCTGGGTTCGTTCCTTTATATCTTCCAAGCTGATCTCGTCCTTGTTCATGGCCCAAATGGTATCCCGAAGCTCGGAGATGGTGACCAATGAAAACTGTTTCATTTGGGTGAGCTTTTCCATAAGGAAAACTTCCCCTTTATCAATGCCCCGTTTGGCCGAATCGGTAATTGATGTTAGGTATGTGAGTTGGGACCCGATATTGTCATGCAGGTCACGGGCAATGCGCAGGCGTTGTTCCTTCAGGTCTTCCTGTGCCCGGGCCTCTGCCATGGCCTTTTCCAGAGCGGTCTCCCTTGCAAAGTTCTTTGCCTTTATTTTCTGTTCCCTGAACATTACAAATCCCGCGATCAACAGTATGGCCAATAGACCACCGCTACCCATCAGCATATTGTTGCGTTTTTTTATGGACAGTTCGCTTTCCACAAGCTCGTTCTGTTGGCGTAGAATCTCGTTTTCCTTCTGTTCGGACTCGTATTTTTCCTTTAGATTAAGTACTTCCCTCGATTTTTCGGAAAAATACAGGCTGTCTCTAGCCGCCTTGTGTTTTTGATGGTATTCATAGGCTTTTTTAAAGTCCACTTTTTCTTCATAGATCAAGGATAAGGTTTTTGATAGTGCATCAATGGCCGGAATAAAATCCATTTGATCCGCTTCTTTATAAGTGGCCAATGCCAATGCTTCAGCTCTGTTCTCCTTTCCCTGTTTGAGGAGTACATTGGCAAGGTCATTCTTCAAGAACAACAAAGCCAAGCGCTCACCTCTTTCCTTTTGAAGGGCAATGGCCTGAATATAGTATTGCTCTGCTTCTTCAAAATTTTCAAGTCCCCAGCTCGCCAAGGCCATGTTGGTTACAGGGTAGGCTTGATCCAATCTTGCTCCCATAGATTCAAAGCCGTCGAATGCTTTTTTTGCATATTCAAATGCTGCATCATATTCCTTTTTTACAATATAAGCCGATGCCACACTATTATTACTGGTAGTCACCATATATTCGTTGCCCATCCCCTTGTAAATTTCCAATGCTTTGAGATAGTATTCCAAAGAAAGGTCGGGTTCTTCAATCAGCTTAAATCTGTTTCCAAGATTTAAATATGACCCAGCAATCCATAGACTATCCTTTCCTGCTTCATAGTTTTCCAATGCCTTTAATTGAAAGTCCACAGCCTTGTCAAATTCAGATAATGCCTCATATGCATTGCCCATATTTGTGTAAAGACTTCCCAAAACAGAATAATCCTTGGAGGTTTCTAAAATTGGTTTCGCCTTCAAGTGAAAATCCAATGCTTCTTTAGGCCTGCCTTCATCTTGGGAAAGTACCCCATAAGCAACCCATATCCTTGCCCTATAATAATCGTCATCACTGGTTTCTGCCTGCTGATAAGCCTTATCCATGTAATGTCGGGCACTGTCCCTATCTACGGAACGAAACTTCATTCCGATATCTTTTAACACAAGAACCCTATCCTCGCCCTTCTTGAGTTGTAGGGTATCCTTCAAGGCATCGATGGCTTGTTGAATATCCTGTGCCATTATGGATTGCGAGGAAAAAAAGAGAAAAAGAAAAATGGCGATTGGAATCTTCTGAAAAGTGGTCATTGTCAAAAAAATGGTTGGTTCTTAAAACTAAACCAATTGAGGTTATGATCTTACCTTTTGCACATAAAATTTTAGGGGGAACTTGTTATAAATCTCAATTGGCTTTATCCACCAACTTCTGAATGGTGGCATCCAAAAAGGAACCAATGGCCATTTCGGCACCTTTCTTATATTTTTCCGGGTCGCATTTTACAACGGACACATTGATGTCTTCCTTATCCTCTACCCTCCATACGTGGAAGACCCCGGCATCCGTTCCGCGCCTGTCCACATCGGCTCCCTGTGAGGCATCAAATTTTTGCTTTTCAAGAACGCCATCCACCTCAACACCACCGCGAACGATCATTTGACCAATATTGAACCTATTGAAGCTGGATTCATCAATCTTAAAATCAGTCTCTGCCTTTACTTGTGCATATCCGGCATGTCTGTTCAAGGCCCTTGTTGTTTCGCTCAATGCATTATCGAATGCCAGCACGTTCAACACCACCTTATTGAATATAAAATCAGTTTTTTGATTGGACACCTTCATTTCAACCTGTTCCTCATAATTGGCAATTTTCAAGGGGCCGGTCTTCTTATTTTCCATGGATTGCTTGTTCACAATGAATTTTTGCCCGGTGGGACGCATTACAATGGCCCCGAACTCATCTCCTTTTTCCCCACCTTGACCTGATCTTAAGTCCCATCGTTTTTCACGGTTTTTCTCATAGGCGGAATGGTTCCATAATTCTTCAATGGGAGCTATTTCAAATCCTTTGGCAACAAGGTCCGCCTTGTACTCTTCAAAAAGTTTATCGGTAAGTTGTTGAAGGTCGTCAATATTAAGTCCATCGAGTACCAGGGTCAACGATGCCTTTGCATCTCCCTTTAATCCTCCTCGCCACATTTTGCCCCCTTTTTTCTTATCCTCCAATTGCAAGGCGGTTTGAAAGTTGACTTGAAAATCGGAGATGACAATTCGTTTTGGACTTTTTCTAAAGTTCAAATTGGCGGGACCCAGCATCTTTACTTTGAAATCCTTGACATTTTGTGCATTGGCTGCAGGAAAAGCGCATAATAGGATCAACAAAAAAGACAATAGGGATACATTGATACGTTTCATAGTATTGGTTTAAAGTTTGGAACAAACCTAGCTTGCAATAATCTGAAACTCAATAGGGCAATTGTCGTAATATGATCACGAAGCCATACTCAAATATCAAAATAGACAAAGCTTATAAAACCCATGATCAAAGTGGCAATCAGAAGAGCGGAATTTACACGCTTTAATTTTGGATTCAATTTTTTACGAATGGCATACATATGCAGCACCACAGCCAAAGAGAACGCCGGCAGAGTGACATAAAGATTAAAAAGGTAAAACCAGAGCCAGCACGTACAAAGAGACCAAACTGAAATTGCTGTTATGGCAGGCGGAATCCATTGATGCAATTTGTTCACACTTTTATCCGGGAAAAGAAAGTGGAGAATCGTTGCCAACAGCACCATTGGCCCGGTCATTGCCATCAACAATAAAACACTACCAAACATATTTTAATTTTAATCCATTGGTGGAATATCCATTCAACATCTAAACCAGATGAACCTCCTCACCGTTGGTGAGCACCAAGCTCAACGGCTGATTGCCATATTGGGTCTTGTACAGGATTACCTTATCGCCAACCGAAAGTTTATCGTACAGAGCCGTATCCACCACAAGGGGTCCGGCGGTAAGTACAACTCGATTTGAACTTGAATACCGATTGGACGTCCGGGCATATTTATCCTCAACAATGGTGGCCACGCCTCGTTTGTATGAACCATCCTTGTTCTTTATAAAGTTCCTGTATGATCTATACAATTTAATCCCTTGGTACAACGGAACCACCCATAATGGAAAAAGCACCACCACAAAACTCCAAAAACCACTTAGTATCAGCATAAAGCTGATTACCATAAAGGGGCTGGACCTAACAAAACGGGCTTTTATCCCAGTCTTCCACATCCGCTTCAACGCCTCATGGTCCCTTTGGGTATATCGGGCATGGGGCACATGTTTTTCCAAGTGGCTTTCTCCATCATTTTCCGATGGTTCCGAATCGCCATCATCAAGCTGACCGACCACTTCAAGGCCAAGAGTGGTCCCCGACTTGGGTGCGCGATCCAACTGCACCGTTGTTCCAATTCTTGCTTGGGAATAATAAGGGTACTCTACCGAAAACTCATTCCCATCAATATATAGATAGTAAGACCTTCTGGTATGGGACCTTTTTTTGTGGCCATAACCTGGTCTGTCCCCCGTGGTGGACCAATGCATCCTTTTGTCCGTTATCTTGCCGGTCACCCGTGTCTTTGATCCTCGTTTCAAATCGATTGCAGTGGACGAGATCATATAGACGATGACACCAAAAAATAGCACCGAGAACGCCATCATCATATAAATTCCAAAGGAATCATCGGCAAAACCTGAGTTGAACATAAATGATAGAAATACCCAAAATATCCCAATGACCACAATTGGAAACATAAGCATGGCATACAATTGGCGCCGGAGCTTGAGCTTATCCTCAGGTTGCAAGGGCAATGTTTCGTGTACTGGCATTGAATGTAGTTTACTCTTGATCCTTGGTCTGGGCCCTGTGCTTAAAGGCACTTTTTAAGACCATAACTCCTATTTGATTTGATGGGACCAAAATTAGAACCTGCCATAATCCTTACAATAGGGCAATTGTCCTATTGCGCCATAGCATGGCATACGGATAGTTTTGTTAGGAACCAATCCATCCTAAAAGATGAAAACCGACACCTTCTCCCAAAAAATTTCTGTAATCTTCCTTTTACCGGTTGCCTTGCTTTTTCAATATTGCGGATTTTCCCAAAAACTGCACCTGAGTAACTATGATATGTCCAATGGTCAAGTAAAAGAAATGGCCATCATCAAATATCATGCAATTGGAAATCATTTGTACAGTGAAAAAAACGAACTTCTGTTCAATTCCGAAGGCTATCTGATGGAAGACAAGCTTTACTTGGATAACCATTACGAAACACGGACATCCTATGGATACCTTGAAGATGGTGCACAGGCCATTGAGAAAAAATTCAATGCATCCGACGAGCAAGAAGGCCTCGACAAAAAACTTTACATCTATACAACACCTATTGGTGTTATTTCGGACGACCTACCGGAATCCGTGAAAAACGATAAAGGGCAGTACATTGTTCTTGGAGGTTTAAAGTACGGGGCAATCTTCAAGTACAAAAAATATGTGATCATATATGAACTTGCAGAATCAAACAACGGAGAGGCCACGGTGTTCTACTCCAGTAATTACACCTACGATGGACTAAAACTAAACGAATCCTATAATCAAAAGGATATACGTTATTTTAAATACAATGACAAAAAGGTATTGGAAGAGGAATTGGGTATGTCAGAAATATGGGAGAATATCTTGTACAAATACACCTATGATGAACGTGGAAACTGGATTGAACGGACAAAGCTGAAAGCATCGAACTTTACCGATAATAAATATAAATGGCACATTGATGAGGTCAAATACCGGACCATCACCTATATGGATGGCACAGTGACCGGAAGCACTGTACCCAACACCCCGGAAATGGCGTATTTGGCCAACCAAGAAAAATTGGACGGACTACCAAAACTAAGTGACCCCATTTTAATGTCAAAATCCATGGAATTCTTGAAAGGAATCACCTCCTTACGCAACAAGACCAGTGAAACTACCCAGACAGCCCAAACCAATACATATCCTTCAAAATGCCTTTCCGGTGATTGCGCCAACGGTTTTGGTAAAATTGATCATAAAACCTATACGGTGGAGGGGTTCTTTAAGGATGGAAAGCCGCATGGACAGGGAACCATGTTCTACAAAGACAATTCAGGATACTATCAAGGAAACTTTGTAAATGGTCTTAGGGATGGATTTGGCATATACACATGGATCAACAGTAAGAACTATTACATTGGGCAATGGGAAAAGGGCTTTCAAAATGGATATGGATATGTAAAGAACGGCGGGGAAATTCTACAGGCAGGTAGATTTGAAAAGGGGAAACTGGTTCAAGATCTACTTACCAATGACTATAAGAACAAAATAGCAAGGGGAAACTGTGTGGGTGATTGTAATAATGGGTTTGGGTATTATAAATTCAACAATGGTGATAGCTACGTTGGGTTTTTTACCAATGGCCAAAGAGACCGTGTTGGGGCTTATTCTTGGAAATCGGGATTGGCACATATCGGAACCATAGTAAATGAGCAGCATACCGGTTATGGCCAAGAATTCTATAAACCCAGCGGGGACTATTATCTGGGGGATTTCTCACAAGGAAAACGTCAAGGTATGGGCATCTACTACAACAAGGAACACAAAATTTTACAAAAGGGAATTTGGAACAACGGCCAGTTGAACAAAGGGTTCTAAGTGGTAAATTTGCATGGAGAATCAAGTTTTGATGGGACTACCGTTAAAGCTTAGAAAATAAAAGGGTATTGACAACTGGCTCGCCATTAAAGAAATCCAGAATAGTTTATTTGAAAACGAATGAGGAGGACCCGATACCTGATTCATTTGAATATCCCCATTTTTATACGCCCATTGCCATAGCCAAGAAAGCGGCGAAAGACCTTCAAAATAGATTGCATCAAAATTTGCCGGAATTGGTGAATCAACCCACAGGACGTATGTTAGGGGTTCTAGTGGTACAGACCAAAAACGGAGTGCTTGGCTACCTCAGTGCTTATTCGGGTGAGCTGCAACCTGAGTTGGAAACACTCCCTTTTGTACCTCCTGTTCATCAATTGCCCAAAGGAGGTAACTTTCCAGAAATGGCCGCTATCAACACCATTAACAAAGAGGTTAAAGCGTTGGAAGAAAGTGATGGATTCATCAGTGCCGAGCAACACCTAAAAAAGATAACCAAAGAGACTAAAGAAAATATTCTGGCGGCCAAGAAAGCGGCAAAAAAAAGCAAATCGGAACGTGCCAGACTTAGACAAGAGTCAATTTACCTTCCAGAAAAAGAACGCCAAGAACTCTTGGAAGAGTTGACAAAGCAAGGCACCAACGCAGGAATGGACCTGAGACGTTTTACCCGTTCCGAGAACTTGCGGTTGGAAAAAGCCTTGGCTGCATATAGGAAATTCGCAGAACAAATTGAAGCGCTCAAAACCCTACGTAAAACCAAATCCACCGAGCTGCAGGACGCCATTTTCAAGTCATTCATTTTTTTGAACGGGGAAGGAGAGGGCAAATCCGTCAAAACGGTATTTACCGATTTTGGGGTGGATGTACCACCGGCCGGAGCAGGAGAATGTGCTGCTCCAAAACTGTTTCAATACGCCTTTAAGCAAGAAATGAAACCTGTGGCACTAGCCGAGTTTTGGTGGGGACCATCTCCCAATTCGGAAATACGGGAACATGGCAAATTTTACCCGGCCTGTAAAGGTAAATGCCGACCTATTCTGGCACATATGCTCAAAGGAATTCCTGTAAAACCTAACCCCTTGCTGGAAAATTTTGGCGCGGGAAAGAAACTGGAAATTCTTTTTGAGGACGAACATTTGGTGGTCGTAAACAAACCCACTGGCATGTTGTCCGTCCCAGGCAGGTACATCAAAGATTCCGTCAAATCGCGCATTCTGGAACAATACCCCAACGCTAACGGCCCAATGATCGTACATCGCCTGGATCAGGACACCTCTGGAGTTATGATCGTTGCCCTATCCAAAAAAGCGCACAAACTGTTACAACAACAATTCTTGGAGCGTACCAT
Source organism: Flagellimonas olearia (assembly GCF_004150225.1). NCBI lineage: Bacteria > Pseudomonadati > Bacteroidota > Flavobacteriia > Flavobacteriales > Flavobacteriaceae > Flagellimonas > Flagellimonas olearia. The sequence continues at coordinate 170,274 of NZ_ML142912.1, read as the reverse complement.
TCACAAAACCTATTTTGCACTTCTAGAAAAACCTATTGAAGAAAACACTGGGGAGATTGCACTTCCCCTTATCCTGGATATCAATAACAGACCCATGCAAATGGTAAATTATGAACACGGCAAACCTGCTTTGACACGATATGAGGTCATAAAAAAGACCACCTCCCAAACCTTGATCAAATTGAATCCCATAACGGGGCGTTCGCATCAATTGCGGGTACACTGTGCATATAAACTAGGGCTACATGCGCCCATTGTGGGAGACAATTTATACGGCACCCCTTCAGAACGACTCTGTTTACATGCGCAACAGGTTGAATTTCTTCATCCCATGACCCAAGAGACAATGAACATCAAGGTAGAAGTACCTTTCGGTATTTAAAAATTTTGACGATTTAGACTCACTTTCCAACTGCCAAGAAAAAATTATCAGATCCTTTTCTTAACCATGTATTGCATGGAGTTCTACAATCAGAATAAATAGCATTCTGCCCACAAATTTCTTCAACCAATCTTGTATCCCACGAAATGGGAATCCCCAACTCTTCATGAAGTTTCACCCCTACAACTTTAAACTTGAACGACTTTACTTCTTCCAATATCTTCTTAACTGATGTACATCTTTGAGCTATGCTCCATGCCGTAGAATTAACTACTTTATCCACTACATTTTTTTTGTTAAAGGTGACCACTCCACTAGTACTATCCCAATAACAATCAATTCCCTGAGAAGTTCTGAACTTTATATTGTTATTTACAGCTTCATATTCGATGATTTTCAAACTATTATCCCGCAATTTATCCCCAATATAAATCGGGTTCAACTTTAAATTTTTAAGATATTCTTGAAAAACTCTATTGACATCAATATCCCTATCTGAGTAATACGCTATTTTATTTGTATTGTTTCTTAAATCATTTTTAATAGCCATAAAATCAATTTGTGATATTGTTTTTTGACTATTGGCCAACAATCTCTTTACCGCATTATTTTTGCGGATTCTATTTTTTTCTTCTTCCTCCTTTTTGAGACTTAAAGCTATCTTTCGTTCCTCTTCTTTGATGGATGCTTCTTTGGATTCCAGTTGTTTTTTTAAGGAAATGATAGTGTTGTCTTGGTTCACATGTTTCAAATAGTGTAATTCAATCTTGTCCAACTCATTTAAGGTTGTTGACTGATTTATCCTATTTGAAATATAAGGATGAATGTTAGAGACAATTGCAGTTCTTCTGTTTATTATTTCCTTTTGTAATTCCTTGACTATTGGGTAGTTCAAGAAATTAGAGTAGGATTTTTGGAAATCATTGTAAAAGGAGGCTGTTTTGTCAAAGGAACCCTCATCCATCCCTATTTGTTTCAAAACAATTCTCTCCTGTGTTATAATTGAGGTTAAAATTGAACCTATTCTCTCATTTATAATTTTATTTACATTCTCCTTGGTCATATTACTGGACCTATTGTAAATCATGCTATAAGAGGTCCTAAAATTATAGAGCTGTTGAAGTGATGTAGCACTTACATCCTTTAAAGCATACTCATTTGCCTTAGACAACAGTGTCCTATCCGCGACAATTGTTTTTTGTTCAATTATTAAATTCAGAAGGTACTCTATTTCTGAAGGCATGAGCATGCCAAACTTGGTTTTCGCACTACTTTCGTATTTAATGATGTCATCAAAAGATGCACTGCCAAGTTTTAACTTATGTACCAAATCTGAATATTCAATTCGCAGTTTATTCAAATCGGCACTTTTGGTCTTCACCCTTTCAGTGACTCTTTGGTTCCACAATGGCTCTAAACCGAAATGGTGCAACCATCCTATATGCTCTAAACTCTCATACTTTTTTTTAGACCTACAGTTTCTGAGTTTTTTCCATTTTGACGTACCCAGCGTTAGATTAAACTTGCCAAAGGATCTATTTGCAAAAGGAACAAAGTATTTATCAGAATATAAGTTGTAAAGTATCCTATTACTGATTTGACTACCGGACCTGACACGGCTTGTATTTAGGTCTGGAAATTCTTTTTCTATTATAGCATTCCACTCCTCCATGGAATCACAGTTCTGGGCACTCACCAAATCATAGTTGAACACACAAAGGATTATTAAAATTTGAAGTATGATTCTCATATTTTTTTATGCTTTGCCAAGCTAAGCCCTATATTTAGCACATGACTTTTTTTGAAACATCCTCAATAAGTACAAAGAGACATTTAAAAGTCCAGTAAAACCCATAGTAGTTATTTAAAAAGCCCTTCTTCCAAAGATACCTCTCCCATCTTTTTAGTCAACCCTAAATCTTCATACAATTCTATAATAGGGCTTTCTACATTGTATTTGAATTGAAACTTATGAGGAATTCTATATCTTTTGTTGTACGTTTTTTCCCTTTTGTAGAACCCAAGTTTAATTTTTTGCACGACGAAAAACCTATCAATATTTCTTTCTTCCAATTCTTCAGCTTTTTCCGGGGCAATCTTGAAAAACACGTTACCTTTTTGAGCCTCAGGTTCCTTTTCAAATCTTTGGTCAGGAATATATCTGACTATGATTTGTAATGGTGAAAAAGTATTGTTTGACAAATTTATTAACTCATTACTTTTTAAGCCTATATTAAGCCAGTAACCTTGATTTTTGAAGTCATACCTTCTACGATCAAGAGTCACACTACTTACCAAATAGCCGATTTCGAATCCATCTGCCCATATGTCTTCGCTCCATTCTTTTAGGGTGTTGTAATCATCCTGTAAAAAAGAGTCAAAACTTCTTTTTTGCTGGAATTCCGTAGCATTTTTCCCACCCCAATGGCCCATTACCCCATTTTTGGAACCCCCCATTGAGCCAGGGGTCCTATCCATGTCCCCAACTATTCTGTATGGGAACGTTTTACAAGAACCAATAGTTTCATTACAAAAATATTTAAGAAAAGTCTCTTGGGTTGACGAAAGATAGGTTACCCTTTTAACACCATTAATGGTCTGATCAGAATGGATTCCCAAGTTTTCCGCCCTGAGTTCATCTATACTTATGTCTTTTAGATATTTAAGCTCTATCAAAGAACTATATATTTCATAGTACCGTTCCAATTCTTTCTCGGATGAAGAATCTAGGTCTTTTGTCAACATTCCAAATCTGGGCAAGCCTTTGTAAGATTGTAATTCAAAATTTATAAAGTTCTCATTCGGAGATTTAAATAAAATTCCATCTTTAATTTTAACATGACCATCTTCTCCCTTATTATCTGTTCTTGGACTATCGGCAGAATCGTTGATGGATTTTTGTTTTTCATTTTCTTTTGAAGGACTGGGTTCTTTATCTTTTCCATTAAGTCTCTCATCAATAATTTCTTCTGTTAAAATGCCGGCTTCTTTTTTTACTTTTTCTTTAAGTTTTTTAAAGAATTGGGCATTTGAAGGAATGGAGTTAAGAATTAAAAAAGCAAAAATTGTTCTAAGTATAGTTTTTTTAATTTCCATATTTTTTAAGGTATAGCTAATTTTTACTCATGTACAAGGGAGGAATATTGCTAAATTCAATATCCTCATCTTCGTAAGACAGCTCTCCTACTTTAAGGGTCAGAGCCTCATCTTTGTAAAATTCCACTACAGGGCTTTCATGACAATAGTTAAACATTACTCGCTTGCTTCTCATGTTAACTTCCCGATTTGCCTCCTCAACTTGGGTAAATGATAATTTAATCTTCATAACGGCATACAACACCGAAGTCTTTTCATTTATCAGATTTTCTGCTGTGCTTTCATCCATTTTCAATAAAACATATATAGATTCGTTATCAGGATTCTTTTCATATCTATTTATGGGGAAATACCTACATACAAATCTTTGGGAATTAAGATTGGGTCCACTCTTTAAAGGATTGTTAACCCAATATCCCTTTCTTTCAAAATCGTAGGGATTACTTGATGTTAAACGGACATAGCTTACATTGTAGGCCATTTGTGTATCATCTTTCCAAAATGTTTTACTCCAATCGACCAAAGTAGGAGCATGTTTTTCCATGAAATCATTTTTTTTGCGTTCTTTTTCAAATTGATTGGCACCATACCCTCCCCAATTTCTTGCTACGCCACCTCTAGATCTTAAGTTGGGGGAATTTAAGATGGCATTTCGATTTTGATCGTTACAGTCCCCTCTCTCATCATTGCAGAAATACTTCAAGAAAGTCTCTGAAGATGTAGTGTTTAATATCAATGGTAGATTTAATATGTCACCATATTTTAACAGTAGTATGTCTGTATAGGTCGTATAACCCCATGGGAGTTTAGTTTTTGATCCCGAACCATATGAATCCAATACCCCAAATCTTGGCAAACCATTATGTTCTTGTACACTAAATGACCTAAAAGACTCATTAGGAGCATCAAAGGATAACCCCTGCGGTATCTCCTTTGTAGAAATTTGCCCTAATTTCACCCTCTCTTCTTTTTTTGTTTCTTCTTCCAGAGAGGTGTCTTCATTAGACTTTGTCTTCTTTTTTTTGGTAAGTCCATCAGCGACTTTATTTACTTCCTTTTTGGCGGCATCTTTCAATTTTTTTAAAAATTGGGCATCAGAAGTCTGAATCCCAATCATAAAACAACATGCTACTATGCCAAGAATCCTTTTGCTACACATATTTTGCTTGTTAAAAATCATTGTTGTAATTGAGGGAGGTGATTTTATTTTTAAGACCAGGATCAAGAAAAATATCCAAACTAGGACTTGCTATGGAATAAGATAAATCTATCTGCCCGCTTACTCCTCTGGAGGATATTTTCAATAATTCAATTTTTATTTTCTGAACAAGATAAAGATGTGGATAAGTTCCATATTCATTCTGGATACTCTTTGCTTCCTCAGAACTCATAGGTATCAGAACTTGCTTATAGCCGCTATTACGCTCATAACTGTTCCGGCCTATATATATAACATCCTTGATACTTGTTGGGGAGCCGTGCCTACTATAACCGTGGAAATTAAAGTTAAGGTCTGTAATGCTTTCCTTTAATGTTTGGGTAATGGCATCTTGTCGAATTTTTGACCAAAGACCTTCCTTTACAAAGTCATATTTAGAGGAGATGTCAATCACCGACACCAAATAAGCTTCCAAAGAATCATTTTCCCAAAAACCTATGGACCAATCCCTTAATGTTTTTAAATGATTGACAGTAAAGTCCTTGAACAATTCTAGTTGCCTAAACTCATCTGAACCCCTACCTCCCCAAATCCGACTAAAATTGAGATAGACAGATTTACCTTCATGATTTTTAAAATATTTGGCAAATGTCTCATCAGCACATAAAATGGGAGCTATCTTAAGCAAGTGTTCCTGAGCGATATAATTGTATAATTGATCCTTGTCATTGCGAAGCTGAATACTAGCGGGCCCATAATTGGTCAAGAGGTTATCTGAATTTAATTTGTCATAAAACTTTTCAAAAAAGAAAAGTTCAACCAAGCTGAAATATCTCTTGTAATTCCATCTAGTGATATCTTGGTATGATAGTTCCTTGGACCCCATACCAGGGTTATCCTTCCCCATTCCGTTTAGGACACCAAAGCGGGGCAACCCTTGATAGGTCTGTAGTTCTATGGGTAAAAAATTATTGTTCGGAGCGTCTAAACTAAAATCCTTGTTTTGCGCCATGGATATAATGGGGATGACAAAAAAAATCCATCCAAGTAAGACGAGGTGCGTATTTTTCATTTATTGCATTTGATTCCATCAAACCTAACCCAGCTTGGATTGATATCCTTACGGGTTCCCGTAATAACTATATCTGTGATAGAAAATTAGATGAATGGAAATGGAAAATCGATTAAATGCCCAGAAGCTCTTTATTACGTAAGTATATTCAACTAAATAAGCCCTAAATCCTTGGCATTTGCTATAAGCTGTATTGTGTTATTTGCCTTTAATTCCAATTTTAGCCTATTCAATCGCTTCTCAATGGAGCTCATACTGTTTGGGGATATTCCTTTTTTCTTTAATAGGGAAGATATTTCTGACTGGGTAAGACCATTTGACAAACTGGACATTAATTCTATATCAAAATCCTCAATTTCAAAAAGTTCCTTTTGATTAACATTACTGGCCAATTCAGGAGACAAATAAACAGTATTGTTCTTTATTGCACCTAATGCTTCCACCAAGTGCTTAAGCCCATACCTGCCTTTTAACACGTAGCCATCTATTTGTGACTTGTCAAAAAAAGTTTTAATTGTATTGTATCTACTCTCAACGGAATAAATGATCGCCTTTAGATCAGGATCCAAGAGCTTTAAAGTCCTCACCAGTTCATCCCCGGATTTTATAACACTGCCTCGATGGTCTTCCTTAAAGGAGAGGTCAGTAATGACCAAATCAAAAGGCACGTTATCTTTTTGGGCCCTTAAAAACTTCAAGTGGGCATCATCACAGTATAGGGACTGGACAACATCCTTTATTTTAGCTTCTTGTTTGAGCATCTGGGCAATTCCAAAACCAATGCTATCCAAATCCTCAACAACCAGTACTTTTTTGAACATTATCCAGACTTATACATGAAAAAGGATGGTGGCTTTCATTCCCTTTTCTGGTTCAGAATCAAAAATAAACGTTCCCCCAATGCCGCGAATACGGTTTTCCGTATTCTCCAGACCCAAACCCCTTTTTCTGCCTTTCTGAAATCCAACACCATTATCTTTATAGCTTATCCTCATGACCTTTTGTTGACGTTCAAAATCCAAGACAACCAAGGTGGACCCGCTATGTTTTTTCATATTCACCAAAAGTTCATTCAATGCTCTATGGATAGCGATTTTTTTGGAATCAGTTATGTTTTCCCATAGATCCTCTTTCATTCCTTTTATGGTAATTGTTACTTCCGGAGTTTGAAAAAAAGAAATGAGTTTTTTCAATTCTTCATTAAAATTATTTGTCTTTACATCTGCAGTTTCATGGGAAATATCCCTTGTTTTATGATAGATAACGTCCAAATTGTCCAATAACAATTCCTTTTTAAGATCAGGGGAATATTGCACACTGGCCATAACCCCATAGATAGTATTGGCCAGCTCATCGTGTATCTTTTTTGAAATTCTTCTTTCTGTATTATAAACCTCTTGTAAGGTTTTGTTTTTTTGTTTTTGTTTAAGAACCAGAAACAATGAAATTCCCCCAATTAAAAGCATACCGCTCAACGATAACAAAATTATTTTCTGGTTTTTTTGTTCCGCAACATAAGCCCGACGTTCAATGGCGTCTTTTTCCAATTGGGCTATGTGTTCCTTCTCTTGGTGGTCATCATACTTTAATTTGGCAAACTGGGTCTTTACCCTTAGCTCTTGTCCGTATATGCTATCGCTAAGTGTAATGTATCGACTCTTATATTTGATCTCTTGGGGATTCAACTTTATTTGAAGGCTTAAGGCATCCAACTCTCCTTGGGGTATCTGCAACTTTCTTGATAAAGTAATGGCCGTATCCAAATACCTAAGGGCCATTGTCGGTTCCTTTTCCAAAAAAAAATCAGCAATGTCCGTATAACTGGAAATCTGCCCTCGATAATCCTTATGGTTCTTTCTGATTTTCAATGCCTCACTAAAGCCTTTCTCAACATCAACACTGCCGTTCTTCCATTTTGCGTATGTATAGTTGTGGAGAATTCGGGCATAGCGCACAGCATTCTGGGAGGGTTCAGAATCTGACAATAACTTTTCCAATATATCCATAGATGATGTATAATCCTTGACATCTATATATGCGGTTGCCAAATTGTTTTTGTATGCAACCTTGTCATCATCCGAAGAAGTTGTTGCTATGGCTTTCTGAAAGTAATTTATGGCATCTTCATGGTTGGATAATTTGCGATTTACCGTTCCCAACTCATTTTGAACGGACGCTATATATTTGGCATCTTCCCCGCCCAAAAACTGAAGTGCCTCCACAAGGGTTTCCTTGGCCCCAAAAAAATCATTTTTGTTCTTTTGAATAATTCCCAAACGAAGTAACCTACGACCTACCTGATTGCTGTCCTTCACATAAAGAAAATGGTTCTTTGAAACATTGTGATAGAAAAATGCACTGTCGTACACCTGCTTGTTATCGTAGTATATTCCAATATCCCTAGCAGCTCGCGCAATGTAGAATGTATTATCCAGTTGAATTGCTCTTTTCAATGTTTGCACATCAACATAATGTGAACTATCCAATTGCCCCAATAAATAGTGCCCGTAGCTTTTGTTGTATAAAATGGCCAAGGCCAACGAGTCAAAGTCCTTTTCGGAAATTTTGCCAAGTGCGGTATTTAAATATTCCAATCGGGTTTTGGGGTCAATATTCTCCCCTTTGCTTTTTTCAAACAAAACCTCGACAGCGGAGTTAGTGCTGTTCTTCAGGTCTTGTTTACACCCAGTGACCCAACTAAAGACCAGAATGGGTAAAAACAATTTTAAAGAACCGTGGGATGAACACATTGGACTGGAATGGTTACATTAAGAAACCGCCCAATTATGGGCGGCTTTAAATTAATGATTTAATGTTTAACTGTTATTGATTTGGATCCCCCTTTTTTTCGCTAGGGGTTTCATCATCCCCCTCCGTTGCTTGTTCATATAAATCCATCTCTTCCTTAATACTCTCTTTTGTACATGAAACCTGTGTGCTTCCCAGAATAAGAAGCAACACCATTGCTTTAAATAAATTTCCCATTTTTTAAATTTTATCCGTTAATGATTCCTTTTAAAAAATGAGAGGCCTCTCAATTACGATTGTTCATCCATGAGCCCGATCCGAACAATTGTACCACAAACAAACAAAGGTTTTGCAACACTGATCAGTCATGTCATGACATGTCCGGACATGACTTGGTTTCTCTAGGGATTTTATAGGTTTTTTAGCTACATTTGGTTTGTGGCCATTACCAAACTTGACAGAAAACACGTCCCCCATTACATCTATATTATAGATGGTTTGCACAAACGTTTCAACGGTTTGGTAGACACCAAGGAAATTGTGGATTATTTAGAGGACAATGCATATTCCATATCTGAAAGGTCCCTGAACCGGGCATTGGTGCTACGGGAACAATTGAAGAATACAGAACATCTCAGTACAAAAATCCATATCCCAAGTAAAATTACCCTGGATGCCATTGTCAAATATGTATTTGGCATGGGTTCCAAATTCAGGGATTTGGTCACCAATCAAATTGATCGACAGGACGAGATCAACGAACACTATTCGGCACATCGCCCCACTGATGCCATTTTGGATGCTATTTTTAATCCAAAACCTGAAAAAATCTTGTTTTTGGATGCTCAGATAGATTTTTGCAAAAAGAGCAGAAATACAATAAAGGGTATGGGAGATAATGAGTTCAGTAAAGGTCTGCTAAAAGAATTTGAACATTTTAAGAACGAAGTCAAGGACGAGCTACTATTAAGGGACAGAATTATTTCCGACTTGGAAAGGAAAATCAATAGACTTGAAAAAAAGCAAAAATTGGCTTCCTTTGTCTATCGCTTTTTTGGTGGTATCGGATTGTTTTTTGTGCCTATAGATTACAGGGAGCTGACCCTTAATATTCTAATAAGTGACGCCCTTGAGGGGTGGGAACAGGTATCATTACCCGACATCTTGGACACAAATTGATTCAGAGTTGTGTCATTTCAAAATTCTCGGAGACATGCCAGTTACCATCATAGGTCTTATAGTGTATGGCCTTGGGTTTCACATAGCAGAAAACATATCCTTGATTGTTGATTTTATCAAACTCTATACGGTCAAGGTTCAACTCCACCCTCCAATTTTTCGAGAAATCATAGGGTTCTATTTTTAAATCATCTGGCAACTCCACCGAAATACCAAGGTTGGCTGTTTCTGGATAAACAAAAAATATATTTTTAAAAAAAAGTTCCCTTCCATTCCCATCCAGGGTATTGAGACTTACTTTTTTGGGGTCCAACCCCTTAAAATCAATAATATTTGATGACACAGAATATCTAAAACTCACTCTGTTTCCTATGGTAAAAGTGTATTGGGTCTTGTTGGCTTTGAAACCTTCCTTTGTTTTAAGTTTGGAAACAGGCTGATAAATACTTTTGATGCTTGTATCGGAACTATTTACCACCCAATTCTTGTAATGTTCAAAAATGCCTTCAGGAAAAGTAGTGGGCTTATAGTTGTCGTAAAAATCATTCGCAAATATTCTGGGGTATTGATATTCACTTTTCTTGGTCTTATCCATTGCGGCATTGGAAAAATTTCTAAATGCAAAAAATTTCCAGTCAATGTCTTCAATGGAAACCAATTTATTGGACAATACCATGGACAATAAGACATCATAATTAAAAAATGCTTTACTTGAATGTATTGCCACCGGTACTATGTTCTTGCTTTCCTTTTCCCAATGATTTAGGATTAAAAAGTCTTTTGCTGTTTTCCAATCCTCATCAGTAGGGTGTTTATATTGCAAAGCTATTGGGCGGACATGGTAAAATAAATACTTCATGTCGTTGTAATGAGACATATCAATATTATCAACTTCCAGTTTTAGCTTCCACCTGAGTTCATAAATAGGCTTTTCTATATTCTCTATCTTGACCTGTGCATACGCCTTATCGTTTTGATATACATAATATCCCATAAAACCAGGCGAATCGGTCACCATTAGCGAAGTACGCTTTGGGTCAATTTTTTTTGACCCTAAAAGATTGCCCAGATTTTCTTCTGCAAAACCCGTATTCCTCAGTTTTCCAAGATCAATCATTACCTGACCTTCTTCACTCTTGACCCGATTAGGCTCAATTATTACTGAAACATCTCTAGTCGGATGTTTGGCATTTTCAAGAATCCAGTCCTTATAGTACCCTGCCCATTGCTCTTTTGGCATTTTTACATTCTCTGACAAAGCAAATTGCATGCGTAAAAGCTTACTCCTAAGATCTGTTCGTTTTGCATATAGCTTGCTTCTTTTAAGGTGAAACTCCGCATGCTTTTCCCAGTCAACATCCTCCTCTAAGAGTATTTTTTCGCCTAGTAACATGGACAGTACCACATCATTATCCACTACAGGGGCATTCATGATATTTGCCACTTGGACGATTTTTTTATGATCAACAAAGACTTTAGGATTTTCCTTTATCAAACCTTCCTCAACAGATTTGCCCTTTAAATCCTGGGTAGGGCGCGTCGAATCAATGATTAAAGTAGAATCTCTAACCAAAGTGTCTACATTCACGCTTTTTTCGATTTCCTCAATTGGACTTGTTTCTTGTTCTTGTTTGTTCATGAACAGATCAATCAACTTATAGCCAACTAGTATAATCGCCAGGGTCTTGGCTATTATGAACAACCAAAACTTGACCTTTTGTTCTGTTCTAAGGTTCATGTAAAAAGAAACATCTGCTATTTACAAAGGAATTCAATTAAAATCAAAAAATATTTAATTTTCAATGATGAATTGAATCATTCGGAAGTCAAAAAGTAGCCCCGGCAAGAATCACCATATCAGGGTACGGCATAAACTTCGATTCCAAAGCTTCGCTTTGCACACTTTGGATGTTTGCGCGGCTACTTTGTAGCCCCGGCAAGAATCGAACTTGCATCTAAAGTTTAGGAAACTTCTATTCTATCCATTGAACTACGGGGCCATTCCTGAAAATGGACTGCAAAAATATGTTTTTTTGAAAAACTTTGCACTACCAATTGGCCTTTACTCAACATAAAGTCTTAGTATATGAAGAGCGCACAAACAGTTTCTAGGAGGAAAAACCGGCCCTCTTTCGTTCCTGTTGTAAGATTTTATCCAAAAAAGAACGGGAAAGTGGCTTGTCTATATACCCTGAAATGAGTTGATTCCCCTTGGCAATGGTCCTGTCCAACGTATTGGAAAAGGCTGACAGTATGTAGACCCTGGGAAGTACATGTCCTTTAAAGAGATTTTGAATATTCTCCAAAAAAGTCCACCCATTCATTCCTTCCATGACCAAGTCCAAAAAGACCACATCTGGCAGACTTCCATTATTCTCTACCAAGTCCAGAAACACGGAAAGGCCTTCCTCTCCACTGGCACAGGTAATAATATCAAAATCTCCTTGGGATTGCTGTATGCAGTAACGCGTCGCAAACTGGGACACTAAATCATCGTCTATGATACAAACGGTAAGCTTCATCTTGGGACTATAAGTAGGTTTGGGTGCTCCAAAGCTAAAGCCCTACTTCTGAGATGCCATCCAAACTCGTTGTTTTGCCCAAATATTCCGTTAAATCAACCTCAATGTGGCAATTTATCACTCAAAACACCATAGATAAAGGCTCCGAACAACGCCCCAACTATAACTATAAGTATGGGCCAAAAACCGGCACCCGCCAAAACATACATCGGTCCAGGGCATGCCCCTGCCAACGCCCAACCCAATCCAAAGAGCGTTCCTCCCACAATATATCGGGTAAAGGATTTCTCTTTGTCGGGTATGCTAATGGGTTCTCCTGAAAAGGATTTCACTTTTGATTTTTTGATCCATAAGACCAAAATAACCCCTACGGCCAAAGCAGAACCGATTATGCCATACATGTGAAAAGAATCGAATTGGAACATTTCATAAATCCTAAACCAAGAGGCCGCTTCCGATTTGTAAAGGACAATTCCCAAAAAAGTACCGATTAAAATATATGCCAAGTTCTTCATGATGCGAAAATTAAGGGGAACAACAAGTGAACCATGATCAGTCCACCAATAAAAAATCCGATGACCGCTATGAGCGAAGGTCGTTGCAGATTACTGAGACCGGAGATGGCATGTCCAGAAGTACACCCACCGGCATAACGGGTTCCGAAGCCCACCAAAAAACCTGCAATCAACAGAATGATCCAAATTTTTGGGTCGGACAACGATTCCAAACTAAAAAGCTCCGGGGGCAAATAGGCTTTTCCGGCGCTATCAAACCCCAATTCTTGAAGTTTGGTTACGGTTTTGGGTGAAATATCCACTGTGGGGTTGGGCGACAACCAATGTGCTCCCAAAAATCCTCCTATAACGGAGCCCAGAACCACCAATAGGTTCCAGCGTTTGGATTTAATATCCACTTTGAAGTAATCCGAAAACTTTCCCGCCCCACCAATAGAACAAAACGTCTCTAGGTTGGAAGACATTCCGAAACGTTTGCCCATTAAAATGAGCAGTGCCATGATCAGGGCTATAAGGGGGCCCGATACATACCAAGGCCATGTTTGATAAAGCATTTTCTCCAATTTATGACAAAGGTGGAGAAAATGCCTTAAATATCAAACCTACGGTTTCAACAGCAACTCTTGTCCGAGTCGGAAACGCCGAACTTTTTCAGGATATCTTCCAACAAGCACCATTTGGTTAATGATGATTGCAACAAATTGGCACCAACAAACGCAGTAAACCAAAGCCAATTGATGTTCACATAAATGGCCAAAATCAAACTGATCAATATAAATGTTCCTGCTACTCCTCTTACAATTCTATTTCTCATTTTAAGTATTTTAAACGGTTCTTTCAATAGGGATTTCCACCGCCTTTATGGGGTTGGTGGTCTCACTCTCCTCATTAAACTGTTTCAAGAGTTTGAACAGTTCGGTCACTTTTTCCCCTTCGGTGAACGAGAAAAACATATTGGAAGCGGCCCCACCTTTTTCACTGGGGAACCAACTGCTGGTATACATCAATGGGGCGGCTCCTTTGTATCCATCGATATCGGAACCGCTAAAACTTTCAACACCTGCCTTTTTAAAAATCTTCAGGACATCCTTTTTGTATTCCTCTACCGTGGTAACAATGATCATTTTCATGTTAACTATAATTTTTACGTTCAATCATATAATACACCAATGGCACCACCAACAGCGTCAATACGGTAGACACTATGGTTCCTCCCATGAGTGATATGGCCAACCCTTGGAAAATTGGGTCGAACAAGATCACAAAAGCTCCAATAACAACGGTTCCTGCCGTTAACAAAATAGGTGTGGTACGCACGGCACCTGCTTCAATTACGGCTTGCTTTAGGGGAACTCCCTCATTCAACCTAAGGTTGATGAAGTCGATAAGCAATACCGAGTTCCGCACCATGATTCCCGCCAGGGCAATCATCCCGATAAAGGAGGTTGCGGTAAAAAATGCGCCCAACATCCAGTGACCCAACACAATTCCGATCAAGGAAAGTGGAATGGCCACCATCATCACCATTGGCGCTTTAAAGTTTTGGAACCATCCTACGATCAACATATAAATGATCACAATTACACCAAGGAATGCAATTCCCAAATCACGGAACACCTCAAGGGTTATTTGCCATTCCCCATCCCACTTCACCGTATAGTCATCCTCATACTGGGGTTGCTCCATATAGAGCTCGTTAATGGAATAGCCTTGAGGTAGCTCCAATTGATTTAACTTATCCGTCATGCCCAAAATGGCATACACTGGGCTTTCCAGTTCACCAGCCATATCGGACATCACATAAACCACTCGCTTTTGGTTTTTTCTATAGATGCTCTTGGCTTTGGTTCCCTCTTTTATGGAAACCAAATCACCCACGGACACCATATTCCCTTGTTGGGATGTTATTTTTAATTGTTGAATTTGATCCAAGCTCGATTTGTCTTTTTCACTAACGGATAACACAATTCCGATTTGGTCGAATGCTTCTTCGCGATAAATGTGGGAAACGGGCTGCTCACGGAAAGCCATGGCCATCACCTGAACAATTTGTTGTGGCGTTACACCATAAAGCATCGCTTTCTCTTTATCTACCACAAAATCGTATTCCACTTGGTCGTCCTCAACCATCCAATCCACATCCACAACATCGGTGGTATTGTTCAAAATGCCTTTTACATCATCGGCCAATGCAATCTGCTTATCGTAATCGGGCCCGTACACCTCAGCAACAATAGTTGAAAGCACAGGAGGTCCTGGTGGCACCTCAACAATCTTGATGTTGGCATTGTACTTTTTGCCCAACTCTTGGATTTTAGGTCGCAATAACTTGGCGATATCGTGACTTTGCTCGCTTCGATCATGCTTATCGGTAAGATTTACCTGAATATCGGCCATATTGCTTCCTCCTCGTAAATCATAATGTCTCACCAATCCGTTGAATGTTATGGGTGCAGAAGTACCCACATAGGTTTGATAGTTCACCACTTCGGGCCTAGTGGACAAATATGCCCCTACTTCTTTGGCAACTGCTGAAGTACGTTCCAAAGTAGATCCCTCAGGGAGGTCAATCACCACTTGGAATTCGTTCTTATTATCAAAAGGAAGCATTTTTACGGCTACCGATTTCGTGAAGAACATCCCCACAGAAGCAAATAACAAGACCACAGTAATACCAATAAATACCCATCGCTTCTTTCTACTTTCAATCAGTGGTTTTTCGAAACGTTCGTAGGCTTTATAAATAAAGGTGTCTTGAATTTCGACCGCCTCTTTTTCTTTTGTGTTCTTCTTTTTGTCCTTTTCTCTCAAGAAGATGAATCCCAAATAAGGGGTTATGGTCAAGGCCACAAACAGGGACAACAACATAGCAATGGATGCTCCGATGGGCATTGGGGACATATAAGGCCCCATCAATCCCGATACAAATGCCATGGGTAATACGGATGCGATTACCGTAAAGGTGGCCAGAATGGTCGGGTTTCCTACCTCATTGATGGCATAGAGTGCTGCATCTTTGAACGGCAAACGTTTCATCTTAAAGTGGCGGTGCATGTTCTCCGCGATAATGATGGAGTCGTCCACTACAATACCCGTTACAAACACCAAAGCAAACAAAGTGATTCGGTTCAAAGTGTAATCGAGCATGTAATAGCTGAGCAAGGTCAAAGCGAATGTTATTGGTACAGAAAGGAACACTACCAATCCACCTCTCCAACCCATGGCCAACATCACCACAAAGGTCACGGCAATGATTGCACCAATCAAGTGCATCAACAATTCAGATACTTTTTGCGATGCTGTTTGACCGTAGTTACGGGTTACCTCTACATGTACATCATCGGGAATCAAATTTGATTTTAAATGCTCCACCTTGTCCAACACCACATCGGCAATCTTCATGGCATCGGCGCCTTTTCTTTTGGCAATGGAAATGGTTACCGCTGGATATTCAGATTTGAAAGTTTCTGACTTCTCGCTTGCAGCTCCAAATCCTAGGGAAACATAATTTTTGGGCAATTCTGGACCATCCAAAACTGTTGCCACCTGTTTTAGATAAATAGGTTGATTTTGTTTGGTGCCCACGATCAAGTTTTCCAGATCTTCCTTGCTTTCCAAAAAGTTGCCTGTGCTGATGTGGAACTCGGTATCGTTGGACAGGAAATTCCCAGCATCCATTTGTTGGTTGTTAGCTTGGATCATTTGGGCCACGGCCAACATATCGATACCTGATTCGGCCATTTTATCCTTATCCACCACCACACGAAGCTGACGGTTTCTTCCACCAATCTTTTTAGTGATGGAAACCCCGTTTACTTTTTCAACCTCATTGATCAGTTCTCCAGAAATCTCTCGTAGCTGAAAATCATCGTATTCATCACTCCAAAGGGTTAGAGCAAGCATGGGCACATCGTCAATCGCACGGGTTTTCACCAAAGGCATGGTAACCCCGTTTGGCATTTGATCCATGTGCTTGTTGATTTCGTCATACAAGCGCACCAATGATCTTTCGATATCTTCCCCAACGTAGAACTGCACAATGGCCATCCCCTGCTCCTGCATGGAAGTGGTGTACACGTACTCTACGCCTTTAATGTTCGATATAATTTTTTCAAGCGGTTTTGTGATCCTGGATTCCACCTCAGTTGGGCTGGCGCCAGGGTATCCCACAAAAATATCCGCCATGGGTACATCAATCTGTGGCTCCTCTTCCCTTGGGATCAAAAAAGAACTGTACACTCCAATGACCATGAAAACGATCATTAAGAGCACCGTTAGTTTGGAGCTGATAAACCCTTTGGCTATTTTTCCTGCTAGTCCGTCTTTCATTGTTAGCTTTTTAGGGTTATTGAATGCTTACTTTAACGCCATTGTACAGCTTTCCTTCGGCTGATACGATGTATTGGTCTCCTTTGGACAATCCGGATAACACTTCTACTTCATCACCATAATTTTCGCCCAAACGCAACCAGCGAAGCAAGGCCACATTATCTTGACCCAAGGTATATACCCCAGTCAATTGACCTTTATGCACCAGGGCCTTCGACGGAACCACAACCAAGTCATTCCCATAACCTTTTTGTTCCGTCTCCAGCCTTATGGTTGCATACATGCCTGACAAAATCTTGGCTTCTGTCTTGTCCAATGCCACCTTCATTATATATTGTCCTCCTGTATTTTGTGCCGAAGCACTCAATTCGGATACTTCACCTGTAAGGGTGGTATCCAACGCTTTCACTAAAATCTGCGCCTTAGTTCCGACTTCAATGGAAGAAATATTGTTTTCGGCCACCTTGGCCTCCACCTCAAATCCTGTTCCTGGGGATTCCACCGATACTAAGGGAACCCCGGGGTTAGCCATGTCTCCCTCATCGATATAGGTGTTGGTGACCACCCCATTGAAAGGCGCCCTAATGTTGGCATAGGCGAACTGGGAATTCACCTCGTTCTTCATTTGATTGGCCGCTTCCAATCTGGCTTTGGCCATTTCGTAACGGGCAGTCATATCATCCAGCTCCTTTTGTGAGGCACTGCTCTCTTTAAAAAGGTTCTGGAATCTTTCGTAGTCTTTTTTCGCATTGTTGAAGGCTACCGTAGCTTCGGTAATGGAAGCTTCCACTTGCGCTTTTTTGGCCCGTAGATCCACATTGTTGATAGAAATAAGCAGGTCTCCCTTGTTTACTTTCTGACCTATCTTCACAGGAAGGGACTCTACATAGCCCATCATTCGGGTACTCAAGGTGGCACTGTTTACGGCTGTAATTTGACCACTTCCGGCCAAAATGGTGGAGCTATTTCCTGTATCCACATCGGCAACGGTTACCGGTACTGCTACGGTTGTATCCGCAGTTTGTTTTTTATCACTTCCACAGCCCATTAGGGTAAGACCCAAGGATGCAGTTAAAATGAAACTTTTATATATCGTAGTGTTTTTCATGTTACAATTATTCTTTGGTTAAAAATGTGAGTAGGGATTGGGCTTGATTGTATTCAAAAATGGTCTGATAGTAGGCCAATTGCTTTTCGGCATAGGTGGCCTCGGCCATTAATAAATCGGTTGTTTTTTCCAAGCCTTCCCCAAATCGGTTGGTACGTATCCTCAATGATTCTTCGGACTGTTCCATAACCAATTTTGAGGTCTGGAGCCTGCTTTGCGCATCTTCGACCATCCGTTTGGTGCGTTGTAACTCCATAGTGCTTTTGGCGACGTACTGTTCGTATTCTTGTTTTGCTTTTTCATAGTTTGTTTTGCTTTTTCCTGCTTTGGCAAATCGTTGGGAGCCTTTGAACACGTCCCAGCTCAAACTTGCCCCGACTATATATCCTTTGGCGTCTGCCTGAAAAATCTGGTCGTCGTACATTTCGTAACTGGCAAAGGCATTGAGCCTAGGCAAAAAGGTCATGTTATCTGCCCTCATGTTCGCTTTGTAGGCTTCGGACACTAGGTCCATGGCTTTCACATCGGCCCTGTTTTCCAAGGAAACATCCATGTTTTCATCAAGATTATCCGGAACCAGTTCTTCGGAGGGTTCATAGACCACATTTCCCTGTTCGTTCATCAAGAAAGCCAAATAGTCCGATACATTTTGGACATTGCTCTTGGCTGTTTTCAACTGATCGGAAACTTCGGTCACCCGCACTTTCACTTCCAGTAGATCTGCTTTTTGAAGTAATCCTTGGTCATAGCTGTTCTGTGCCATATTCAGGTTGGCATTTGCCGCTTCATGTGCTTTTTGCAACACCGCCACGGCACGATGGGCCAATTGCAGTTGTCCATAGGCTTTCTGGGCCTCAAAATCCAAATAATCCCGGGTTCTCATCGCCTGGAGTTCTTTGGCCTCCATGGTAGTTTTGGCCGCTTTACGCTGGTAAAACCCATCCAGGTTGATCAAGGGTTGTTGCACCGACACCACTGTTGCATAGTTTTTGATCTCATCGGGGTCGTTCAATAAGGCTGGATTGAAATCTGCCTGGGTCAAAACCTCTTGGTTCAATTTAGAGCCAAAAGCCATCAATGGATTCGTGGTTGCCATTCCCGTGTGTGATACCGCAATCTGTGGCAAAAAGATGGAATTGGAGAACCTATAATCATACTTGGCCATCTTGGCCTCCTGTTCGGATACTTTAATGTTGGCGTTGGATTCTTGCACCCTCATCTGGACATCCTCCAAAGAAATCCGCACATGATCTTGGGCAAGAATCTGTAGCTGTGCAGAAAAGAATAGTATTAGAACAAATAATCGTTTCATATGCGTAATTAATTTGTGTCAAAAATAGATTCGTTAAAATCCCTACACAGTAACCTTGGTTACCAAGAAAAAATGTGCCGTTTCCACACCATAAAAAAGCCCTGACACATCCTTACTCCATTAGCATAGGATTGCACCAAGGCCCATAAAAAAGAAACGGTTATATGCTAAGCGCTTCGGGTTCCCCCATGTCCGCCTGCGACCACCAGCAATACTTTAATGCTCAAATAGATGAACTTAAAAAACTGGACAATGGGGTTCATCATCATAAATCGCTTGTATTTAGATATTCTTCGTGTCATAATTTTCTATTCTGGGATCAACCACCAAAGGGGTTTCATTTTTGCTTTGTATATAAAGGCATAGTGCAGGGCCAATTTCAACCAGTGTCCTGCCAATCCAATGGAACCAAAGGTTTTCCCCAGTTTTCTTCCATGGGTATCCGGATACTTCTGATAATCGGGGACGATAGGATAGGTAGTAATGCTTATACCACTTCCCGTGGTCATTCCAAACCCTGCCGATGCAATACATGCGGCTCCCATATTGCCCATGGATCCTTTATGGTGAAGTTCCTTATTGGATTGTTTGATCATTTCTATAATGTTATCGGCCACTAATTTTGCCGTAATTCCGGATGGCATTCCTGTTCTTGGCGGAGCAGGGGTAATATCCGTGCCATTTTTGCTCTTTCTGGGTTTTGAAATGCTATGGGGTGGCGCAAAGGCAATGCCGGGAGCAAAAATGTTGGGATATAATGGATTTTGATAGGTCTCCGGCCAGTCTTGTACACTCCATTCCTCATAGGGTTTGGGGGTATAGTCCGCATCCACGATCATAAATCCCTTAAAAAGTTTATCCGTGATATCCATCCCAGTTCTATCATAGGCTTTAAACCCATGGCCCGAAAAAGAGGGAATGAGCATGGCAAAGTCATAACTTTCCTGTTTCTGCTCCCCGTCCAAATTTTCGTAATGGGCCACCCCATCTTCGACCTTATTGACCCCGGCACCCAAAATCCACGAGATGTTTCTATCTTCAAAGACCATTCCCACCATTTCGCTGGATTTCATGATGTTGCTTCCGTAGCTCATCAACATACCATCCATTCCAAAATCCCCTAGGTTGAACTCATTGGAAATCCATGTGATTTCTGCCTTATCCCTTACGTTGTGTCTTCTAAGTTCCTGCTCCACATTTAAGATATACTCAAATGCAGCGCCCTGGCAGGTGGATTTGGCATGGCCTGTACCAATCAATATTTTGATTTTCTTACCTTGCTTCATTTGTTCTATGACCTCCTCCAATGCATTCCACGCTTCTTGGGCGTGGGTATAGGTGCAAACGGAATGTGCTTTGTTCTTCCCGGGGGAGAGTCCTTCCGTAGCTTCAAAATTGAGCTTTGGCCCCGTGGCATTGACCAAGTAATCATAGGTTACTTTTTCCTTGTTCCCTTTGTTCCCTTCAGACACGTATTCAACCAATACATAGGGCCTATTCTGATCTTGATCTCCTTCAGGATGAAAACTAACGGCTTTTGCCTGTTTGTAATCGATATGCTTTTTGGCATATAAAGGCGCCAATGGAAATAGGATATCCTGTGGTTTCATTCTACCGATCCCCACCCAAATATTGGAGGGAATCCATTGGTAATTGCTATTGGGGGAAACCACCACAACCTCATGCTCCTTATTGAGCTTTCTTCTAAGATGGGAGGCTGCCACATGACCCGCAATACCAGCTCCCAAAACAACTATTTTGGCCATTTTCTTTACGATTTACCCAAAGTTACCTTTAGGTTTTCAGATATAAAGTGACCTAGGTCACATTGGAAAAATAGACGCTAAATAATTGTAAGGGTTTTAGTTACACTGTTCATGCGACCCTTCCAAAATAGCATCGTATGCTTCCTGGGAAAGGAATTGCGGTTCATACGTGGAACCAAGATTTTCAATGCTTTGGACAAAGCTTCGCAAGTGGTTTCGTGAACCACATTGCAAACTTGAAAACACTTCGATAATGTAGGGGTTGGAAGTCGCTTGGATATGGTCGTCCAGATCTACAATGTCCAAATCCTCAATGGTGGCACCAATGGTAAGGGCTGCTACCTCATCAACCACTCCTTCTTCCACAAACTTGTCGTACCATGCCTGTAAATCTTCATTAGTGAATTTGCCGTTTTCCAAAATTTCATATGGAATATGATAGGCCTTCAATAAAGTTTCCACGGCGTTCATATGGGACTGTTCGCTCTGCATTATATTTTCAAACTGGACCATGTCCCAATAGTCGTTCAAAAACTGATAGGTGTCCCTTGCCAACTTTTCTTCTTCCAACATGAACAATAGGGCTTGTTCATCTTCTTCAGAAATTAGGGTTGTATCATCATTATTGATTTGTGTATCAATGGGCTCATCACTTGAATCTGAACACCCTGATAGCATCCCAAAAACCAATAGGATGGAGAACAAAACGGGACCAAGTACTATTATACGTGCTTTCATAGCTTTTTCCTCTAAAAGTCAGCATAGTACTCATCAAAATCAGTAACATTGGTTACCCTGTCTCTTCTTTAAACAAAACATTAACTAAAAAAGGTCCCACGAATGCAGGACCTGTACTTTGAAAATGTTCTCTGTTCAATAACTTGTTTCGTCCAGTTTTACTTTTCCCCAGAAAGTCTTATACACAAATATGGTGTAGAAAAGAACCAGTGGAGTACCTATGGCCACAATGGTAAGCATTATCTGTAAGGATTTTGTGGAAGAGGCCGCATTGTAGATATCAATATTATACTGTGGGTCTATGGTGGAACGCAACAAAACAGGATACAGCTCCACAGCCACCAAAACCAACAAAAATGCAATGGTCAAAGAGGAAAAAAGAAACGCCAATTTATATTTTCGCTTTTCAGCAAGTCGGGGTACGTTGGCGATACTCAGAAAAGTGAGCAGAGGCACTACGAACAAGGTTGGATTGCTCTTAAAATCATCGGAGAGATGTGGGATATAAATCAACGTGTACAAAGTTGTTATGGAAAAACTCACAATAAAGAAAATCATTCCCGTTTTCAATAGCCTTGTCAATTTGGCAAACAACCTTCCCTCGGTTTTTAAAAGAAGGAATATGGCCCCGTGGGTCATAAAAAGAAATAAGGTGGTAAACCCTGTCATCAAGGCATAGGGGTTTAAAAACTCGAAAAGAACCCCACCCTGATATTGATAATTCTCCCCGATGGCTATTCCTTGCAAGACATTTCCAAGCACCACTCCCAACAAAAAAGCCAGCATAATACTGGAGATGCTATAGCAAACATCCCAAAGTCTTCTCCACCAAAGCATGGGCTCCTTGCCCCTAAACTCAATGGAAATGGCCCTAAATATGATGAACAACAAGAACAACATAAAAGGAATATATAAAGAAGAGAACATGGTGGCATACATTACGGGAAACCCTGCAAACAGCGCCCCACCACCGATTACCAACCAAACCTCGTTGCCATCCCAAACCGGGCCAACGGCATTCAACGCAATTCTGCGGCTGTTCTCTTTCTTTAAAAAGAGATGCCAGGCACCTGCACCAAAATCAAAACCATCCAATATGGCATACCCCGAAAAAAGTCCACCTACTACCAAAAACCACCATGTGGGATAATCCAATCCTAAAAACGTTTCCATATCAATTCATTATATGGGTTAGTGTTCCCCCAAAGGGTGTATCATCAGTTTCTGCTTCTTCATAGGGACCATGTTTGATTTTTTTGTGCAATAGGTAAATAAACAGCACAAACAACAGGGCATAGACCAAAAAGAACAAAACCAAAGAGAACAAAATCTGATTTTCCGAAACGGCTTGGGAGAATGCTTCATTGGTCCTCAGAAGGCCATACACCACCCAAGGCTGTCTTCCCATTTCGGCTGCAAACCAACCTACCTGATTGGCAATCTGGGGGAGAAAAACTGCAAAAACAAAAATCCAGAGTAGCCATTTTTTAGTAAAGAGTTTACCTTGCCACCACATTACAGTAGCCAATACCGTAAGGAAAATCAAAGCCATACCTATGGCCACCATGATGTGATAAAATTGAAAAACGGCATTGATCTGCGAGGGACGTTCATCTTCTGGAAATGCGTTAAGGCCTGTCACTGGGGCTTCAAAATCATACTCCAGTAAAAAAGATAGCCCCCCCGGTACTTTTATTCCCTTAACCTCTTGTTTTTCCTTATCCACCCAACCCATTATGTACATGTCTGCAGGAGCGGATGCCTCAAAGTGGCCTTCGAGTGCGGCCAATTTAGCGGGTTGGTTCTTGGCCACTCCATCTGCTGACTGATGCCCCGTAAACAGTTGTCCCAACGAAAATACGGTGGCCACTACCAAAGCTATCTTAAAGGCTTTTTGGGAGATTTCCACATACTTCCCCTTAATGAGGTAATAGGCATGTACGCTCAACACTAAAAAGGCGCCGGCCAAAAAAGCACCGAGCCAAACATGGGTAAGTCTGTCCACACTGGATGGGTTAAATACCATGGCCCAAAAATCGGTTATTTCTGCACGGGCTTCCAGCCCTTCACCCACAATGTGAAATCCGGCAGGGGTCTGTTGCCAGCTGTTGGCCACCACAATCCATATAGCGGAGAACATGGAACCTAGAAAAACCCCTATGGTGGACACCAAGTGCACCCAAGGTTTCACCCTGTTCCAGCCAAACAACAATATCCCCAAAAAACCGCTTTCCAAGGCAAAGGCAAATATTCCTTCCGCAGCCAGGGCGCTACCGAACACATCACCTACATAGCGAGAATACACGGCCCAATTGGTGCCGAATTCAAATTCCATTACAATCCCGGTGACAACACCAATACCGAAGGTCAATGCAAAAATCTTGGTCCAAAAACGGGCCAATTTATGATAGGTCTCATTTTTGGTCCTAATATAAATGCTTTCAAAAATGACCAACAACAGGCCGATGCCTATGCTCAAAGGCGGATAGATATAATGAAAGGCAACGGTGAAGGCAAATTGAATCCGGGCGAGAATTTCGGTTTCCATGGATATGGTTTTGTATTTCAAAAATACCCATGAAAACTATCTTTCTAAGTTACCCATGTTACAAAAAAACAGTTTTAACACAATAGCAGAAATCATTGCGTTAAAACTGTGAATCATTAAAGGTTTTTCTATTTTTTTCCGCTATTCATCATCATTAGAACAGCAAGAACCAAACCCACTACCACTGCACCAAATACAGCGATCATGATTATACCGTTGTCCCAAGAAACCAAGGGAAGTGCCAAAAAAGTTTTCATAGGTGTGCATTTAATACCACCAAATGTAATGGCTTTATCTTCTATAAATTATGACAATTCTCATAAAAGGGAACATTCTTTGCACGAGGCTATACATTCTTCCCTTTGAGCATTTTGTTCCAATACAAATAAGGAAGACCGTGTTTTTTAAGCATCCATAACCTCCAATGTTCCTTATCGCTATTAAATACCAACATGCGTTTTAATTTGGGATCAGGGATGAAGTTGTTGTTATAGTCAAACTCTGCCAAGGTCATTTTACCATAACCCGTTACCAACGGGCAGGATGAATACCCATTATAGGAATGGTTGTCTGCAGGTTTATGGTTCATCAACTTCATGATGTTCTCAACCACCACAGGCACTTGCTTTCGAACGGCGGCACCAGTTTTGGCCGTTGGCAAGGCGGCTACATCGCCCAATCCAAAAATATTGGGATATGTGTTGTGCTGCATGGAATGATGGTCCACATCCAACCAACCCGCATCATTGGACAAAACAGAATCCCTTACAAATCTAGGGGCAGCTTGGGGAGGGGCCAGGTGCAACATATCAAACGGGACACTGATATCCACATCACCTACCATTTGTTCCCCCAATTCATTATCCTCGTTAATGACACATCGGTTTTCTTCGGGTGCAGTATGGCTAAAGTGTACTATTCTGTTCTCCACATCAATCTCCTTGGGCGAATAAAATGGTTTAAAATGAATACCGTAGCGATCGATAACCTTCATCAAGGTCTCCCGGATTTCCTTTACCCCAAATATTACGGTTCCCGGGGTGGCAAATATGACATTGGCCTTGTTCTTAAGTCCGTTTTTCCTAAAATAATCGGCCGCCAAGTAAGCAATTTTTTGAGGTGCTCCCCCGCACTTGATGGGCGTAGTGGGCTGCGTAAAGAGCGCATTGCCCCCTTTGAAGTTTTTAATGGTGTTCCATGTATGTTCCGGGTCCGTATAGTTGCTGCAGGCCACACCGAGTTCCAAGGCCTCTGGCAGGCCTTTGATCATACCGGGTTCCATGACTAATCCTGGGGCAACGACCAAAAAGTCATAAGTAATGTCCCCATTGCTTTCGGTGGATACACTATTTTGCATGGGATCAAATCCCATGGCCTTGTCCTTGACCCAATCTACTCCGCTGGGCATTACATCGGCCATACGTTTTGCTGTTTTGTTGAAGTCATAGGCCCCGGCACCCACCAAGGTCCATGCCGGTTGATAATAATGCGTTTCGCTGGGTTCTATAATGGCTACGTCCAATTTTTTGTCCTTCGCCAAAAGCTGGGCCGCCGTCATGATTCCTGCCGTGCCTCCCCCTATGATCAAGACTTGATAATGTGATTTCATACCTTACACTATTTTCATTTTATCCTGTAAAATATTATGGATATCCTAAAAAAAGTGTAACAAAAGTTACATTATCCATAAAACACCTAGAACCTGTTTATGAAATCCTCGCCAAAACCCATAAAAAAACCACCCATAAATGGGTGGTTTTTGTCATCAACCAATCAAGAAAAAACCTAGTCCTTGGCTTTACATGTCTTAATTCCAAAGGGCACATACAAAGGACAAAAACTAACAAAGCTTGTCAAAACAAATATGGCAGCCAAGGCCAGTAGTACATAGGCCAAAGTACCCGTAATGACCCCAAAATAATATAGGGCAACCACCACCAAGGCTATTATCAATCTAATTATGCGGTCCAGACCGCCCATGTTTTTTTTCATATGAATCTGTATTATGTTTTCAAATACCTAAGTAATTCTAGGTCCAAGACCTATTTTCACATTATTCCAGCTCCATCTCTCAAATTTAAACCAAATCCGTAGGACATTCGGTAACCTGGGTTACACAGTTCTATTTATTTTTATGCTAGATTTAAGTTTCGTTTTTTTATGGATAGAAGGGATTTTACGTATCGATTATCACTGGTCACCATGTCCAGCATTTTGGGAGCCGACATTGTTTTTGGCCATAACATGCCAAAAAACTACCTCCCGTTGGGCCTACAGGACCCTGACCCTTTTGAATTGTTCCACAAGGACAAGGAAATGGTGGTCTTGAACGACAAGCCCTGGAACATGGAGGCCAAGGCCCATTTGTTGAATGACGACATTACGCCCAACCAATACATGTTCATCCGGAACAATGGAAAAATCCCTCAGAATATTGATGTTTCCAAATGGACTTTGACCATAGACGGGGAATCGGTAAAAAATCCAAAAACGTATACCCTGGATGAACTCAAACGCAGATTTACACAGCACACCTATCAACTTACGCTGGAATGCGGTGGGAATGGACGAAGTGAGTTCAATCCGCCCGCAAAAGGAAACCAATGGACCATTGGAGCAGTCTCTTGTGCCGAATGGACCGGGGTACGGCTCCGTGATGTTCTTGAAGACGTGGGTGTAAATCCTGATGCAGTATACATTGGGTATCATGCGGCCGACACCCATTTGAGCGGTGACCCTAAAAAAGAACCCATTTCCAGAGGTGTTCCCTTGGCAAAGGCCTTACAAGATGAAACCCTGTTGGCCTTCTCCATGAATGGCCAGGATATTCCATTGGCGCACGGTTACCCGCTTCGGTTGGTATGCGGTGGATGGCCGGCTTCCACATCGGGGAAATGGCTGACCCGTATCAGTGTACGCAACCAAGTACATGATGGGGAAAAAATGGGAGGAAGTTCGTATCGCGTGCCTTGCGAAACGGTTGCCCCTGGCACTAAAGTGGATGATGAAAATATGTGCATCATTGAATCCATGCCCATAAAGTCCTTGATCACGTATCCCAAAAGCGGTGCCCTAATCAAACAAGGACAGACCCTGAAGATGAATGGCCACGCTTGGGCCGGGGAACTGGAGGTTTCCAAAATGGAGTATTCCATAGATTTTGGGAGCACATGGCACCACTGCAGCTTGAAAAAACCAACCAACCGGTTGGCCTGGCAGCATTTCAACGTTACCATTCCATTTCCCCAAAAAGGATATTATGAAGTTTGGGCCAGAGCCACGGATTCCCAAGGGAAATCGCAACCCATGGTACTGCCCGGTTGGAACCCCAAGGGATACCTCAACAATGCCTGTCATAGAATAGCGGTAAAAATTGTTTGAGGATGAAAGACAACTTTAAAAAGCAGATCAAGGCACTGACCAAAATCCTCGCTTCTTTCTTATTACTGATGTTGGTCTTGTTCGGAGGGCTGTTCTATTTTGCCAATAGCAAACCAAAATCGCATGTGGAAGAAATCCCGGTGGAAGATTCCGTTGAGGATTTCGACAAAGTGGAGAACGGCATCCATGTGGCCACTGGTTTTATTGATGATGAAGGGATGCAGGCTACCATACAGAATTGTACTGCCTGTCATTCCGCAAAATTGGTCACCCAAAATCGAATGAGCCGGGAGGGCTGGAAAGCCACCATTGTATGGATGCAAGAAACCCAAAACCTATGGGATTTGGGTGTAAATGAAGAGCTTATTTTAAATTATCTGTCCAAAAACTACGCCCCTACCGACAAGGGAAGGCGGCAGAATTTGGAAGTTGCCGAATGGTATGAACTAAATTGATCATGGGAGAATATCTAGATGCTTTGCTGAACGGATTTTTGGGGACGGCTCAATGGACATGGAAATCCATTTTGTTCCAAGTGCCGTGGTACACCAACTATTTTTGGGGGCTCATCGCCATTTCACTTTTGGTATGGGCACTGGAAATCCTTTTCCCATGGCGGAAAGAACAGTCCATTTTCAGAAAGGACTTTTGGTTGGACGCCTTTTACATGTTCTTCAACTTTTTCATTTTTGCCATCGTCATCAGTGGGGTGTACAAAGTGCTCGGGGTACTCTTTTTGGATATGGGAATCAGCTCCAAAAGTCTGGCCCTAGTGGATGTGACCCTATGGCCCCAATGGGTCCAATTGCTGGTTTTCTTTGTTGTGCTCGATTTTGTGCAGTGGTTCACCCATGTGCTACTCCATAGAGTGCCGGCATTTTGGGAATTTCACAAGGTGCACCACAGCGTAAAGGAAATGGGGTTTGCCGCGCATCTGCGATACCATTGGATGGAAAACATCCTCTACAAACCCTTAAAGACCTTGGGGGTCATGATACTTGGCGGATTTGAACCCGAACAAGCGTATCTAGTACATTTTGCGGCCATTGCCATTGGACATTTTAACCATTCCAACATAAAACTGACCTGGGGACCGTTGAAATACATTTTGAACAATCCCGTGATGCATTTATACCATCATGCCTATGATCTTCCCAAAGAGCATCCCTATGGGATGAATTTTGGAATAAGCCTCAGTCTTTGGGATTATATTTTCCGTACCAGTTATGTTCCGGAAAGTGGTGGAAAGATACGGTTGGGGTTCCCAGGTGATGAAACCCTACCCAAGGGATTTTGGGGACAGTTGGTCCATGGGTTTACCAAATCAAAAAGAAACGGCTGATTTATTCAGAACGTTTTTCTGCTTCAAAGACAATACTCCAGATTCCCCGAACCTGATCCACATCATATCCTATCGCTTCATCTTGCGGATAAAGCTCGGAAAGATGCCCAACAACATCCGGCGCAATGTTCTTTTCAGGAGTTCCGTGGCAATTTAAACACAGACTCTGGGTGATAATGGGAGCGTAAAAATGAACTTTTCCATTCTCCTGCTCCACAATGGGAATAATGGAATCACCTTTCGCCACTTTTTCCTTAAAGGTATTGATATGGGCCAATTCCGCTGGATTGGCCTTATTGGACGGATTACGGGGTTTGTCCGAAACTCTTTTGATCTTGGCCTTGTAGTGGGTGGCCATGCTATCGGTCAATGGATAGGCCTGTTCATTGCAAAAAACAACGGCTTGGGCCACGCCTTCGTTCTGAATGGTGGTCTTTAAGTTCTTGCCCAAAACCTTTTGGGTCTCTTGGGCATATTCCCTTCCTATTTCCATATAATCTGGGTGATTGGATTCCCCATCAACCGATGTTTTTGGTTGCTGTTTACAGGAAAGTATCCCTACAAGAACAAATAAGACGATAGCCGTTGGTTTCATTTTAGTCAATTTAAATTACCACATACGATACCCCCCTCTTAGATCATAGACCTCACTGAAGCCCATGTCCACAAGTTTCCGGGCCGCTTTTTGACTTCTATTTCCTGACTGGCAGTAGAGGTATACGGGTTCATCCTTCTTCATTTTTGAAAAGGCTTCACCAAATGCCGAAGATTGAAAATAGTCCACATTGCGAGCTCCTTTAATATGTCCTGCCCTAAACTCCCCAGCCGTTCTCACATCCACCAATTGTACTTTGGCTTTGGCTATGGCACTTTTATAAGTATCCCTATCCAAAATTTGGATGGCATCGGATTGATTTCCCTTTGGGAACAAAAAACTAAATATTGACATTTTATCCTGATTTTATGTCCTCAAAAATACAGGGGATAAAAGCTATGGTCAGTAACGCGGGTTACACAACGAAAAAGGCAATTAGTCCTCTTTCTCCCAATCGTCATACCCGCCGGAATAGTCATAAATCTGAGTGAACCCTTTGGTCTTGAGAATTTCCACGGCCTTGTTGCTCCGCGCCCCTTTTTTGCAATAGACATAAACAGGTTTTTCCTTGTCCAGTCCTTCCAATTGGAAAGCAAAGGTTTCCGCATTGCTAATATCGAAGTTGACCGCATCATCTATGTGACCCTCTTGGTATTCCATTGGAGTCCTTACATCCACCAACTGAACATCCTTACCTATTACTTCAGTCTGGACGGTGGCTTTATCTATTTTTTTTACCACTTCTTCTTGTTGTGGAAGACAGGACATCATCCATAAAAAACTAAAAGTAAAGAGGGTAAATTTTAGTGCTTTTCGCATATTGTTATTTTAAAGTAGTTGGACAAACGTAATCCGTTACGGGAATCCCCGCTGTCTTCATGGCAGCAAAACCACCAGCTACATCAATAAGGTTATGTATTCCCCTACTCTTCAGGATAGAGGCCGCTATCATACTTCTATATCCTCCCGCACAGTGGATGTAGAAGGTTTCCTTGTCTGGATACTCGGATAGGTGATCGTTGATATAGTCCAAGGGGGTCAAAATAGCATTCTCGGCATGTTCTGCTTTGTATTCCGATTCTTTTCTAACATCGAATACAGGTGCATTTTCCTCTATGGCTTTCTTCAACTCATCGGCAGAAACACTTGTAACGGTATCCACTTCCTTACCCGCTGCTTCCCAGGCTTTCAATCCGCCTTTCAAATATCCCAAGGTACCATCGAACCCAACCCTTGAAAGTCGGGTTATGGTTTCTTCCTCACGTCCTTCGGGAGCTACCAAAAGAATGGGCTGTTCCACGTCGGCGATCAAAGCACCTACCCATGGGGCAAAACTCCCGTCCAATCCAATGAAAATAGATCGTGGCACATGGCCTTTGGCAAAATCAGCTTGATTCCTAACATCCAAGACCACGGCGCCTGTTTCGTTGGCCGCCACCTCAAAGGCATCCGGACTCAAACTCTGTGTTCCCCGTTCCAATACGGTATCGATATCTTCATATCCTTCCTTGTTCATTTTCACGTTCAACGGGAAATATTGGGGAGGAGGTAACAACCCGTCAGTGACTTCCTTAACGAATTCCTCTTTGGTCATATCTGCCCGTAGGGCATAATTCATTTTTTTCTGATTGCCCAAGGTGTCCACGGTTTCCTTCATCATATTCTTACCACAGGCAGAACCCGCTCCATGTGCCGGGTATACAATGACATCATCGGCCAAGGGCATAATTTTGTTTCGAAGACTGTCGTACAAGGTGCCTGCCAGTTCTTCCTGCGTCATATGTGCCGCTTTTTGGGCCAAATCCGGACGTCCTACATCACCCAAGAACAAAGTATCCCCGCTAAAAATGGCATGGTCCTTTCCGTTTTCATCCTTCAACAAATAGGTGGTGCTCTCCATGGTATGCCCCGGAGTGTGCAACACTTTGATGGTGACTTTGCCCAGTTTAAATTCCTGCCCATCTTCGGCTATGATGGCATCGAACGATGGTTTTGCCGTAGGACCATATACAATGGGCGCACCGGTTTCCTTGGAAAGGGTTACATGCCCGCTTACAAAATCGGCATGGAAATGGGTCTCAAAAATATATTTTATGGTAGCACCGCTTTCCTTGGCTCTTTTAATATATGGCTTTACTTCCCGAAGGGGATCCACAATGGCCACTTCGCCTTCGCTTTCTATGTAGTACGCCCCTTGGGCCAAACATCCGGTGTATATCTGTTCTATTTTCATTTTTTCTTGGTTTTTGTCAAAAATACATGACTACTTTTACCCCTACAGTTACCAAAGTTACAAACTCTTTGTCTTGGATTGGAGTGAGATCCTTTTCTGAATTCCCGTTCGTTCCTTTTGATCGGAGCAATAGTCCACGGCTTCAAACGTCTGGACGAAAAGGTTTTCCTCCCCAATAATATCGATAAGTCCGCTGTGGTACAAAATATCCCTCGTTGGACCAATGGCGCCCGTTATCAACAATTGGATACCACTTTCGCGCAAATCCAAAATAATGCGTTCCAAAAGGGTCGTCGCACTACTATCAATATAATTGATGGCCTCCGCATTGAGGATGATATACCGTAGTGCATCTCCCTTTCTTGCTATTTGTTGATAGAGTTGTTTTTTGAAATAATCCTTGTTCCCGAAATAGAGTTGGGCATCAAACCGAATGATGAGCTTGTCAGCATCCACTTCGACCTCTTGGGCAAATCGGTCCACATTCTTGAAATAATTGGTCCCTTTGATTCGACCTAAAATGGCTATATGGGGGTTGGAAATGCGGTACACCAACAACAAAAGGGAAAGCAACACCCCCAAAAGAATTCCTTCGATCAATCCTATGAAAAGGGTCAATAAAAAAGTAGCGACCAACAACATGAATTCATCCTTTCTGCTCTTGAAAAGCATGGCGGGATATTTAATATCGATCAATCCAAAAACCGATACCAATATAATCGCCCCCAACACCGCAGCGGGCAAATCGTGGAACAAGGGAGTCAAAAACAAAAGCACCGCCCCAATCAGCAAAGCACTAAATATAAGCGACATGCCCGTCTTTGCCCCCGCCTGATCATTGACCGCGGTTCTTGAAAAACTTCCCGATACGGAGAACGATTGAAAAAAAGATCCCAAAAGATTGGAAAGGCCCAAGGCCCGAAGCTCCTGATTGGCATCCAACTCATACTCGTGGTGTTTCTCTTCAACGGTTTTGGCTATGGAAATGGATTCCATAAACCCAAACAGGGCCACGGTAATGGCAATGGGCAACAATTGCCCCATTTTTTCCCATTGGAATTCCGGACTTTGGAATTTGGGCAATCCTTTTGGAATCTCCCCAACCACTTGGATTCCCTTGGTGTCCAAATGCAAAAACAAAACGGCCAAGATCCCCACAATAACGATGATCAAGGGCGTGGGTATTTTTTTGCTGATGCGGTTCATGAAAAGGATAAGGAGAATGGCGGCAACCCCCAATCCCAATGCATAAAGGTTGATTTGCCCCAAACTGCCAAAAATATTTCCCAACAGCTGGTGTATTTTACTGGATTGCGAAATCTGAACCCCAAAAATATGCTTCAGTTGCCCCAATCCAATGAGAATGGCCGCAGCGGAAGTAAATCCGCTAATAACGGGTTTGGACAGAAAATTGATAAAAAAGCCCATTCGCAAAAAGCCCAAAAGCAACTGTATACAACCAATAAGAAGCGTCAAGAAAAGTACCGCAGCAATGTAGTCTTCAATATTTACCAGTTGCAACGCCCCTATGCCAGCCGCTACCAACAAGGAATCCATGGCCACCGGACCCACCGCCAGTTGGCGTGATGTACCTGTCAACGCATAGACAATCTGCGGCACCAATGCTGCATAAAGTCCATAAATGGGTGGCATTCCGGCAATCATGGCATAAGCCATTCCCTGGGGCACCAACATGACCCCCAAGGTGAGTCCCGCAATGAGATCCCCATAAAGAAGAGAACGATTATAGGTCTTCAACCACGATAAAAAGGGAAAAAACCGTTTAAGCATAGGGTTGGTTTTGAACAAAAATACGGTTCCGTGTATTGCTTTACAGTAACCAAAGGCACAGACCTATAGATCCAAAATCTGGATATAGTTCCGGTGAAGGACCAATTTCTTCATTTTCTCGAGCTTTTTCAACAAGCGTGATATCACTACCCTAGAGGTGTGCAGGTCATAGGCAATCTCTTGATGGGTACTTCGTATCTGATTGTCGTTGGTCACCTCAATCTTCTTTTTGAGATAGTCCACCAAACGTTGATCTAAATTTTTAAAGGCAATACTGTCCACCGTCTGCAACAGTTCATTCAATCGGTTATGATAGCTTTCGAACACATAATTGCGCCATCCTTTGTACTTGGCCATCCATTCTTCCATTTTTTGGACGGGCACCATCATAATTTTGGCATCGGTTTCGGCAATGGCCCTAATTTCACTTTGGGTGTGACCCATACAACAGGCCATGGTCACGGAACAGGTCTCCCCTTGTTCCAGATAGTAGAGCAACAATTCATCTCCCTCATCATCTTCCCGCAATACTTTAATGGCTCCGGAAAGCAGCAATGGAATACTTCTGATATAGTTTCCGATATCCATGATGGTCTCGCCAGCAGGGACTTCCATGCACTTGCCCACTTCAATAATCTCATCAATAAGGGGTTGCTCAAAATGGGAACTGAATATTCCTAAAAGTTCTTCTTTCATATGATAGTTATACCCCTCTAAGGTAACCATTTTAGGTAAAAACACCCATGACCGTGGCCAAGATGAAAATCCATAAAAAGCAAGGGCCCGCACTTTGTGCGGGCCCTGACAAACTAACTCAAACTAATTAACTGAAAATAAAACTGACGTTCTTATAATTTTAAAGGATTTCCTTTTACATCCTTTGTAATGGGAGTATCCAAGAGCTGTAGCACCGTGGGGGCAATCTGATTGGAGTATAACTGTTCATTTTCCATCTCTCCCAATGCTCTGACATCTTTTCCAAAGGCAATCAACCAAACTTGACCTGCCCCATTGATCTTACTTCCATGACTTCTCCAAGTATCCAAGGGTTGGGTACCCCTACCATGATCGGTGGTGATCAAAAAGACGGTTTGGCCCTTATAGAATTCGTCTTCTTGGGCAAACTCCCAAAGTTCCTTGATCAAGGCATCGGTGTTGTGGGCCGATTTCAAGTAGGACTGATAGTCCCCATCATGCGCAAAATCGTCGGTTTCCCCGTAGGAAATATAGACCAGATTAGGATGTTCCTTCTTCATGTGCTCCAAGGCATAATGATGGGTAAAGGCATCCAACCGAACACTGCCCCAAGGACTGGGAATCTGCTGTTGCAATTGGTTAAGGAATTTCTCGCGTTCATTCAGGTTTTCGGTGGCCGACTCAAAACCGGCATTTACTGGAATCCCTGATCGCTCTTCGTTAATGATGTACGGAAACACATCCCAACTCCCAAATGCGGCAACCTTGCCCTTCCCTTTGGGCGAATTATTGTACCGTTCCAAAATGGTGGTATTGGGGTTGTTTATCTTATCGTTACTGGTGATTCGGGCATCATCGGCAGTTCCAGAAAGTATCTCGTTATAGCCTGGGTAGGAGAACCACATGGTATTGGTAAGGTTCACTTTACTATCCAAATTCCGGTTGCCGTGCAATTGGCCCATTTTGGACACCTGACCCCATACAAATGGCAAAAGCACTTCTCTTCGCTCCTTTGGGGTGTCCCTCCAGTAAGTTTCTTTCAGCATGTCCGGATTATGTACATATTCTTTGTTCGCTACCAAAAGGGAGTCTGCTCCCGTAAAGAGCTCCTGCCAACGGAAACCGTCCAACGTAATCAAAATTACTTTGGTGTTGTTTGAATCTTGGGCATTCCCCATATGCATGGCCATCAATGCCGTGATCAAAAGCAAAATCCTGTTCTTCATGTTTTATTTGGTTTTAAAGGATGTTATTTCGGACCAGTCGCTCCAATTCAGGTTTTGGTCCCGGTATCTTACTCGCCAAAAATACGTGGTATTTGGTTTTAGACGTCTGGTCTTTTCATCCGTAAGGTCATCATCCCTTTGTCTGTTTTCCTTGTAGTACCAGTTTTCATTCTGCTTCCAGCTTTCAAAGGCCAACTTTTCAAAGTCCTTGGCTTCTGAAACCTGCCAATGCGATGCCGCATGGAAGGTTCCCTGATGACTACTTTCAAACGCTCCGGCTTTAAGTGTGGTCCCTTCAATACTTACCTCTTGATCTTCTTTTGGGGTCAAAGGCATGGGTGCAACTGGTTTTCGTTCCTTTCTCCAGATGGTAATGCTATCACGAAGTTCGTTGTCCCTAAAATCTTCTTCATTCCCCCTACTGATGCGTTTAATGGTAAATTTGGGGTCTTCCCGGTTACCATCCACTTCAACCATTACAAATCCATACTCGTCCTGGGTCACGGTAAACTCGTCATAATCCCTACCTTCAAACTCACCCCAGTTGTCTATGGCTCCACCTGCTGAGGCTACATTGACCCACAAATGCTTATGGTCGCGTGACTGTCCCCTGGAATAGCCGTGTGTATGGCCAAAAAAGTGGATACTGGGTTTTCCGGTCTTAGTTGAAAACGCTTCCAACATCTTCACTACTTTTCCGGTTGACTCTTCCTCTCCGGGAATCCAAAGTTCCGATTTATGGGGATGGTGCAATTGGGCAAAAACAAAGTCAATGGCATCATTCTTCTCGGTTTCGGCCAAGAGATTTTCCAACCATTCGTATTGTTCCCTTAAATCCCGATAACCCTCATTGGAATTCAAACCAATCACCCGGGTATTGCCGTAGTCTTTATACCACCAATGTTCGGCATAGGCCGGAGTGCCATTCTCGGGAAGACTAAAGTATTTGAAATAGAAAACGGAGTTCCGCTCATGGTTGCCCAAAACAGGATATACGGGAACCTGCGCAAAAAGTTTTTGGGCCGGATCAAAGAAGTGGTTCTTCCACTGGCTGTAGTTGCTTCCTGTGGCCACCAAATCTCCGGGAATCATCACCAAGGCCAAATTTTCGGGCAACTTGCCTTCAAATTCCTGTTCCAAGTACTGTATCACCCCTTCATTCACCATTTCGGAAAACTTGTTGGGATTTTGACTGTCGTATTGCATATCGCTCATGGCCACAATGTTGAACGATTCCTCATCACTGGCAAAAGGTGGGGTCTTAAATTGAAAAATATCCGATTTTGTTTTGCCCGTCCTTACTCTGTAGTAGTATTCGGTGAACCGTTGCAGACCGGTTAACTTCACCTCATGGATCCTCGTATCCGAAAAGTTGATGTCATAGGCTATCCCTTGGGCCTTCTTACCCAATTTTTCCGTGGTTCCCCATTCCACAATACTTTCCTCTCCGCTACTGGTCTCCCATTTGATGATGATGGAGTTGGGTTGTGCATCCTGCAAATAAGGCTGCACCAAAATTTGGGGTTGTTCCTGGGCCACGGCCATGACCGTACCCACAAAAAAGTAGAATAAAAGTTGGTTGATTTTTTTCATTAGACGATTGCGTTGGTTTTAAGGAAGGCCTCGTTCAATATTTCCAAGGCTTTTTCCAGTTCTTCTTGTGATATGGTCAATGGGGGGGATAATTGCAGTACGTTTCCTTTGGAAACCTTAAAGCTCAATCCCATTTTTAAACATTCGTACATGATCTCCTCGGCTTCCGCAACGGCTTTTTCCTTGGTGGTCCTGTTCGTTACCAATTCTATGCCCCAAAGTAGGCCCATGCCCCTTACGTCCCCGATCAGGGAATATTTTCGGTGCAGTTTGTAGAGTGCATTCTTCAGAAAGACTTCGTGGGTCTTTACCTTATCCAAAAGGTTCTCTTCTTCGATAATATCAAGAACCGTTAGGCCGGCCATAGCCCCCAGCGGACTTTTCTCGTGGGTATAATGCCCCAAGGAGATATGTCCAAAAGTGTTGTATTCATCCCGGGTTACAATGGCAGCCTGGGGGATGATCCCTCCTCCCAATCCCTTGCCAAGACAAAGGATATCGGGTTCGATGCCATAGTGTTCAAAAGCAAACATTTTTCCGGTCCTTCCCAAGGCGATTGGGATTTCATCCAAAATCAATAACACCCCATGCTTGGTACAGAGCCCTCGGGCCCCTTTCCAAAATTTTTCCGAAGGAATCTGCACATCGGTGTTCCTGATGGTCTCCGCCAACAAGGCCCCTATCTGGTTGTCTTTGGAAAGGACATACTCCAAATACTCCAAAGCCTTGTCCTCATTCCCCTCAAAAATACCCCGATAAGTTATGGGGGGTGGAATGCGTTCCACACCGGGCATCAAAGGCCCCATGTGCTCCCTAAAAACCGATTCGCCCCCTACGCTGATGGCATCCAGTGAAGCCCCATGGAAGGAATCCCAAAACGAAACCACCTTGTGCTTTCCCGTAACGGCCCGTGCCAATTTCAAGGCAATGCCAATGGCAGAGCTTCCGTTTGGGGTGAGCAACACCCTGTTGAGGCCTTTTGGACAGACCGAGGTCAACTTTTCGGCAAATTGTATGGCCACCTCATTGGTATATCTTCGGGTAGAAAAGGTCAATCCTTGTAATTGTTCCGTCAACCGACCCACCAATTTGGGGTTGGAAAACCCAATTTGATGCACATTGTTTCCGTGGAAGTCGAGGTATTTTTTACCTGAAATGCTTTCAATATATGAGCCTTCACAGTTTTTCAAGACATCCAAACAGGGCGTGGACATGGATTGATGCAAAAAGTACTTGGCATCCTTTTCCAAAAGTTCCTTGGTCTGTTCGTTCACATCCCCTTCTATCCATTCTCCCCTTGCCGAGGTTAGGTTGATGTCTCCTTCCACAACATATTCCCCGCTGTGTTTATCTTGCTTTGTATGGTCCATATTTTGCTCGTATTTTACGTTCTTCGGATGTGTCGTCCAACACATAAATATCGTACATGTTTCCGTTATCATACACCCGAACCACAATGTGTCCTTCCTGACTCTTGTATTGATCTACCCTGCCTCCTATGACATCCTTGGTGCCCTGAAGCATAATGGTGGAGAAAATATCCCGCTCACCAGGGTAAAGTTGTTTTGAGGTGATTCTTCGCAGCACCTCCTCCCCCGGATGGTCCGCTGTCCAATTTTGTTGGATCCAAATCCGCGGCCTAATGGTACGGACATAATAGGGATTTTGGGAATCCCGGTTGCCATGATGGTTCAACGTGGCCACATCCACCGGGCCAATGACGGGTGCCACGTGTGATTCAAGGGCGTTGAGGTCCGTTTGCCCAAACCCATCGATTCCCGCAATATCCCCTCCGGTAAAATAGTTGAATTTCCCATAATCTATCCTGATGCAATTGCTCAAGGGGTTTTCGCCGGGGTACTCACC
This sequence comes from Flagellimonas olearia, assembly GCF_004150225.1. Taxonomy (NCBI): domain Bacteria; kingdom Pseudomonadati; phylum Bacteroidota; class Flavobacteriia; order Flavobacteriales; family Flavobacteriaceae; genus Flagellimonas; species Flagellimonas olearia. Next base: position 131,077 of record NZ_ML142912.1, on the reverse strand, counting down.
TACCTTAAAAAGAGAATGGGTTTTAGTATCCTCTCCAGTCCAGATTACTCCATTGGAAGCAATATTTTGAACGGAAAAATCAGGATAATCCTTTGGATTGTACTTCAAAACGATTTGGTCCACGGCTCCCACTTTCAAGGCTTCATTTTCCAATCCGTTTTCTTTGGATTGATGGGCAATATACTTCCAGTATTCCTTCAAGGTTGGAACCATGCCGTATGTATCCTTGGAGAAACGCTCCCTGGATTGCACCTTGGCATCCTTTAAATCCAAGGGGAAATCAAATCCGCGATCAATCAGTTTTTTGATGGGCAACAACGAACCCACTGCCATAATCCCGGTCAACTGATACCCGCCGGCTGCCACTTTTCGCAAAGAATCCACCTCCCCAAAATGATCATCGTGGTAATGGGTAATCAAGGCATAATCCAACTGCCGATTTTGGTTTTTAGGTATGAATTGGTCCACATAATCCACAATCCATTCAGGGGCAGTTTTTGACCGGTTGGGAACCAACTTGGCATTTCTACGGGATGTGGTCCTTGGGTGGGTTTCGGACATATCGCCGGCATCCACCAAGAATGTTGTGCCATCCGGAAATACCATAAAAGCGGCGTCTCCCCTACCCGTGTTGATGTGGTGGATATCCAAAAAACCGGGCTTCCAATCAGGTAATTGCGTGTCCTGTCCATGTGAAATCCAAACGGACAGGGCAAACATCAAAAAACCTAACTTTTTAAGGTTGTGGAACATCTATTACTCGACTCTGTATAATTTATTTGCAGGAATAATCTGCTTGGGAACATCTTTCCCTTGATACTTTACATCCAAATGGTAGCCGCCACCGCCATTGAAGAACTCCACACGCACTTCATGACGTGCCTTGGTCAATTCCATGGTTCCGCTACGTTCCATAACGCCATGGTCCCCATCGTTGTCCACTACCAATATTCCATCCACGTAAAGCTTGCTACCATCATCACTATTGGTAAAGAAGCGATACTTTCCTTCCTCTTCGATTTCCAAATAGCTTATCAACACCAAGGCCACCTGATCTTGTTGGATATCCGGACTCAAGGCTTGCTTATGGGAGAACTCCGTTGCATACCCCTCTTTAACCGGTTTTAGGGTTGAGAAATCCGGAAGCTTCTCCATTTTTCCCCCATAGAATATCTGAAACTTTACGGGGTCTTCCTTGCTTTTTGGGACAATTCTAAAATTGGCCTCGGCCATGGTGCTTGCCATGGCTCCATTTTGAAAAACAGCAGCTTTCAGGACAGTCGTTTCCTTCAGATAAAAGGTGTCTTGGTACACCGAGCTATTGGTTGCCGTTGGCACCTCACCCCCCAGCACATAGCGAATTTCCCCACCATTGTTCGGGTTTTGTATCACCACTGCTACGGAATCGGCTTTGAAAACTCCGCCTGCCGGCTCATAATGGCCCGCATCGGGAAGAATCTTTGGTTGGGTAATCTGCTCTTTTCGCTTGTAGGTCAGTTTGGGTTTTTTATTTCCTATAAAAGCCCCTTTTACAGGTCTGCCAATCCATGCTTGTGGTGTTTGCAGTCCCATGGCGTAGGCCACCGTGGGGGCATTGTCGTATTGGTATACGGTTTCTTCAATTTCATAGCCTTTCTTCACCCCGGCTCCATACATGATAAAGGGAATGGTCATTTCGGCCAAACTCTCCCCACCATGTCCGTAACCCAATCCTCCATGATCGGCAGATACAATGAAAAGGGTCTTTTCAAACATCCCGGCATCTTTGGTGGCCTTTACAATTTCAGTGATCAGGGAATCTGCTTTTGCAACAGAAGTGTAGTACTCCGCACTGCCATGGCCCATACTATGCCCAGCATGATCCACATGGTCCAGATGTACAAACGTAAACTTGGGCGTGTGTTCCTTGATGTAGGTTATTGCATCTGTGGTAGTCCCGTCTTCGTGGTCGCCATTGATATCAAAGTCAACATCGTCCTTTTCAAACAATCGTCCAAAACCGTCCCAATCGTAAATGGCACCCACATGGGCTTCTGGTTGTTGGTCCTTGAACAAAGTGAAAATGGTAGGGAAAGTACCGTTCTTGGTGGCCACGACCGGGGGCAATTGATGGTCAAATTTTTCCCATCCGTTGGAAGTGATCCCATGCTGCTCCGTATCGGCACCCATAATCATACTGGCCCAATTGGGACTGGAACTCGAAGGGAGAACCGACCTTGCCTGCATGGTTGCGGCTCCATTTTGAACCATGGAATCCAACATGGGGGTATTTGCGTTTTGGATGCCATCCGGACTCATCCCATCCACTCCAATCACAACCACGTGATCTATAGTGAATCCTTTTTTATCCGTTTTGTCACAGGCAAAAACCAAGACGGCCAACAGAACCAAACAAAGTGCTTTTTTTATCATGGTCATAACTCTTAAATAGCAAAGGCTGCCCCGTTCAAGGGGCAACCGTTTGCTCGCTGAAATGAATGAATTTTTCTACTAATATCGGGTTCCGGTTTCCCACCAGCCTTTGGTATTTATGTTGTCTCCCGCTCCGCCCATGGCACTTACGGCACCGTCATAATTGGCCTTGTTCAGGGTTTGTTCCGATGAAGGATAAAGGAAACGAACGGGATACAATCCTCCGTTCAAATCGTCTTGACCTGTTTCCAATGCAGGCATGCCTGTTCTTCTGTAATCCATCCAACCTTGATAGTCCACATTCCAAAGGGCAATGGTCTTTTGGGTCAACAGAAGTTCCAAGGTACCATCATATTGCACTTCGGATTCCAATAAATAGGCTTCAATGTCGGCATCATCAACACCCCAATAGGAAAGGCTTGCCCTAATACCTTCATTATAATAGCTCTCCGCACTTCCGGAAATTATGCCTCTTTCGGCAGCTTCCGCCAAAATAAATTGTACTTCTGAGTTTTTCATGATGAAAGCTTCAGCTTGAGTGGCAGAAAAGTAAAACAACTCCACATCCAATCTACTTGGACTGAACTCGTCATCATAGGCACGGGCGTTGTCCTGATTCAGGCCAATAGGGATACCTACCCAATCACCATCACTGTTTCTATCGAACCAAATGTCCAAACGTGGGTCATTGAAGCGTTCAAAATAGTCCAACAAGGTGGTGCACAAGCTTTTCTCATCAAAGCCTCCAATACGGCCCGTGCTTTGGGGCCAAGAATCGGTGTTGGAAGTTCCGCTGTACACCAATGTGGCATTGTCCTCATTGGAATCGATATAGTTTCCTGCATTGACAATGGACTGCATGTCAGCAGAAACATCCCTACGTTTTGAAATCCGCATTAAATAGCGCAGTCTCAATGAGTTTGCCAATCTTCTCCATTTGGTAGCATCCCCGTTGAAGATGACATCTCCTGAAGAACCTGCAATTGCCTCTCCTTTGGCCAGTGCAGCATCTGCATCGGCCAAATCTTGCAACACCCCATTATAAACGGTCTCTTGATCATCATATACCGGAGTAAATATTCCATCTGACTTACCAGACATGGCTTCAGAGTAAGGAACATATCCATACAAATCGGTCAGGTTGGCAAAACTAAGGGCCCTCATGGTAAGGGCTATCCCTTCATATGTTGCATTTTGTGTGCCCTCTGCCCTTGATATTTCCAAAATATCGTTGATTTCCGGCAGGTAATTGTAGAAGAAATTCCACATGCCTTGATCTCCCCAATCAAATTGGCTAAACCCAGGAAAGTTGTTCTTGGCCATCAATTGGGTAATGGTGTTTCCATCGCTGTAGCCCTCTTCTGTAAGTGTTCTGGTAATTTCCGAGGTCACGGTGGATACCAACAAGTTGGCACTTACCTGCTCCGGGGCATTAGGGTTCATATTGATTTCTTCAAAGTTTTCGGTACAGGACACCATTAAGGTTCCCGCTAGAAATATTGACGCTATGATGTTTGATGTCTTCATCTTTTTTTCGTCTTGACTATTTAAAATTCTACATTAAGGTTCAGTCCAAAACTTCTGGTGCTGGGCAGGGCCATGTCTTCTACACCGGGCACAATATTGCCTCCGGAGAAAGAAATGGTCTCAGGATCTACGTGGTCGTTTTCTGTCCACAAAGCGAGGTTACGGCCAACCAGTGAAATGGTAGCTGACCTAATCGGTGTTCTTTCCAATAATTTACTTGGGAAGGTATATCCCAATTTCACTTCGCGAAGTTTCACATAGGTTGCATCGAACATTGAGCTTTGCTCATTGCTTCTGTTGTAGACATGGGAATAGTAATTGGATGCGGCCACACTCTGCGTATTGGGCGTATAGCTTCCATCCCCATTGTCAATCACACCTTGCGCAACGATTCCTGTCTCACGTCCTGGCACTGTAAAATCCAACATTCCTGTTGTTCCTCCAATGGCAACGGTCCTAGAGTGGTACACCCCACCTTGTCTCCAATCGAAAAGGAATCCGAACCTGAAGTTTTTATACTGGAAGCTGTTTTGGAAACCTACCATGAAATCTGGATTGTAGTTTCCAAGATTCCGTAGTTCATTGCTTCGGATGGGCAAACCAGAACTCTCATCTATGATCCACTGCCCGTAGTATGGGCTGCTCTTGTCGGTAACCTGCTCAAATCCGGTTCCGTATAAATCGCCCATTCGCTCACCAACTTCGGCCACCACTTGTAGGTAGTTCTCTTTTACCAAATAACTGGTAAGTCCATCGGTAAGTTCCTTTACCTCACCACGGTTGGCGGTAAAGTTGATGTTGGTATCCCAGCTAAAGCTATTGGTCTTTACAGGAGTTGCGCTCAATGTAACCTCAATACCTTTATTCTCCACCTCACCGGCGTTGATGATCCTTGATCCATATCCTGAAGTATTGGAAACTGGAAGGGAAAGAATCTGGTTATCGGTAACCGATTTGTACGCCGCAACATCAAGACCTAGACGACTTTGGAAGAATCGTAGATCGGCACCCACTTCAAAGGAGTTGGTTCTTTCCGGTTTTAGGTCTGACAGTTTCAATTCTGAAGGCGAATATGCCCTGGAAAATCCATTAAAGGTATTTCCAAATCCATAGGTGGCAGCCAAGTTGTAAGGATCGGTATCGTTCCCCACTGTGGCCCATCCTCCACGGATTTTGGCAAAACTGATGGCTTTTGGCATCTCAAACATATCGGAAAGGATGAAACTCATTCCGACCGAAGGGTAGAAATAGCTATTGTTTCCATCAGGCAAAGTGGACGACCAATCGTTACGGGCCGTTACATCCAAGAAGGCATAGTCCTTATAGGAAACGTTCGAAAAGGCATAGAGACTGTTCACCGTAAACTTGCTATCGTAATCGCTCTGGGTCAAAGGCTCGGCAGCGTTACCAAAATTGTAGATGCCGGGAATGGACAATGAGTTGGCACTGATACGCTGATACCTGTTCTTTGCAGAACGATGGTTGGCCCCCATGGAGATTCCAAAGTCAAAATCCTCGTTCAACTCCTTGTTATAGGCCAATAGAAAATCCGTGTTCTGCTCGTAAGCATAGATGTAGTCCTCACGATACTGCCCATTTGGGAATCGCTGGGTTGAAAAAGCCCTTTTACGCATATCCAGTTCATTGGAATAATCAAAACCGGAGCGCAACATAAAGCTCAAATCCTTGGTCAACTTCAAATCGGCCCGCAAGTTGGTGATCACACGGTCCTTGTTAAAGGCGTTTGTGTTTTCAAAAACCGTAAAGAACGGGTTGTCATGGTAGTTATAGTTGTAGTTGTACTGTTGTACATTTTCCAAACCGGGCTGCCAGTAATCCCTTAGTCCGTTCATGTCTATATGACGACCGAACCAGATCCATAGGTACATTACGTTTTCCGTTCCATAAGAGTTGTTGGGACGGTTCCTTGAATTGGAATTGATGTAGTTCATGGATCCCGTCACCTTCAACCAATCAGTCAGGTTATAGGTTCCGTTCACTTGGTAGGAACGTCTTTTAAAGTTGGAGTTTGGAATAACGCTCTCGCTCTGCAAATCGGTGAAAGACACCCTGAAATTACCATCTTCATTACCGCCGGTCAATGCAATGTTGTTGCTCATGGTAAAGCCGGTTCTGAAGAAGTCATCAATATTGCTTGAATGCGGTGAAAAAGGAGTCGCAATGATTTCATCCGCAAAAGTGCCATCAGGATTTCTAGGACGTACATGCACATCCCCAGCACGCAATCCGCTAGTGGTTGGGCTATCGTGCTGTGGAATCAATTGTCCATCCAAGGCAGGACCCCAGCTTTCATCCACATGGTCATTGATTCCTCCGGTCAAGGAACGGTTCTGACCTCCATCATTAAAGGCAAACTGTCCACCAGATCCCTGTCCGTATCTGTTTTGATATTTAGGCAAGGTCAACAAATCCTCAAAGGTGGTGTTATTGGTATATGAAACACCGATACCTCTTGCGCCTCTTCCTGATTTTGTAGTGATAAGGACAACCCCATTGGCACCCCTTGAACCGTAAAGTGCGGTTGCATTGGGACCTTTCAATACGGTCATGGTCTCCACGTCATCGGGATTGATGTCCATGGCGCCATTACCGTAATCCACTTCCATGTTACCTTCGGAACCACGGCTGCTCACATTATTATTAATAGGAATACCATCCACCACAAATAAAGGAGAGTTGGCATTGGGGCTGGGATTCAATGAATTTTCCCCACGGATGATGATCTGTGAGGAAGACCCCACACCGGAATTCCCTCCAGTGACCTGAACCCCCGCCATTTTACCGGCAAGTGAGTTCACCACGTTGGTTTCCTTTGCTTCAGAAATCTCTTCCCCGGAAACTTTTTGAACGGCATAGGCCAATTTTTTGGTTTCCCTTTTGATACCCAAAGCCGTAACCACTACTTCATCCAATTGCTGCGAATCGGGTTGTAGCATAATGGTTGCCATGGTCTTTCCGGAAGGATCAAATTCTTGGGCAATATACCCTATATAGGAAACCACCAAAATTCCACCTTCCTGGGGAATTCCAATTTCAAAGTTTCCATCAAAATCTGCAGCCACCCCTACGGTGCTACCTTTAACAACAACCGATGCCCCAGGCAACGGTACACTGTTTTCATCCACAACCGTACCTGAAAATGTGGTTTGGGAATAGCCGACAATACTTACGGTAAAGGCAAGTATAAACGCTACGAATGCTTTTTTCATTTGTTGAATATTTGTAAAATTTGGTTAATTATTTATCAACAAATATCCAACACAAGCGTTAAGGCACGCAGTTGAACAGATTAAAAAAAAGATATGGAAAGGTTAAAAGAATCGGCATAATGTTAGCTAAACATTATTTACAAATATTCAATTTTTATGGTATCTTGCACCAAGTGAACATCTTAATATATTACTGTTTAACAATAGGTTAAGAAACATACTTTTATTTGTTCCTTTTTCCAAAATATTATAAATACTAAAACACACGAGGTTAAGTTATCATGGATGATTATCTGATAGGCATTGGCAAACGCATCAAGGAAATACGGAGAGGCAACAAAAAGACGATCAGTGATGTTGCCATCCAAGCTGGAGTTACCGCTGGGTTGATTTCACGCATAGAAAATGGCAGGACCATCCCTTCCTTGCCCGTATTTTTAAAGATTGTGGGCGCCTTGGAAACCGAAATGATCGATTTCTTCGATGGTATGCCCAAGGTCAATGGGCACAACTTTTTGGTATCACGGAAAGAAGAACAGACCATTATTGAAAAAGAGGACGAAGCCATTGGGTTTACCTACAATTACATCTTTGGCAAACAATTGAACTCCGTTGGTTTTGAAAGTGTACTCTTGGAGGTACAGCCCAACTCCGAAAGGGAAAAGGTAATCACAGATGCTTTTGAATTCAAATACATTCTTACCGGTGAGTGTGCTTACGTCATTGGGGACCAAGAAGTACTTTTAAAGGAAGGGGACTCCATATTTTTCGATGGAAGAATCCCCCATGTTCCCATCAACAGGGGCAAAGTACCTTCAAAGATGTTGGTCGTTTATTTCTTTATTTAATCCTTGAACAGGATTTCTTGCAGATCACTCAATGAGTCCAGGATATAGGTTGGGTTGGCTTTCTCCAATTGTTCCCGGGTCTGTGCCCCGGTAAGGACCCCAACGGTAATCCCGCAGTTGGCATTTTTACCTTCCTCAATGTCAATTTCAGAATCGCCAGCTTTCAGTACCTGCTCCGGATCGGTAATATTGAATAGGGCCATGGCCTTATCGATCATTTCCGAAGAAGGCCTTCCCACTTCCACATCATCGGCCGTGATCAGTGCATCTATTTGATTTCCAGGCATCCAACCCAATTTTTGCAACAATGATTGTGCGGTGTTGGAGTCGTACCCCGTGTTCAACACCACTTTGATCCCATGGGAACGCAAGGTTTCAAAAAGCTGTTCCACCCCTTCATAAGTAGTCACCTCCAACTCGGCATAAGCTTGTTTGAGCATTTCCTTGAAACGCGCATGTACTTCCTTGGCATCCACGGTGGCATTTACTTGTTCAACAATGTCCAAAATGGCTTGATATTTCTCTTTCCCAGCCCCATGTTCCAACACTTGGTCCAAAGTAACATCCACCCCGGCATTGTTCAGTGCCTTTTGTACTGTTTTGTAAACAACATTGTCCTCGTTCACCGTAGTTCCGGCCATATCAAACACAACAAGTTTCATATCTTTCATAAGCAATTTCTATCGATTTAAAATTTTGGCAATATTCTTTTTTGAAAAGCCGGCACTCCCTGTCATCCCCTTACCTCCAATACCGGTAACAATGTGGATATCTTCATCAATGGTCTTTTTGAAAATGTCACTGGTCTTGCATTGCGAATACATTCCGTACCACCTACGCTGAATTTCATAGTTGGGCAATTGAATGATTTTTTTGGCTTCCTCCACCATAAAGTTATCAATATCCATATCAAGGTCATAGCCTAGATCGTCCGCATGTGCGGCATCGGCGTATTGATGTGAATCTCCCAAGATCACCGAGCCATCCAAGGCTTGTTTGAACAAAATGTGCACGCCCCAATTTTTCTGCGGCGTATCCGGTAGTTCCTTGGCCTTTATTTCGTGATAGGATGGGCATTCGTAAAATGCCTCATACCTTCTGATGGACCATCCGGTCAAAATGGACCCTTTCAAGGTATAATTTTCTTGGGGTTTGGTCTGCATCATCTGAAGCTTGGAAACTTCCAAGTCGCTTTGGGCAAACAATTCTGGATAAAGATTCTTAAAATCGCTGCCGTTGCAAATGATAACCTTTTTGCCAAAGATACTTTGCCCCAACGAGCTCTGTACTTCTATCCCGCTCCCCGTTCTCTCGCAGGAAGAAACCAAAAATCCTGTTTTGATCTCCAATCCTTTTTGGGACACCAGATATTCCTGAAGCCTATGGATCATGGTCCTTGGCTCAACGGTCACCTCATCCGGAAAGAAAAGTCCGGCTTTTACATAATCCCTACGCAATCCGGGATACCGCCCCAAGCATTCGCTCTTCGTCAACATCTTGGAACTATATTCATTGTTGTTGTTGATGGCCCGTAGCTCTACCAACAATTGCTCTTCTTCTTCATTGGATGCCAGGTACACGGTTCCATTTTGACGAATGCTGATGTCAAACTGGGACTGGATCTCTTTATAGATCCGAAGGCTTTCCCGCCCATACTTTTGCCATTTGGTGTTCATCCCGGATGGAACTACCTGTCCAAAATTTTGAGTGGTGGCGCCCTTGGGATAATTATCCTTTTCAACCAAACAGACCTTCATCCCCAATTCCATGGCATGATAGGCATGAAACGTGCCCAAAATACCACCTCCTACAACAACTACATCATATTTATTGTCCATAATCCAATTCCTGGTTCAATTTTTCTGATTTATGCCTTGCCCCAAAATGGACAAAAAGCACCACTGATATACAAATACCGATCACGGCCACGGCGTAGGTACCGTATACAAAGAAGTTAAGCCATGAAAGGTTGGCCTGACCAAAGTTTTTATAGAGAAGCACCAAAACACTGCCCACATATCCAAAAGCATCGGCAATGTAAATCAAGAACCCTGAATTGCCCTTTATCTTGAAGGCCGCAATGAAACGATCAAAGAACAAGCAATTGAACGGCACATAGCAGATGTAGAGTCCAAAACCGGTACAGACCATCCAAACAAAAGGGTTCATCATGCCCAGTTGAAACATGAGGGTGGAAATACCCAGCACCACGGTTCCCAATATCAACAGTAAATGATACGTCAACAATGCCCTAAAGTTATCCTTCACATAAAAAATGGAGCCTATGATCAAGAGCACAATAATGGCAATGATGATTTCCGATGTGGAAAAGACGGAAATATCCCCTTTATACCCCATACTGTCCCACAATTCCCGGGCAAAATTGTCTCGGAAATCCCTAAACGCGGTCAGGAATGTATAAAAGATGACCACCAACAAAAGCGGGAAAAAGAATTTCTTCACAAGGGCTTTCCGATCTTGCTTGGTCATGGGAATACGTTCGGTACGCTGCTCCATATCCAAAGCTGTGGGTGGCGGTACCCGCTGTAAAAAATAAGAAGACAACAACAGGGGAAGTACAAAAAGTGCCCCGGTCACCGAAGGCATCCATAGCTCACTTACCCCCCAATTATTCATTACATAGAGCCCAACGGATTTTACCACACCGCTCGAGACGATAAAACTCGCACACAGGATCACCCCTAAAACATCGGTGAACCTTCTTCCTTCAACATAGGAAAACACAATGCCCCAAACCATTCCCAAGGGAATGCCGTTCAAAAACATAAAAACAATATTATAGGGGGCCGGTAGGGTTGCAAACCCAATCAATGCCATCTCGGCCAGAAAGATCAAGGAAATCAAAAGCAGCAACCTTCGGTTGGGTTTCAATTCGGAAATTACCTTGATTCCAATAAATTTGGAAAGGGCATATCCCAAAACCTGGGCAATGATCAACAATATTTTGTAATCTACCCCAAAGTAAGCCAACCCATCAAACGTTGCCACGGTGAAAGGCTTACGAAAGGCATACATACAAAAGTAGGTGCCAAAAGCAGCTAGGGAAGCGTGCAGGACAAAGACCAGGGAAGATTTTCTTTTAAAGGTGTTTTGAGCTGTCACAATGTTTACAAATAATAAAATAAAGTTTCAAATTACTCACTTTTATTGGAAAATGATACACTTTTCTAGTTTAAATAATCGTTAGCAAAAAATTATTCCTGTTCCATCCTAAATTACCCTTGATCACGATTCTTGAATGACATTTAATTTTTAATGCTATTTTAATTGAATAATTGAAGCGCTCGACAACAACATGGTTAAATATTGGTTAGGTTTTGATATTGGAAGTTCATCCATCAAGGCAGCCTTGATACAAAATGAAGATGGAAGTGTGGTGGATGTTGTACAACAACCTGAAAAGGAAATGCCCATTCTGGCCACCAACCCCGGATGGGGTGAGCAAGATCCCGAGCTTTGGTGGAAACACCTTTGTACCGCGGTACGTGAGCTGATTTCCAAAAATGGGATTTCCAAAGAAGACATCAAAGGGATTGGGATATCCTACCAAATGCACGGTTTGGTGGTAGTGGACAAAGCACACAAACCTATCCGGCCTTCCATTATTTGGTGTGATAGTAGGGCCGTGGAAGCTGGAGAAGAGCTTTTCAACAAGGCCGGTAAGGAAAAATGTGTGGAACACCTCCTCAATTCCCCTGGAAATTTCACACTTTCCAAACTAAAATGGGTCAAGGACCACGAACCTGAAATCTTTAAAAAGATCCATAAGTTCATGTTGCCCGGCGATTACATTGCCCTAAAATTATCCGGCTCTTGCGTTACTACCCCATCTGGGCTTTCCGAAGGAATTTTATGGGATTTCAAAACCAATGAAGTGGCCACATGGCTATTGGAGGAAGCAGGCATCAACCCTTCCCTGGTCTCTGAAATACGTCCCACTTTTTCGGAACAGGGTTTTGTGAGCAAACAAGGCGCTTTGGAATCCGGACTTCCCGAGGGCATTCCCATTCTTTACCGATCAGGGGACCAACCCAACAACGCCCTCTCCCTCAATGTCATGGAACCCGGACAAATAGCCGCAACCGGAGGCACTTCAGGAGTGGTTTACGCCCTATCCGATAAAGAAACTACCCAAGAGCACACCCGCATCAATAGCTTTGCCCATGTGAACCATACATCCAAAGACCAAAGGATTGGCAAATTACTTTGTATCAACGGTACGGGAATTCAGTATAGCTGGATCAGGAACGAACTGACCCAAGGTCTTTCGTATCACCAAATGAACCAAATGGCGGAATCCATTCCCATTGGAGCCCAAGGATTGAGCATTCTTCCCTTCGGGAATGGCACGGAACGTATGCTGAACAATTTTGGGAAAGGCTCGCGAATCCTCAACCTTCGGTTTAACCTGCACAAAGCACCCCATATTTTCAGGGCGGCCTTGGAGGGCATTGCATTCTCCTTTGTGTATGGCATGGAAATCCTACAAAATGATGGGGTAGACATCACCTCAATCAAAGCAGGCAATGACAATCTCTTTCGGGCGGGTATATTTTCCAAGACCATTGCCTCACTGACCAGTAGCCGCATAGATATTGTAGAGACCACGGGAGCTGTTGGCGCAGCTAGGGCGGCAGCTTATGCCCATGGGAATTTTGACAGCATCACGGAAGCCACGGCAACGGATGTCGTTCAATTGACCTACGAACCGGACGCTAACACTGAAAACTATCAGGAAGCCTATCAGAACTGGAAAAAGGAACTAAAAACATATCTAGAACATTGAACAATATAAAATTATGATCACAAAAGGAGATACAGAGTTTTTCAAAGGAATTGGAAAAATACAGTTTGAAGGAAAGGAATCCCACAATCCCATGGCCTTTAAATATTATGATGAGAACAGATTAGTGGGAGGCAAGACCATGAAAGACCATTTTAAGTTTGCCATTGCCTATTGGCATACCTTCACCGGTGTAGGGGCCGATCCCTTCGGAGCGCCTACCCAAGAATTCCCTTGGTTGACCAGTGCAGACCCCATTCAACAGGCCAAGGACAAAATGGATGCCGCTTTTGAATTCATTACCAAAATTGGGGCTCCCTACTATTGTTTCCACGATTTTGACCTGATTGCCGAAGGGAATTCATTGGCCGAGTCAGAAAAACGATTGGAAATCATTACCGATTACGCCCAAGAAAAAATGAAGGCTTCCGGGGTAAAGCTATTGTGGGGAACCGCAAATTGCTTTAGCAATCCCAAATACATGAACGGAGCGGCCACCAACCCCGACTTTGATGTAGTGGCCCATGCCGGGGCACAAGTGAAAAACGCCTTGGATGCCACCATCAAACTCAATGGGGAAAATTATGTGTTCTGGGGAGGTCGTGAAGGATATATGTCCTTATTGAACACCGATATGGGCCGTGAACAGGACCACATGGCCCGATTTCTACACATGGCCAAGGACTATGCCAGAAAACAAGGGTTCAAGGGAACATTTTTTATTGAACCAAAGCCCATGGAACCTTCCAAACACCAATATGATTTTGATGCGGCCACGGTCATCGGTTTCCTGACCAAATATGATCTTTTGGATGATTTTAAACTTAACATCGAGGTCAACCACGCCACCTTGGCCCTGCACACTTTTGAACATGAACTTCAAGTGGCGGCAGACAATGGGATGCTGGGCAGCATCGATGCCAACCGGGGCGATTATCAAAACGGATGGGATACCGATCAATTCCCTGTGGATGTGTATGAGCTGGCCCAAGCCATGCTGGTCATCTTGCAATCCGGTGGATTTCAAGGAGGTGGAATTAACTTTGATGCTAAAATCCGAAGAAACTCCTCCGACCTTGAAGATATCTTCCACGCCCACATAGGCGGAATGGATGCTTTTGCCAGGGCCTTACTGGCCGCCAACGCTATATTGGAAAATTCCAATTATATTAGCATGAGGAGGGACCGATACAGTTCGTTTGATTCCGGCACCGGAAAAGCCTTTGAAGACGGTACGCTTTCCTTGTTAGATCTACATGCACACGCTTCAAAAAACCCAGAGATCAAAAAGCGTAGTGGAAAACAGGAATTGTTTGAGAACATAATCAATCAATACATATAACTAACTAAGCAAACAAACCAATTTTATTATGGAATCAGTTTTAGAAAGGCCCGACTGGATCGTTCTGGGCATTTACTTCTTGGCCCTGATCGGAGTGGCCGTTTGGGTGGTGGCCCAGAAGAATAAAAACACCGAGGACTATTTTTTGGCGGGTAGAAATGTGGGATGGTTCGTTATCGGAGCCTCCATTTTTGCATCAAATATAGGCTCGGAACACGTTGTAGGCTTGGCAGGAACCGGATTTGAATCGGGCACGCCCATGGCCCATTACGAGCTTCATGCTTGGATCGTTCTACTGCTGGGATGGTTGTTTCTCCCATTTTACATACGAAGCGGGGCCTTTACCATGCCCGAATTCCTCGAAAAACGTTTTGATAGCCGATCACGCTGGTTCCTATCCATATTTTCCTTGGTCGCCTACGTGCTCACCAAGGTTTCCGTGACCATTTATGCAGGGGGGATTGTGGTTTCCGAACTGCTTGGGATTCCGTTTTGGTATGGGGCCATTGGGGTCGTTGTCTTTACTGGAATCTATACCGTGGTCGGTGGAATGAAAGCGGTAATCTATACGGAAACCCTACAGACCGTGATCTTGATCTTGGGGTCCTTGATCATCACCTATCTGGGCCTTCAGGAAGTTGGAGGCTGGGGACAGCTACGGGAAACCGTGACCTCCGTTAGCCCAGACCATTTTAATATGTGGCGCCCCATGAGCGATCCAGATTTTCCGTGGACCGGTCTCTTGATAGGAGGAACCATTGTGGGAATCTGGTATTGGTGTACCGACCAATATATTGTACAGCGAACCTTAGCTGCCAACAACATTAAAATAGGTAGACGTGGGGCCATTTTTGGCGCTTATCTAAAATTGATGCCCATCCTGATTTTCTTGATCCCCGGTATCATTGCCTTTGCCCTGACCATTCAAAACCCTGAAGTATTCAACGTGGAACGTGCCGACAGGGCCTTCCCCATGTTGGTAAAGACCCTTCTTCCCGTTGGGTTGAAGGGCTTGGTAGCCGGTGGACTTATGGCCGCATTGATGAGCTCCCTGGCCTCTGTGTTCAATTCATGTTCCACCATTTTCACCATCGATATCTATAAAAAACTTCGTCCCGAAAAATCTGAACGGGAATTGCTCACCATTGGTAAAATTGCCACGGGAATCATTGTGGTGCTCGGCATTGTTTGGATTCCCATCATGGACAAAATCGGGGGTGGGGTCATGTACCAATACCTTCAGAACGTACAATCCTATATTGCTCCCCCGGTGACCACGGTGTTCCTTTTGGGAATCATCTGGAAACGGGTCAATTCAAAAGCGGCTATCACTACACTTTTGGCAGGTTTGGTGCTTTTGGTACTCCGTTTGGGGTCCGAAATTTATTATCAGCCCCAAATCAACTCGGGTGAAGAAGTATCAGGCTTCCTATTTCAGTTCGCCACCGTGAACTTTGCCCACATGGCCATTTTTATGTTCATATTTTCGGTAGCCCTATGTATTGCGGTCACTTTGGCCACAGCTCCTCCAAATTACGCATTGATCAAGGGCCTTTCCTTTGGCACCTTGACTGCAGAGGACCGGGCCGCCACCAAAGGAAGCTACAGCACTGTGGATGTGGTGCTTTCTGTGCTCTTGGTCGTAATTGTGATTGCCATTTTATCCTATTTTACCGGATAGGATTCAAAAATATCAACAAGAAAGGCCCGGAAATTTCCGGGCCTTTTTATTTTATTGGCAGTACTATTATTGGTTACAATATACTATTCAAAAAGTTTTCCTTGTAGGCACGCCCAATGGGAATTTTTGCTCCATTGGTCAGATATACCAAATTCCCGGATATCCTATCGATTTTTTTGGTGTTGATGATATGTGATTTGTGCACCTGAAAAAATTGCGGCGGTCCCAGAACGGTCACCCAATGCCGCAGCGGTTCGTTGGACAATATCTTTCGGTGTTCCAAACGGATTTCCGTATAATCGGAATCTGAGGAAATGGTGAGAATGTCGTCCACCGCAACCTTGATGTGCTCATGGCTCGATTTCACATAGATTTCGTTGATTGGATTGGGGGTGATACCGTTATTTTTCAGGTCAGGGTGTTCCTTTTTATTATCCAGCTTGTTCACAGCCTGCAAAAAGCGTTGGAAGGAAAACGGCTTCAATAAGTAATCCACCACGTTTAAATCATATCCTTCCAAGGCATATTCAGAGAAAGCTGTGGTCAGTATCACATTGGGAGGATCTTGGATGCTCTTTAAAAAGTCAATCCCATTGATCTTGGGCAAATGGATGTCCAAGAACATTAGGTCCACCTGTTCGGATTTGAGAAACTCCAAGGCCTGCAATCCATCAGAAAACACTCCCACAAGTTCAAGGGAATTTACATCCTTGATGAACTTCTCAAGAATACGCTGCGCTGGCGGTTGGTCTTCAACAATAATGCACCTCATACCCTATGCTTTTTCGAGTTCCAGCCTCAAGTATACATCATAACTTTTATTCTCGTCCTTTATTTCCAACTTATGTTTGTTGGGATAGAGCAACTGCAAACGCTTTTGGACATTTTGTAATCCGATCCCCTTGGCAATGGTATCCAGACTGGGCACTGCCTCAAAGTTGTTCTTGCAATAAAACTCCAGAACGGAATTGTCCATTTTCACGGAAATATCTATCTCAATATCAGAGGATTGCCCAGATTGGCTGTGCTTGAACGCATTTTCAATGAAAACGATCAAAATCAACGGGGCAATTTTGTATCCTGCTCCTATGTTGCTGGTTTCAAAACGGACCTGCCCCCTGTCCTCAATCTGCAACTTGTACAATTTGATGAAGTTGTCCAACTGTTCCAACTCCTTTTTCAACGGAACAAACTGCTCTTTGGATTCATAAAGCATATAGCGTAGAACCCCACTCATCTCCAAAATGATCTCTGGGGTCTTGGGTGAGTTCTGCAAGGCATAGGAATAAAGGTTGTTCAAGTTATTGAACAAAAAATGGGGATTGATCTGCGACCGCAAAAATTGGATTTCGCTTTCCTGTATGGTACTTTGCAACTCATCTATCTTTGCTTGCTTCTGAAGGGCATCCCATCCAAATTTACATCCGGACAAGATGGTCATCACAGGCAACACCCCCAAAAGGGACAAATACACCCCAGGAAAGGAGTTTCCTCTTTTGGTATTGGGAAACATCAAAGGTTCCAGCACCAATTCTTCCAACAAAATCACTCCCGTAACCACAAGGCCAAAGGCAATGAAGAATTGCCAATACCTCTTCTTATACAAGTATTTGGGCATTAAATAATAGGTGATAATGACCGTGGCCGCACTGTAATACAACAGAAAGATGGCCCGATCTATATTAATACTGCCCTCATGTTTGTTAAACGAGAAAAACAGTAGCACGATCAGGTGCAGTACAATTTGAAAAATAAGCTCTTTCCTTGAAATCAACACGTTACCATTAAGTGAATGTCAAAACTAGGTATAATCCCTTTTTAAAGGAAAATAGTTTTGCCAACAACAAAATTTACCCCTTGAACGACAGTTTAGTTAAAATTTTCATAAATCCTGTTGATGACATCTCCACTTCTACCGTTCACGGAAAATAGTTCAACATATCCGCCTTGATTGGTCAAATTAGTAGGTATCAACCCAAAAAAGGAAACTTCACAAAACATCTAAAAGTAACCATCATGAAACAAACCTTAATAATTTTTGCCCTACTTGCTGGGGCCATGGTATCTGCTCAATCCACATGGAAATCGGACGGTGCCCATTCCAAGGTCGGATTTGCTATTACCCACCTTATGATCTCCGAAGTGGAAGGCCATTTTAGCGATTTTGAGATTACCGCAACGGCTTCCGATACTTTTGACAATGCTAAATTTACCGTCGATATTAAAACCACCAGTATCGATACCGACAACACCAACCGGGACAACCATTTGCGAAGCGACGATTTTTTTGCCGCCGAGACCCATCCTACCATTACCTTCAAGAGCAACACCTTTGAAAAGACCGGGGACAAGACCTTTAAGCTTACAGGAGACCTTACCATGCATGGCGTGACCAAAACCGTTACTCTTGATGGAAAGGTGAACGGAATCATTACGGACCAACGCAGCCAAAAATTGAAAGCGGGGCTTAAACTTATGGGTACCGTCAACCGATTGGATTTTGGTGTGGGCGGTGAAACGGTTTCCCTTGGAAATGATGTTGACCTGACCATCAATCTGGAAATGGCCCAACAATAGGCGTATATTTAGGCCCGACAACAGTTTAAACAAACCACTTACATGGGACGAAAATCGGAAAACACATTTCGGGAAATCCACAGGTATCTAGGGTTCTTCTTGGCCGGAATCATGGCCGTATATGCCATTAGTGGCATTGTGCTCACGTTTAGGAATACGGACTACATGAAAAGTGACGTCCAGGTCAGCACAACCTTGGAGCCCAACCTCAATGAGGAAACCCTTGGCACCGCCTTGCGTAAAAGAGCGTTCAAGGTGGACAAGACCGAAGGGGACCTGTTGTATTTCAGTGGAGGCACCTACAACCAAAAGACGGGGGAAGCTTCCTATACCGAAAAACGTTTGCCCAAGATTCTGGACAACATGAACAAACTGCACAAAATGCACTCGGGCCATCCGTTGTTTTGGCTGGGTATATTTTTTGGTGTAGCACTATTGTTCTTTGCCGTCTCCGCTTTCTTTATGTTTCGCCCCAAGGCACCCATTTATAAAAACGGACTGTACTTTGCCGCAGCAGGTTTTGTACTGACCGTGATATTGCTTTTTGTTTAGAAAATCTGTACCACCTATATTGATTGGCCACCCTTTAGGGTGGCTTTTTTTATGGAATATTATCGATTATCCCGTCTTGCATAACCTTTGATTAGCCTTAATTTCCTCTTTTTAGGTAATTCTTAACCTTCTTAATCTCTCCTTAACCCTTCTTATTTTTCCTTAATCCATTCGTTCGGGCCATACCTCTATTTTAGCCCGCGGCATGACCCAACGCCCAGCATATCAATCTGTAATGGGACTGAAATCATTGCCTTTACCCTATTTCCAATCAAAACTAAATAATGATTCCATTAAACAACACTTCTAAACAGGGTTCCACATGTAGGTCCAGATTTTCTTGGCCCCATCTGCTGGTCACCCTAACGCTATTGTGCATCTGGTTCTCGAACCCGCTTCGGGCACAGACTCCCAGTGATGCCTTGATGATGCCCTCAAAGAACATCTGCATCTTGTTTGCCTATGATATGGGCAGCTTTGACCGCTATTGGGAAGGCGATTACCTACGATCCAACGAGACCATTGCCACGGTGGACCGCAACACGGTATTGCCCATGGCCGCCATTGGTATTCTGGACGACCTCAACTTTTATATTGGCCTGCCCTTCATCAGCACGGAATCTTCGGAACCCAACGGAGGAAAGTTCACTGGCGCAAGGGGATTTCAGGATATTGGCCTCGCCTTAAAATATAGGGCCATTCAAAAAACCTTGGGCAATGGGGAGCTATCCGTCTTGACCACGGCCGGATTTTCAACTCCCCTAACCAATTACTTGTCCGATTACAAACCCTATAGCATTGGTTCGGGTGCCCCGGAATTTTCACTACGGGCCATAAGCCAGTACCAACTGTCCAACGGCTGGTTCGTAAGAGGTTCCTTGGCCCATCTTTGGCGTGGGTATACCGAGGCCGAACGGGATTACTATTACAATAACGGCAGCTACTACACCGCTTGGATGGATGTCCCCAACGCTTGGACTTATGAAGGAATCGTTGGAAAGTGGTTCTTTGACTATTCCCTAAAACTGGAATTCAACTATACCGGATTGGATTCCACCAGCGGGGACGATATCAGGGCCTATAATGCCGCACAGCCCACCAATAAGGTAAAGTTTGACCGTATTGGGCTTTCGGCACAATACTATTTTAAATCCTTGAAGGGATTGGGCGTTGTGGCCTACCACAACAGGATCATTGATGGGCGGAACATGCCCAAACTTAGCAATACCGGCTTTGGTATTACCTATCAGTTCAACCCATTCAAAAAACCAATTGAAGTAACCGATGATGTACAATAAGATATCCTCCCTACTTTGGGTCATCGCCCTTGTGGTTTTGGCCTCCTGCGAAAAAGATACCCCACGCTACCTTCCCTATGAAAGTTATGCGTATTCCGAACTTGATGAAAACGGTGGGGACTGGACCCCTGTGCTGCATGATTCCGGGGCCTCGATACCCGTGGATGCGCCCGAGTCTTCCGATTCCCAAGCCTATCAAGCGGAACTGGCAGACCTGAAAGCAGACATGCAAAGCATGAGCTCGGAACAGAAAAAAGCCGTAAAGTATTGGACCAATAATCCGGCCATTCGCTGGAACGAGGTTGCCTTGGAACTCATTGCCAAGTACAACCTCATCCCCGGTCCCAATGCCGATGGCACCTATACCCTGCCCAGTCCATCCAACCCAGAAGGGCCACCGGCCTTTCCTTTTGCACATCCACCCTATGCGTGTAGGGCATTGGCCTATATGTCCGTAGCGCAGTTTGATGGCCTCATCAGTGCGTGGCATTACAAATACCAATACAACCGGGCAGCACCCTATCAGCAGGATGGGGACATCGATTTTGCGTATGAGGAAAATGCCATCCCTTCCTATCCCTCGGATGGAGCAGTGATTGCAAGGGCCTCACGGAACATCCTTACGGCCATGTTTCCTTTGGAAGCGGAGTACCTGCAAGGCTTGGAAGAAGAGCATTTGGAAAGTCTCCGATTGTCCGGAGGGCATGTGATGAGCGATGTCACCGCAGGCGTGGCCATTGGTGATGTGGTCTCGGCCACTGCCTTGGCACGGGCCTCCACCGACGGCATGAGCAAGGCACAGACCCCAAAGGCCGTTTCTGATTCCATTAAACAGGCTGCCTATGACCGTTTCGGTTGGGCCTGGGACAATTTGGAAATCCCGGAACGTCCCGTGGGATTGACCCCATTGTTCAGTCAGGTGACCATGTGGAGCATTGACGATGTGGAAAGTGTACGCCCCATTGCACCACCACAACTGGACTCACAGGAATTTTTGGACGATGTGGAACTGCTCAAGGACTACGCCCGCAACATGACGGATGAACATCGAAGGATTGCCAACTTTTGGCAAGATGGACTGGGCACCTACACCCCTCCGGGGCACTGGAACCGAATTGCCAACGAATTTATCGTGGATTATAGATTGAATCCACTTCAGACCACCCGTACCCTGGCCTATATGAACATGGCCATTATGGACTCCGGAATCAGTTGTTGGGATGCCAAATACTATTACCATTATCCCAGACCCATCCAAATGATCGAAGGGTTTGAGACCATCGCCGGGACGCCCAACTTCCCCAGCTACACCTCGGGGCACAGTGTGTTCTCGGCAGCGGCATCGGAAGTGTTGGCCTATGTTTTCCCGGAAGAGGCCAGTAAATTCAGGGGTTGGGCCGAAGAGGCCGCCATATCACGGGTGTACGGTGGAATCCATTGGAGTTTTGATGCCACCGTGGGTACCGACCAAGGCCGCGAAGTGGCACAGTATACCATTGATCGCGCCATGGTAGATGGTGCGGACCAATAAAATGGAAGCCGCCCTGTAAGCCAAGGGGCAATCTTCCCGACCAACAAAATCAGACCAAAACAATCTGAAAAACTAGCTTTACAGGAAAGAGCCCGCCGATATCGGTGGGCTTTTTTACTGCAAACAACCCTTTAGGGTTGGGCCACACCTTGCCGTTCCACCTGCTTTATATGTATGGGATTGACATAACAATGCTGTACCAAGATGTGGAGTTGGGGGTCTGGGGCCTCAATGGTGAACTGTAGGTCCAGTTCATCGGTGTTGATCTGTAAAAAACCGCAGGCCAAGGGCCTTGGCATGCCCAATGCATTGCTCTCGAACGAGAATTTAGAAGTGGGTAGCCCAAACCGAAAGGAAAACTGAAACACCAGATGGTCCAACACCTCCATTTGGGGCATCCCGGGCGATGGTGGGGCGTGGATGCGGAGTTTGGCATTCTCCCGAACGATCCTGTTGAGCAACTTGTGCTCATTGAACAAATGGATGTCCAGATATGCGAGGGTAATTTCCAGGGAAGAGTTGGCACGCTGGTCCAAAAAATGTTGGATCTCCCCCAATAGATCAATGGGCATGGCAAAGATATTACGGTTCAGGGGGTTATGCCGGCATTTCTATGACAATGATAAGAAAAATAATTAAAATACCCCATCGAGGGTGTCTATATTTTATTAAACTATAGGCAACTTGGCATGTGCTCAATACCTACACACAAGAAGACAAGGAAATCATGAAGTCGGTTGGTCAGAGAATCCAACAACTTCGCAATGCGAAAGGGCTGACCCAATTCCAACTTTCCATAGAAGCAGATATCACCAAGAACCAGATTGGGAGAATTGAACGTGCAGAGCGTAACACCAGTTTGGTTACCCTCAACCGAATTGCCAGTGCCTTGGGAGTTCCCTTGCACACCTTATTTTTGAAAGAGGGTTAGAATCATGCGAAGAAACTACACCCAAGAAGAGTTACAAATCTTAAAAGATTTTGGACTACGGGTTCGAGATTTAAGGGAAGCGGCAGGACTGTCCCAGGCTGCTTTGGAAACAGATGCGAAGATGTCCAAAAATCAGGTTGGGAGAATAGAACGTGGAGAGATCAGTACTTCCATTGTCAATCTCCATCTTTTGGCACAAGCACTGGATGTGCCGATAAAAGATTTTTTTCAATCATAATCCAACACAAATGAGATTTTATGAAAGCGAGCTTGAAAGGCAGGAAAACGAGTTCAAAAAACAGCTTGGTGAAAAAATCAAGGGTCATAGGTCCGCAATCGGATTATCCCAACATCAATTGGCGTTGGAGGCCAACATCAGCAGAACCCAAATCAGTAGATTGGAGAATGGGGAGATCAATAGCAGTGTCATCAGTCTACTTAGAGTGGCTAGGGCTCTGAACCTAAACAAAGAACAGTTACTGGATTTGTTTGAGTATTAAAATTGATGAAAGTGAGTTTTGTTGATAAACGTCCTTACACCTTAAAATAGACTCTCTTCTTATCCAAAAAGTAGGTGAGGTACCAAAAGATAAAGAGTACGAACAAGGCATTGATCACCATGATCCAATCTTGGGGCAGGCCGATCGGGGCCAAGAGCCCTTCGGTCCAAATTTTTCCAAAATCCTGAAACCATTGCACCCCCACGGTCTCCGCAAACAAATAGATAAAGATGGAGTTGGTGCCCACTACGGAGAATATTTTCAACCAATTGGCCTTATAACCCTTAACATCGATCCCCCAATAGAACAAGGCCAATACCAGAACGGCAATACCCCCGGAGGCCAAGGTAAAGGAGGTGGTGGCAATCCTTTTGATGATCGGGGTAATGTCCAGCACATCCATGGCCAGACCCAGCACCAGAATCCCAAGTCCCCAAATGATGAATGCCTTTAGTTTTTCCTTTGCATCCCTATTGGAGAGCAAAACCTGTCCGCAGACCACGCCCCAAATGGTGTGGGCCGCCGTAGGGATAAAATTGATAAAGACCCAATAGCCGCCATTGGTCTTTCCCATCACCAACATATCTACCCAAGAACCAAAACTTTCGCCTTGGTTGTACGGGTTTTCGGGATTGTAGGCGCGGTACAATACTTCGGTCAATACCAAAAGTGCGGCAGATATGGCCAATTGAACTTTATGGGGAAGCTGCATGATGGCGTAGGCGATCAGTATGGTGAATGCCAACTGCACCAGAACGTTCCAAAGTTCCCAGACCAGTTTATGACTGTAGACACAGTGCAACAGCACCCCAAAACTGAACAGCAGGAAACACCTTTTCAAGATATGGCGGGCCACTGCGCCCTTGTCCCCGTTGGCCAGTCGTTTGCGTGTTGAAAAAGGCATGGCCACTCCCACGATGAACATGAAAAAGGGCTGGATCAAATCCCAAAACCGAAGCCCGTTCCAGGGGTGGTGGTGCAACTGATGGGCAAGCCCTTCCAACCAAGTGCCTTCGGCGAAGGCCGAAAAATTACTATGAAATCCGGCAGCTTCGGCAATCAATAGGAACATGGTCAGTCCCCGGAATACATCCAAGGAAAAAAGACGTTGGGAAACATTGGTGGTAATCTGTGACATAGATGGTTGGTTGGATACTCGCTACAAGATAGCCCATTTGTCATACATCCCAATGGCGCCAGAGCATGAACTGACCCACAAAATGACTTGCGAATTGTATCTTAGTGAAGTCATCAAGGAAAAGTTATACTGTAAAAAACATAAAAATGAAACCTAGAATCAGTATGGTGTCTTTGGGGGTCGCAGACTTGGAGAAATCCATTGCTTTTTATCGGGATGGACTGGGACTGCCCATGCTCCCCTCCCCTCCCGGCGTTGCCTTTTTTAACCTGAACGGGACCTGGCTCGGACTTTCTGGGCGTGAAAGTTTGGCAGCCGATGCCGGTGTTCCCTCCGAAGGAAGCGGGTATACCGGAATAAACTTGGCCCATAACGTAGCTTCGGAAAACGAAGTTGTGGAAGTCTTGGAACAAGCCGTGAACGCGGGTGCCGTATTGGTGAAATCTGCCCAAAGAGCGGATTGGGGCGGTTTCCATGGCTATTTTAAAGACTTGGACGGTCACCTGTGGGAAGTGGCCCACAATCCGTTTGCATGGGTGGGCCCAGAGGATTAGGCCCAATATCCCAATCGGTCAGGGCGGAACTTCCCCATGATCCTTACTTACAAAAAAATCACTATCTTGTTGATGTGTAAGATTTTACATCGAACACCTAAGGCTCCCCCACAAAAGTTCACGTATCAACAATCAAAAACATGTAGGTAATGAAATCATTCACCCTTGCCAGTCTTTTTCTTCTCTTTTTTATCGCTACCCATGGGCAACAGACCATCCAAGGGCGCATTACCCAAGCGGGAGCACCCTTGCCAGATGTGCATGTGACCAATCTTGATTCAGGCGCACAAATTACTTCAGACCGGGAAGGAATGTATCACATCCAGGCACACCCCAAGGAGGAGTTGCGGTTCACCTATGTGGGGATGGATACGGTTTCCGTCATTGTGGAAGACATTACCCGAATCCTAAATATAAAAATGAACCTAAGGGTAGAAGAATTGGAAGAAGTAACGGTTTCCAAGACCATTCTCAAAGGCCAAAAAGAACTGGAACTGGAGTACGATTCCAATCCCAACATCATCAAATCGGCCTATGGATATCTGAACAAGGAGACTTCCGGTTACTCTCTTCGAATTTTAGAAGAAGAAGAAATTGAAATGGCACCTCAATTGGACTTTTTACTTACGGGAAGATTTGCTGGAATCTCTGCTAGGTGCAACCCCTTTAATGATGAACTTGAAGTGTATGTGCGTGGCAAAGGTGTTGTTTTTGATGTGGATGGAGTAATCTTGTATAGGATAGCTTGCAGTACAATATTTGGCAATATTCGAAGAATAGCATTTATTTCTGGGCTTGCAGGGACGACACGATATGGCTTTGGTGTAAGAGGGGTAATGATTATCAATACCAAGACAGGCACTATCACCCCAAAAGAACCTGATGGCAAGCCCTACGACCAGGCCCGTTTGCGGAACAACTACCTCACCGAGGAGGTCGCCGATGTGGAGGGTCTTGGCGCATCCTTGCCCAGTTATTTAAAAGAACTTCACGAGAGTGGATCTACCCAAGCCGCCAAAACCGTATTTGAAAATAATAGGGCCACCTATGCCCATCATCCGTTCTTTTATCTGGACTCTTATCGTCATTTTTACGAGACCGAAAAGGAAAAGTCTTATGCAGATGGTATCTTAAATGCTTATCATGATCTAGCCGGGAATAATCCTGTGTTGTTGAAAGCCATGGCCTATGTCCTTGAAGCTCAGGGACGGCAGGGAAAAGCCCATTCGGTCTATAAACAGGTCTATAAACTTCGGCCAGAATATGCACAAAGTTTCATAGACATGGCCAACAGCTACCGCGATTTGGACAAACCCGAATCCGCAGCCTCGCTTTATGCCCGACATTCCTATTTGCTGGACCAAGGTCTTTTGCCCAAGGACAGTATGGAACTTTCGGCGCTTATGGAAAGGGAGATGGACAATCTGTTTGCCTTGGACAATGGCTCTTTGAAAATTCAAAAACGAAAGAAAACCGATGATGAAAATGACACCCGGTTGGTGTTCGAGTGGAACGACTCCGAAGCGGAATTCAATCTACAGTTTGTAAATCCGGGCAACCAATATTTTGAATGGAAGCACACACAAGGGGAAATGCCGGAAAGAATCCGTTCCGAAAAAGAACTGGGGTATTCCATGGCCGACTTTTTACTGGATGAGGAACTCTTGGGTGATTGGAAAATCAATGCCACCTACCATGGCAATAAACAACTTACCCCTACCTATCTAAAAGTTACCGTATACAGAAATTACGGAAGTAGACTGCAAAGCAAAGAGGTCCACGCTTTCAAATTGGCCACAAAGGGGATGAACCAACATCTGTTTAAACTAAGGATTCCCGCCGGGGTAGCGCACCATTAAAGGGCTTTTCCGAGATGACTACACAAGCCCATAAATAAAAAAAGAGCCGCACAAATGTGCGGCTCTTTCGCTTTCTGCTCCCCCTCTTGGGCTCGAACCAAGGACCCTCTGATTAACAGTCAGATGCTCTAACCAACTGAGCTAAGGAGGAATATTTTACCTTAAGCGGGTGCAAATATAGCAGATTCTTTCATACAGTACAAAGAAAAAAATCGCTTTTCTATTTAAAAAGCCATTTATACAAATCATTCCCGTTGGCAAACAACAATAATGCGATCAACAAGAAGAACCCGACCATCTGTGCATACTCCAAAAACTTGTCACTGGGCTTGCGTCCCGTAACCATTTCATACAATAGGAATGCCACATGCCCTCCATCCAGTGCCGGTATGGGCAAGATGTTCATAAAAGCCAACATAATGGATATAAATGCTGTGGTAGACCAGAATGTGGCCCAGTTCCACGTATCGGGGAACAAGCTTCCAATTGCTGCAAAACCACCCACGCCTTTGTAGGCACCTGTTTCCGGATTAAATATCTTCTTTAGCTGTTTCACATAGCTGGACAAGGTGGTTACCCCCTTGTCTATCCCCGCAGGAATGGCTTCCATAAAGGTATATTCCTCGGTATTGATCTTAAAATATCCTTGCTCCTCAAGATCTTCCATGGTATACCCCCCAACTTCCAATCCCAACATACCTTCGTCATTTACATGGGCCGTTACCTGATCTTGTGAACCATCTTGTCGCTGCAAGGTGATATTGATATCCTTACCCTTGTTTTTCTCCAGAAAAGCAATTACCTGGTCCCTGTATACAGCTGCTTGGCCGTTAACGGCCAAAAATTTATCCTTGGGCTTGAATCCAGCTTCTTTGTTGTGTGAGGTTTTGGGCACCTTGTTCACCACAAAGGGAACCCTAACACTCAAAAAGCGAAGTTTGTCCTCGTCATCCAGTAAGGTGGAAATAAAATCGATCGGGATTTCCTTTTCAATGCGCTCGCCATCTCGAATAATGGTAATACTGTTCCCGTTGATCAATTCCCCAAAAACACTGTCAAAGGATTCCAGTTCCTTGCCATCCACAGCAACTATCTTGTCACCTGTCTCGATTCCCAGTTTGTCCCCAATGGTTTTTTCGGTTACCCAAACCCCGTCCTTAAGGCTATCAATGGGAATGTATTGCCTGCCATAGGAATACGCCATGCCAATGTAGATGACCACAGCCAGAATAAAGTTCACCGTGACACCTCCCAACATAATGATCAACCGTTGCCAGGCCGGTTTGCTACGGAATTCCCAAGGCTTGGGTTCCTCCTTCATCTGCTCAGTGTCCATACTTTCATCGATCATCCCCGAAATCTTCACATAACCCCCCAAGGGCAACCATCCGATACCGTATACGGTCTCTCCTATTTTCTTCTTGAAAAGGGAAAACTTTACATCAAAAAAGAGGTAGAATTTTTCAACCCGTGTCTTAAAAATCTTGGCAGGAATAAAGTGCCCAAGCTCATGAAGCACAATGAGTAAGGACAGGCTAAGAAAGAATTGAATTGTCTTTATAAGTATGGGACTCATCCGAAGTGTTTTGTTAAAACCCACAAAAGTAACCTTTTACCTAGTGATATGAAAACAGCATGGTGAACAGAGCTTTGTTTTAAGAAAGATTTAGCACCAAAAACTTGTTTTCAACTTGAAGAATCCTCCCATCAGCCGTAATTTTGCAAGTATGTTGTCTTTCTTTTCAAAATACAAGTTCTTTGGAGCTGTCCTCTTGGCACTTTCCGCAGTGATCATCTATCTATTTTACAATGCCCTACAGCCCCAAAAGCTGCTCCCGGTGTACCAACCTTCCATGGTGGACCCTTCTTTGGTGGATAGCACTTTACACTACAAAAAGAAGTACCATAAAATTGCTGATTTTGAACTGGTCAACCAAAACGGGGAAACCATCACCCAAGACAATTACAAGGATAAAATCTATGTGGCCGATTTCTTTTTTACCACATGCCCTACCATTTGCCCCATAATGACCAAAAACATGACCGAAATCCAAGATGCCATTTTGGACGATGATGATGTCATGTTGCTGTCCCATTCCGTGACTCCAGTGATAGATTCCGTTCCCCAATTAAAAAAATACGCCCTGGAAAAAGGGGTCGTGGATAACAAGTGGAATTTGGTCACGGGCGACAAGAAACAAATTTATGAGTTGGCCAGAAAATCGTATTTGGCCGTAAAGACCGATGGAGATGGCGGCCCCTACGATATGATCCATACCGAAAATTTTATCCTTGTGGACAAAGAGCGTAGGATCAGGGGCTTTTA
Source organism: Flagellimonas olearia (assembly GCF_004150225.1). Classification (NCBI taxonomy): domain Bacteria; kingdom Pseudomonadati; phylum Bacteroidota; class Flavobacteriia; order Flavobacteriales; family Flavobacteriaceae; genus Flagellimonas; species Flagellimonas olearia. Next base: position 101,967 of record NZ_ML142912.1, on the reverse strand, counting down.
TGATGGCACCAACAGAAAGGAAATTGACAAACTGCTCGAGGACCTTAAAACCCTGAAAGACAGCTACACAGAATAGAACCAAAGCCTTACTCGCCGTTCGGTTACGGCTTTATATGTTTTTTATGTATTTTTGCTGTTACTTAAAATCAATCTAAATAAATATAGTGGCTACAGTTGCGGATCTTGTGCATGGGCAAAAAGGAGTGATCAAGGATTTTTCGGAACATATCCTCCCCATAAAACTTTTGGAATTGGGATGCTTGCCCGGAAATATAGTGGAACTGGTACAGGTTGCCCCGTTAAAAGATCCCATCTACATCAATCTAAGCGGAAGCCACATCGCCATAAGACGATCATTGGCCCAATGCATTGAGTTGGATATTATTGAAGATACGAAGGCCCTATGAGCAAAAACATCAATATTGCCCTGATTGGCAATCCCAATACCGGAAAGACCTCTGTTTTTAACCAATTGACGGGCCTTAAGCAAAAGGTGGGCAATTATCCGGGCATTACCGTAGAAAAGAAAGAGGGCATCTGCAAACTCCCCAGAGGCGTAAAGGCACATATACTGGACCTTCCCGGAACCTACAGCCTCAATACTACTTCCTTGGACGAAAGTGTGGCCGTTGAACTTTTGCTCAACAAGAACGACAAAAATTATCCGGATGTCGCCGTGGTGATTAGCGATGTGGAAAACCTTAAAAGGAACCTCCTTCTTTTCACCCAGATCAAAGACCTTAGGATTCCGGCCATCTTGGTCATCAACATGGCCGATCGCATGTCCAGAAAAGGGATTTCATTGGACGTTGCGGCAATGGAGAAAAAACTGGATGCCAAAATTGCTTTGGTAAGTACCCGAAAAGGCGATGGTATTGATCGCTTAAAGGAGCTTATTGCGGATTACAAAAGCCTGTCCACATCCCCCAACATAGACACCACACGGATTGCCCCGGACTATTTTGGAAGATTGCAGAAAGCATTCCCCAACGAGGATCTCTACAAACTATGGCTGGTTATCACCCAGGATGTCAACTTTATGCCCATAGAGAAAAAACGAATAGAGGATGTCACCTCATTTTCCACCAAGTCCAAGGACGAACTCAAAAAACTACAGCACAAGGAGACCGTGTTGCGCTACCAGTTCATCAACAATGCGCTAAAAGAGACCTACAAGGTAGATTTCTTGGCTGCCAAGGGACTTCGTGCCTCCATAGATAAGGTCCTTACCCACAAGGTTTTTGGCTATCTGATTTTCTTTGCCATTTTACTGCTGATTTTTCAAGCCATTTTTGAATGGAGTTCCTATCCCCAAGATATCATTGACGAGCAATTCTCCATGGCTGCCGAATGGATCAAAAATACTTTGCCTCCAGGGGTCCTCACCGACTTGTTGGCCGAAGGAATCTTGGCCGGAATAGGTGGAATCGTCATTTTCGTTCCTCAGATTGCCTTTTTGTTCCTGTTCATTTCATTATTGGAAGAATCTGGGTACATGAGCCGAGTGGTCTTTCTTATGGACCGTTTGATGCGTCCCTTCGGGCTGAGTGGCAAAAGTGTGGTCCCGCTAATTTCTGGAACCGCCTGTGCCATCCCAGCGGTAATGGCCACCCGGACCATAGAAAACTGGAAAGAACGTCTTATCACTATTTTAGTGACCCCGTTTACCACCTGTTCGGCGCGATTGCCAGTGTATCTTATCCTAATCGCCCTCGTTATCCCCGAGGGAAGTATTTTGGGTGTAAGTTATCAGGCATTGACCTTGATGTTGCTCTACCTCATCGGTTTTGGAATGGCCATCTTCTCCGCCATGGTCCTGAATAAAATATTGAAGATAAAAAGCAGGGGGCTCTTTATGGTGGAAATGCCCACCTATCGCCTACCCCTCATCAAAAATGTGGGCTATACCGTATTGGAGAAAACCAAAAGCTTTGTGTTCGGTGCGGGAAAGATCATCTTGGCCATTTCCATTGTACTCTGGTTTTTGGGGTCGAATGGTTTCTCGGATGATTTCCATGATGCGGAACAAATTGTGAACACCCGAATTGAAGAGGAAGGCCTTAGCACGTATAGCAAAAATTATATCCAAAACAACATCAACACTTATGAGCAGGCTTTGGCAACCGACCATGCTGGCCTAACCTCCGAAGCTATGCAAGATTCCATCCAAATTAGGACCCAAGACCTGATGGAAAGGGCCAAAGCTCAAGAAATTGCCAGTTATAAATTGGAGCATTCCTACATCGGCTATGCTGGAAAGGCTTTTGAACCCCTGGTGAGGCCCTTGGGCTATGACTGGAAAATTGGCATTGCGGTACTGACGTCCTTTGCCGCCCGTGAAGTATTCGTGGGCACCCTTGCCACCATTTACAGTGTGGGTAGTGATGAGGAAGAAACCATAAAAAATCGGATGGCAGCAGAATTAGGCCCAATGGGGAAACCCCTGTTCAATCTGGCTTCTGGAATTTCACTGATGCTTTTTTATGCCTTTGCCATGCAATGTATGAGCACCTTGGCCGTGGTGAAACGGGAGACCAATTCATGGAAATGGCCCCTGTACCAATTGGCCTTTATGAGCATATTTGCCTACCTTGTTGCCATGGTGGCCTATCAAATTCTTAGCTAATGGAACTTCAGCAATTAATGGTCTATATCATCGTTGCCCTTGCCGTGGGTTATTTGGTCTGGAAATTTCTCCTGCCCAAATCCATGCTTTTTGGCAAAAAGAAAGGTTCCAAATCCTGCGGGCAGGACAATTGTGGTTGTGGATAAAATTTCCTCAGTCCAATTTTTCCGGATAACTTCGACTTAATTCGCTAAAAATTAATAGCTTGTAGGGTAATTGTGCCACTATGAAACAGCTATTTACCCTCAGTATTTTGTTCATTATTTTCTTATTGGTTAGCTGTTCAGGATCCAAAAGCACAGGTTACAATCCAGAAATCGCCAAAGAGCTTGAGCAACGGAACAAAGGAAACATCAGTCTACTTCAGCGTATCCGGCAATTGCCCGGGGTTACCTTAAGAAATGGGGTGCCCTATTTTGTCAAAGCCTCCAATCAGGTCTTCGGTCAACAAGTCACGGAACCCTTATATGTTCTCAACGGATATATTGTTGGCAACTCATTTAGGTCCGTGGACCAATTGGTCAATAGTTTTATGGTAGAGAGCATTGAGGCCTTGACCGGTGCTGAAACAGCGGAATATGGCTCAAGGGGTGCCAGTGGTGTCATCAAGATCAAAACCATCGAATAATCTCTACCGTTCATTTTTTTCTTCCCAACTGTAACCTTTTTCAATTTCTTGACTATATAGGATAAACAACAACCAAAAACAGCTATTGAAAGCGCTTTCAGATGAAATACTGATGCAAAAGGTTGCCGAGGGCAATCTGGATGTGCTCAAGGTCCTTTTTGACCGACATCACAAACACGTGTACAATTTTTTGTACAAGATGTCCGGCGATAGCATGTTGAGCGAGGATTTGACCCAAGATGTTTTTTACAAGCTGATTAAATACAGAAGTTCCTATAACAATGGCTCATTCGTTTCCTGGCTGTTCACCATAGCCCGGAACAGTCTGAAAAGTCATTTTTCAAGAAACCACAAGCATCATGATGGTTTGGAGGTTCTTGAGTACAAATCCGATAAGGAAGAAAATGAAGATGTGGAAGATTATTCCCAATTGCAACAAGCTCTTAACCAGTTGGACCCAGAAGATCGTGAGCTGGTCATCCTAAACCGATTCAAGGAAATACGGTATGAAGAGCTGGCGGAAATCATGGGAAGCACCCCTGGAGCAATGAAGACCAAGGTCTGTCGTATCCTTAAAAAGTTGAAGAAAATTTATTTAGAAAGTTTATAGCCATGAAGAATAATCACATTTCGGACTTGATTCCGGCCTATTTGGATGGTACTCTTGATAAAAATACCCAGAAAAAGGCAGAAGAGCATCTATCCCAGTGCCCTGACTGTCAAAAAGAACTGGAAGAGATGAAAACGCTGTTCAAGGCTTTTGAAGATGACGTTCCTCATGTACCTACAAATCGACTCAGGAACAAATTCGAAGAAGCCTTGGAAGCCGAAAAAGAGAGTCTGGGAAAAGTGGTTCCGTTGGCGCCGAAGAAAAAATCCAACTGGGCCACCAATCTGCTCAAAGTAGCGGCCAGTATAGCCCTTTTGGTGGCTTCTTTTCAAATGGGAAGCCTCTTTCAACAGCGAAAGGTGGATGGAGACATGGCCATTTTAAAGGACGAAACCCTACAAATGAAACAGACCGCCATGCTTTCCTTGATGGAAAACCAATCCGCCAGCAAACGCATACAAGGCGTCAATTATATTGAAGAGTTTGAACATCCGGATGAAGCCATCATACAGGCGTTGGCCAATCGATTGCTCCATGATGAAAATGACAATGTTCGCCTTACCGCTTTTGAGGCCCTTTCAAAATTCACCGCATCGGATACCGTAAAGAGTGTCTTCATCGAGGCCCTTGGAAAGGAAAAAAACCCAAGCATCCAGATTGGCATCATTGAGATGTTGGTACAGATACAGGAGAAAAAAGCGATTGCTCCCATGAAAAAACTGTTGGAACAAGAAGACACACAGCCTTTCATCAAAGAACAGATCAAAGCTGTATTACCCAATATAACATAAACATCAAAAAACGAAAATCATGAAAAAAATGACACTTCTTTTCACGGCCCTTATTCTAAGTGCCATGGCCCACGCACAAAACGATTACACCAAATCCCTCAACGGGATAGAATGGGTGAAGATCGAATCTAAGGCGGATATTGTAGTTAGAACATACACGTCCAATGAGATATTGATCAAAGCCGGTGACCGGCATGAGGTTTCAGAACGTGCCAAAGGACTTCGTCTTGTAGGGGAAGGCGGAAACGACAATACCGAGGTCGGGTTTTATGTGGTACAGGACGGGAACACCTTGATCGTAAAAAACTTGAGAAAATCTGAAGGTGCCGAGATCTTTTTGCCCAAAAACCAAAATGTGGCCGTAAAGAGTACCTGGAACGGAAACATAGAAATTGATGGTTTCGCGGGCGAAATAGAGGCAGACGCCCAACTCAATGGCAGTATTGAAATTTTGGATGTGAACGGTCCTGTTACCGCCAACACCTTAAATGGTGAAGTCACTGTGGAGTTTGGTGCCGTAAAGCAAAGTTCCCCTATTTCCATTTATTCCACCAATGGCGCTGTGGACGTCACCATGCCAGGAAACACCCCTGCAGACCTTTCCCTAAGTTCTGTAAACGGGGACATCTACACCAATTTTGATCTAAAACGCGAAGAAAAGGATGGGCTTAAATCCGTTTCAGGCCGTAAAGTCAATGCAGCCATAAACAATGGCGGTGTGAACATCTCCCTAAAATCCACCAATGGCAACATCTACCTAAGAAAACAATAATTCAATCCATCATCTTAAAAACGAATCCTCATGAAAAATGTAATGACCCTAGTATTGATGGGCTTCCTGTGCCTGTCCCTCAATGCACAGAAAATCATTGAGAAAACCATTCCCTATGCCAATCAATTCATAGAATTGGATGTGAAGTTTGCCTATAAAATTGAGGTCAAGACTTGGGAAAAGTCCTCGGTGTATTTTAAGGCGGACATCACCACGGAAGACGGAAAATATTTGGATAACTATAAATTGGACATCGATGAGGGCAACAGTTCCATTACCATTACTTCCAACCCGCAGGATGTTTTTGATGCCTTTCATGACGAGTGGAACCAAAACCGGCCGGAAGGGGAACGGCGCTATTACCATACGCATGAGACCTATCGGTTCAACTATGTCCTCTACGTTCCCAAGAATGCCATTTTCAAAGTGAGTAGTATCAATGGGGACCTCAATGCCGACCTTATTGAGGGAGACTTTACCGCTGATCTTATCAATGGGAATATTGAAATCAAAAAATATGCCGGTGACATGAACCTAAAGACCATCAATGGTGAAATTGACCTAGTGATGAAAAACTCCCGTCTGGTGGCCGAAACCATTCATGGCAATATTTATGCCGATGAACATCTGGAACTGCAAGTGACGGACCGGCACGTAGGCCAAAAGGTGGAAGGCAAATTTGACGACGCCACCCATCGGCTTCGTTTGAACACCATCAACGGGAATATGTACTTAAGGCTTTAGATCATGAAGATTTTCTATTTGGGATTGCTCTGGATTGGTGGAACAACCCTATCCTGTCAAAATCAAAATGAAACTGTGCCTCTTACCAATACCCGTGAGCAGGATTCCTTGGAGTTGATCCAGATGGTCGCGGAACGAGAGAGGGCCATGATCCAAAAAGACATGGCCTTGGCCATGGACAGATTTGCCGAGGATGCCACATGGATCAATTCGCAAGGGTATTATTTTAAAGGAAGAGAAGAGCTTGAAAAGTTTCATGGCATGATGATGGGCAATGACTCCTTGGCGTATTACTATGAGGTTGGAAAACCCAAAATACGATTATTGGATTCTCAAAATGCACTGGCATACTATTCCTGGAAAATGTTTTGGTATAAAAAGGAAATCCCTTCGGATACCACTTTTAAGGAGATTGGACTGATGACCTTGAACGCCCATAAGAAAAAAGAGGGTTGGAAATGGACCGCGGTGACCAACCAGCATACACCATGGTTTTATCCAGAAATCATTCCCGTCACGGTGGACTGATCCCTTAAAATATTGGCGATACAAACTTGTAGAGCAACAAGGCCCAACCCACTACCAAGAGTAATCCCCCAATAGGGGTGACCGGACCCAAAAAACGAAGCTTTTCTCCTTTGGCGGCACTCAGACAGAGGGCATAAATGCTAAAGGAAAACAAAAGAGTGCCAAAAATAAAGCAGTTCGCAATGGCCGAATCCAAGGGTTGGTCAAACCCCAGATTAAAGCCCAAAACCAACAGCACAATGGCATGGTACATTTGATATTTGACCCCTGTCTCAAAACTATGGAGTAGTTCAGGGGTCAATTTCTTTTTAAGGGCGTGGGCGCCAAAAGCACCAAAAACAACGGCCAATAATCCATAGAGTGCTCCCATCAGCTGGGTGAGAAAAATGGTTTCCATTCTAATAGTTTTTTTGGTCAAAGATCAATACTGATCTCATAATCTGAAGTGACCTTAAAGGCACACTCCTTGTATTTGGGCGGTCCGAACGCTTTCATCTTGGCCTTGGAAAAGGCCACTTTTTCCTTTGGAATGCCCAACCAGTTGGTATCCAGTTTTCCGTTGGCATTTTCATCATGGAAAACAGCCAATGCATACTCGCCCATGGGCAGATCTTGTATCTTCAAGCTTACCACGCCTTCATGGGCGGGCGCCGTTTCGGTTGTAAGGACCTCATCAAACGATAAAAAAGAATCATCCGAGTTGTACACCGCCACATTTACGTGGCCTTTGGTGGAATCCACATTTTTAATGTGTACCGAAATCGTGTTTTGCGAAAAAAGGGATATCGGGGCCAACACGAGCGTTAAAAAAATCAGTTTCATAGTAAATTGGGACAATTAGTGGGTTGCATACCATGTACGATCAAAAAAATCATTTTGGTTCTTTGAGGTTGTCCATCAATTCTGATTGCAAAATAGTATATATTTTTTGGGTTTCGAGACTGTCCTGTAGGTTGAAATACATTTTCAGGGAATCGTGGTGCACCAATCGCACCTTTTGCTGTCTCAGGTCATCCACAAAAACATAGACCTTGGTCTGGGTAATGGAATCGTTGAACACCCCTTTCTCCTTCGCCATCCATGAAAATCCGGAAGAACGTTCCATTTCGGGCAATTTATCCACCAACATGATGCTGTCCATATCGGCAATTGGAATCCTTTGGTAATAGATTCCTGAAAAAATGCGAAACTCCCCCTCCTCGATTTTCTGCCAATTCTTGTAATGGGCCACAAAGGCAAGGGTACAGGCCACCAAGGTAAGAACGATCAATACGTTCCAAAGCCAATGTCTTTTATTTCTGTTCATCCTTCTTATCCGTTCTGTACTTATCAAACCAAGCCACAATATGGGCTACTTTGGTCATGAGATTACTGGGCTTTCCGGCAATGCCATGGCTTGCCCCGGGAACTTCGACCAAAACGGTCTCGATCTTGCGCAGCTTGAGCGCATGATATAGTTGCTTGGCCTCACTGGACGGTGTTCGTAAATCTTCCATCCCCACCATGACCATGGTAGGGGTCTGTACATTTCCAACGAGGGAAATGGGCGAAAATTTCCAATAGCCCTCAAAATTTTCCCAAGGTTGCCCCGGGTACCGATTCTCGGCATAATAAAAATAGTTGTCAGCGGTAAGGGTTTTACTGATCCAGTTCATCACGGGCTTTATCACCGCAGCAGCCTCAAAACGATTGTTCTTGCCGATCATCCATGCAGACATGATTCCTCCTGCACTTCCCCCGGTCACAAACAGTTGGTTTTCATGGGCAATCCCCTTCTGGATGCAATAATCCACACCATCCATCACATCATGGTAATCGTCTCCTGGATAATTGTTGTATAGTAGGTTCCCAAATTCCTCGCCGTAGCTCGTACTTCCTCTTGGGTTGGGATAAAAAACCACATAGCCGGCAGCGGCGAACAATTGCATCTCAGCCGAAAATCGGTCCCCATAATTGGCAATCGGACCACCATGGTTCTCTACCATAAAAGGATACTTCTTGTTTGAATCATAATTAGGAGGATATACCACCCACCCTTGAATATCACGACCATCCACAGAGGACTTGTACCAGACCTCCTCTACCCTTCCCAGTTCCCTGTAGTTGAGCAAGGCATCATTTAAACGGGTGACCCGGACAGGGTTCTTTGCCTTTGGTCCCAGAATGGCCAAATCCGAAGGATATTCTGGCCGGGTTTGGGTGTAGGCTACCGTTCCATTGTTGGAAACACTGTAAGATCCTCCTGAATAAGGTCGACCCAAGGTAGTTCCTCCCACATTGTCCACCAGCTTGGTCATTTTTCCATTAAGGGAAATCAGACCAACCTTTCCATTTCCTTTATCATCATAATATACATAGACCCCATCTCCTTTGGCGTTCCATTGGATATCGGCAATAGATCGGTCAAAATCCTTGGCAATGACCCTTTTTTTGCTCCCATCAACATTCATGATGTGCAATTTTCGGACTTGATAGGTCTGTATCTTGTCTTCATACCCCACATAGGCAATACTTTTTCCATCTGGGGATACCTGGGGATCATGGTCAGGGCCATCGCGGTCCGTCAAGGCTACTATCGCTCCTGTTTGCACCTCCACCGAATAGATCTCGCTGTTTCGAAAACGATATTCCCAATCGGCTACCCTATTGGCCGAAAAATAAATCTTGGTCCCATCCTTGCCCCATGAAAGGTTTCCCCTGTGGTGCCAATCCCCAGAAGTTATCTGGCGAGGTGCCCCACCGTTGGCGGGAATGGTAAAAATATGATTGAACCCCGGTTCAATATAACCCCTGCCATCCGCTTCATGGTAGACCCGATCCGTAATCCGAGGCGTATCCTGCCATTTGGCCCCTTTGGGCTTGGCCGGAATCTTGGCAATCACAGGAGGTGCTTGGGGCACGTTCATGGAAAAGGCCAATTGTTTTCCATTAGGTGACCAAGTCAATGAACTGGGACTAAAGGGCAATTGGGTAAGCTTGGCCACTCTTCCCGAGCCAACCCAGTACATATAGATTTCGGAACCCTCATCGGTACTGCTCGCAAAGACAATACGGTCCCCATTGGGCGACCATCGCGGACTGCTTTCGTTCATCTCTCGAGAAGTGAGCTTTTGGTTTTGGCTTCCATCGGTTTTGATCAACCAAAGGTTGCCCGTTTCGGCATCCTTCATAATGTCCAAGCCCATACGGCGGTATACCACCCATTCCCCATTGGGAGAAATTTGTGGATCGGACACATATTGGAGGTCAAAAATATCGAGATAGGAAAAGCTTTGCTTTTGGGCCATGGCAACCTGAACGGCGCTTACCAAAAACAACAAACGGAAAAATGTTTTCATTGCATTACTTTTTGAAGTTTTTAAAGATAGCGCAATTCAATGGAGAATTCAATGCGGCCACAACCCCCGTTTGGGTTTCCTATTTAACTACTTTGTCCCAACATCCTATTAAAACTGTACAACTCCCTATCTTTAGGGTCAATGATATGGAGGTAAATTCATAGCGGTATTAAGTTGATATTCAAATGCAAGCATACAATTTTATAGGCAAGAACGTATTGATCACGGGCGCATCCCGCGGAATTGGAAGGGCCACTGCCCTTGCCTTTGCCCAAAACGGGGCCAAAGTTGGCCTTAATTACAGAAGTAATGATGAAGCTGCTAAACACACTTTAAAGGAATTGCCCGGCAAAGGCCATCAACTCTTTAAACGGGACATTTCCCAAAAGGAGGAAACCCGGGCCTTAATTCAGGACTTTGTGAAAGCGTATGGCCAATTGGATGTATTGGTGAACAACGCCGGCATTTCCATCTTTCACGAAATAGACCAAGTAGATTTTGACCACTGGACCCATGCCTGGGAAAAAACGTTTGAAACCAATCTTTTTGCGGCGGCCAATCTCTGCTACTGGACGGCACAATCCATGATGAAATCTGGCGGTGGCCATATAGTCAATGTTTCTTCTCGGGGCGCCTTTAGGGGCGAACCCACTAAACCGGCCTATGGGGCCAGCAAGGCCGCTTTGAATGCTATGAGCCAGTCCCTGGCCAAGAAGTTGGCGCCCCACAAAATTTATATTGGAGTGGTGGCCCCTGGGTTTACCGAAACCGAAATGGCCGCCAAGACCCTTACCCCTGAGGAGAGGGAAAATTTACTGCGCGAATCCCCTTTCAAACGAATGGCCCAACCCGAGGAAGTGGCCCATGCCATTTTATTTTTGGCATCGGAGAGTGCCGCTTATTCCTCCGGCACCATTATCGATGTAAACGGGGCATCCTACCTTAGAAGTTGAGCCCATGAAAGCATCTACCATTGCCCAATTGAAAAAGGAACTCCAGTATAGGTCGCAAGACGAAGTGTTGCAACTTTGCCTACGGTTGGCCCGCTTCAAGAAAGAAAATAAAGAACTGCTTACCTATCTTTTGTTCGAGGCCGAGAACGAAAGTGGTTATGTGGAGTCCATCAAACAAGAGGTGGATGAATTGTTTGGGGAAATCAATACCAAGAGCTTCTTTTACATCAAAAAAAGTGTACGGAAAATCTTGCGGACCATTAAAAAATATAGTCGCTATTCCAATAAAAAGGAGACTGAAGTTGAACTCCTCCTCTACTTTTGCGAAAAATTGAACTCCTTTACGCCTTCCATCCATCGCAACACGGCTATGCACAATTTGTACCAAAGGCAGTTGGAATACATCAAGAAAAAATTGCCAGTCCTCCACGAGGATTTACAGTACGACTATGGATTGATTCTGGAGAATTTGTGACACATCCTTTTGGAAACCAACCCAATGAGTGATTCAAAAAGATTCAGTACATTAGGATACGACTAATGTATCAACTCCAGAACTGACACTATGAAAATGCAACCAACCTCCTTGCGTATAGGGCTGTTTTTTGCCCTTTTAATCCCCTCATTTTTTATTCAAGCACAAAACATGGCCGTTGACACCAGCTTCTACAGTGGGTTCAAATGGCGAAACATTGGCCCCGATAGAGGTGGAAGATCTCTTGGCTGTGCTGGGAGTCCTACCCGGCCCAACGAATATTATTTCGGCGCTACGGGAGGTGGTTTATGGAAAACCATTGATGGTGGAAACACATGGTCCTGCGTTACCGATGGTCAAGTGACCAGCTCTTCCGTTGGAGCTGTGGCCGTTTCGGAGACCCATCCCGATGTCGTCTATATTGGTATGGGAGAGACCCAGCTCCGAGGTAGCATCACCCAAGGGGATGGCGTCTACAAAACCACGGATGGCGGAAAAACATGGTCCCATTTGGGACTAGAGGAAACCCAGGCCATTTCCAGGATACGGGTACACCCTACCAACGAGAATATTGTTTATGTGGCCGCACTGGGCCACCCTTATGGAGACAACGAGGAACGTGGGGTGTTCAAAAGCACGGATGGTGGGGAAACTTGGAAAAAAGTGCTGTATGTCAGTGATAAGGCTGGAGCTGCCGACTTGATCATAGACAGAAACAACCCGAACACGCTATACGCCAGTACTTGGCAAGTATACCGCAAAGCATGGAAAATGTGGGGCGGAGGCCCGGATTGCAAATTGTGGAAATCCACCGACGGCGGGGAAACTTGGACAGACCTCACCAAAAATCCAGGAATGCCCAAAGGTCCTATCGGTAAAATTGGGGTGACGGTTTCACCCGTTGATTCCAATAGGGTTTGGGCCGTTGTGGAGGCCAACGAAGGTGGTGTCTTTCGGTCCGATGATGCTGGAAAGACTTGGGAACTCACCAATAACGAACGTAAGCTAAGACAGAGGGCTTTTTATTATTCACGAATTTATGCCGACCCCAAGGACAAGGATGTCGTCTACGGTTTGAATGTGGATTTCTTTAAATCCACGGACGGTGGAAAAACATTCGACGTTGAAATTGAAGTGCCCCATGGCGATAACCATGATCTATGGATCGACCCCAACAACCCGGAGCGAATGATCAGTTCCAATGATGGTGGTGGCAATGTCAGCATCAATGGCGGAAAAACATGGACCGAACAGGATTTTCCCACTTCCCAGTTTTATCATGTGATGGCCACCAGTGATGTTCCCTATCATGTGGTAGGGGCGCAACAGGACAATACCACTTTGGCCATGCCCAGCGATGGATGGGATTTTATGCAAGCTAGAATGGGGGCCAACCATGGATGGTATTATGCCGTAGGCGGTGGCGAAAGTGGGTGGATTACCCAAAGTCCCACAAATCCAGATGTTTTTTACGCAGGAAGCCAAGGGGCCCTGCTCACCCGATACGACCGCAGCAATGGACAGACCAGGGATATTCAGGTGTATCCAAGGTTCTTTTCCGGAGAACCTGCCAGTGCCCTTCCCGAGCGTTGGCAATGGACATTCCCCATTATGTTCGCGCCCAAGGACCCCAACGTTATGTACACCTGCTCCCAACATGTTTGGAAAACCACCAATGACGGACAGACCTGGGAAAAAATCAGCCCGGACCTTACCTATGCCGATCCAGAGACCTTGGGCAAAACGGGAGGGGTCATTACCATGGACATGAATGGCCCGGAGATCTACGCCACCGTATTTGCTTTGGCGCCTTCCCATCATGACATCAACACCATTTGGGCGGGATCGGACGATGGAAAAATCCACATAACCCGCGATGGTGGAAAAAACTGGACGGATATCACCCCCACCGAACTGCCCAAATTTTCAAGGGTGAGCATCATTGATGAATCCATCCATAATCCGGGCACCCTTTATGTGGCGGCCAACCGATATCAAGTGGATGACCGTGAACCCTATGTTTTTAAAACCCATGATTATGGAAAAACATGGACCAAAATCATCAATGGCATTGCGCCTGGACATTTTGCACGGGCCATTCGCGAGGACCATCAAAAGGAAGGCTTGCTGTTCTTGGCCACGGAACATGGAGTGTATTTTTCAATCAATGATGGGGCCCAATGGCAATCGCTTCAACTGAACTTGCCCGATACCCCTATCCGGGATTTGGTCATCAAGGACAATGATGTGGTCTTGGGCTCCCATGGAAGAGGGTTTTGGATTTTGGACGATATACAACCTTTACGCGAATACTCCAATGATTTAATTGGCAAGAAACAGGCACTTTTTAAGCCCACGGATGCCATTCGGGGCATTTATGATGCTACGTTCCAATATTACCTGCAAGAAGAAGTGGATACCATCACTTTTGAAATCTTGGACAACAACAATACCTTAATCGATTCCTTTGGGGGAAATCAACCCAAATACGAAGAGAAGAAAAGTGCCTCTTGGTGGGGCGGAAGTGCCAGCACAAAGCCCACTACCGCCAAAGGGCTGAACAGTTTTTCCTGGAACCTCAGATATCCCGGCCCCACCACCTTTGATGGTATCATTATTTGGGGCGCCCCTACAGATAGAGGTCCAAAAGCCCCTTTGGGAGACTACACCCTTAGAATGAAAGTTGGGGAGGAAGTGGTACAGACCGCTCCGTTCAAAATTGCCATGGACCCCAACCTAAAAGGAATCACAGCGGAAGATTTGCAAGAGCAGTTTCAATTGGCCTCCAAAATCACTCAAAAAGCCACTATGGCCAATGAAGCCGTTATACAGATCAGAAACATCCGAAAACAGCTCGATAGTCTGGGCAAACCCATTTCCAGCAAAGCATTCCAGAAACAATCCAAGGCATTTCTGGATACCTTGACGGAGATTGAAGAGGACCTCTATCAAGTAAAGAACCGTTCCGGACAAGACCCCTTGAATTTCCCCATAAAGCTGAACAATCGATTCTACGCCTTGCAGCGAAGCATTGAAACCGGGGATGCAAAACCCACAGATGGGGCCTATCAGGTTTATGAAGAACTTACCAAAGAGCTGGACATACACATGGCCCGATTACAAGGAGCGCTGGAAAAGCAGTTGCCCAAAATAAATGCAACATTGCAAAAAAATGGGACATCCACGGTTAGATTACCATAAAATGGAATGATTTGAACTTAAAATGAGATTAAGTCTAAATTAACAACTGGCAGTATATCAACCTTGTAAAAAGTCGTATTTTTAGGGCGCTTTATGTTGAAGCTATTTGCCATATCACTTTCTTCGCTCATTTTTATGCAGAGCATCAACCTCCACTTCAATGATTTAGTGGAGTTGGATCAGCTTGTGGAACACTATCAATTCCACAGCGATGAGTATGGCGACAATTTCTTGGTTTTTATATCCAAACATTACGGTTCAGAGAAAACCCAGCACAGTCAACAGCATCAGGAGGAGCAGCAAGAGCATGAAAAACTTCCTTTTCAGCATCAAACGCAATGTTCCCAACTTTTGGTTTTTGTTGAAGACCACAAACCCATTTTGGAATCCCGCTCGGAAGTCCCTGTGGCCACTACGGATAATTTCCACTACCAAATGTCTTACTCCATTATTTGGGGTGATGGGCCTTTTCAGCCTCCAAAACACGCATAATTCATAGTATCTCCAGCTATGCTGGACACTTTTCGGAAGCTTTATCGAATTTATAACGCTATCTATTTCTATGGATCATGTTTTCAAACATCATAAACTTTAGCATTAAGAACAAATTCATTGTTCTGCTCTTTACTTTATTTATCATTGGTCTTGGATTGTTCTCTTTGTCCAAGATTCCCATAGGTGCCGTGCCTGACGTCACCAATAATCAAGTTCAGGTCATTACCACCTCAACCAGCCTTTCCACACAGGATATGGAACAGTTCATAACCTATCCCATTGAACTGGAAATGGCCAACCTTCCCGGGGTCAAGGAAATCCGTTCCATCTCAAAATTTGGAATCTCAGTGGTCACCATTGTTTTTGAGGATGATATGGGAACCTATCTCCCCAGACAATTGATTGCCGAAAAAATCATATCGGCCTCCAAACGAATCCCGGAGGGTTTTGGCACCCCGGAAATGGGGCCCATTACCACAGGTTTGGGTGAAATCTACCAATACACCTTGGATGTGGAAACCGCTTACAAGGACCAATACACGCCCACCCAATTGCGAACCATTCAGGATTGGGTCGTTAAACGGCAACTTTCCGGTATACCGGGCGTGGTGGAAGTGAATACCTGGGGAGGCTACCTTAAACAATATGAGGTGGCCATTGAGACCCAAAAGCTCAATGCCCTGAACATTTCAGCCAAGGAAGTCTTTACTGCCTTGGAAATGAACAACAGTGTTTCCGGTGGTGGGTATATCGAAAAGGTGAACCAAGCCTATTTTATTAGAGGGGAAGGCTTGGTTGAAAATTTGCAGGACATAGAAAATATTGTGGTAGCCCGAAGAAGCGGCACTCCCATTTATGTTCGGGACATCGCCCAAGTAGGCTTTGGAAGCGCTCCCCGTTTTGGGGCCATTACGGGCAACGGCGAAGGGGAAAAAGTCATGGGCCAGATCATGATGCTCAAGGATGCCAACTCCAAAAAGGTCATTGACGCCGTAAAGGAAAGGGTTGCCGAAATTTCAAAGTCACTGCCCGAAGGGGTCTATATCAATCCTTTTTTGGATCGTAGCGAACTCATTGGACGTACCACATTTACCGTGACCGAAAACTTGGTATTGGGTTGTTTGATCGTCATTTTTGTGGTGGTACTCCTCTTGGGCAACTGGCGTTCAGGGTTGGTGGTGGCCTCCGTAATCCCTTTGTGTCTGCTCTTTGCCCTTACTTTAATGTATGTTTTTGGCGTCGATGCCAACCTGTTGAGTTTGGGAGCGATAGATTTTGGAATCATTATAGATGGGGCCGTTATTATCGTGGAGTACATTGCCTTTCAAATTACGACCAAACAAGCCGAGCTCAACTCGCTTGATAGGGAACAAAGTCAGGCGGTTAAAGACGATATCACCCTAAAGGGTGCCTCCAAAATGATGAATTCTGCTGTTTTTGGGCAGCTCATCATTTTAATTGTCTTTATTCCCATACTGTCTTTGAGCGGGGTTGAAGGAAAAATGTTCAAACCCATGGCCATGACCTTCAGTTTTGCCCTTCTTGGTGCCATTATCTTGTGTTTTACCTATGTGCCGGTTGCATCGGCCCTATTTCTAAAGCCCAATAAAAATTCTGAAAAAGGAATTTCGGCCCGCTTGATACTTTGGATCAACAAAAAATATGAGCCGATCATCCATTGGGCCATGGAAAGTAAAAAACTGGTATTGTCCATCGCGACAGCCTTGCTCATTGGTGCCGTGATTTTATTTTCCAACATGGGAGGAGAATTTGTCCCCACCTTGGACGAAGGCGACTTTGTGATCCAACCCGTGCTCAAGACCGGAACATCGTTGGCGAAGACCGTGGAGACCACCACCAAGATGGAGCAAATCCTTCTGGAGAATTTTCCAGAGGTAAAGCAAGTGGTGAGCCGGATTGGGGCCGCCGAAGTACCTACGGACCCCATGTCCATGGAAGAAAGTGATGTCATCATTGTTTTAAAACCCAAATCGGAATGGGTCTCTGCCGAGTCCAAGGACGAATTGGCCGATAAGTTCAAAGAGGCCCTTTCAGTTCTACCAGGCATTGAGGTGGAGTTCACCCAACCTATAGAAATGCGTTTCAATGAGCTCATCACCGGGGTCAGGGCAGACATCGCCATCAAAATTTTTGGGGAAGACCTCGAGATTCTCGCTGAAAAGGCCAACGAGGTACGGCAGCTCATCGAAAATGTGGAGGGAGCCTCGGACATCACGGTGGAAAAAGTGGAAGGCCTTCCACAAATGAACGTTACCTATGACCGCGCCAAAGTGGCCCGACATGGCCTCAATATTGCCGATCTTAATGAAATGGTCTCCATGGGATTTGCCGGCAAGGTCGTAGGAAGTGTTTTTGAAGGAGAGCGGCAGTTTGACCTTGCAGTCCGATTGAATTCTGAAAACCGAAAAGACATTTCCAACCTAAGGAATTTGTATGTTGACATCCCTTCGGGAGGAAAGATCCCCCTCAGTGAATTGGCGGAAATCACCTATCAAAAAGGAGCTGCAAAAATCTCAAGGGATGATACCCGAAGACGTATCGTGGTGGGCATCAATGTTCGGAATCGCGACCTCCAATCCGTGGTGGACGATGTGCAGGAATTGGTAAATGCCCACCTGAAACTTCCTGCAGGCTATACCATCACCTATGGGGGGCAATTTGAAAACCTACAAAATGCCAAGGCCCGATTGTTGATTGCCGTACCCATTGCCCTATTGCTCATTTTTATCATGCTCTACTTTGCCTTTAAATCGGTAAAGGAAGCCTTATTGGTGTTCACTGCCATTCCCCTTTCCGCAGTAGGTGGGGTTTTGCTTCTATGGTTAAGGGACATGCCGTTCAGCATCTCGGCCGGGGTTGGCTTTATTGCTCTTTTTGGTATTGCGGTGCTCAATGGAATTGTGCTCATAGAACATTTTAAAGAGCTCAAGGGTTCACATTTCGACTCCATGAAGGATTTGATCAAGCAAGGCACCAAAGACCGATTGCGGGCTGTACTGTTGACGGCATCCGCTGCAGCGCTAGGCTTCTTGCCCATGGCAGTTTCCACCAATGCCGGGGCCGAAGTGCAACGCCCCTTGGCCACTGTGGTCATTGGAGGATTGGTTACGGCGACCCTGTTGACTTTGGTGGTACTCCCTGTACTCTATGCTTATTCACATAATGTTCATTTTGGAAAAACCAGAAAAAGAAAAAAAATGTCCAAAAACACCATATTGCTGATAGCCTTTTCCTTGCCATTTCTTGGATTTTCACAAGAGCAATTGGGCTTGGAAGACCTCATGGCACTTTCCTTGGAAAACAATAAAGGCATCCAGGCCAATGCGCTTCAGGTAGACAGGGCAGATGCCCTGAAGGGAACGGCGTTCCAGTTTGACAAGACCGAGGTGTATTATCAATATGATGAAAACAACCTGGCCCTGAACAATGAACCCTTAAAGGTATTTGGAGTACAGCAACAATTTGAGTTTCCGACCGTGTATGGAGCCAAAAACAAACTCCAAAATGCCCAGTACGAAGTTCAGAAATCGGCGCTTGAAATCCGAAAAAAGGAACTGTTCAAATCGTTGAGTACCGTGTATTACAAGTATCAAACCTTGCACCAAAAAGCACTGTTGTACAAAACCTTGGACAGTATCTACTCCCAGTTTTCCCACGCGGCCAACAGGCGTTTTGAATTGGGTGAGACCAATTATTTGGAAAAGGTAACGGCCCAAGCCAAACTTCGTCAGATCACCAACACCTATTCCAAAATCCAACAGGAATTGGCAACCACCTATACGGAGATTGTGAGTTTGGTTCAGAGTACTGATACATTGGACATCAAGTTGGAGAAACCCCAAAAGTTGACCATGGTCAACCCCGTGGGATTAAGGGAAATGGAAACCAACTTTTTGGAATCCCTTCAAAACAGGAGCAATGCGGAAAAACAATTGGAGGGAAACCGGTTGCTCCCCGATCTTAGCTTGGAGTATTTCCAAGGTACCAACAATGGGCTGGGAACATCGCTCTATGGAATCCAATTGGGTCTAAAAATCCCCATTCTTTTCTTTGGGCATAGCAGCAGGTTGAAATCTTCCAAGATCAATGCACAGATTACGGAATTGGAAAACCAACAGGTGACCATTGCCGCCAATCAGACCTATCAAGGCCTTTTGAATCAATTGGAACAACAATCCAAGGAACTGGTGTATTATGAAAATGAAGGGCAGCAACTTTCGGAACAGATCATCAAAGCTGCCATGGGAAATTTTCAGAACGGGGAAATCGATTTCTTCCAGTACATCCAAAGCCTTGAAAATGCCTACGAGATCCAATTGAACCATTTGGATGTCCTCAACCAATACAATACAACCGTACTCGCCATTAATTATTTGACCATAACATTATAAGACCATGAAAAATATAAGCTTCATTTATGCCTCATTTTTAGCCCTGCTGATTGCAGGATGCGGCAATCAAAAAAGCACTGAGACTTCCAACGAAGAGTCAACCGAAACTTCCACCGTAATTGTGACCCAAGAGCAGTTCAACAGTAGTGGGTTTGCCTTGGGAAACATGCAGAAACAGACCTTTCCCAATATGGTGGAAACCTCGGGAATGATTGATGTCCCGCCCAAGAACAAGGCCATAATCACTGCACTTATGGGCGGTTTTGTGAAAAAAACCCCATTGCTGGTGGGTGACCGGGTAAAAAAGGGGCAACCGTTGATCACTTTGGAAAGTCAGGAGTTCGTGAAAATGCAACAGGAGTATCTTGAGGTATTCAACCAACTTGATTTTTTAAAGGCCGAATACGATAGGAACAAGACGCTTTTTGAGGAAAAAATCGCTTCGCAAAAGAACTATCTGGAGGCCAAGAGCAATTATGAAACCTTTCTGGCCAAGTCTGAAGGACTTAGAAAGCAGTTGCAGATGCTCAATATTTCCCCAAAAGATGTGGAACAGCGCATCATCACCCCGGAAGCGGTCATTTATTCCCCCATTGATGGGAGCATCACCAAAATGCACGTATCAACAGGAAGTTACGTTTCCCCTTCCATGGAAATCCTGGAAATTGTGGACAATGAGCACGTACATCTGGAGCTGACCGTTTTTGAAAAGGACATTTTGAAAATAAAAAAGGGACAGGAAATCCAATTTAAGATTCCTGAGGCTTCCGAGGAAACCTTTGGGGCCGAGGTATATTTGGTAGGGACTTCCATTGAGGATGCCCAACGAACCATTAAAGTCCATGGGCATTTGGAAAAAGAGGATGGTGGTTTCCTTCCCGGGATGTTCGTTGATGCCAAGATCATGACCGATACCACCAAAGCTTGGGGACTGCCTGAAGAAGCTGTTTTTAACGTGGAAGGTTCTTCCTATCTCCTAAAGTTGATATCCAAAGAAGGGGGTGACCTTCAATTTGAACGTGTTGGGGTAACCTTAGGCGATAGCTATGCAGGCCATGTGGAGATAACTTCCCAAGAAAAGCTCAATGATAACGACCAATTTTTGGTGAAGGGGGTCTATGACCTGTTTGGGAACTAGTTTTAACCCAACCCAACATCCAAAGTCATCATGATGATAAATCCGCCGATAAAGCCCATTGTGGCGATATCGGTGTATTTATCCTGTTGGGTTTCTGGGATAACCTCCTCAACCACCACAAAGATCATCGCCCCGGCGGCAAAGGAAAGTGCATAGGGTAAAATAGGCTCAAAGGTCAAAACGGCCCAAGCTCCCAAAACCCCTGCAATGGGCTCCACTATGGCAGACGCCTGTCCGTACATCCAACTTTTTCGTCGGCTTAGACCATGTCTACGCAAGGGCATGGCCACTGCAAAACCTTCAGGGAAATTCTGTAACCCGATCCCCAATGCCAAGGCTACTGCCCCTCCGATGGTAGCGCCATCAACTCCAGCGGCCACTCCGCCAAAAAGTACGCCTACAGCAAGGCCCTCAGGAATATTGTGCAAGGTTATGGCCAAGGTGAGCAAGGTAGTTCTGTGCCATGGGGTTTTTACCCCTTCGGCCTCGCTCATTTTAAAATTGATATGTAGGTGAGGCAAGATCTTATCCAAACCAAAAATGAACCCGGCCCCAAGCAAAAAACCAACGGCAGCGGGAATCACCTTTACAAAACCTTCGCCTTGGCTCATTTCAATACCCGGCGCCAACAAACTCCAAAAACTGGCTGCAACCATTACCCCTCCGGTAAATCCAAGCATCCCGTCCAATACAGCTCGGTTCGCATTTTTAAAAAAGAAAACCAAGCCTGCTCCCAAGGCGGTCAGTCCCCAAGTGAACAATGTGGCGTACAAAGCCGCCAAAATGGGGTCAATGGTTTCAAAATAGGTAATTACTTGTTCCATTATTCGTTCTTTTTAACATAAAGATTGGATGCGATCTGATGTGAAATGCGCAGCTCCCTGCCTTCCATGGCTATGTGTAAGGATTGATCAAAATCTTCCTTCTCCAAAACTTGGATGGTATGGCCCAAAGCGATTTTATTTTTGTCCAAAAACTTTAAGAAGGGCGCCGAAGAATCCTTCACTCCCACGCATACCCCTTTGCCGCCGATGGCCACTTCGCTCAGAAGTTGTTTGTCCCGCTCCATGAATTTGCCATCCTTGCTGGGAATGGGATCACCATGGGGGTCAAACTTTGGAAACTCCAACAGTTCGTCGATTTTATCTATTAGTTTTTCACTTTTGATGTGCTCCAACTGCTCGGCCACTTCATGGACCTCATCCCAAGAAAAATCCAATTTCTTTACTAAAAAAACTTCCCACAACCGATGTTTTCTAATGATGGAAAGTGCCGTTTTTGTGCCCTGATCTGTCAAGGACACCCCTTGGTACCTTTTGTAGTTCACCAATCCCTTTTCCGCCAATTTCTTGGCCATGTCGGTGACCGATGAGGGTTTGGTCTCCATCTGTTCGGCAATGGCATTGGTGGTAATGGGGGTGGAATTGCTCCCTCCCAGATGGAAGATGATCTTGAGATAGTTCTCTTCAGAACGGGTCATGAAAAATATTTTTTCAAAAATACATTTTTATTTATCAAAACCTATTTTTAGTTTTGTCTAAATTTAATTTTTTACTAGTTGAAAAATACTGCTGACTATATCGTCTTCATCGCTTTTTTGGGATGCTTTGTTAATTTATTTTCCCAGGAAGCTTCCATTTCCGGAAAGGTTACCGAAAATGGCGAACCCCTACCCTTTGTGAACATCTTACTAAAAGGAACCCAAATAGGTGGCTCAACCAATGTGGACGGGCAGTATCAACTTTCCAATATAGCATCTGGCGACTACGTGCTTTTGGCCACATCCATGGGTTATATCCCATATCAAACCACCCTTACCGTAAAAGAAGGTGAATCCAAAACCGTAAATATTATTTTGGAAGCTTCGGCACAGGCCTTGGATGAAACCGTGGTCACCGGCACCCTAAAACCCGTAAGTCGGCTGGAAAGCCCGGTTCCGGTGGAAGTCTACACCCCCACTTTCTTGAAAAAAAACCCGACACCCAGTATTTTTGATGCACTACAAAATGTCAACGGGGTCCGTCCACAAATCAACTGCAATGTTTGCAATACGGGTGACATCCATATCAATGGATTGGAAGGTCCGTACACTTTGGTTTTGATTGACGGCATGCCCATTGTGAGCGGTTTGGGAACCGTTTACGGACTGACCGGCATCCCGAACTCCTTAATCGACCAAATAGAAATTGTGAAGGGTCCTGCCTCTTCCCTTTATGGCAGCGAGGCGGTAGGGGGACTGATCAACATCATCACCAAAAATGCCATCACGGCCCCCGAATTTTTTGCCGATGGGTTTGTAACTGGGTGGGGCGAATACAATCTGGATGTAGGCAGTAAAATTGAGGTGGGCAAAAAAGCCAATATGCTCCTTGGGGTCAACTATTTTAATTATGATGTCCCCATAGACAACAATGGCGACAACTTTACCGACCTTACCCTTCAGGATAGGATTTCCATCTTTCAAAAATGGGATTTTGAGCGGGATGATTCAAGAATCCTTTCCGTGGCCGGTCGGTTTTTTTACGAAGACCGATGGGGAGGGGAAATGCAGTGGACCCCAGAATTTAGAGGAGGCGATGAAATTTATGGTGAAAGTATCTATACCCGCCGATGGGAGATTTTAGGCAAATATCAATTGCCCATCCAAGAGAAGATGTTGCTCTCGTTATCGTATAATGACCATAGCCAGAATTCCGTTTATGGGGATACCCAATATTTGGCCGATCAACGCATCGGTTTTGCACAACTTACTTGGGATAAATCTGCCGGCAACCATGATCTTTTGTTCGGGAGTGCGGTCCGATACAACTATTATGACGACAACACTCCGGCAACTGTCAATGCGGACAACATCTGGATTCCAAGTGTTTTTGCACAAGATGAGATAAAACTTGTTCCAAAGCACTCCTTCTTGGCAGGGCTACGATACGATTACGACCAGCGCCACGGCAATATTTTCACACCCCGTGCGGCCTACAAATGGAAAATTTCTGACAATGACATTTTTCGTATCAATGCAGGAACCGGGTTCCGGGTGGTGAACCTTTTTACTGAAGACCATGCCGCACTGACCGGGGCACGGGAAGTGATCATTACCGAGGAACTGAAACCCGAGCGCTCCGTAAATGTCAACCTGAACTATTTGAAAAAAATCTACAGTGACAATGGCACTTTTGTGGGTATTGATGCCTCGGCGTTTTACACGCATTTTTCGAACATCATTCTACCTGATTATGACTCCAACCCCAATCAAATCATTTATGATAATCTGGATGGAAAATCGGTTTCCAAAGGAATCAGTGCCAATTTGGACGTAGTGTTTCCCAATGGCATTAAATTTTTGTTGGGAGCCACTTGGCAGGACGTAAGCAATACCGAAAATGGCATTACCCAACAACAGATCCTTACCGAAAGTATTACAGGAACCTGGAACCTTTCGTATACTTTTAGAATGTTGAATCTAAGTGTGGACTATACCGGAAACCTTTACGGTCCCATGCGATTGCCCCTTTTGGGTGATTTGGACCCCAGACAGGAATATTCCCCTACTTGGAGCATCCAGAACATTCAATTTACGTATAAGGGGTGGAACAATTTTGAGGTGTACGGCGGCATCAAAAATCTACTGGACTGGACCCCGAACAAGGGCAATCCATTCATCATTGCCCGCACCAACGATCCTTTTGACAAAAACGTGACCTTTGACACCAATGGCAATGCCATGGCCACTCCAGGCAACCCCTATGCCCTAACTTTTGACCCAAGCTACGTGTATGCCCCAAATCAGGGGATTCGTGGGTTCTTTGGGGTCAGATATACGGTTTTTTAAAAGATGACTCCCCGCTAAAAACCATTTTCAATAGTTAGAAAATAAAATCCTTTCATACGACTGTCTTCCTTTCCGTATTTTTGGAACTATGTCCCAATACGACTACATCATCATAGGAGCGGGAGCTGCCGGAATTTTATTGGCCCATACCCTTGGGAAGGATGCATTCTTTGCTTCAAAATCCATATTGGTATTGGACAAGGATTCCAAGAAAAAAAACGATCGTACTTGGTGTTTTTGGGAAAAAGGGCCAGGCGATTTTGACGATTTGGTCTGCAAAACTTGGGACACCATCCATGTAGCGGGAAAGAAACTTCGCCTTTCCACGCCCATAGCTCCGTACACCTACAAAATGCTTCGAGGGTTGGATTTCTACTCCAAATACGTCCCTGAAATAAAACGTTGCCCCCGTATTACATGGATTCAGGACGAGGTCAACCATATTCAGGAAAATCAAGAAGGAGCCTTGGTCCATACGAAGAAACGCTCTTTTTCGGGTAAAATAGTTTTTTCCAGTATCGTGGATTGGGATTCCGTTTCGCAACAAACTAAATTCCCGGTTTTACAACAACACTTTTTGGGATGGTTCATTACGACCAAAGCACCTGTTTTCAAGCCAGATGAAGCCACATTCATGGATTTTTCCGTTCCACAAAAGGGCAATACCCGTTTTATGTATGTGCTTCCTACCTCAACCACCGAAGCCTTGGTGGAGTACACCCTTTTCTCCGAACACCTTTTGGAGAAAACCGACTACGAAGAAGCGCTCAAAAATTATCTTCAAGAAAAATACAACAGCACTGATTATACCATCACAGAAACAGAATTCGGAAGCATCCCCATGACGTGCTATCCGTTTCACAAGCATAATTCCAATGTGGTATTCCACATCGGTATTGCAGGAGGGTGGGCAAAGCCCAGCACCGGGTTTACATTTTACAATACGAGCCAACAAATCAAGGCTTTGGTTACCCACTTAAAACAGGAAAAACCCTTGGGCAAGTTCCACAAAAAAAGTCGGTTTGAATTCTATGATTCGCTCCTCTTGGACATTCTCCATCATGAAAATCATTTGGGACAATCCATATTTGAATCGCTGTTTGCCAAGCGAAAAGCATCCCTGATCTTAAAGTTTCTGGGTAATGATACCCATCTTGGCGAAGAACTACAGATTGTGACAGCCCCAAAACCCCTGCCATTTCTAAAGGCTTTGTTCCGAAGAATTTTTTAGACGGTTCGCTTCATTAGGTTCTCCCCAAATTTTCGCAGCAGTTCTTTGTTGGTTTCAGGAATCGTCAATTGTTCCAAAACCTCAAAAGCCTTCTGTGTATAGGCCTCGATTTCAGTTTGGGTCGCTTCCACGGCACCACTGTCCTTAAAAATACTTTTCACAGCCTCGACTTTTGCCGCAGCGTCTTTAGGTTTAATGGAATAGAGGTGCATGAGACTTTCCTGGTCTTCCTTAGTGGACTTTTCAAGTGATTTCAAGTACAGAAAGGTCTTTTTGTTCTCCATGATATCGCCCCCCACCTGTTTCCCAAAGGTCTTAGGGTCTCCAAAAGCATCCAGATAATCGTCTTGAAGCTGAAAGGCAATCCCCAGATTGCGTCCAAATTCATACATGGCCTCGGCATCCTTTTCAGATGCGTGGGCAATGATGGCCCCCATCTGCATAGCAGCAGCCACCAAAACCGAGGTTTTATACTCAATCATTTTAAGGTACTCCGGAATGGTGACATCATCGCGGGTCTCAAAATCCACATCGTATTGTTGTCCTTCACAAACTTCAATGGCCGTATTACTAAAAAGCGTCGTGAGTTTTTTAAAGGTCTCGGGCGGATACCCTTCAAAAAACTGGTAGGCCAGGATCAACATGGCATCCCCGGAAAGAATCCCGGTATTCAAATCCCATTTTTCATGCACGGTTGTTTTTCCTCTTCGCAATGGGGCATCATCCATAATATCATCATGGACCAAGGAAAAATTATGGAACATTTCTATGGCCAAAGCCGCATCCATGGCATCCTTTGCCTTCCCCCCAAAAACCTCGGCGGTCATTAGGGTAAGTATAGGTCGCAACCGTTTACCCCCCAAACCTAAAATATAGTGCACAGGTTCGTACAGGTTCCTGGGTTCGGTCATTTGGGTTCTTGCCTTAAGATGCGTAACAAACTGCTCCCTATACTGACTAATGATATCGATATCTGACATGGAGCCAAAAATACGTGCAAAAAAACAAAAAACAACGGGTCAGGTGGCGGAATACTTTAGTGGTTATCCCCATTGAAAAACAAGCAATTGCTCCATTCATCAAAAAAATCGCCCGAAAAATGCAATAGATTTGAAAAGCTTCGTCCTTACAGATAAAGCAAGCAATCCGTTTTTTTAAATGGCCGGCAAAACAGAGAACCGCAACAACCTGACCACTTTTTTCAATGAGGAATACCACTCATTGCGAATGTATGTGCAGTCCAAAATCCGAAATACATCGGAACGGGATGCGGAGGACATTGTCCAGGATGTGGCGCTTCGGATTTATTCGCGGGCCGATGACCTTAACCCCATAAACAATATTGGGGGGTTTGTGTACAGTGCCATTCGCAATAGGATCATTGATATTATGCGGGGAAGAAAAGAGCATAAATACCCTGCGGAGGAAATTGACAGGCAGTGGCAAGATTTTGCAGAAGCTTTTTATGGCGATGCGGACAATTCCTATTCCCCTGCATTGGAAGAGGAGTTGAAAAAAGCCGTAGCAGCGTTGAAACCCGCTTACCGGGATATCATCATCGCCATTGACTTTGAAGGTTTCACCTATAAAGAAATTGCGGAAAGGACCGGCATCCCAACCGGGACGCTCATGTCCCGAAGACACCGAGCCATGTCCGTATTATTGAACAATTTGGAAAATAGTAAAGAATCTAAAAGTATATAGTCATGGAACATAAAGAAAATATTGAAAAAGCAGTGGAAAGTAAAGTGGAGTACTATGTGAAAAAAGTATTGAAAGTGATTGCAATGGTCATTTTGGGCATCCTTTTTCTCCTATTGGCCAATTATGTGTTGATGTGGTTATGGAACTGGTTGATGCCGGACATCTTTGGACTGCCCACCGTAACCTACTGGCAAGCCCTGGGCATCTTTGTCTTGGCCAAACTCATTTTTGGTTTTGGCTTTGGTGATGACAAAGGAGGCAAAAAATCCCATCACAAGAAAAAACATGGCTTCTCCAAAAAAAGATGTGGTTCGCTCAGACGCGATTTTGATGAATGGAAACACTATGACCAATTCTGGAAAGAGGAAGGAGAAACCGCCTTTAAAGCCTACGTGGAACGAATCAAAAACGAAAATCATGATACCGAGTAAAAAGAACTTTATCCAAGAGCGTTACAAACGTCAGTACAAATCCTTTTTCTGGACTTTACGATCTAAATCCCCAACCCAGTCCAAAAGAGACTCCCTATTTCGTCAACACATAGTAGGTTGGTCCCACTAAAGATCAGCCATTAAGCACTCGTTAAAAAAACGTAAAACCTTGGAAACTTTTTTTGTTTTTAAAGTTTCCATGATTACTTTTGCCCCCATTATGAGGGAAAAGATTATACAGAAGGCGACGGAACTTTTCATAAACCTGGGGTTTAAGAGTGTGACCATGGACGATTTGGCCAATGAGATGGGGATATCCAAAAAGACCATTTACTCCCATTTCAGGAACAAAAGCGAACTGGTGGAAGAGACCACAATGACCATGTGCGACTTTATAACCTGTGGCATAGATAACATTGTTTGTCTGCAAAAGAACCCCATTGAAGAACTCTATGAGATCAAAAAGTTTGTCATGGTGAATTTAAAGAACGAGAAAACGTCTCCCTTGTACCAACTGCAAAAATATTACCCCAAGATACATGGGTCCCTAAAGGAAAAGCAATACGAGTCCATGCACGGCTGTGTACTGGAGAATGTAAAACGGGGAATGGAAATGGAAATCTACAGGAGCAACCTCAATGTGGAATTTGTATCCAGAATCTATTTTTCAGGGGTCATGAGCTTAAAGGATGAAAACCTGTTTCCTTCCCAGATTTTTTCCAAGCCTGATGTCTTGGACCAATATCTGGAATACCATTTAAGGGGCATCGTCACCCCAAAAGGACGAAAAATATTAAACTCAATCATCAATTCAAACCAAGAATAAATGCGAACAACCTTAATCACTTTACTATTATTGCTGCCATGGCTTTCGTCAGCACAGGATACCATTCCCAGATTCAATCTGGAGGGCGCCATCCAATATGCCTTGGAACATAATTATAGTTCATTGAACGCCACTAGGGACCTGGACGATGCCCAAAAACAGAAATGGGAGACGATTGCCAGCGGTCTTCCCCAGATTTCAGGGGCCGTTAGTTATCAAAACCAATTGATACAACCTGTATCCCAGATTCCTGCCGAGTTTTTTGGCGGTGAACCGGGTACTTATCAGGAAGTGGTCTTTGGCCAACCCCAATCCATGTCGGCATCGGCCACATTAAAACAACAGATTTTTGATGGATCTTATATTGTAGGTGTACAGGCCACGAAAACCTTTTTGGACTATAGTCAAAACAACAAGGAGAAAACAGATTTGGACGTAAGAAAGGCCGTGGTGGAAGCTTATGGCAATGTGCTTTTGGCCAAGGAAAGTGTCCTCATCTCCGAAAACAACAAAGCTACCTTGGAGAAAAACCTGTACGAGACCAAACGGGTGTACGAAAACGGTCTGGGCGATGAGGAAAGTGTAGATCAATTGCAGATTACCCTTTCTTCGGTAGACAATCAGTTGAAAAACGCGAAGCGTCTGGAGGTCATCACACTCCAGATGTTGAACCTAGTCTTGGGATTGCCCATTGAGACCCAAACCGTCTTGACCGAGAACCTGGATGATCTTACCCAGCAACAAATTGACTTGGGCCTATTGGACTCCGAATTCAACATAGAGAACAACGTGGATTACAAACTGGCCACAAACCTCAACGAACAACGTTACTTTGAGCTGAAATTGGCCAAGAGCAGGGCGTTGCCCACACTAAATGCTTTTGTGAGCTACGGGGGAAATTCATTTAGCGATCGATTCAATTTTTTAAGCAGCGGGCAACAATGGTTTGAATCATCCATTCTGGGTGTTGATCTCAACATTCCCATTTTCAGTTCTTTGGGAAGAAGTGCCTCTACACAACGGGCCAAAATTGCCTTGGAGAAGGCCAAGACCCAATTGACCGAGGCCGAGGAACAAATCTGGCTTCAATTGGAAAATGCCAAAAGCAATTACATCCTTGCCATTGAAGAATATGGTACCTCCAAGCAAAACTTGGAACTGGCCGAACGCATTGAAAACAAAAACCAAATAAAATATTCCGAAGGTTTGGCCACCAGCTTTGAGCTAAGGCAGGCACAGACCCAACTCTATACCAGTCAACAGGAATACTTGCAGTCCATGGTGGACGTGATCAACAAGAAAACCGAACTGGAAACCATTTTTAATCAATAAAGAAAAGAGAAAACCGTACCATCATGAAAAAAGCAATATATATAGCACTTACAGCAGCAACTTTGGCTTCTTGTGGGAGTAGTGGCAAAAACTCTGTGGAGAGTGTCATTGAGACCAACAATCTAGAAGCGATCAGAGCCAAGCATACGGAAATTTCCCAGCAGCACAAAGCTTTGGAAATGGAGTTGAAGACCTTGGATTCGGCCATTGCACAATTGGACGACAACGCCAAACTGCCCTTGGTGACCACCATAGATGTGAAACCGGAGAAATTTGACCACTACTTGGAACTACAAGGCGATGTGACCACCAAGCAGAATGTCCTGATCTATCCTGAAATGGCCGGGACACTGTATAGAGTCTATGTCAAGGAAGGACAAAAAGTGGCCAAAGGCCAAGTGTTGGCCTCCATTGACGATGGTGGACTTTCCAGCCAATTGGCCCAGGCAAAGACCCAAGCTGAGCTCAGCAGGACCACTTTTGAACGCCAGAAAAGACTTTGGGAGCAGAACATTGGTTCCGAAATCCAATATCTACAGGCCAAAACCACTTACGAAGCACAACAAAGTGCCGTAAAGCAATTGGAAAGCCAAGTGGGCAAATCCACTATTCGCGCGCCTTTTGCCGGTATCATTGACGATGTGATCAAAGATCAGGGTACCGTGGTAAGTCCCGGACCAGGTTCAGAGGTGTTCCGAATCGTGAACCTTTCCAACATGTACATCAAGGTGGAGGTGCCCGAAAGTCACCTGCCCAACGTTACGCCAGGAAAGGATGTTCGCGTATATTTCCCCGTATTGGGAGATAGCGTCATCACCAAAATTCGTCAGACCGGAAACTTCATCAACCCCAGCAACAGGTCTTTCACTGCTGAAATCCCTGTACCGAGCCATGATGGGAAGGTGAAGCCCAACTTGACCGCCAAAGTGATGATCAACGATTACACCAATGAGAATGCCATTCTTATCCCACAAAGCATTGTATCCGAAAACGCCAATGGGGAACAATATGTGTTCTTGGTGGATGCCGATTCCATATCATCTGACCCTGTTGCCAAAAAAGTGGTCATTGAAACCGGCAAGACCCAAGGGGATTATGTAGAGGTACTTTCCGGTATCAATAGTGGTGATGGTATCATTGATGAAGGGGCCCGTAGCGTAAAAGAAGGGCAAAAAGTAAAAATCAAGAACAACATATAGCCAGCTAATTATGAGCAAGCAAAAGAAAAGCGTAGATAAGGAATTTAGGCTGTCCTCATGGGCTATCGACAATAAAACGACCATGTATGTGCTGATAGCAGTTATCCTTTTTCTGGGAGCATCGGCCTATTTTAGCATGCCTAGGGAAAGTTTCCCGGAAATCAAGGAAACGAAAATCTATATCAGTTCCCTCTATCCCGGAAATACCGCGGAGGACATTGAAAAACTCATCACCGACCCTATTGAGGATGAGTTGAAGACCGTGAGCAATGTAGTGGAAATCACCTCCACCTCCCAGGAAGATTACTCCATGATCATTGTGGAGTTTGATGAGAACATTTCCGTTGAAGGGGCCCTACAGAAAGTAAAGGACGAGGTGGATTCAAAGACTGCAGGGGAAGATTGGCCCACGTTCAACGGTGCCAAGGTAGAACCCAATGTGTTCGATTTGAGCATGTCTGAGGAAATCCCAATCCTTAACATCAATATTTCAGGAGATTATCCCGTGGACAAACTCAAGGAATATGGGGAATATCTTGAAGACGAAATCGAAGGGCTGCTTGAAATAAAGCAAGTGGACATTCGCGGTGCCCAGGAAAAGGAAGTGGAAGTTGCCGTGGACATCTATAAAATGATGGCCGCCAAGGTGAGCTTCAACGACATCATCAATACCATAAGCAATGAGAACATGACCACTTCGGCGGGCAACCTCATTACCAGTGGACAGCGTAGGACCATCCGTATTGTGGGTGAGATAGACCGACCCAATGAACTGGAAAATTTTGTGGTAAAATCGGAAAATGGCAACCCCATTTATCTGAAGGATATTGCCAAGGTAAGTTTTAAGGAAGAGGACAAGACCACCTATGCCCGCGAATACGGTGCTCCCGTGGTGATGTTGGACGTTAAGAAACGTGCCGGAAAGAACATGGTGGCCGCTGCTGAGCAAATCCAAGTGATTGTGGACGATGCCGTCAAAAATGTGTTTCCACAGGATTTAAAAGTGACCATTGCCAACGATCAATCTTCCAAGACTATAGGCCAGGTAGATGATTTGGTGAACAACATCATCTTCGGTATCATCTTGGTGGTGACCGTTCTGATGTTCTTCTTGGGCTTCAAAAATGCCTTGTTCGTTGGTTTTGCGATTCCCATGTCCATGTTCATGTCCCTGATGATATTGAACACCCTGGGTTACACCATGAACACTATGATCCTCTTTGGGTTGATCATGGGATTGGGAATGTTGGTGGACAACGGTATTGTGGTAGTGGAAAACGTATATCGCCTTATGGACGAAGAGGGCATGTCCCGAATTGAAGCAGCCAAAAAAGGGATTGGAGAAATTGCATTTCCCATTATCATTTCCACATTGACCACCGTGGCCGCCTTCGTCCCTCTTGGATTATGGCCGGGAGTTATGGGACAATTTATGATCTATTTCCCAGTGACCTTATCCGTGGTACTGGGATCTTCACTCTTTGTGGCCATCTTTTTCAACTCCGTACTTGTATCCCGTTACATGACCACGGAGGACAAGAGTATGCCACTAAAGCAGATTATCCGTATCACATCCATCATATCTGTGATCGGACTTTTGATCATTCTATTTGGAGGCACATATAGAGCTTTGGGATCCTTAATGGTATTGACCGCCATTATGCTATGGATCTACAGGCTTTTCTTGAGAAATTGGGCCAATGGGTTTCAAAATAAGATTTTGCCTAGATGGGAACGGTTTTATGAACGGACCTTACGTTATACATTGGCCGGGAGAAAGCCCATTTTTATAGCCATAGGTACTTTTGTACTCCTGCTCATAGCCTTTATGGGATTTGGAGCCTCAGTGGGAAGCCAGCGAACCAAAGTGGAATTCTTCCCGGACAATACCCCTAACCAGATCATTGTATACATTGAATATCCGGAAGGAACAGATATCCAAAAGACCAATGCCATCACCAAGGACATAGAGCAACGGGTATTTGATATTGTCAATGCGGATACCTATAACCATGGCGATTACAATTTCTTGGTGGAAAGTGGGGTCTCCCAAGTGGGCGAAGGTGCAGGAAATCCACAAACCGATGGGGGTTCCGCGGCCGAAATGCCACACCGTGGAAAAATTACCGCTACCATGCGGGAATATAAGTTTCGTGAAGGAGCCGACAGTAATGAACTTTTACGAAAAGTCCAAGAGGCCTTGAAAGATGTATATCCCGGAGTAGCCATTTCCGTGGAGAAAGATGCCGTTGGTCCACCAGCAGGATATCCCATCAATATAGAATTGGAAGGAGAGGATTACTCCGAACTGATCGTTG
The DNA here is from genome assembly GCF_004150225.1 of Flagellimonas olearia. NCBI lineage: Bacteria > Pseudomonadati > Bacteroidota > Flavobacteriia > Flavobacteriales > Flavobacteriaceae > Flagellimonas > Flagellimonas olearia. Next base: position 68,386 of record NZ_ML142912.1, on the reverse strand, counting down.
CCGCAGAGCAGATGCGAAACTTTATCAACTCAAGGAACATTCCTGGTATTGATGAGCTCAAAATTGATGTGAACAAGTCCAAGCCTTCCATGTTGGTTGCCGTAGATAGAAAAAAGGCCGGTGAACTGGGTGTCGCCACAGGACAAGTGGGACAACAGCTCCGTAACTCCATTTTTGGTGCCAAAGCTGGAATCTATAAGGAAGATGGAGAGGATTACGACATTTATGTCCGTTTCAATGAGGAGAACCGATATAACACCAGTGCCATTTTTAACCAGCGCATTACGTTTAGGGATCCTTCATCCGGCCAGATAAAAGAGGTGCCCGTATCAGCGGTTGCCAAACAGGTGAACAGTACTGGTTTTAGTGCCATCAAGCACCGGGACACCAGACGTGTGGTAACCGTGTACTCTGCCTTGGCCCCTGGTTTTACGGACGCTGGTGCGATTGTAGGCAAGATACAGGAAGAAATGAACGATTTTGAAGGCTTGCCTTCGGATATCAAGGTTGACTATACGGGTCAGATTGAAGAGCAGAACAAGCAAATGGCCTTTTTGATGGGCGCTTTCTTTACCGGTCTTGGCTTGATTTTCTTCATTTTGATTTTCCAGTTCAACTCGGTTTCCAAACCTGGCATCATCATGCTTGCCATATTCTTGAGTTTGATCGGGGTGTTTGGAGGTATTGTGGCCACAGGAAGTGCCTTTGTGATCATGATGACCATGATGGGTATCATCTCATTGGCGGGAATTGTGGTGAACAACGGTGTGGTCCTTTTGGACTATACCCAACTCTTGATCGACAGGAAGAAAGTAGCCTTGGATTTGGATGAGGAAGACCTTTTGGAACCAGAAGACTTTAAAGAAGCCGTGGTCAAAGGAGGTAAGGCAAGGTTGCGCCCTGTACTGCTTACGGCCATCACCACCATTTTGGGCTTGATTCCATTGGCAACAGGGTTCAACATCAACTTCTTTACCTTGATGAGCGAGTTTAACCCACACATTTACTTTGGTGGGGACAACGTAATCTTTTGGGGACCCTTGGCCTGGACCGTGATCTATGGTCTATTTGTGGCCACCTTCTTGACCCTGATCGTGGTTCCCATCCTGTTCACCTTGGTGTACCGACTCAAGTTAAGGATACAGAAAAACAAAATAAGAAGAGAGAAAAAGAAAAAGGAACAGTTGGATGTGGCCGCCTAACGTCATAAAAAAAGCCCCTGCCAATGGCAGGGGCTTTTTAATTAAATCGTTTTACATTACTTGTCAATCGAAACGATTTCAGATTGGTTCCAGTTTTTTACACTGGCAATCCTATTGTCGCTGAAATCCACTTCCCTCAACAAATCGCCTTCCCAGAAGAACCATTTTCCAGTTCTCTGTCCATCCATATACGCCCCGGAAGCGATTTTCTTTCCTTCCGCGTTGTACATCAACCATTGACCGTGTAATTTTCCGTTCAGATAATAGCCGGTTTGGGCCATTTCTCCGTTTTCATGAAAATATGTTGCTTTTACCATTTTTCCCACTTTCTCAAAAGTCGGTTGGGTATCTTGCGGATACATATAAACCGAAAACATCAACGCCATAAAAAATATTGCTTTCTTCATAATACATTGGGATTTAAAATCTTGAACTACTTGTACTAACGCTATAAATTTATTTAAATTTTACATTAAATAAAGATTTACGTAACAATAAATTTACATTAAAACTATATTTAATTGAAATTCAATACGTTAACTTTTTGGTAAAAATGCATTTTACTCCGTTTATCGATAAAAAAGCACCCATTTTGAATCAAACCCCTACGCTAGCCTATAACGGAATAGGGACCAAAACGTTCTTTTTTCAAAATCCTGTACCCATCATCAAGGAGAAAATCCATATATCTAGCAATAAATTTTGCCATTCCTATTAAATTTGCCGTCTCATAACAAACATCATGTACAGAAGTAATACCTGCGGTGCATTAAGGGCATCAGATATCGGTTCGGAAGTAGTTCTAAGTGGTTGGGCACACAAGCTCCGTGACAAGGGTTTTGTAGTTTGGGTAGACCTTCGCGATCGCTACGGCATTACGCAATTGGTGTTTGATGAGGAACGGACACCAGCCGAACTCTTGGAAAAGGCCAGGGAGTTGGGTCGTGAAACGGTAATTCAGGCCAAGGGAGAGGTCATTGAACGGGCCTCAAAAAACCCAAATATCCCAACAGGGGAAATTGAGGTGTTGGTCAAGGAGCTTACCATCCTGAACAAATCCCTCCTACCCCCCTTTACCATAGAGGATGAAACGGATGGCGGAGAGGATATCCGTATGAAATACCGCTACTTGGATATCCGAAGGAATCCGGTAAAGAACAAGCTTATTTTTAGGCATAAAGTGAGCATGGAGGTCCGAAAATACCTTTCGGAACAAGGATTTATCGATGTGGAAACCCCATATTTGATCAAGTCCACCCCTGAAGGGGCACGCGACTTTTTGGTTCCCAGTCGAATGAACGAAGGGCAGTTCTACGCCCTGCCCCAATCCCCGCAGACCTTCAAGCAATTGCTGATGGTGGGTGGATTGGACAAGTATTTTCAGATTGTAAAATGTTTTAGGGATGAAGATCTACGCGCAGATAGGCAACCCGAATTCACCCAAATAGATTGTGAAATGGCCTTTGTGGAACAGGAGGACATCCTGAATACCTTTGAAGGCCTTACCAAGCATTTGCTCAAGGAAATCAAGGGAGTGGAAATCGATGAATTTCCAAGAATGACCTTTGACGATGCCATGCGCCTGTATGGCAATGACAAACCCGATATCCGTTTTGGAATGCAGTTCGGGGAACTCAATACTGTGGCCCAGCACAGGGACTTTAACGTCTTCAACTCTGCCGAATTGGTTGTGGGCATCGCTGTCCCCGGAGCTGCAAACTATACCCGAAAAGAAATAGATGCCCTTATCGATTGGGTAAAACGCCCCCAAGTAGGGGCCAAGGGCATGGTCTACGTAAAATGCAATGAGGATGGTTCCTACAAATCATCCGTGGACAAGTTTTATGACCAAGATGATTTGGCCCAATGGGCCAATGTAACCGCTGCAAAACCGGGCGACCTTATTTGTGTCCTCTCCGGGAACACCAATGAAACCCGTGCACAACTCAGCGCTCTTAGAATGGAGCTGGCTGAAAGGCTCGGTCTAAGAAAATCAGATGAGTTTGCCCCATTATGGGTTGTGGATTTCCCCTTGTTGGAATTGGACGAGGAAACCGGCACCTATCATGCCATGCACCACCCCTTCACCTCTCCAAAACCTGGTCAATTGGAATTGTTGGATACCGACCCGGGGGCTGTCAAGGCCAATGCCTATGATCTGGTGTTGAACGGCAATGAAATTGGTGGTGGGTCTATCCGTATCCATGATAAACAAGTACAGGCAACCATGTTCAAGCATCTCGGGTTTACTCCTGAAGAGGCCAAGGCCCAGTTCGGGTTTTTAATGGATGCCTTTCAATACGGTGCCCCTCCCCATGGTGGTATTGCCTTTGGTCTGGACCGATTAGTGGCTATTTTGGGTGGACAGGAGACCATTCGTGACTTTATTGCTTTCCCCAAAAACAATAGCGGTAGGGATGTTATGATCGATGCCCCGGCGATTATTGATGATGAGCAGCTTAAAGAACTCCATTTAAAGTTGGATCTTTAAAATACACAATCCCGCTTAAGCGGGATTTTTTAATACTTTTAGGTAGTTTCATTGACCTCATGTCCAACCGATCAAAAAAAATATTCACGAAGTTTTTGAAGTGGAGGTATAAAAATATCTCCAATAAAACCTTTGTACACCTTATGAGTCTGGTGGTTGGTTTTTTGGCCGGGTTGGTGGCCGTTACCTTAAAAAACTTCACCTATTTTATCGAGTCCCTGCTTAAAATGGGAATCGTTTTTTCAGAAAATCAACTCTACTTTATCCTACCCACTATTGGGTTGACCTTTGTGTATCTCTACGTAAAGTTTGTACACAAAAAGCCGATTCAGCATGCCGTGTCATCCATCATTTTCTCCCTTTCCAAAAAAGGGGGACTTCTATCAACCAAGGATATTTACGCCCCACTGATCACAGCACCGCTTACCGTAGGATTTGGGGGTTCCGTGGGACTTTTGGGACCGGCAGTCAAGTCTGGTTCTGCCATAAGTTCCAACCTTAGTCGCTTGTTTCATATTGATGCCAAGACCCGGTCCTTATTGGTTGCCTGTGCTTCGGCCGGGGCCATTTCATCCATCTTCCAATCCCCTATTGCCGCCATTATCTTTGCCGTGGAGGTATTTACCTTGGATTTGACCATGATGTCCATGCTTCCCTTGTTGTTGGCCTCCATAGCAGGGGTGCTCACTTCCTATTTCTTTCTGGGAAACGAAGTGCTTTTTAGTTTTTCCCTTACCGAAGGATTTGAATTGGAGGACACCCCATTTTATGTGTTGTTGGGCGTGGGTACCGCCTTTGCTTCCATCTATTTTACCAAGATGTACTTTTCCATACTCACCTTTTTCAAACGGTTCAAAAGTCCCAAGTACAAACTTTTGGTGGGCGGTATTGCCATTGGAATTATGCTTTATGCCATCCCCCCGCTCTACGGGGAAGGTTTTGGATTCATCAACAATTTATTGGATGGGGACCATTTAAAGGCTTTGGGAAAAACCCCGTTCGATGCCTATACGGACAACATTTGGGTAGTGATTGCCCTTTTGTTCGGCATTACCATTTTTAAGGCCATAGCCATGACCACCACCTTTGCCGCTGGTGGTGCCGGTGGAATCTTTATTCCTACCATGGTCATGGGAAGTGCGTTGGGCAATGTGGTGGCCAAGATCATCAACCATCTGGGACTCGGATTTTCGGTATCGGAAAGTAACTTCACCCTAATAGGCATGGCTGGTCTGATAGCCGGGGTAATCCATGCGCCTTTGACCGCCATTTTCTTGATTGCTGAAATCACCGGAGGTTACGAACTCTTTGTTCCCTTGATGATTACCGCCTCGATCTCCTATCTCACCACCAAAAATGCGTTGGACTATACCATTTACACCAAGGAACTGGCAAAAATCGGTGCCGTGCTATCCCACAATAAGGACCAGATGGTATTGGGACTTATGGAAATGGACGATGTGATCGAGAAAAATTTCAAATCGGTACATCCTGAAATGTCCTTGGGGGATATGCTGCACGAATCCGTTTCCAAATCCAAAAGGAACATTTTCCCCGTGCTGGACGATGAAAAAAAATTAATGGGTATCATTGTTTTGGATGATATCCGCCAGTTTATGTTTGACCGCGACCTCTACGAAACCGTTCATGTAAAGAATTTAATGCATGCCCCGCCCGAGCATATCTTTTATGGAAAGGATACCATGAAACAGGTCATGAAGAAATTCCAGGACAGTGGTGCTTGGAACCTGCCCGTCATCAAGGATGGCAAATACGAAGGTTTCATTTCAAAATCGAAATTATTGACGGCCTATCGCCGAAAACTCATCAATTACACCCAATGAAAATCAAGCTCAAATATATCATTGTCCTTATCGTTCTGGCTTCCATTTCCTCTATCATATTTGGCTTTTCCATTGAAGAGGAGCAACCTTCTTCTGCGCACAGATATATCGGTTTGGGAACCATAGGCCTATTTTTGGTGGCCATGCCCCTTTTCCTGTTCAAAGAAAGCAAGGGAAAGAATATGAAAGACTACATGCTCACCAAGGACAACATAAAAAAAATGCAGGATCAAGAGCGCAAAAACACTGGAAAAGAATAATCTTCCCAAGATTTAATGGTTATTTTACCTGATTAGACGTAAAATATCCTACATTCGTGCTTTAACATTTATTTTTTTTTAATGACCGGTACAGTAAAATTTTTTAATGGATCCAAAGGTTATGGGTTCATTACCAACGACGACACAGGAAAGGACATCTTTGTTCATGTTACAGCATTGAACGGGGTGGAATTGAACGAAGGCGACAAAGTAGAATACCAAGAAGAAGAAGGAAGAAAAGGAAGGGTTGCTGCACAAGTGCAAGTAATCGGATAATTATATTTTATTTTGAAAAATTTCGAAGCCCTGGCCCATGCCGGGGCTTTTACTTTAGTTGAGGTTTCTTCGTTGGATGAAAAAGCGTTTCAGTAATTCCGAAGCCTCGTTTTCCATAATCCCGCTGACCACTTCCGTTTTGGGATGCAGATGGCCTCCCATGACATTGAATCCTCGTTCCAAATCCGCTGCGCCATAGACAATCTTTGAAACTTGGCTCCAATACAGTGCACCGGCACACATTTGGCACGGTTCCAAGGTCACATAGAGCGTACACCCATGCAGATACTTACCGCCAAGAAAATTTGATGCCGCCGTTATGGCCTGCATCTCGGCATGGGCCGTAACATCCTTCAATCGCTCCGTAAGGTTGTGGGCACGTCCAATGATTCGGTTGTCCACTACCACGATGGCCCCAACGGGAACTTCACCCATTTCGTAGGCCATTTCGGCCTCTTGTAGGGCTTTTTTCATAAAATAGGTGTCGTCAAACGGGTTCTCCACAATTTTTATTGAAACTTTTCATCAAAAGGCTAAGCTAAGCATAAAAAAAATTTACCTATTATAGGTACTTTTGTTTTTTATTCGTTGGAAAAGCTTTTAACACATATCAATTCCCCGGCAGACCTTAAAAAACTGCCTTTGGATAAACTTCCCAAACTCGCCCAAGAGCTTCGGGAATTTATTATTGATATTGTCTCCACAAAAGAAGGTCATTTGGGTGCCAGCTTGGGAGTTGTGGAACTGACCATAGCCCTCCATTATGTTTTTGACACGCCCAACGATAAACTTATATGGGATGTGGGCCATCAGGCCTATGGCCACAAAATTCTGACCGGAAGAAAAGAGATTTTTGAAACCAATAGACAACTTGGTGGAATAAGCGGATTTCCCAAACGCAGTGAAAGCCCATATGATGATTTTGGGACCGGACATAGCTCTACCGCCATATCCGCCATTTTGGGCATGGCCATGGCCTCCAAACTGAATGGGGAAAACTCCAAACAGCACATTGCTGTGGTAGGTGATGCTTCCATAGCCAGCGGTATGGCCTTTGAAGGGCTGAACCATCTAGGGGTCACCGATGTAAACACCCTTATTATACTGAATGACAATGCCATTGGCATAGACCCCAGTGTAGGCGCCCTAAAAAAATACCTCACCAACGTAAAAGCCGGCACAGCCAAGGATGAAAACATTTTTGAATGTTTGAACCTTGATTATTCCGGTCCATTGGATGGACACGACGTAAAAGGTCTTGTAGATGAGTTACAGCGTCTAAAAAAAGTGGATGGACCCAAACTCCTTCATATCATCACCACCAAAGGAAAAGGCTTAAAAAAAGCCGAAGAAGACCAGGTGGTCTACCATGCCCCCGGAAAATTTGATAAGGTTACCGGGGAACGCCTCAAGAAATCCCAAGAGGCCCAACCCCCAAAATACCAAGACGTGTTTGGGCATACCTTGGTGGAGTTGGCCCAAAAAAATAAGAATATAGTAGGCATCACTCCTGCTATGCCCACAGGAAGTTCTCTAAAATATATGATGAAGGAAATGCCCGATCGGGCATTTGATGTGGGCATCGCGGAACAGCATGCAGTAACCTTGGCGGCTGGAATGGCCACACAAGGGCTTATCCCATTTTGCAATATCTATTCTACCTTTTTGCAGCGTGCCTATGATCAGGTCATCCATGACGTGGCCCTACAAAACCTCCCGGTCATTTTTTGTTTGGATAGAGCTGGGCTGGTAGGTCAAGACGGTCCCACGCACCATGGGGTGTTTGATATTGCCTATTTAAGGTGCATTCCCAATCTTACTCTATTTGCCCCGATGAACGAAATGGAACTCAGGAACATCATGTACACGGCCCAATTGGGCATGGATGGGCCCATAGCCATTCGATACCCACGGGGCCAAGGTGTAACCATTGATTGGAAAAATGAATTGGAGTCCATCCCATTGGGAACAGGGCGTTGCCTCAAGGAAGGATCAAAAATCGCCATCCTTACTGTGGGCCATATTGGAAATGAAATTTCCCGTTTATTGTCAACACTTGACCAAACGGATGCCATTGGTCATTACGACATGCGTTTTATAAAACCCTTGGACAAAAAACTGTTAGATACAGTCTTCAATACGTATGACCGCATCATTACACTCGAAGATGGCTGCGAGATAGGTGGTTTTGGTTCTGCGGTTTTGGAGTTCGCCAATGCAGAACACTATGTAAAACCCGTTACAATTTTTGGCATTCCAGATAAGTTTGTTGGTCATGGAACAATTTCAGAGACGCATAAACTGGCTGGCATAGATTTTGAAACCATTCATTCTTTTATACAATCAACCTTAGACCAATGCGAATAATCTGTTGTTTACTTCTCTTCCTAGCCGTCTCCTTTTCCGCCAATGCCCAGATCAATCGTTTAAAAGTTTTTGAACCCGACAGTACCGAGACCGGCTTTCGGGTGGTCCGAATCAAGGATGTCAAACTCAAATACCTTACCCGTAGTGCAAAACTGACCGATCCAAGAACGGTACTTAATCGGGTAAAGCCCCTTAAAAGGTGGTACAAACGCTTTGTGCCCCATTCATTTTGGGATAAAAAGAATGCATTTGGACTTAATATCAATGAGGTTTCCTTTGTAAACTGGAACGCAGGGGGTGACAATTCCGTATCCGCCTTGGCCAGTGCCGACTTTGAACGAAATTACAAGTTCCGGTACCTGAACTGGAAAAATGAAGCAAAACTAAGATACGGCCTCAACGCACAAGAAGGGAGAAAACTCCGAAAAACGGACGATCAGATACGATTATCCTCCACCATAGGTTTTAGAAAGGATACCATAACCAACTGGTATTACTCGGTAAAAGCGAATTTTAACACCCAGTTTTCCAACGGTTTTAAATATCCAGACCGGGAAACCCCCATTTCAAGATTCATGGCTCCCGGTTATCTTTTTGTCGGTATTGGTACCTCCTATATTCCCCAAAATGAAAAATTCAACCTCTATATTTCTCCCGCTACCCTGAAATCAACCTTTGTTTTGGATGAAACTTTATCCAGTCAAGGAGCATTTGGTGTGGATGAAGGAGAAAATGTGTTTCTGGAACTTGGTTTCCTTATTACCAATACATGGGAAAAGGAAATCCTTAAAAATGTGTTGATGAACCATCGCATCAACCTATATACGGATTATGTAAGAAGTTTTGGTAACGTGGATGTGGATTGGGAAATGACCTTCAACCTAAAAGTCAATGAATATATGAACGCCATGATTGGTACCCATGTGATTTTTGATGACGATATTAAATTTGACGAAGTGGTCGCTGAAGATGGCACAATAACCGATCCAGGAATATCCAAAATACAGTTTAAGCAGATTTTAGGGGTGGGCCTTAGATATGCCTTCTAAATTTTCCGGCCGGTCAGCTTATCATGGATATGCACCGCCGCACTATCCGATAGACTGGCCACAAAACAGCTGGTGTCCAATAAAATCTTGTACACAGAGGCATCCGTGTTTCTGTAATTTTCAGGCAAGCTCTTGATCAACAATCCATCATAATTGTTGGCACAATCTTCTTTTTTTCGGATCAAGGCCGTTGTGTACATGTCCAACAGATCTGCAATGATCCGATATCCCGCCAATTCCTTATCGATTACATGGGCAGATTGGTAAATCTTTTCAACACTCAGCTTTAGGATATCGTCTATCTGGGCTTTGTACTTTCCCTTGTCCAAAAGTGCAGATCCAAAATCTCCCTTTAAAATGGTCTCCTCATTGTTCACAAAGACTTCAACGGCATCGCTGATCAAGGTGTTTATGGCCAGGGCCCTTAAATAACTCAATCGGTCACTGGAGTTGGTCATGGCCGTATATTTTTTGGTGTTGATGTTGTCTTTTACCAACTTGATCAAATACTCCAACGCATATTCCTCTGAAATCAACCCCAAATTGATACCATCCTCAAAATCGATGATGGTGTAGCAGATGTCATCCGCCGCCTCCACCAAATAGGTCAAAGGGTGACGGTAATAGCCCATTTCCGGATTATGGGGATTGGGAACAAGTCCAATTTCCTGCACCACTTCCATGAAAAAATCCTTTTCGGATTGAAAAAAGCCAAACTTCTTGTCCGCTATATGCCTGGAAGGTTTTTTGGGCAACGAGGCTTTGGGATACTTCATGAAAGCCCCCAAGGTAGCATAACTGAGTCGTAACCCACCCGGAACACCGTCCCTGGACTCGGTCAACAGTTTGAATCCATTGGCATTCCCTTCAAAATCTATAAGGTCTTGGTATTCCACCTCGGAAAGAACCTCCTTGTATTTTCTCCCATTTCCCTGTGCAAAATAATTTCCAATGGCCTTTTCCCCACTATGTCCAAAAGGAGGATTTCCTATATCATGGGCCAAGGCCGCAGCAGCAACAATGGCACCAAAATCATTAAAATGATACCCGTGCACTTCCGATAGAAATGGATATTTGGCCAAGATTTTCTGCCCCGCTATTCGTCCCAAACTTCTCCCCACCACAGAAACTTCCAAACTGTGGGTAAGCCTCGTATGCACAAAGTCTTTGTTGGAACCTACACTGATTGGCATGGGAACCACTTGGGTCTTGTCCTGAAGACCACGGAATGCCGAGGAGAAAATAATGCGGTCGTAATCCACTTCAAACCCTAAACGGGTCTCGTTTTGCTCTTTTCGCAATCGTTTGTGGGTATCGCCATGGCGCCGCAGTGAGAGTAATTGTTCCCAGTTCATATAGGTGCAATATACGCTGAACCTTGGGTACGTTCCAAGAAAAACCTTGTCCCGTATTGTCCTTCAAACTCACAAAAGTTTAATGATTCCTTAATTTTTACATTACACTAAAGACATCCCATTGGGGCATTTTTGTCAGAATACAGCATTACAGCTAAGGTTTTCGTTACGGATATTAGTTTTTGTCGACTATTCTTCGAAATCCTAGGGCTACCTTTTCAATAAGGTAGCCTTTTTTATTTATCTCCTATCCTTAATATAACATACAGAAAACATTAACTTAACATTGGGTGCTGTTCTTTGCAGCGACAAAAACTAGTACTGTAATGAATATCAAAAAGTTAGCCCTAGCAGGGTCTTTCTTTGTTTTCTTATGCACCCATTTTTCCCACTCACAAGATTCAAGTCCAACCACTTTTGGTAAAGGGTTATTGAACATTGTTGGCAAGGACAGTACATGGAGCTCCAAAGTTGGGGCAAGAATGCAACTTCTGGCCATTGCCAATTGGGAAAATAGTGAAACCGATGGGTTACAAAACCCAGAACAGAATTTCCTGGTGCGTAGGGCCAGATTAAAATTTGATGGGTTTGTATACACGCCAAAGCTTCGATATAAAATTGAATTGGGGCTCTCCAACCGCGATATTTCAGGAGGTTCCCAATTTACGGGAAACACGCCCAGATATATCTTTGATGCCGTTGTGAAATGGAACTTTTATGAAAATTTTGAGCTGTGGTTTGGCCAGACCAAACTTCCCGGGAACATAGAACGGGTAATCTCATCCGGAGACCTACAGCAGGTAGATCGCTCCTTGCTCAATGCCAAGTTCAACATTGATCGGGATATGGGCTTCCAACTAAGGCATCATTTTAAATTGGGAAAACAAGCTCTGATCAGGGAGAAGTTCGCTTTCTCCCAGGGAGAAGGAAGAAATGTTACCGTTGGAAACCTGGGTGGGCATCAGTATACCTCGCGCCTGGAATTCCTTCCCTTTGGAAAATTCCAGTCCAAAGGGGACTATAAAGGAGCCGATCTGGCACGGGAAGAAACCCCTAAATTAATGATAGGCAGTACATATGACCTCAACAAGAACGCCGTAAAGACCCGGAGCAACATGGGTACCTATATGTTCACCGATACCGGCTTTTATGAAACGGATATTTCCACCTTTTTTATGGATTTCATGTTTAAGTACAAGGGATTCTCACTAATGGGAGAATATGCCAACCGTGATGCCGATGACCCTATCGCCAAAAATTTGGATGGTACTGAAACGGGCGACATTGTACAAATAGGAAACGGATTGAACCTTCAAACGGGATATCTCCTTAAAAAAAATTGGGAACTCTCGGCCAGGTTCACCAGCATAAAATTGGATGAGAATATTACGGGAAAAGCTCCTGAGAAACAGTATACTCTGGGACTTTCAAAATATATTGTAGGACATAAACTAAAACTGCAAACCGACCTTAGCTATCTAACTGTTGATCAAGGAACTGATGAGTTAATGTTCCGGTTACAGTTGGATGTTCACCTGTAAAAGATAACCTTAACATAACTTAATCATAGGGCATTCTCTAGATATTTGAAAAATTTTTTGGACTTTTAATTATTGTATGGATAGTATTTACTTTTTAATAATGGTCGCCTTGGCGGCCTTGGCCATAGCCGACCTTGTAGTTGGTGTCAGCAATGATGCGGTAAACTTTCTTAATTCGGCCATTGGTTCCAAGGCAATATCCTTTAGGACCATTATGATCGTGGCCAGTATAGGTATTGCTTGTGGCGCTATTTTTTCCAGCGGTCTTATGGAGGTGGCCCGAAAGGGTATTTTTAACCCCGGTCAATTCTATTTTGATGAGATCATGTTCATTTTTATGGCTGTGATGATCACCGATATTCTCCTTCTTGACTTTTTCAACACGCTGGGCATGCCCACTTCCACAACCGTATCCATAGTCTTCAACCTTTTGGGGGCGGCGGTTGCCATGGCCTTGATCAAAATCGGGGCACAAAATGGGAATTTCACGGATGTCATCAACTATATCAACACGGATAAGGCCATTGAAATTATTGTAGGTATCCTATCTTCCGTGGTCATTGCATTTTCCATTGGAGCTTTTGTGCAATGGGTTTCCAGGCTTTTGCTCTCCTATGACTTTCAGAAGAAACCAAAATGGACGGGAGCTATTTTTGGAGGTATCGCCCTTTCCGCGATCACCTATTTTATCTTGATAAAAGGGATTAAAGGAACTCCCTTTGCCGACCAAACCTATGGTTTTATCAATGGTATGACCATTAAAGATTTTTTAGAGACCCAAGTGTACGGGGTGGTAGTGGTGAATTTCATGATTTGGGCTGTTATTTCTTACGTGCTCATCATGTTTGCCAATACCAACATCTATAAATTGATCATTGGTGTTGGAACTTTTGCATTGGCATTGGCTTTTGCCGGAAATGACCTTGTCAATTTCATTGGTGTGCCCATTGCCGCTTGGCAATCTTATGAAGCTTGGGTGGTTTCTGGAACCCCGGCCTCCGAATTTAGCATGGAAATCCTTGCCACAAAAGTGGAAACGCCCACCTTACTTTTGTTTATTTCCGGGATGATCATGGTGGCCACCCTTTGGTGGTCCAAAAAAGCGCGCTATGTTGCCGATACGGAAATCAACCTTTCGCGTGAAGGTGAGGCCAAGGAACGGTTTCAGCCCAACTATTTATCCAGAAGCCTTGTCCGGTACTCCATTGCCGTATCAGAATGGATAACTTCCATAGTTCCTCCTTCAGTGCAGGGCGCCATCGACAAAAGATTCAAAAAACCCGTAATCAACCTATCCAAGGACAAAGTATTGCACCTACCCGCTTTTGATATGATCAGGGCATCGGTTAACCTGATGGTGGCAGGTATCCTGATTTCAGTGGCCACTTCCTATAAACTTCCACTTTCCACTACCTATGTGACCTTCATGGTAGCCATGGGAACCTCATTGGCCGATAGGGCTTGGGGTGCCGAAAGTGCCGTATACAGGGTAGCAGGGGTTCTCAATGTTATCGCCGGATGGTTCAGTACCGCGATTATAGCGTTCATTGCCGCTGGGACCATTCTAACCCTCATCAGCTTTGGTAAGGGTGCCGCCATTGCCATTCTTTTGTTTGCAGCTGTACTTCTTTTGGTAAGGAACTACATCTCCTACAACAAGAAAACAAAGGAAATCAAGGTTGAAGACCGTTTGAGAAGGGCCGAAAGCAGTTCCATTCAAGGTGTGATAGATGAAAGTGCCGCCAACATTGCCAACGCTGTTAAGCGTAGCAATAGGATTTACTCCAACTCCATCAATGGGTTGGCCAAACAAGATTTGAACTTCCTAAAGAAGAACAAAAAACAGAGCAACAAACTTTCTTCAGAGATTGAAGACCTCCGGGAACATACTTTCTACTTTATCAAGAATTTGGAGGAAGCCCACATTGGTGCCAGTAACTTTTATATCAATGCCATGGGACATTTGACCGATATGTCGCAATCCCTTGAGTACATAGGAAAAGTGAGCTTTAACCATGTGTACAACAACCATAAAAAACTGAAGTACAACCAGATAAAGGAGCTCAAGGAAATCGACCAGAAACTACAGGAGATTTTTGACAGGACCCAAGAAACCTTCGAAAAGAAATCCTTTGACAAAATCGATGCCATCCTGAATTCCAAGCAAGAGCTGTATGATCTGGTATTGCAAAAAATTGATCGTCAAGTCTCAAGGACCCGAACTGAGGAGTCCAGTCCAAAAAATACAACTTTGTATTTCTCCCTATTGTTGGAGACCCGGGACTTAATGACCGCCATGATGGATCTTTTGGAGCAGTACTATCAAGAGTACGACAGTTCCGTTCCTCCTGCCAAGATCGAACAGGAGCAGTAAGCAACATTATCATACATAAAGTACTATCTTGTACCTATAAATAATAGGTACAAGATGGTCAAATATGCGCTTTTCTCCTTCCTAATTACATGGGTAACCGTCCAGGTTGTCAGTTCCCAAGAATTACCAACGGCCAATACTGTGTTGGAAAGGGCCATTGCTTTCCATGACCCCAATGACAACTGGAACTATTTTGATACCTCTTTCAAGGTCATTATGGAGTCTCCCAATGCTCCGAAGAGAACAAGTACCATAAAAGCCGATTTTGTCAACCAAGAATTTGTGTTGGATGTGGAGCAGGACGGCAATTCCTATACCTATGATATGAGCAAGGGCAATTGCTCCATTACCTTAAACGGCAGTAAGGAGTTTTCGGAAGCTGAGGCAGATAAATTGAGACTATCCTGCGAACGGGGCACGACCATGAAAAATTACTATACCTATCTGTATGGGCTTCCCATGAAACTAAAAGACCCTGGGACGCTCTTGGACGAAAAAGTGGAGGTAAAAACCTTTAAGGACAAGGAATATCTTGTCTTAAAAGTTCGATATGATGAAAAGGTAGGCAGCGATACCTGGTATTTCTATTTTGACCCGAAGACCTATGCCATGGAAGTGTACCAATTTTACCATGATGAAAGCAAAAATGATGGGGAATACATCCTTTTGGAGGGATTGGAGGAAATCAACGGGATACAAATGCCCAAGACTCGGGCCTGGTATTTAAACAAGGATGACAAATATTTAGGAACGGATATTCTTACCAAAGGTTGACCTTAGACTCTCCTAACGGTAAAAATTCATCTCGTCCATATATTTCCAGACTGCATTGGGAAGCAAAGGTCTTATATTCTTCCCGTTTTTATGTTCCCTACGAATAAAGGTGGATGAAATTTCCATGATGGGGGCAGCCACCCGCACTACCTTGGGATGGTCCTTGAACTGCTGCTCCACCTCCCCTGCAGAAACCCTTGGGTAGACATATAGGGAATACTGCTCCAAAATGGTTTCATAGTTTTTCCATTTATGGAAGCTTTTCAGGTTGTCCTCTCCCATGATCAAGGCAAACTGATGGTCTTCCCCATACCTTTCATCCAAATGTACCAAAGTGTTCACGGTATAATTGGGCTGAGGCAGGTCAAACTCTATCTTGCTGGGTTTCAACTTGGGATATTCCTGTACGGCCTCATATACCATTTGGTATCGATGGTGGTCATCCAAAAGCGATTGCTTGGTCTTGAATGGACTTTGCGGGGTAATCACAAACCAAACCTCATCCAAATCGGAAAACTCCACCAAATGGTTCGCAATGACCAAATGGCCTATATGAATGGGGTTGAATGTTCCAAAGAAGAGCCCTACCTTCTTCATAAGCTATTCCTCTTTTGCATCGGGAATCTTGGCCCCGACATATTCGGCCACCAATTCATGGGCCTCTTTAAGAGCCGTATCCAAATCATAATTTTTGATGATACGGTCAAACTGGGGAGCCGTGGCCAATTCAACAGAGGCTTTTGCCACCCGCATATTGATCTTATCCTCACTTTCCGTACTGCGCTTTTTCAATCGAATCTTCAACTCGTCCACACTGGGTGGCTTCACAAAAACGGCCAAGGTCTGTTCGGGGAATTTCTTTTTGATACGAAGCCCTCCGACCACATCAATATCAAAAATGACATTCTTGCCTTCGGCCCACAAGCGTTCCACCTCACTCTTTAAGGTGCCATAAAAATTATCGCGATATACTTCTTCCCATTCCAAGAAGTCATCTTCCTTGATATGTCTCTTGAACTCGGAAATGGACATGAAATAATAATTTACCCCATGCTTTTCCTTACCCCTTCTGGGTCTGGAGGTGGCCGAAACCGAAAAGGCCAAGTTCAGTTCGGGTTGTTCCAACAAGTACTTTACAATCGTTGTTTTCCCACTTCCCGATGGGGCCGAAAAAATAATGAGTTTCCCTCCTTGCGTCATAATACATTCAGCATTTGTTCCTTGATTTTCTCCAGTTCATCCTTCATCTGCACCACCACTTGTTGCATGGGGGCATAATTGGCCTTGGAACCAATGGTATTGATCTCCCTTCCTATTTCTTGGGAAATGAATCCCAGTTTCTTGCCATTGGAATCGTCAGAGTTCAAGGTGGTTTCAAAATAATTCAGATGGTTGTCCAGACGTACTTTTTCCTCCGTAATGTCATACTTCTCCAAATAGTAGATGAGCTCTTGCTCAAAACGGTTCTCGTCCACTTCCACTTTTAGGTCTGACACGGCTCTTTCCAAACGCTCGCGCACGCTGGCCAAGCGTTCAAGGTCAAGGGATTTGACTTTATCCAACAAGGCTTTCAGGTTGGCCAAACGTTCCACAAAATCCTTTTCCAAGACCTTGCCTTCTTCATTTCTAAATTCGATTATCTTGGATAGGGCCTGGTCAAGAGCTTCCTTGATAGCTTTGTACTCTTCAACATCAATGTCGTTCTTGTCCGTTTTCAGGGTGTCCGGCATACGCAATGCCAGTTCCAAGAGCTTCAAATCGTCTCCTTGGGCAATCGCCGACAGCTGTTCCATATAATTCCGGACCACCCCTTGGTTTACTTCTGCTGTGGTTTCTTCTCCGGTAATTTCAACGTAAAGGCTTAAATCAACCTTTCCCCTGATTAGGACATCGGCTATCATCTTTCTGAACTCCAGCTCTTTTTCCCGAAAGGTTTGGGGAATCCTGGCATTGATATCCAAATTTTTACTGTTGAGCGATTTAAGCTCTACCGTAATTTTTTTTGATGGAAGCTGTACAACATGCTTTCCAAAGCCGGTCATGGATTGAATCATATGAAACGATAAATTTTGCCAAAGGTAACCAAAATAGGTATTGGCCCTTTAACTACTGCTTGTTGGAGATAAATAGAAAATTAGTCCAGCTCCCTTACCCAAATGTTTCTGTAGCTTACCCTGCTATTGTCTTGGTGGTCCTGCAACATCAATGGTCCCTTTCCATGGGGAGGGTTCTTGGGCCATCCAACGTACGGTGTGGTCCCCTTGATTTCTACATGGTCTTGAATCAGAACCCCATTTTGGATCACTGTGAGTGTCCCTGATTTGGTTTTTTGTCCTTTTTCAAACTCTGGGGCATGGTAGATGATATCGTAGGTATTCCACTCCCCTGTTGGCACGGAGGCCATGGCCAAGGGCACATGCTGCTTATACACCGACCCCACCTGACCGTTCACGTAGGTATCATTGTCGTTGTTGTCCAGCACCTGTACTTCATACAAACCCGATAAAAAGATACCACTATTGGCACGGCTTTGTCCTTTTCCATTTACTTGGGCCGGGGACTTCCATTCTATGTGCAGTTGGATGCTTCCAAAATTCTGTTGGGTTTGGATATTGCCTGTTTTGTCCTTTACGGTCATGCTCCCATCCTTGTTCAGCGTCCATTTTGCAGCAGTGCTATCCGTGGTGCTGATCCATCCGTCTAAATTGGAGCCATCAAAAAGAACAATGGCATCACTGGGTGGTGCACCGTTGCTTCCCGGCACCACTTTTGGAGGAACGGGTTCATAAACCTCGGTAGCTTCAGGTTGGGTAGGTTCTTTCTCTTGGCCGAAGGCAAAGGCCCCTGTTAAGACACATAGGGCCAAAAGGGCATTTTTGTTGATCATCATACTATAGTTCCTTTATTTTGATGTTTCTGAACGCCACAATATTTCCGTGATCTTGCAACCCTATCTTTCCAGTTTGATAGGCTCCAAAACCTTCCCATCCTTTAAACTTGGAATTGGCAACCATCTCATCCCATTCGGGGCCATGTACTGGAAACTCTACAACTTTTTTGCCATTGAGGGCCACTTGCCCTTGATTGGTTTTATGGTTGATGGTCAATTCCACTTGATTCCATTCGCCCACAGGTTTTACTGTTTTTTCCGATACAGCAATCATATCGTACAAAGCCCCTGCCTGATGGGTAGCCCCGTTTTTGCCATCAGGATGGCCTTCATCATCCAACACCTGAATTTCCGGACCTGTCACATAGGGCGCTCCATATTTCTTATCTTCAAATATTCCATAGAAAATTCCACTGTTTCCACCCTCGGAAATTTTCCATTCCAAGGACAATACAAAATTGGTGTAATCCTTGTCCGTAACCAGGTCATACACTTTCCCTTTATTTCTTTCCTCGGGTGGATAGTATACCATGGCGCCATCTTCCAGCTTCCATGGCTCTCCTACCTCACCTCCATTATACACATGCCATCCATCAAAGGAAGAGCCATCGAACAAAACAGTCCACGTGGGTTCTTCCTGTGTTTGTGTCTCCTGTTTCGCAACTTCTTCGGTTGCATTCTCTTTGGGCTTTTCCTTGCAGGCAAACACTACTGCAAGTGCCATCAAAATGATTGTTTTTTTCATATTCCTAGTATTCTTTTAAGTTTTTCCGAATCCACTGCCGAACCTGCAAAATCATCAAAGGTCTTGGTCGTAGCTTCAATAATATGATCTTGGATGAACTTGGCACCTTCTCGTGCGCCTTGCTCAGGGCTTTTGATGCAACATTCCCATTCCATCACAGCCCAAACATCACAGCCGTATTGGGTCAATTTGGAGAATATGGTCTTAAAATCGATTTGCCCATCACCCAAAGAACGATATCTCCCGGCTCTATCCCCCCAATCATTGTAGCCACCAAAAGCTCCTTTCTTTCCTGTTGGGTTAAACTCGGAATCCTTTACGTGAAACGATTTTATAAACTCGTGGTAATGGTCTATGTAAGCAATATAATCCAATTGCTGCAATACAAAATGACTTGGGTCGTAAAGAATATTGACCCTTTTGTGGTTGCCTGTGGCTTCCAAAAAACGCTCAAAGGTATCCCCATCGTGCAAATCCTCCCCAGGGTGAATTTCATAGCATACATCCACACCTTCCTCATCAAAATGGTTCAATATAGGCATCCAACGCTTGGCCAGTTCCTCAAATCCCATTTCCACCAAACCGGCCGGTCTTTGGGGCCAAGGGTGCGCCGTGTGCCAGAGCAATGCTCCAGAAAAGGTGGCATGGGCGTTCAATCCCAATCTTCGACTGGCTGTCGCTGCCTTTTTTACGGTCTCTATGGCCCATTGGGTCCGCTCCTTGGGCTTACCCTTTAGGGCATCCGGCGCAAAATTATCGAACATGATATCGTACGCAGGGTGCACCGCTACCAATTGCCCCTGTAAATGGGTGGACAATTCGGTGATTTCCAATCCGTATGAGTTTATCTTTCCCTTGAGCTCATCGCAATAGTCCTGACTTTCGGCCGCTTTATCCAAATCAATTAGAAAGGATTCCCATGTAGGAATCTGAATTCCTTTATATCCTAGACCCGAGGCCCATTCGCAAAGCCCATCCAAAGAATTGAACGGTGGCTGACTGTCCACAAATTGTGCTAAAAAAACAGCCGGTCCTTTAATTGTTTTCATTTAAGTTGAGTTTTTGGAATTTATAAATCCATTCATTTTTAGGATTTATCCTCTATATTTAAGAAAAATATCATGGTGTTCTCACTTCCCATGAATAAAGACCTAAATATAGGGATTAGCCAACAATTAAAACAGTAGAATGGTGAATGATACCAAAGTTTATGATGCCATAGTGGTAGGCACGGGAGTCAGTGGCGGTTGGGCCGCCAAGGAACTCTGTGAAAACGGACTAAAAACCTTGGTGTTGGAACGTGGCCCCATGGTAAAGCATGTGGAAGATTACAAAACCATGAACGATGATCCTTGGGACTACCCCTATAAAGGTGAACTAAACCGTGCTGATAAAGAAAAATACCACAAACAACTACGCGTAGGGTGGGCTCCCAGGGACGATGTGAAACACTTTTTTGTGAACGACCTGGAACATCCCTACCAAGAAACCAAACGTTTTGATTGGATACGGGGCTATCAGGTAGGTGGCCGTTCCCTGATTTGGGGCCGACAGAGCTATCGCTGGAGCGATATCGATTTTGAGGCCAATAAAAAAGAAGACATTGCCGTGGATTGGCCCGTTCGCTACAAGGACATTGCGCCTTGGTATGATAAGGTGGAAACCTATATTGGGGTAAGTGGACAAGCCTTGGGCCTTAAACAATTGCCCGATGGGCAATTTCAACCTCCCATGGAGTTGAATTGTGCAGAAAAGGACTTGCAACAGGCTTTGACTTCCAATTTTGAGGATGGCAGGCTCTTGACTATTGGCCGAGTGGCCCATATCACAGAAAAAACTGCGGAATTTGAAGGTCGGGGACCTTGTCAATATCGAAACCGATGCTGGAGGGGATGTCCCTTTGGAGGCTATTTTAGCAGTAACTCCTCTACGCTTCCCGCTGCGGAACGGACCGGAAACATGACGTTAAGACCCAACTCCATCGTCTATGAAGTCATCTATGATGAACAACAAAAAAAGGCCACTGGGGTAAAGGTCATTGATGCAGAAACCCATGAAAAAATGGAGTTCAAAGCAAATATTGTCTTTCTCTGTGCATCCTCCATGGCATCCGTGGGCATCTTGTTGCAATCCAAATCAAAGGCGTTCCCCAATGGAATGGGCAACAACCATGACCAATTGGGACGCAACATCATGGACCACCATTACCAATTGGGCGCTTCGGCAAAGGTAGATGGTCATTTGGACAAATATTACAAGGGAAGACGGCCCAATGGTTTTTATATCCCAAGGTTTGTCAATCTGGATGAAAAAACCCAGCGCAAGGACTTCCTACGTGGATTTGGATACCAAGGTGGTGCCAATAGGACCAACTGGTCTGAAATGGTCGCGGAAATGGGTTATGGCAAGGCACTGAAAGAGGCCATCCTAAAACCCGGTGGTTGGGAAATTGGAATGACCGGCTTTGGGGAAATGTTGCCACATCATGATAATCGGGTTACCTTGAGCAACGATAAAAAGGACCAATGGGGATTGCCTCAATTGGATTTTGATGTAGAGTTCAAGGACAACGAGTACAAAATGCGAGAAGCCATACTTGAAGAGGCCGCTGCCATGCTCAAGGCTGCCGGATTTAGAAATATCACCACCTACGATAACGAAACCGGTCCCGGTCTGGGCATCCATGAAATGGGAGGCGCACGAATGGGACACGACCCCAAAACCTCGGTATTGAACAAGCACAATCAATTGCATGACGTACCCAATGTCTATGTAACGGACGGTGCCTTTATGACCTCGGCAAGTTGCGTAAACCCCTCATTGACCTATATGGCGTTCACGGCCAGGGCCGCCAATCATGCCGCCAATCAATTTAAACAACACAAATTTTCTTAAAACCTGCTTATGGAAAATGCTTCAGCCCGGAATCTATGGGGCGACTTTTTGGACGCCCATCTGGAGTTTGCCTCCGAGGATGCTCCAAGGGTAATTCATTTTTATGATAATGAAAAAGATGCCAATGTCTGTGCCGATTTGGCCAGCAAGGAAACTAAAAGAGCCATGTCCCATGCGCTAAAGGGTCTTCAATTACGCAATGAACCCCTTCCCAAGATTGGTGATTTCTATGTGGTGACCGATTGGAACGGCAATGCCAAATGTGTCATCCGGACCACTTCAGTAAAGTTGTTGCCCTATTTCAGTATTCGTGAAGAACATGCCAGATTGGAAGGTGAGGATGATAAAAGTCTGGACCAATGGAAAAACACGCATTGGAGTTATTTCTCCCGGGAACTTGGCCAGTTCGGTGCCGCACCCAAAGACAGTATGATCGTGGTATTTGAACAGTTTGAGATGCTTTATAAAAAATAATGGCCACCGAAAGGCAGCCATTACATCTTTATTTTATAAGCGGATTCAATCCACCATATCCACCCAAACATTCCCTTGTTTGTGTGAAGCTACAGTGTTTTCTATAAAGTTGAGGCCACGGACCCCATCGGTCATGGTTGGGAACTCCCCGCTATTATATTTCTCACCGCGTATGGCCCTCGCCACACCCAAATAGATATTGGCCATGGCATCAAAAATCCCTTCTGGGTGACCAGGAGGCAATTTGGTACCGTCCAAGGACAATTCTGAATTATAGGCATGCCCTGGTTTAAGAACCTGTAGCGGTTCTGGGTCGTTCAGCTTATACAGGTAGTTGGGATTTTCCTGCTCCCAACGCAAACCTCCTTTTTCCCCGTAAATGGCTATGGTAAGGTTGT
Source organism: Flagellimonas olearia (assembly GCF_004150225.1). Classification (NCBI taxonomy): domain Bacteria; kingdom Pseudomonadati; phylum Bacteroidota; class Flavobacteriia; order Flavobacteriales; family Flavobacteriaceae; genus Flagellimonas; species Flagellimonas olearia. The sequence goes on along the minus strand of NZ_ML142912.1, from coordinate 45,451 downwards.
TTTCCTCTCCAGTAGCGACTTGACTTGCTCGAACAAGGCCCTTTACATGTTCTCCCATGCGCAACAACACCGTTCCGTCCACATCCATTTGGTTGTCTGCGTACAGGTAGTTGAAATCACATAACAAGGATTTCACTTGAAGTCCAGTAGTGTACTCGATCATGTTAAAGGCATGGACGCCAATATCTCCCATACAGGAACTGATACCCGCTTTTTTGGGGTCCAAGCGCCATACGGTCGACCGTTTTTCCTTGTCATGTATAATGGGATTGATCCAACCTTGGTAATACTGTGCATCCACTTTGTGGATTTTTCCCAAAACACCTTCCTTGATCATCTCGCGCATTTGCCGTACCATGGGATACCCGGTATAGGTATGGGTAACCGCAAACACCGTCCCGGCCTTCACCAAGGTTTCCTGTAAAATCTTGGCTTCTTCATAAGTTGTGGTCATGGGCTTTTCACAGATGACGTGAAAGCCGTTCTCCAACAACTTTTTGGCCATGGGAAAATGCAGGAAGTTGGGCGTAAGGATGGAACACACCTGAATACGCTCCTCCTCAGGAAGCTTGAGCTCCTCCTCTATCAACGTATCAAAATCCTTATAGATACGGTTGGTGGGAATGTCTATTTCCTTTGCAAAATTCAAACTGTCCTCAAGATTGGGGTTGAAGACGGCCCCCACAATTTCATAGTTATCATTAATGAAAGAAGCCACTCTGTGCAATACCCCAATAAGGGAATCACCGCCTCCTCCAAGTATTCCTAATCTGATTTTTTTTGGCATGTTTCGATTAATTTACTCTTTGTACTCTATTTTTTCATTTTTGAACAGTAGGGCAAAGATAATTGCCACCGCAAAGGCAAAAATAGCAGGAAAGCGCCAGATACTTGCCCAATCATGGCTGTTTTCTGAAATAAGATAGTTGTCCGTAATCTGACCAGCAATCCAGAATCCGATGAGCATCCCCACGCCGTATGTGGCCAAGGTAATCAACCCTTGGGCAGCACTCTTGTATTTTTCACCAGCCTTACTGTCGGTATAGATCTGTCCTGAAACAAAGAAGAAATCATAACATATGCCGTGCAGTGCTATCCCCAAGAGGAGCATAAATGTCAAGCTTCCCGCATCTCCATAAGCAAAAAGCAAATACCTAGCGGTCCAAGCCAACATCCCTGCGATTATGGTTTTCTTGAATCCGAATTTGGTAAAGAAATATGGTAAAAGGAGCATAAACAAAACTTCAGAGGCTTGCCCTATGGTCATCTTTCCTGTTGGGTTCTCCATTCCAATCTCAGATAGAAACGGATTGGCATTTTGATAATAGAAGGCCAACGGAATACAAATCAAGATTGAAGAGATAAAGAAAACCAGAAAGTTTCTGTCCTTCAAAAGTTTCAAGGCATCCAACCCCAGCATATCGGCAACGGATACTTTTTCGTCCTTGTTAACGCTAGGAGGAGTCTTGGGCAAAGTGAAACTAAAAAGCCCCAAAACGGCCGAAGCAATTCCCACCATTAAAAAGGTGTTCTTCAACATTCCAGCTTGAATGCTTTCGGGGGAATCCCAAATAAAAATATAGCTGATGACCAACCCAGCAACGATCCATCCAATGGTTCCAAAAACACGGATAGGGGAAAATTCCTTGGCAGGATCCTTCATTTGACTGAATGAAATAGAGTTCACCAAAGCCAATGTGGGCATATATAGGATCATATACCCCAAAATATATGGGTAAAATAACGCAAACTCATCGGCTTGGTACATTTGGTACATCAAGAAGGCCCCAACCAAGTGAAGCACTCCCAAGATTCGTTCAGCATTAAAGTATCTATCGGCAATCAAACCAATAATGAAAGGAGCAATGATGGCTCCCCACGATTGTGTTGAAAACGCTTGGGCAATCTCTCCCCCAGTTGCATTTAAATTGTTCCCCAGAAATGTTCCTAGGGTCACAAACCATCCGCCCCAAATAAAAAATTCGAGGAACATCATAAAGGACAGTTGGAATTTGGTTTTAAAACTCATATTTAGTCGGTTTAGTTTATCGTTTGTAAAAAATATAGTCCAGAGGTTCGGGTGCTATTCCTGATGCGCGTAAATCCATCATAATCTGGCCTCGATGATGGGTAGAGTGGTTCACCACGTGGAAAAGGATGTCTTTGATGTCATTGGCATAAGTCCTTCCCTCACTGTTTTCATATTCCACCCTCTTGTTAAGGTCTTCGGTATTGGTAATGATCTCAAAGGAGGTCCTTTGGTTATCATAATGGATGTCTTCCCAGTTTTGCACAGGCTGTTCCTGCCAAACCGTAAAGTCCGGTTGTTTTTCCAATATCCGTTGGTTCCAGATGTGATGTGCATTCAGGATATGGCTAAAAAGACGAATACAATTTTCAGGGACCTGTTCCATGGAATGGAATTGCCCTATCAGCTTTTTATTGCAGTAGAAATTGTAATCGAAGAGCTGTTGCAAGAATCCCTTCATACCTCTTTACCTTATGGTGAACGCTTATCGCAGTTTGTCCAACAATTCCTTTGTGGCCAAAATCCCCGCTTCCTCGCCTAGTTCGTTGCCTTCATATTCCACACCTACATAGCCGGAATAGCCTGCTTTCCCAACTATATCCATCATTTTGGCATAGTCAATGGTGGTTTCATTGCCTTCTTCATCAAAATCATAGGATTTTGCACTTACCGCTTTTGCGTAGGGCATCAACTCACTTACCCCTTGGTATTTGTCATACTCCTCCAAACACTTGGATTCGTAATAATCCCCCGCTTCCCTTTTGATGCAGAAATTGCCGAAATCGGGCAAGGTGCCACAATTGTCCATGTTCACCTGCTTCATGATTGCAGTGAGCATAGCCGCATTTGAAGAAGGTCCTCCGTGGTTTTCCACAATGATGTTGATGTTCTTGTCCTTGGCATAGGTAGACAGTTGTGTGAGTCCATCCACAGACGCTGCGGTCCATGCCTCGGGCTCCATGGTTCCGTTCAGGTTCACCCGAATGGAATGGCAACCCAAAGCTGCTGCGGCATCTACCCATTTATAGTGGTTTTCAACGGCCGCTTTGCGTTCAGCCGAATCGGCTGCGGCCAAATCCCCTTGGCCATCGATCATGATGATCAGGTTTTGCAATCCATACTTGTCACTCTCTGCCTTGCTCTTTTCCACAAACTTTTTCATGGCTTCTTCGGAGAAGTTATCTTTCTCCAATTCGGCATTGTATAGAGCACTTACATACTCCAATCCTTCAAACCCCCATTCTTTGGCTTTCTCGGCAAAGCGATAGGGATCCATTCCCTCTTCGCGGATCATTCTGTGTATGGACCATTGGGCCAAGGAAATTTTAAAGGCGGGGGCATCAGTGGTTGTCATTGCCTCTTGGGCCACTTCTTGGCTCTCCTCTCCCTCCTTTTTCTGGTTCTGTTTACAGGAAAAAATTCCCAGTAATACAAACATGACTACAGCCAAAGTACCATTCTTGGCAAAAAAATGTTTCTTCATAAGATTCTATAATAAAATTTCACATGGAATACAAAAAACTACAACGTTATAGTAGCGAATTCTCAATAAACATAGGGTTTAAATGTAGAAAATTAATTTAATAATTAATACATTTAGGAAATAAACAATCCGAATAAATGAGTAAATTTTATTACAACGAGGAGCAGGACTCCTACGATGCCATAGTGGTGGGAACGGGCATCAGTGGTGGTTGGGCTGCCAAGGAGCTTTGTGAAAATGGACTCAAGACTTTGGTCTTGGAGCGTGGCCCCATGGTAAAACACCGTGATGATTATCCCACAGCCAATATGGACCCTTGGGATTTTCCCCATGCCGGACAGGCCACAAGGGAAGACATAAAACAACAGGAAAAACAATCCAGGACCGGATATACCACCAGCGCTGCCTCCAAGCATTGGTTCGTGAACGATTTGAAACACCCTTACAATGAGGTAAAGCGCTTTGATTGGATGCGGGGCTACCACGTTGGTGGACGTTCCATTATGTGGGGACGCCATAGCTACCGTTGGAGCGATATTGATTTTGAGGCCAATAAAAATGAAGGCATTGCCGTGGATTGGCCGGTACGTTACAAGGACATTGCACCATGGTATGATAAAGTGGAAAAATTCATTGGGGTTTCGGGTGAAAATCTAGGATTGCCCCAGTTACCCGACGGACAGTTTGAGCCCATGATGGAACTGAACTGCGTGGAAGACCTTTTTAGGGGAAAAGTGTCCGAGCACTTCAATGGTCGGGCCGTTACCGCTGGAAGGGTGGCACACATCAACAGTGATAAAAAATTTGAAGGCGATGGCCGGGTTCGTTGCCAGTTTAGGAATAGATGTATTAGGGGATGTCCTTTTGGAGGTTATTTTAGTAGTGTATCCTCTACCCTACCAACCGCCGAGAGAACCGGAAACATGACCCTAAGACCCGATTCCATTGTACACGAGATCATTTATGACCCCAATACCAAAAAAGCCACTGGGGTAAAAGTAATCGATAGGGAAACCAAGGAAGAGTTTGAGTTCAAGGCCAAGGTGATTTTCCTTTGTGCCTCTGCCATCGCATCCACTTCCATTTTGATGCAATCCAAATCGGATAGATTTGAAAATGGATTGGGGAACGATTCAGGAGAACTGGGCCACAATATCATGGACCATCATTTCTTGGCCGGTGCCAGTGGAAAATTTGATGGCTTCGAAGACAAATACTACAAAGGCAGAAAGCCCAATGGTATTTATATTCCAAGGTTCCGAAATCTTGGTGGAGATTCCAATATGAAAGATTTTGTCCGTGGCTATGGGTACCAAGGTGGTGCCGGTCGTGGAAATTATGAAGAAATGATTGCCGAAGCTTCCTTTGGAAAAGAATACAAGGATGCCGTTCTATCCCCAGGGGGATGGAGCATGGGCATGACCGCTTTTGGAGAAATCCTTCCGTATCACGACAATAAAATGACCTTGGATTACGACAAAAAAGATGAGTGGGGACTACCTACGGTGACCTTTGATGCTGAGATCAAGGAAAACGAATTGAACATGCGTAAGGACATGACGGACCAAGCCGTTAAGATGCTTGAAAAGGCAGGTGCCCGTGATATTGAGCCCTACGATCGTCCGTACGCCTTAGGATTGGGTATCCACGAAATGGGTACTGCCCGCATGGGTCGCGACCCTAAAACTTCGGTAGTCAATGGAAACAACCAGGTGCATGCCTGCAAGAACGTTTATGTTACCGACGGGGCCTTTATGACCTCCGCCAGTTGCGTAAACCCATCATTGACCTACATGGCATTTACAGCAAGAGCCGTACACCACGCCGCTCAAGAACTTAAAAAAGGAAATATATAATGGAAAGAAGATCCGCACTTAAGAATATGGGTATGGCCTTTGGCTATGCCGTGGCCACTCCCACCCTTTTAGGGTTGCTTCAAAGCTGCAAGGACAAACCGGCCTATGCCGAATGGACTCCTTCCTTTTTGAACCAAGAACAGGGATATGCCCTGGCCCAAACCTTGGATGTAATCCTTCCCAAGACAGACACACCCTCTGCTACTGAGATGAATGTGCATGTTTTTATCGATTCGTACATGAACGAGGTATTGCCAACAGAGCAGCAGGATTTTGTAAAACTGAAAATGGACAACTTCTTTGATAAGGTCTTGGCCGATTCTGGAAAATCATCCCTAATGGATGTTGAGGCTACCGATATAGAGCCTGTTTTACAGACCTATCTCAAAAAACGAACCGATGAGGAAGAAACAGCCCATTCGGAAGCCATAAGCAGTTATATGGATGCCATAGAACAGGGAGGAGAAGCTACCCTCAATGAGGATATTGCCAGTTTCTCTTTTGCCAATGATTTGAGGAACTTGGCCACATGGGCCTATAAATCATCAGAATATGTAGGTGAAGAAGTCTTGGCTTATTTGCCCATCCCTGGTGAATATATTGGCTGTGGAGATTTAAATACACTGACCGGAGGCAAGGCCTGGTCGTTGTAAGTTTTGTTCTTTATACACATAAAAGCCTTCCATATGGAAGGCTTTTTGTTTTTGGCCCTTTTCTTAATTACGGCAAAAAAATACCTCGGAAGTTGTTCATGGTGGGGTGAACTCTTCCGAGGCATCTAATCAATAAACACTATCACATGTACTGTTTTGAGTCCAGTACAGACTTATGATCCACACATTAGGCAATCGTCATCTGCTTGACCTGCCTTGGCGCGCTCGATCATTTCTTTCATTTCTTCTGGTGTGAGGGGCTGTATGTCCACTTCCTGTTGGTTTACGGCCACTGCCTCCACCTTAATGGCTTCCGTTGCCACCGCTGCAGTTTCCGTAGTTTCGACCGCAACACTCACAGGCTCTTCTTTTTTCTTGGTATTGTCCAAAGTGAACTTAATGGCATCCACTGCCGCTTTGGTCCTCAGATAATACATTCCGGTCTTAAGACCGCTCTTCCAAGCATAAAAGTGCATAGAGGTGAGCTTGGGATAATTGGCATTCTCCATGAACAGGTTCAATGATTGGCTCTGGTCAATGAAATAGCCTCTTTGTCTACTCATGTCGATAATATCCTTCATACTAAGTTCCCAGACGGTCTTGTAAAGCTCCTTGATATCTTCTGGAATGGCATCGATGCCTTGAACCGAGCCATTGGCACGCATCAATTCCTGTTTTAGGTTTTCGTTCCATAAACCCAATCGTACCAAATCTTCCAATAGGTGCTTGTTCACCACAATGAACTCTCCGGACAATACCCTTCGGGTGTAGATATTTGAGGTGTAGGGTTCAAAGCATTCATTATTGCCCAAAATCTGGGAGGTGGATGCGGTAGGCATTGGGGCTACCAACAAGGAGTTTCGTATCCCGTGTTTTTTGACCTCTTTTCGGAGTTTTCCCCAATCCCATCTTCCGGAAAGTTCTTCATCCTTAACCCCCCAAAGATTGTGTTGAAACTCCCCTTTGGACATGGGCGAACCCTCATAGGTAGAGTAGGCCCCTTCTTCTTGGGCCTGTTCCATGGAAGCGGTAACGGCAGCAAAATAAAGGGTCTCGAAAATCTCCTGGTTCAATTTTTTGGCCTCATCACTGGTAAAAGGCAATCGCAACATGATGAAGGCATCGGCCAATCCCTGAACACCCAGACCTATAGGTCTGTGTCGCATATTGGAGTTCTCCGCTTCCTTAACGGGATAAAAATTGCGGTCAATGACCTTATTGAGGTTCTTGGTCACCCTTTTGGTCACCCGGAACAACTCCTTATGATCAAACTCCCCATTCTTCACGAACATGGGCAATGCAATGGAGGCCAAATTACAAACGGCCACCTCATCTGGGGAAGTGTATTCCAAAATCTCGGTACAGAGATTGGAGGAGCGGATGGTCCCCAAATTCTTTTGGTTACTCTTCCTGTTGGCTGCATCCTTGTACAGCATATAGGGGGTACCCGTCTCTATCTGGGACTCCAATATTTTTTCCCAAAGGTCTCGGGCCTTTATGGTCTTTCTTCCTTTTCCTTCAGCTTCGTATTGGGTGTACAGGGCCTCAAATTCCTCACTATGGGTATTGAACAATCCTGGACATTCATTAGGACACATCAAGGTCCATGTGTCATCCGCTTCCACTCGTTTCATGAACAAATCCGGTATCCACATGGCATAGAATAGGTCCCTGGCCCGCATTTCTTCTTTCCCGTGGTTCTTTTTAAGTTCCAGAAAATCATAAATATCGGCATGCCATGGTTCCACATAAATGGCAAAACTTCCCTTTCTTTTTCCACCACCTTGGTCCACATATCTGGCCGTGTCATTGAAAACCCGTAACATGGGAACAATTCCGTTGGAGGTTCCATTGGTTCCTGCAATATAGGATCCTGTTGCCCTAATGTTGTGAATAGACAATCCAATCCCACCAGCGGACTGGGAAATCTTGGCCGTTTGTTTTAGGGTATCGTAAATTCCATCGATGCTATCGTCCTTCATGGCCAAAAGGAAGCAAGATGACATCTGTGGCTTTGGCGTCCCCGAATTGAAAAGGGTCGGCGTAGCATGGGTAAAGTATTTTTTGGACATCAACTCATAAGTTTCCACAACGGCATCCATATCGTCCAAATGAATCCCAACGGCCACCCTCATGAGCATATGCTGGGGACGTTCGGCAATTTTACCGTTCAGCTTGAGCAAATAAGAGCGTTCCAAGGTTTTAAAACCGAAATAATCGTAGCCAAAATCCCGGTTGTAAATGATTGTGGAATCCAAGGTCTCTGCATTTTCCGAAATCACCTTGAACACCTCATCGGACAACAGGGGAGCTTTTTTACCGGTTCTTGGATTTACATACTCGTACAAGTCCTTCATGGTCTCGGAGAAAGACTTTTTGGTGTTCTTATGCAGGTTGGAAACGGAAATACGGGCAGCTAGTTTTGCATAATCCGGATGCGTTGTGGTCATCGTGGCCGCGATCTCGGCCGCCAGATTATCGAGCTCTGAGGTGGTAACACCATCATAAAGTCCTTCGATGACCCTCATGGCCACTTTAACGGGATCCACTAGGGCATTGAGCCCATAACAAAGTTTTCTAACCCTGGCCGTAATCTTGTCGAACATGATCGGCTCTTTTCTTCCGTCTCTTTTTACTACATACATGGCGCTACTAGTGTTTTATTTGAATTGATATGTTGTGTTTGCCCAATTGCATACCGTGATGTTAAAATTTTAACATTTTCAGGTTAAGGTCATGTAGACTCCCGGGGGCATGGAAAGTCAACAAAAAAGCTTGGATCAAAAGTCCGCGTCGAAACTGATTTTTTGCGAATCAGAATCCTTTTCCTTGTTCAAAACACCTGCCTTCTGATACTCGGACACCCGTTTTTCAAAGAAATTGGTCTTGCCCTGAAGGGAGATCATGTCCATAAAATCAAATGGATTGGTGGCGTTGTACACTTTTTCACATTGTAATTCCACCAATAACCTGTCGGTTACAAACTCCAAGTACTGGGTCATTAGTTTTGCGTTCATCCCAATGAGGCTCACCGGCAATGACTCGGTAATAAATTCCCTTTCTATGTTCAGGGCATCTACGATAATATCCTTGATACGCTCCTTTGGCACCTTATTGACCAAGTGGTTATTGTGCAAATGCACTGCATAATCACAATGCATTCCTTCATCCCTTGAAATCAGTTCATTGGAAAAAGTAAGTCCGGGCATCAACCCTCTTTTCTTCAACCAGAAGATGGAACAGAACGCACCGGAAAAGAAAATTCCCTCGACCGCGGCAAAGGCAATCAAGCGCTCCGCAAAACTTGGGGATTCTATCCATTTTAGGGCCCAATCCGCTTTCTTTTTGATGGCAGGGAAATTCTCGATGGCCTTAAAGAGCACATTCTTTTCCTTTTCATCCTTCACATAGGTGTCTATGAGCAAGGAATAGGTTTCGGAGTGGATGTTCTCCATCATAATCTGGAACCCGTAGAAAAATTTGGCTTCGGAGTACTGTACCTCATTCACAAAGTTTTCTGCCAAGTTCTCATTCACAATCCCGTCCGAAGCGGCAAAAAAGGCCAAAATATGCTTTATGAAATATTTCTCGTCGTCATTCAGCTTGGAGTTCCAATCCGTGAGATCCTGATGCAGGTCAATCTCCTCGGCAGTCCAAAAACAAGCTTCACATTTTTTGTACCATTCCCACAAATCATGATGCTCTATGGGGAAAATCACAAATCTGTCTTTGTTTTCTTGCAATATGGGTTCAATGGCTGCCGACATAGTTTCTTGTTGCTAAAGGTTTATAATCTGGAAGGAAATTTCCATGTGAATAGGCTAACAAAGATTCAAAATTGTTGTTAGAATGTAAAGTTGGTTTTTGCAAAACCGAGGCAAAGTTTTTAACACAAACTGTTGAAATCTAGGGTCGCCAACGATGTTTCTTGGGTTTGACCAAAATGGGAAAAAATGATAAGTTTTTGATGTTGGGCGCCCAAAAAGAAAAAGACCAAAAAGTATATCAAAAATATACTTTTTGGTCTTGTTTTTATGATGATTAAACTCAGGAGCTTAACGGGATATTACCAAACAGTACGGCCTCTCCATGCCTTTCCGACAGGATCTTTGGAATATTTAGGTAGTTCCCCCGAAACCTAAAAACCAAAATTGACCCCTGGGCAGACCGAAGATTTTATTTTGCAAGCGGTTTCTATAATCAAGAGAATGGTTGCTTCGGCCGTACAAGTCTTGGCAATATGTATATGAACTTCTTATCTAGATAGATGATTGCTTTCAACAGCCATCTCATTCCAATGCGATTGTATTTTCAACTCCTTTTTCTCGGAAATTGCCGCAAAAATCAAAGCCGCCACCAAAATCACAAACAATACAACACATTTTCTCATAACAGTACTTTATGATACTCCAATTTTTGACAGAGCCAAGATAGCCAACAATGCCACCGCTCCTCCTTGGGTATGTATAAACGGTTGTCTTTTATGTATAATTGGTTTTGGTATCCATGGACATTTGGTTAAAAAATTGATACACAAGCCCGAAAGCCCAGCTTTTTCGCTTGATTCGGCTTTTTTTACCGATTATACGTGTAATACATCCATTAGCACATAATTTAAGGACGCGTTGAAAGAATAATCATAAATTTGATATACCTAATTACCGTAGCATGCTAGAAGCTGTTATTGTTGACGATGAAATAAAGGCTCTTCAGAGCTTGAGTTGGGAATTGACCAACTTGAGCGATGAGGTGGATATTGTAGCTTCCTTTACCGATGCCCATGAGGCTTTGGAGTATCTGGAACGCAATACCCCAGACTGCCTTTTTTTGGACATTGAAATGCCGGCCATGGATGGGTTTCAGTTCATTAAAAGCCTTAAAAACAAGGACTTCCCCGTTGTCATTACCACAGCTTATAACCAGTATGCCCTACAGGCCTTGAAGAACGAAGCTATAGATTATCTGCTCAAGCCCATTGATACGGATGATTTGGAAGTGACCATTGCAAAGATCAAGAAATTCAATGCCAAAAATTTGACCGTTAATCGGTTGGAAAAGATTCTACTGAATTTCAATGCAGAATCCCACAGCAAAAAAATAACCATCAATACGGATGGTAAATTGCTGTTCCTTAACAGTGACGATATCCTGTATGCCGAATCTGACGGAAACTACAGCACCATTTTTTTGAGCGATGGGCAAAAAATACTTCTCACCAAAAAACTCAAAGAAGTAAATGCCCTCTTACCTGATAACAGCTTTTTCAGGATACACAATTCCTACATCATCAACCTGAACAAGATAAAAGAATTTCTAAAAACGGACGGCTATGTGGTCTTGGAGTCCAACCACAAAATTCCTGTCTCCCGGCAAAAAAAATCCGATTTTTTGGATATGCTGTAATCCCCCTCAATCCCTGTGTCCAAAATAGAGTCCACACACATCGAAAAATTAGGTCGACTGCGAAGGGTAACTCTATTTTCCTTGGCCTACCTTTTGTTTGTTGCAACATTTTACGCCCAAGAAATTCCAGAAGCGTTCAAGGAAAAGGTGGAAAGGATCGTACAATTGATGCCCAAGACCTATGTGGCATTGGACACCGAGTTGAAATCCGAGAAAGGAGATACTACCCTGATACGCTATTTTGCCAACTTCTCCAAGGAAAACAATTATTTGGAAGGAGAGGCATTCGCCCTTAACCAATTGGGGACCAAATACAGGAACATTTCCCAGTACAAGAAAGCGGCGGACCTACACGAAAAAGCCTTGGAACTTTCGGAGAGCGCCAACAACACCGAACTAAAGGTCTTAAGCCTGAACATGCTTGGGGTAGTCTACAGACGAACTGACGCCATAAAAACAGCCTTGGATTACCACCAAAAAGCCATGGAGTTGGCTGAAGAAGTGGAAAATCCTTCCCATCATATTAAACGGCACATCAATATTTCCCTGAACTCCATTGGAAACCTATACCAAACCTTGGAGCAGTACGACTTGGCCATTGCACAGTTTAAAAGAGCATTGAAATTGGAAGAGGAACTCGGAAACAAGCTCGGCCTGGCCATTAACCATCAGAACATCGGGGACTGTTTGGAACAAAAGGGTGACTTGGAAGCAGCCTTGGAAAATTATCGGAAATCCTTGGCTTATAATGAGGAAATAAACTCTGCCTATGGCAGGGTCATCTGTAAAAACAGCCTGGCCCAAATTTATCTGAAACAAAATATGCCTTATGCCGCCATTGTACTCTTGGAGCCGCTGCACAAGGAATCCAAAAAAATAGGTGACTTTTCAATTACCTCCTCTGTTTTCATCAATACGGGATGGGCCTACACTAAATTGGCACAGTACGACAAGGCCAATACATTTATCCAAGAGGGCCTGGAAATGGCGAAAAGCCACAATATGCCCAGCAACATGCTCAATGGGTATCAAAAGCTTTCGGAACTTGAAGAAGCAAGGGGCAACTATCAAATGGCCTATGAGTACTTTAAAAAGGTTGATGAATATAGCGACCAGATCTCCAATGCCACCAACCTAAGGTACATGAACGATGTCATTGTCCGATATGAGGCGGACAAGAAGAACAACCAAATCTCCGTGTTGGCCAAAGAGAATGAGATCGTGCGCCTTAGACTTCGAAAAAACCAGACCACCCTATTGGTCAGCGCCCTTATTGTGGGTCTCATATCATCCATCCTTTACATTCTATATCGGCAATACCAGAGCAAAAACGAGAAGCGGGTGCTTTCCTTGGAACAGACCATGCTTCGCAGTCAGATGAACCCCCATTTTTTGTTCAATTCGCTGAACTCCATCAAGCTTTACATCATCAACAACGAGCAAAAAAATGCCGTTCACTACCTCAACAAATTTTCCAAATTGGTCCGAAAGATATTGGAGGCTTCTTCCCAAAAGGAAATTACCTTAGCGGAGGAACTGGAAACCGTGGAATTGTACATGAACATTGAAAACATTCGCTTTTCCAACGAAATAGACTTTAAAATCACCGTGGACGAAAGTGTATGCCCAACCAATATTAAAATGCCTTCCCTGGCATTACAGCCTTTTTTGGAAAACTCTTTATGGCATGGGCTTTCGCCAAAAGAAGGGGAAAAGAAAATTCATGTGAACGTCAAACGAAAGAACCAAAGCCACGTTTCCATAGAAATTATGGACAACGGTGTAGGCAGGGGCGCTGCAGAGGTCAACAAAGAAAACAGGGTGCTGAAAAGAAAATCCGTGGGTATCCGCATAACCAAGGAACGTTTGGCCAACTTTTCAAAGGATTACCAAAACAAGTTTGATGTGGATATTGTGGACCTTTTTGATGAAGGGGGAAATCCAATAGGCACCAAAGTCATTTTAGATATTCCTACGATTTAGAAGCCGCGTTCCCGGACGCTACCTCTTCCAATTCACTGTACCACGCTTTGCCAAATTTGCGGATCAAAGCTTCCTTGACAAATTTATAGATGGGCACTTTCAACTCCTTCCCAAGGCTGCAGGCCGGGTCGCAAATTTCCCATTTGTGGTAGTTCACCGCAGTAAATTCTGAATATTCCCGGGTACGTACCGGATAAAGATGACATGAAACGGGCTTCTTCCATTTTGTAGCGCCGTCCTCATAGGCTGCTTCTATACCACATTTGGTGATGCCATCCTCCGAAAAAATCACGTAGGCGCATTCGCTGTTGTTTACCAAAGGGGTTTCCCATTCGCCATCCTCTCCTTTTACAAAAACACCCTGTTCCTCAATGGCTTTGACTCCCTCTGGACGCAAGTAGGGCTTTACTTCTTGATAGATATTGACCAAGATATCGGTTTCCGAATCCTCTACCGGGGCACCATATTCCCCTCCTACACAGCAAGCGCCCTTGCACGCATTTAGGTTGCACACAAAATCGTTCTCCAAAATCTCCTCGGACACTATGGTTTTCCCTATCTGGAACATAATTATGCCTGTTTTGGGGCAAAGGTAGTCCAAAACCCAAAATTTGACCTTTTCCAAACATTTTTATATCATCCAAAAGTCTTTTTTACACGTACATTTGCAGACTGAAAAAAATACAGCCATGAATTTCAATTTTAAGGAAATAGCGACCGCCAGCATGATTCTTTTTGCGGTGATAGATATTGTAGGGAGTGTCCCGATCATTATCTCATTGCGAAACAAGGTAGGGCATATTCAATCTGAAAAAGCCTCCATTGTGGCAGCCTGTATCATGGTAGCATTCCTTTTTGTGGGGGAAAGAATCTTGTCTTTGATAGGAATTGATGTGAACTCCTTTGCCGTGGCAGGTTCCTTCATTATCTTTTTTCTTGCCATTGAGATGATCTTGGGCATCAGCCTTTATAAAGATGATGAGCCGGAAAGTGCTTCCATAGTTCCCATTGCATTTCCACTTATTGCCGGGGCCGGGACCATGACCTCCCTGTTGGCCCTCCGTGCAGAATACTATGTGGAAAACATCATCGTTGCCATTATCCTAAACATTATCTTTGTATATCTGGTGCTGAAGTCCAGTGCCAAAATTGAGCGCGTATTGGGCAAAAACGGCCTCAACATTATCCGAAAAGTGTTTGGGGTGATTCTTTTGGCGATTGCTGTAAAGCTATTTGCTGCCAATATCAATGAGCTCTTTACGCACGGCATTTAAAATTCGTTTATGAACAGACCCTTCAGTATCGTCCTTATTGTTTTGGCCTTGGCGCTAATCGCTTATAACGTAACCCTGGTTGATTTTGAAAACCCATTTCAAGGGGACAGCACCATTGCCTTGATTGGAATCGTGGCATCATTGTGCGCCATTGTGTTGCTATTGATCTTTATGACTTCAAAAAAGATTGAAAAAAAGATAAAGGACAACTAATCCCTTATTTTTTGATGGCCGCACCCACTTCGGGTTGGTCAAATGTAATGGTATCCAATTCCAGCACCTTGTTGAGCATAGGGTCATATTCTCCTTTGATTTCCGCAGATAGATTGGGCGAAAACAACTGTTCGGCAATATTGGCTTTTATGTAGGCCTTTATTTTGTCCTCTTGGGCATAGAAGTCCATCTTTATCTTTCGGTTCAGCACAAATTGGAGGAACTGATCAAAAAGAATATCGTCCACACGGAACTCCTCCAAAAATTGGTTCATACTGTAGGAAGCGTATCGGTCTCTATCCTCTTCCAAGTGTTCAAAAACAAATCGGGAAAAAAATTGGTAGGTATCATCCATACTTTCAATGGCCTCTTCCTCATTGCTTCCAATTGGCACAAAAACATCCGGAATAATGCCTCCCCCTCCGTAGACGATTTTCCCTTTTGGGGTACGGAATTTTAGGGAGTCCGCTACTTTAATGCTGTCGGCAGAAACCAGTTCGCCATTGGTATAGCGTTCCATAAATTTCTGGTAGTAGTCTCGATGTCCTTTTTTGTATGATTTTTGAATGGAACGGCCCGTTGGGGTATAGTATCGGGATACGGTAAGTCGCACCGCGGAACCATCTCCCAGGTCCATTTCCCGCTGCACCAGTCCTTTTCCAAAGGAACGCCTTCCCACAATGGTTCCTATATCATTGTCCTGAAGGGCACCCGCTATGATCTCACTGGCCGATGCGGAACGTTCATTGATCAGTACATATACCGGTTTGTTCTCAAAATCACCCTTGCTGGTCGCAAAGGCCTTTTTTATTCTTCCCTTTTTGTTTTTGGTAAAGAGAATCAACTTGTCATCTTCCAAA
The DNA here is from genome assembly GCF_004150225.1 of Flagellimonas olearia. Lineage (NCBI taxonomy): Bacteria > Pseudomonadati > Bacteroidota > Flavobacteriia > Flavobacteriales > Flavobacteriaceae > Flagellimonas > Flagellimonas olearia. The sequence continues at coordinate 29,697 of NZ_ML142912.1, read as the reverse complement.
AACTCGTCTGCCAATTTCTCGGCAATACCCAGATAACCGCCAGGATTATCCCTTAGGTCCAACACCAATTTCTCGGCTCCCCGTAATTTCAGCTTTCTTAGGGCGTCCTGAAATTCCTTAAAGGTTGATTCGGCAAACCGATTGATTTTGATATATCCCAAATCCTTGCTGAGCATATAGTAGGCGTCCACACTTCGAATGGGTACATGCCCACGGGTAACCGTGACATCCATGGTCCGGTTCTCCGACTTTCTAAACACTTTAAGGTCCACTTTGGTCCCTATCTTACCCTTGAGTTTGGAGACTACTTCATTATTGGGAACCCTTCTTCCAAAGAGTGTGTCGCTATTGGCCGTCAATATGCGATCTCCAGGTTTTATACCGCTGATATAGCTGGGGCCGTTTTTAATGGTCCGTATCACCGTAATGGTATCCCTAAACATATAAAAACTGACGCCTATTCCGGCAAAATCACCTTTCATGTTTTCGGAGACCTCATCCATTTCGCTTTTGGGAATGTACACGGAATGTGGATCCAGCTTGCCCAAAATATTGTTCACCGTCACATCCACTATGCTATCCGTGTCAATTTCGTCCACATATTCGTAGTCGATATAATCTATAAGTCGGTTGAGTTTGTCCTTCTTGGAATTGGTGGAAAACAATTTTTCGGGAGTATCATTAAAATGGAGTTTTCCTCCTATAAAAATCCCTATGGCTACGGCAAGGGCCAGCAGTGTGGGCCAGATATATCCATTAATTTTCTTCATAATAGCAAGTTGAGGCTTACACCATTTCCTCCAGAACGGGCATATGCACGATTTCAACGCCGGCCCGTTCCAAAAATTTCAATCCTGAATCGTCTTTGTACGCGGTTTGGTACACCACACGTTTTATGCCAGACTGATGCACCAATTTGCTACATTCCCTGCACGGGGACAAGGTAATGTACAAAGTGGCCCCCTCACAGGATTGGGTTGAGGACGCCACCTTTAAAATGGCATTGGCTTCCGCATGAAGCACATACCATTTGGTATACCCTTCATCATCTTCACATATATTCTCAAATCCCGTAGGTGTTCCGTTGTACCCATCGGAAATGATCATTCTATTTTTTACGATAATGGCCCCCACCTGCCTTCTCTCGCAATAGGAAAGTTTTCCCCATTCCAAGGCCATTCGCAAATACGCTTTGTCGTACTTTTCTTGTTTACTCTCCTTCATACATCAATAAAAAAATCGAGAATAATTAAATATACCCGCTTTGAAAGACCCGTACAACCTTATTCGATTAATTTTAACGAAGGGCCTACATGGGAAACGTTGCAATGAGCAGGGGTATTGTAATGGCAATCACCAAAATGGAGGTCACCGCAATAAAAACAGGTCTTTTGACCTTCAACACATCCAAAACCACAAATGCCAAGGTCAAAATCGCCAAAATGATGGTCACTTGGGAAAGTTCTATCCCTGTGGCAAAACCCAAAAGCGGTGTGATCTTATCCTCTTCCTCGGCCATGAGCATTTTAAAATAATTGGAAAAGCCAAAACCATGGATCAACCCAAAAAAAGCCGTGGCCAGAACATGGAGAAAAAGTCCAACATCCAACGCCTCTTTGAACACATAGGCAAAATTGAAGAGGGCCGTCAATAAAATGGTGACCGGAATCAGAAACTCAATAAGTCCAACATCAACCGTAACGGCTTCATATACCGAAAGGGCCAAGGACGTACAATGTGCAACGGTAAAAATGGTGGCCAAGATCAACACCCTTTTCCAACTTTTGAACGTAAAGGGTACCGCCAAGGCAGATAGGAACAAAATATGGTCGTAAGCCCCAAAGTCCAAAACATGGTTAAGTCCCAACTTGATGTAAAACAAGAATTCCTGCATACTCTTTTAAATCCAAAAATAGGTAATAATCACCGCTTTAAAAGCAGGAATTGAAATCCCTTTAAAATTATTTTTAATTAATCTAAATAATTCTTGTTTGGTTATAGCCCCCAGCCTTATATTTGCCATCTATTTTTAATAAGTCTAAATAATAACTATAATGTTCAAAAAACTATTCTCAATCTTTTTATTTACAACCATAGGAGTCTGTTCCGCCCAACAAGGGAGTGTTTCCGGCACCATTACCGATACTACGGGTGAGCCAGTTCCTTTTGCCCATGTGATCATAAAAGCTGACGGCATTGGGGTCTCGGCCGATCAAAATGGCGCTTATGAACTCAAAAATCTACTTCCCAACACCTACGAAATAGTGGTTTCTTCAGTGGGATATCATTCCGCAAAACAACAGGTGGAGGTACGCTCCAACACTGAAGTGACCTTAAACTTCACGCTTGAGCAAGGGAACGAGTTGGAACAAGTGGAAGTTTTTGGGAACCGTTATGAACATCCCGATAAAATCGAGGCCCTGACGCGACTTCCCTTGGCTCCATATGAACAGATCCAGAGTATTTCAGTGGTTTCTGAAAAGCTTATTGAGCAACAGGGAAACCTAACCATATCAGAAGCTACCAAAAACGTACCCGGGGTATACACCTTTGCCACCTATGGCAATCAAAGGGAAAGTATGTCGTCCCGAGGTTTTAGGGGAATCCCCATCCTCAAAAATGGGGTGCGGATCAATTCTGATTTTAGGGGAGTTGGCGTACTCACCGATATGCAAGGGGTGGATAATATCCAAGTATTGAAAGGTGCCGCTTCCATTACACAAGGGGTGGCCACCGACTTGGGAAGCCCAGGTGGGGTCATCAATATTGTGACCAAAACCCCCAGATATCAATTTGGCGGTAATGTGAGCGGACGTGTGGGCAGTTTTGGACAAGCCAGGACCACCTACGATGTGTACGGACCCCTCAACAACAGTAAAAATCTTGCTTTTAGAATCAATGGAACCTTTGAAAAAGGGGATTCATTTAGGGATAAGGTTGAAGGCGAGCGCTTTTACATCAATCCATCCTTGGAATGGCGTATTGACAACAAGAGCAAGCTTACCATGGAAATGGATTACTTGGATGATAGCCGTACCCCGGACATAGGAACCGTAAACTTGGGCGAGAACAACACCAATGCCATTTACGATATGCCGTATGATCAATTCTTGGGCTTTGAGACCGATAGATCCAACACCATGAACCAAACTTACTCCATTCGTTTCAACAGGGAGTTGGACGATCAGCTTGATCTTCAAGTGGCCTATTACCACTCCAATTTGGATTTGGACAGCAGAGGTGCCAGCTTGGGAAATGCCATTACGGACAACGAAGACAATGCCATTTACAACCAACGCATCAGAGGGTTCTCCAATTCTGAGCGAAATGACAAGAACAGCGTCCTACAAGTAGATCTTATTGGGGATAAGCTGGAAACAGGCAGCATCAAACATACCTTCCAAGTGGGTATGGACTATCGATCTTCCAGCTACAGCACATTCTCCCAAACCATATCCAACTTGGACACCATTGATGTCTTTGCCCCCATAAACAACACCTTACCTTCCAACATTGCCTTTGGAACTCCCAACGAGGGAGAAGCTTCGTCACGATCCCTAGGGTTTGTGGCGCAGGATGTGGTCACCTTCAACAGCTGGCTGAAGTCCTTCTTGGGCATCCGTTACAGCACCACAAAAACAGATACGGACACCGAGTCTGTTTCCAATGATGCCTTCAATCCTTTGGCTGGGATTATTGTGACCCCGTACCAAAACATCAATGTATTTGCTTCTTACACCAACAGCGCCTACCCCAGAACAGCATCTAGATTGGATGAGAATGGGGAACCTTTGGGCAACGAGCGTTTTGATCAGTTGGAAGCAGGAATCAAAACCAACTGGTTGGACAACAAGCTTCGATTTAACTTTACGTATTTTAAAATCAACAACAAAAACATCAACCTACCTGTTTATGATGAAAACTGGGTGGCCACTGGGTTTTACCAAAAAGGAGGTAACGATGAACGCAAAGGTGTGGAACTGGAGTTGACCGGAAGACTATTGGACAATCTGGAACTGATCGGAGGATACTCCTATATTGATGCACAGTACAAGGAACACACCTCATTTGTATATGGATCTGCACCCTTGAATACCCCTAAGCACACTTTCAACCTTTACATGAACTACGGGTTCAAAGGAGCCTTGGAAGGCCTCACCTTTGGTGGGGGCGCCTACTACACCGGAAAAAGACCCATCAACGACTGGAGTGCCGGCGCCGTTACCCATGAAGGTATAGTACCCAATCAAAAACCTTTTGATGTAGATGCCTACACCTTGGTCAACCTTCAAGCTTCGTATCGATTCAATCGAAATTGGAACTTTAGGGTCATCGCCAACAATGTTTTTGATGAAATAGGGTACAACGCCTATAGAACCCGATTCATCAATCAAACCGATCCATTCAACTTGGCAGGGGTGGTCACCTATTCATTCTAACAGAAAATTTAAAATATACAGGTCCAGCGGAAGCGTTGGGCCTTTTTATGGTTATGGGAAAAAGTAAAACTTACGGTATACGGGCTTTTATCAACGATGTTCATTTATGGCTTGGATTGACCAGCGGCATCATCATTTTCTTGGTCTGCCTTAGCGGTACCATACTAACTTTTGAAAAGGAGATAGAGCAGTGGTTCAAAGAGGAAATGAAGGTCCAGGCAACTGGTAACAAAATATCCCTTTCCCAAATTGTGGATGATCCCAACATACAAGCCAAAGGGCAACTCATGGCCATAACCGTGCCTACTGATAACGCTGCCCCTTACCAATTGTCCATTAAAGAGGACCCCAAACAACGAAGGGGATCTACCTATGAGGTAAATCCATACACCGCCGAGATTTTGGCTCCCCAAAAGACCGGAATGGATGATTTTATGTTCAGCATGTTCAAACTGCACCGATGGTTGTTGATGGATATTGAATTGGGTAGGCCCATAGTAGGGATTGCCACCATAATTTTCTTGATCCTGTCCATTAGCGGAATCGTTCTTTGGTTCCCCAAAAAGGTAAAATGGAAAACCGTTAAGGCTGGTTTCAAGATCAAGACCAGCGCCAATTGGAAACGTATCAACCATGACCTGCACAACACCCTTGGTTTTTATTCCTGTCTACTTATTTTGATTATGGGAATCACCGGCCTTTGCTGGTCTTTTGAAGGTTATAGGGATGGCTTGAGTTCCCTTATGGGCGCCAAGGTCTTTGGAAACCGTGGGGCTCAACCCAAAGTGGATTTGGAGAATCTGAAGGGTGACAAGGCAATTGATTTGGAGCAAGCAGTACTTTTGGCCAACAATACCTTGGATTACAACGGCACACTCACAATAACTTTGCCCAATGAAAAAAATCCCGTTTATGGATTCAGAAAAATAGCGGACGACTCTTGGTCCACTGTGGCCCAAGATCAATTGCAAATCCACACCTCCGGGAAAATCATTCACAAAGAACTCTATGCGGACAAACCCTTGAACGTAAAAATCGCATCGGCCATTAGACCCATCCATACAGGGGAAATCTATGGAACCTTTAGTAAGTGGTTGTATTTTTTGGCCTGTTTGATAGGGACCAGTTTACCCATAACGGGAACCATTATCTATATCAACAAATTGAAAAAGAAAAGTAAGCGAAGAAGAAAACTGGCAACAGCCTAGGACATCCCTCTTTCTTTCTGGATGGTCTCGTAGGCTTTTTGCACCTCCTTGAACTTTTCTTCGGCCCCTTTTTGAATGGCTTTGTCTTCAGTGACTACACGGTCTGGATGGTATTTTTTGGCCATGGTTCTATAGGCCTTTTTCACCTCCTCGTCCGTGGCACTCCTTTCTATCTCCAAGATCTTATAGGCATTGTCCGCTGATTTGATGAACATGGCCATGATACTTTCAAAATCGTGCATCCCCACCCGAAGGTACCCGGCAATTTCCCGCAGCTTGGAAGTCTCTGCCTGACTTACTTGCCCATCGGCTTGGGCTATCCCGAACAAAAAGTGTAGCAATTGCAACCGTACCTCGTAGCGGGTACGTTGGACCATATAGGTACAAATCCGTTGGGCGGATACCTCCCGTTTTTTGATCACCTCATTGAAAGTCCTGAAAATGGCATTGGCCTTTTCCTTTCCATAGGTGCTTAAAAAATATTGGCGTACATAGTCCAATTCACGTTGGCTTACCTGTCCGTCAGCCTTGATGATGATGGAACAAAGGGAGAGCAAGTTCAGTTCAAAATCGGCCGGGGAAACGCTCTGGCGGGTAAAATCCTGAAAAACACTTCTGGATGATTTTGATGAGCCTCCAAGTCCATCCAGTAGACTGCCCACAAAGAACCCTAAGACCGCTCCGACAATTCCTCTAATAAAAAATCCAATTAAGGCCGCAACCCATTTGATCATCCTACAAAAATTAAAGCCCAAATATAGGGCTTTGTGCAAGAAGCTAAGCCTTATACAATGTTAAGGAGCATGAAAATAAACCAACAAAACCGTATCTTTGGACTCTAATTAAAAAGTAGTCTATGTATCCTGAAGAATTGGTAAAACCTATGCGAGCAGACTTGGCCACCGCCGGGTTTGAAGAACTATATACAAGTGAAGCCGTTGAGAATGCCCTTAAGCAAGAGGGTACCACGTTGATCGTGGTCAATTCGGTCTGTGGTTGTGCAGCGGCCAACGCAAGACCAGCGGCCAAATTGAGCCTGCAGAACTCCAAAAAACCGGACCATTTGGCGACCGTATTTGCCGGAGTGGACACCGATGCCGTGAACACGGCGAGGAACCGTATGGTTCCCTTCCCTCCATCATCGCCAAGTATGGCCCTTTTTAAGGATGGGGAGTTGGTACACATGATCGAAAGACACCATATTGAAGGTAGGCCAGCAGAGCTTATTGCAGAAAATTTGATGGAAGCGTATAACGAATTTTGTTAAATATCCCTTCTGTCCAAAAAAATAAGCCACCCTTAAAGGGTGGTTTTTTTATTTTTACACCCTACCAAAAACCGAACATCCGAAAATGACACTTGCCAAATTGTTTTCCTATCTCTTTACCTCCCTTTTCTTTATTAGTTTTGGATTGGTCTTGGTCATTTTTCACCCCATCCAGTGGATCTGCCTTAAAGTATTTGGGTACGATGCCCATAAAAGAAGCGTTTCCATCCTCAATTGGTTTATTATGCGATGTACCAACCTACTGGGCACCCGATACACCTTTGAGAACACCCACAACATTCCTACGGACCGACCTTTGATCGTGGTTTCCAACCACCAGAGCATGTACGACATCCCTCCCCTTATCTGGTATATGCGGAAACACCATCCTAAGTTTGTAAGCAAGATTGAACTGGGGAAAGGCATCCCAAGCGTATCTTTCAATTTAAGACATAGTGGTTCGGCATTGATCGATAGAAAAGACCCCAAACAATCCATTGCCGAATTGCAAAAGCTGGGCAAGTATATTGAGAAACACAACCGAAGCGCCGTGATTTTTCCAGAGGGGACCCGAAGCCGTAATGGCGTTCCCAAACTTTTTAGGACCACTGGACTCAAAGTGTTGATGAAAAATTCACCTTCTGCCTTGATTGTGCCCATTAGCATAAACAACTCCTGGAAATTATTGCGGTATGGCAAATTTCCCATGGGATTGGGCTCACACCTTACCCTAAAGGTGCACGTCCCTGTAGAGAACAAAGGCAATTCCGATGAGCTCATTGCCCAAATCGAAGCCACTATCGCTTCGGGAGTAAACGCGGACCAATGAATCACGACCAACTCATCCAAAACACCATCTCATTTGTCAAAAAAGCGCTTGAACATGCGGAAGGAGGTCATGATTGGTTTCACATTGAACGGGTATACAACACTTCCAAATTCATAGCGGAACATGAAAACACCAACACCCTTGTTGTGGAACTTTCTGCATTGCTCCACGATATAGCAGACCCAAAATTCCATGATGGGGACGAATCCGTTGGCCCGAAACTGGCCAAAACGTTTTTGGAATCCCAACAGGTAGATATCGCCACCATAAATCATGTGGTGAACATCATTCAGCATATGTCCTTTAAAAACAGTCTGGAGAACAACGGAGCGGTCTTTACTTCCACAGAACTGGAAGTGGTCCAGGATGCAGACCGATTGGATGCCATTGGTGCCATCGGCATTGCACGTGCCTTCAATTATGGGGGATTCAAGAACAGGGCATTGCACGACCCAAAAATTGCTCCTAATCTTCAGATGACCAAAGAGGAGTACAAGGCCTCCAAGGCCCCTACCATCAACCATTTTTACGAAAAGCTACTACTACTTAAAGACCGCATGAACACCGAAACCGGCAGAAAACTTGCCCTACAGAGACACCAATTCATGGAAACCTTCCTAGATCAGTTTTTTGGTGAATGGGAAGGTACCCAATAGATCTTTGGTCTCTTTCAGTTTTTTGTATCTTGTAATCGCAATCAAAACTAACACAATGCAAAGAAGAAAATTCATTCAAAATGCCGCAGCGGCCTCCGCTGCGTTTTCTATTGTACCCAGTCATGTTCTGGGCAAAACCCATGTTCCCCCCAGTGATACCCTCTATGTTGGTGCTTTTGGTGTTGGCGGCAGGGGAAGTGGTGTCATCAAAGGTCTCAATGAAACTGGAAAGGTGAAGTTTGTGTCGTTCTGCGATGTAGATGATAGACGGGCCAAAGATACTTTCGAAAAATTCCCTGATGTAAAACGATACAAGGATTTTAGAAAGGTCTTTGACGCGCATTTGAATGATATTGATGCCATAATGGTAGCTACCCCCGACCATATGCACGCCACCATTGCACTCCCTTTTATGCGGGAGAAAAAGCATGCCTATGTAGAAAAACCACTCACCCATAACATCCATGAAGCCCGTCTGATGACCCAAGTGGCCAAGGAAAATGGCATTGTTACCCAAATGGGGAATCAAGGTGCTTCCAGTGATGATAGCCGAATTGCAAGAGAGTGGGTCGAGTCTGGAATTATCGGGAAAATCCATACGATAGATTGTTGGACCAACCGCCCTGTTTGGCCACAAGGAGTTGCCGTACCTACCGAAAAACAAAGAGTTCCAAAAGGATTGGATTGGGATCTTTGGCTGGGTCCGGCCGCCATGCGGGAGTATAATGAAGCCTACCTTCCCTTTAAATGGCGAGGTTGGTGGGATTTTGGAACCGGTGCTTTGGGCGATATGGGATGTCATATTATGGAAACCCCGTTCAGTGTGCTGGATTTGGGATATCCCACTGAAGCCGAAGCAAGCTGCACCACGGTTTGGGTAGGCGATTTTGTGGAGGCCGATTACAGCCCTTCCTGTCCTCCTTCTTCCAAAATACATTTGAAATTTGACCACGAATACCATGGAGATATTGCCTTGAACTGGTATGACGGAGGCATTATGCCCAACTTGCCCGATGAGTTGAAAGATGGTGAGATGGTCGGTAACCGGGATGGTGGAACCATCATGTATGGGGAACGAGGTATTTTGGTTTGCGATACGTATTCCCAAAATGCACGTTTGCTCCCCACCGATATGATGGACCTCTACAAAGCTCCAAAACCAAAATATCCTAGAGTTCCCGGTAGCATGGGCGGTCACATTGCCAATTTTGTTGATGTGTGCCTCAATGGGGGATCCACTTCTTCCGATTTCTCCAAAGCCGGTCCGTTGACCGAAACCGTACTTATGGGCAACTTGGCCGTAAAAGCCTATCAATACAAAGTATTGAAAGAAGGTAAAAAAGTGGGGGACTGGGATCCATACGATTACCCAGGAAGACGCAAACTTTTCTGGGATGGTGAGAACATGAAGATCACCAATTACGACAAGGCCAACGAATGGGTCACCCGGAACTACCGTAAAGGCTGGGAACTGTCGTAATTTTCTCAAAATTACTACATTGCACGATGGATATGGGCAGCAAACGGTCCATATCCATCTGATGTAACTTCTCTAAACAACACACCTATGATGAAAAAAGCATTCTTACTGCTATTTGCATTGGCAGTCGTTATGGCCTGTAAGCAAGGCTCTAACGGAAAAGAAAGCCAAAATGTGGCGGAAGCGGCCCAACCCATGGGAGCCGAAAACATTGCCTACCAATGGAGCCAAATGGCCATTACTGCCACGGCCAACGACACTGAAAAATTTAAACCAAGACCTACCATAACCTCTAGATTTTTAGGGTTGATATTTGTTTCCATCTTTGATGCTTGGTCCCGCTACGATGAAAAAGCCATCCCTGTGTATCTGGAGGGAGTAGACCGACGTCCAATGGATGAACAGACCCTGAAAAACAAGGAGATTGCCATCAGTTATGCTGCATATAGGGCCATGAACGAGTATTACTATTCGGATAAAGAACTCTTTACCGATTTTATGAAAGAGCTCGGATTGGACCCCAATAATGAAAGTTTGGACCCCAATACCCCAGAGGGCATCGGTAATTTGGCCGCCAAAGCGGTCATTGAGGCCCGAAAGGGAGATGGTGCCAATCAATATGGGGAGGAAGAAGGTTCCAATGGGGTGCCTTATTTCAATTATGTAGGGTATGAGCCTATAAATTCCGTGGACAACAATGTGGATCCCAACCGCTGGCAACCCAAATACTTTTCAGATGGAAAAGGTGGGCAGTTTGCCCCAGGGTGCCTTACCCCTTTTTGGGACAAGGTAACCCCCATATCCATGAAATCCGGAGACCAATTCAGACCCGGACCTCCTCCACAAATTGGCTCGGAACAGTTGGAGAAAGAAGTACAGGAAGTCATTGAGATGCAGGCCAACCTCACCGACGAGCAAAAAGCCTTGGTGGAGTTCATGCGGGACGGGCCACAATCGGTACAACAAGCAGGCCACTGGTTGAAGTTTGCCCAAGAAGTATCCATTAGGGACAACCACACCTTGGATCAAGATGTAAAAATGTTCTTCTACAACCAAGTGGTGGCCATGGATGCCTTCATTGCCTCATGGGACAGCAAAATGTTCTATGACTTTGCCAGACCGTTCGCCTTGGTACACGAATATTACGACCAGCAAAAAATCAAAGCATGGGGCGGGGTCGGAAAAGGAATGGTAGAGATGGATGGCAGCCAATGGCGCCCCTATTCCCCGGATACGTTCTTGTGCCCACCTTTTCCAAGTTACACCTCGGGCCACAGTACCATCAGTGGGGGCTGTGCCGAAGCATTGAAACTTTGGACGGGCAGCGATGAGTTTGGTTCCGAAGTGGAACTCGTGGCGGGTTCGCTTACCGAACCGGAGAACCTTGGGGACACCGTGACCCTTAAGTTTCCCACGTTTACCAAAACAGCCGAAATGGCCGGGATTTCAAGGGTGCTTGGCGGATACCACATCCAATCGGACAATATTGCCGGATTGGAATTGGGCCGCGATGTGGCCCACGAAGCTTGGAAATTCTATAAAAAGCATGTTGGGGAAGAAGATATGTAACCTGCACCACTAAGGGCGCTAGGTTTTCATTTTCTTTTGATAGTGCGCTTTGACCAGTTCATTTTCGGTGAGGGCAATGGCCTTTTCCAAAGCAGCCCTTTGCTCCTTGGTTTTTCCTAAATCGAAATATAGTTCGGCTTTAATGGCATGGTATAGGGCTTGATCGGTAAAATCGTTTTTCTGCTCCAGTTGCCTCAGTTCCCCTAATGCTTTTTCGGCACCATGGATTTTGGCAAAGGCCACGATGCGATGTAAGGCCACCATAGGTGAAGGTTCCAATTTCAGTTGCAAGTCATATAGATACAGGATGTTCTTCCAATCGGTCTCCACAAAACTTTTGGCCGTGGAATGGTAATACGATCGGGCTGCTTCCAAATGATATTTGGAAGGTGTGCGGTCATGGGTCCCTGCACGCTCCAAATGCCGCATCCCAATCGAAATCAATTCTTGGTTGTATTTGCTCCGATCCTGATGTTCCAGAGTGACCAATGCACCTTCATCATCCAGTCGGGCGTCAAAACGGGACGCATGAAAACACATCAAAGCGATCAATGCTTCCAAATTAGGGTGTTGGCAATAGGTATTTTGCTGCATCAACAAGGCCAATCGCAAGGCCTCATAACAAATGTCCCTTTTAACGATCAAGGTACCCGAAGTGGCGGCATAGCCTTCCGAAAACAAGAGATAAACAACCTGCAATACCCGGAACAAACGGGACTGAAGGCCCATTTCCACAGGGATTTTGAGCATTTTTACCGCTTCCCGGAACTTTTTCTTGGCCCGGGTAAAGGATTTGGCTACCGCTTCCTCCTTTTTCAATAGGGCCTCTGCCAATTCCTTATTGCTGAAACCGCCAATGAGCTTTAGACTCAACACTATTTGATGCTCTTTGGAAAGCGCAGGGTGGCAACAGGCGAATATCATTTTCAATTGGCTGTCCGAAAGGGTGGCATCCAAGGCCGGGTCACCGTTTTGTTCTATTCCGCTGTGTTGGGAGAGTCGTTCGGTGTCGTGAAGGTCCACTTTTTTGTCCCGCCGCAATACATCGATCAACCGATTGCTGGCCACACGGTACAACCAAGCCGTTGGGTTATCGGGGACAGATTTGTAGGCCCACACTTGCATGGCTTTCACAAAAGTGTCCTGGGTGGCATCCTCTATCTGCTCCAAATGCGAAGTCCCGAACTTATGGGTCAATAGGGCCACCACTTTCCCATATTCCTGTCTAAAAAGGTGTTCTACGGTTGCGTGGTGGTCCTGTGACATTACTTTTAAAAGACTACTTTCTTAATTGCGTCATTTCAAATCTCTTATGGTTAGATTTCTCACATTCGTTCGAAATGACTTTTTCTACATCAGTGTTCCATGGAAAGGATCTCACGGACCTCCACAAAACTTCCCTCATAATCAAAAATGGGACAGCCCTTGGAAATCTCCACGGCCTCGTCATAGTCCTTGGCCGATACGATCAAATATCCGCCCACCATTTCGGCACCTTCCGCAAAGGGACCGTTGGTGACCACTTCGCCCCTATCGCGGACCACTTTGCCATCCTTTCCCAAAGGGAGTCCGTCCAACAACTTGCCTTTTTCACTCAAGCCTCCCATCCATGCACCCCAAACTTCCATATGGGCCTGCTTTTCTTCTTGGGACAATTTGTCAAAGGCGTCATCGCCACCTCTGAACAGATACAAAAAATTACTCATCACGTTTCGTTTTGTGTCCTTATTTAGGACTGGTTATATATTGTTTTCATCCTAAGGACGAAACCAAAGGCAAGGATTGGACATTTCTCTAAAAATAGTTGAAAAATAGATTTCCCCATCGCATACTAACTCGAAATGAGCGTATCAAAATAATTTCATCTGACCATTTTTGTAGGGTTCGTGCAGATCGGTCCGCAATCTGGGAAACTGCCGGTCCCTAAAATATTTGTGGCGGGCCAAGTGGGTCATATCATGAATCTGTTGGGCTACTTTCCCTTCACCCCGACTCCGAATCCCAAACCGGCTATCGTTAATGGACCCGCCGTGGCAATCTTGGATCAGGTGCAATACTTTTTCGGCCCGGTCCGGCATGGCCTTTTTGATCCAATCGGTAAAAATCTGTCCAATTGCCCCGTTCAAACGCACCACGGTGATGGCAAACGAACGGGCCCCATGATCGGCCACGGCCTTGGCCAAGGGCAAGAGCTCATGACTGTTGATGCCCGGTATCATGGGCGCCAACATCGCATTGACGGGAATATTGTTTTCGGACAAGACCTTAATGGTCTTCAACCTTTTTTGGATGGAAGCTGTTCGCGGTTCCAGTTTTCTTCGGGTCTTTTCCGAAAGGGAGGTCACCGAAACATTGACCCCCACCAATTGATGGGCATTGAGCTCCTTTAAAATATCCAGATCGCGCAACACCAATGCATTTTTGGTGATGATGCCCACAGGGTGGCGGTATCTTAGAAATACCTCCAGACATTTACGGGTAATCTCGAACTTTTGTTCGGCGGGCTGGTAGCAATCCGTATTTCCCGAAAGCACAATGGTGCACGCCTTCCAGTTTTTGTGTTTGATCTTGGCCTCCAACAATTCCGGGGCCGCCTTTTTGACCAAAATCCGGCGTTCAAAATCCAGTCCGGCACTATAGCCCCAATACTCATGGGTATTCCGGGCATAACAGTAAATACACCCATGCTCACAACCTTGGTAAGGGTTCATGGAGTATAGCATCCCCACATCGGGGCTGTCCACCTTGTTCACAATGGTCTTGGGGAAAATGGGAATGTATTGGGTCTTGTTGTTCTCGGCCTCCTCGCCCTCCAAACGACAGAACTCCAGAAAATCTTCCCTTATTTCGTACACCTGCTGCAAAAATTGGTTGGGGGTGTTTTTTTGGGCGCCTCGGCCTTTTTGGTATTCTTTGGGTTCCATTTTTTGGATTTATTCCAAATTTATGGATTATTTCCTTTGTTTGGTGTTGGGTAAATGTTAAATGGGTGAAGGGTAAAAGGTGATGGGTCATGGAAAAAGGGTGAAAGGTCAAAGGTCAAAGGTGAAAGGTCAAAGGTGGAGGGTGAAGGGTGCCAGTAAGTGTTCTCGACTGCTATGGACAAGGCTTGAACGGGCAATACGTTTATAAAAGTTAAATGAAGCCGTCATGCTGAATTTAGTTCAGCATCGCATTGACCTGTTTCCATAGGGATGGGTACCTGAAAGGGATTCTTCGCTCTGCTCAGAATGACAAGGGTATAAGTATTCTCGACTGTTCCTTCTACCGAGCTCAGGATGACAGTTCAAGGCAAGACTCAGGACAGGGTCAGAAATGAGATGAAGTCTTGATGTCATTTCAAGTGTAACGAGAAATCCCATGTTTCACTGGTAACTTTTAGGTTTCTCACATGCTCCTTCGACTGCGCTCAGGATGACAGTTCGAAATGACACAAAAAGAAAGAGCCCCGGACGGGACTCTCTCTGCAGGTAGGTATAGGAAAGGTAAAGTTTTAAAGGCCTTTGGCCGCAAAGTAACGGTACAGGGGCGCCATTTTTTCTTCATAGGATAGGTTCTCCCAATCTTTGGTCTTGGCACTAGGGGCCATTTTGGTAGTAGCGGATGGCTCTACATCCTCGGTCTCGATGACCAAAAGGGGTCTTAGGTCTGCATTTGTGTTTTCACTGGACGGGAAACTTATTGTACTTCCATTGACTGCGTTATCACCATCAAGGCGCAAACGTATTCCTTTATTGGTATTTCCGTCACAAATCCAATTCTCAACTACACTTCTGGGCAATTGAATGGGAAACCATCCTGAGTTTGAGCCTGAGACTCCTTGCCCTGCATCAAATTGGACAGCATAATTATCTGTTCCCACAAAAGGTCCAGCCCAATTAACACTTTCCCCACCTGTCCCATGCCATGCATCGGTTCCATTTGCCATGGTCCAGATGGTTTCAGCCTCAACAAACAAGGGGTCGTTGGCATTGTAAAAACCTACTCTAAGGTATAATGGATCGGCATCATTGGTATAGGACGTTATATAAATATACAAGGTGGCCCGGTTCATATAAAAAGCCTCTGCACAGTTCTCTCCCTGACCTACCAATACAGTAGTTATCTGTTCAGAGATATCATCAAAGCGCATTACATGGTATCTTCTATCCACTGCCATTTCAGCAAAAGACACCTGTGAGATGGTCCCATTGTCCCCATTATCCCCATTGATGTTGGTAATGGTTGCATCCACAGTACCTGAATACCCTTTAAACCCATCCTGGAAATAAAAATCCATATTGGGTTTGTCGCTACCGTCCTGGCCATTTAGGCCATCATTGCCCGGTACGCCTTGACAGTCCAAAGCATCCACAACGCCATCATTGTTGATATCTTCCGATTCCAAATCGGCGGTTCCGCTACCGTCAAGGTCCCAACAGGCAAGTCCATCCGCGCCCGGGTCACCAGGGGTTCCTTGTCCCGTTGGGCCAGCAGGGCCCGTAGGGCCGGTTGGACCTGTTTGTCCGTCTTCCCCGGAACAAGAAGCTAAGATTATGGACATTCCCAAAAGGGCCATGCCCAGTGCTTTTATTGATTTCATGATTGTTTATTTACTTGTTAAATGAAACCAAAAGTAAACAGGTCCATTGGGTATTTTGGGGCCTAGTTGACTTGTGACCTGTTTGGATTGACGGATTGCCCTTTAGGATTGACGAACGTTTTGAAGCAAGACTTTTTGAAGGGTTCCAAGGCCGATAATTTACATGCATCTTGGAATTAAAGTAGATGGGGCTAGGCGAAAGGTGATGGTGTGAAGGGTCAAAGGTTAAGGGAAGCCCGTAAGTGTTCTCGACCGCTCCTTCGACTACCCTTTCGACTTGGCTCAAGGCAAGGCTCAAAACAGAGTCAGAAATGAGATGAAGTCTTGATGTCATTTCGAGTGGAACGAGAAATCCCATAGTTCACTGGCAACCTTTAGATTTCTCACATGCTCCTTCGACTGCGCTCAGGATGACAGTTCGAAATGACACAAAAAGAAAGAGCCCCGGACGGGACTCTCTCTGCAGGTAGGTATGGGAAAGGGAAAGCTTGTTATAGGCCCTTGGCCGCAAAGTAGCGGTACAGGGGCGCCATTTTTTCTTCATAGGATAGGTTCTCCCAATCTTTGGCCTTGCCGCTTGGGGCCATTTTGGTAGTAGCAGATGGCTCTACATCCTCGGTCTCGATGACCAAAAGGGGTCTTAGGTCTGTATTAGGATTTTCACTTGAAGCAATATCAATTGAACCCTGTCCAAGATCGACACTGTTAGGGTCAATACGCAAACGCATTCCTTTGTTGGAGCCAGTATTACAGATCCAGTTCTCTACTACACTTCTCGGCAACATAATTGGAAACCAACCATAAGCTTCACCGGAACCCTTGGGGAGCAAGAATGTATAATCGTCAGAGCCTGAGAATCCTGCCCATGTAGCTGCTTCTCCTCCATCTGCCGCCCAATACTCATTCTCATGGGCAAATGTCCATGTAGCTTCTGTTTGCTCAAAAGTTGGTTCATCCTCTCCATAAAAACCAATTTTCATGAATAGATTATCATAATCTTGATTTGTATAGCCAGTTAGGTATACATATAAAGTTGCCTTGTTTACACGAAAAGCGTCTGCACAGTTTTCCCCATCACCAACCAAGGTAGCAGTAATTTCATCAGCAATATTGTCAAAGCGCAACACTGATCTTCTTTCCGTTGTCACTAGGCCATTATTTGAATAGAGAAGTTGTAATTCCTGGTCATCGCTCCCAATATTAGGCGGTACAATGCTTGCATCTTGAGTATCTGTATAATCGCTAAAACCATTTTGGAAATAAAAATCCACATTGGGCTTGTCTTCCCCAGGAATACCTTGTTCTCCTTGATCACCTTTATCTCCTGTGTCGCCCTTGGCTCCTTGCAATCCTTGATCCCCTTTTTCCCCATCTTCTGCAGAACAAGAGGCCAAAATGATGGACATTCCCAAAAGAGCCATGCCCAGTACTTTAATTGATTTCATAATTTTTTATTTAATTGTTATCTGAAACCAAAAGTACGCGGGGCCATTGGGTATTTTGGGGCCTAGTTGACCCTTGACCCGTTTGGGTTGACGGATTGCCCTTTAGGATTGACGGATGAAATCTGCTGTGGGAATTTTAAGCTGCTTTTTGTGGGCGATCAGTTGAAATCTACCTTGACCAACTGCTTTTTACCACCCCGTTTGGCGTAGAACAACATTTGGTCCGCAGTGGCATCTTTTAAGGGTTTGGAGACCATAAGGGGCAAACGGGCCTCTTGTTGGTCTATGATCTTTTCGTAGTCCAAAACGCCGTTCGGGTCCAAGGAGATCATGAACACATTGCGGTTTCGGCTAAAACCCTGTTTAAAGATAAGACGTTCGTTACCAATAAGTTGTGGGTTGTCTGCTGCGGTACAGATAAAGAAGTAGGTGTTGCCATCCTTGCAGTAGGAGCTGTAGGAGGCATAATCGCCATCGCCTCGGGTAACCTCCGTTTTGTTGATGTTGCGCACCCAGTCCATTTCGCCATTGGGCTTTAACTTGGCGCTTACAATGTCGTTATAGTGGTAGCGTTCCGTTTTAATGCGCTGTCCGGCACCTGTGACCTCCATGCCCGTGGTAACAAAGTATTCCTCGGCATTAAAGAAGATATCGTCGTTTGGGGCGATCTGCACCCCTTTGAAGACCAAATTCTTTACTTCCTTGTCCTCTTCCCTACCAAACTTGTCTTCCATGAACTGTTGCGAAAAGGGATTGTATTTTTGGGAATTGATGTCGAGCGAGGTGGGATCTAGATCAAAATAGGCGATTCCGTTGTAGCGATTGTCCTTTCTATCGGCATAAAATCCAATACAGACCAGTCTGTTTTTAAACCGGACCGGATAGAGCGCTTCGGGGTATTTTCCGGGATCCACGAACGATTGCGCGCTGCTTCCGTTGGTGTTAACCCTTATAAGCTCGTACTGGAACTTGCGCTCGTCCACCTGAAAGCGTTTCTTCTTAAAATAGGCTTTCCCCACAATATACGCGGTCTGCAGGTCCTGCGAGAAGGCCACATTCTCAAAAGCGTAGTTCTTTTCTTCGATCTCGCCAGAGAAGTCGAACTCGAATTTTTTGTTGAGGGCCGTATCGAACATATGGATCATATGCTTGTTGTCCTTGCCTCTTTTGTGGTGGGTACTGATCACAAAGCCCCTTTTGTCCTCATCAAAAAGAATGGCCGTGGTAAATCCTTTGGAAAAGTTCCGGTTGTAGTAGTTTTTCCCCACGGGATCATCCACCTGCTCCGAGCTGATGGAAAGCAGTTTTTTCTCCTTAAAGTCAAACGCGATGATAGGGCTGGAATGCACCCAATATTCGTATTCGTGCCTACCCTCATTATAGTTGAGGAACATGAGGTTCAATTGGCCGTTTTTCAGGAACCCGTCCACAAAGTCGAGCCCCTTGAGCTTGTAATTGTACTCCGTGACCAGTTCCAGATCGGCATTGTAGTGTTCTATGAGGTAGCCTTTGGGCCTTAAGATCAGGCCTTGGTAGTAGGCCCGGACCAAGATATAGCCCCCGGTACCGTCATCATCAATGGTCAAGAGGTTGGAATAGCGATAGCGGTCGTTGTATTTTTCACCAAAATTATAGGAAACGGGCATTTTTTGGGCCTGTGCCACAATGCCCATGAGAAGAAGGCCCAACAGGACGATTTGTTTTTTCATTTCGATTTGGGTTGGTCTCGCCAACGGTCATGAGCCGGGGAAATCTGCCTTGCGCTTTTCCAAAAAGGCCGATGTGCCTTCCCTAAAGTCATCGGTCCCAAAACAATGGCCAAAGGCGTCTATTTCGGCGGCATAACCATCAACATCATACTTAAAACCAGCATTTACCACTTTTATTGCCTGTTTTAACGCCACAGTGGAATTATTCGATATCCTGCTTGCTATTTTAATGCACAAGGGCACTAATTCCTCTGGGGACACCACATGGTTCACCAAACCGTAGGCGAAGGCCTTGTCCGCATCGATCATACCTGCCGTCATGATCATTTCCATGGCCCTACCCTTGCCCACAAGCTGTGGGAGGCGCTGTGTACCCCCATAACCGGGGATGACCCCGAGGGAGACTTCGGGGAGACCCATTCTGGCATTGGTGCTCGCTACCCTAAAATGGCAGGCCATGGCCAGCTCCAATCCGCCACCCAATGCAAAGCCATTGATGGCCGCAATCACGGGTGTGGATAGGTTTTCAATAAAATCGAACAGGTTTTTTTGGCCCATGGCAGACAATTGACGCCCTTCTTTGACCGAAAAGTGGGCAAATTCCGAGATGTCCGCCCCGGCCACAAAAGCCTTTTCACCACTTCCCACAATGATGATGACCTTGGTGTCGGCATCCTCATCCAACTCCTTCACGGCCACATGCAGTTCCTCTATGGTCCGTTTGTTGAGGGCATTCAGTTTTTTGGGCCGATCAATGGTGATGGTGGCTATACTGTTCTCTTCTTCGATGTAGATGTTTTCGTAGTCCATGTGTTGTTATTTTGAGGTCTCGACTGCGCTCGACCTGACTAATGCCTAAGATTGCTTTGGAAACCTTACGGTAAACACGGTTCCCTTACCTACTTGTGAAGTAAAGTTAATGGTTCCTCCGTAGTTTTCCACAATGTTCTTTACCATTCCCAGACCAAGGCCGGTTCCGCTTGATTTGGTGGTGAACTTGGGCTCAAAGACCTTTTGCCTGTACCCATCCGAAATGCCCACCCCATTGTCCGCCACCGAAATCTTTACCTGTTCCCCTTCCGAGGAAACGGTTACCAATATTCGGGGAGAAGGCACCTCGGGGACGGCCTGTATGGCATTTTTCACCAGATTGGTAATGACCCTGATCAATTGGGTGCGGTCCAGTTTGGCGATGATCTCTTCCTCGTCTGCAATAAAATGGATGTAGTCTTCCGTAAAAATCTCCAAGGCCAACTTCACGATCTTCACCACATTCAAGGTCTCGTTCTGCTGGGCGGGCATATTGGCAAAGCTGGAAAAGGCCGTGGCGATATTGCTCATGGTGTCGATTTGCTGCACCAAAGTCTTTGAAAATTCCTTGACCTTGGTTTGGATCTCGGGGTCCTGGGGGTCGAACTTGCGTTCAAAATTCTGAACGGTAAGCCGTAGGGGTGTCAAGGGGTTTTTGATTTCATGAGCCACTTGTTTGGCCATTTCACGCCATGCCTGTTCGCGTTCGCTCTTGGCTAATTTTACGGCACTTTCCTCCAATTCATCGATCATTCTGTTGTACGAATCCACCAGTTTCCCAATTTCCTGCCCGGGGCTTTCAATGTATATTTTTTCATTCCGCCTAGTAAGGTTGGTCCGGTTGATCTTATCGGAAATGGTCTGGAGGGATCGGGTAATGTATTTTGAAATGAAGTACGCGAGGAAAATGGCGGAGAACAACATGATCAGGTACACCCCCCCCAAACGCAAGAGAAACTCGGTAAGCTCCTTATTGTTGAAGGTATTGTCCTCAAAGTACTGAAGGTTTACGATCCCGATGGGTTTAAACCTTGTATCGTTGATGTAGGTGTAGGTGGCTTGGTAATTATCGCCGGCGGCACGCTGTTCCTGAACATATCGCTTGTCATCACTGTCCCGTAGATGGTTCAGAATCTGTGCATCCAAACAATTGGAAATGGAATCGGCCTCAAAACTGGGCCTAGAGCTTTTGATCAGACTGCCCTCGAGGTCGTAAATATTAAAGTTGACATTTTGGACATCAGCAATCTTGTAGATTTCATCCCTAAAGATCAATCCGAGGTTTTCCGTGTTCACCGGGTAGGTGGTTTCCCGTATGGTGTAGGCAATGCTTTGGAGCACCTGCTCTTCCTTACGCTCCACCCTATTCTCATGATAGTCCCTGCCCTGTTCGCTATACTGGTAAATGGTAACCCCGGCAATCAATACGGAGGCAATGACCACCAACAATATCATGCTGAAGAATATCCGGGATCGTAAGGATAATTTACTGAACAAGCGTATTTGGTTTGAGGTAAATTTAAGCAATTATCGAGCCAAATGAGGCACTAGAGTAAGTGCAAGTTCAAGTTTCAAGCTCAAAATTAGGTTCCTACTAATTTAACTGAGCATGCGCTTGAACTTAATATTTGAACTTTCCTAAGCATTGGGATTCTTGTCCCGTATACGTTTATAAAGTCGAATGCCCAACATCAAAAGAATGCCCAGCACCACAATACCGATGACCCCATAAATCCAATTGAAGGCACTTTTAAGAATCACCAGAAATACGATGGCAAAGAGTATCAAGGTGGCCCCTTCGTTCCAGATGCGCATAAACTTGGAGGTGTATGTTACCTCATCGCGCTGCAATTGCTTAAAAATTTGATGGCATTTAAAATGATATGCGAACAGCAACAGCACAAATCCCAGTTTTACATGCATCCAAGGTTGTTGTAGCCAAGAGGGCATCAAAATAAGCATCCAAACCGCAAACAGTGTGCACAGAATGGCCGAAGGCCATGTGATGATGTACCATAGGCGTTTGGTCATCAGCTTCAATTGGTCGGTCAATATTTCCCGCTCCGGGGAGGGTTTTTGCCAGGCCTCAATATGGTAGATGAACAAACGCGGAATATAGAACAGTCCCGCGAACCAGGTGACCACAAAGATGAGGTGCAAGGATTTAATATATGGGTAAATCAACAGTACGCTTTTTTACGATTACAATCGAAGTGCCCCTACCCCATTTTCCCAAAGCTTCTTGTTAAAATTGGGGATATCGGCAGTCATCAAAGTTACGGCTCTTTGTTTAAGTCCAACCCATTGCGCATCCAATTCCCGCTTGCGGTTTTTTGATGGTTGATTGATTCGGGGCAAGGCACTGTTGCTCTGGTTCATCAAAAACAAATATTCTGCCGAGAACTTGTTGGGGAAATTCTCCACATCGTCATAGGCCTGCGACTTTCGCTGTACCATATCCTCATCCCATGCCTTGAGCTTCTCCAGTAGGGCTTTGCCTTCTGCTTTCAAGTTTTCATTGTCCAACTCTTCCAATAACTTCTTTAGCTGCCCCTGCACCTTGAAAAGGTCGTTTATCTTTTGGTGCATATCAGTAAGGTTGGTTTCCAATTCTGTCATAAACACATCATGTTCCCTGTACCGTTCGGGAGTCATATTGGTATTGGGAGGGCTTAGCACAGTACCTGTGGTGGTTACGGTTTCCCCACCTGCCTTTAACCGGAGCGTGTAGCTGCCGGGAGGGACCTTATGCCCTGTGAAATTGGCTTCAATATACACATCGGGTATGCCCGGGATTATCGGAGTCTTTAAGTCCCATACAAAACGGTTCAATCCTTTATCCGTACCCAACACTGGTGCCGGAGGTGCCCCACCCCCATGATGGGGTTTGTAGTCCTTGTCCTTTTCCGAGGTGAAACTGCGCACTACCTTGCCCTGTTGGTTCAAAATCTCCAAAGTGATCTCGGTACTGTCCATGGCTTTGGGAAGATTGTAGTGGATGACCATGCCATTGGCGGGATTCACCCCTTCGTAAGGGTTGGTCCCTTCCACTTCTTTTGAGTTGCTGTCAAGGGGGCTGAACCAAAATCCGTTCACGGCATCCTCTGGTTGAAAGAGTTGCAGCGCATTGACATTGGCCTTGTACTGGGACAGGGTCGTGATGTTGTCCAAAATCCAAAAAGACCGTCCTGAAGTGGCCACTATCAAATCTCCCTGATGCACTTTCAAATCGGTGATGGGCGCTTTGGGCAGATTCAACTGCAATGGTTCCCAGTTTTTACCATCGTTCCAAGAAATATAAAGCCCTTTTTCGGTTCCGGCATATAGCAATCCCTTACGGACTTGATCTTCCCGCACCACACGAGTAAAGGAACCATACGGGATTCCCGTGCTGATATTGGCCCATGTCTTGCCATAGTCCGAACTTTTGTACAAAGCCGGGGTATGGTCATTGAACTTATAGCGCGTAGTGGCGATATAGACCGTGGCCGGGTCATGGGGCGATACTTCAATGGCATTGATCAAACACTCCCGAAGTCCTTTTGGGGTGATATTTTCCCAAGTTTCGCCTCCATTTTTGGTAATGTGCACCAATCCGTCATCACTTCCTGTATAAAAAATCCCTTTTTCGTGGGGGGATTCAATCATGTACGACAGGGTGCCATAGTTTTCAGCGCCCACAGCTTCATTGGTATAGGGTCCGCCGCCATTGCCCTGTTTGTCATCTTGATCACGGGTAAGGTCGGGTGAAATTTCTTCCCAAGTAACCCCATTGTCACGGGTGCGAAGCACTAGCTGCGCTCCGTGATAAAACGTTCCGGGTTCGTGTTGGGACCAAATAATGGGGGCATTCCAATTGTACAAATATTTCATGTTCCGGGCCTCACGCCCTAAATATTGGATGGGAGCCGCCATGACATCCGTGGCCATCTTGGTTTCCATATCCAACAATTCAATGGTTCCCAAGTAACTTCCGCCCATCACATATCTGGGATTGTCCGGGTCGAAAGCCAAAAAGGCACTCTCACCCCCTGCGGAATAATGCCAATCTTCCCGGCTTATGCTCCATCGGCCTAAAGAAAGACTTGCAATCTTCACCGAGGTGTTGTCCTGTTGCCCACCATAGATGTTGTATGGAAAAAGATTATCGGTACTGATGCGATAGAATTGGGCCGTGGGCATATTCTCTTGAAGCGTCCACGTTTTGCCATAATCAAAGCTTATGGTGGCCCCACCATCGTCCGCCATTACCATGTTCTTGGAGTTATTCGGATTGATCCAAAGATCATGGGTGTCACCATGTGGCACGGAAATGGTCTCCCAGGTTTTTCCTCCGTCTTCCGATCGGAACATTTCTGCACTGAGCACATATACCGTATCCTCGTCAGTGGGGTCGGCAAATACTTCAATATAGTACCAAGCCCGTTGCACCAATCGGTTATCGCCACTCACCATGCTCCAGCTTTTCCCGGCATCACCCGAAACGAAAAGTCCGCCCTTGTCTGCATTGGAATCGCTTTCAATCAGGGCATATACCTTATCGGAATTGGCCGCACTCACTGCAATGGCCATTTTCCCTTTCTCTTTGGGAAGCCCTTCGGTCAATTCGGTCCAAGTATCCCCTCCATCGGTGCTCTTGTACAATCCGCTTCCGGTGCCCCCACTGATGACGATATTGGGTTTGCGTTGGTGCTCCCACATGGCCGCGTACAACACCAAGGGATTATTGGCATCCATGGAAAGTTCCACGGCTCCCGTAAGTTCATTGACAAAAAGAATGTTCTTCCAGGTTTTTCCCCCGTCGGTGGAGCGGTACACCCCACGTTCCTTATTGGGACCGTAAAGTGCTCCCTGCGCCGCCACATAAACCATATCTGGATTGGTGGGATGCACAATGATTCGGGAGATATGCTGTGTTTTTTCCAATCCCAGCTTGATCCATGTCTTTCCGGCATCATTGGATTTGTAAACGCCATCCCCATAAGAGGTCATTACCCCACGGGGGGCATGTTCGCCCATCCCACAATACACCACATTGGGATTGGAGGCCGATACGGAAACCGCCCCAACAGAACCCATTTCAAAAAAACCATCCGAAATGTTTTCCCATTGTTGTCCGGCATTGGTGGTCTTCCACAATCCGCCACCTGTTGTGCCCATATAATAGGTCAAGGGATCTCCCACAACACCACTGGCGGTTACGGACCGTCCACCACGAAATGGACCAATGTTCCTGAATTTCATGGGTTTGAAATAGTCATTGGCGGTTTGCCCAAAAGTCAGGGTAGCACAAAGCACCCCTAAAAGAAAGCTTACTTTTTTCATGTCCGGTCGGGTTTAGGTTTCTTTTTAATCCTCAATACTCAAATAGTCCAATTCCAGTTGATTGAACTCATTGTTGAACGCATCAATTTCTTTGTCCACCAAAGCATCAAAAGCATTCAATTGTTCCTTGATCTTTCCTGAAAGCTCATTTTTCACGGCCATATCCTGCTCTGTTGGAGGGAAATCGTCTATGGACACCAAGCTGTTCAAGTGGGCCAGTTTATTGGTCAACCGTATGGGAAAGTTCAAGGGGTCTTGGTTGCTTCGGTTTTGGGTCTGATAAAGCGCCTTTTCAATTTCCCCGAAATCCTCCTTCATTTTTTCGGCCTTTTCCACCAAGGCCTTGGTCGCCTCATTATCCTTGTACTGTTTTACAAAAGCGTCCAGCTTTTCATTGATTTTCCGAATCTTTTTTATGGATTGATGGGCCCTGTCCACCGTTTCATTGATACCGGTAATAAAATCGAACTGCTTTTGCATATCGGCCACGGAAACTTCCGCCCTGGGGTCGGGAAGAATCTTAAATTCCTGGGTCTGATCGGCACCGTTCACATTCAAGTGCACTTTATAGCTTCCCGGAACCGCTTTGGCGCCATCCAAATTGGCCCACCAAAGAATCATTCCCTCCAATTTTTCCGCTCCTTTGCCACGGGTATCCCAAACATGGGTATTGCCCCCTTTCTTGGCCGCAAGTTTTTTGTCCTTGTCCTTCGCATAGTTGCTGTATGACGCCAAAGTATCCCCATTCATTTTGGTATAGGTCAAGGCTACGCTGTCTTTTTCCGAAAGGTTTTTGAGATAAAAATGGGTGACCACACCATTTGGGTGGTTTTGCCCCTCTATCTTGGAAGGAGTCTTTGCCACTCCTCCCTTGGTACGATAACTGTCCTTGGGATGGAACAAAATGGCCTCTGCCGATTTTTTGGAGCCATCCAGTTGATGCAAAACCGTAAGATCATCAATAATCCAAAGGCTTCGCCCTTGGGTAGCCACAATGAGGTTGTTGTCTTTAATGGTCAAGTCGGTAATGGGAACAATGGGTAAGTTCAATTGGAATTTCTCCCAATTTTGGCCATCATTGAAGGAAATGTACATTCCCGTTTCCGTCCCGGCATATAACAATCCTTTTCTTTTTGGGTCTTCGCGTACCACACGGGTAAAATGCTCGTTGTTGATCCCATTGGTGATTTTGGTCCACGTTTTTCCATAATCCGTGGTCTTGTAGAGATAAGGAGTAAAATCCCCCAATTTGTAACGGGTGGCAGCCACATAACAGGTCCCTTCATCAAAAGCGGAGGGTTCAATGCTGTTCACCATACTCCACTCGGGCATGATATTGGGCGTTACATTCTCCCATGTTTTTCCTCCATCTTGGGTCACATGGATGAGACCATCATCACTTCCTACCCACAACAAACCTTCTTTTAAAGGGCTTTCATTGGCAGCAAAAATGGTACAATAATATTCCACACTGGTATTGTCCTGTGTTATGGGTCCACCACTGGACACCAATTTTGTGGGATCGTTTCGGGTAAGGTCATCACTCAACAAGGTCCAACTTTGCCCTTCATTGGTACTCATGTGCACATGGTTGGAAAAGGTGTAGAGCTTTTTGGGGTCATGCTTGCTGAATATGATCGGGAAGTTCCATTGGAAACGGTATTTCATTCCCTCGGCGCCGTAACCCATAGGATTATCCGGCCAAACATTGATGCCCCTAACAGTTTTGTTCTTATGGTTGACCCTAGTCAGGAATCCTCCATAGCTGCCTCCGTACACAATATCATCATTGGCGGGGTCCACTGCAATATGGGCAGATTCGCCTCCCGCTGTTTCTTCCCAATCGTCCTCGCCTATGGAATTGTCATCACTCCGGTGGTTAATCCGCAAAGTGGAATTGTCCTGCTGCGCCACATAGATCCGGTATGGAAAGGCGTTATCCGTAGTGACCCTATAAAACTGGGCCGTGGGTTGATTGTAATAGGTACTCCAAGTTTCCCCACCATCATAACTGATCTGTGCGCCACCATCGTCCCCAATGATCATCCGTTTTGAGTTCTCTGGAGCGATCCAAAGATCGTGATGGTCACCGTGTGGTGCATTAAAGGTATTGAAGGTTTTCCCACCATCCGTACTTCTGTGGTATTGGACATTGAGCACGTAGACCACATCTTCATCTTCCGTATCGGCATAGACACGGGTGTAGTACCAAGCCCTTTGACGCAATTTGCGCTCCTCGTTTACGCGAGTCCATTTTTTTCCTCCATCATCTGAACGGTACAAGCCTCCTTTTTCCTTGTTTTCCACAATGGCCCATACCCTTTCGCTGTTCTTTGGGGATACGGTCACACCAATAATCCCCAAGGTATCTTGCGGAAAACCATCATTTTTTGAAATCTCTGTCCAAGTCTCTCCGCTATCCGTACTTTTCCAAAGTGCAGAACCTTCCCCGCCACTGCTTAGGCTATACGGAGTTCTTTGCACCCTCCATGTGGAAGCATACAATACTCTTGGGTTGTTGGGGTCCAAGGTAAGATCCACAGCACCCGCATGATCGTTTACAAAAAGAACTTGTTTCCAGGTTTTGCCCCCATCGGTACTTTTATAGACCCCGCGTTCCTTGGTGGGCTTATAAATATTACCCATCACTGCCGCATAAACGATATCGTGGTTTGTGGGATGTACCTTTAACCTGGGGATATGCCTTGTTTTTTCAAGCCCCATGGATGCCCAGGTCTTTCCTCCGTCTTCAGTTTTCCAAACACCATATCCTGAAGAGACATTCCCCCGTACGGTTTTTTCACCTCCTCCAACATAAATTACATTGGGATCACTTTTGGCTACCTCAACGGCACCGATACTTCCTCCAAAATAACCATCAGAAATATTCTCCCATGATCGACCCCCATCCGTGGTCTTCCAAACCCCACCACCAGTGGCGCCAAAATAAAAAAGATTGGGTTCCCCGGGTACTCCTGTAACCGCAGCGGAGCGACCGCCACGAAACGGACCGATCAATCGATATTCCAAACTGGAATAGATTTCCTCCGGATACTCGGGAGTGGTTTGGGTTTTCTTTTTTCGTTGGGATTGAACGGTAGCAACGCAGAGCGTGAAGGTAAGCAGCAGCATACCCATTTTGGAAAAGCAAGTCTTCATTTTCAAAGTGTTAATTAGTCGTGTCTAAATGTAATGAAAAAGGAAGAAAAAAGGTTTCACAATATTTTGTATTTTAACTCCCTCATTTAAATCTCAACCCACACTATGCGAAATTATTTTGGGCTCATCGTTCTTGTTATTCTGATGTCAGCCTGCAAAAACCAATCAAAATCCCAAGAAGAACAAACAGCACAAACAGCACAAATGCCAGCACAGGAAGAGTCCGAATGGATCTATCTCTTTGACGGCACCAGCACCGAAGGCTGGCGCGGCTACAACATGGAGACCCTTCCCCCCGGCTGGATCATAAAGGACAGCACCCTGACCTTCGACACCGAACTGGGCATGGAGCAGGACTACAAGGGCGGAAAGGACATCATCTACGGCGCCGAGGAGTTCGAGAATTTTGAGCTCTACATGGAATGGAAGCTCCCCGAAGGGGGCAACAGCGGTATTTTCTACCATGTCAAGGAAGGCTATGACGGGCCTCCAGTGGTATCGCCCGAATATCAGCTCATCGATGACGAGAACTATGCCCGCATCCATGACCTTACGGCCTACAATACCAGTCTGGGCTACACCGATAAGCCAGAAGAGCTCAAGCCCTTGCAACAGACCGGGGCCGATTATGCCATGCATCCCCCGAAGGCCGATAAGACCCTACACCCCGTTGGGGAATGGAACAGCTCCAAGATCGTCTTCACCCCCGAAAAAGTGGAGCACTGGCTCAATGGCGAACTATTGTTGTCATTTGTCCCTTGGGACGAGGCCTGGCAGGAAAAGAAGAACTCGGACAAATGGAAGAACAGTCCCGACTACGGAAAGTTCAAGACCGGCTACATCGCGCTACAGGACCATTCCAGCCCGATATGGTTCCGCAACATCAAGATAAAGAAATTATAACCCGCTAAAACCGACCCATGAATAAAAGAGAATTCATCAAGAAGAGTAGTGTAGGTGCCCTGGGCATCATGGTGGCCCCTTCGTTGTTGAAGGGAGCCCCTTTCAAGGAAAGATTGCGCACCGCCCACATCGGTGTGGGCAATATGGGCGCCGCCGACCTTAGTGCCATATCGTCCCACGGTTCCGTGGACGTCGTGGCCCTGTGCGATGTGGACGCCGTGAACCTCTCCGCCGCACGCAAGCTGCACCCAACGGCCCGTGTGTTCTTCGATTACCGCACCATGTTGAAGGAAATGGCCGATCAGATCGATGCCGT
>NZ_ML142911.1:0-291076 GCF_004150225.1 Flagellimonas olearia | reverse complement strand
ACCAAGTGACTATACCTTCGGGTAGCACGAGTGCCACGATAGATGTGACGACCAACGGGGACGTGGTTGTCGAGGCGGACGAGCTCATCACGGTGACCCTTGACGCCACGGACAATGGCACGATCAGTTTGACGGACAATGAGGGTACGAGCAGTTTCACTAATGATGACTCCGCTACCCTGACCATAACAAATGAAAGTGTTGCAGAAGATGTTGTTGGAGGCAACATGGTCTTTACCGTGACTCTGGACAATGCGGTTGCTGGAGGTACCCAAGTAGCCTATAGCTTTACCAATGGTACCGCAGGGGGTACAGACTATGCCAATACTCCAAATACATTGAACTTTGTGGGTAATGCCTCGGAAACACAGGATATAACGGTGGCTATAACCGATGATACCATCATTGAATTGGATGAGACTTTTACGGTGAACTTGGGACCACCGACCAATGGGGTGACAGTCTCCGGTTCCCCTGCGACAGGAACTATTCTTAATGACGATACAGCTGTTGCCACCATCACGGCGAGTGATGATACTGCCGAAGAACAGGGACTGGATCCTGGAGCTTTTACGGTAAATATTGGAGGGGTGAACAATACAGGCTCACCCATCACGGTGGACTATAATGTGGGAGGTACGGCGACTCCGGTAAGTGACTACGCTAACCTTTCTGGAAGTGTAGATATTATTAATGGACAACAGAATGGGATAATTCCAGTTACCCCTCTGAATGATTCTGAGGTTGAGGTGGATGAAACGGTAATCGTTACCTTGGTGGCAGGAGCTGGTTATACCGTTGGTGCACCTAATAGCGATACGGTAACTTTGGTCAGTGAGGACAATACCCCGCCCGATGGTTATACCTTGACCATCAACCAAGATCCCATCAATGTAACCAATGAAACAGCGGTAAGCTTTACCATGACGAACATACCTGCCTTCTCAACAAGCTATGAATTTTCTTTTAGTAGTAGTGGGGATGGCAACGTGAGTACGGTAACGGGGAGTGGTTCCATATTGGCCTTGATAGGAGGCACGAGGTCCAATTTAGATATTAGCAGCTTACCCGATGGAGTTATAACCCTTTCGGTAGTGGTGAGCAACATTTTGGGTACGGAAGGCCCTCCCACAACCGATACCGCGGTTAAATACACCGCTGTTCCATCAGGATATACAGCGACCATTGATCAAAGTATCATCAATTTTGATAACCAAACGTCCATCAACTTTACCTTTGCAGGGGCCGAAGTTGGGGCAGATTATAACTATACCTTTACCAGTGATGGTGGGGGAACACCGGTAAATGGCTCTGGCACCATTGCTACGCCCACAGATAATATTGCCAATATTGATTTGAGTAGTCTGGCCGATGGCTTGGTGACCCTCAGTGTTACCCTTGAGAATATCAATGGAACCGGAGCGGTTGTGCAAGATACTTCGGACAAGGATACCTCGGTGTGTAATGCCGGCGGCGGCGCTCCAGTATTGGATGCAACGGAACCCACGGTATTTTGCGGGGATTTTCTAGTGGATTTGAACGATTACGTGACTAATGTTGCCCCCTTGGGCAGCACCTTGACGTGGAGTACCAACCCAGACCCCAATCAAACTGATGGACATCGAAATAGTATGGTGAGTAGTGCCGCACAGTATTTCGGATTTTTCTATGATGATGTAAACGCATGTGCTAGTCCAATACTTACCGTTACCCTTACCAATTTCCCCATTCCGGTGATCATTGATCCCACGGGCGATGAACGTTGTGGGGAAGGTACATTGACCTTGACGGCAAGCTCGGACAGTGGCGTGTTAAGCTGGTACGATGTGCCCACAGGCGGTACGGCGCTCGATACAGGAGGGGTTTTTATAACGCCTTCCATCTCGGAAACCACTTCTTTTTATGTGGAAGCCACCGCCAATGGATGTACCACCGAACGGATAGAAGTGATAGCAACCGTTTTGGATGCCCCTTCTCCGGGTACGGCAACAGATGTGGTGGCTTGTAATTCGGAGAGCGAGGATGGTCCCAATACCATTGATTTGGATGATACCTTGAGTGGTGCCGATGCCGGAACTTGGGCGGTGATTACCGATCCTTCCAACGGAAGCGTTGCCATTGGGGCAGGAAATGTTGTAAACTTTACGGATTTGGCCATTGGGGATTATGTATTTGAATATACCACCACTGTTACGGCCGGACCCTGCGAGAACAGTTCCGTTCAAGTGACCGTTACCGTGGAGGATTGTTTTGCCAATGCCGATATCGACTTGGTGTTGACCAAGGAAGTTGATAACGCAAGCCCATTGTTGGATGACATCATCACTTTTACCATTACGTTGGAGAATACCACCATGGACAGGATTTTGGATATAGTGGTTACCGATGTGCTGGATGAGGCTTTTGAGTATATAGGGGATGATGCCACTGTGGGAACCTACGACTCCAATACTGGGGAATGGACCATCGCTGATTTGGCATCCGATATGGCCACGGCAACACTGGAAATCACGGTTAGGGTAACTGAACTGGGAACTTTTCAAAATACGGCGGTGCTAACTTCTTCACTACCTGTGGATGAGGTCATCAATAATAATACGGCAACGGTATCGGTAACAGTGGGAAGGGATCAATGTACGGATCCCGGGACCCTATGTACCATATTTTCCCCCAATAATGACGGGATTAATGATAGATTGAAGTTTGTGGATCCCAATGACGACTACACCAATAACAGATTGGAGATATTTGACCGCTACGGGAACAGTGTGTTTGCCATGGATGGTTATGACAGTTCATGGGATGGAACAGGTAAAAATGGAGCTGTGCCTAAGGGAACCTATTTCTATATATTGGATCTTCATGGAGATGGGGCCGAGGTTATTAAAGGGTGGATACAGATTATAAGATAAAGACAAAGATGCCAGATAAGATTGGTTTACGGACATTTACGGCAATATTCTGCATGGTTTTGATGGGGATGGGCCATATGCAGGCCCAAAAAGAACCACAATACACCCAGTACATGTACAACATAGGCAGTTTTAACCCAGCGTATGTAGGTACCGTGGAAAGCCCTGAAGTAATAGGATTGTACAGGGCCCAATGGGTGGATATTCCCGGAGCCCCTACCACTATCCGGTTTGGGGTAAACGTACCGCTGTCCAATGAAAAAATGGGTTTGGGGCTTAATGTGGTGAACGATGAACTGGGGCCCTCCAATCAAACCTATATAGAGGCTTCTTATTCTTACCAGATCAATCTTTCCGACGATACCAAATTGTCCTTCGGGATCAATGCGGGAGGCTCCATGCTGGATATCGACTATTCAAAAGGTTCGTTCCAAAATGGATCGGACCCTTCCATTTTAGGGGAAAATTACAATAGCTTTTACCCTACCGTTGGGGCCGGACTTTTTATGTATCATGAAGAGGATTGGTATTTGGGGCTCTCGGCACCCAATTTCCTCACCAATGGTTTGTACAATGATGAGGTGGCTACCCTGGTGGAAGACAATATGCAGTTCAATGCCATTGGGGGATACGTTTTTCAATTGGCGGAGCGGACCAAGTTCAAACCGGCTTTTTTGGTAAATTATTTGAAGGGATCTCCGGTTAATGTGAACCTTTCGGCCAACTTTCAGTTTATAGATGCCCTTACCATCGGCGCCTCATACCGGTTTGATAATGCGGTAAGTGGATTGGCCGGGTTTCAGATATCCAATGCCATGTTCATAGGGTATTCCTACGACTACAATACCAATGGATTAAGTGAATACAGCGGAGGGTCCCACGAGGCCATTCTTAAGTTTTACATAGGCAGGGGTGGTTTTGGTTCTGGCGGCTCCAAGTCTAACAAAGGGAAAGTAAAGGACTCAAAAAACAAAGGTAAGCAGATAGATTCCCCTAGATTTTTCTAATATGGATCGAGTAAATAAAATACTTTCGCTACTAGTCGTCTTTTTTTTAGGGATGGTTCTCTGCTTTGCCCAAAAAAAGAAGTCGAAAGGGGATGACCTCTTTTTTCAGTACGAATACCAAAAGGCGGTCTATGCCTATGAGGCCGAAAAAGCTGCGGGAACCCTTACCGAACAACAATTCCTGAACTTGGCGGATTCCTATTTCCAGACCAATAAATTTGAAAAGGCGGCCGATGCCTATTTGGAGCTTTTCAAAAAGGACACCTTGATGAGTGGACATCATCTGAATAAAATGCTCCAAAGTCTTTCCGAAACAACGAATAAGGAAAGGAAGACTGCATTTTTGGCCACGATGTCATCCCGTTTTCAAAAAGAACTTTGGGAAAACATGGAGTTCAATGTGCAATTGCTGGAAAACGACTCTGCTGGTCCTGAATTGGATTATCAGATTTTCAATTTGACGGGGAATAGCCCCCAAACCGATTTTGCACCTACCTTTTACAAAGATCAATTGCTGTTTTCCAGTGGGCGTACCCTGAACAAGCGCAACACCTATGCACCGGGAAATGAAGGGTATTTCAATATCTACCAATCTAAATTGGGGGCGGATGGACAGATTTCCACTGTACAGCCTTTTACTGGGGTGCCAAGCTCCAATTATCATAAAGCAACTCCATTTTATTCCGAAAAACTCAATAGTATCCTATACGTACTTTCCAATACCCAAAAAGGGGAACTCAGCTTTGATAAGAACGGGAAGAATGCCTTGGCCATTGGCAAGCAGGTTATAGGCGGGGCCTTTCAGTTATTACTGAAAGATTTAAGTACTTCGTTCTATTATCCGTTTTATGATGCGGATAGTGGAAAGCTCTATTTTTCGGCCAATTTTGATAATGGATATGGGGGTACCGACCTTTATTTTGTATACACGAATAATGGACAGATCATGTCTGCTCCCATTAATTTGGGTCCCAGGATCAACTCTCCCGGGAATGAGATAGCTCCCTTTGTCTTTGAGAACAGCTTTTACTTTGCTTCGGATGTGTTCTATGGTCTGGGTGGAATGGATATTTACAAATCCAATGTGGAGGAAGATGGTTTTGGTATTCCTATTAATTTGGGAAGTGGCATAAATTCTCCAAAGGATGATTTTGGGTTGATCATGCGAAATGATGGAGATGGATTGTTGGGCTATTTTGCTTCAAATAGGCCCGGAGGAAAGGGCAAGGACGATTTATATGGTTTCAAGGTCGATGAAAAACCGGGTTTAAAGACCCTTACCTTTAAAGGTAAAGTGGTGAAATCCTATAGTCCCTCAACCACTGTTGAAAAAGTTGCGGTAAGGTTATTGGATAAGGAGGGCAAGTTACTTGCTGAAACGTACTCGGATGAAGATGGAAACTATAGATTGGAGGTTCCTTGGCAAGATGAGGTGGTGTTGGAGTCTTCAAAAGAGCGTTATTCGAAATTTTCCAAGCGTTTTACTGAGGATGATTTAACAAGTCTGGATAATGCATCATATCCCATTGAAGTGGCATTTTATGATGATTTGGTGGAAGATAAGGAAGGTCAGAAGGTGGTAAAGCTGAATAAATTCTATTTTAACAGAGGGGATACACAATTGACGGTGGGAGCAACACCGGAGTTGGACAAGGTTGTGGCCTTTGTTGAAAAATTCCCGGCTGTCCAGTTGCGTATAGAAACGTATACCGATAGTAGGGGAGGCAGTACTACCAACTTTAGGTTGACCCAAGCGCGCTCGGATGCCATCAAAAAATATTTGGTGGAGCACGGGGTGCCGGCTACCAATATTTTGTATTCCATTGGATATGGTGAGGATAAAATCCTGAACAATTGTACCAACGGGGTATTCTGTTTGGAGATGCTGCATCAACAGAACCAACGATCATTGATAGTCGTACTCAACGATAATGTACTCTACGAGTAGTTTACATCAACAGCATCCAGCAATAATAAAGTGCAAAAAGGGATAGAAAGACTATGCCCGAATAGGTAAGTACCTGCAGCCCTATTTTAGGCTTATAAGGTTTTGGAATGTCCTTACCCATAACGGTTTTTAGATTCATCCAACCCAATAAGGGGGCCAACACAAAGGATACAAAAGTGGCCAAAGCCACTAAATGGCCCATATTGGCACCAAAGAGTGTGATAACGGCCCAATTGACCAATGCCATGCAAAGGACCATAATGGCAAAGGCATTTTTGCTTTTTAGCGATTCCTTTTCCGGGAACAGCTTTTCCAGGACATCAAGGCTTACGCGTGAAATGGCATCGTGGGCGGTCATGCATGTGCTGAACATGGTGGCAAACGCGGCCACGGCAATAAAGAGATAGGCCCAGTTGCCAATGTGTGTTGTGAACAGGTTAACCACCTGGTCGGCAAAGACCACAGCACTTCCACTAAGTTCGGTTCCCGTTCCGTAAAGTGTCATCCAACCAATGATCAAAAAGAAAACGGCCAATAGTGCGGTTAAAAAATAACCAACATTGAACTCTTGCAGGGCTAGTTTTAATGTTGGTTTTTCTTTCATGGTCTTTAGGTTTTCCATTCCCCAAAGGCTCACCCAGCCGGAGGCTTCCACAGCAGTGGGCATCCATCCCATCAATCCGATTAAGAAAAGAACACCGGCCTCATTGAAGATTTCAGGGCGCAGATAGGATTGGGATTCGGGAACGGGTCCTTTTTCAAGTACCAGGGCTGTAGTGACCAATAAGGCGACAAACAGAATGGATATGACTGCCTTGAGCGAGTTTTCCAAAAAGCGATATTTCCCAATGATCAATAAAAGGCTTATAAATACAAAGAGACACAGTGAGATGGTTCCGGCGCCCATGCTGCTAATGGCAAAAAGATTCATAAACAGCCCCGCGGTCACCACGTACAATGCCGCCAATACCGTAAAGGTGGAAATCAGGGTCACAAAGGCATAGACCCACAGATATGTTTTTCCCAAATTTAAATATCCTTCCACCAAGCTTTTTTCCGTGACCGTGGTATACCGAATACCAAACTCAAAAAATGGATATTTTAAGATATTGGCCAACAGGATGGGAATGACCATGATCCATCCGTATTGGGCGCCGGCCTTTGTGGAAAGTACCAAATGGGAGGTGCCTATGGCCATGCTGGCAAACAATAGCCCCGGCCCCAAGGCTTTGAGTAACGATTTTGGTTTTGTCATGTAATGGTAATGTGCATTGGTCTAATGTACTACATTTTAACATTTCGGAAAGGATTTATAATATGCTCATTTACAATTTTTTAGGTTTATCAGTTTCAACGGGGAATGTTAAAAACTTGATGATGGTTTGAAATTGTTTGGCAATGGCACTATGCTGAAGTATCTTTGCAGGACCTTAAAGCAAGAGGTGAGGGAATTTTTCCAAGGTATTTTCCCTAAAAAACGCCAATAGTGACAGCCTGGCGTTCAAAAACAACACACAACATATTTTTCGCTATGTGCAAAAGCGCATGGTAAATGTTAAAAAGGATTGATTGTGGCTCAATATTTGGGTTTTGATCTCCTTCCTTTGAAACTTTAACACATCTACATTTTGTGTTAAAGGGCTACATCTATTGTAGTAAAAATCAACATTTTACGGTAAATAAAATATTTCAAAAAAAATTGAATAATATTACATTTTTTTGGAATATTGACCAATTATGCGGATTTTTGCAGACTAATTCAAAAAAATCATTAAATGAAAACCAAGTTGATGTGGATTGCAGCGCCATTCCTGGTGCTGTGTATGTCTTTTTCTTTTGGGCAAGAAAAAACGGTTACAGGAAATGTAACTGACCAAAACGATCTGCCCCTTCCCGGTGTTTCCATTGTAGTGGTAGGTACCACTAATGGAACACAGACAGATTTTGATGGCAACTATGTCATCGCTGCCAGTGAGGGACAGGTGTTGAGGTTTAGCTATCTTGGCCAAAAAACTGTTCAGAGAACCATTGGGGCGTCCAGTACCATTGATGTACAAATGGAGGATGATGCCCAAGCTTTGGCAGAAGTTATTGTAACCGGTCAAGGTTCGGGGATTGCTAAAAGAAAGCTGTCCACTACCGTAGATGTGTTGGATTCTGAGGAAATCGATAGACTTCCTTCCAACCAAATTGACCAAATGTTGCAGGCAACTGCTCCCAGTGCCCAGATTCGTATGAGTTCTGGCCAGCCCGGTACGGCCTCTATCATTAGGACTAGAGGGCCTATTTCGGCTGCTAGCTCATCTACTCCCGTTATTATTGTTGACGGTGTACGTGTGGACAATTTGAACTCCAACCCAAGTCTCGGACTTGATACTGGAGGTGCAAACGTTTCCGCTCTTGCCGATATCCCGGTAGAGTCCATTGAAAGGATAGAGTACATTAAAGGGGGTGCCGCAACTACATTGTATGGAGCAGATGCTGCAAACGGTGTAATTCAGATCATCACCAAAAAAGGTAAGGCCGGAAGGTCTACGGCCTTTTTTGAAAGCCGTTTGGGCGTGATCAAGGCGACTTCCGATTTTTTAAAGTATGACAGAACGGGTGAAGCCCTTTTTGAGCCTGGATTTTCCCAAGAATACCGCGTAGGGTTCAGTGGGGGTTCAGAGAAATTCTCGTATAACTTCGGAGGAAGTCTATATAAGGATGACGGATTCAACAAGCTCAATGAGCAGGTAAGAAGAACCTTTACTTTTGGTTATACGGCCAATGTAACGGATAACTTCAAGTACCAAGGTTCATTCTCTTATGTGAGCTTTGATTCCAATTTGGATTACAATGCCAACACGAGCTTTTCGCGTTTCGGTAACTTTGAAGGAGGTTCTTATGGGGACTTGGATGCCATGACCGATGCGGAGTGGGCAGCAGTACTTGCTAATTCCAATGAGGTAGGTTCCCTTGTGGACATTACCAGCAACACTAGCAGGTTTACCGGGTCCAATAAATTCATCTACGACATTAGCAGCTCTATTCAGGCCAATGCAACGGTGGGTATCGATTACAGGACCACAACTCAGGAGAACTTGCAATCCAATGCCTTTCAAGTGGCCATTGGCGTGGTTGCTCCTGGAACAACTGACCAAGCTGAATTGGCCAGGGTGATCCGAAACAATTTTGTGGTTACCGGTGATTTGAACTTGACCCATAGGGCCGAAACGGATAACTTTTCTTTCGTGACCATCTTGGGTGGACAGTTTTTCAGGACTACGGATAGACAAAACCGATTGGATGGATCGGGAGGTGTTGATGGAACAAGAAAGATTGACTTCTTCCCAACCCAATCCGCTTCAGATTATGTATTGGAAAATGCCAACTACGGATTGTATTTCTTGGAAAACCTTGGTATATATGATGTAGCTTTCTTGGAATTTGGTGGTAGATTGGATAAAAACACCTCTGCTGGTGCCAATACCAAACCCTTATTGTTGCCTAAAGTAGGTTTGACCTATAACGTGTCTGACCATGATTTTTACAGGGACAGCGGTATCAGTGATATTGTATCCACTGTGAAATTGAGAGGGAACTACGGTGAGGCTACAAACTTTGCCCGTCCTTTTTCTCAGGATAAAACCTTTGAGTTAAGCCCGTACTTGGGTGTTCCTGCATTTTCTTTTGCAAACCCTGGGAACGATGATTTGATTTCTGAAACCGTTAAAACCACAGAATTTGGAGTTGAGCTTGGATTCT
This sequence comes from Flagellimonas olearia, assembly GCF_004150225.1. Classification (NCBI taxonomy): domain Bacteria; kingdom Pseudomonadati; phylum Bacteroidota; class Flavobacteriia; order Flavobacteriales; family Flavobacteriaceae; genus Flagellimonas; species Flagellimonas olearia. The sequence goes on along the minus strand of NZ_ML142911.1, from coordinate 281,462 downwards.
TTGGCAATCGCTTGAACTTTAGCGGAACGCGTTATAAATCAATTACCGAAGATGCACTGTTTACTCCTGTAAAGCCTCCATCTGAAGGATCTCAGAACCAAATTGCCAACATTGGTGAAGTGGAAAACAAAGGTTGGGAATTTGAAATGAGAGCATTCGTGCTTCAAACTCCAGAACATCAATTGGACTTGACCGTGTCTTACAACACCAACGAAAACAATGTTGTGGATACCGGTGGTGCAGCACCATTCGTTGTGGGTGGATTTAATGTATTGGGATCGGTTGTTGCTGAAGGGGAAAGCCTTGGTTTCCTTAGAGGTACCGCTGCCATTCGTCAGGATGATGGTTCCTACAGTTTTGAGACCAACAGTGCTTTGGGTAAAACCTTTGCGCCTAAGTTTGGTACCATCAACTTGAACTATTCTTGGAAGGACAAGATCAATTTCTTTGTCTCTGGTGACTATCAGTACGGAGGTAAGATCACAGATTTGAGCTTCTTGCTAAGACACTTGGGTGGAGTTGACAATACAGGTATTCCAGAAGATTTGGTAGGTACTACCAGTCCTTTCAACTATGTAAACTACTTTGTTTTTGATAATGATTTCTTCAAGATCAGAAACATTGGTGCTTCCTATAATTTTGGGGATGTTCTTAAGCCTTTCTCAAGCGTTAAGCTTGGTGTTACTGTGACAAATCCATTTAACTGGACTGCTGGGGACTTTGACCCAGAAGCAACAGGTTCAGGTATTGGTGCACAGAATGGGTTCGCTAGTGGTGGATTTGCGTATGGAACCGAATCTGCTCCAAGAATTTTCATGAGCTCCCTAAGATTTCAGTTTTAATCGAATAAAAAAAGGATATGAAAAAAATAGTTTTAATAACAGTCGCAGCACTCTCTTTACTGAACTGTACTGATGACTTAAGTAGCGTAGTGGATTTCACCGATGTGGAGAACCCCACGCTTTCTGAGCAATCCGTTGTTGGACAGCCGAATTCTTCTGCTATTTGGTTGAGCGGAATAGAAAGAAATATGGGTTTTGTGTACAACGAGATGTTGGTATTGGCCGAATTGGGTTCGGACAATTATGTGAACACCGAAACTTTCTTTAACCAGTTTTTGGACAATTTGGAGTTTCAACCTGCCGATCCAGACCTTAGGGATGCCACCCGTGAAGTGGCACGTCTTCGTGAAATGGCCATTTTTGGGTTGGAGACTGTAGGGCCTGCTGATACTGAGTATACAACAGCCATTGAGGCAGATTACAATTTTTACTTGGGAATGGCCTACCTATACTCTGCCATGTATTTTCCAGCGTTACCACAGGAGCCACTAGGCCCAATGGTAGCGTCTGCACAACATTATCAGGATGCCATTGCGCAATTTGATGTGGCTATTGGCTTGAATGGTAGCGAAACCAAATATCACTTGGCAAAAGCAAGGGCCAATTATTATTTGGGCAATAAAGCTGCTGCGGTAGCTGCTGCCAATGATGCCTTGGCCATTAGCAGAACGTTTGATAATACCGTTAGATATGACGCGGCTGCTCCTGATTTGGTTCCAAATGGAACACAGTCTGACAATAGGTTCGAGGATGCATTGTACCAAAGGGGAACCTTTGACGATTTGCAGCCACTGCCCACCTTGGATTTCTTGGACCCCAAGTACTCCTACCTTTCAGATGAAGAGGATGCTCCCATTCACTATCTGAAGGCAGAGGAAGCCCTATTGATTTTGGCCGAAGCCAATTTGGCGGATAGCAATGTGCCTGCTGCGCAAGCGAACCTTACTGAACTTTTGGAGTTGATTGCAACCCGTGAAGTAAGAAGCGTTGATGATGCCATTGAGGGAAGAACAGAAGATGATCCTGGTTCTAGACCAGACAATGCAACGGTGGTTGTAAACGGTCGTGCAGGACTTGTATTGGACAGACAGAGCGGAGATGTGGATGTTCCTTCTGTTTCAGGAACTTCTTTGACGGCTGGCGAAATTGCAGGCCTTACGGCCGATGATGCTGGTTTGGAGTTGTTGTACAGAACAAGACAAGAGGTATTCATTGCCGAAGGACTTCGTTTTGTGGATATGGGATTAAAACTGATTGTTGATGAGAATGAAGTGTTGCAGAATGAAAATATTTCTGCCGGTGACTTGGGAACAGTTGCCTTGATTCCTCCATTTATTGATGCGATCAAGACCCAATTGGATGCAATTACTTATGATGCAGGAACCGGAGTGGCAACCACTGCCGTGAATGTAAACGAAATTTTGGTGGCCAATAAGTCCTCAGAATTTGTATTGCCTTTCCATTAATATATCTATTATTTGATATAGCTCAGAAAGTGGCCAGTTTTTAACTGGCCATTTTTTGTTTATGAAAACACGGACTGAAAATCAGCTTTAGACCAAGGTCAACATGGGAAAATATTGACCAAAACTTAACCTTGGGAAGGAGGGTCGGTTCCACTTAGTTTGTTTATTTGTTTTATTGCAGGAGATGCAACCCTGTATCGGCTGAATCTTATTTGTAGATCATTCGTATTTTAAAAAGAATCAATGCACCTTGTTATGGCAATAAAACTTAAACGAATAATCTTACTTTTTGGGCTTGTGGTGATGAATGGAGGCTTTGGGCAAGAACTGCCCCGTACCTACAAGGCTCCTGAGTTTGATTTGGAATGGCGTAAGCCCACAAACCATCCTGATAGAATTGTCCTTTCCTATGGTGAAGACCCAGCAACATCGGCCAGTGTTACTTGGCGTACTACAGCTGAAATAGACACGGCCTATGCCGAGATTGCAATAGCAACCGCCGCTCCTAAATTTTGGCGGAATGCGAAAACCTTAAAAGCGGTCACCAATACTTTTGATGCCACAAATATCAATGGGGCCGAAGTATTGGCCAATTACCATTCGGTATGGTTTACAGATTTACAAAGCAATACCACCTATGCCTATCGGGTTGGGGATGGCAAGCGATGGAGTGAATGGATACAATTCAAGACTGCCCCAAAGGAAAACAAGGATAAGTTTTCATTTCTATATGTTGGGGATACCCAAAACTTCATCTTGGAACTGTGGTCGCGTTTAATTAGGGAAGGCTATAGAAAAGCTCCGGATGCAAAATTTATTGTGCATGCCGGGGATTTGGTGAACAATGCCCATAACGAACAGCAATGGCAGGAATGGTTTGATGCGGGTGGGTGGATTCATGCCTCCATTGGAGCTTTTCCAATTCCGGGAAACCACGAATATCAGAATTTAAGTCCTGAAGCTACTGGGAGAAGCTTGTCCGCACAATGGGAACATCAATTTACATTGCCCGAAAATGGCCCGGAAGGATTGGAGGAAACAGCCTATTATATGGATTATCAGAACATGAGAATCATAGGGTTGAACAGTAATACGGACCATGAAAAACAAGCGGAGTGGGTAGATAAGGTATTTTCTGAAACCGATAAGGAGTGGAAGGTGGTTACTTTTCATCATCCCTTGTTTTCTGCCTCGGATGGTAGGGACAATAAGGAATGGCGGGAGTTGATGAAACCCATTTTTGATAAGCATAAGGTTGATCTTGTCCTACAGGGTCATGACCATAGTTACGCCCGGGGCAGGGTCTCTCCCAATGAGAATGTTTTGGATGGGGTAAATATGCGGGACAAGACAGGAACGGTATATGTGGTTTCCGTAAGTGGTGGTAAAATGTACGGCTTGCGTAAAAACGCGTGGGATGGGTATGATGCCGAAAGAGATCGGGCCGCGGAAAACACCCAATTGTTTCAGGTAATAAGTATTGAGGATGATAGATTATCCTTTGAATCGTATACAGCGGTTGGGGAGCTTTATGATGCATTCGATTTGGTTAAAAAGGAAGGTTTGCCCAATGAGTTTGTGGAAAGAAATAGTGAAGCCATTGCGGAGCGGAGATTTTCCAACACCATCCCTTACCAAGACCCTCTGCCCAAAGAATTGGAGCAATTGGTATTGTCAAAATACCCGGGTTTTCAAGTGTCACGGGTAACATTTGTCAACGATAAGGAGTTTACCGGCTATAAAGTCCGATTGGACAAAGGAGAGGAGAGAAAAGAACTCTCGTTGGACGTCAATGGAAAAATTTTGGATTGATCCGATCTTGTCGGGCAATCAATTTTGAAAAGGCAATGGATGCCATTGTGGATGCATTGTTCTTACCTGAACCCAAACGACCATAATTTTAATGATAGGCTATAACAATCGTATGTGGCTGAAATAAAAATCCCTAATAATCAATGGATTAAAAGGGATTTCTGTACTCGAGGCGGGACTTGAACCCGCACGGGCAAAATGCCCACAGGATTTTAAGTCCGGCGTGTCTACCAATTCCACCACTCGAGCCTGGACTTGAAACAAAAAAACGCTGCAAGCAGCGTTTTAGAGCGAAAAACGGGATTCGAACCCGCGACCTCCACCTTGGCAAGGTGATGCTCTACCAACTGAGCTATTTTCGCATTTTAAAGAACCCTGCACTTTTTTCAGTGCGGATGCAAATTTAATGTTTTTCTCTAAAACAGAAAGAATTTTTTTAAGAGGATGCTGTTTTCTTTTTGCCTAGCAAGCGTTTGATCTCGTTCAATTTCATCAATGCTTCCACCGGCGTGAGCGTATCTATGTCCAAATGAAGGATTTCCTCTTTGATTTCCTCCAACAAGGGATCATCCAAGTTAAAGAAGCTCAACTGCATTTCATTTTGGGCCAGCTGGAGTTTATCCGTCATTTCCTCACTGGAATGCGATTTCTCCAACTTTTTAAGGATTTTATTGGCCTTCTGGATCACCTGTTGGGGCATGCCGGCCATCTTGGCCACATGGATTCCAAAACTATGCTCACTTCCCCCAGGCACCAATTTCCGAAGGAATAGTACATTGTCCTTCAATTCCTTTACCGATACATTGTAATTCTTGATTCGGGAAAAAGTGGCCGTCATCTCGTTGAGCTCGTGGTAATGGGTGGCAAAAAGGGTCTTGGCGCGTGCCGGATGCTCATGGAGGTATTCTGATATGGCCCACGCAATGGAAATACCATCATAGGTGCTGGTACCCCGGCCAATCTCATCCAAAAGGACCAAACTGCGCTCGGATAAATTATTAAGGATGGAAGCTGTCTCGTTCATTTCCACCATAAAGGTAGATTCGCCCATGGAAATATTGTCGCTGGCCCCCACACGGGTGAAAATCTTGTCCACCAGACCAATCTTGGCCTCCGAAGCGGGAACAAAGCTTCCCATTTGGGCCAAGAGTACAATCAGGGCCGTTTGCCTCAATATGGCCGACTTACCACTCATGTTCGGTCCCGTGATCATGATAATTTGTTGTTCTTCCCGGTTCAGGAGTACATCGTTGGTCACATAGCTCTCGCCCAAGGGCAATTGTTTTTCAATGACCGGATGTCGTCCCTCTTTGATGTGGAGTTCGGTGGATTCATCCACAAGGGGTTCCACATAACCATTTTCCTTGGCCAGTTGGGCAAATCCGCAAAGGCAATCCAATTGGGCGATGAGATGGGCGTTTTGCTGCACAGGGGCAATGTATTCCTGCATCCACATCAAAAGTTGTTCAAACAACTGTTGCTCCAAAACAAAGATGCGTTCTTCGGCCCCCAAAATCTTGGCTTCGTATTCTTTGAGTTCTTCCGTAATGTAGCGTTCGGCATTGACCAAGGTCTGTTTGCGAATCCAACTTTCCGGTACCTTGTCCTTGTGGGTATTGCGAACCTCAATATAATAGCCAAAAACATTATTGGAGGCAATTTTGAGGGAAGTGATACCCGTTTCCTTGGTTTCCCGTTCCAACATTTTGTCCAGGTAATCCTTCCCGGAGAATGCCAAGTTGCGCAACTCGTCCAATTCATCCGAATACCCTTGGGCAATGGTATGGCCCTTGGCTAGGTTTACGGGGGCCTCTTCATTGAGGACTTCCTTGATTTTGGACCGAAGGGCCTCACAGGCATCCAAACGTTGCCCAATGCGTTGTAAAGAGGTGTTTGCACTTTGTTGGGCCAAGTGTTTGATGGGGACCAAAGCCTCCAGGGAATTTTTAAGCTGCACCACCTCTTTGGGGTTGATCTTTCCCGTGGCCAGTTTGGAGATGAGTCGTTCCAAATCGCCCATGGGTTTGATCCAATGCTGTATCTTTTCGAGGGATTCTTCCTGATCTTTCAAATGGGCGACCACTTGGTGGCGTTCCTGAATCCGTTCCTTGTTTTTTAAGGGAAGGGCCAACCAACGCTTCAACAGTCTTCCGCCCATAGGGGAGAGGGTCCGGTCGATGATGTCCAGAAGGGTCACTGCATTTTGGTGGGGGGAATGGTACAGTTCCAGATTACGGATGGTAAATCGGTCCATCCAAACATATTCTTCCTCCGCAATGCGTTGGATTCTATTGATATGTTGCAATCGACTGTGCTGCGTCTCGGAAAGGTAATGCAGTACCGCCCCGGAAGCAATGATGCCTTGGCCCAAATGTTCTATCCCGAAACCCTTAAGGGTTTTGGTTCCAAAATGATTGTTGAGGCTCTCTTGGGCATAATCTTCCTGGAAAATCCAATCTTCCATAAAGAAACTGTGGAGCTGGTTGCCAAAAACCTCGATAAACTCTTTTTTGTGGCTTTTGGAGACCAATACCTCATTGGGGGCGAAGTTTTGGAGTAGCTTGTCCATCTGTTCCGCCGAACCTTCCGCGGTTAAAAACTCACCCGTGGAGATGTCCAAGAAGGAAATCCCCATTTTGGTCCTGCCAAAGTGTACGGCACATAAAAAGTTGTTGCTCTTGGCCGAAAGGATATCATCGTTAAGGGCCACCCCAGGGGTTACCAGCTCCGTTACCCCTCGCTTTACAATACTCTTGGTCTGTTTGGGGTCTTCCAACTGATCACAAATGGCCACGCGTTGCCCCGCCTTGACCAATTTTGGGAGGTAGGTGTTCAGGGAGTGGTGCGGAAAACCGGCCAACTCCGTTTTGTCGCCACCATTGTTCCTATGGGTAAGGATAATGCCCAAAATCTTGGCAGCTTTCACCGCATCATCCCCAAAGGTCTCGTAGAAATCCCCAACACGGAACAACAATAAGGCATCAGGGTGTTTTACCTTGATGGCATTGTACTGTTGCATTAAAGGGGTTACTTTTTTGGATTTTGAAGTAGCGGCCAAAATAAATGTATTGCGTTATTTTTGTCGATGAGGTGAAACACGAAAGTATCGTTTTTCAGAAACTACAAAAAGCATTGTTGATATTTTGGACGGAATGGTTAAAAAAATGAATCGGAAACTGGAAAACAGTGAGTTGGGACGATTGGATGTGGAAGCGTTCAAGGAAGCGGAAAAAACACCGATCATTGTGGTGTTGGACAACATCCGAAGCCTGAACAATATTGGCTCGGTGTTCCGTACGGCCGATGCGTTTCGAATCCAAAAAATATATTTATGTGGCATTACGGCCACCCCGCCCCATAAGGATATCCGTAAAACTGCCTTGGGCGCCACGGAGAGTGTGGACTGGGAATATCGGGAGAGCACTTTGGAGTTGGTCGGGGAATTGAAAGCGATGGGCGTCCGTACCGTTGCCGTGGAACAAGCTGAAAATGCAGTGATGCTGGATGATTTTGAATCCAACCCCCGTGAAACCCTGGCCCTGATTTTTGGAAACGAGGTAAAAGGGGTTTCCCAAGAGGTGGTCACGGCTTGCGATACGGTTTTGGAGATTCCGCAGTTTGGGACCAAACACTCGTTGAACATTTCGGTAAGTGCGGGGATAGTGGTGTGGGATCTATGGGCTAAACATGACTCCCAAAAACAAAAAAGCCCTGAATAAATCAGGGCGAAATATATAGTTTGAGTTAGTTAGTTGCTCTATTAGCGGCGTCTAATAAAATAAAACCATTCGTTATATCCAAACATTTTCTAAAAATTTTCCTAAAAAGATAGGGAGAGAATGTTGTCCTCCAACCGTTCCAGGATGGTTTCATAATCCGATGGATTGTTGACAAAATCCAGCTCGCTCAAATCCAGCACAATACTGTTCTGGTTGGGCAGGGTCTTAATAAAATCAAGGTATCCCCGGTTGATTTTCTCCAAATAGACAGGGTCTATTTTCTGCTCATAATCCCGTCCTCTTTTCTTGATATTGGCCAAAAGTCGCTCCGTATTTTGATAGAGATACAGATAAATATCCGGCTTTTTTACCTCCTTGTACATAAAACTAAAGACCTTTCGGTACAAGTTGAATTCATCGGCTTGTAAGGTGATTTTGGCGAAAATGAGCGATTTAAAGATATCGTAATCACTTACCATAAAATTCTTGAACAAGTCAAATTGGGAGGTGTCGTCCGTAAATTGTTGGTAGCGGTCCGCCAAAAAGGACATTTCCAAGGGAAAGGCGTAGCGCATTTGGTCTTCATAAAACTTTGGTAGGAAAGGGTTGTCCGCAAAACGCTCCAATACCAATTTGGCATTGAAGTCCTCGGCAATCATTTTGGAAAGGGTGGTCTTTCCGGCGCCAATGTTTCCTTCAATGGCAATGAACTGCAATTGCGAAAAAAGCTCGGACCTGTTCCGGAACAATTTGTATGGGGTCTTCTTCAATTTGCTCTTGTCCCTACACTCCTGCAACAAGTTGCGTATGTCTTTGTTGAGCACGGGATGGTACAGTTGGGGGGCAATATCGGCCAAGGGTTTCAGTACAAATTTCCGGTGCTGCATCTGCGGGTGGGGGACGATTAAATCGGGTGTGTTGATGATTTGCTTCCCATAAAGGATGATGTCAACATCCAAAGTGCGGGATTGGTAGCCCGTATTTTGCGTACGATCTCTGCCAAAATCCTTTTCAATCCGTAAAACCGCCTGTAAAAGCTCCGAAGGGGACAGCGGGGTCACCAAGGCAACGCAGATGTTCAGAAAATCATCGCCATCAAACCCCACGGCTGGATTCTCATAAACGGAAGAAATGGCCAAAATATCACCGACCTCACGTTGAATTCGAAAAAGCGCCTTCTGGATCGTTGCGTACCGATTGCCCAGATTGCTGCCCAGTGAAAGATATACGTGTTGAGATTGACCCATATCAAAAGGACAAAGTAAACAAAACAATGGAACAATGGTTATATTTGGGGTGGAATAAATTTATGCTGGATGAACTTTTTAAGAAACCTTTTGGCCTCTATTTTGGGATCTTTGGTGGCCTTTGGAATTGTGATGGGGATGTTTCTCATTTTTATTGCCCTGATCGGCAATATGGAAGATGGAGTGGTGGTAAAACAGAACTCGATTCTGGAGTTGCGTTTTATGGCGCCGATCATGGATTATACTGGAAAGGACGAGAACAGTCCCTTTGCGGGTCTTTGGGACGAGGAAATGGGATTGGACGAAATCATCCATGCCATAAAAGTGGCCAAGGAAGATGCCAATATCAGGGGCATTAGTTTAACCACGAGCTTTTTACAGGCCGGAGTGGCCCAGACGCGGGAGATTCGGGAAGCGCTGCTGGATTTTAAGTCTTCCGGGAAATTTGTGATGGCCCATTCGGACTTTTATACCCAAAAAGACTACTATCTGGCCAGTGTGGCCGATGAGGTGTACCTGAACCCCGTTGGTGCATTGGATTTTAAGGGACTTTCCACAGAAATTCTCTATTACAAGGATTTTCAGGAAAAAACTGGGGTAAAAATGGAGGTCATCCGGCACGGGAAGTATAAAAGTGCGGTAGAACCCTTTTTGTCCAATACCATGAGTGCTGAAAACCGTTTGCAGATCAAGGAGTTGATCACCTCCATCTGGGATGTTATTGTGGATGATGTATCGGCCACCCGAAATATAAGCCGGGAAAACCTAAATATCATTGCAGATACCCTGGGAGGCAGGACTCCCAAATATGCAGTGGCCTCCGGATTGATTGATGGCGATTTGCATTTTGATGAGTACGAAAACCTATTGCGCAATGCAATGGGGGTAAGTCAAGGTGAGGATCTAAACTATATTGAGTTTGAAGAATACGTTCGTCTGGCCCATTGGGAAAAAGTACATACCGGTACGGATAAAATAGCCGTGATCTATGCCCAAGGAGAAATCCTTTATGGAGATGGCGGAAAGGATTTTTTGGGGCAGGGTCTTATGGTGGATGCCCTGCACAAAGCAAAGAATGACAAAGATGTCAAAGCAATAGTGCTTCGAGTGGATTCACCAGGGGGCAGTGCCTTGGTTTCCGATATCATCTGGCGTGAAATTACACTGGCCAAGGCAGTGAAACCGGTGGTTGTTTCCTTTGGAAACGTGGCAGCATCCGGGGGGTATTATATTGGAGTGGCCGGAGACAAAATATTTGCAGAACCCACTACCATTACAGGTTCCATAGGTGTATTTGGAACCATTCCCAATATCCACGAACTGGCCGGAAACATAGGAATCAATGCCGAGCAAGTGGGGACCAATAAAAATTCGGTGGACTATTCGCTGTTCGAACCCATGAACGATTCGTTCCGGGATGTGGTCCAAGAGGGTATAGAGGATACCTACAACACTTTTTTGGAGCGTGTGGCCGAAGGCAGAAAAATGAGCATGGCCCAAGTGGACTCCTTGGCCCAAGGCAGGGTATGGAGTGGGGTGGATGCCCAAGCCAATGGACTTGTGGATGAACTCGGTAATTTGGATGATGCGATAACTGCTGCAGCGGATATGGCCGGGTTGGGAGCCTATGGCATTCGGAAATACCCCAAATACAAATCCAATTTTGAACGGTTCATGGACGACTTGGGCGGCATGGAGTCCAAAATAAAAACGTCATTGATCAAAGAGGAAATTGGCGGCGAAGCCTATCAAATCCTAAAGGAATTCAAACAAGCCTCGGAACAAAAGGGAGTCCAGGCCCGGATGCCTTTCAGTCTCAACATAAAATAAACGGATGACGCAAAGCGATAAGAAAAAAGCGTTTTCGATTTATCTCTATATGGGGGCGTTGTTCATCACTTCCTTGGTGGTGTCCAACCTTATTTTTCAAAAATTCTTTTATTGGAACCCCTTTGGCGAAATCACCGTTTTTGGGGCACCCCTTTTTGAACTTTCGGTGGGGATTTTGCCCTATCCCATTACTTTTTTGATCACGGACCTCATTTCTGAGATTTACGGAAAGCGAAAGGCCAATCAGGTGGTAACCGCCGGGATTTTTGCCTCGGTGTTTTCCATGGCGATCATTTTGTTGGGCAATTATGTTCCTGCCATACCCTCTTCCCCTGTGGATGATGTTGCCTTCACCAAGGTATTTGGCTTGTCCCCTTTGGGGGTCTTGGCCTCCATGTTGGCCTACTTGGCCGCACAGTACATAGATATCTCCATTTACCATTTCTGGAAAAGGGTCACCAATGGCAGGATGCTATGGCTTCGTAACAATTTTTCCACCTTTACCTCGCAGTTTGTGGATACGTTTACCGTAGTGGGCCTGCTCTGCATTTTTGGGGTACTGCCCTGGGATAAGTTCTACGGATTGGTCATCAGTGGATTTATTTTCAAGGTGATCATTGCGGTGTTCGACACCCCTCTGCTCTATTTTTTCGTATATCTGATGCGGAAAAGATTTAACTTAAAAATAGGGGAAGAGATTCCGTTGGATTAAAATCTTCTCCTTTAATTTGTTGTAAAACATGATCTTATGAAGAGAAAAGTCCTGAAGATTACCGGAATAACCCTACTTGTCCTACTAGCCTTGATCATTGCACTGCCCTTTTTCCTCCAGGGAAAAATTGAGCAGATCATTAAAAACAAGGTGAACAACAGTATTAATGCCACTTTGGATTTTGAGGAGGCCGATTTGAGCTTGCTCAAAAGCTTTCCCAATGCCAATGTGGAACTCACCAACATTTCTTTGGTCAACAAGGCCCCTTTTGAAGGGGATACCCTATTTGCCTCTGGCGAGATTGAATTGAAGATGTCCATCAAGGAGCTCTTTAAATCTGCAGACGAACCCATTGTCATCCAAAGTTTGAATGTGGACAAGGCCAAGCTTCACATAAAAGTGGATGAAAACCAGAATGCCAATTACGACATTGCCAAGGCAGATGAATCAGCATCGACCGATGCATCTGAAGGTTCTGGTGACAATTTTACTTTGGCCATGGATGCCTATGCCATTACCGATTCTGAAATCATCTATGACGATATGGCCACGGGAATGCGTTTGGCCCTGCTGGAAATGAACCATTCGGGAACCGGGGACCTTTCCTTGGAAAAATCGCAGTTGAAGACTTTGACCGATGCTTTGGTGTCTTTTGAAATGGACAGCACAAAATATCTCAATAACCATAAGGTGTCCTTGGATGCCTTGATCGATATCGACCTGAAGGAAAACCAATACTCCTTTTTGGAGAACAAGGCCATGATCAACCAATTGCCCTTGGTGTTTGATGGTTTTGTAAAGTTGAATGACGATAATCAGGAAGTGGATGTAACCTTCAAAACACCATCTTCCGACTTTAAGAACTTTTTGGCCGTGATTCCTGAGGCTTATTCCAAAAACATAGAAACGGTGCAGACCACTGGAAATTTTGAGGTGAACGGGCAGTTCAAGGGTATTGTGGACGACACCCATATTCCTGCGTTCAACATCAAGATCAATTCTGAAAATGCCTCTTTCAAATATCCGGACCTGCCCAAATCGGTGCAGAATGTATTCATTGACACCGAGATCAACAATACCACGGGAATCACTGAAGATACCTATGTGGACATCAAACGATTGTCGTTTACCATAGATCAGGACAAGTTCAACCTGACCTCCAAGATCCGTGACCTTATGGGGAACACCAAGGTGGATGCCCATATGGATGGCAAGATCAATCTGGCCAATATCTCCCAAGCCTATCCCGTACCTGAGGATTACAACCTAAAAGGTATCCTGAATGCGGATGTGACCACGGCCTTTGATATGGAATCATTGGAGAAGAAACGTTATCAGAATACCAAAACAACCGGGAAGGCATCGGTCTCCGGTTTTGAGTACGCTTCGGAGGAACTCAAGAATCCGGTGGCCATCAACACCGCTTTCGTTACGTTTAATCCCAATACGGTCACCCTGGATTCCTTTAAAGGAAAAACGGGAAGCACGGATTTTGATGCCAAGGGTACATTGACCAACCTACTTGGGTTTATGTTCAACGATGAAAAAGTGGAAGGAAACTTTTCGTTGGCCTCCAATACCTTTGCCTTGAATGATTTTATGGTGGAGGAAGCCACGCAAGAAGAAGGAGAGGCCGAGACCACTACCACTTCAGAAGGGGGGGAGCGCATTAAAATCCCATCCTTTTTGGATTGTACCATTGACGCCACGGCGGGAACGGTTTTGTATGACAACCTAAAACTGAAAAATGTAAAGGGCAAGTTGATCATCAAGGATGAAACGGCCACGGTTGAGAACCTAACCTCGGACCTTTTTGGAGGTACTTTGGGGATGAAAGGGTCCGTGTCCACCAAAGAAGAAGCATCAACCTTCAACATGGATTTGGGGATGAGCAATTTTAATATTGGGGAGTCATTCCAAGCATTGGAATTGTTCAAGGCACTTACGCCATTGGCGCAGGCGCTTCAGGGAAAACTCAATTCCCAAATTAAGATCGGTGGAAATTTGAAGGACGATTTCACACCCAACTTGGCCACCATTTCCGGGGATTTGTTGGCAGAACTCCTATCCACTAAAGTGGATACCCAGAAAGCGCCCTTGCTTTCGGCCTTGGACAGTAAGCTGAACTTTTTGAACACCAAGGACATTGACCTACAAGGATTGAAGACTGCCTTGAGTTTTGACAACGGTACCGTAAAGGTGAAGCCGTTTACTGTAAAGTACAAGGATATAGCCGTAAATGTGGATGGAGGCCATTCGTTTGACCGTCAGATGCAGTACAAGGCCACCTTGGATGTGCCGGCCAAATATCTGGGGAATGAGGTAAACAAGCTCATTGCGCAAATGAACGATGAAAGTTTAAAGGAGGTCACTATTCCTGTTACGGCGAACATTGGGGGTAATTTTACCAATCCTACCGTGACCACCGATCTGACCTCAAGTGTAAAGACCTTGACCACAAAACTGGTGGAAATCCAAAAACAGAAATTGGTCAACCAAGGAAAGGACAAGGCCAAGGACCTGTTGTCCGATATGTTCAAGAAAGATAATACCGATTCCACTGCCACCCAATCTTCAGGGGTTAAAGAAACCTTGGGCAACCTTTTGGGAGGCGATAAAGCAAAAGATACCACAACCACCAAGACCGAGGAGGACCCGGTAAAGAATACGGCCAAGTCCATTCTGGGGGGATTGTTGAAAAAGAAAAAGGATACCGTCAATTAAAAAAAGGTGCGGTTTTAACCGCACCTTTTTTTAATGTTCCAATTCTTGGTCAATCACTTTTAGAATGGATTCCAACTGAAACATCAAGGGATTGTAATGTTCTGTTTCCGTGGATTGACTTGTAATGATGAACATTAGAATGTTGTTTTGGAAGGCAATGGACTCCAAAACGGATAAATTGCTCATGGCCTTTTCACCCATAGGGATTCCCATTTTTTCGGACATGCCCGTATGGTCCAGAATGGTTCGGATACTATGGCCTTCATCCCTAAAAGCATTGACGGTACTGTTTCGTTGCTCGTCCTGCATTCGTTCTTGATTGGAAATGTCGTCTATGGTGGCGATCCAATTGGTGAGTTTTATCCGTAGAGCATTATTGGTGATGTCCTTAAGACTTCCGGAATTTACCATTTCATTGAGAAGTGAGTTGTTGGGGTTGAAGAAGATATCATAGGCAAAGGCGGTAACGAACAGTTCGGACAACTTTTCCTCCGAAGGACTTTCGTTTTGGTCCATGATCTTTACAATTTCAGTAGCTGCATTATAGCTGTTCTTGTTGAATTTGATCAACTCTTCCAATTTATATTTACTGGTCTCAAACTCTTCTTTTAAGCCTTTAAGGTATACCTGTTCTTTTTGCCGTTTTATGCTTTGTTCATTGGCATTGTTAATGGCCAAGGCAATGAGAATGCCAATCACTACAAGGACGATTTCCCCAAGGGCATATAGGAGGTAATTCCTGATTTTTTTCTCGGCGATCAGTTGTTTTCTAACTTTTCTAAAGAGCTTTAGCATAGGTGTTGGTTGGTGGTTCCTGTTGGTTTTAGGAAACTAATCTAACTATTTTTTGAACATCACATGTATTTGGTCCTATTGATACCCTATGGCTACGGACACCACCAAAGCAATGGCGGCAATCAATACAATGAGCAAGGTAGGTCTAAGGGCAAACTTCAACCATTTGTTATAGGGGATATTGCAAAGCGCCAAAACTGCCATGAGTGCCCCATTGGTGGGCACGATCATATCGGCCATTACAGCTCCGTATTGATAGGCCAAAACGCAGGTTTGTCTGGATACTCCTATTAAATCTGAAAGCGGGACCAATATGGGCATGGTCAAAACCGCCTGCCCCGAATAACTGGGTACCGGAAAGTGCAAAAATGAATGGGCAATCATCATGGAGACGGCAGATACCGAAGGTGAAAGATATTTCAATGGCCCAAAAAGGGCATATACAATGGTGTCCATGATCATGCCTTCTTTTAGGAGCAACGAAATGCTATTGGCGAGCCCCAATAGTATGGCGGCAAACATCATTTCCTTGAATCCATCGATATAGGATTCGCCGGTACCGTTGACACCCAGTTGGCCAATGAGTCCTGCCACGATGCCCAAGGCAAAAAAGGAGGCAGACATTTCGTTGAAATCCCAATTCAAAAACAGAAGGCCATAAATAACGCCACAGAAGGTCAATGCGAGGAGCGACAATATGATCTTGCTTCGTGTGGTCATGGACTCGTGAGCGGAAGGCATCTTTATTTTATCAATCCTGTTCTTGTTGGCGTATCGAATAATAAAGGCTATCCATACGACAAGAACCACTGCTAAAACCACAAGTCTAAACTGACTGCCCGAAAGTAATGGGAGCCCGGCCTCTTTTTGGGCAATCATAACCCCAAAGGGGTTGGATGGGCTAAAAGAACTGCCAATGACCGTTGATCCATAACTCATGAGTATAATGGAGAACGTATTATAGCCAAGACTTTTCCCGAACAAGAGCAAAATGGGTATCATGGCAATGACTTCTTCCTGCATGCCTATGGTGACCCCACCTGCGGTAAAAAGGGCCGTGACCAAAATCAATGCCAAGGTTTCTTTGCCTTCCAGGATTTTGACCAGTTTTACCAAACCTTGGTTGAGGGCCCCGGTTTTTTCAATGACATAAAAGCAACCTCCAATCAAAAGGATCAGGACTATGGCATCTGCCCGGCCTATGATTCCTCTTGGGATGGAGAGAATCAGGTCCATAAGGGAGAGATGTTCCGAAGTGACCGTTTGGTAGGAGTCGTTCAGGACTTTTGTGGTTCCGGTTGCCTCATCCAGTATCCGTTGGTAGCTTCCTTGTGGGACAATGTACGTTAGGATCCATGCAAAAATGATGACAGCAATGAGTATGACGAAAGCATTGGGAAATTTTTTCATCCGGTTTGGTTTTGGTTATATGAAACAAAGGCTTTGGGCCTTGTCTTGGTTTCAGTGGATACCAATTCCCATATGTGCGGTCAAGTTCTTCCTATGCTGCTATTGGGGCTTATTTTTCATTTTTTCCAAAAAATTGACCATTTCCTTAAGGCTATCCTGTAGTTCGTCATAGCCAATAACATCGCCGATGGACATTAGGTCAAGTAAACTTTCCTTTGTTTTGGTTTTCACGGATTGCTCCAAAAAATCCAATGAATCCTGTACTTCTTGGGACGGGTTCTCAATGCGTTTCAGCATTTTGAGAGTTTGCAGTACTTCTTTTAGCATTTCTTGAGTTTATAAGTGTAAGTTATTAGATTTTTACAGATTTGCTTTGTAAGATACCTAAAACTGTTTAGTTGATCGTTATCCCTACATAATACCCTTCACTGCCCCGTACATTGAATACGGTGTTGTCCTCAAAAATTAAATACTGTCCCTTAATGCCCTTCAGGACTCCCTTGTAAGTTGGAGTCTTGTCCAGATTGAGGCTTTTTACCTTTTCCGGGTATTGCAATACCGGAAATTCCAAGTGGGTCTCCTTATCATTTTCAATAAAATATTGGGAGACTTCTTCCGGGATATAGGGTTTCAGTTTGGTGCGCCATTCGGTCAGGTCCAGATCTTCAATATCGTTTTTCAGCATTTTCTGCCAACTGGTCTTGTCGCTCACATGGTCTTTTAAGGCCACCTCCGTTATACCGGCCAAATAGCGGTTGGGCACTTCCACAATTTCAATGGCCTCGTGGGCGCCTTGGTCGATCCAACGGGTGGGGACCTGCGATTTTCGGGTTACTCCCACCTTTACATTGCTGGAATTGGCCAAATAGACAATGTGTGGTTGCAGCTGCATCTTTTTTTCAAACTCCAAGTCACGATCCTCTTTGTCCAAATGAGCCGTGCTTAACTCGGGTTTCATGATCCATTCCCCGGCAGTTGGGGTTTCATAAAAACAGGTCTTGCAGAATCCTTGTCTGTAGATGGGACGGTCCTGTCCGCAATTCAGGCATTGGAATTTGATGAAATCAATCTGAACCTCTTTGTCCAGAGCTTGGTTCATGTTGATGAAATCGTTCTCAAAGACCAAAAAATATTGGATGGGACTTCCATTTTCGGTTTGCATCTTGCGCAGGACCCCTTCGTAAAGCATAGTGGAATGAATGTTTAAAACTGATTTGAAAATGCGGGGCAGAAAAGCTATTTTAGCTATTGCACCCAACTGAATTTCTTGGTTAAATATACCTAAAATGCCAATACCATTATTCAATTCCATTGCTTCTTGGTTACTACGGAAGCGTTATCACCAGATAGAACTTTTTCTAAAGTACCCCTTGGAGGTTCAGGATGAGGTCTTGCGCCATTTGATGGATTTTTCCGAAGATACCATGATCGGGAAGCAGTACGGGTTTAAGGATATGCCCAAGTATGATGAATTCAAGAACAGGGTGCCCATTGTAAGTTATGAGGATATTGCCCCGTTGATAGAACGGACCAGAAAGGGAGAGCAGAACCTGTTTTGGCCCACCACCATTAAATGGTTTGCCAAGAGCAGCGGTACCACCAATGCCAAGAGCAAGTTTATTCCGGTGAGCTCGGAAGCCTTGGAGGATTGTCATTACAAGTCTAGTAAAGACCTATTGTGCCTTTACCTGAACAATAACGAAAATTCCCAACTGTTCACAGGGAAGAGCCTTAGGTTGGGGGGAAGCAAGGAACTTTATGAGGACAATGGCACTTTTTTTGGCGATCTCTCCGCCATATTGATTGACAATATGCCCTTGTGGGCCGAATACAGCAGTACGCCAAGCAACAAAGTTTCGTTGATGAGCGAATGGGAATCCAAACTGGAGGCCATTATAGAGGAAAGTATCCGGGAGAACGTGACCAGTTTGGCCGGGGTGCCTTCATGGATGTTGGTATTGCTCAATCAAGTGTTGGAGAAAACCGGAAAGAACCATTTGTTTGAGATATGGGAAAATCTGGAAGTATATTTTCATGGTGGGGTAAGTTTTATTCCCTATAAGAACCAGTACAAAAACCTGTTGCCACGAAAAAAGTTCAACTATTATGAAACCTATAATGCCTCCGAAGGCTTCTTTGGGATTCAGGATAGAAATAATTCCGATGATCTGCTGTTGATGTTGGACTATGGGATTTTCTACGAGTTCATCCCTATGGACTCTTATGGAAATGAGGATAGTGCCATTCCGTTGTGGGAGGTGCAACTTGGGATCAACTACGCTATGGTCATCACTACCAATGCAGGACTCTGGCGCTACAAAATAGGGGATACCATACGATTTACTTCCAAAGATCCGTATAGGATACGGATCACAGGGCGAACCAAACACCATATCAATGCTTTTGGGGAGGAACTCATCATTGAAAATGCCGAAGAGGCCCTGAAGCAGATTTGTCAGAAGACCGATGCTGAGATCATGGACTATACAGCAGCACCCATTTTTATGACCGGAAACGATAAGGGAGCCCATGAATGGATCATTGAATTCAGGAAACCACCGGAAGATATCGCCTACTTTACCGAATTTTTGGACAATGCACTTAAATCATTGAATTCAGATTATGAGGCCAAACGATATAATAACATCACCTTAAAAATGCCCAAGGTGCATATGGCAAGAAAGAACCTGTTTCATGATTGGTTGAAATCCAAAAACAAGTTGGGTGGGCAACACAAGATACCGCGATTGTCCAATGAAAGGGCTTATTTGGATGAGTTGCTGCAAATGAATATGCAATAAATCGGCTTATTTTGTAGTTTACCTTTGTTTTACGAAAACGTTTTCGTAATATTTGACCCTTTATCGAACAAAGGTTTCTTTTGGACAAATAAAAATGGTCTTTCTCCGTTTAATGTTGAAATTCCCCATGCAAATCTTTTGAACAAACACTAAACCATTACATCATGGCAGAAAAACTCGTTGTTGTTTCAGATATGTGGGGAGCCAAGAAGGGACTTTGGATTGCTTCCTATTTTGGATATCTGCAACAATATTATGACATTGTCTTTCATGACAGTCAGCAATTGGGCAATATTGATGTGCCCATATCCACTGAAGAGAATATCCATAGGGCTTTTGTGGAAGGGGGGATTGATACGGCTGTGGCCCACTTATTGAAGAAGGAATCGGCGCCAGCACATTATCTCGCATTCAGTACTGGAGGTACCATAGCGTATAAGGCCGCCTTAAAGGGATTGCCCATGAAATCTTTGACGGCCATTTCAGCCACAAGGATTCGGTTGGAGAACGATAGACCTGATACTTCCTTGAATTTGGTATATGGGGAATCCGATGAATTTAAGCCTACCCATGAATGGGCCAAAAAGATGGGTGCAGACCTCAATGTGATTCCAAATTTTGGACATCAGTTGTACTCTGATGAGAAAATCATCTCCCAAGTATGCATGGAACTCTTGGAGCAAGTTACCCGAAAAGCGGTTTAACCTTTAGGAAACCACTTTTAGTTTTTTGATGGTCTCGTAGGAAAGTTTTTCCTCCGCATAGGCCTTGGTTACCTTGAATTCAGTCTCATCACTGCTGGGAAGGGTGAACATGGCGTCGGTAAAAACGGCCTCACAAAGGGAACGAAGTCCTCGGGCACCCAACTTGTATTCCACAGCCTTTTCCACAATGTAGTCCAAGGCTTGCTCGGTAATGGTAAACTTAATGTCATCCATGTTGAACAGTTTTTCATACTGTTTGATGATGGCATTCTTAGGTTCGGTAAGAATGGCTCGCAAGGTTTTGGCATCAAGGGGGTTCATGTGCGTGAGCACAGGCAACCTTCCAATGATTTCCGGAATAAGACCAAACTCTTTTAAATCTTTGGGAATGATGTATTGGAGGATGTTTTCCTGATCCAATTTTTCTTCCGCTTTTGATGCGCTATACCCAACCGCCTGCATGTTCAAACGTTTGGTGATGATTCGTTCAATTCCATCAAAGGCACCACCTGCAACAAAAAGAATGTTTTCGGTATTCACCTCGATAAATTTCTGGTCGGGATGCTTTCGTCCACCTTTAGGTGGAACGTTCACAACGGTGCCTTCCAATAATTTTAGAAGTCCCTGTTGCACTCCTTCCCCCGATACGTCACGGGTAATGGAGGGATTATCACTCTTTCGGGCGATTTTATCGATCTCATCTATAAAAACGATACCCCTTTCGGCTTTTTCCAAGTTGTAATCGGCAGCTTGGAGCAAGCGGGTAAGAATGCTTTCCACATCTTCCCCAACATATCCCGCTTCGGTAAGTACCGTGGCATCAACAATGGCCAAGGGTACATTGAGCATACGGGCAATGGTCTTGGCGATCAAGGTCTTTCCAGTCCCGGTCTGCCCTACCATGATGATATTACTCTTCTGGATTTCTACGTCGTTGTCCTTGCTCTTGGGCTGTAACAATCGCTTGTAGTGATTGTAGACCGCAACGGACATGACTTTTTTGGTACGCTCCTGTCCAATGACAAAAGTGTCCAAAAAGTCCCTGATCTCCATGGGTTTTTTAAGGACCAATTCGGAGGAGAGATCTTGGTTTTTGGATTGTTTGGATTCCTCAGCAACAATACTATGTGCCTGTTCTATACAACGGTCACAAATATGTGCATCGAGCCCTGCAATCAGCAGATTGGTTTCAGGCTTTTTTCTACCACAAAATGAACATTCCAAGTTTTCCTTTGCCATATCAATATCAAATCAACATATATGTTCCAACCACTAATAACGTAAAAAAAATGGGTTTGGTCTACGTTATCAGGTTGCTTTTAATGGGTTTCAGTTCTTTACCCTAGGATTTTTCCCGGACCAAGATTTCATCGATCATACCATATTCCTTGGCTTCTTTGGCCTTCATCCAGTAATCTCGATCACTGTCTTCGTATACTTTTTCAAAAGACTGACCAGAGTGTTTGGATATGATCTCGTACAACTCATCTTTTATCTTGAGCACCTCTTTGGCCGCAATCTCAATATCACTCGCCTGTCCTTGCGCTCCCGAAAGAGGTTGGTGTATCATGACCCTGGAGTGGGTTAAACCACTTCTTTTTCCCTCTTGACCGGCACAAAGAAGTACAGCAGCCATGGAAGCAGCGATACCCGTACATATGGTGGCAACATCAGGTTTTATGAACTGCATGGTGTCATAGATTCCCAATCCGGCATAAACGCTTCCACCTGGGGAGTTGATGTATATCTGGATGTCCTTGGAGGCATCGGCACTTTCCAAGAAAAGCAACTGTGCCTGCACAATATTGGCCACCTGATCATTGATTCCCGTTCCCAAAAAGATGATGCGGTCCATCATCAATCTTGAGAAAACATCCATGGCAATGGCGTTCAATTGCCGTTCTTCAATGATGTTAGGGGTCATGCTCACGGGATACATGCTGCTCATGATATTGTCATAATGCATACTGTTGATGCCGTGGTGCTGGGTAGCGTATTTTTTGAATTCTTTTCCGTAATCCATGGGATGGTGTTGAATTTTTCTTAAAAAAAAGGTGCCGAAAAAACAGCTTTTCGGCACCGTAAAGATACTTAATTTTCTTTTAGCCCAAGATTAGCTGTAGGCTTCCTTGATAAAGTCGTCATAACTGACTTCCTTCACCTTTAGGTTGGCCTTTTCCTTGTATAGGTCCAATAGTTTTTGGCTCATCAACTGCTCAGAGAGTCTTTTTACCTCGTCTTGGTTGCCCAAAACCCTAGTGGCAATGTTCTCCAACTCCTCTTCTTTGGGATCCATATGGCCGTATTGTGCCATTTGGGATTTAATGAAGCCTTTGGCAAACTCCTTCAATTCATCAAACTGAACCTGAAGGTCGTTCTCTTGGATGATTTTACCTTCAATAAGTTGATAACGAAGTCCTTTTTCAGACTTTTCAAACTCTTCTTTGGCCTCATCATCGGTCAAAAGTTTTTCACCGCTGATCTGGATCCATTTTTTCAGGAACTCGGCAGGAAGCTCAAACTGGGTCTCATCAATAAGCTTTTCGGTAACATCGTTCAATAATTTCTGATCGGCTTGTTGCTCAAACTGCTTTTCAGAGTCTTCCTTGATACGATCCTTTAGTTCTTTCTCAGAGCTTACATTGTCTTTTCCGAACAATTTATCGAACAGCTCTTGGTCTAGGGCAGCAGGCTCCCTTTCATTGATTTCCTCAATGGTGAAGGTTACATCAATGTTCAATTTTTCAGCCTTGTCCGCACTGATTCCCAATGCGCTGGACAACAGGTAATCTTCCTTGAACAATCCCCTTGTGGAAAGGGTTGCGGATTCACCAACCTTTTTGCCGACCAAGGCGTCAGTGGCTTTCTTGCTCTTTACCTTGCTAAGTTCAATAGTGGTTTTATGTTCTATCTCCTCTGCTTCGTTGACAAAGGTTCCAGTGATTTCGTCGTTTTTACCTACTTCGTTTTTGGAGACCAGTTTTCCGTATTGTTTTTGGATACGTTCCACTTGTTCCTCGATCATTTTTTTGTCGGCAACGATCTTGTACTGGGTTACGGCTTTTTTGGTCTTCAGCTGAACGTCAAAGTTTGGGGCCAATCCCAATTCAAATTCAAAATCAAGATTTTCGCTGTCCCAATCAAAATTTTCCTGTTGTTTGGGAAGGGGATTGCCCAACACATCCAACTTTTCCTCGGTAAGGTATTTGTTCAGATTGTCTTGCAACAGTTTGTTCACCTCATCCACCAAAACGGCTTTGCCGTACTGCTTTTTGATAAGCCCCATGGGGACCTGTCCTTTTCTAAAGCCAGGAATATTGGCTTGTTTTCTGTAGTCTTTTAGGATTTTGTCTACGTTCTCCTGATAATCCTCTTTGCTGATCTCGACCTTTACAACTGCATTAAGATTGTCAATCTGCTCTTTAGTAATGTTCATCTCCTACCTAATTTGCTGTTCAAAAATGGGAGGCAAAAGTAATGCATTTTCCGTTTGGCAGCAACTTTTTAAAGCCTTGAATGCCAAACAAAATGAATTCTATACATCTTCTTTTAGAACGGAGTGTAAAATGGATTGCAAAAACGAGAGCAAAAGGCTAAAAATTAGGGCCCACCAAATACTGGTTACCTGGAATCCATCAATCAAATTGGCAGCTATTAGAATAATGATGGCATTGATGATCAAGAGGAACAATCCCAGCGTCACAATGGTAATCGGTAGGGTTAGAATAACGAGTATGGGTTTTACCAAAAAGTTGAGGACACTAAGGACTATGGCGACAATGATCGCAGTCATCATGGAATCCACACCCACACCGGGCAAAACATAGGAAAGTATAACAACGGCAAGTGCATTCAATAAAAGTCTTAGGATCAATTTCATGAGGTTTTGATTTTAGGGTTGAAAAAAGGCACCGTTTGTACGGTGCCTTTAATATAATGAAATTAAATATGGTTCCTTCTTAATTAATATATAATCCTGTATAATCCAATGGGTTTACGTTGGGTAAATTGGAGCCGTATTTTGCGTTGATCGCTGCCGTAAAGGCGTTGGCCAGTATTGCATACCCCCGTGGCGATGGATGCACGCCATCCAATGAAAACCCGCCGCCTGTGGCAAAGGTTGCCGTGACCACACTTCCATCTGTTTGTGGAAAACCGGTGGTCTTTAAATTATTCAAAAGGGTATTGGCGTCAACAAAAGCGAGGTCATAGGCCGTTGCCAATGCTTCAATGGTCTGGTTGTATGCCGTAAGTGCGGTTTCAACAGAGGCTTGTTCCTCCGGAGTCAGTACCCACTTATCTGCCAAGGGAACGGCAACCCCATTGATGGAGGTAGGGTCCGCAGGATTGGCCAAGGTGCCAATGAAGCTACTTGAGGTCAGTACCAAAAGATCTTCTGCGGTGGCTTGTCTCATACTGACAAGGGCAGGGTTGATACCAGTCAAATCAGTCAAGTCTTCATCAAATAAAACAACGGCATTGGAACTGCCTGCAGAAAATGTAATTGTTCTTTTGGCTATTTCTGCATCTGCTTCTTCTTGGGTGATTGCCAACTGGCTGACAAGGAAATTCAAGGCTCCTGTAACACCTGCATTGTAAGCACCATAAGATTGGTTTAAGAGTGTGGCTGTAGCTTCATCCAAAGGTACAGGATTGTGAGGGACCGTGGTGAAATAGGGAATGTCCGTTACGTTGGGTAGATTGGCTATAACACCCTCCGCTCCGTTCGCGGTCATGGCCTGAAGAATGGCATCAAGGGAACCTGCAAATACATTAGGGTCCGTAATATCATTTCTAGCATAGCTGCCTGGGTCAGGATTTCCGGTCTGATCTAACCCTGCGCCACCACCTGTGGCATACAAAAGTATGTCATTGGCTCCGGTCCAGAGCGAGAAAAAGGTAGCGCCTTGTGCTGCAGCATCCCCTACCACCGTGGCGGTTTCTGAGGAGGAAAAACGGACAAAATATGGGTTGGCTGCACCTAAAGCCAAACCTGCCAAGCTCCCATAACCGGGAGCAAGTAGCTCATAACTTTTGGAACCGGGAACCCCCATGTTATTGAAAGACCCTGATAGCTTATTGGTGATTTCCGTACTTCCCTGTCCTGAAATTGGGGTAGGGGCCGGGCCATCTGCGGTAAAAGCCAAAATTAATCTGTTGCCAATATCGGGACTGCCATCCATGTTAAGGTCTGTTTCGCCATTTATGGTGGCACCTCCCAGATTATCTGCCATATATGGAATCTCAAATGCTCCACCTCCGACCAAGGCAAAGTTCATGGCCAGCATGTTTGGGAAAGACGCTTCTTGACCCGCCATGAACAGGGCATTGTCCGAAAAGCCCGCAGTAAGTGAATTTCCTACCGCCACATATTTTGTGAAATCAGCACTTCCGGCCGTATAATCTACCGGATCTGTTGTTTCCTCGATAATTGGGGTATTGTCTTCACATGAAACCAAAAAAAGGCCCAAGAACGGAAGCAAGGCAAATAACTTTTTCATATCCAAACTGTATTTGTTGAGTTAGCTTATGTTAAATTTTGGGTTAAACCGCATTTAATCAAATCTATATCAAAATTGTTATACAGACAATAAAATGGCTGAAAAAATTATGCATGCATAATAAAAAACCCTCAATTTTAAGAATTCATGAAGTGTAATGTCTTTTCAAAGAATTGTTTGGGGTTTTCCGCATGGAGCCAATGTCCGGCATTGTCCACAGTTTCTATGACTGCCTTTGGGAAGTGTTTTTTGATTTCGGGATAGTCATTGGGGAGGATATATTCGGAGCGGTCTCCGCGAATAAAGAGTGCAGGTCCGTCATAGGATGCCGTAGCGCCAATATTGTCCCCAATTTCTTCCATTCTGTTTTTTAAGACTTCAAAATTGAACCGGAATCCCATTTTTTTAGGTTCCACCCAATGAAGGTTCTTTAAAAGGAACTGCCGTATGCCAAAGTCCTTGAGGTGTTGCGAAAGAACTTCATCGGCTTCTTTTCTGCTTGTAATTTTGTCGAAATCCAATTGTGCCAAAGCATCAACAATGTATTGATGATGGGGTGGGTAAAACTTGGGGGCGATGTCCGCAACAATGAGTTTGGTCACCCGGTTGGGATGCGATGTGGCGATTTGCATGGCTGTTTTTCCTCCCATGGAATGCCCGAGGATGAGGGCAGATTCAATCTGGCGGTGGTCCATGTAGGCTATTACATCGCTGGCCAGCAGTTCATAGTCAAAATCGGGGGAATGAAAACTTTTTCCATGGTTCCTCTGGTCAATAAGGTGCACTTGAAACCCATTGTCAGCATATTGACTGCCCAAGGTTTTCCAATTGTCCGACATCCCTAAAAAACCGTGAAGGATAAGTAAGGGAGTGCCTTCGCCCAATATTTTTGAATGCAATAACTCCATTACTTTAATCGGTCTAGGTACATGTTCACCACATTTTCAATACCCAAATAAATGGATTCGCAAATCAGGGCGTGCCCAATGGATACTTCCAAGAGGTTGGGAATATGTTCTTTGAAATATTTAATGTTGTCCAGGCTTAGGTCATGCCCTGCATTGATGCCCAATCCCAATTCATGGGCCATTTGGGCGGCATCCACAAAGGGTTTTATGCCTGCTTCTTTGTTGCCTTCCGCAAAATCATGGGCAAAACTCTCGGTGTAGAGTTCAATACGGTCTGTTCCGGTTTCAGCAGCTCCTTGCACCATCTTCACATCGGGGTCCACAAAAATGGAAGTGCGTATCCCGTTCTCCTTGAAGGTTTTGATCACATCCACCAAAAAATCCTTGTGCTTTAGGGTGTCCCAACCGGCATTGGAGGTAATGGCATCCTCGGCATCGGGGACCAAGGTTACCTGGGTGGGTTTTACCTCAAGTACCAAATCTATGAATTTGGGAATGGGGTTTCCTTCTATATTGTACTCGGTGGTGACCACTTTTTTCAGGTCACGCGCATCTTGATAACGAATATGGCGCTCGTCCGGACGGGGGTGAATGGTGATGCCCTCCGCACCAAAAGACTCGATATCCTTGGCCGAAGTGATCAGGTTGGGCACATTGCCTCCCCGTGAATTCCGTAAAGTTGCCAGTTTGTTTATGTTAACACTCAACTTTGTCATGAAGTTCTCTTTTAGATGGGCAAAAATAAGAATTAGGCACGCCTTTTGCCATTTAAAATTAGTATTTTGCGCCTAATAGAAATGACATGCAGATTCTTAGCCAGATAATAAACACAGTACCCGTTTTTGAGGTGTCCGAGACCTTGAAGGAGGTTATTCGTTTTTTTGAAGAGACGACCTTCTCCCATGTGGCTGTCACCGAAAATGGAGTCTATTTGGGGCTTTTGTCCGAAAATGACCTAGCCTGTTTTGAGCCTGAAAAGAGGATTGATGATTTTAGGTTTGAGATGGAAAGTTTTTTCGTGACCAAGGAAACCTCTTGGTTGGATGTGTTGGAGATGTTCTCAAGAAACGAGGCCAATATACTCCCGGTTTTGGATGAAAACCAAACCATCATCGGCTATTATGATCTTGAAGATGTAGTGAGTTTATTTATTGATACGCCATTTTTCAGTGAGCCTGGGGCCATTCTTGTGGTCGCTACCGGCATCAAGGACTATTCCTTTAGTGAGATAGCCCAAATTGTGGAAAGTAACAACGCCCGTTTGTTGGGGGCTTTTATCACGGATTCCCAAAATGATGTGGTACAGATTACCCTTAAAATAGGAGCTCAAGGACTTAATGAAGTAGCCCAGACCTTTAGACGGTACAACTATACCATTGTCTTTGGCAACAGTGATGACCAATTCATGGAAGATCTGAAGCAACGCTCGGATTATTTGGAAAAATACCTTAACGTTTAGCATGAAGGTCGCTATTTACGGACAAGCTTTTTTGGAAGAGGACAAAACCAGCATGCTGGAACTTTTGCACGAACTGCAGAAGGTGAATGCCGAGATTTTTGTCGAGGAAAAATTTAATGAACTGGTTTCGGACTGTACTACGGGACGTATTCAAGGTACTTATACACAATCCAAAGGATTGGATGCCACCTTTGACATGTTCATCAGCTTTGGTGGTGACGGGACCATGCTTCGTGCGGTGACCTATATAAAGGACTATGGCATTCCCATTGTGGGTGTAAATACGGGAAGGCTTGGATTTTTATCGACCTTTAAAAAGGAGAATGTGCGCAAACTGGTCACGGAATTTGTGGCCGGGCACTATACGGTAGAGGAGCGGACCTTGGTTGAGGTGGAGGTGAATCCAGACCTGAACGAGTTCGAGAATCTTAATTTTGCCTTGAACGAGGTTACTGTAAGCCGAAAGGATACAACCTCCATGATCACGGTGGAAACATATTTAAACGATGAATACCTTACCTCGTATTGGGCAGATGGACTCATTGTTTCCACGCCAACCGGTTCAACGGGATATTCATTGAGCTGTGGTGGGCCGGTCATAGCGCCATCGGCAAAATCCTTGGTGCTTACCCCAATTGCACCGCACAATCTTAATGCACGTCCACTGGTCATTTCAGATGACACCCAGATACGGCTCAAGGTTTCAGGGAGGGAACAGACCCATTTGGTATCATTGGATTCCAGGATTGCAGATATTCCCAACGGCAAGGAGATTAGGATACGAAAATCGGATTTTACGGTCAAAATGATAGAGTACACATCCGAAAGCTTTCTAAAAACACTTCGAAATAAATTGCTTTGGGGGGAGGACAAACGGAATTGAACCTTTCACAAACAATAAAAGGAGCTAAAAACTGTTTAACAAGGGAGAATGTTTATAACTGTAGGCCTATTGACTTTCCTTTACTTTTAACTTGCGTAATTTTTTAACTGGTATGCGGATAGTTTTGGCTATTTTTCTATGCAGTATGTTCAAGCTGGGGGCACAGACCTACGAAGTGGGAATCTTTGCGGGTGGCGCCAATATGGTGGGCGATGTAGGTCGCACAAACTATATCTTGCCTTCTGGCCCGGCTTTTGGAGGTCTTTTTAAATGGAACAAGAGCAAACGGTATGCATGGCGTGCCAGTGTGCTCTATGGGACCTTTACTGCGGACGATTCCAAATCCAGCATGCCTTCCCGGCAACAGCGGGAGTATGAGATGGATAATTCCGTTCTTGAAGCCTCATTGGGGATAGAATTTAATTTTGTGGAGTACAATCTTCACAAACTTGGACCCGCCTTCACCCCCTATCTATACACAGGTTTCAGCTACTTCAGATATGATTTTATGTATTTTGATGCCCTCCAGGTGCAGGATATTAACCAAAAAGAAGGTAGTTTTGCAATTCCAATGACGGTTGGGGCAAAGTATCGGTTAAATCAATTCCTGATTCTTGGCGCTGAAATTGGGGCCAGATATACATTTACGGACAATTTGGACGCAAGTAACCCTGAAGGTTCCAATTTCGAGCAGTTTAGGTTCGGGAATATATTGAGCGATGACTGGTACGTCTTCACAGGTTTTACGTTAACGTATACCTTTGGACGAAAGCCCTGCCAGGATTGTTTTCAATGACATGCACACGCTAGAGGACGTTAACAAAGACAAACCACTTCCAGAACATGTGGCCATCATTATGGATGGCAATGGCCGTTGGGCGAAACAACGGGGGAAACTTCGGGTATTTGGCCATGAAAATGGGGTGGAAGCCGTGCGCAACACCGTTGAGAATTGTGCCAAACTACAGATAAAGTGCCTTACACTCTATGCATTTTCCACTGAAAACTGGAACAGGCCTAAAATAGAGGTCGAAACCCTCATGAAACTTCTAGTGTCTTCCTTAAAGAAGGAATTAAAGACCCTTAATAAGAACAATATCAGGCTAATGGCCATTGGAAACATAGATTCCCTGCCCAGTAAGGCCCAAAAAGAACTTTCGGAGGTTATTTCAAAAACAGCGGAAAATACGGGAATGATACTCACCTTGGCACTTAGTTATGGCTCCCGGGAAGAGTTGAAAACTGCTGTAAAAGAGATAGCTATCAAAGTTAAAAATAATATAATTTCACCCGAAAATATTGACGAAACCGTTATAAATACACATCTTTACACGCATTTCATGCCCGATGTGGACTTGCTTATCCGTACCAGTGGAGAACGTAGGATAAGCAATTTTTTACTATGGCAAATTGCTTATGCCGAATTATATTTTATTGATGTATTTTGGCCTGATTTTAGAGAGCATCATTTGGTAGAAGCAATATTAAGTTACCAAAATAGAGAACGACGATTTGGAAAAACTAGCGAACAACTCAGTTAAGGGTAGACAAAATTCCATTCTGCAATACCTGAAACTACTCCTTCCTTTATTATTTATCACCGGACAGAGCATTGCCCAGGAAACTTCATTTGAGGATGGGAAACAATATATTTTGGGTGGACTCACCGTTACCGGTCTTCAAAGTTATAATGAACAAACGGTTAAAACGTACACCGGTTTACGTGTAGGGCAGCCCATTACCGTACCAGGGGATGAGATCAGCGCCGTAATCAAGAAACTGTGGGGCTTGGAGCTGTTCAGTGATGTGGAGATGTATTACACCAAAATAGAGGATGACAAGATTTTCTTGGAATTGAACATTTTGGAACGTCCTACGCTTTCCAATGTAACTGTTTATGGGGTAAAAAAGAGAAAGGTGCAGGGTATCTTGGATGATACAGACCTTAAAAAAGGGAAGAAAATCACCGAAAGCTTAATTGCCAACACCAAGAACTACCTTCAGAACAAGTATAAAAAGCAAGGGTACCTCAATGCCAATGTCAACATCGCTACCGTGGCCGATACTTCAGAGGTCAATACCCAGAACATGGTGGTCAATGTCAAAAAAGGAGATAAGGTAAAGATCAGGAGCATTGTTTTTGAAGGAAATGACAAGCTTTCCGGTAAGCGTCTTCGCAAATCATTGAAGAACACCAAGAAGAAGAAGTTTTACCGCTTCTGGAAAAAATCAAAATACATCAAGGACGATTTCAACGAAGATCTTTCCAGTTTGGTGGATGCCTATGCAGAACGGGGGTATAGAGATGCACGGGTACTATCGGATACCTTTGTGAAAGTCAACGAAAAGAACATCGACCTTAAGATCAAGGTAGAGGAAGGGGACAAGTACTATTTTGGGGATATCAACTTTGTTGGAAACACGGTGTATTCGGATAGATACTTGAGCCAAATACTAGGAATCCGTAAAGGGCAGACCTACAATGGGGTATTGCTCAAAAAAAGGATTGCGGATGACTCCAGACCAGATGCGGAAGATTTGACCAACGAGTACCAAAACAATGGATACCTGTTTTCCAGTATCAATCCTGTGGAGGTTTCCGCGGTGAACGATACTATAGACTTTGAAATCAGGATCATAGAAGGTAAAGAAACCTTTTTGGATCACGTAACGGTTGTGGGCAACGATAAGACCAATGATCATGTGATCTTTAGGGAATTGCGTACCCGTCCCGGTCAAAAATACAGCAAGGACAATATTGTTCGGAGTATCAGGGAATTGGGGCAGTTGGGCTTCTTTGATGCGGAGCAGATCGTTCCGGATATTCAAAACCCGGACCCCAACGCCGGTACGGTGGACATCCAATATAGTCTGGTAGAGGCCGGTTCCAGCCAGATAGAATTACAAGGTGGTTTTGGTGGTGGAGGTTTCATAGGTACGTTGGGACTTTCGTTCAGTAACTTCTCTTTGAAAAACATCTTTAATGGTGAGGCCTACAAGCCCGTTCCCATGGGAGACGGACAGACCTTTGCCCTCCGTTTGCAGGCCAGTAGGTCGTTCCGGGTATATAGTTTGAACTTCTCCGAACCATGGTTGGGCGGTAAAAAGCCGGTACGGTTCAATCTGTCCCTATCCAGGACACAGCAGTTTGCCACGGGTTATGATAACCGAGGAAGGATCGATGTGCAGAAAGATCGTGGATTCTCCATAACCGGGGTCTCGGCAGGATTGGCCAAAAGGGTACAATGGCCCGATGACTTCTTCACGGTGTCCCACTCTTTGAGCTACCAGTTGTACGATTTTAACGACTACAACCTTGGTCTCTTTAATTTTGGTAATGGTAGTTCCAATGCGTTGAGCTATACCTTTGGTATATCCAGAAGTTCACAAGGTCCCAGCAGGATTTTCCCTCTGTCTGGATCCAACTTTGAGTTGACCGCCAAGTTTACACCACCATATTCACTCTTTAGCAACAAGGATTACAAGCAGCTGAAGAACGATATTGAGTCGGCTACCGAACGACTTTATGAAATTGGGACCAATCCTTCTTCCATAGAAGAGCAGTTGGAGTTTGCCCAATTGAGCGACGAGTTGGAACGAAATGAAGAGGAGAGGTTTAAACTCTTGGAGTTCTACAAAGTGAAGTTCAAGGGAGATTGGTATACCCGTTTGGTGGACAAACTGGTATTGCGTACCAATGCCGAGTTTGGCTTTTTGGGAAGCTATAACCATGACATAGGAGCAGTTCCCTTTGAGCGTTTCTATGTGGGTGGGGATGGTCTTGGAAACTTTACCTTGGACGGAAGGGACGTGGTACAGTTGAGAGGATATGAGAACCAGGCCCTTACCCCTTATATTACCAATGCCATTACGGGAAGTCTACAACAAGATGGGGGTACCATCTACAATAAATATTCTTTGGAACTTCGTTATCCGCTTACCTTGAAACCTTCGGCATCAATTTATGCATTGTCGTTTTTGGAAGCTGGAAACGCATTCAACAATTTTAATGAGTTTAATCCGTTTGAATTAAAAAGATCTGCCGGAGTGGGGGTACGTATTTTTATGCCGGCATTCGGACTCTTGGGAATCGATTTTGGATATGGCTTCGATACAGATGCCAGACCGCAATCAACAGGACCTAGTGGCTGGCAAACGCACTTCATCATCGGGCAGCAGTTTTAATCTAAGGAAAATAGGGTTTTGCTGATTTTATAAATAGCTTGTTTTGAATTAATTAGTTATTTTGGCACGATATTTTCTATGTAAAAAAGCGGAAACAAAGATGAATACCAAAGTTCTTTTGTCATTAATCGTTTTGATGACTTCCTTTTACGGCTTTTCACAGCGGGGAGTTCGCATAGGATATGTGGATATGGAATATATCCTCGAGAATGTGGAGGAATACCGGGAAGCTACCACCCAATTGGAGGCTAAGGCACAAAAATGGAAGCAGGAGATTGAGCTCAAACAGAGTGTTGTTGAGCAGATGAAGAAAGATTTAATGGCGGAAAAGGTCCTTTTAACGGATGAACTCATTGCCGAGCGCGAAGAGGAAATCCAGATTTTGGAAAAGGAAATGTTGGATTACCAACAAGACCGTTTTGGACCCCAAGGGGATTTGGTCTTGCAAAAGCAGTTGTTGATACAGCCCATTCAAGACCAGGTTTTCAATGAGGTCCAGAAAATCGGAGGCAATAAAAGATACGATTTTATTTTTGATAAATCGGCAGATGTTGTAATGTTGTACTCCGAAAAAAGGCACGATATCAGTGACTTGGTCCTACGGGAGATAGGTCGAACAAGAAAAGTGAGCGCCTCCAACAAGAAACAGGAAGAAAGGAACAGGTTGGAGAAGTTCATGGAGGAGGAAGAAGCCGATGATAATATAAGCGATGCCCTTAGGGAACGTCAAGAACAGGCAGAAGAGAATCGGGATGCCAAGGCCCAGGCCGCCGAGGATAGAAGGACCGAACAGTTGAAGCTGAGAGAGGAACGCAAGAAAGCCTACGAGGCCAGAAGACAAAAATTATTGGAAGAGCGCGAAGCCAAACGCCAGGCCAAATTGGATGAGCGGAAAAAAGTGCAGGAACAAGAAAAGGATTCAATACAACAATAATATTGAAACACTTAATTTAACATCAAAATAGTAACTTAGAACCATGAAAAATGTAAAAAGAATTGCGGTAGCCCTAGTTTTGTTTGTAGCGGCTACGGGTTTTGTAAATGCGCAGAGCAAGGTTGCCCACATCAATGTGCAACAATTGTTGTCTGAAATGCCGGAGATGCAGGCTGCGCAAGCTGAGTTGAAGAAATTACAGGAAACCTACAGGGCAGATATACAAAGCTCCATGAAAGAGCTTCAAAATAAGTTGACCCAATACCAAAACGAGGCTACCTCTAAAACCAATGAGGAAAACGAACAAAGAGCTCTAGAACTTCAAGGTTTCGAGAAAAATATCCAAGAAGCCGAACAAACTGCCATGCAGGAATTGCAGAAGAAGCAACAAGAACTGTTCGCCCCCATTTCCGATAAGGCCAAAGCGGCCATAGAAAAAGTTGCCGCTGCTCAAGGCTTTGACTATGTTATCGATGCCAGCCCAGGATTGAGCTTGATCGTGGCCAAAGGAAAAGACCTTTTGCCTACCGTTAAGCAGGAATTGGGATTCTAAGAAATACATTGTCCGAAGAATAAGGATAGACCGCTTTTCCCAAAAGGTAAAGCGGTTTTTTTATGTCAAAACCATAACAGTGGTTATTTTTAAGCATGCAAAGACCTATAGGTATTTTTGACTCAGGGGTTGGGGGCACCTCCATTTGGAGGGAAATCAAAAAGATGCTTCCCAACGAACACACTCTCTATTTGGCGGACAGTGCCAATGCGCCCTATGGCGAAAGGTCAAAAGAGGAGATTACCCAATTGAGCGTCAAGAATACCGAGTTTTTATTGCAGCACGATTGCAAGATCATTGTAGTGGCCTGTAATACCGCCACTACCAATGCCATTGATCATCTACGGGCCACCTATGAAGTTCCATTTATTGGTATAGAACCCGCTATAAAACCCGCTGCACTCCATACCAAGACCAAAAAAGTGGGGGTTTTGGCCACCAAGGGCACGCTGTCCAGCAGTTTGTTCCACAATACCTCAAAACTGTTTGCGGAAGGGATTACCGTACTGGAGCAAGAAGGTAAGGGGCTAGTGGAACTTATAGAGGCTGGTCAGTTAAACTCACCTGCCATGCAGGAGCTTCTTAAAAAATATGTGGGCCCCATGCTGGAACAAAATATAGACTGTCTGGTGCTGGGCTGTACCCACTATCCGTATCTGATACCCTTGTTGAAGGAAATGCTTCCCAACCATATCACAATCATTGATTCCGGCGAAGCCGTAGCAAGACAGACCAAGGCGGTCCTGGAAAAAAGCAACCTGCTACAGCGTACCGAAAGTGCTCCACGGCACATACTGTATTCCAACAAGGAAACGGAAGTACTCCAAAAGTTGGTCAATGACCCCGGTGCCCAAGTGGCCTATCTGGATTTTTAACGCTTATTTCTTGGAATAGGTGAGGTAGGTAAAGGCGTATTGGTGCCTATCATCCTTTGGATGATGCTCTTCTTGGACCAAGCTCCAATATTTTTCATCGATTTCAGGAAAAAAAGTATCGGCCTCAAAAGTATCGTGTACCCGAGAGAGCTCTATATCCGTGGCAACGGCCATGGACTGTTTATAGATTTCTCCACCCCCAATGATAAAGGCAGTTTCATGGTCGCCCACCAGGTCAATGGCCTGTT
Organism: Flagellimonas olearia; assembly: GCF_004150225.1. Taxonomy (NCBI): domain Bacteria; kingdom Pseudomonadati; phylum Bacteroidota; class Flavobacteriia; order Flavobacteriales; family Flavobacteriaceae; genus Flagellimonas; species Flagellimonas olearia. Next base: position 245,854 of record NZ_ML142911.1, on the reverse strand, counting down.
CAAGCGAATGCACCACCGTACAGGGAAACTTTGGGGTGTAGTTGGTATCGCGGGTAATGGCGATGTGCTCCCGGTTGGGCAGGGCCTTGGGGAAGCTCTCCAAGGTCTTTCGGCCCATAATGATCTTATGCCCCGTGGTAAGGGCCTTAAAACGCTTAAAATCGTCTGGTAGGTGCCACACCAAATCATTGTCCTTGCCCAAAGCATTGTTTTCGGCGGCCGCGGCTATAATGATGAGTCGCTTCACAGATCTTTTTTTTTATTGATGTTGGAGAGGGGAAAATCCGTCTCGATTTCCTTTTGGATTTCGGAAATGCGTTTTTTTTGGAGTTCCACCAGCCGCTCCCGCTGTCTGCGTTCCCAATCCTGTCCCATGAACCTGTGGGTCACAAAAACATTGAAGGTGTGCAGCACCAGCAAAAACGCCCAGAACAGGATGGCCCAAACGAACCAATCATACGCCTCCCCGTATTTAAGGATCTTGTTGATCAAGATCAAAAACACGCAGCCGATCAAAAAAATGACAAAGTGGGAGAACAACCGTTTCTTCTGTTTGATGCGTTTCTGCGCATACTCCAAAAGCTCGTGCTGCTCCACATCTATCGGCGACTTTTTCTTTTTACCAAAGGACAACATGGAATGGCTATCTTTAGCAACAAAGATAACGTAATTGTATCCAAAACCTCAGTCATGCAAAGCCTAAGAAAAAAATTCCCCGTGCTCAACCAATGCCTCTATGCCAATACGGCCGCAACAGGATTGTTAAGTGAAGATCTAATGGAATGGCGCCAGGGGCACGACCTGGACTACCTGATCGGCGGGAGCGATATGAAGGCGAAGAGTTTTGAGCGTATGCCCCAGATCAAGGACACGGTGGGGAAGTTCTTCCAGTGCAAGCCCGAAAATGTGGCCTTGGTGCCCAACTTCAGTCTGGGACTCAACATGCTTTTGGAAGGTCTGCCCAAAGACCAACGGGTATTGCTCTTGAACAATGATTATCCTTCCCTCAACTGGCCGTTCGAGACCCGGAACTTTCCCAGGGAGTACGTGGAAATCGATGAATTGATGGAAGAACATATCCTTGAAAAAGTAAAAACAGGAAAATTTGATGTCCTGGCCCTGAGTCTCGTGCAATGGGTCAACGGCATCAAGATTGACCTTGATTTTCTGAAACAACTTAAAAAAGATCATCCCGATCTTTTGATCATAGCGGACGGCACCCAATTCTGTGGAACCCATGACTTTAGTTTTAAGGATTCCGGGATAGATGTGCTGTTGGCCAGTGCCTACAAATGGTTGTTGGCCGGCTATGGCAATGGCTTTGTATTGGTCAAGGATGGGGCAAAAGACCGATTTGATTTAAAAACCATAGGCAACGGTTCCGTGGACCGGGACGCCTCCAAACGGGAGAACATTCCCTTTGGGAAGTATTTGGAGCCCGGGCATTTGGATTCCTTCAATTTTGGGAGCCTGCAGTTTTCGTTGGATTTTTTGGACAACATCGGCATGCAGCATATAGAGTCCCACTTGGACAAACTTTCCCAAAAAGCGAAGACAGAATTTATGGAACTGGGCCTCTTGGAAGAAGCTGTGGCAAAACGGCAGGGGCATAGCACCATTTTTAACATCAAGGGGGATGAACGACTTTTCAACAAGCTTAGCAAGGAAGAAGTGGTCTGTGCCCTGCGGGGGAATGGTATCCGACTGAGTTTTCACTTTTACAACACTTTGGAGGAAGTCGAGGCCATTGCAAAATTGCTGAAGAACTAAAGCCCGGAATTTCTTTTTGAGAAAATCCATCCACCGATTTTACCAAAAGTGATCTTATGGTTAGGCAGATTTTATCAATATGATAAATCGATGGTAACTTATTGTAAATAAGCGGTTTTATGTATTGCTTTGTCCTGTATTTTAATTTTTGGTACCATGGCAATAAAGAAACAATACCTAAAGAGCAAGCCAGTATGCAAGGTTACTTTTTCAGTACCTGCAGAGGAGGCAGAGAAGGTTGCGGTAGTGGGCGATTTCAACAATTGGAACGCCAAGGGCAGCACACTGAAGAAATTGAAGAACGGGATCTTCAAGGGAACGTTTGATCTTCCTACGGAGAACGCTTACGAGTTTAGATACATTATAGACGGCGCTTATACCAATGATGAAGAGGCCGATCGTTTCCAATGGAACGATTACGCCGGAACAGAGAACGCCGTTCTGGAAGTATAACCCATCATGATCACCATGGGGGCGCCCCAACCCCCTTGGTGGTTTTTCTTTTCTTGCGGAGTAGTACTGGGAGAATATTCAAGCTTTGTAATTCACCTAGTTGTTTAAAAATGAAGTTCCATATTTAGTGGGGGCTTCGCTACACGAATCTTATACTACATAGATTTCAATATCCACCTAGGATTTTGGCTTAGTTCATTACGTGAACGGGAAGGCTAAAACTAAAGGAAGTCCCTTCATTGGGTTGGCTCAACACCTTGATATGACTATCATGTATCTCCATGATTTTTTTTACAATGGCCAGGCCAAGACCCACCCCTTCTTTTTCTTGCCCCATCTTGGTTTGGCGGTATCGTTCAAAGATCAGTGCTTGGTTTTCCTTGGCAATACCAGGTCCCGAATCTTGGATGGTGACCTGTACATACTTGTTTAGGGTTTCAATCTTTACAACAACTGTACCTCCATGAGGGGTAAATTTTAAGGCATTGTCCATAAGGTTTTGAATGGCCCGCTCCACCAACGATATATCTGCAAAGACCAAAGGGATATTATCGGCCATGGACAGTTTTAGGTCAATATTCTTTTGTTTGGCAAACAACGAATAATTTCTGTGGATGTCATTGGCCAATTCACTGATGAGAAACGGTTCTTTTTTGGGTTGTATTTGATTGGCTTCCAATTTGGAGTACTCAAAAAGCTGTGAGATTAGTTTGGATAGTTTTTCACTACTCTTGGATATGGTCTTCAGATACTCTTCCCTTTCCTCGGGGGATAGTTTTTGGCCTTTCATATGCAGGGTCTCAATGTATCCTTGGATTATGGATAATGGTGTCCGTAGGTCATGGGAGATATTGGCAATAAGTTCCCGTCGTAGCTCTTCCACGGACTTTATCTTTTCAATATCGGCCAAAATCGTGTCCGCCATGCTATTGAAAGTACTGGCCACATTGGCCAAATCGGTCTTTTCCGCATTCGCTATACGATATTTTAAATCGCCCTGCTGGAAACGTTTTGCAGCATAAATGATTTTTCTGAGACTCCGGGTAAGGTGCCAAATGGCCAGAACTCCCAAAAGGGTTGCAAAGATCAGGGTAAGTAGTGATCCCCCTAATCCCAATCGCATAAAATAGCTGTTGAAGAGGTCGCTTCGGGTGGCCAGAAAATCTTCACCTGCCAAAATAATATAGATGTACCCTTCATGCCCTTCCTTTTGGAAGTGCGCCGCTGAAAAAATGGTCTGCTTGCTCAAATCCTTGGGGTCATCCCCTAAAATATAATGGGAACCTTGTTCGGCAATAAATTGCTTTATCGGAGCAAGATGTATCTTTTTTTCTTTGGTTTCAGGGGCGTCATGGTTCAGGACAACGGAGTATTGCACATGCCCTTCATTGTCCAACAAATAGACCTCAATGGCGCGGTTAACGGCCATCATGTCGTGCATAATGTCCCCAAAAAGGGCTTTGTTCACCGTTCCCGTTGAATCAAAAGGATGGGTGTCCTTGAATTTTTCATCAATAAGGTCTTGGGCCAGATTGGCATGCAAACGCTGTGTGGTCTCGTTAAAATATTTGTTGGAGAGGTAAAAGGAAATCAAAGTATACCCAACCCCGGCAAGTACTAAAATTGCCATAAAGGAGAGCATGAGCTTTAAGATGAATCTGGTGGAAAGGATATTGTTTTTCATGATAGGTCGGTTAGGTATTCATGAGCTCTTCATTGAATTTGTACCCTACGCCCCAAGTGGTCAAGATAAACTTTGGATTGCCCATATCGGGTTCTATTTTAGAGCGCAAGCGGTTAATGTGCGAGTTCACGGTATGTTCGTACCCATGAAAATCGTAGCCCCAGATCATGTTCAATAATTTACTGCGATCGTAGCTTTTGCCGGGATTGGAGGATAGGAGTACCAAAAGTTCAAATTCCTTGGGCGATAACTCTATCTTTTTGCCATCCAAGATTACTTTTCGCAATTCAATGTCTATGGACAAACGGTCAAAATGCATCAATTTTGCATCTTTTTCGGAGGATGGCTCCGTTAGGTCCATTTTCTGTCTCCTGAAAATGGCCTTCACGCGGGCAATAAACTCACGGACGCTGAAAGGTTTGGTGAGGTAATCATCGGCGCCCACTTCCAATCCCAAGACCTTGTCAATTTCTTCGGAACGTGCGGTGAGCATCATTATGGGCGAGGTGATATTATTGGCCCGAATCTTTTGACAGATTTCAATACCATCCATTTCCGGAAGCATTACATCCAAGATAATAAGGTCTGGATGTTCCTCAATGGCCTTTTTGAGACCCAGATTTCCCCGGGTCGCCGATGAGACTTGGCAACCTAGATCTTTAAGGTGTATCTCCAAAAGATGGATGATTTCCACATCGTCCTCAACTATCAACACGTTTTTCATGGTAACGCTAATTAAATGGCAAAGTATCACAGAAAGTTCACCGTTTTCTAAACATTCCGAACGGTGTGTCCCTTAAAAAGTCTGTTTTTTGGCCCAATCTTTACAAAACCACTCTTTTTTTATTGTAATAATTTGAAAATCAATACATAAACAATTTTGAATTTTATGTGAGACTTCTGCAACATCTGTGCGGTTCATTTGTGCCATAACCTTAAAAACAGCAATAATGAACAACTTAAAATTTGCATTGATGTTAATGTGCATAGGTGTCTTGGTGGTTTCATGTAGCAATGATGACTCCGAGGTAGTGGAACCTATTGTACTTGACGCGGGAACACTTTCCGGCGGACCTTTTACATTCACTGTTGACGGAACCCCCGACATGGTCAGCGGGATTACCTTGGATGTCAGCGGACTGGTGGGCAGTAACAGTGGTTTTGTGATCACGGACGATTCCGATATGATTTTGGGACTTCCCTCAACATTGGAAGCCCTGGAAGGAGTAGATTTTGATGGAGCCGGAGTGGGCGTATGCTTTATTTACCATGTAGTCTATGAAGATGGATTGCAAGGACTGGAAGCTGGTATGAGCCTTAACGACCTTACTGGGGAGTACGATCTTTCCAATAGTATTATGGTGACCCGGGGCGCCAACCCAAGCGCCAGTTTTACGGTGACCATTGAAAATGTGATTGCTCCCAAAGCGTATTTCAGTACTGGGGCCACAGCGGGAATCCCTCCGGGAGAGTCTGTGGAATACAGTTTTAATGCAGGGATTGGTCACTATTTGAATTTCGCCACCATGTTGGGGCAATCCAACGACCTGTTCTTTGCGCCTTACGAGAACGGAATCCAACTGTATGATGAAGATGGTGTTGCCAAAACGGGAGACGTAACCTATCTGGTTGCCTTGTGGGATGCCGGTACCGAGGTAAACGAAGAGCCCGGGGTTGGACCCAACCAAGCCCCGAGACAACCCGAACCCAATACCGGGATGGACGAAAACGGAACCGTGGAATTGATTGAAAACATATCCGATGGGTTTACCTACCCCGAGGTGGACAGTATGATCAAGGTGGAACTTTCCCATGACGGAGGTACCGAATTTACCTTGACCATTCACAATATTTCCAATGAGTGCAGTTTGGTTTCGCCTTTTGCTCCTGGTGCCTGGGTGGTGCATGGAGCCGACAAAGCGCCATTCTTTGAAGAAGGGACGGCGGCTTCCGAAGGTCTGGAGCGAATGGCCGAGGACGGTAACAACGCGATTGCCGTTATGGAATTGGATGAAAACAGTGGATATGTGTCCCCGTTCGCACCTGGGGCTTACGGTATAAACAACCCTGTTTTTGAAGAAGGCATGGCTTCTACCGAGGCTTTTGAGGCCTTGGCGGAGGATGCAAACCCTTCTGGATATGAAAATATTTTCAATACGCCGGTGGGGGCAGCAGGGCCTGGGCCGATATTCCCCGGGGATTCCTTCAGCTTTGAGTTCACTGCCGAAAACGGCGACATGCTTTCATTTGCCTCCATGTTGGGACAGTCCAATGATTGGGTAGTGGGTACCGAAGGCATTGCCCTGTTTGAAAATGGGACCCCAATCTCTGGCGACATCACCTTGGAACTCAGTATTTATGATTCTGGGACCGAAGTGGACCAATATCCGGGAGCTGGGGCGGACCAAGCCCCACGACAAAGCGGACCTGATACCGGTGCTGAAGAAAATGGTCTGGTGGCCGAGGAAACCGAGATAGCGGACAATGTTCCCTCCATTGAACACTTGGTACGAGTGACCATCACCGTCAATTAAATTGCTATGTGAAAGGGAATGTCACATGTAGGTTGACCGGTTGGTCGGAGCGCCCAAACAAAGTTTGGGCGTTCTTTGTTATAATGGTGAAGCTAAAATGTCAATGGCGCGCCAAAAGGCTGTTGATCTCTCCCCAAGTGATCAATTTGATACCGTTTTCTTCAATTTTTGATTTTACCGCCTCACTGGTAAAGGTTTCAAAATCAATCTGTCGCCATGCCGAACCGAAATTCGGATGGTTTATGGTGATGCCCTGCATCTCGCGGTCATCAAAAGCGGTATGGATCAAGATCACGTTGAGACCTTCTGCCAAATTATCCAAGATGTCCATGTACTGATTGCCCAATTGTCCTTTTTCAAAATGGTCATAGGAACCCAAATGCACTTGGTCCACCAGAAAATCACCTTCCTGAATGATGGTATCGGGGTCCAAACCTACCATAGTAAGGAGCTGTGCATTGATTTGTACGGGGAGATCATATTTTTTGCCAAGCTCCCGGTACACTTCAAAAAATGCGGGGTCCGAACCCACACTGTACATATGGGAATCTATATGGGTGGGCCGTAATCCATAAGACAAAGCCTTTTCGATCTGGGCGGAAAGCTCTTTGGCCACTTCGGTGGCAGACGCCTGTTTTTTAAGAACGTCCCTCTTTTTGGGGAAATGTCCGTTTTCATCCACCAAACTGGGAACCTCATGGACGGGCAGTACGGGGCCAAACTTGTAATTTTCCCATTCACAGGTCAGGGTAAGGTGCACGCCATGGTCAAACTGGGGGTGTGTTTGGGCAAAAAGCGCCATTTCATGGAACCACGGGCAGGGCACCATGATACTATAGGAATTTACGGATCCGGTGGAAAGGGCCTGTATGGTGGCCTGGTTTTCGGAATGGGACAATCCGGCATCGTCTGCATGGATGATCAACAGTTTGGTCCCTTTTGGGAAACCAAGCGTCTGGGCTGTGTTCATATGGGCAAAGGAAATTGTAAAGGTCCATTATCTGGAGAGATAAAGGTACTGAATTTTGAAATTGGGGTAGGCCAAAACCAAAAGAAGCCTGCCATGTGCCCCTGTGGGCCATGGTCTTTGGTTGCGGAATGGGCCTTGGCCTACTCGGCGGTGGTGGGGTCTATGATGGCGGCCACCTCGCTCACCGAATTTACAGGAAACCCGCCCTGCTTGGCATGTTCCCGTACCATGTCCTTGTTGGGGGCTATGTACACGCAATAGACCTTGTCCCCGGTGACATAGCTCTGTATCCATTGGATCTCTGGCCCCATGTTCCTGAGAACACCACAGGAAGTCTGCGATATTCCCTTGAGCTGCTCGGCGGATAAATTACCGGCATCCGGTATTTCCCGCTCAATGACATACTTTGGCATGTTGTTGAATTTAGTTCCTACTCGTTTGGCTTTTGGGTTACGCCCCGTTTTTGTGTGGTTGCTGGACTCCACTTAAAGATAAGGAATATATGGCTTCTTGAGGGAGAGTATGGGGCTTACTTTTTAAAGTTGAAAAGCTCCTTAAGATCAATATCAAGTGCAAGTGCAATGGTGTACAGCGTGTAGGTGTTGGCTGAAACTTTATGGTTTTCGATGAGTTCTATGTGTTGCTTATCCCTTCCACACAATCTGCCTAACTCAGCTTGCGAAATGTTCTTTTGCTTTCTGAGTTGTCTGATTCGATTCCCGATTTTTATGGATAATTCTTGCTTTGTCAACATCAAATATGAACTAACAAAACAAATTTGGATAGATTAAAATGAAAGAGGGTCATAATAAATTATGACTTTTTGAATTTAATAAGTATATTGAAGTCATATTTTATTATGACGATGAAAAATCCAAATAAAAATAAGAGAGAGAAAAAATTGTCTGAAATTATTAAAGATGGCTACGGTACCCCGGCCCAATTGGCCGACATCTTGGACCTTGGGGTGGTGATGCTGTTCTATCTGGAAGAGGACACCTTTTCCCGAAGGGAAGTACAAAGTGTGGTGGAAGCCCTAAAAGGAATTGAGGGGTGGTTGAGGGAGGGGTAAGTTTTACAAATCCTCGCTCATTTGCGCTATAGGGGTTCCAATTCTATCCTTAAGACTGAAATCTATTTTCATTATGGTATTTTAAGAACTCAATATCAGGCAGAAATTTGGATGGCAAAAAAATATCTTTGTTCTCATATTGAAAAAAGTATTTTTCAAGTGAATCTGATTTTTTGCTTTTTAAAAGCACATTTGAAATTTTAATTTTATAATCAGGAGTAATCGTGATTAGTCCATTTTCAAAAGCTTTATCGTGTAAAGCATTAATTGCAATGCCATTTCTTGGATTTAATCTATTTTCTTCGTCTTGACTCCAAGGTTTGATATGTCCAGCTACTAATAATTCACTTTGGGTTATTCCTGTAATACAACAAGTGCTATTGTATGAAGCTAAAATTGAGCTTCTAAAAAACGATTGATTGACTCTGATTTTTACGACTCTTTCCCTCTCTTTCCCTTTTGGCAAACTTTTAATGTCAATGTGATTTAACTCTTCGATAGATTTGTTCTCAAATTTTGATAATAATTTTTCACTCTCAAAAGGAAGCTCTTTCCAGTTGTTATAAAATTCATCCCAAATTATCTTGTCGAGCTTACTAGAATTAGAAGCGCCTTTAATCCCTCTGGCTTGTAAACTTGGGTCAAGGCTTGCGAAGTTTACTAATTTATATGCTACAGAATTTGGTGTCCTTCCAATCAATTTGGCCAAGTGAATAACTTGGGGATTGGTTCGATGTAACCTTCCAAAGGGTAGTTTGCAATAAAGATTTATTGCTAAAATTAATTCATCTCGTGTCCATAATTTTTGCCCTTTCTTCATTAGTAATCAGTTTGTGTGATAAACTCATTTAGACAATTTTCAGATAGGCATTTATGGATTTGAGTTTGCTCAATTGTATGAGATAAATCTAAAGTAATTTCTGTTCTGTTTCCGCAAACAGGGCAAGTTATTGGTTGGTCATTATATGATATAACTTCTTTATAATCAATCATGTCATATTATGCATAATTTGTAATAGGGATAGAAGTGGCGATTTTTTCGGATATAGGAATACTTTATGCTCATTTTACAGTTTTCAATATGCAAAATATAAGCTTTTGTTTCTATTTTATAGGTTTATTTCTTAGCAATTTTGTCAACTTTCACTTCTTCCCAAGGAACCCCAACGGGTAGCTTTATCGGTCATGGTTTCGGTTCCGTATGGTGCGGGGTATCCGGTTCTATATGGATCAAAACGTGGCCCAAATTGGGGATTTCGCTACGTAAATGATCTTTAAGATGGTGAGATATGTCGTGCCCTTCCTTCACCGAAATGTCCCCATCCACTATGGCGTGTAGGTCCACATGGTACTTCATGCCCGCTTTTCGGATAAAACATTTTTCCGTCCCTACCACTCCCTTCACCTTAATGGATTCTTCCCGGATCTCCTCCAACAGGTCATCGTACAAATGTTCGTCCATGATTTCCCCCAGTGCTGGTCTAAAGATCAAATAGCTGTTGTAGAGGATAAAGGTGGAGGCCAACAAAGCGGCCCAATCGTCCGCCGTTTCATATCCTTTTCCGAACACCAAGGCTATGGTGATTCCAATAAATGCCATGATAGAGGTAATGGCGTCGCTGCGGTGGTGCCAGGCATCTGCCCTGAGCGAGGAACTGTGGGTCTCCTTACTTTTTTTGATGACGATCCTGAACGAGATTTCCTTCCAAAGGATAATGCAGCCCAACACGATCAGGGTCCATGGTTTGGGCACTTTGTGGGGCGTTCTAATGTTTTGGATGCTTTCATACGCGATTACCGTGGCCGAAGTGACCAAGAAGGCCACTACCAAAAAAGTAATCAGGGGTTCAATTTTTCCATGGCCGTACGGATGGTTCTCATCGGCGGGCCTCTTGGCATATTTTAAACCGAACAGGACCAATAGCGAGGAAAAAATATCGGTGGTGGACTCAATGGCATCGGCAATAAGGGCGTACGAATTCCCAAAGAACCCGGCAAGGCCTTTGATCAAGGCCAAACTGGCATTTCCAATAATACTGAAATACGTGGTCCGAATTGCGCTTTGTTCGCTATCCATTTTTGGTGTTCGGGTGCATCATCCTATTGCTTGTCGTCTGCCAAGGGCGAGATCATAATGTGGGCCCTGTGCGTTCCCGGGTTCATGATCCAAGGGTGGTTGGATCCCACGGGATTTTCGGGAAGTCCTGTGGATTCGGCCGTGGCAAAGGGTAGATACACCACGTAGCGGTATTTTGCACCCTCCACTTTATGCGTTTCGGGGTCGTAGCGCTCATTGGGGCCGTAATAAATGTGCAGGGTGGCCCCAGCTATGCCCATATCCAGTTTTCCGGATTTGGCCTCTTCTTCCCGAATATCGAAAATTTCGGTACCGGTCTTTCCTTCGGCCCTAAGTTCCCGGCCCCTGGCCATAAAAGGTTCCAGACTCTTGTGGTAACAGGCGGCATTGAAGCCTGATTTTTTTGGATCGTCCGCCAGGACGATGAATTCGTTGTTCCCTTCCTTATACGTCACCAGTTCCCCTTCGTTGTTGTAGCCGATGACCTTGCATCCAGCGCGACTTGCCTCCGGGGCGGCCATCAAAGAGGTGGCGATCAGGGCTTCTTCGGTATCAATGGCAACGAAATGGGTGGCGGTGCTGTCCGTTGCCATTTCTTTTGCGGGGGACTCCTCTGCGGTGTCCTTGTTCTTGTTTGAGGTATTGCAGGACATCAAGGCTCCTGTCAGGGCCAATACGGTGATGATATGTTTCATTTTCTACGATTTTAAGGATTGCTGCTCGGTCGGTTTAAGATACCACAAAATTTGCAGATTATTTGGAGTAGTCAATTCCCAAGTCGTTGGTACGGACCTCCTTCAGTTTGTCCTTTAGTTTTTGCTGAAAATCGGCCACCACATCGGCGTATTTGGAATCGTAGGCGAGGTTGGTGTATTGCTTTGGGTCGTTTTCCATGTCGAAAAGTTCCATGCCCGATGCGGCATCTTCATCGTATTGGATATAGGCCCATTTGTCGGTCCGCAACAAAAAGGTTTTTCCGCCTTGCGAAACACTGAAGGCCATATCCCTGACTTTTTCAGTGGGGTCCTCCAATAGTTTTTCCAGATTTTTCCCCTGTAGATGCTCGGAATACTCCACTCCGGCCAATGAGGCAATGGTGGGGTATAGGTCAATGAGTTCAACAAACGAATTGCAAACCGCAGGTTTTTGACCGGGCACTTTTATGATCAACGGTATTCTGGCTGATTCTTCGTGCAGGCTCACCTTCATCCAAAAATCGTGTTCCCCCAAATGGAATCCATGGTCAGAAGCGAATATAACGATGGTATTATCTTCCAACCCTTCCTCTTCCAAGGTTTTCAGCACTTTCCCTACCTGCTCATCCATAAAAGATACGGAAGCATAATAAGCGGCAACAGCCTTTTGTTGTTGTTCAAGACTCATTTGTCCATTTACACTGGTCACGTAATTGATGCCCCTTTTGGGGATGTCGTCCCAGTCATTTTCCACTTTTTTGGGCAAAACGATATCGGCATAGGGGTAGGGGTCAAAATGGGATTTTGGGGCCACAAAGGGAACATGGGGGCGCACCATTCCCACGGCGAGGAAGAATTTTTCATTCTTGTGTTGGCGAATCAGCTCACTGGCCTTTTGGGCTGTTTTTCCATCGGCATGGACCAAATCGTCCCCATCCGCCTTGACAATGGTCATGACATTGCCTCCTTTTCGTTCTATGGTCCCATCAGGGTTGCCCTGTACGAGTTCGGCCTCTCCCTTGGTTTGCCATTCCGGGGCCTGACTGTTGTATTTTTCATTCCACGAAGCGGGGTCGTCCTTGCCATCGCTGCCCTGTTCAATATCGATGGGAACACCCATATGGAAAATCTTGCTCACCCGGGCCGTGTAATACCCATTGTCCTTGAAAGACTGCGACCATGTTTTTCGTTCCTCACCAATGTTTTCACGACCGCTCACATATCCGTAGGTGGTGGTGGCATTGGGATAGTATCCACTCATGAAAGAGGCCCGTGAGGGGCCACACACTGGATATTGGCAATAAGCTTTGGTAAATCGGGTTCCTTCCGATGCCAGTTTGTCGATATTGGGCGTATGTACGGCCTTGTTTCCATAGGATGATACGGCTGTTGCGGTAAGATCGTCGGAAATGATGAAAAGTACATTATAGTCCTGCTCCTGTGAATAGGACAACAGATGTAGACCCGTACAAAGGATTAAACTTAACAATGAACTTCTTTTATAAAATGGCATTGGTATGATTTTCTGTGGTTGATTTTATATTTAAATGTATCGTATTGCTCCAAATTGGATTAAGCGTGTGAGCTTGTTTTATAGTGTGTTTTCAGATACCCTGAACCGTACAATTTCGGCAATTAAATCCAAAGGTATGGGTTGGTCCAACGGAAACTGAACGGAGCCCTTGCCTTGTTTGTATTGGGACAGTTGGGACTCGAATGCACTATGCCCTGTTGGAGTGGCATAGAAGCCGATATGCTTTGCATATCCGGCGAAATACACCAAGGGTTTTTTGTGGAGTTTGTAGGCAGGCATGCCATACGCAATACCTTCAATGGCATCGGGGGCATTTTTTTGGATGACTGTGCGAATCTGGTTGAGCTTTTTCTGAATTTCCAAGGGAAACTCGGCGATATACCCATCCACATCTATTGGTTTTTTGTCCATTTTTCTAGTTTTCTTCCTGAGCGGCTTCCTTGCCTTCCACAATAATGGAAATCACTTCCTGTTTTACTTCGGGTTCCATAGTTTTTACGGTTTTATGCCCTGTATCGGTAATGGTAAATGTAGCAAATAGTGGCAAATGGTCGGAGCCAATGGCGGGCAAGGTCTTTATTTGGTGAACTTTCATGTCTCTGGAGTGGAACAATAGGTCTATGGGGAAACGGAACAGTTTGGGTTTTACCGGGAAGGTGCTGTAGAATCCCTTTCCCAAACGGGCATCCTTTAACTTGGAGACCTTTGAGAAGAGTTTAGAGCTTTTGGACCAGCACACATTGTTGAAATCGCCCGAAACCAAGGTAGGCATCTTTTTATCATGGACTTTCCGGGCCACCATCATGAGTTCGGCATCTTTCTGCTTGGAGGTAGGCTTTTCGGTAGGGCTCGGAGGTGGCGGATGGATGCCCCAAAAGGTGAAATCGGTACCGTTTTTGTCCACCAAAGAGGCTTCAATGGAAGGGTGCTCATCGGAAATCAGGTAATGGCCTTGACAGGATTTCACCTTGAGTCTGGAGTACAAATGCATGCCATACCGATTCTCTTTGGGCATTTTGTGTGAAAAGGTGAAGTCATCTTCAATTTCTGAAAGTGCTTTTTCCCATTCCAAGTTGCTTTCCATGGTAAGCAAGATGTCCGGCTGAATTTGTTTGACCAAACCAATCAGTTTTTGATGATCGGCATTTTTTTGAAGCACATTGACACTGATCAGGGTAATGGCTTTTTCTGGAACGCCTTTGGACTGCTTTCGAAATGGCAGATAGGGCCAGATGATAAAAAGTTGGTATGCGATTGCCATTAAAAGCAAGACTTGGGTGAGTGTACCCAGAAATAGGGAGCCACTACTGAAGAACAAACCGGTTATGAACAGCACCACCAGTAATGCCAAGAGTTGCAGTCGTACAAAATCAAAAATGCGGAAGAACCAATGCTTGAAATCCAAAAAGGGCAAGAAACTCACCAAGGCGCACAAAATTGACAATGTGTTCAGTGCAATATGCCAAGTATCCATTCGCAAATTTTATTGATTTTTCCTTTTTAAATAGGAGGTGATGGGACCAACGGTAAGTTACCACTAAATTTTAAATGGGGAAGCCGTTTTTCGGTTGGATTATTCCGTTCTGAGATGTTTGAACAAACCATCCAGAATTTCATCATCCTCATCCAGCAAATGATCTTTAATAAAGATGTCCGGTATTACACCCTCCTCTTGGGTGCTGCCGTTCACACGGACAATTTTTCCTTTGGATACACTGACGGAAATCCCGGTGTGGGGGAGCTGGTATTGGAACTGGGAGGCATATAGGGAGGGATAATCGCCTGTTTCTTCCCCAACTAGGGTGCCAAATCCGTAGTCTTGTATTTGTGCCGCAGTAACCGCCGATTGGGAGTGCGATTGCCGGTTGATCAAGACATAGACCTTGCCTTTATAACGTTTGGCGATAGGTTGCTGAGGGTAATCGTCAAAATGATAGTCATAAACCTCACCATCCTTATGGTCCAGTATTTGTTTCCAATAAACCGCAGTGGTATCGTTGTTTTGTCGAACCTGTTCTTTTAAAAAAGCACTTGTTTTTAGGGTGAAACTCGAATGCCATTGAAAGGGTCTGTCGGCAATATAGGACACTAAATAATCGCTGAAAGCATTGTCGCCACCGCCATTGTTCCGTAAGTCTATGATGAGGTTTTCACTCTTTTTTGAATGTATTTCAGCAAAGGAAGAATCAATGAATTGTTTGAACTTGGGTTCGTCCCCAGAAAAATTTCCCGGATTCAGATAAGCGGTCTGTCCTTTGAACCATAATGTCATGGTGGCGTTCAGTACCTCATTGCGTTTCATTTCGTACCCATTTATGAGGTCCACGGCCTTTAGGGAATACGTTGTGTTTTTGCCTTTTGATTGAATTTCAACCTCAAACTGATCATGCCGTCCAAAGACTTGCCAATAGAGCCTTGGAAAGGAATACAGTTCTATTTTGGCATTCTTGAAATAGGGTCGCTCCGCCGAAATTTGGGGGTATATCTTGGAGAGAATCTCTGCCATCGACATTCCATTGATACGTAAAATCTTGTCCCCAACTTTTATGCTGTCGTTATCCGACCAATTTTTTCTGATGAGGGGAATATTGTATTCAAAGGCAATTTCCAAAGGAAAAAGGGTGCCGCCCGCATAGGCATAGGCACCATAGGATTGACCGGGGAAACCAATTTCGGTATGTCCATTGTTTACGACAGAGATTAATTGTTGTAAGATGGTGGTAGTTTCCAATAAGTCCAATGAATCCTTTTGGACCCCTTCCTTTATTTGGAGATACCTTGCATTGAACTCTTGTTCCGTGATATAGGCATATAAGTTATAATGAGCTTCTTCCAAGGATTCTTGTAGTGTCTTTAGGTCTTCCAACACTTCTTTTTTTGAAAACTTTGGACGTAATTGTCCAAAAAAGAGGTATGGAACCAGCAAGAAAAGAAGGGTCAAGTACTTTGATTTCATTTGTTTGATGGGTAAATAGTTTTAATTACAATCCAACAAATACAAAGACGACTATGGTGAAAATTCGTTACACGGCCACCACTCCTTTAATATGTGGATGCGGGTCGTAGTGGAGCAATTCAAAATCGTCAAAAGTGAAATCAAAAATATCCTTTACCTCTGGGTTCAATCGCATGGTGGGCAAAGGTCGTGGGTCGCGACTCAGTTGGAGTTCAACCTGTTCCCTGTGGTTGTCGTAGATATGTGCATCACCAAAGGTGTGGATGAATTCCCCGGGCTGGTAGCCACAAACTTGGGCCATCATCATGGTAAACAATGCATAGGAAGCTATATTGAAGGGGACACCCAAAAAGATGTCCGCGCTACGTTGATACAGCTGGCAGGAAAGTTTTCCATCGGCTACATAAAACTGGAAAAAGGCGTGACAGGGAGGGAGTGCTGCCTTACCATTGGCCACATTTTCCGAAAAAGATACCGAAGTGTCTGGAAGTACACTGGGATTCCATGCGGAGACCAACATCCTGCGGCTATTGGGATTGTTCTTCAGGGTTTCGATGACTTCTTTGATCTGGTCGATTTCCTCACTGTTCCAATTGCGCCATTGGTGTCCGTATACCGGGCCTAAATCCCCATTTTCATCGGCCCATTCGTTCCAAATCCGTACCCCGTTTTCCTGTAGATATTGAATGTTGGTATCACCTTTCAAAAACCAAAGCAATTCATGGACAATGGATTTTAGATGCAGCTTTTTAGTGGTGACCATGGGAAATCCTTCGGAGAGGTCAAAACGCATTTGATAGCCAAAAACGCTCAAGGTTCCTGTTCCCGTGCGATCGCCCTTGGCATTGCCGTGTTCCAAAACGTGTTTAAGAAGGTCGTGGTATTGTTTCATAATGGGGTTAAAGATAAAAGCAAATAGGTAAAGGATAAAGAGTTGAGCCTTATGATTTATTATATTTTATTAACGATGAAATTCGCTTTTGAAGGCGATGTATTTTGTCAATAATGGGTATAGTCGCTTCCTTTGGAACAAAATTCAAATCAAGGCAAAGTATGATATGGGTTTCAAGTTCATATGCAGAGCCTAGGCTTATTTGAAGAAAGCGGGAAAAATCTTTGTTTGAATATTTGCCACATCCTTCCGCTATGTTTGCAGGAATTGAAATGGCACATCGGTTTATTTGGGATACTAGTCCAAATCGTTCAGATTTTGGCAATGATTTTGAGATGGTGTAGATATCTTTTACAAGAAATCTGGCCTCTTTCCAAATTTCCAACTCTCGAAAATTCCGCATAGCAGTATTGCTTTTACATTACGAGGTTGATTTTATATTTTAAAGAGTGAACTTTTATCCTTCACCCATTGCTCTTTTGCCTATTCTATCCCAAAATCATTCCGGCAATGGTGGCCGAGAGAAGTGAGGCCAAGGAACCGCCCAAAACGGCCTTCATGCCAAATTCGGAGAGCGTTTTGCGTTGTCCGGGGGCCAAGGAGCCAATGCCACCTATCTGAATACCAATGGAGGCAAAGTTGGCAAAGCCACAGAGCATATACGTGGCCATGATCACAGATTTGTTATAAGCAAAGTGCAGGTCGCTGGTCATGTTCTTGAGTTCCGCCAATTGGATATAACCCACAAATTCGCTGGCTGCCAATTTAATGCCAAGCAACTGACCCATAAGCATAACATCTTCGTTGGCCACGCCTATAAGCCACATGAGGGGAGCGAATACAGTGCCTAAGATAGCTTCCAATGAAAAACTGTTGTAGGGAGAGTTGGCTGCAATCCAATTGTTGAGAGTGCTCCAATCGCCGACCCAGCCCAAAATACCATTGATCATGGCAATAAAGGCCACAAAGACCAAAAGCATGGCGCCTACATTTAAGGCCAGTTTTAATCCTTCCGTGGTTCCGTTGGCAATGGCGTCCAAGATGTTGGCGCCTATTTTTTCCGAAGAGACTTGGACATCAGTATTTACGGTTTCGGTCTGAGGGTATAATATTTTTGAAATGACAATGGCCCCAGGTGCCGCCATTACGGAGGCGGCCAACAGGTGTTTGGCAAAAACCAAGCGTAGCGCAGGGTCGTCCCCACCCAAAAAACCAATATAGGCTGCAAGAACAGCGCCGGCTACGGTGGCCATCCCGCCAATCATCACCAAGAGGATTTCGGACTTGTTCATTTTTTCCAGATAGGCCTTGATGAGCAAAGGGGCTTCGGTCTGTCCCAAAAAGATATTTCCGGCCACGGATAGGCTTTCCGCTCCTGATATGCCCAATGATTTGGACAATAACCAAGCCATGGCCTTGACCACTTTTTGAATGACTCCCAAGTAGAACAATACTGAGGTCAATGCAGAGAAAAATATAATGGTAGGCAATACCTGAAAGGCAAAAATATAGCCGAATGTGTCCATGTCCACGACCAAGCCCTCAAAAAGGAACTGGCTTCCTGCACGGGTAAAGTCCAGAATACTGACAAAAACTTCTCCAACTTTTTCAAAAGCGTATTGTACAAAAGATACCTTGAGCACTCCAACGGCAATCAGCAATTGCAACGCAAGGCCAATGCCTACCGTTTTCCAGTTGATAGCCTTTCGGTTGGAGCTGAACAAAAATGAGATGAAAATCAATACGGCCATTCCCAAAGCCCCGCGCCATAACGTATGGAAGGAAAAACCTTGGTTTGGGATAATTTCCGTTACGTTCTGGGATGGAATATCATTGATGAGGGTGGTGCCTAGGGCAATATTGAGGGAGTCGGTAGGTGGGGTATTTTGTCCTAAGGCAATAGTGCACAGGAGCAATAGTGTCAGGAAACTTAAGGTCTTTTTCCCCATGTAGTTGTTTTATTTACGCTTGGAAATTTCGTCCCGCAGCTTGGCGGCCTTTTCATAATCTTCGTTGGCCACTGCCTTGTCCAATTCTTTATGGAGCTCATCCAGCGACATTTCCCTATACCCATGGGTGTCTGCCCCTGATTCTATTTCTACGGTTTCGCCTTCTTGAAGGATTTCATCCACTACAATGCTATCGTCTTCCTCGTTCTCTTCATTTTCCTTGGGGGAAAATTTAAGAAAAATCCCCGCTTTGTCCAAGATGGTCTTATAGGTGAAGATGGGAGCATCAAACCGGAGTGCCAGAGCAATGGCATCGCTGGTCCGGGCATCAATGATTTCCTCCACCTTATCTTGCTCACAGATGATACTGGAATAAAAAACACCATCAACCAATTTGTGGATGATTACCTGCTTTACCACAATCTGAAACCTATCCGCGAAATTCTTGAAAAGGTCATGGGTCAAGGGTCTTGGTGGTTTGATTTCTTTTTCCAGCGCAATGGCAATGGACTGGGCTTCAAAGGCACCAATGACAATGGGAAGTTTTCGGTCTCCCTCCACTTCATTTAAAATAAGGGCATACGCACCGTTTTGTGTTTGACTATATGATATTCCCTTTATTTTTAATCGAACTAAGCTCATAATCTCCTCCTAAAAACCCAAAAGGGCCGTTCAAATAAGTGGCGTTGCCAGTTATCTGAACAGCCCCTTGTTAAGGGCAAATTAACAAAATTTAAGCGTTTTGGGCTTTAAATTCCTTTAATTTTTCGATGAGCTTGGGCACCACCTCAAAGGCGTCGCCAACTATACCATAATCAGCGGCTTTGAAGAACGGGGCCTCAGGGTCATTGTTGATGACCACCTTGGTTTTGGAGGAGCTTACTCCAGCCAAATGTTGAATGGCGCCTGAAATTCCTATGGCGATGTACAGATTGCTGGCCACCGGTTTTCCGGTCTGGCCTACGTGTTCGCCATGAGGACGCCAGCCCAAATCCGATACGGGTTTGGAACAGGCAGTTGCCGCTCCCAGTACATCGGCCAACTCTTCTATCATGCCCCAATTTTCTGGGCCTTTAAGTCCACGACCTCCTGACACCACAATATCGGCATCGGCAATGGAAACTTTCCCGGCGACCTTGTCCACTTCAATGGATTTGGTGGTGAAATCTGCATCGCCCAAGGAGGGGTTAAAATCTTCAACAGCAGCTGAAACGTTGTTTTCCATTACGCCATAGGCATTGTTGGACACTCCTATGATTTTTATGTCCGAACTAATTTCGGTGTGCGCAAACCCCTTGTTGCTGAATGCAGTGCGCTTCACTACAAAAGGTGAAGTGCTATCCGGAGCGGCTACGACATTGGGGACGTAACCCGCGCTGAGTTTTGCGGTTAGGATGGGTGCCAAAAACTTGGTGTCGGCACTGGAACTTAAGATAATGACTTTGGCGCCTTCGGCTTCGGCAGCCTGGGTCAGGGCATCCGCGTAGGCCTTGGCATTGAAAGTGCCCAATTGGTCATTGGATATTTTTAAAACCTTGGAAACACCATAATTGCCCAATGAAGCCTCATCGTTGGCATTAAAGGCAACCGCGGTGACACTTGTTCCCAGGTCTTGTGCTACTTTGTAGGCATAGGAAGCCACTTCAAAGGCACTCTTTTTGAATTTTCCTTTTTCGGATTCGGTATATACTAATACTGACATAAAAGTTTTATTAAAAATTTTTCCTGAACTTGTTTCAGGAACCTTATGACTTTTTCAAATGGATTCCGAAACGAGTTCGGAATGATTTAGCTGTGCCTAAATCACTTTAGCTTCGTTGTGCAATAGGTTCACCAACTCACCAACGTTGTCTGCGTCTACCAATTTTACTGGTCCTTTTGGAGCTGGTTTCTCAAATTTTTGGTCTTGTGTGGGTTGCGAAGCTTCCACGGGGTCCACGACATTCAGCGCCTTTTGGCGGGCCATCATGATTCCCCGCATATTGGGAATGCGAAGGTCGCTTTCCTGTACCAATCCTTTTTGGCCTCCAATGACCAAGGGTAGGGAGGTACTTAATTTTTCTTTTCCGCCATCAATTTCCCGAAGGGCCGTAGCTGTATTGCCATCGACCTCTAAGCCAATGCAGGTGTTCACAAAGTTCATGTCCAAAAGGGTGGCCAGGATTCCCGGGACCATTCCTCCGTTGTAATCAATGGATTCCCTACCGGCAATCACAAGATCGTATTCACCATTTTTAACGACTTCCGCCAATTGTTTGGCCACAAAAAAACCATCGGTAGGTTCGGCATTCACCCGTATGGCTTCATCCGCTCCAATGGCCAAAGCTTTTCGGATGGTGGGTTCGGTCTGTGCACCGCCCACTGTGGCCACGTGTACGGTGGCTCCTTGCTTTTCCTTGAACCACATGGCGCGCGTCAATCCAAATTCATCATTGGGATTAATCACAAATTGCACCCCGTTTGTATCAAACTTGGTATCACCGTCCGTAAAATTTATTTTAGAGGTGGTATCTGGTACATTGCTAATGCAAACTAGAATCTTCATAGGTACTTTAAGGTTTATGGTTTCAAAGATAGCCATTAAATTCTGAAATTTATTATGCATGCATAATAAATTTTGCTCTTTTTTTGATTTATCCCCAAGCATTGTTCTTTTAGTTTTTGCTATTTTTGCTTGCGTTTTTAAGCACACTAACAAAACTTTTTAGCATCAGTTAATGAAAACACTACAGTTTAGGGAAGCAATTGCGGAAGCCATGTCCGAGGAAATGCGAAGGGACGACACCATTTATTTGATGGGGGAGGAAGTAGCTGAATACAATGGGGCCTACAAGGCTTCCAAAGGAATGTTGGATGAATTTGGACCGGAACGCGTATTGGACACTCCCATTTCTGAGTTGGGGTTTGCCGGTATCGGTGTAGGTTCTGCCATGAATGGCAACCGTCCCATTATAGAGTTCATGACTTTCAATTTCTCCTTGGTGGGAATTGACCAAATCATAAACAATGCCGCTAAAATTCGACAGATGTCCGGTGGACAGTTCAACTGTCCCATCGTTTTTAGGGGTCCAACCGCTTCTGCAGGCCAATTGGCGGCCACGCACTCCCAAGCTTTTGAGAGTTGGTTTGCCAACTGTCCGGGATTGAAGGTGGTTGTGCCTTCAAATCCAGCTGATGCCAAAGGATTGTTGAAAGCGGCCATCCGTGATGATGACCCTGTAATTTTTATGGAGTCGGAACAGATGTACGGTGACAAAGGTGAAGTGCCCGAAGGTGAATATACTATTCCTCTGGGTGTTGCCGATATCAAAAGGGAAGGTACCGATGTGACCATAGTTTCTTTTGGTAAAATCATCAAGGAAGCTTACAAAGCAGCCGAAGAATTGGAAAAAGAAGGGATTAGTTGCGAAATCATCGATTTGCGCACCGTGCGTCCCATGGACTACGAAGCCATCCTTAATTCCGTGAAGAAAACCAATAGAATGGTCATCTTGGAAGAAGCCTGGCCTTTTGGAAATGTGGCCACTGAGATCATTTACCATGTACAGGACAAGGCGTTCGATTATTTGGATGCCCCTATTGTGAAAATAAACACAGCCGACACTCCGGCACCCTACTCACCCGTGCTTTTGGCCGAGTGGTTGCCCAATCATGAGGATGTCATAAAGGCTGTTAAGAAAGTGTTATATAAATAGCTTGCGTATATTTGTAAGGTATATTAGCCTCATCAACCATGTTGATGGGGCTTTTTTAACGGAACAGTTTTTGATAAGAAGTTACTTTTAAACCAAAATTTGACCTAAAGTGCAGCTGGAAAGCCCAACGGTTTTTCCAATGTCCCATATATCAAAACATGAAGAGATTCCTAGCCGTTTTCTTTTTCCTTTCCTCTTTGACCATTTTCTCACAGACCAAGGTGGGCGGTATTGTATTGGATGAATCCGGCGAACCCATTGCCTTTGCCAATATCATCTTTAAAAACTCATCCGAAGGGACCATTACCAATGACAATGGTAGATTCTACTTGGAATCGGATGATACCTATGAAACCATCACGGTTACTTTTATTGGGTATGAGAGTAAGGACATTGATTTGCCCCAAAAGGTGAACTACGGATTGGAGATCGTGTTGAACGAATCCATGGAGCAGCTGAAAGAGGTTATCGTGTATACTGGTAAGCAGTCCAAAAAAGATAACCCGGCCATTGATATCCTTAGAAAAATCTGGGCCAAGAAACGTGAAAATGGGGTTCGTAAGTTCAAACAATACAAGTACGATAAATACGAAAAAGTTGAGTTCGACCTCAATACCATAGACAGCGCATTGATCCAAAGTAAGCTGTTCAGGGGGTTGGAGTTTATGTTCGAGGATTTGGATACCTCCCGGATTACAGGGAAGACCTATTTGCCCTTCTTTTTGAACGAAACCTTTTCCAAGGTGTATGGCGACAATATTTTAGATCGTGAAAAGGAGGATGTCTTGGGGAACAAAAGCTCTGGATTTGAAGGAAACCAAGCCATAACGGCCTTTGTGGAAGACCTGTACTCTGATTACGACATCTACGATAATTACCTGCGGTTTTTCGATAAAAGCTTTACCAGTCCGTTGTCCAAAACAGGGGTGGACACTTATAATTATGTACTATCGGACAGTACCTATATCGACAACAAATGGTGTTATAACATCATCTATTACCCCAGACGAAAGAACGAACTCACTTTTAAAGGTGACTTTTGGGTGAACGATACCACCTTTGCCATCAAGAAAATCAACATGCAGGTCACCAAGAGTGCCAACATCAACTGGGTGAAGGAAATTTATATTGAACAGGATTTTGATGTGGTAAACGATTCGGTCTTTTTGCTGAAACGGGACTATATGCTCAGCGACTTTGCCTTCTCAAAGAAAGAAAAATCGAGAGGAGTGTACGGAAAACGCACCACGGTCTTTGATCATTATGAGTTTGATCTAAGTCGGCCCGAGTCGTTCTACAAAGCGGAATCCGACCCCTATGACCCACGGGTCTTTTCGCAGGATACCACTTTTTGGAAAAATGCCCGTTTGGAGAACCTCAGTGATGACGAATCGGGAATCTTTCAACTTTTGGACACTCTGAAGACCGTTCCCAAGTTCCGGACCTATTATGATATTGTGAGCATCTTGGGCTCTGGGTATATAGAAATTGATAAGTGGAACATAGATATTGGCGATGTTTACAGCACCTTTGGTTATAATGATGCCGAAGGAATGCGCCTTAGGGCAGGGGCCCGTACCTATTTTGGCCAAAATGATACCTGGCGGTTGGAGGGCTATATGGCCTACGGGTTTGGAGACCAAAAGTTTAAACATGGGCTTTCGGGTAAGTTCTTACTGGACCGAAAGACCAGATTGATTCTTTCCGGTGGAAACAGAAGGGACATAGAACAGTTGGGGCTTAGCCTCACCAGTACCAACGATGTGCTGGGAAGGAGTATTGCTTCATCCTCATTGGTCACAGTGGGTTCCAATGATCGGCTCACCAATATTAACCTTTCCACATTGGGGCTGGAGATGGAACCCGTCAAGAATTTCCGGATTCGTCTGGGGAGTTCCTTGCGGACCTTGAGTTCGGCCTTGCCGGAAGCCTTTAACCTAGATTATGTGGATGCGGATTCACCAACAGGCATTTCATCCGAAGTAAAACAGTTTGATGTTAGTACCACCTTGATATATACACCGGGCAAAAGAACCATTGGGTATGGCGTGGAGCCGGCCAATATCAACGATGACCATAGCACCGTGGTGTTGAATTACACCAAAGGGATAAGTGGCTTCTTGGAGAGTGATTTTGACTATGAGCGACTTCAATTTTCATACAGGCAGCCTTGGCAGGTAGGTGGTTTTGGTAGGTTAACAACCAGCGTGGAGCTTGGGAAAACCTTTGGAGAAGTCCCTTTATCGCTTTTGAGCGTAATTCCAGGTAACCAAACCCTGTTCTCGTTATACAATGTTTTCCCTAATCTGGATTTCTACGAATTTGTGACCGATACCTATGCTACCGTGCATTTGGAGCATAACTTTAATGGGAGGCTGTTCTCCAGAATTCCATTTTTGCGCAAGTTCAACCTGCGTGAAATTGTTGGGTTGAGAGGCGCTTGGGGCCAAATTTCGGATGAAAACATTGCACTGAGTGCCCCTGCCAATATCCCATTGATGGCTCCAGAGGACCAGATTTATTGGGAATACTCGTTTGGGGTGGGCAACATCTTCAAGATTCTGCGCATCGATTTTAACTTTAGGGGGAATTATCTGGATAATCCAGATGCACGCCCGTTTGGAATCACGGGAACCTTCGGATTTAATTTTTAATTAATACGAATAACGCAATTTCATTACCCCATTCCATCTATACGGGCTATTTTTGTAGAAAATAAAACTTCAAACATGTCCAAAAGAGAACCCGTTACCTTTGATGTCCTAATTGAAATTCCAAAAGGTAGCCGAAACAAATACGAATACGACTTTACCCTGCACAAGATTCGGTTCGATCGAACCCTATTTTCCTCGATGATGTATCCCGGGGATTACGGTTTTGTTCCAGAGACCTTGGCTTTGGACCACGATCCCTTGGATGTATTGGTATTGGGTACCGAACCTACCTATCCCATGGTGGTCATGGAGGTAAAGCCAGTAGGGGTGTTCCATATGACCGATGAAAAAGGACCGGATGAAAAGTTGATCTGTGTTCCCGTTTCCGACCCTATTTGGAGCAAACGGGATGATATCAGTGAACTGAACCCACATAGACTAAAGGAAATCGAGCACTTTTTCCAGGTATACAAGGACTTGGAAAAGAAAAAGGTCGACACCGGAGGTTGGGGCGGTGTGGAAGAAGCCATAGAGATTTATCACGAATGTGTGCAACGCTATGATGAAAGTGAGCACAAAAAGAAACGTACTTATACCATATAAGGAACAATCGCCAAGAAATTATGCGCTTTTATTAAATAAAAGCGCATTTTTTTTATTACTCCGTATTTTACTACATTAGCTGCCATTAAAAAAATCTTAAACAACTACTAACTATGGATTTGATTGTGAAATTTTTGCCCGTGTTTGGTATCCTGGGCTTGTTGTACGTGTTTATTAAAAACGTATGGATTTCTAAGCAGGAAGTCGGGGATGAAAAGATGGCAAGAATTGCCAAGAACATTGCAGATGGTGCAATGTCGTTCTTGAAGGCTGAATATAAGATATTGAGCATTTTCGTTGTGGCCGTTGCCATTTTACTGTTCTTCAAGGGCAGCAATGAGGCAGGTTCCAATGGCATGGTGGCCGTTTCCTTTATTGTTGGGGCCATTTGCTCCGCATTGGCTGGATTCATCGGAATGAAAGTGGCCACTAAAGCAAATGTGCGTACCACAAATGCCGCCAGAACTTCTTTGGGCAAGGCCTTGGAAGTGGCTTTTGCCGGTGGGGCCGTAATGGGTCTTGGCGTTGTAGGTCTTGGCGTTTTGGGGTTGAGTGTGCTCTTTATGGTGTATAGTGGACAAGGATGGGAACTCAGTGAAGTATTGAACGTACTTTCCGGATTCTCCTTGGGAGCATCATCCATAGCACTCTTCGCCCGTGTGGGTGGAGGTATCTATACCAAGGCGGCCGATGTTGGTGCTGACCTTGTAGGTAAGGTGGAAGCCGGTATTCCCGAAGATCACCCCTTGAACCCTGCCACCATTGCAGATAATGTTGGTGATAATGTGGGGGACGTTGCCGGTATGGGGGCCGACCTTTTTGAATCGTATGTAGGTTCCATTATTGGTACCATGGTATTGGGGGCCGTTTTTGCGGGTCTTCCAGAATTCCAAGCTGCTTTTGACGGTCTTGGGGCCGTATATCTTCCCTTGGCGTTGGCCGCAGTGGGGATTGTAATGTCCATTATCGGGACGTTCTTTGTTAAGGTAAAGGATGGTGGAAACCCACAGACCGCTTTGAATATTGGTGAATTTGGTTCTGCCGGACTTATGTTGATTGCATCATATTTCTTGATTACTGGAATGCTTCCAGAGTCTTGGGTTGAAGCAGGAAAAGAATACTCTTCCATGGGTGTTTTCTGGGCTACCATTGCTGGTCTAGTTGCCGGATTGTTGGTAGGTAAGGTCACCGAATATTATACAGGAACAGGAACTAAGCCTGTTAACTCCATTGTGCGTCAGTCCGAAACCGGTTCTGCCACAAACATTATCGCCGGTTTGGGTGTGGGGATGATGTCCACCGCCATTCCAATCATATTGATTGCCGCCGCGATTTTGGTTTCACACTATTTTGCAGGATTGTACGGAATCGCCATCGCAGCCGTAGGGATGTTGGCCAATACCGGTATCCAGTTGGCGGTTGATGCCTACGGACCTATTTCCGACAACGCGGGAGGTATTGCCGAAATGGCCGAATTACCTAGCGAAGTGCGTGAGCGTACCGATAAATTGGATGCCGTTGGAAACACTACTGCTGCTATTGGTAAAGGTTTTGCCATTGCTTCTGCAGCCTTGACCGCTTTGGCATTGTTCGCGGCCTTTATGAAGACTGCCGGCGTAACATCCATTGATGTGTCGCAGCCGGATATCATGGCGGGACTATTGATCGGGGGAATGCTTCCTTTCGTGTTCTCTGCCCTTTCCATGAACGCCGTAGGTAGAGCTGCCATGGCCATGATTGAGGAAGTACGTCGTCAGTTTAGGGATATTCCCCAATTGAAAGCAGCCCTTGAGGTAATGCGTAAATACGACGCTGATATTTCAAAAGCGTCAGAAGAAGATAGAAAGATTTTTGATGCCGCCGATGGTGTGGCCGAATACGAAAAGTGTGTGGCCATTTCCACACAGGCTTCCATTAAGGAAATGGTTTTCCCAGGACTGTTGGCGATTGCCGTTCCTGTGGCCGTTGGGTTTATTGGAGGTGCCGAAATGTTGGGCGGATTGTTGGCCGGTGTAACCACTGCTGGGGTATTGATGGCTATTTTTCAATCCAATGCCGGAGGTGCTTGGGATAATGCCAAGAAGACCATCGAGAGTGAAGGTCGTAAAGGTTCTGATGCCCATAAAGCTGCCGTGGTTGGAGATACCGTTGGAGACCCTTTCAAGGATACCTCAGGGCCATCCTTGAACATCTTGTTGAAATTGATGTCCGTTGTGGCTTTGGTCATCGCACCAAGTTTGGTAAGTCTATCCCCAGCAGATGAGTTGAGCATGGTCAAGGAGGATGCTACCGTCATCACCATTTCTGAGGAAGGCATGAAAGAGACCAAGACCATTGCGAAAAAGTTCTTGGTGGAGGTAAGCAATACTGCCGATGGTGCTTTCAAGGCCATTGTGACCTCCAGCTACGAAGCCAATGGAAAAGTAGTGGATGAGATAGAAGAGTTCACTGCTGATACCAAAGAGGAAGTAGAGCAATTGGTGGAAGCTTATAAAAATAAGACGAAGCAATAAGGAACTTGTTTTCCTAACTACATAAAAAACCACGCTAAAGGCGTGGTTTTTTTATTGTGAATTCAGTCTATGTTGGATTTCTCGGTCGTCCTTGCAGTCCTCATTACGAAATGACATGTTTTCCTGATAGATTTCTCAGTCGCTACGCTTCTTCGAAATGACCTTACCGTTCCTACTGTCATTTCGAACCCACCTTGGGAGTGCGGGAAATCTTAAATCAATTCAACTTGAACGTAATGGGTATGGAAAAAGGAACTTTTACTGCTGTTCCACGTTGTTTGCCCGGAGTCATCCGGGGTAGTTTGGAGATGATACGGGCCGCCTCGCCTTCCAAACTTTCATGGGGACCACGCATGCGTACATCGCCAATAGTGCCATCCTTTTGAATGGTGAACACCACATTTACGCGGCCTTCCAAACCCATTTCTTGGGCAATTTCAGGATAGCGGATGTTTTTTTGGATATGTTTTTGCATCATGTTCTGAAAACAAATCTTCTTTTCTTCTTTATCGGTTACATTTTCGCAGCCAGGAAATATCGGGGCGTCTTCAATCAATACCCAAGGAACAATCTCCGGCTCATCCTCATCGGCCACCTCAATGGTTTCAATAGGGGCTATTTCTGTATCCTGATCAGGTTCTGTAGATTCGATGACAGTTTCAACAATATCTTCATCGTCAGGGGCAATTTCAATTACTGGTGGTGCTTGAATAATTTTAGGGGGTTTTGGTAATTCAATTTTGGTAATGGGCACTTCTTCTATAAGCTCATCTTGAACGTGTAGTTTTGCATAATCCCAATCTACTTGGGGGTCATACGTTTTCCATTCCAATGCGGTGTAGATAAGGAGCAAGACCAAGAACATCCCCATAAAAAAGTAAAGGAGGCTGTTCCGTTTCAATTCCACATGTTGATTTTTCTTTGGTTCCATGATTTTCAAGTTTAATGGGCCCGTGAGGGTCGCAGTTCGTACCCTTAAACTACTTTGAAAATCACCCCAAAAAAACCTGTAATGAGTGAACGCCCCTTTTGGATTAGGGAATGAACTTGATTCGGTTAAGGATAGGTTTTATATGCCTAGTGTGGGGAGGTGTTTCACCTTGTGATAGGTGAGGGCGGCCCTTATACAATGCCTGAGTTCTTCCTCAGGGATTTTGTCATCCTTTTGGAAAACAAGGGCTCTTTTTCCTTCAAATTCAAAAACGTTCTGGAAGGTTGCCTTGAACGTTTCCACCAATCGGCTGGTGCACTTAAAGTACAGGGCATATTGATTGGGAGTTTTGGATTTCCAATCCATCCGGATGGTACTGCCATTTTTGGTCAGATAACTGGGTTCTCCCCATTTCAGGGTCTCTTCCAGTGCGGATATATCCTCAGTTTCCTTGGCAGTTTCCACAATCAACTCTCGAAGCACTAACAGCTTTTCCCTAGCCCAATCTGGGTAGCGGTCGAACACCATTTGTACTTCGGGGTTTGTGGTAATCTGAAGATTCCCCATGAAGATCAGTCGGTCAATGCCTGATAGATCAAGGCGCGAAGTTTTCCGTGATCGTCTATATCTCCTGCAGGGATCAATTGGGTAAAATAGACCACCACCAATTCTTCCTTAGGGTCTACCCAATAGGAGGAATGATAGGCACCGCCCCAACCATATTCACCTTTGGAGCCCAATACCCCTCGTCTGCCCAAATCCTCCACAACGGAAAAGCCCAGACCGAATCCGGTACCGTTTTCCCAAGGATAAACTACGTCACTGGCCAAATGGTTCACGGTCATGAGTTCCACAGTTTTGGGTGAGATGACCTGCTTTCCGTTAAAAGTTCCCTTGTTGAGGGTCATTTGTAGGAATTTGGCATAGTCCATGGCGGTGCTCAAAAGACCGGCACCACCGGAAAAGCTTTTTCGTGGACCATCCACATAGGCCCCTTGTCCTACCATATGCCCAGGTTCGGGAGCGCGTTCCAATCCGTTTTCGGTAGCGGAATACACCGTGGCCAAACGTTGCCTTTTATCCTTTGGAAGATAAAAATGGGTGTCGTTCATACCCAGTGGGTCCAGAATGTTTTTCTTGATGAAAACATCCAAAGGTTCGCCGGAAACCACCTCGATCAAGGCGCCTAGAATATCCGTGTTGTAACCATACACCCATTTTTCACCGGGTTGGGATTCAAAAGGGAGGTCGGCCATGCGGTTGATGGTTGCTTGGATGGGTTCGTTACGGTCTGCAAAATACCATCCTTGGATGTTGGCGGCTTTCCAGAGGTCTTTGGCTATGCCACTGCCGTAGGATACTCCCGAGGTGTGGGTGAGCAGATCGCGGACAGTGATGGGCCTTTTGGCCTTCACTACGTCATAAGAACCATCTTCCTTGGCAACGGCCACCTTGGTTTCCATAAAAGCCGGCATATATTTTCCAACGGGATCACTGATGAGCAATTGTCCTCGTTCCTGCAAGATCATCACCCCAACACTGATAACGGCCTTGGTCTGCGAAGCAATCCTAAAAATGGAGCTTTCGGTCATGGGGATATTGTTCTCCATATCGTTCTTTCCAAACGACTGCAAATAGGCCACTTTTCCTTTGCGGGCCACCAGTGCCACCGCGCCGGACAGTTCCCCGTTGTCCACATACTCCTGAAAGGTCTGGGTAAGTACGTTCAGGCGTTCGGAAGATAGGCCTACCTGCTCGGCAGGGACTTTGGCCAACTCTTGGGCCGTGGTGCCCACATAAAGCAGCGATATAAAGGCAAACAATAAAAATTTGGAAAACGATAGGGTTCTCATAATGGGTTGATTGTGATGATTATTTTCTTATTTCTGGATTTCCAACAGCTCCATGGCCTTTTTCAACTCTTCTTGGAGTTCATTAAAGCCAATGGCATGGCCAATGTTGATGAACTCCTGAAAATGGCTCCGAAGATTTTGATATAATGTTTCTCTAAGTTGATTGCTCAATTGTACCACTTCCTTGGTCTGTTCCATGCGTTCCAACTGCTTGTAAAGCTTTATGATATCTGAATTCATGGTGTTGGTTTTCTGATTTTTACAGGGTAAAATCTTGAATACAAAAACTAAATATACCCATATCCCTTCAAAAAAGGAGCGGTATAAAGTTGATAAATAAGTTCTGGCGTAAAAAATTATTCAAACAAGCCGTGGATCTCCGCGTCAATGCGGTTGATCACCTCACCCAAATCCTCGGGGGAGTCCACAAAGTTGAGGTTGTCCACATCAAAAATGAGCAATTTTCCTTTTTCGTAGGTATTGGCCCAAGCTTCGTATCGTTCGTTCAATCGGCTGAGGTAGTCAATGGAGATGCTGTTCTCGTAATCCCGCCCACGCTTGTGGATCTGGTTCACCAAATTGGGAATGGAACTGCGAAGGTAGATCAACAGGTCTGGCGGTTGCACCAAGCTCTCCATCAACTCAAAAAGGCTTTTGTAGTTTTCAAAATCCCGGTTGGTCATCAACCCCATGGCATGCAGGTTGGGCGCAAAAATATGGGCATCCTCATAGATGGTCCTGTCTTGGATCACATCCATACCAGTTTCACGGATTTTAAGGATTTGTCGGTAACGACTGTTCAAAAAGTAGATCTGCAGGTTAAAACTCCATCGTTCCATTTGGGTGTAGAAATCATCCAGGTACGGATTGTCCACTACATCCTCAAAATGGGCGTCCCACTTATAATGTTTGGCAAGTAAGTTGGTTAAGGTGGTCTTTCCGGCGCCAATGTTTCCTGCTACCGCAATATGCATGGGATGATGTTGTTTAAAGTTGGTGTATTAGGTTGGGGAACCAACGCGCAATATACAAAGTATATCCAGTAGAAGAAAAAAAACCGGTTGAAATGGGAAACTTGTGAACAGTGATAAAACAAAGTTTTAAAATATGTTGCAAATATGTACTTTTGCCCATCTGAATGAGGATAGATTTGACTGATTGCAACCTCAGTCGCCCAAAGGTTGGGTGTACAAAAATGCTAAAGCAGTTTATACTGAACCTGGTTCGGGCTTCTTGGTGAAGCATTGTAAACTTCTTACGGCCTTTCCGTCAAAACTATCCATTTAAATTAGAATCATGGCATATTTGTTTACCTCAGAATCGGTAAGTGAGGGACACCCAGATAAAATTGCAGATCAGATCAGTGATGCCCTTTTGGATAATTTTTTGGCCTTTGACCCCGAGAGCAAAGTGGCCTGTGAAACCTTGGTGACCACGGGGCAGGTGGTTTTGGCGGGTGAAGTGAAAAGCCATACCTATTTGGACTTGCAGAGCATTGCCCGGGAAGTCATAAATAATATTGGCTATACCAAAGGGGAGTATAAGTTCAGTGGCGATTCCTGCGGGGTGATTTCCTTGATCCATGAGCAATCCCAAGAAATCAACCAAGGAGTAGATCGCGGAAGCAAGGAAGAGCAAGGTGCCGGTGACCAGGGAATGATGTTCGGGTATGCCACCAAGGAAACCGACAACTACATGCCCTTGGCCTTGGATATTTCGCACAAGATCTTACAGGTTTTGGCAGAATTGCGACGTGAAGGCACTCAATTGACCTATCTACGACCTGATGCCAAGGCACAGGTGACCATAGAATATTCAGACGATAACGTGCCACAACGCATTGATACCATTGTGGTCTCCACCCAGCACGATGAGTTTGGAACGGATGCCGAGATGCAGGCCAAGATCAAGGAAGATGTAATCCATATATTGATTCCAAGGGTCAAGGAACTTTTGCCTGAAAACATCCAGAAACTATTCAACGATACCATCAAATACCACGTGAACCCCACTGGAAAATTTGTGATTGGTGGCCCACATGGCGATACGGGCCTAACCGGTCGTAAGATCATTGTGGATACCTATGGTGGAAAGGGAGCCCATGGTGGTGGTGCCTTTAGTGGAAAAGACCCCAGTAAGGTGGACCGCAGCGCGGCCTATGCGGCGCGACATATTGCCAAAAACTTGGTGGCCGCCGGAGTGGCCAATGAAATTTTGGTGCAGGTGAGTTACGCCATTGGGGTAGTGGAACCCACTTCCATTTTTGTGGATACCTATGGAACCGCCAATGTGGATCTGACCGACGGCGAGATTGCCAAAAAGGCATCCGAACTCTTTGATATGAGACCTTTTGCCATTGAGGAACGCCTAAAACTGCGTAATCCCATTTATTTGGAGACGGCAGCCTATGGTCATATGGGAAAACAACCCCAAACCTTGACCAAGGTGTTTGAGTCGCCCTACAATGGAAAAGTAGAAAGGGAAGTGGAACTCTTCACTTGGGAAAAATTGGATAAGGTGGATGCCGTGAAAGCAGCCTTCAACCTATAAAGAAAAATAACCACACTAAACGAAGGAGTCTCGAAAGGGGCTCCTTTTTTGTTTGGGATACTCTGTGGAACTTTAGTAGTTTTAGGGAATCTAAATACAAAGTGATGAAAAGTTTGGTAAGGATTCTGTTTCTAAGTGTTTCTCTGTTGTTTGTGGTCAGTAGTTGTAAGAAGGTCATAAAAACCGAGACTCAACCCGTTGATACTTATGTACAAGATCATTACACCAAGCAGGAAGTGGACATTGAAATGCGGGATGGGGTAACACTGCACACCACCATATATTCCCCAAAGGACACATCCAAAGAATATCCCATTTTGATGCAACGGACTCCCTATAGCTCCCGTCCTTATGGTGAGGGCAATTTTAGAACGCAAATCGGACCCAATGTGCATTTAATGAAGGAAGGGAACATTATTGTGTACCAAGATGTGAGGGGGCGTTGGCTCAGTGAGGGGCATTATGAGAACATGCGGGCCTATATTCCCAATAAGACCTCGAAAGAACAAGTGGATGAAAGCTCGGATACCTACGACACCATTGATTGGTTGGTAAACAATGTGGACAACAACAACGGCAATGTTGGGGTTTGGGGAATTTCGTATCCTGGATACTATGCCACCTATGCCACGGTGGATGCGCATCCGGCTTTAAAGGCGGCTTCACCCCAAGCTTGTATCGGGGATTTCTTTTTTGACGACTTTCACCACAACGGGGCCTATTTGTTGAGCTATTTTAGGGCCACCTCCCTTTTTGGAACACCACGTCCCAATGGGGATCAGCCCATCGACACCGCATGGTATGTGTTGCCGGAATTGCCTACGGAAGATCAATATCAATTCTTCTTGGATGCCGGCCCCTTGAAAAACCTGGATTACTTTTTTGAGTATGAGACCGCCGACACCCCAAAAATGCGTCCCGAAGGTGTGACCGATGACTTTTTCTGGAATGAGCTAAAGGAACATCCCAATTATGATGAGATGTGGCAAAGCAAGGGACTCATCCAACACTTAAAAAATGTAAAGAGCCATGTGGCCACCATGATTGTGGGAGGATGGTTTGATGCCGAAGATCTTTACGGGCCTTTGGAAACCTACAAAAACATTGAAAAATATAATGAGGGTAACTACAACACCATGGTTTTTGGTCCGTGGGATCATGGACGTTGGTCCAGACGGGATGGCCGAAGCTTGGTGGGCAATTATTATTTTGGGGATTCCATTGCAGAGTTTTATCAGGATAATATCGAAACCAAATTCTTCAACCATTTCTTGAAGGGTGATGGCGATATGAATTCCGGCCTTCCCGAAGCCTATGTGTTTGACACGGGTAAAAAGGAATGGAAACAATACGATACATGGCCGCCCGCAAATATGATGAAACAGACCCTATACCTTTCAGAAAATCAAGAATTGACCTTGGAACAAAAAGGAACCGAAGGAATCCAGTTTATCAGTGATATAAAAAAGCCGGTACCTTATTCCGAAGATGTGAAAACCGTGTTCACCCCGAGAAAGTACATGACGGATGATCAACGCTTTGCTGCAAGGCGTTCCGATGTGTTGGTGTTTGAAACCGAGGTGATGGATGAGGACCTTACCTTGGCGGGAGATATTATGGCGCATTTAAAAGTGGCCACTACGGGAACAGCGGCCGATTGGATTGTCAAGGTGATTGATGTGCATCCTGCTGATGCCGAAACCAACGAGGAAATGCAGGACCACCTTAAAATGAGCAATTATCATTTGATGGTACGGAGCGAGGTTCTGCGTGGGCGTTTCCGTAATAGCTTTTCCAATCCAGAACCTTTTACGCCCAATCAGAAGACCGATGTGGATATTAAACTCCAAGATGTGTTCCATACGGTGAAGAAAGGGCATAAATTACAGATTCAGGTGCAGAGTACGTGGTTTCCCCTTATCGACTTGAACCCGCAGACCTATGTGGACAATATTTTCAAGGCGGATGAATCCGACTTTAAGACCCAGACGCATACCGTTTTTACCGATTCGAACATTGAGTTTTCGGTTTTACGCTAATTTTTGCCAAAAGATTAGGAATTTCGGTGTTTCCATCAGTATATTTGTCCCCACAAGTTCAAACACGTATTGATTAGTTATCAAGAAAGGTGGAGGGAATAGACCCTGTGAAGCCTTAGCAACCCTTGGCCCCTAGTGTCAAGAAGGTGCTACATTCTATCCTGTTAATGGGAATAGATAACGACGATCGATTTTTTTCGATTTCACTTTCTTATAACTTTTTGATTTATCTATGGGCCATGCCCTTGGGTTTGACTTTTACGTATTGTTTCAAAAATTTAAAAAAGAAAAGTCATGAGTAATCAAAAATTTGCAACCAACGCTTTACATGCCGGACACGATACTACCCAAACAGCGGGTACAAGGGCAGTGCCTATTTATCAGTCCACCTCGTATGTGTTCAACAACACGGACCATGCTGCCAACTTGTTTTCCTTGGCAGAATTGGGCTTTATCTACACCCGATTGAACAACCCAACCAACCAGATTTTACAAGATCGTTTGGCAGCGGTTGAAGGCGGTGTGGGTGCTGTGGTATTTGCTTCCGGGACATCCGCGATTTCAACTGGGTTGTTGACCCTACTAAGGGCGGGAGACCATATTGTGGCTTCGAGCAGTTTGTATGGAGGTACCTATAACTTGTTGAATGTGACCTTGCCAAGGTTGGGCATTACCACCACTTTTGTGGATGCATCCGACCCTTCCAATTTTGCGGCCGCCGTGCAGGATAATACCCGTGCCTTTTTTGTGGAATCTTTGGGAAATCCGAAGTTGGATGTGCTCGATTTAAAAGGAATATCCAAGGAAGCCAAAGCGGCACAAGTTCCTTTTATTGTGGACAATACTGTGGCTACTCCCGGGTTGTTGAACCCGATAGAGCATGGGGCCAATTTGGTGATCCATTCTCTGACAAAATACATTGGTGGTCAAGGTAACTCCTTGGGAGGAGCCATCATCGATGCCGGTACGTTTGATTGGGCCAATGGGAAATTCCCTGAATTTACAGAGCCCTCCGCAGGTTACCACGGTTTGGTATACCACGAAGCCTTGGGTGCTGCAGCCTTTACCTTTAAATTGATTTTGGAAGGACTGCGTGATTTTGGTGGAGCTTTGAGTCCGTTTAATGCCTTCCAGATTTTACAAGGGTTGGAAACCTTGCCTGTTCGAATCAAACAGCACAGCGAAAATGCATTGGCATTGGCGGAATGGCTGGAAAGCAGGGATGAGGTTGCCTGGGTCAATTATCCTGGATTAAAAAGTAGTGAGTACAATGATTTGGCCAAGGAATATTTGCCAAAAGGCCAAAGTGGAATCGTTACCTTTGGGGTA
Source organism: Flagellimonas olearia (assembly GCF_004150225.1). NCBI lineage: Bacteria > Pseudomonadati > Bacteroidota > Flavobacteriia > Flavobacteriales > Flavobacteriaceae > Flagellimonas > Flagellimonas olearia. Next base: position 209,101 of record NZ_ML142911.1, on the reverse strand, counting down.
AAAGGTGGGTTTGAGGCTGCCAAACAGCTGACCGATGCCACCCAGATATTTTCATTGTTGGCGAATATTGGCGATACCAAATCCTTGATCATACACCCTGCCAGCACCACGCACCAACAATTGAACGAAGAACAACAGGAAAGTGCCGGTGTGACCCAAGATTTAATTCGATTGTCGGTAGGTCTTGAGGATATCGAAGATTTAAAAGCCGATTTGGAGCAGGCCTTTGCATCCATCGGATAAAATAATAGAATACGCATATTACAGATACTTTCATGTTACAGCATCTTAACATACCGCAATTCACCACACAAAATGGTACCGCCCAGGATATGCAATTGTCATATCAGCTTTTTGGGCAGCCATTGTATTCGGCTCCCATTGTTTTGGTGAACCATGCCCTTACCGGAAATTCCAATGTGGCCGGTGAACACGGTTGGTGGTCCGATCTTATTGGTAAGGATAAGTCCATCAACACCGACATCTATACCATTTTGTCTTTTAACATTCCGGGAAATGGTCATGACGGTTTTGTAATCGACAATTACAAGGATTTTGTGGCAGGGGATATCGCAAGGATTTTTCTTTTGGGGTTGCAACAGTTGAAGATAGACCGATTGTATGCCATCATTGGTGGTTCTTTGGGTGGGGGTATTGCCTGGGAAATGGCCGCATTGAACCCAAGGATCACGGAACATCTGATTCCCGTAGCCTCGGATTGGAAGTCCACGGACTGGCTTATTGCCAATTGCCAGATCCAAGAGCAGTTTTTGGTGAACTCCAAGCAGCCTGTTCACGATGCCCGTATGCATGCGATGCTCTGTTATAGAACTCCAGAATCCTTCAAGGAGCGTTTCAAACGGAGTACCAATGAGGAGCTTCAGGTCTTTAACGTGGAGAGCTGGTTGATGCACCATGGAAAGAAACTTCAGGAGCGGTTCCAATTATCGGCCTATAAACTGATGAACCAATTGTTGAAGACCATAGACATCACCCGAAATGGGGATGAGGGTTTCAAGGAACTTCAGGATAGTGATACCAAGATCCATATAATTGGGGTCAACTCGGATTTGTTCTTTACGGCTGAAGAAAACAGGGAAACCTTTAAACGCTTGGCCCAGGCCAACACCAATGTCACCTATGGTGAAGTGCAGTCGTTGCATGGCCATGATGCTTTTTTAATGGAGTTTGAACAGCTGGAAAAGTTGTTGGAAGCCGTTTTCCCCAAAAAGGGAAAACAAGAGCGCATCAAGGTCTTGAAGTTTGGAGGGAAGTCCTTGGCCAATGGTGAGGGAATTGAAAGGGTGTTGAACATCATCACCAAAAGGGCGGCCGCCCATGAGAATTTTGCCGTGGTGGTCTCGGCCCGGGGCAAGGCCACGGACCAATTGGAGAACATGCTTGAAAAAGCGACAAGAGGTGAGGAGTTTGAAGAAGCTCTAGCTGCTTTTTCCGCCTACCAGAAGAATGGTTTTTTCGTAGCTATTGAAGAAGAACTTAAATCCATAGAGAAAATATTGAGTGGGGTATTCCTCACCGGGGATTATAGCCTGAGGACGAAAGATGAGTTGTTGTCTTTTGGGGAATTGATCTCCGGCAAGACCGTTGCCACACTTCTAAATGAAGCGGGGTTAAAGGCGCAGTTGATAGATTCCAGAAGTTTGATCAAGACCGATGATACCTATAGCAATGCCGAGGTGGACCAGAGTCTTTCCAAAGAAAATGTGATCCGTTGCTTCCATGATCTGGATTCGGATACCATTCCAGTGGTGACCGGTTTCATTGCTTCCAACAAAGATGGGGTAACCACCACTTTGGGTAGGAATGGTACTAACTATTCGGCTGCTTTGTTGGCCAATTTCTTGGATGCATCAGAACTCATCAATTATACCCATGTGGATGGTATTTTTACGGCCAACCCAGATTTGGTGAGCGATGCCAAGCTCATTGATGTGATATCGTATGACGAAGCGAATGAACTGGCCAATTTTGGGGCAACCATTCTGCATGCGAAGACCATAATCCCGCTTATTGAAAAGAACATTCCTTTGCGCATCTGCAACACGTTCAATGATGATAACGAAGGAACCCTGATTGGTCCAAAAACCCAAAATGGGGGTATCAAGTCCCTTTCGGTTTTAGACAATATGGCCCTCATTAACTTGGAAGGAAGGGGCCTTTTGGGCAAGGTAGGTATAGATGCCCGGATCTTTAGGGCGTTGGGTCAGAACGATATCAGCGTTGGGATCATTTCCCAAGGCTCTTCGGAACGGGGGATTGGTTTGGTGGTCGATTTATCCAAAGCGGAGAAGGCCAAAAAAGTCTTGGATGCAGAGTTTGAGACCGACTACTCATCGCAGGACATCAACCAGATAACCGTGACCAAGGATGTATCGGTCATCTCCATTGTGGGAATGGACCTGAGCAGCTTTCATAAACCTTTCAACGCCTTGGCGAAGAATCAGGTGATTCCCTTGCTTTTTAACAATACCGTTACAGGCAAGAATGTAAGCATGGTGATGAAGAAAGCAGACCTTCATAAAGCCATCAATGTGATTCACGGGCAAATTTTTGGCATTGCCAAAAAAGTGAACCTGGCCATTTTCGGACACGGTAATGTGGGTGGTACGCTGATCGATCAAATCTTGGATTCCCAAAAAAGCATAGAGGAACGAAAAGGCATTGGCTTTCGAGTATTTGCGGTGGCCAATTCCAAAAAGGTATTGTTGGATGCGTCTGGAATTGGATCGGATTGGAAGGAAAGATTGGAAACGGAAGGAATCCCTTACCAGATGGAAAGTGTGGTGTCCTTTGCGCAAACCCATCACTTGGAAAACCTCATTGCAGTGGACAATACCGCGAGCAAGTCTTTTGTGGAGAACTATGAAACCTTGGTCAAGCACGGTTTTGATTTGGTCTCTTCCAATAAAATAGCCAATACGCTGAGCTTCGAGAAATACAAATCCATACGAAAGTGCTTGGATAAAAATCAAAAACAGTACTTGTACGAAACCAATGTGGGCGCAGGGCTCCCCTTGATCGATACCATTAAGCTCCTGCATCTTTCAGGGGAGAACATAACCAGGATCAAAGGGGTGTTTTCAGGTTCGTTGAGCTATATTTTCAACACCTTTTCGGAGCAGGACATCCCGTTCTCATCCATTGTCAAGGAAGCTATGGAGAAGGGATATACCGAGCCGGACCCGCGTGAGGATCTATCAGGTAACGATGTGGGTAGGAAACTGTTGATCTTGGCGCGAGAACTGGATCTTCAAAATGAATTTTCAGATATAGAAGTGGAAAATCTAATCCCAGAGGAATTAAGGACACTGGAATTTGATGCCTTCATGGAGAAGATTGGGAATATGGATACCATCTATGATGACATTAAAAACGCACAAAAGGAAAACCATGTGCTCCGTTATGTGGGAGATCTTCATGGCGATCTTCAACAAGACAAGGGTGTCTTGGAAGTGAAATTGGTGTCTGTGCCCAAAGAAAGTGCTTTGGGGCAGGTAAAGGGGTCGGATTCCATTATTGAAATCTATACCGAGTCCTATGGAGAGAACCCATTGGTGATCCAAGGAGCAGGGGCAGGAGCAGCTGTAACGGCCCGAGGGGTTTTTGGGGATATATTAAGAATAGCAGAAAAGATATGAGCGAGCATAAGAAGCAATTTGAAACGGAAGCGATCAGAACGCAAATGGAGCGTTCCCAATATTTGGAACATTCTGCACCCATGTACCTTACTTCAAGCTTTGTGTTTGAGGATGCCGAGGACATGAGGGTCTCCTTCGCAGAGGAAAAGGACCGCAATATTTATTCGCGTTACGCCAATCCAAACTCCTCTGAGTTTATCGATAAGGTTTGTAAAATGGAGGGAGCCGAAAGTGGTTTTGCCTTTGCATCGGGTATGGCTGCCGTATTTTCTACCCTGGCAGCGCTGTTGGATAGTGGCGACCATATCATCTCTTCCAAAAGCATATTTGGGTCTACCCATAGCCTTTTTACACAGTTTTTTCCAAAATGGAACATTGGTACCAGCTATTTTGATGCCAATGATTTGGACAGTATAGAGGCATTGATCACGCCCAAAACCAAGATCATTTATGCCGAATCGCCTACTAACCCAGGTGTGGATGTATTGGATTTGGAGGCATTGGGGAATATTGCCAAAAAACACGGGCTTATTTTTATTATCGATAATTGTTTTGCTTCGCCCTATTTGCAACAGCCCATTAAGTTTGGTGCAGATTTGGTGATTCACTCCGGGACCAAGCTCATGGATGGTCAGGGACGGGTTTTGGCCGGCATTACCGTGGGAAGCCATGAGTTGGTGGACAAGGTATACCGTTTTTCCAGAATAACTGGGCCAGCGCTTTCCCCGTTCAATGCATGGGTGTTGTCCAAAAGTTTGGAAACATTGGCCATACGGGTGGACAGGCATTGTGCGAATGCTTTGGAGTTGGCCAATTATCTGGAAAAGCACGATAAAGTGGAGTGGGTAAAATATCCGTTTTTAAAGTCGCATCCCCAATATGAAATTGCCAAAAAGCAGATGAAGGCCGGAGGTTGTGTGGTGGCCTTTGAAGTAAAGGGAGGACTGGAAGAAGGGCGTAGATTTTTCAATAGCATAAAATTGTTGTCCCTTTCTGCCAATTTAGGGGATTCTCGAAGTATAGTAACGCACCCGGCATCTACCACGCACAGTAAACTCACCAAAGAGGAACGGGAGGCCGTTGGGATTTCAGATGGTACGGTACGGGTTTCGGTTGGACTGGAACACATACAGGACATTATAGCGGATATTGAGCAGGCTTTGGGCTAAAACCCTTACAAGCTATATTTTTGAATAGCGGATTGTTAATTTTCGCTATATTCGTGGGATGCTCTCCAAGAAGACAAAATATGGCTTAAAGGCTTTGGCTTACCTTGCTACGGTAGGGGATAAAGAGCCCGTTCAGATTGCCGAGATCGCCAAACATGAGAACATCTCCCAAAAGTTTTTGGAAAGTATCTTGCTTACTCTTAGAAGAAATGGCTTTTTAGGTTCCAAAAAAGGAAAAGGTGGAGGGTACTATCTGATTAAAGACCCTAGCGAAATTCTAATGACTTCGGTAATGCGGGTACTGGAAGGGCCTATTGCAATGGTTCCCTGTGTCAGCCTCAATTTCTACGAAAAATGTGATGACTGTCCGGACGAAGGAGAGTGTTCTGTGCACAAATTGATGCTCCAAGTAAGGGACAGTGCCTTGGAAGTATACCGGAACAACACCCTGGCAGACCTTATTTCTTAGGTCGAAATCCATTAATTTTTAGAACCAACGATCAAGAAATCGATAAAAGTCGACCTGTAATCTAATTAATCTACTAAAACTATAGGATAAAAGTAATTTTATACGGATTTTAACAATCTACTTTAATGAAAAATTCTATTTTTGAAATCCCTAGTAAACCGATAGGATAAAATAAAACAAATGATTGCAGACCAACTCGTAGCTCATAAGACCAAAGAAGAGAGTGCTACCTATAAGAAGGACAGAAGCTCCGAAAGTCCAAAGCGTAGTATTGTAAAATCTATTAGTTGGAGGATGGTAGGCACATTGGACACCATCATTATATCATGGATCATAACCGGGACCTTGTCTTTGGCTTTTTCCATTGGTATGGTGGAGTTGGTTACCAAAATGGTGCTTTATTTTTTTCATGAGAGAATTTGGAATACAATCAAGTGGGGCAAATAAAATTTGATGATATGGCATTATCACTAGAAGAAATCCAGAATTTAAATCGCCAGTTCAAAGGCATTCCACCGGAAGAGATTATTTCTTGGGCCATTGGCCATGGGAAGAAATCTGTGGTTACCACTAACTTTCGACCTTATGAAGTCGCTATTCTTCATGCGGTGACCGAAGTGAATAAAAGCACTCCGGTTATTTGGTGTGATACGGGATATAATACGCCCAACACCTATAAGCATGCAGAGGAGTTGATTTCGCGCTTGGGGTTGAACGTTAAGTTGTATGTGCCTAAACAGACTTCGGCGCATAGGGATGCTGTCATGGGGATTCCACAAATAGATGACCCAAGGCACAAGGAATTTACGGAACAGGTAAAGCTGGAGCCTTTTAGAAGGGCTATGGAAGAGCATCAACCCGATGTGTGGTTCACCAATTTGCGCAAAGGTCAGACGACCCACCGGGATTCGTTGGACGTGTTGAGCTTGAGCAAGGATGGGGTTCTTAAGGTAAGCCCATTTTATCACTGGAGCGATACCCAGTTGGATGCATATCTCAACACGCACAAATTGCCCAACGAGCACAAATATTTCGACCCAACAAAAGTATTGGAGAACCGTGAATGCGGTCTGCATACCTAAATCATAAACTAATTCTGCCTCGAGAGCAATCGAGAGAACATAAACACAATACATTGAGCACAATCACAGAAGAATTGCAAAACCCAGAAACCCAAAACCTGACCGATAGGCCAAGGGCCAATGCATTGGAGCATGAGGCCATTTATATTATCCGTGAGGTTGCGGCACAGTTTGAAAAACCCGTACTGTTGTTTTCGGGAGGAAAGGATTCCATAACCTTGGTCCGATTGGCCCAAAAGGCATTTTGGCCCGCCAAGATTCCGTTTCCCCTAATGCACATTGATACCGGCCATAACTTCCCCGAAACCATAGAGTTCAGGGATAAATTGGTAGAGGAATTGGGTGTGGAGCTTATTGTACGTAATGTTCAGGATTCCATTGATCAAGGAAAGGTAGTGGAGGAAACTGGAAAATATGCCAGTAGAAACATGTTGCAGACCACCACTCTTTTGGATGCCATTGAGGAATTCAAATTCGATGCCTGTATAGGTGGTGCCCGTCGCGATGAGGAAAAGGCCCGTGCCAAGGAACGTATTTTTTCGGTTCGGGATGATTTTGGCCAGTGGGACGAAAAAAACCAACGCCCGGAATTGTTCGATATGTTGAACGGTGAAATAGAGATGGGTCAGAATGTTAGGGTATTTCCTATTAGCAACTGGACCGAGTTGGACGTATGGAGCTATATCCAAAAAGAAAATATTGAGATTCCTTCCATATACTTTGCCCACAAAAGAAATACCTTCTTAAGGGATGGATTGATTTGGTCTGCAGAGGACGATGTGGTTTTTAGGGCCGATGATGAACAAGTGGAAGAGCGTGTGGTGCGTTTCAGAACGGTAGGGGATATGTCCTGTACCGCTGCGGTGGAATCCCATGCCGATACCATCGATAAGGTAGTGTCAGAGATCAGAAGTTCAAAAATCTCGGAAAGAGGTGCGCGAATCGATGACAAACGCTCCGAAGCCGCCATGGAAAAACGTAAACAACAAGGATACTTTTAAGAAGAAAAGAAACATGGAAGTTTTAAAAATAGCAACAGCAGGAAGCGTAGATGACGGTAAAAGTACCTTGATAGGACGCTTGCTTTACGATACTAAATCCTTGACCGAGGATAAACTGGAGGCCATAGAGCGTACCAGTAAACAAAAAGGATACGATTACCTGGATTTTTCCTTGGCAACTGATGGATTGGTGGCCGAAAGGGAGCAGGGCATCACCATTGATGTGGCCCACATCTACTTTTCAACCGAGTCCAAGAGTTATATCATTGCTGATACCCCCGGGCACGTGGAATATACCCGTAACATGGTTACCGGGGCCTCCACATCCCAAGCAGCCATTATTTTGATAGATGCGCGAAAAGGGGTTATCGAACAGACCAACAGGCACTTTTTTATCAATAACCTACTGAGGGTGAAGGATGTGATCGTGGCCATCAACAAGATGGATTTGGTTGATTTTTCAGAGGATGTCTTCAATGATATCAAGGCCGATTTTGAAGAATTGATGGGAAAAAGGGATTACCAGGAACAGAAAATCACCTTTATTCCCGTGAGTGCCCTCAAGGGAGACAATGTGGTGCATCATTCCGAAAACACCCCTTGGTACAATGGGCAAACCCTATTGGAGCACTTGGAAGAATTAAACCTTCAGGATATATACAATACTGGAACCCCAAGGTTCCCCGTACAGTACGTAATTCGTCCCAAGACCGATGAATTCCACGATTTCCGTGGATTTGCCGGAAAGGTATATGGTGGTGAATTGAGTGTGGGTGATGAAGTAGTGGTATTGCCTTCCATGACAAGGTCCAAAATTAAGGCGATATACTTTTATGATAAGGAATATCAAACCGCACCAAGACGTTCATCGGTGACCATTACCTTGGAAGATGAGGTAAATGTAAGCCGTGGGGATATGTTGGTGAAGACCGATGACCTGCCTACCATAGACAAGCAATTGACGGCAACGGTATCTTGGATGGATGCCGACCAGTTGACAACCGGTGGCAAGTATATTGTGCAGCACGGTGTAAACAAGGTATTGGCCAAAGTGGATGCCATTGAACATAAAATACATCCAGATTACTCCGGTATTGAAGAGAATGCCACGACCTTGCAGATGAACGATATTGCCAAAGTGCGATTCAAATTGAACAAGCCCATTTTTTATGACAAGTTCAAGGATCACCGAACCAATGGCTCGTTCATCATCATTGACAGTCGAACCAACACTACCGCGGGAGTAGGTTTTATCAGTTGATCTTACTTTAAAAATTAAAAACCCCATAGAGGGATAGAGGATTTATAACAAAATCCTATAAAATTGATAGGAAAAATAGAAAAATGAAAAGCTTCAGAACAGAAATAGAGAACCCTATAGTTGAAAAGGACATCATTGAATTGGAGAAAAAAATTCGCCAGTTCAAAGGAGGTGAAGTGGACGAGGAAAAGTTCAGGAGCCTTCGTTTGGCCCGTGGGGTGTACGGACAACGTCAGCCCGGGGTACAGATGGTACGGATAAAATTGCCCTATGGCAAGGTAACTTCCAATCAACTTTTGGGGATTTGCGACGTTTCCGATGAGTTTTCCAGGGGAAGATTGCATATTACCACCCGTCAGGATATCCAAATCCACTACGTGGACTTGGAAAGAACCCCTGAACTTTGGGCACAATTGGAAAAAGATGAAGTCACCATTCGCGAAGCCTGTGGAAATACGGTCCGAAACGTGACCGCTAGCGAAACCGCAGGGATTGATGTCAATGAACCTTTTGATGTTTCTCCCTATGCCCATGGAATTTTTGAATACTTTTTAAGAAACCCCATTGGGCAGGAAATGGGACGTAAATTCAAGGTTTCCTTTTCATCCAGTGATGAAGATACCGGCTTGTCCTACATGCACGATTTGGGCTTCATCGCCAAAATCCAAAACGGGGAAAGAGGCTTTAAGGTTATGTTGGCTGGTGGATTGGGCTCGCAGCCCCGCCATGCCGATGAACTCTATGAGTTCTTGCCCACAGACAAAATAGTTCCCTTGATGGAAGGCGTGATTCGTGTTTTTGACAGATACGGGGAGCGTAAAAGTCGTGCCAAGGCCCGTATGAAATTCTTGTTGAAGGATATTGGCTTGGATGGTTTCAAGGCACTTTTGGAAGAGGAGCAATTGGCCATACCTGTAAAATCGTATCCGATTGAATATCAAAACTATCCTGCGGTAAAAGTTGCTGAGGTGGAGACGCCCGAAGTCACCATCGAGGACAAAGAAGCATTCGCACAGTGGAAATCCACCAACTTGGTGCCCCAAAAACAGGATGGCTACGTAGCCATTGGCATCAAGGTGCTTTTGGGAGATTTTTATACCGATAAGGCTAGGGAATTGGCAAAACTGGTTCGCGATTATGCAGCCGGGGAAATACGACTTTCCTTAAGACAAAATATATTGATTCCGTTTGTAAAGGAAGAGTTGGTGCCTTTCTTTTATGTGGAGCTCCAAAAATTGGGTTTTGCAGAAGCAGGTTACAACAAGGCTTTGGACATCACCGCATGCCCGGGTACCGATACTTGTAATTTAGGTATTGCCAGTAGTACGGGGATTGCCGATGAGTTGGAGCGTGTGATCAAAGCGGAGTACCCACAGTATATCAGTAACCCTGATGTGGTAATTAAGATCAGTGGATGTATGAACGCCTGTGGGCAGCACAATATGGCCCATATCGGATTCCAAGGAATGTCCGTTCGTACCAAGGATAAATTGGTGGCTCCTGCTTTGCAGGTGCTATTGGGAGGTGGAAATCTTGGAAACGGGAATGGGAAGTTTGCCGATAAGGTGGCCAAAATCCCAAGTAAGAGAGGTCCAGAGGCCCTTCGTTTGATCTTGGATGATTTCGAGGCCAATGGCAATGGAGCATCCTATACTGAATACTACGAAAAACAAGGCCAGCATTATTTTTACGATTTCCTAAAGCCACTTACCGATGTGGAAAACCTTGCCCCGGAAGACTTTATTGATTGGGGAAATGAGGAAAAATACAAACAAGAGATAGGTGTAGGGGAATGTGCCGGTGTAGTGATCGATTTGGTGGCTACGTTGTTTTTCGAAAGTCAAGAAAAAATAGAGAATGCCGAAGAGGCCATTCAACAAGGGAAATGGGCGGCCAGTATCTACTACTCGTACCAGTCCATTGTGAATTCGGCCAAGGCGTTGCTTACTTCTGAAAAAGTGAAGACCAATACCCATTCCAGCATCATCAAGGATTTTGAGGAACTCTATGTGGCATCCGGGAAGATTGCCTTCGAGGGCGGTTTCGATACTTTGGCCCTCCAACTGAACAAAAATGAACCTTCTGAAGCCTTTGCCAAAAGCTACTTGGAAGATGCCAAGACTGTTTTGCAGCGATTGGAAGCCTTTAGAAAATTGGAATTGCAACATGCGTAGTGGAAAATTGACAGTGGTTGGGGCAGGCCCCGGTGATGTGGATTTGATTACCCTGAAAGGAATCAAGGCCCTTCAAAATGCAGACGTTGTCCTGTTCGACGCTTTGGTGGACCAACAATTGTTGGAGTACGCACCACAGGCCGAACAGATTTTCGTGGGAAAACGAAAAGGCTGTTACCGATATCAACAAGAACAGATCAATGAATTGATCGTACAACGGGCCAATATGGGCTTACATGTAGTACGTTTAAAAGGAGGTGACCCTTTTGTCTTTGGAAGAGGAGCGGAGGAAATGGAATACGCAGCCCAATATGGTCATGAAGTGGCCGTGGTGCCGGGTATTTCATCTTCGGTATCCGTACCTGCTTCGCAGAATATCCCAGTGACCAAAAGAGGAGCTTCCGAAAGTTTTTGGGTGATTACCGGAACCACAAAAGAGCACAAACTTTCCAATGATGTGGCTCTGGCCGCCAAGTCCAGCGCTACCGTGGTCATTCTTATGGGTATGTCCAAGTTGGGGGAGATCATGAAACTCTTCAAGAAAGAGGATAAACAAGATGTTCCCGTGGCCATTATCCAGAATGGCACCACGAGTCAGGAACGAGTGGGGATAGGAACGGTTGCCACCATTGAAGATACGGTAAGGGAACAAAAATTGGCCAATCCGGCCATCATTGTTATCGGTGAAGTGGTACAGCATCGCCAACAGATATTGGATATCCAGAAAGCATATCAAGAAAAGGGAAAAGAATTGTTTGAAAAAGTGTAAAAACGGTCTGGTAAACCATCGTCAAGACCGAATAAAAGTAGTATTATGATTAAAACAGACATCATTATAATTGGAGCGGGACCCACAGGATTGTTCACCGTTTTTGAAGCAGGTTTGTTGAAGCTTAAGTGTCATTTGATTGACGCTTTGGCCCAACCGGGAGGACAGTGTTCCGAAATCTACCCGAAGAAACCTATTTACGATATTCCAGCCTATCCCGAGATTTTGGCAGGCGACTTGGTGAGCAAGTTGATGGAGCAGATAAAACCTTTTGAACCCGGATTTACCTTGGGTGAACGCGCCGAAACTTTGGACAAGCAAGAGGATGGGTCTTTTATTGTCACAACCAGTAAGGGTACCCAACACCATGCCCCCGTTGTGGTTATTGCAGGGGGATTGGGTTCATTCGAGCCCAGAAAACCTTTGATAGCTAACTTGAATCTATTCGAGAGCAAGGGTGTGGAATACATGATCAAAGACCCTGAGGTGTTCCGGAACAAGAAAGTGGTCATTTCTGGAGGTGGGGATTCCGCCTTGGATTGGGCTATTTTCTTGGCCGATGTAGCTTCCGAAGTTTCTTTGGTGCACCGAAGAAATGAATTTAGAGGCGCTTTGGACTCCGTGGAAAAAGCAAGGGAATTGGCCAAATTGGGCAAGATCCAACTCTATACCGAAGCTGAGGTGAAGGAAATCCATGGGAAGGAAGATCTTCAGGCGGTCGTGATCAAGTATAACGATGAGACCAAGGAAGAGAGCTATGTGGAAACCGATTACTTTATTCCTTTGTTCGGTCTATCCCCAAAATTGGGACCTATTGGCAATTGGGGCTTGGAGATAGAGAAGAATGCCATCAAGGTAAACAATGCAAAGGACTACCAGACCAATATCCCCGGTGTATTTGCCATTGGTGATGTTAACACCTATGAAGGTAAGCTCAAGTTGATTTTGTCAGGTTTTCACGAAGCGGCCGTAATGTGCCAGTATGCCTATCAGATTATCAATCCAGATAAGCGCTACGTCATGAAATATACCACCGTAGGAGGTGTGGAAGGATTCGATGGGTCCAAAAAAGAAGCCAAAAAAGAAGTAGTACAGAGTATTTCATAATAGATACGGATTACTAAAGTAAAGACACCCTCCAAATGCTTTTGGGGGGTGTTTTGTTTTATGGTGTATATTTGAATTTTACAATTCTATGCAGAGCCTTTTCACTTTACGGGATTTTTACAGCAATCATGGTTTGCCCATTCCTGAAAATATAGGAAAGGATATTGGGCATTTCAATGTGTTTAAGATTGATGAATATATAGCTCGCCTTAAAAGCGGTGAAATGCGCTATGATAGACGGTCTTATTTTAAGATCAGTCTCATCAATGGAAGAAACCGGGCAGAGTATGCGGATAAGGTCATCCATATAGAGAACAAGGCACTTTTGTTTGCCTCTCCCAAGATTCCGTACCATTATGTGCCGCAGGACAAGGTCCAATCGGGATATTTTTGTGTGTTCACAGATACCTTTCTTTCCAAGGATAAAAGTGGGGTCATTTTGGATAATCTTCCCTTGTTTCAGCCAGGCGGCTATCCCATATTCAATATTTCAGATGAGGATTACGCCGAGTTGGAACGGCTTTTCAAAAAGATAGATGGGGAACTGTCTTCGGATTACGCGTATAAATTCGACCTTATCCGGGCTTACGTGGTGGAGTTGTTGCATCTCGGCCAGAAATTGCATCCCGTCCAAGCCCTGGAAAATAACAAAAATGCCGCTACCCGAATCACGGATTTGTTCGTGGAACTGCTGGAGCGACAATTTCCCATCAATTCCCCGGTTCAACGACTGGGATTGAAAACCGCCCAAGATTTTGCGGAGCGATTGGCCGTTCATGCCAATCACCTGAATAAGGTGCTGAAAGAGACTACGGGAAGTACCACTACTGCCATTATCCATTCCCGAATTTTTGAGGAAGCCAAGATTTTGCTTAACAATACGGATTGGAATGTTTCCGAGATTGCTTTCAGTTTAGGATTTGAGGAAGTGGCCCATTTCTCCAATTTCTTCAAAAAACACGCCGCACTATCCCCTTTGCACTACCGTACAGGGGCAAAAGTTTGATTTTTACAAAAAGTGGATTGATGGTTGCAATTCCTTCGGAAGGGTAGGGATGATCTTTGTCCCATACTTAAAAAATCATACAAAATGGGAAATTCAAAGATTGCATTGGTGACCGGGGGCAGTAGAGGCCTCGGTGAAAATATGGCCATCAGTTTGGCCCAAAAGGAGTTGGATGTGATATTGACCTATCGGAGTAATAAGGACGAGGCCCAAAAAACCGTCATTGAAGTGGAGCAAATGGGGCAAAAAGCCCATGCGCTTCAACTGGATGTGGCTGATATGGGTAGTTTTGACGCCTTTGTCCAAGAGGTCAAAAAAATGCTCAAATCCCAATTCGGGACGGAAAAAATTGATTTTTTGATCAACAATGCCGGTATTGGGATCAATGCAATTATTAGTGAAACTACTGAGGAACAGTTTGATACCTTGGTGGACATTCACTTCAAAGGAGCATTTTTCCTGACGCAGAAGTTGTTGCCCCTATTGGCGGACGGAGGTGGAATCGTAAACATTTCTAGCGGTTTGGCACGGTTTTCACTCCCCGGTTTTTCGGTCTATGGTTCCTTGAAAGCGGCCATGGAAGCCCTTACCAGGTACCAGGCCAAGGAATTGGGAGCAAGAAAAATCAGGTCCAACGTGGTTGCACCGGGAGCCATTGAAACCGATTTCGGAGGTGGCGTCAATAAAACTGATGAGGAAAAGAGGGCGATTATTGCCAATGTTACGGCTTTAGGTAGAGTTGGAATGCCCGATGACATTGGGGGAGTGGTGGCCTTTTTGTGCACGGACGATGCCAAATGGATCAATGGTCAACGGATTGAAGCATCAGGTGGAATGATGATATAACGGATGCTTTCGGTACATTAAAAGGATTGGGTTCTCTCAATCCTTTTTTATTGCCCCTAAATCCCAAAATTAGTGACTCTTTTTTTGCTTTTCAGTCAGGAGTGCCGTTATTTTGTACCCTAGTTCATTTATAAACTGAAATGGTTATCAAGAAAGGTGGAGGGAATGGACCCTGTGAAACCTTAGCAACCCTCGACTTCGAGAAGGTGCTACATTCTACCCCTGTCCTGAATTGTGCTGAACGTGTTTTGGTATGTTTTGGGAACTCATGGAAGGAAAACCGACCATGGTAAGGGAAGGATAACAAAAATACATTCCTGTTGTATTTCCATATTTTCTTGATACCATTTTATTTCCTGCATAGGGGAAGTTATGTAGTATGGAAAAGATTGAAGACATTTTACAAAAACGCATTTTAGTACTGGATGGTGCCATGGGTACCATGTTGCAGCGGTATAAGTTCGAGGAAGAGGATTTTAGGGGAGAGCGCTTCAAAGATTGGGAGCATCCTTTAAAGGGAAACAACGATTTGTTGTCCTTGACCCAGCCCCAGGCCATAGCCGATATCCATCGCAAATATTTTGAGGCAGGCGCCGATATCGTGGAAACCAACACGTTTTCTGGGACCACTATTGCCATGGCCGATTACCACATGGAAGATTTGGTGTACGAGCTCAATTACGAGTCGGCCCGGATTGCCAAGGAAGTGGCCAACGAGTTTACCGCCAAGGAACCCCATAAACCCAGATTTGTGGCTGGGAGTATAGGTCCCACCAATAAAACGGCCAGCATGTCGCCCGATGTGAATGACCCGGGTTTTAGGGCCATTTCCTTTGATGAATTACGTGAAGCCTACAAACAACAGGTGGAAGCCTTGTTGGATGGGGGTTCGGATTTGTTGCTGGTTGAGACTATTTTTGATACCCTTAACGCCAAAGCGGCACTTTTTGCCATAGAAGAGGTTAAGGACGAACGCAATATTGACGTGCCTATCATGGTCAGTGGAACCATTACGGATGCTTCAGGGCGGACCTTATCCGGACAGACCGCCGAGGCTTTTTTGATTTCGGTTTCCCATATCCCCATTTTGTCAGTTGGCTTTAACTGTGCTTTGGGGGCCAAACAGTTGGTTCCCCACTTGGAGGTGATTTCGGCCAAGTCGGACTTTGCCACATCGGCCCACCCCAACGCCGGTTTGCCCAATGCCTTTGGGGAATATGATGAAACCCCGGAGCAAATGGCATCACAGATCAAAGAGTATTTGGAAAAAGGATTGGTGAACATTGTAGGCGGTTGCTGTGGTACTACGCCGGAGCACATCAAGGCCATTGTGGAGTTGACCAAACAGTATTCACCCAGAAAATTAAAACCGACCCATGAAACGCATGTATAATATAATGATGGTTTTAGGGGTCTTGGCGACCTTGGCTTCCTGTGGAAAAAAGGAAAAAGCTGAGGTAACCATTTCAACTCCGATCGAAGGAGGGAACGGTATCATGGGCACATGGAAACTGATCTATGGTGAAGTAAAGACCAAGGATTCATTGGAAGTGAAGGATTTGTCCAATACCGAGTTCGTAAAGATTTTGAATGAGGACCATTTTGCCTTTTTCAATCAAGTGAAGGATACCGCAGATGGATTTTATGGCGGTGGAGGAAAGTATGTTTTGGATGGGGACACCTACGTGGAACGATTGGATTATGTGGGTGTGAAGGAACTAAGGGGACACGAGTTTACTTTCAATGTGGAGATCAAGGGAGATACCTTGATTCAATCTGGGGTTGAGGATGTACCCGAAGCCGGTATAAAGCGGCATATAGTGGAAAAATATATAAGGATCAAGTAAGGAAGAGATACATGGCCCAAACAAGAGCTTTAAAACTATCAGGTCTGGAACCGTTGGTTGTTACCCCGGAAAGTAATTTCATCAATGTAGGGGAGCGAACCAATGTGGCAGGCTCCAAGAGGTTTCTTAGGCTCATCAAGGAAGAAAAGTTTGATGAAGCCCTGGAGATTGCCCGTCATCAGGTAGAGGGAGGAGCACAGATCATAGATGTGAATATGGATGATGGATTGATTGATGGCAAAGCAGCTATGGTCAAGTTCCTGAACCTTATCGTATCCGAACCGGACATTGCCCGCGTTCCTATCATGATCGATAGTTCCAAATGGGACATCATTGAGGCGGGGCTCCAAGTGGTTCAGGGTAAATGCGTGGTCAATTCCATCAGCCTGAAAGAAGGAGAAGAGGAGTTTGTACATCATGCCAAACTCATCAAGCGGTATGGGGCAGCCGTAATTGTCATGGCCTTTGATGAGGTGGGACAGGCAGATACCTATGAACGCCGAATCGAAATTGCCAAACGTTCCTACGATATCTTGGTCAACCAAGTGAAATTTGCCCCGGAAGATATCATTTTCGACCTCAATATTTTTCCTGTGGCAACGGGAATGGAAGAACATAGACGCAATGCCCTTGACTTCATTGAAGGCACCAGATGGGTGCGTGAGAACCTGCCTCATTGCAGTGTAAGTGGCGGGGTCAGTAATGTGTCTTTCTCATTTCGTGGGAACAACCCTGTACGTGAGGCCATGCACTCCGCTTTCCTATTCCATGCCATCAAAGCGGGAATGAATATGGGAATTGTAAACCCGGCCATGCTGGAGGTGTATGACGATATTCCGAAAGACCTTTTGGAACACGTTGAGGATGTTTTGCTCGATAGACGGGACGATGCCACCGAACGCCTTTTGGAATTTGCCGAAACCGTGGTGGGAACGGCCAAGGAAAGCAAAGTGGACCTGTCATGGCGGGAAGAACCTCTGCAAGATAGGATTACCAGGGCTTTGGTAAAGGGAATAGACCAATATATCATTGAAGATGTGGAGGAAGCCCGTTTAAACGCCAAAAGACCTTTGGAGGTGATTGAGGGCAACCTGATGACGGGAATGAATGTGGTAGGAGATCTGTTTGGAAGCGGAAAAATGTTCTTGCCCCAAGTGGTAAAATCGGCCCGGGTGATGAAAAAAGCAGTGGCCTACCTTACCCCATATATCGAGGCGTCCAAGGATGCCAATGCCAAGGCGGCCGGAAAAATATTGATGGCCACGGTGAAAGGGGATGTCCATGATATTGGAAAGAACATTGTGAGCGTGGTATTGGCCTGCAACAATTATGAGATTGTGGATATGGGCGTTATGGTGCCACCCGAAAAAATCATCAATAAGGCGAAAGAAGAACAAGTAGATATTATTGGTTTGAGCGGATTGATCACGCCGTCATTGGATGAGATGGTCTTTTTGGCCAAGGAAATGGAACGTCAAGATTTTGAAGTTCCCCTTTTGATCGGAGGGGCCACCACCAGTAAGGCACACACTGCAGTGAAGATTGATCCCGTATATAGCAATGCTGTGGTTCATGTCAACGATGCTTCACGGGCGGTGACCGTGGTGGGTGATTTGTTGCGAACCGAGACCTCGGAGAGCTACAAAAAGTCCATCAAATTGGATTATGAGAGCTTTAGGGACAAGTTTTTGGGAAGGTCCAAACAGAAAACCTATTTGAGCTTGGAGGAAGCCCGAAAGAACAAACTCCAAATCGATTGGAATCCTGATGATATTGTGGTTCCCAAACAACTTGGTATTGAAGTCTGGGAGGATTTCGACCTGAAAAAATTGAAAGAATTTATAGACTGGAGTCCCTTTTTCCGAAGCTGGGGATTGCATGGAAAATATCCGGATATCCTAACCGATAAGGTTGTAGGGGAACAGGCCACGGAACTTTTCAAGGATGCCCAGATCATGCTCAAGAAGGTCTTTGATGAAAAATGGTTGACGGCCAAGGCTATTTTTGGTTTGTTTCCGGCCAATCAGGTGAACGAGGATGATATTGAGCTTCAGACAGGCTCACTGGAGGGTTCAGGCGCAGGTGGGAATGACACAACGGTGTTCAGGACCCTTCGGCAACAGCTCAAAAAGAGGGATGGGGTGCCCAATATTGCCCTTGCGGATTTTATCGCTCCCAAGGATAGTGGCCTACAGGATTATATGGGCTGTTTTTGTGTTTCCACCGGTTTTGGGACACAAGAACTAGCGGCTGATTTTGAGAAAAAGCATGATGATTACAACTCCATTATGATCAAAGCCATTGCTGACCGTTTGGCAGAAGCCTTTGCGGAGTATCTCCATAGACAGGTGCGGACAAAATTCTGGGGCTATGCTGCCGCAGAATCCCTGTCCAACGATGAGCTTATTGAGGAAAAGTACTTGGGAATCCGTCCAGCACCGGGATATCCCGCCTGCCCAGACCATTTGGAGAAGCTTACCATTTGGGAATTATTGGGGGTCAAGGAGAAAATAGGGGTGGAACTTACCGAAAGCTTGGCCATGTGGCCCGCAGCGAGTGTAAGTGGTTATTATTTTGCACATCCGAAGGCAAAATATTTCGGATTGGGAAAAATAGAGCAAGATCAAGTGGAGGATTTTGCAAAACGAAAGAATATTGAATTGGAGAAAGCCCAAAAATGGCTGGCTCCCAACATAGTTGAAGCATAAGGCATGAAAGTAACCGACCATATTAAAAAGGCAAAAGGGAAAACCCTTTTTAGTTTTGAGATCATCCCTCCGGTAAAAGGGAAGAGCATTCAGGAGCTGTACGATAACATTGATCCCTTGATGGAGTTCAAGCCCCCATTCATTGATGTGACCACCTCGCGGGAGGAGTACGTATACATTGACCGCGATGGGTTGCTCGATAAAAAACTGACCCGGATGCGTCCCGGTACCTTGGGCATCTGTGCATCCATCAAACACAAATATGATGTGGATACCGTACCCCACGTGCTTTGTGGGGGTTTTACCAAAGAGGAGACCGAATACCTTTTGGTGGACTGTCATTATTTGGAGATAGAGAATGTAATGGCCCTACGTGGCGACGCCATGAAGGAGGAAAAATACTTTGCCCCAACACGGGGAGGCCATCAATATGCGTCAGAGTTGGTAAAGCAGATTCATGACATCAACGGTGGAAACTATTTGCACGAGGTCATAGAAACCGATGACTGTGCCAGTTTCTGTATTGGAGTGGCCGGGTATCCGGAAAAACACATGGAAGCCCCTTCCTTGCAATCGGATTTGAGACGATTAAAGGAAAAAGTGGACTTGGGTGCAGATTATGTGGTGACACAAATGTTTTTTGACAATCAAAAATTCTTTGCCTTTGTGGAGGCAGCACGGGAGATGGGAATCAATGTGCCCATTATTCCTGGAATTAAGCCCATTGCCGTCAAAAGGCACTTGCAATTGTTGCCCCAAGTGTTTCGGGTAGACATTCCGCAGGATTTGGTGGATGCGGTGGATGCCTGCAAGACCAACAAAGACGTGCGCCAAGTGGGTGTGGAATGGTGTATTCAACAGTCCAAGGAACTCAAGGAAGCGGGAGTGCCAGTTTTGCACTATTATTCCATGGGCAAGTCTGATAATATCAAGGCAGTTGCCAAGGAGGTATTTTAATTTCCTACTTTAGCGGCCCATGAGGCACCTACTTTTTTTGGTTATTGTTTTCTGTGGTTATTTTGGATTTTCCCAAAAAGGGGAGACTTCCAAGAAGTATGTGCTGGACGCCAGTCAGTTCTACGGTTCCATTTTACTGCACAACCCAGATATTTCGCATTTGATCACGGCCCATCCGGGAGGGATTATTTTGGGATTCAACCGAAAACGTTTTGGACATGAGGATTGGGAGGCCAGTTTAGGGTATCCTGATACGGGTTTTTCGTTTGTGTATCAGGATATGAACAATCCTACCTTGGGCAAGAACTTTGGGTTGTATGCCCATTACAACTTTTATTTTTTAAGGAGGAACCTACAATTTCGGATAGGGCAGGGGGTGGCCTATAACACCAACCCTTATGATAAGGCCGAAAATTTCCGAAACAATGCCTACGGAAGCCATTTGCTGAGCTCTACCATGGTCATGTTCAATTATCACAAAGAAAATCTATTGGCCGGACTGGGATTCAAAGCAGGGATTTCCCTAATCCATTATTCCAACGCCAATTTTAAGGCGCCCAATACCTCTACCAATACCATGGCTCTGAATTTTGGACTCACCTATGATTTGGATGGTGGTGAAACCTTTGAGTTTCAAGAACCAAGACCTCAAGAGAAGATTGTTGAACCCATCCGATACAATTTTGTGTTACGGGGTGGTGTGAACGAGAGTGATGTAATCAACTCGGGACAGTATGGCTTTTGGATTTTGTCCGCCTATGCTGATAAGCGATTGGGAAACAAAAGTGCTCTGCAACTGGGAACAGATGTGTTCTTTTCCAACTTTTTGAAGGAATTGATTCGGTTTCAATCCACTTCCTTTCCCGAAATGGATGTGGCCCCGGATACCGATTTCAAGCGTGTGGGTGTATTTGTAGGTCATGAACTCTTTATCAACAAAATGAGTGTAGTGGCCCAATTGGGGTACTATGTATATTATCCCTTCGATTTTGAAGGGCAGGTATACAACCGTGTGGGATTGAAACGGTATTTTGGGGACAAGCTATTTGGGGCCGTGACCTTAAAATCGCACGGAGCCAAGGCAGAAGCAGTCGAATTTGGAATCGGGATTAGATTATAGTGATGATGCGAATTGCAAGAAGATATAAAAGAAGTAGGAATGTCACCTCGAGCGTAGTCGAGAGGTCTTGCATTGCGTTACTTCTACTAGTGTTGCTTTCCTGCAATGGTGACAATGTGCCCGATTGTTTTCAAAATGCAGGGGATACGGTAAGATTGACCGTGGATGTGCCCGAATTCAATACCATTACGGTTTTTGAGAATCTCAATGTGGTGCTTAAGCAAGGTGAGGAACAACAGGTAGAAATTGAAACCGGGGAATTTCTTCAGAATGATGTATCGGTAGAGGTCAAGGGCAATAGATTGATTGTGCGCAATGAGAACAACTGTAATTATGTCCGGGAGTACGGTTTGACCACCATTTATGTAACATCACCCAATATTTCAGAAATACGAAGCAGTACAGGACTCCTGATTTCCAGCGATGGAGTTTTACAATATCCAAATCTATCCTTGATTGCGGAAAGTTTCATCAACCCAGAAACCGAGACCACGGATGGTTCCTTTGATCTGCAATTGGATGCTGAACGGGTCAGCATTGTGGTAAACGGTATCGCCTATTTTAAGTTGGCTGGGACTACCACTGATTTTAATGTGACCGTTGCCGCCGGAGATTCCAGAATAGAGGCCGGGAGCCTTGTGGCCGAAAGGGTGAGTCTTAACCATAGAGGTTCAAATGATGTTTTTGTCAACCCACAACAACGCATCAGTGGGACAATTAGTGGGACAGGTGATGTGATCAGCGTAAACCGTCCTCCAGAGATTGAGGTGGAGGAACTCTTCAATGGGCGATTGATCTTCAAAGATTGATGTTTGGCTTCAAGCTTATGGGAAAACCCATGGATGCCACCTAATTTCTCATTACTTTCGAAAATATCAAACCTAGACCTTTGAAGTCGGTGTTCACGTATTTAAAAAAACTATTTTCTTCGGGCCCCAAGGTCAAATCCCTTGAGGGGCTTCAAGGCCTGGAAAGGGCCGATGCACTCTTTCACAACTTGGCTGTGGAAGGTCAAATCCCCGGTATGGCTGTTGCCATTCTTGAAAACGGTAATCCCATACTCCAAAAGGGATATGGTTATGCCTGTGTGGAAGAAAATATCCCAGTGGATCCCAAGAACACTTTGTTTCGGATTGCCAGTATTTCCAAATGCATTACCGGATTGGCCTTGGGCAAGATGATGGAAGAGGGAATTCTGAATTTGGACGATTCGTTTTATACCCATGTGTCTTATTTTCCAAGAAAAAAGCACAACTTCACCTTGCGTCAACTGGCAAGTCATACGGCAGGTATTCGAGGCTATCGCGGAAAGGAATATGCTTTGAACCAGCCTTTTGGTATTAAGGATAGTATTAGTGTGTTCCAAGATGACCCCTTGGTCTTTGAGCCGGGAAAGGGGTATCTGTACAATAGTTTTGATTTTGTATTGCTCTCTTTGGCCATGCAAGAGGCTTGCGGTATGCCCTTTGAGGACTATGTGGAACAAAAGGTACTACATCCGCTGGGGATGCTGCATACATTCCCTCCAAAAACAGGCGACACTGATACTTCGGCCCAATGGTATACCAGGACAGCTTTGTGTTTTAAAAAGGCAGTTGAGGTAGATAATTTCTACAAGTTGGCTGGAGGAGGTTATTTATCTACCAGCGAGGATGTAGCTCGATTGGGACAAGCCATTCTAGATCAAAAACTGCTCCAAAAAGAAACCTATGACGCACTCTTGACCGCACAAGAATTCAATGGAAGATCCACCTACTATGGTTTGGGCTTCCAAGTGAGCCAAGACACCCAAGGTAGACCCTTTGTGGGTCATGTGGGAAGCAGTGTTGGGGCCTACACCAATTTTTTTGTATATCCTAATGAGAAAGTGGTAGTTTCCGTGTTGATCAATTGTACGGATCCAAAGATGCAGCAGACCTTGGATGCTGCTATTACCGCCATATTGGATTTGCGAAGCTTATGATTTTTGCTGAAATTTATTCCAAATGAAAAGGGTCTTCAAATTTACATGCCTGTTTACCGTAGCTTTTTTGCTTTTGGCTATTTCATTCACCTATGCCAAGGAGGCAACGTTTTCCTTGGAACAGCTTGAGGTTGAAAAAGATAGCCTTTCTGATGGTTTAAGCGCCCAAGAATGGAAAAAGTTCAAGTATTTTGAGGACCAGTTGGAAGCTTCCACCTTATCTGCCAAAGAACAGGAAAGTCAGTTGACAGGATATGCCCGGGATTCATTGAATATTTTAAAAGTAAAACTGGTCGCCATCAAGGTTCTGGACCAAAAGAATCTCTTGGATAGGGATATTGCAGAAAACAAGACATACTATACCTCGCTGCTAACTGATTTTAAGGAAAGTGATATAGAACCAATGGAATACCGTTTCCTTGAAGAGAAACTGGCCTATCTTGACCAGGATGCCCTTGGACGGGAATTGCAGTGGAGCAAAAGGCTGAATATGGGCCTTGCTTTACTGGTTCTTTTTCTAGGCTTGACTATGTGGTACCAGTACTCGAAACGGAAAAAAGGGGGCACTCCCCAATTGAGCAAGCAGGAGACCTTGGTGCATGGCCTCATTGTGCAGGGCAAGAGCAACAAAGAAATTGCCAACGAACTGTTCATAAGCTTGAGTACCGTTAAAAGTCATATTACCAGTATTTATGGCAAGCTCAATGTGGCCGGAAGACAAGAACTTCTAAAAAATAGTACGGGTACTAGCACCTAATCCATACCCTATTTTCTTTACATCAAATCTTTTGCAAGCTTTTTTTGTCTCAAAAACAAATGATATTGAAACATGCAATTTGGTTAGTGCTTCTTGGGGTGCAAATCGTACAAGGCCAAGAACAGCTTTCCCTAAAGGGAAAGGTTTTTGATGGGAACAAGGTCCAGGTCGATATAGGGGATGTATTGCTCTTGGTTCCCGAAAGTAAGGAGTTGGTGTCTTATACTACCTTGGTCCAAGGGGGTTTTGTGTTCAAGGAGGTGCCCAAAGGCGAATATATATTGGAAATCTCCACGTTGGGCTATGCCACATTCTCCAAAAGGTATGTGCTCCATGATTCGTTGGAAGTGGTAATTCAACTGGAGGAAGAGACCACCGACTTGGAAAATGTTGAAGTGGTGGCCACAAAGAACCCCATAACCAACAAAAACGGAAATTTTAAGATCGATGTCCAGAACCCTGTTTTTTCTACTATGGCGGATCCGTTGGAGGTATTGATGAAGCTTCCCAATGTTCAGGTTTCCACAGACAGGGAATCCATTTCGGTATTGGTCAAAGGAACACCTTTGATCTATCTGGGAAACCAAAGAATCAGCTTTGGGGAGTTTGCTGCTTTCTCGGTGGACTCCATTGAAAGTATTGAACTCATAAACAATCCTTCACCAAAGTATGAAGCTGAGGGGAGGGCGGTGATTTTGATTCAGCTAAGGAAAAATAATGACAAAGGCACCACAGTAACATTGGGTGAAACACTTTCCTTCAGGCAAAACACCAACAACTATATCAGCACCAACGGAAACCATTCCAATGGGAAATGGAACCTTCGGGGAAACCTTAATTACAATACCATTGGCCAATGGGAGAGCAATACCTTTGCGTTTGCCATTCCTGCGGAGAATATCCGTTCCGATTATTTGGTACTCATCCCAGATAACAAGCGGATGCAAATGAACAGTGGATTGGGATTCTACTATCCCATCAATACCAATGACTATATTTCTTTGAATACCATTTTTCGCCGTCAAACCGATGATGCAGGTTTTGAAACCAGCACTTTTCTTCAAAATGGGGGAGAGACGAATGAAATCACCTCTGAAACGGAGAACGATAACCGGAGGGATTATTTCAGTGCCAACTTCAATTTCAACAAAAGACTTAGTGAAAATTTGAACCTTTTTACCGGAATCCAATATTCGTCTTTTGATCAAAAACTGCAAACGGATATTGCAAACAACTACAACAATGAAGGCTTGGTGCTGGATCAAACCAGAAACCAAGATTATCAAATTGAATCCTTGGCGGCCCGCATGGATTTTGAGCAGGTCATTTCCGAAAATTTGCAGCTGGATTTCGGTGCAAGTTGGAATGAGGCGAAGGCGGATGCGTTCAGTCAGATTACGCAATATGAACCGGTCAATGTGGACGTTGCCAGCTACGATTATAAAGAAAGTCTCTATGCCCTTTATGCAAACGCCGCTTCAAGTTTTGGGGAGAAGTTCAAGGTCAACCTAGGAGTAAGAATGGAGTATAATCAGGTTGAAGGCCAGCTTGAAAAGGATTTGCAACCTTTGGTTGAACGTGAAAATACCCGGATTTTTCCCAAAATGGGTTTAAATGTTGCCATAGACAGCACCAAAACCCTTTCGTTGAACTACTCCAGAAACATCAATCGACCCAATTTTTCCCAAACCAGTTCGGTGAGGGTGTTCATAAACCCCTTTTTGGAAGCCGGGAACAATGTGGATTTGGTTCCTACGCTCACCAATGAAATTTCCACTAACTTTCAGATTGGGAACACATCTATTTTTGGAGGTATCTACACGAATAAGAACCCCAGATATTTTATGATCGGGTACCAGGAAAACGACACGGTTGCCCTGCTGGCTGAGAACAATCTGGATGAAGAATCGGGTTATTATGTTGGATTTACAGTGCCTTTTTCCCATAAAATTTGGTCTTCCACAAATTCGGTAAGTATGACCTATAACAAGATCAAGGATTCATCTGCCGTGTTCACCAAGGCCAACCCTTATCTGTATGTCTATACGAATCAACAGTTGAGGGTAGCGAAAGATACCGTTGTTTCCATAGGAGGGTATGCTTTGACCCAACGGAAAGAAGGGATTATTGAAAGAAATGAAATGATCGTGTTGAACGCCTCTGTGACCACTACTTTATTTAAAAAGCTCCAATGTGCCCTGAGATTCAACGACATTACCAAAGCCATGAACTATGATGAAAGCTATTCCATCAATGGAGTGGAAGCCAATGGAACCTATTACGCGGACGGGCGGGAAATGGCAGTGGCCCTAAAATATAGCTTTGGGGGAACTGCATCCAATACATTCAAAAACAAGGATGTGGATGAAAACCTGGATCGAATCAACTGAGACACTATCTCTTTGTCAATTTTTCCTCTATTTCGGCGGCAAAGCCTCCGCAGAGTTCCAAGGTTTCCTTCACATCATCCAAATTGGTTCTAGGGTTGATCAAACACATCCGCAAGACCACCTGCCCGTGGAGTATGGTGGTGACCAGCAAAGCCTTTCTGGAAGAAACCACTTTTTCAGAAATGTATTGGTTGATGCTGTCCAATTCCTTGTCCGTATAATTTTTGGAAATAGGGTTGTACCTAAAATTAATGACCGCCAAAGTGGCCGGGAAAACCACTTCCCAACGTTTGCTCTTGCGTAAAATGCCTTCGGTGGCCTCGGCAAGGTCAATATTATAGGTGATGGCATTCCGAAATTCTTGAAGACCAAAGGTTTTAAGGGACATATAAAATTTTAGCGCCCTAAACCTTCGGGTCAGCTGGATGCCGTGATCATAAAAGTTGATCTCGGAAGTGTTCCCTTCAATATCCCTAAGGTACTCCGGTTTTTCGGTAAAGGTGTGACTCAGGTATTTGTGGTTGCGGACCAATAAACAGCCCATTTCATAGGGTTGATAGAACCATTTGTGTGGATCTACGGTGAGAGAATCCGCTTTTTCGATGCCCTTCATCAATGATTTCCCTGTTTTTGATAAAATGGCTGCTGCGCCATATGCGCCATCAATATGAAACCAAATGTCTTCTTTTTTGCAGATATTGGCCAGTTCGGAAAGGGGATCCACAGTACCTGTGTTGGTAGTTCCCGAAGTGGCGATCAGGCAGAAGGGCATGAGACCTTCCAATCGGTCCTTGGCAATACAGTTCTTCAGTTTGTTGACCGAAAATTTAAACTCACTGTCCGTGGGAATAATACGGATCTGTTCCTTTTTGAACCCCAATACGCGAATGGCCTTGATGTTGGAGGAGTGGGCCTGGTCCGAGAGATAAATGATGGCTTTGGAAAAATCATCCCCACATTTGATTCTTCGGGCAGTGGTCAGGGCCGTTAGATTGGCCATGGAGCCCCCACTGGTGAAAATACCACCTCCTTTTTTCTTCGGGAATCCAAATATCTTCAGCAACCATTGAATGGTAACGATTTCCAACTCCGCTGCGGCCGGTGAGGCTGCCCATCCCCCAGAGAAAATGTTGTATCCCGTAGCAAGGGTGTCGGCCATGGCACTGATATAATTGCTGGGACCGGGAACAAAGGAATACGATTTGGGGTGCGACATGAGCGTGCTCTTCGTCATGACCTTTTCCAGTACAAAATTGAGCACTTGGGTGGGTTCGGTTCCCATTTCGGGTGCTTCTTCCAAAAAAAGGGAGTCCATTTCTTCCCGGGACCCAAGAGCCACAGGTAGTTTTTGTTTTTGGGTATCGTGGTGCTCCACTATGGCATCGATAATCTGATAGCCATAGGAGGTCATTTCTTCTTTCGTAAGTTCCAGTTGGGAACGATTCTTCTTCATGAGGTTGCTTTTGTTTCCAACCGCAAAAGTACCATATTTTGATTGGGAAGCTAATTTCAAGGAGCGTGGTTTGCGTGTAAGGCCATCCATTAGTATTGGGATAAAAACAAAAAAGTGTGGTAAAAAATTATTTAATAAGGAATCCTAACTATATTTGTATTGCAATAATGCGTTAACCTAAATAAAGTACAATGCAAAAACCAATTTTTTATCATGCAGGTTGTCCAGTTTGTGTAGGGGCAGAAAGTGAACTAATTGATTTAGTGGGAATTGAAAACCTTGAAATTGTCCATTTGGGCGAAAAGAAGGAGCAAATATCCGCTGCGGAGGATTTTGGTGTGAAGTCAGTTCCTGCCTTGGTAACTTCCAACGGTCATGTGCTTCATATCAACTATGGAGCTTCTTTGGAGGATGTAAAAGCATAACTGAATTTTATGTAGTTAGGAATCCTTATTTTTCTTTTTGATGAGATTTAATTAAAACCCATACTACATTTAATTAGGAATGCTAACTTTGCCTGTCGGTTGTTTTCGGCAGGCATGGTTTCTTATGAAAAAAAGTGTTTTCGATCCCGAGCATCAGCAACAAGACCTCTCCAGCAAAATTATTGTTGGTTTGGAACGGGTTTCCCAAGCTTTTAAGGTATTGCTCTGGGAAAAGGCGAAGCAATTGGGATTGAGTCCCATTCAGATCCAAATCCTAATTTTTGTTGCGTATCATAAATCGGCCTATACAAATGTTAGTTTTTTGGCCAAGGAATTCAATGTGACCAAACCCACCATTAGTGATGCCATTAAGGTTCTGGAGAAAAAAGGGTTGATCATAAAGGATACTTCTTCTTCGGATAGCCGTAGTTATTCCATTTTCTTGTCGGACCAGGGAAAAAATGTGGTTGCGGAAACTGAGGATTTTGCCCATCCATTGGCTTCGCAATTGAAGCATGTGGCCGCTGGAGAGAAGGAAGCCTTGTTCAAAACCTTGGGCAATCTCATTTATCAATTGAATCAACAGGGTATTTTAACCGTCCAGCGTACTTGTTTTGCCTGTACATTTTATACCAAAGATGGTACAGGTCATTACTGTCGCTTATTGGAGCGAAAGTTGCGTCACACCGACATCCGGTTGGATTGCAATGAATTTGAGGGAAAACCAGAATCTTGACCATGGAAAGAAAGGATATTGAAAACAGGGAGGATGTTTCAACATTGGTGCACCGTTTCTATGAGAAGGTTCGCGCCGATGCCGAGATAGGGTATTTTTTTAATACGACCATTACGGATTGGCCCGAACATATGGAGAAGCTGACCGATTTTTGGGAGACCAACCTATTCTTCGTTCAAAAATACAGGGGAAATCCCTTGCAGGTGCATGCTGAGTTGGACAAGGATAAAGGATATACCATTACGGATTATCACTTTGGGATATGGCTACGCCATTGGATCGCTACTTTGGATACGTATTTTATTGGTCCCAATGCGGAGAAGGCCAAGCAGCGGGCCAGAAACATCAGTGTTCGTATGTTCATCACCATTTTTGAACAACGAAAAAGGGACGGGGTCCTGGATCAATCCAACGATTAGCGGGTCAATTCCGTGAACAGACTTTCCAGATTTTTATTCTTTCGGCTAAGTTGCAATGTTTTGAGCTGGTTGTCGTGGGCAAAATCGAACACCGCAGGGCGCATATCGGTTGAAGTGCCGAAGCTGATTTCATAGACAAAGCCTCCCACATTGCGTACTTTGGAAACATGGGGCAGGCGATTGAGGAGCTGTTCCTCCACACGAAAATCGAACTCTACCTCAATGATCTGTTCTTCAGATTCGCGAAGTTCCTCCAATTTCTTATCCGCAACAAGTTCCCCTTTGTTGATAATGATGACCCGATCACAGACTGCTTCCACCTCTTTCATGATATGGGTAGACAGGAGAATGGTTTTTTCCTTTCCAATTTCCCGGATCAGTTTTCGAATCTCTATCAATTGATTGGGATCCAAACCGGTGGTAGGTTCGTCCAAGATCAATACTTCTGGGTTGTGCAATAATGCAGCGGCCAATCCCACACGCTGGCGGTACCCTTTGGAAAGCTGACCAATTTTCTTGTGGGCCTCAGGGGTCAATCCTGTTTGTTCAATAACTTCCTGTATCGTATTCTTGGATACTTGGTATACATCGGCATTAAAAGATAGGTACTCCTTTACATACATTTCCAGATAGAGTGGGTTGTGCTCGGGAAGGTATCCTATACTTTTTTGTACATCGGTTTCAGATTTCAGTACATCAAAACCGTTTACTTCGGCGTCTCCGCTGTCCGGTTTATAATAGGTGGTCAAGATGCGCATCATAGTGGATTTTCCCGCACCGTTTGGTCCCAAGAACCCTACAATCTCACCTTTTTTAATGGAGAAGGACACATTGTTCAAGGCTTTTTGTGGGCCAAAGCTTTTGGAAATGTTCTGAACAGTGATGGACATGCTACGCTATTTAAGCCTCAAAAATACATTTTTAGACGTTTCCATAAGAGGTAGTCCACTTTTTTTGAAGCCAGTTTTGTGCAAACCGCCCAAACCGAAAAAAATAGAATTTGTCAAAAAATGAAGCTTTTTTTAAATCGAAATGCAACAAAAAATCATATTTCAAAAAAAATCGAAAAAAAATGAAGCTTTGCTGTTGGTTTTGGTTTGAATGCCTATATTAGCCCCATATTTATCACAAATGACAACAACGTATTTCTGGAACCGTTTTTATTTTTACTTCTTTTTTCAGGGAGGAACGGGACTATTGTAGATACGCTTAAAGTATATTAACATGATAAAGTCCCGATAAAATCGGGGCTTTTTTTTTGCCATGGGTTTAAAAGTAGCCATTCAGGGAATTAAGGGATCCAACCATCATCAGGTGGCTAAGGATTTTTTTGGGGACGACATTGAATTGTTGGAGTGTCTTTCCTTTGATGCCGTAATAGATCATTTAAAGGATGGTACCGCGGACAAAGGGGTTATGGCCATAGAGAACTCCATAGCGGGGTCCATCATACCGAATTATAATTTGGTATACCACAATAATATGCACATTATTGGAGAACACTATCTGAGCATACATCATAATCTTATGGTGCTCAAAGGTGGTTCCATGGAAGATATCAAGGAAGTACACTCGCATCCCATGGCTTTATTGCAGTGTAAGGAGTTTTTTAAGGAATACCCCCAAATAAAACTGGTGGAAAGTGTGGATACGGCGGAAACCGCAAAACGGATCAAGGAAAACCAATTGACCCATATTGCTGCCATTGCGCCAAAAATGGCGGCAGACCTTTATGATTTGGACATTATTGCTTCTGAAATCCAGACGATAAAAAATAACGCTACCCGTTTTATCATCCTGAAAAAGAAAAACAAAGTGTTGCCCAAGGAGGAAATCAATAAGGCTTCGCTGCGGTTCATAACCGATCACAAGCGAGGCAGTTTGGCCACAGTGTTGAATGTCATGAGCGATTGCAACTTAAACCTTACCAAGATTCAATCCCTACCCGTGATAGAGACCCCATGGAAGTACGCTTTTTTTGTGGATGTCACTTTTGAGAAGTATGGGCACTTTGCCAAGGCAAAGTCGTTGTTGGATATCATGTCCGAGGACTTTAGGATTTTGGGCGAATATAAAAATGCATTGTTGGTATGATCACGGCAAATAGACTGAATAGTGTACAAGAATACTACTTCTCAAGAAAATTAAGGGAGGTACG
This sequence comes from Flagellimonas olearia, assembly GCF_004150225.1. Classification (NCBI taxonomy): domain Bacteria; kingdom Pseudomonadati; phylum Bacteroidota; class Flavobacteriia; order Flavobacteriales; family Flavobacteriaceae; genus Flagellimonas; species Flagellimonas olearia. Next base: position 177,625 of record NZ_ML142911.1, on the reverse strand, counting down.
GGAACTTATGGCCCAAGGGAAGCCTATCATAAACATGGGTATTGGAAGTCCAGATTTGGCTCCATCCCCTGAGGTGCTGACCACCTTAAGGGATTCCATAACAGACGCTGGGGCACACCAATACCAAAGTTATCAGGGCTTGCCGGAACTCAGGGCTGCCATTGCTGCGTTCTATCAGCAAAAATTTGGGGTGAGTATAGATTCGGCCAATGGAGTATTGCCTTTAATGGGATCCAAGGAAGGAATCATGCACATCAGTATGGCATTCTTGAATGTGGGCGATGAGGTATTGTTGCCCAATCCGGGATACCCTACCTATGGTTCGGTGACCCGATTGGTGGAAGCCGTTCCAAGAACCTATGATCTTTCCGAAGAGAATGGTTGGTTTCCAGACCTAGAGGCACTTTCCAAAGAAGATTTGTCCAAAGTAAAGCTAATGTGGGTGAGTTATCCACATATGCCCACCGGGGCTACGGCCACCATGGAGCAGTTGAAGTCCTTGATTGAGTTTGCCAAGGCGAACGATATTTTATTGGTCAATGACAATCCGTACAGTTTTGTATTGTCCAGTAACCCTACCAGCATTTTATCCATAGAAGGGGCCTTGGATTGCACCTTGGAACTGAACAGTTTGAGCAAAACATTCAACATGGCCGGATGGCGTGTAGGAATGGTGTTGGGAAGTCCGGAGAACATCAATGCGGTGCTCAAAGTAAAGAGCAATATGGACTCCGGTATGTTCTATGGTATTCAAAAAGGAGCCATAGCGGCATTGCAGAGTGGTCCGGAATGGTTCGCGGAATTGGACAAGGTATATACCAAAAGACGAAAGCTCATGTTCCAACTGGCAGATAAATTGGGTTGTGAGTATAGCGAAGACGCAGTGGGTATGTTCGTGTGGTGCAAACTACCGGAAGGCGCTCCATCTTCGGAAGCATTTGTGGATGAAGTGTTGTATGACAAAAACATCTTTATAGCTCCAGGTACCATATTTGGGAGCAATGGAGAGGGATATATCCGTTTTTCACTTTGTGTGAAAGAGGAAAAAATAAAAGAAGCCATAGAAAGATTTTAAGAAATGAACGTAGTCGTCATAGGAATAGGGTTGATCGGAGGTTCTTTTGCCAAAGATGTGAAGCAATTGTTTCCAGAGGCCCATATTATTGGGATTGATAAAAACAGCTCTCATTTGGATGAGGCCTTGGAACTGAACCTTATTGATGAAAAAGGGGATTATGGGGTTTTGGTTTCTGCCGATGTGGTCTATGTGAGCATTCCTGTGAACGCCTTGGTACACGAATTGCCCAAGATCTTGGATGCCGTGGGGGACGAGACGGTGGTCATGGATGCGGGTTCTACCAAGCGGTTGATCTGTGAATCGGTTGCGGAACATCCCAAGCGGAGAAATTATATGGCATGCCACCCCATTGCGGGAACGGAATTTTCGGGACCTTCCGCGGCCATAAACGGTTTATACGAAGGAAAGACCAATATTATATGTGAGGTTGAGAAAACGGCCTTCAAGCTTCAGGAAAAGGCATTGGACATTTTTCAAAAGATGCAAATGCGTATTCGGTACATGAATCCAGAGGCCCATGACAAGCATATTGCCTACGTATCGCATTTGTCACATATCAGCTCATTTATGTTGGGAAAGACTGTAATTGAGAAAGAAAAGAACGAGCGTGATATTTTTGACATGGCGGGAAGTGGTTTTGAGAGCACGGTGCGTTTGGCCAAAAGTTCCCCTGACATGTGGACCCCCATTTTTGAACAGAACAGGGACAACGTGGTAGAAACTTTGGAGGAGTACATCCAAAACCTTGAAAATTTTAAACAACTCCTTTTGGACCAAGAGTATGGAAAGGTGCATACGGAGATGAGCAATACAAATAAGATAAAACAGATATTAAAAGGAATTCCACTCACAAAAAACAGAACATAGTATGGAAAACAGTAAGCAAATGAGGAAATGGTTGGATGACATGAACCTATCGCATCCATTGGTGATTGCAGGTCCCTGCAGTGCCGAAACCGAAGAACAGGTGCTGAAGATTGCGCATGAACTTAAGGATACGGATGTAAATTACTTTCGTTCCGGTATTTGGAAACCAAGAACCCGTCCCGGGAATTTTGAAGGGGTTGGGGCCATTGGATTGAAGTGGTTGCAAAAAGTAAAGGAGGAAACCGGTTTAAAAACCGCTACCGAAGTGGCCAACAAAGCCCATGTTGATTTGGCTTTGGAACATGATATTGACCTACTGTGGATCGGTGCGCGATCTACGGTAAGCCCTTTCATTGTACAGGAAATTGCGGATGCCCTTAAGGGCACGGATAAAATCGTTTTGGTCAAGAACCCAGTAAACCCTGACCTTTCCCTTTGGTTGGGAGCTGTAGAGCGTTTGTATTCGGCCGATATTAAAAATTTGGGAGTGATCCATCGCGGATTTTCAACCTACGAAAAAACCAAGTACAGAAACATTCCGGAATGGCAGTTGGCCATTGAACTTCAGACCAAGTTTCCTGATTTGCCCATCATCAATGATCCTAGCCACATCACTGGTAACAGGGATATGATTTTTGATGTGTCGCAAACTGCCTTGGATTTGAATTTTGACGGTTTGATCATAGAGACCCATTACGATCCGGACAATGCTTGGAGTGATGCCGCTCAACAGGTGACACCAAAAACCTTGATACAGATCATGAAAGATTTACGTATCAGAAAGGAGACCGACGAGGAAGCGGAGTACAACAACAACTTGAGCAATCTAAGGGCCCAGATTGATATCTTGGACAACCAATTGGTAGACCTTTTGGGCAAGCGTATGAAAGTTTCCGATGGTATTGGTGCCTTGAAAAAGCAGAAAAACGTAGCCGTACTTCAAAGTAATCGATGGAATGCCATTTTGGGCAACATGATCTTGGAAGGGGAGCAACGTGGATTGAGCGAGGAATTTGTCTTGAAAATGTTCAAGGCCATTCACCAAGAATCCATCAACCACCAAGAGAAGATCATCAATTCTTAGGTAAGGAAAAAGTGATTATGAAAAAAGGCCCAACATTTGTTGGGCCTTTTTCTTTGAACAGAATATGTCCTGGTATTATTTCCTGAAGATGTAACGGGTAATGAAGATACCTTGACCATCACCTTTTCCTCCTTCACTTTCCACGCCACTTACCACAAAGGCAAGTTCCCAGCCATTGGCAATCATATCGTTGATCATGGAAGTGATCACGGCATCATTGGCGGCAATGTTCTGAAAGCGGATTCCTCCCAAGTTGTAGAAGTTCAGCAATTTGGTTTCCTCAAAATTCTTTACCCGGATATCGCCTCGGTCTGATTTGTTTCGGGTATTGTCTTCTTCGGTCTGTACACTGGTGTACTCCCTATAATCCTTGTCTTCCAATGCGTTGATGATCCTAGATCTACCCAAACCATTGGGTACAATGGATTCTACACTGGTAATTACCTTGTATTCTTGGGCATTCATGCTGCACAGGGAAACCAAGGCAATCGCAACGGTAAAAAAGATTTTTTTCATAATGGATACGAGATTGATTGTTAAAACTGTAGACAAAGATATACGCACAAAAACAAGGATTATTGTTTCTTTGCAGGGAAATATGAACAAATAGTGAACGGAACTGTCTATAAATCTACCGGAAGTTGGTACACCGTGAAAGCGGAGGATGGGGCTTTTTATGAGTGTAGGATCAAGGGCAAGTTTCGGACCCAAAACATAAAAAGTACCAACCCCATTGCGGTGGGGGACCATGTTACCTTTAGTTTGGAAAATATTGGGGATGAAACCGTGGGCGTGATTTCTGAAATAGGGGAGCGGAAGAACTACATCATTCGAAAGTCGGTGAAACTCTCAAAGCAAACCCACATCATAGCGGCCAATCTGGACCAAGTTTTCTTATTGATCACCCTGAACAATCCCACTACCTTTACCAGTTTTATAGATCGTTTTTTGGTTACGGCCGAGGCATATGATATCCCCGTGGTACTTTTGTTCAATAAGATGGATGTCTATGACACTGATGAGGTGGCAGAGGTGAAGTATTTGATGGATCTGTATCGGAAAATTGGGTACCCCTGTGTTGAACTGGCTGCCAAGGAAGGAAAGAATGTTGACTTGGTAAAGGATTTGATGAAGGATAAAACCAGTATGTTCTCTGGCCACTCCGGGGTGGGGAAATCCACTTTGGTCAATGCTTTGGAACCTGGACTTCGGTTAAAGACCGCAGAAATTTCAGAGCAACATCTTCAGGGACAGCACACTACCACTTTTGCGGAAATGTACGATCTGTCGTTTGGGGCAAGGATTATTGATACACCCGGAATAAAGGGATTTGGTATTGTGGATATGGAACCTGACGAGATTGGCGACTATTTTCCCGAGTTTTTTGAGCTCAAATCCCAATGCAAGTTCAATAATTGCCTGCATATGGATGAACCCAAATGTGCTATAAAGCAAGCCTTGGAGAATGACCAAATTGCTTGGAGCAGATATAGAAGTTACGTACAGATGATCACCGGGGAAGAAGAAAATTACAGAACGGATAATTACAGGGAACGTTAATGAGAGCGGTTATACAACGCGTGTCCAGCGCAAGTGTCACGGTAGATGGAGAAAAAACAGCAAACATAGGCCAAGGTCTTCTGGTGCTGTTGGGGATAGAAGATGCCGATGGCAAGGAGGACATTGAATGGCTATCCAAGAAAATGGTCAATCTCCGGATTTTCAATGACGATGATCAAGTCATGAACCGCTCCGTTCTGGATCTTGGGGGAGAGGTCATTGTGGTAAGTCAGTTTACCTTGCACGCCTTGACCAAAAAAGGCAACAGACCCTCTTATATCAAAGCCTCCAAGCCTGATGTGGCCATTCCCATCTACGAAGCTTTTGTGAAAAGACTGGAGCAGGACCTTGGGAAAGAGGTAGGTACGGGTATTTTTGGCGCGGACATGAAGGTGGAGCTTCTAAACGATGGTCCCGTGACCATCCTTATCGATACAAAGAACAGGGAATAACGATCTTTTGTCGATTTAGGTTTCCATTTTTGTAAGAAATTGGTCATATTGCTATAGTAATATAACCGATCAACCTCATCAATGCGTGTTCTTTTCCAATGCCTTCTGCTCCTTAGTGTCCATTTTTCGTTTTCCCAAAACTATAGCTATCATACTATTCCGCCAGAGCTGATGGAGAATGCTGATGCGGTGGCCCGGCTTGATGAGATTGACATCCGAATTGAGGCCATGGATAAGATGACGTATACAGAGAAAAAAGTGGTCACGGTGCTTAACAAATCTGGCGATGCTTTTGCCAGAACACGGGCATTTTATGATAAGGAGAAAAAGATCAAGAAGATTGAAGCCGTGGTCTACGATGCTTCTGGAAATGAGATTCAACGGATTAAGCGTAGGGATTTTAATGATATAGCCGCAGTGGACGGCTTTTCCCTTTATTTGGACGATAGATTGCTATATTATCGATATGTGCCCGTTCAATACCCATATACATTGGAATTTAGTTATGAGGTTGAAACCTCGGATACGGGCATTTTGCCCCCATGGTATTTTTTGTCGGGATATGATATCAGTGTGGAGGAAAGTAGATATGCGATCAGTTACGTTTCCAATGGTTTGAAGCCGATCATTGAGGAATCAAATCTTTCTGATATCGCTGTTGAGAAGGATGAAAGCCAGGGAAAAATAAGTTATACGGCCAAAAACATTCCGGCCATGGTTGCGGAAAGTCTTAGCCCGTCTTTCACTGCCATATGTCCAAAATTATCGGTAAGGTTACCCAATTTTCATTATAAAGGTTTCGACGCCAAGGTGGATAATTGGAATGATTTGGGACTCTGGATTCAAACGGAGCTTTTGTCCGGTCGTACAACCCTGGAAGATGCCACGATACAAAAGGTAAGAGGGCTTGTGGAAGGGGTGGATGACGATATCGAAAAGGCCAAGATTGTCTACCAATACATGCAGGACAATACGAGATATATCAGTGTGCAGATAGGAATAGGAGGCTTTCAACCTATTAGCGCCATTGAGGTGGATAGGGTAAAATATGGCGATTGTAAAGGGCTTTCCAATTATACCATGGCCCTGCTGAAGGCTGTTGGGGTGGAATCGTACTATGCCGTAGTGGAGGCAGGGGGCACCAAAGTGGATTTCAAGGAAGATTTTGCGGATCTTTCCCAAGGCAACCATGCCATTGTTGCCATTCCCTACCAGGGAGAATATTATTGGATAGATTGTACATCCCAGGTACATCCTTTCGGATTTATCGGGGACTTTACGGATGATAGAAAAGTTTTGATCGTAAAGCCCGGTGGTGGGGAAATTGTTACCACTACTTCCTATGTAAATGAGGAAAACCTGATGCGGATGAATTCCACCTATACAATTCAGGAGGACCTTTCCCTTGAGGCCGATGTCACCATTGAAACCACGGGAGTTCGTTACGATAACCATTTTGGATTGGAGGGGAATAAGAAAGAGGATGTCATGGAACACTACAAAAACTTTTGGGGCAACATCAATGGGCTGTCCATCACTGATTTTAGTTTCGAAAACAATAAGGATGATGTGGTCTTTACGGAAAAAGTACAGTTAAAGGCCCACGATTTTGTGTCCAAGAACGGAGATGATTATTTATTGACTCTGAACGTGTTGGATAACAATTCTTTTATACCTCCCAGATATCGGAACAGAAAACATTCATTTGTGATCCAACGGGGATATTTGGATGAGGATGAGTTTACCATCCAATTACCCAAGAACTTTGCATTCACTTTTTTGCCGGAGAAACACAAAGAGGAAACAAAGTTTGGAACCTATGAAGTTGAGGTCGTGAAAAAGAGCGATACGGAATTACTGTACAAGAGAAAACTTCTCATAAAAAAAGGCAATTATCCCAAAGAGGAGTATAACAAGTATAGATCCTTTAGAAGGACCATTGCCAAAATGGACAACCAAAAAATTGTTTTAAAACGTCAAGACCTATGATACGAAAAGTCGCTTTATTGATTGCTCTGGTTTCAGTCTGTGTGCAAGGACAGGAACTGAAATTTGGGAAAATTTCCAAGGAAGAACTTATGGAAGCTACCCATCCCAAGGATACATCGGCAGCTGCCGCTTATCTGTTAAAGAAGAGGGAATCTTACTATACCTATAACAGTGCGGTGGGGCTTAATTTGGTAACGGAGGTGCATGAGCGAATAAAAATCTATAACACGGATGGGTTTGATTACGCTACAAAGACCATTGATCTTTACGAAAGTGGGGCGTCGGATGAAAAGGCTACTTCCATCAAGGGGTATACCTATACCTTGGAAGGGGGTAAGGTGGTTGAGACCAAGCTGGACAAAGGCAGCATCTTTAAATCCCAACAATCAAAAAATAGGAACCAGGTTAAGTTTACCATGCCCAATGTAAAAGCGGGTTCTGTTGTGGAATATCAATATAGGATAACATCACCCTTTGTTCAGAATATAGATGAGTTCGTGTTTCAACATTCCATTCCCATTAAAAAATTGGAGGCCGAAATGAGGATCTTGGAATATTTTAAGTTCAACCAAAGACAGAAGGGCTTCCTTCCCCTTGTTCCAAAAGTGGATAAAATCAGGGATGCCGGGTTGGGCATGGAAGTGACAAAGGTTACCTATGGCTTGCAGGATGTTCCGGCTCTAAAAGATGAAAAGTTTGTTCCCAACATTACCAATTTTAGGTCTGGAGTCACCTTTGAGATCATGTCCTTGGAAATACCCGGGTCTACCTACGATGTATATTCCAAAACATGGGATGATGTGGCCAGGACGGTGTATGAAAACAGTTCTTTTGGCGATGAGATGAAACGAAGCAACTATTTTGAGGAAGAGCTCAATATGGTCCTTCAAGGCGCCAGTGAACCTCTGGAAAAGGCCAAAAGGATATTGGCATTCGTCAAGGAAAAAGTAAAATGGAACTCCTTTGTGGGGTACACTTCCGATGAAGGAACCAGAAAGGCATACAAGGAGGGAACGGGAAACAGTGCAGACATTAACCTGATGCTGGTATCCATGCTCAACCATGCCAATATTCCGGCATACCCCGTTTTGGTGAGCACGCGTGACAATGGGATTCCCCTGTTTCCAACCCTTCAGGGGTACAACTATGTAGTGGCAGTGGGCAAAATAGATGGGGAATATCATTTGTTCGATGCCACCAATGTTTTCACCACCATGGACGTATTGCCCACCAGGACACTGAACTGGTTTGGACGAATTATTTCGGAAAATGGAAACTCTGAAGAAATTGACCTTATGCCCAGAAAAAGCTCCATGGATGCCATAATGATGACCGTTGACCTTAACGATGACGGTTCCATGGATGCCAAGTGCAGACAGCAGTATACCAATCACAATGCGTTGCTGTTCAGAAATTTGTACAATGGAGGTACAGAGGAGACATTTCTTGGGAATCTGGAAAAGGAATTGGGAGATATAGAGATTTCCGACTATGATTTGCAGAACAATCTGGATTTGGAAAAGCCCGTGGTTCAGAATTTCAACTTTTTTAAGGAAGATGCCTTTGAATCCATTTCAGGAAAATTGTATCTCTCGCCAATGTTTCATTTGGCGGTAAATGAGAACCCTTTTAAGTCCGAGCAGAGGGAGTATCCAATAGATTATGGGTTTCCTTGGCAAGACCGATACATGATCACCATTAACATTCCTGAAGGATATAAGGTGGAGCACTTGCCTGAACCCATGGCGATGTCGTTGCCCGATAATTTGGGACAATTCAAGTACAATATATCCTCAAACCAGGATTTTATCAATGTTCGTGTTGAACTGAGCATGAATACGGCCGTTTTTCCGCCAAATTATTATTTGGGACTTAAAGAGTTTTATCGTCAAGTGGTTGAAAAGGAATCGGAAAAAGTGGTTCTCTCAAGGATTTGATCTGTCCAATGTTGTATAAGAGGTTGGCTTTATGGGTGGTACTTAGCCTTCCAGGGCTGCTCTTTGCCCAGCAGACAAATGAGTTTGGGATATTGGACCAGTTCGAAAAAGACTTTAAGTCTTATGTGAAGGATACCACCGCCGCTGCCATCTATCTCTATGAAAAAGGTGAAAACTATTTTGAGGCGAGGCAAGGGTATATTTGGTTGATCACAACCTACCATGCAAAAAAGAAGATACTCAAGAAACAAGGTTTTGATGAGGCTGAGATCATTATTCCGTACTACCGCGCCAAGGCGGGGAGGGAAAGAGTCAATGCGATAAAGGCAATCACCCACAACGGGAACAGAAAACAAGTGGTTGCCAGCGACAAGATTTTCGATGTGGATGTGAACGAACGGCTGTCCCAAATAAAATTCACTTTTCCGAGTGTAGAGGTGGGTTCGGTTTTGGAGTATAGCTATGAAATCCAATCTCCTTTTTTCTATAATCTTTCGGGATGGGAATTCCAAAGTGCGATTCCAAAGCTGTACTCGGAGTATAATGCCAAAATCCCCGGAAACTTTAAATACAATAGATCCTTGATTGGCGAAATAGGTCTGGATGTAAACGATGCCAGTATCAAGAAGAGTTGCTTTAGTGTGCCGGGTATTTCCCAAAGGGCGGATTGTGAGGTGTTGAAGTATGTGATGAAAGATGTACCCGCTTTTAAGGAAGATGAAGAATATATGCTTTCTTCGGACAACTATAGGTCCACGCTGGAGTTTGAGCTGTCGGAATACGTATCATTGGATGGCATCAAACAAAAATTTACCAAGACTTGGAGGGATGTGGATAAGGAGTTCAGGACCGATAAGGATATTGGCGGACAATTAAGGAAGAAGAATTTCTTTGAAAAAAATGTTTCACTGGATCTGATCACTGGAGGTGAAAGTGATTTGGAAAAGGCCAAAAACATCTATGGGTTCGTTAAGGAGCACTATACCTGGAACAACAAATACAGCATTTTTAGGAACAATAATGTAAAGGATGCCTTTGATAGAAGAACAGGAAATGTGGCGGAAATCAACATCACCCTTATCAATCTGCTCAATGCTGCCGATATAAAGACAGACCTCATGGTACTTTCTACCCGATCTCATGGGTTGCCCAAACGTAACCATCCGGTACTGTCCAATTTCAACTATGTAGTGGCCAAGACCACCATTGATGGAAAGGAATACCTGTTGGACGCCACCGAGAAGGAAATGCCCTTTGGGATGCTGCCCTATCGCTGTTTAAACTATTATGGAAGGGTCATGGATCTGGATGGGGAAAGTTATTGGTACGACATCCTTCCGGAAAAAAACAACAGCCGAAGCATACAGGTCAAGGCGGAACTGAAAGATGATAAGGCTGTGGGGACATTGGATGATATCACCATGGGTTATGAGGCCTTTTTCAAACGGGACCAGGTAGCCAAGACCTCTGAAGAAAAATATCTGGGAGAAATGGAAAGGGAGTTGGATGATGATTTTGTCATTCAAACCTATGAAACCAATTCCGAAAAATCGAATGAGAGAACTTTAGTGGAACATTTTGAGTTTGAGTTGCGGAACATCAACATGGATGCCACTGTTTTTTTTAACCCGTTTTTGGTCCGTTTTTTTGCCGTCAATCCTTTCAAATCGGAACAGCGGTACTACCCAATTGATTTTGGTTTCCTAAGAAATTATAGGTACATGGCAAACATAAAGATTCCTGAAGGGTACAGGGTTAAGGAGTTTCCAGAGGTGGTTAACTTGGCCTTGCCGGACCAAAGTGCCTTGCTTCGGTTTGAGTGCAAGGAATATCAAGGGGTAATCAACGTATATTTCAACTTTAAGCTCAATTCAACACAGTACAACAGTGAAGGATATGCTTACATAAAAAAGTTTTTCGAAAGGGCGGTAAATGTGCAGAACCAAAGCTACTTGGTGTTGGAAAAACTATAGGATTAGCCCAGAGCGTATTAAATTTGTACCAGAATTTTTGGTAACCTAAATAACATCAACGTGGATATACAAAATGCACAATTGGCCGTAGACGAATGGATCAAGAACCATGGAGTGCGTTATTTTAACGAGCTCACCAATATGGCCCAGCTCACGGAAGAGGTAGGGGAAGTGGCCCGGATCATAGCCCGGCGCTATGGGGAACAAAGTGAAAAAGAATCCGACAAGGCCAAGGACCTTGGGGAAGAATTGGCCGATGTACTTTTTGTGGTCCTTTGCCTGGCCAACCAAACGGGCATTGATCTTCAGGAGGCTTTTGATAAAAAATTGGAGATAAAGACCAAACGGGACCACGATCGTCACCAAAACAACAAAAAGCTTAAATAAAGTTGTTCTGCTAAACGGCCATTAGGTGCGTTTTTTCTAGTTTTGGACTTTCTATCAAACCACAATCATCTTGAGACTCCAACTTTCCGCTCCGCAAGACAAAAAACTGCAAAAAACCATTCAGATAACGGGTTCCAAAAGTGAGACCAACCGATCACTATTGCTACAGGCCCTGTTCCCCAATGTAAGGATTGAAAACCTTTCCAATTCCGATGATGGCCAGGTCATGCAAGAAGGACTGAAAAAGACGAGCGGGGAGGTCGACATTCACCACGCAGGCACCGCCATGCGTTTTTTAACAGGTTATTTTGCTTCGCAAGAAGGCAAAGAGGTGATTTTGACAGGTTCCCAACGTATGCAGGAGCGTCCCATCAAGGTTTTGGTGGAAGCCCTCAGAAATTTGGGCGCCCGTATTGAATATGTGAAAGAAGAAGGGTATCCGCCCATAAAAATTTCTGGAAAAAAATTGGACAAAGACAAGGTTTCCTTGCCGGCCAATATTAGTAGCCAGTATATTTCATCCCTACTTTTAATTGCCCCCAGTCTTAAAAATGGACTGGAGTTGGAGCTTGTAGGAAAGATCACTTCCGTACCTTATATCAAAATGACGCTGTCCCTTTTGGAGCAGATAGGTGTCAGCACGTCCTTTGAGGGAAATACCATCAAGGTGGAGCCCAAAGAAGCCGTCCGGGATACCACCCTTGTAGTGGAATCGGATTGGAGCTCGGCCAGCTATTTTTACAGTATTGTGGCCCTTTGTGAAGTGGGTACAACCATCCAATTGTCATCCTACAAAAAGAATTCTTTGCAGGGCGATAGTGTCATGGCGGAAGTTTATAAAGATTTTGGGGTGGAGACCACTTTTGGTGACCATACCATCACCTTGACAAAAACTACCGATGAGATTCCTGAAAAGGTGGAGTATAATCTATCCAATGCCCCGGATACCGCCCAAACCATCTCTGTTACCTGTTTGGGATTGGGAATGGGGTGCCATCTTACAGGATTGCATACCCTCCCCATAAAAGAAACCGATCGTTTGGCGGCCATGCAAACCGAGTTGACCAAATTTGGGGCAAAAGTGGAGATTGATGCCGAGAGCCTTACGTTGGAAGCCACATCGAATTTGACTTCCGGTGTTGCGGTAGATACGTACAACGATCACAGAATGGCCATGGCCTTTGGTCCCTTGGCGGTTAAAACTTCCTTTAGGGTCAATGATGCCGAGGTGGTTTCTAAATCCTATCCCGACTTTTGGAACGACCTGACCACCTTAGGTTTTGGTGTAGCTGAAATGTAATGGGCATTTAATCACCAAATTACTTGACATCCCCCTACACGAGGTTGTATATTTGCCCCTCTTAAAAAAATCGAAAAAAAGCTTAGATGAAATTATCAAACTTCAACTTTGAATTACCCAAGGAATTATTGGCCGAGTATCCTGCTGAAAACAGGGATGAATCCAAACTTATGGTAGTTCATAGGGACACTGGAAAAATTGAACACAAAATGTTTAAGGACCTTATCGATTATTTTGATGAAGGTGATGTAATGGTCTTGAACAATACCAAGGTGTTTCCAGCACGACTTTATGGAAACAAGGAGAAGACCGGTGCCCGTATTGAAGTTTTCTTGCTGAGGGAGCTTAACCAAGAACAACGGTTGTGGGATGTTTTGGTAGATCCGGCCAGAAAGATCAGAATTGGTAACAAGCTTTATTTTGGTGAAGATGAAAGTTTGGTGGCAGAGGTCATCGACAATACAACTTCCAGAGGTAGAACGTTACGCTTCCTTTATGATGGTTCATATACGGATTTTAGGAGAAAACTCCGTGAGTTGGGTGAAACACCACTTCCCAAATACATCAAAAGAAATGTTGAGCCGGAGGACGAGGAGCGATATCAGACCATCTATGCCAAATATGAAGGAGCGGTTGCGGCACCTACTGCTGGATTGCACTTTTCCAAGCACTTGTTGAAGCGTTTGGAGATCAAGGGAATCGATTTTGCCGAAGTAACCCTTCATGTTGGTTTGGGAACCTTCAACCCGGTTGAGGTAGAGGATTTATCCAAGCACAAAATGGACAGCGAGGAGTTGGTCATCGATGAAAAAGCCACAGAAGTGGTAAATTCGGCCAAGGATGACAAGAAGAAAGTATGTGCTGTGGGTACTACGGTAATGCGGGCCTTGGAGAGTGCCGTTTCCTCTGAGCACACCCTGAATACTTTTGAGGGATGGACCAACAAGTTCATTTTCCCCCCTTACGATTTTAGTATTGCCAATTGCATGATCACCAACTTCCATTTACCCAAGTCAACCTTGTTGATGATGGTATCTGCATTTGCCGGTCATGACCTGATAAAGAAAGCATACAAGCAGGCCATTTTGGAAGGGTATCGTTTTTACTCTTACGGGGATGCCATGCTTATCCTTTAGGATAAAACTTTAAATAGATAAGAATCCCGTTCGGTTCAACGACCAGCGGGATTTTTTTCTTGATTATCTTTAAACTGTGGAAACAAAGAAGAAAGACATACGGGCCTTGACCAAGGAACAACTACGGAATTTTTTCGTGGAGCGCGGCGATAAGGCTTTCCGGGGCAATCAGGTGTATGAGTGGCTCTGGCAGAAATCGGCCCACACCTTTGATGCCATGACCAATGTTTCCAAGGAGACCCGGCAAATGTTGGAGGAGCACTTTGTGATCAATCACATTAGGGTGGACCAAATGCAGCGAAGTTCGGACGGGACCATAAAAAATGCTGTACGCCTTCATGATGGTTTGGTGGTGGAATCCGTGCTTATTCCCACGGAGACCCGTACCACGGCCTGTGTGTCCAGCCAGGTGGGATGTAGTTTGGACTGTAGGTTCTGCGCCACGGCACGGATGAAGCGTATGCGAAACCTCAATCCGGATGAAATCTACGATCAAGTGGTGGCCATAGACAATGAAAGCCGATTGTATTTTGATCGCCCCTTGAGCAATATTGTTTTCATGGGAATGGGGGAACCCCTCATGAACTACAACAATGTGTTGAAGGCCATTGATATGATCACTTCACCAGAAGGATTGGGCATGTCCCCCAAAAGAATTACGGTTTCCACATCGGGGGTTCCCAAGATGATCAAGAAAATGGCCGATGAGGAGGTGAAGTTTGGTCTGGCGGTTTCCCTACATTCCGCCATTGATGAAGTTAGAACCTCCATAATGCCTTTCAATGCCACATTTTCTTTGGCCGATTTAAGGGAGGCTTTGGAATATTGGTACGGTAAGACTAAAAGCAGGATTACTTACGAATATGTGGTGTGGGAGGGTATCAATGATACCCAAGAAGCCGCTGAAGCCTTGGTCAAGTTTTGCAGGTTCGCACCATCTAAAGTCAACCTGATTGAATACAACCCCATAGATGATGGTGAATTCCAACAAGCATCAAGTGCTGCGGTGGATATGTACCAACGCACTTTGGAAAAAAATGGAATTACCGTTACCGTGCGCAGATCAAGAGGCAAGGATATTGATGCTGCCTGCGGACAGTTGGCCAATAAAGCGTAGTTTTGTCTGATGTCTGATGTCTGATGTCTGATGTCTGATGTCTGATTTCTGATGTCTGATTTCTGATTTCTGACGATTAACTATCATCCAATCATCGAGCATTTGGTCCATCTGTCCTAAAACTTACTCCTTCCTATGACCAACTCTGGCATTTTCGCTACTTTTAGGGTTTTAAATCAAATTAGCCAAACCCAACGCGTTGAAAATCGTTTCTCAGATTAGGGAACCCATTGAAGATGAGATGGAACTTTTCGAGGAAAAGTTTCTGAAATCCATGTCATCCAAGGTGGCTTTGTTCAATAGGATCACCTATTACATTGTTAACCGAAAGGGCAAGCAAATGCGGCCCATGTTTGTCTTCCTTACCGCAAAGTTGCTCAATGGTGAAGTCAATGAAAGAACCTATTGCGGAGCATCTATCATTGAGTTGATCCACACGGCCAGTTTGGTCCATGATGATGTAGTGGACGATAGCAACAAAAGGCGTGGTTTTTTCTCCATAAATGCCTTGTGGAAAAACAAGATTGCTGTTTTGGTGGGCGATTTTCTATTTTCCAAAGGACTTTTGGTAGCCTTGGAAAACAAGGATTACGATTTACTTCATATTATTTCCAATGCGGTTCGGGATATGAGCGAAGGAGAGCTCCTTCAAATTGAGAAAGCTCGACTTTTGGATATCACCGAGGAGGTCTACTACGATATCATTCGCCAAAAAACAGCCACCTTGATCGCAGCCTGCTGCAGTATGGGAGCCTGTTCCGTCCGCCCAGATTCTGAAGAAGTGGAAACTTTCCGGAAGTTTGGAGAGTTATGTGGTATGGCGTTCCAAATTAAAGACGACCTCTTTGATTACGGTGCGGAAAAGATCGGAAAACCCACAGGGATTGACATCAAGGAACAAAAAATGACCCTACCCTTGATTTATGCCCTTAACCAAAGCGATAAGGAAAAGAGAAGTTGGCTCATCAACTCCATCAAAAAACATAACAAGGATAAGAAAAGGGTAAAAGAGGTCATTGCCTACGTGAAGGAAATGGGTGGGTTGGAATATGCCGTGGAGAAAATGTTGGAGTTTAAGGACCAAGCCCTTGCTTTGCTGGACAATTATCCTGATTCAGATTACAAAGCATCTCTTACCTTGATGGTGAACTACGTTGTGGACCGTAAAAAGTAGTGTTCGTATCAGGGGACGAGTTCAAGCTCAAATTCAAGTTCATTCAGTTGTCAGTTCGAGCGCGGTCGAGAACGATAAAAATAAGCTTTACAAGATTTTCCGAGAGTCTTTATTTTGAAGAAATCAATGCCTGTTCCATTTCAGGGGTAAACTCTTCTTTATAATAGACCCGCTTGCAATGCGAACACTCTGCATAGCTGGTATTGTTTATGGTAAAAACGGGAATCCAGAATACATGGGCCTGATTGGCCTGGCGTACAGCGGTCAAAGTACCGGTTTGATGGCAGTGTGGACAAGCCACGTTATGTAGGGTCTTGGCTTCCTTTTTTCCTGACTTTGTTCCAAAGAAAAGAATCATACAGTACATTTTGTATTGCAAAGATACCGTGTTTGGTTTACTGTTGTATCAATAGGTCAATTTCATTTTTTAAGGAGTTCTGGCGCCAACCGGCCCTATAATCTGAGCCAACAAAGAACACCTTCAAATCGGCTTGATATTCCCTGTCGACCATGAAAATAGTAAAATCAGCCTGATACTCCCTATCGGTAAAATACCAAAGCCCCTCGTTACCGCGTACTTTGTAGTCCCGATCCACTTTATAAACCAAAAGATCGGCTTTGTAGTCTCGGTCCACTTCAAAAACATTGTAGTCAGCTTGATAATCTGCATTGGTTTGGAAAACCCTTTGAGACATAAGGCTTTGTGATAGAAATAGTAGGGCAAGAAGAGCTAGGGTATTTTTCATAATCACCTTTTTTTAATGGAATGATTTGTTTTAAATCAAATACCTTACCAATAATTGATTTTCCGTTTTTAAATATTTTCTACATTCGCGGACAGTTTTGAAAAATTGGAAGCCTATCACAGCGTAGAGAATTGGTTGTCCTGGATGGATGATATCTCTGATAAGGATTATGTGATTATTGATCGTTTTCTTCGGGATGAGCTTTATTCCGGGATTCGGTCATTTTTTCTCTCCAAGTTGCCCAATTTTAAGGAAGCGGGGATTGGAACCGACACCGATAACCAGATAGATAGTTCCGTACGGGGTGATTTTACCTATTGGTTGGATCGAAAAAGGGATGTGCAACTTGAACCTTTTTGGAATGTAGTGGATGAGGTATTGCATATGTTCAACCGCTACTGTTTTTTGAGTCTTTCCGGATACGAATTCCATTTGGCCCATTACCCATCTGGTGGGCATTACGATAAACATTTAGATCAGTTTGAAAACCGAAACAACCGTATGATCTCGGTGGTGATTTATCTCAATGAAGGTTGGCAAAACGGGGATGGGGGAGAATTGGAGATTTTTGATAAAGATGGGTCTAGCTTTTTGGTGGAACCTGTGGCTGGCCGTTGCGTAATGTTCAAGAGCGCCGAGGTTCCCCATGCGGTGCTCCAATCCCACAAAAGCAGATTTAGCTTAACCGGATGGCTATTGTACCAGCCTTCGGCCTTGGGACAGTTTTTTGGGTAGATTGATTACTTTTCTTGACAGGGTATTTTCTGGATCAAGTCCACATTTTGGTTATGATCTGCACTATTGGACATGACCAAGGTACCATGGGTGCCATCCTTTGCCCTTATGGCAAAAACCGTGGCTTGGTCACTGGGGTTGGTCATACCCTCAAAACGATACGATGCCAAAATGATCAGTTCGTTGGGCTGATATTCCTTTTTGGAATATAGGGCCTTGATGCAATCGTCCTTGGCTTCAAAGTCTTCTTTATATCCCTGTTGGGTCAAGGTATTCACGGCTTCGGATAGGGTGTCAAAATTATAGTTGTCCATAAGGTTAAGTTAATCAATATCATTGATAAATCCCAAAATGGTCGTTTTCGCCTTGCCCCAATCCGTATACTCGTGATCTTTGTCGGTATCAGTGGCACCGCCCTGTTTCTTGGCGATCATGCGCATGATCAATTTTTTGAAATAATCATATTGGGTATAGCGCAATGCCCCTGCCATCTGCCAAACGGTGCTGGTTTGCCAACCGGTCTCTTTCAAAAAATCCTTGGAAATCTTTTTGGCTTCCTCAAGCTCTTCCGGAATGTTGGAAGCCACGGCCATGCTTACCGAGAAAAAGGCACTTGGTTTACTGTTCAGTGTGTCCACATGGTTCATGATGTATTGTTTGGTGGCATTGTTGTACTTGTGCATATGGATGGAACTGCCCACAAAAACCACATCAAAATTGGAAGGAGCAGGTGGTTCTTCCATGGCATTGGAAATGGTAACTTGGTGCCTGGCTTCTTGGAGGACTTCTTCCATGAATCGAGCAATCTTTCGGGTCTGCCCTTCAATGGTCCCGTAAATGATCAAGATTTTCATGACTGTGTTGTTTTTTATTGTGATGCCCCAAAGTCACGAAAATAATCCGATGTAGTCTATGATAATGATCAGGATGGGAATGATATCCTTAAGATGTGAAATCTTAGAGTGCAATTGGCCAAAATTTCGTTTTTTAGCTACCTTTAAAGGCTGCAAAGAAGAATTCCATTGATTTCAAAAACCACCATAGATCAGGTATACGAAACGTCTCGGCTAGAGGAAGTAATCGGGGATTTTGTACAGTTGAAAAAATCAGGATCCAATTTTAAGGGATTGAGCCCCTTTACCGATGAGCGTACCCCCAGTTTTATGGTGAGTCCCGTAAAACAGATATGGAAAGACTTTAGTAGTGGCAAAGGGGGCAATGTGGTGGCCTTTCTCATGGAGCACGAACACTTTACCTACCCTGAGGCCATTAAATACCTGGCCAAGAAATACAACATTGAAATAGAGGAAACCGAGCAGACCGATGAGCAAAAAGAACAGGCCAATGAGCGGGAAAGTATGTATCTGGTCTCGGAATATGCCCAAAAGTATTTTTCCCAGACCCTGTGGGATAGTGAACCGGGAAAAGCCATAGGTCTCAGCTATTTTAAGGAGCGCGGTTTTACCGATGATACCATTCAAAAATTCGGATTGGGCTATAGCTTGGACGAGTGGGAGGCGTTTACCCAATCGGCCTTGGAAGAAGGGTATCAACTGGAGTTTCTGGAAAAAACTGGACTCACCATTGTTAAGGAGCAAACTGGGGGCGAGACCAAAAAGTTCGATCGGTTCAAAGGAAGGGTCATGTTTCCCATCCATTCCATGAGTGGCAGGGTGCTGGGATTTGGCGGTCGTATCCTTACCAATGATAAAAAGGCGGCCAAATACCTTAATTCCCCAGAAAGTGAAATCTATCACAAGAGCAAGGTGCTTTATGGGATTTATTTTGCCAAGCAGGCGATAGCCAAGGAAGACAATTGTTTTTTGGTGGAAGGTTATACCGATGTCATCCAGATGCACCAACGTGGGGTGGAAAATGTGGTGTCTTCCAGTGGAACGGCCCTTACACCGGAACAGATTCGGTTGATCAATAGGCTTACCAAGAACATCACCGTACTTTTTGATGGCGATGCGGCAGGGTTGCGCGCTTCGCTTCGCGGAATAGACTTGATCTTGGAGCAAGGCATGGACGTTAAGGTCTGCACCTTCCCGGATGGGGAAGACCCTGATAGTTTTGCCAAGAACAATACGTATGAGGATTTGGTACTCTATCTGGAAGAGAATGCCAAGGATTTTATACAGTTCAAAACTTCGATTTTGACCAAGGAAGCGGCCAACGACCCCATAAAGCGGGCCGATACGGTCAGGGATATTGTGAACAGTATCAGTAAGATACCCGATCGTATTAAAAAGGAGATCTACATTCAGGAATGTGCCAAGATGATGGAGATTTCGGAGGCTGTCCTTTACAACACCTTGGCCCAGATTGATAAAAAAGAGGCGACCGACGTCAATAAAAAACTCAAACAAGAGCAAAAAGCCTTCCAAGTGGTCAAAAATGACCCTGTAGTGGAAAAGGTGGATGTGCAATATGAGCTGGAGCGAAAAATCATCGAGATGCTATTGCTTTACGGAAACCAGAAGCAAGAGTTTGAGGACTTGGTGTTGAAAGAAAACGATGAGGGGGAGTTGGTCTTGGAACCCGAAGTCGTTGAGGCCAAAGTGTATGAAAAGGTCTATTTGGACCTTCAAGAGGACGAGATTGAACTCACCAATGCACAGTTTAGGGCCATCTATTACAAGCTTATTGAAAGCCTGAACGAGAATGATGATTTTGCGGTCAACACCTTTTTGTCCGAGTTGGATCAGGAAATCATTTCTGAAGTGTCTTCCATTTTAATGGAAGAAGAACAATATGTCCTGCACGATTGGGAGCGAAAGGACATCTATCCAAAAGAAAAGCAATCCGGAGTTGCACAGCTGGTGGGGGAGACCATCTTGACCTTACGCTGCAACCTTATAAAAAACCGGATACAGAAATTGCAGGAACACACCCAGGACAACAATGGGGATAACAGCGAAGTTCTGGAAGAAATCATGAACTACCTGCAATTGAACAAACTTCTGAACGCCAAACTGAATAGGGTGCTGTCCTAAAAAAGAAATCCCGGGCAAAATGCCCAGGATTTACCAGCTTTAGTTTGTTTGGGTTGGTTATTTAATAAAGTTCTAAAGCTTTTGCTTGTTGTAGTAGATCCACCAAGTTGTCCACATTTAACTTCTTCATTAAACGGGCCTTATAGGTGCTTACCGTTTTTTCATTGAGGTTGAGCCCTTCAGCTACCTCTTTGTTGCGTTTTCCACTGGCCAAAAGCTTTAATACCTCAACTTCCCTGGATGATAGTTTCCTAAAGAACCTTCTTGGTTTTTGGGTGCCCTCATCAAAGGCAAGGCGCTGGGCAAGTTCATTGGTGATGAACATATTGCCTTCACTCACCTTTTTTACAGCTGAGATGATGTAGTCCAAATCGGCAGTTTTGGACAAATAACCAAATGCACCGGCACGGATGGTGCTCAGGGCGTAGACATCCTCAGATTGTCCACTGTACATTAGGGTCTTAATGTCGGGGAACTCCAATTTCATTTTTCTTAGGGTGGCAATTCCATTGATTTCAGGAATATCCATTTCCAGCATGACCACATCGGGGGTAACTTTGGCAAGTGTCTCAAATAATTCAGAGGTTGTGGAAACGTCTGCAATGATCTCTATATCTTGACTGGATTCAAGCACTTGCTTAATGCCAAGTCTGACAATCGGGTGATTATCAGCAATCAATACTTTTATCATTTGGTTTGAGTTTAGTATAATTAATTAGTTGGTTAGTGACTAATTTACCTACATGGTATGGCAGGCAAGATAACAATTTGATGACGTAAAACTGTAATTTTTTTCTTAAAACCATAGAATTTCTATGGTTTTTTTCGTCTTAATTTGGGATTTTATGGTCAAAAGGTCATTTCAGGTCGCTTGGAATCTCACAAATGGGTATAGGAATCATCTTATGTTTGTTTGCTGTATTGAACCTTTTATAAATGGTGAAAACCTCTTTTTCCCTACCAGAGAAATCAGCTGCTGTTTTTCCTTGGTCATCCATTTTCATGGCCCATTCCAATTGGGGATATGACGCGCCTATTTGGTCCTCATCGGTTCGGCTATCGCCCCAAAGACCATCGGTAGGGGCTGCTTCCATAATATCTTGGTTCACCCCAAGTACCCGTCCCAATTCATAGACTTCGGTCTTTACCAAATCGGCAATAGGGCTCAAATCTACCCCTCCGTCACCGTATTTGGTGTAAAAACCTACTCCAAAATCCTCTACTTTGTTTCCGGTGCCAGCAACCAAGTAGCCTTCCAGTGCCGCAAAATAGTATAAGGTGGTCATCCGAAGTCGCGCACGGGTATTGGCAAGCGACATAAAGCGCTTTTCTTCATTTTCAACTTTTGGGAATGCATTGACGAGGCTATCAAAGACAGGGGTCAGGTTTACCGGTTGGCGGGATACATTGGAGAAATTCTCCATAAGCCAGTCAATATGCCGATCCGCACGGGTAACTTGGTTTTCACCTTGGTGGATGGGCATTTCCAAACATAAAAGATCAAGACCTGTTTTGGCACATAGGGTAGAGGTGACCGCTGAGTCTATTCCTCCAGAAACCCCGATCACAAAACCTTTGCATTTGGCATTTATGGCATATTCTCTAAGCCAATCTACTATATGGTCTATTACCTTTTCTGTTTGCATATCCTATTTTAAAATTCTATAAATTACCTTTGTGCCCTGTAAATTTAAACGCTGTTGCCTTAAAAATGAAGCGCTTGCCTAAATACTTTCTTTTTTACATTTTGTGTGGTTCCCTTTTTTTAATGTTGGGGTGCGAGGAAACTGATAAACGGGAGGAGGAAATTGCCCAAATTCCTGTTGATCTTGAGGTATTTCGGTTTGATCGCGAATTTGCCGAAGCGAAGCCCCAAGATATACCGGGGTTAAAATCCAAATATCCGTACTTGTTCCCTGAACAGTTTCCGGATAGCATATGGGTGGCCAAGTTGACCGATACCCTTCAGGTTGAACTTTCAAGGGAAGTGGATAAGGCATTTGGGGATTTTGGGCAGGAAGCGGAGGACTTGGAAGGACTTTTTAAGCACATCAAATATTATTTTCCCAATGTTGTGGTACCCAAAGTAGTGACCCTTACCTCGGATGTTCGGTACAATGATCGTATCATTCTCACAGATACCCTTTTGCTGATTGGTTTGGACAATTATTTGGGGGAGGACCATCATTTTTATGGAGGTATTCAACGGTATATAGCAGAAGGACTCGACAAAAAATTCCTGACTTCGGATGTGGCCAGTGCCTTTGCCAAGAAGGTGCTCAACTATCCCAGAAACCGAAGTTTTCTGTCGCGAATGGTGTATTATGGGAAGGAGCTATATCTGAAGGATAGATTATTGCCTTCCATTACCGATGCACAAAAAATAGGATATTCCCCAGAAGAAATGGATTGGGCCAAGGCCAATGAGGAACAAATGTGGAAGTATTTTGTGGAGCGCGAACTGCTTTACAGTACCGATTCACAATTGGATAGAAAGTTTTTGGACCCGGCGCCCTTTTCCAAATTCGGTCTGGAGCTGGACAATGAGTCGCCAGGTCGTTTGGGGCGGTATATGGGATGGCAGATTGTGAGAGCGTTTATGGAGAAGAATCCTGTCGGTCTGCAACAACTTTTGGATATGCCGGCCGATGAAATATTGAAAAAATCAAATTACAAACCCAGAAAATAAATGGCAGTAGAACATACTTCGGAAATAAAATTGACGGTAGGATTGGATGAGAACAGGGTTCCCGAGGAGCTCAGATGGTCGGCGCAGGATGGCGGTGTGGAAAATGAGGAAGCCAAGGCCATGATGTTATCCGTTTGGGATAGTAAAAACCAAGAATCGTTAAAGATCGATCTTTGGACCAAGGATATGCCGGTGGATGAGATGAAACTGTTTTTCCATCAAACTTTGGTGACCATGGCGGATACTTTCATGAAAGCTACGCAAGATGAAAAAATGACGGCGACCATGAAGGATTTTTGCGATTACTTCGCTGAAAAAATGGAGCTGAAATAAGCACTATTCCCCCAAAGGTTGGTCATACCGGTTGAATTTTGATTTTTCTTCGCCCCGAAGATCGAGGTGACGCTCAACTTTGTCTCTTGTAGGTCTTTGGAGAAAAAGATAGAAAATCAAAAAGGCTGCAATGATCAAGTAAGCAAGGTTTTGGGTGTTGTGGAAAATCACGATGCCAAATAAGGCCGGGCCCTCCAAAAAAGCATACTTAATGATACTGGCGGTTTGAAACCGAGCCAGTTTTTGGCGTAGATCAAGATCTTTGGGAATGCTTCCGATCATTTTATTGAAAATAAAGCCTCCAAGAAAAATTCCGGTGATAGCTATGAGGGGAATGATAGCCAAAAAAGCATCTCCCGAATCTGAAAAATCCAAATGGGAATTTTGCACCTGGGTGTAAAAGAAAATACCCAAAATCACGGGACCGGCCATGATGCCCATGTGTAAAAAGGATAGGGTTTTAATAAAACTATTGGGAGTGATCGGGGTGGTGGCGTTTTTCATAATTTGGTTTGTTGTATAAAGAAACACAAAATATCGACAAATGTGAAGACCTGCAATTTTTCAGGTGTATTGGAATCTAAACTATGAAAAGCGAAATACCACGACTTTTGTTGGTCTATAATGCCGATTCAGGCACCCGAAATGCCATTTTGGACAGCATGCATAAAGTGTTCAGTCCATCTACTTATGCGTGCAATCTCTGTGATATTACCCACGGCTTGGTTTCAGAGAACAGGGTCTGGAAAAAATTCCGAAAGGAGAGAGGTGGGCAATTGGAGTTTTTGCACAGGGATGAGTTCAAAAAGCAATATGCCAGTAAGTTTGGGGCCAAGTTCACATTTCCCATTGTCTTGGTGGAAACCCAAATGGATTTGGAGGTGTTCATCTCTACAAATGAGTTGAATCAACTTCAAACGGCCGATGAGCTGATTAACCTGGTTGAAAAGCGCTTGAAAAAAACGCCCCTTTAAAGGGGCGTGGTTAAGAGGTCTTGTGAATTATCCTATGGCTTCAAGAGCCATGGGTACTTCCATCAATAGAACCCTACTATCTGTTAGGGCGGTAAGGTCAAAAGAATTGGTTTCCCATAGACCAAAGCCATCGCGTTTCTCCAACCGCTGTCCGTTGATTTCAACTTCACCTTCCAAAACAAAGACATAAACACCATTCCCCTCCTTTTTTAAAGTATAGGTGTCCGAGGCATTGGGTTCAAATTTGCCCAAATGGAACCAAGCGTCTTGATGTGCCCAAACGCCATCATCTTCTGGGTTGGGTGAAAGCACTTGATAGAAAGCATTTTCCTTGGCGATATCCCGAATGGAAATTTGGTCGTATCGGGGCTCCACATTTCGTTGGTTGGGAAATACCCAGATTTGGAGAAACTTCACGTCCCTGTCATCATTTTTATTGTATTCGCTATGGAAAATCCCGGTTCCGGCACTCATTATCTGTACATCACCCTCTTTGATGGTGGTGGTGTTCCCCATACTGTCCTTGTGTTCCAAATCGCCTTCCAAAGGAATGGAAATGATTTCCATATTGTCGTGGGGGTGGGTGCCGAAGCCCTTTCCGGCCGCGACCTGATCATCGTTCAAGACACGGAGTACCCCAAAGTGCATCCGCTCTGGATTTTGGTAGCCTGCAAAGCTAAAGGTATGGTGACTGTTGAGCCACCCGTGGTCGGCGTGGCCTCTTGTAGCTGCTTTGTGCAATACGGTTTTCATGGTGTTAACCTTCTTGATTTATTAAATACTCAGTTATCCAGGGTAAGTCGTAAAAAGCAAGGTTGACTTACAGAACTTGCATAATGGGAATGGATGGAAACGGCTAAGAATTGTTGCTGAAAAAATCCTGATTGATTTGATCAATGAACCCCAACAGTTCTTCACGTCCCATTCGGTTGGAAGATGAAGTGGTAAAATGTGGAGGGACTTCTTCCCATGCGCTGTCCAGTAACTTTTGGAGATAGGCATTGGCCTGTTTCTCTATCACATTGGGTTTAAGCTTGTCCGCTTTGGTGAAAATTATGGCGAAGGGAATCTGATTGGTTCCCAGCCATTCCATAAACTCAAGGTCAATGGGTTGGGGGTCGTGCCGAATGTCCACCAATACAAAACCGCAGACCAGCTGCTTTCTTTTCTGAAAATATTCGGTAATATACTTTTGAAAGGTTTTTTTGTCCTTTTTGGAGACCCGCGCGTAGCCATACCCGGGCAAATCCACCAAAAACCAATTGTTGTTGATCTTAAAGTGGTTGATGAGTTGCGTCTTTCCGGGTTTCCCTGAGGTTTTAGCGAGGCTTTTGCGGTCTACCAACATATTGATCAAGGACGATTTTCCAACATTGGATCGTCCAATAAAGGCATATTCTGGCAACGGTTCATTGGGGCACTTGGCCACACTGGAGTTGCTCATGATAAAGTCCGCAGAAGTGATTTTCATGCTTAGAAGTTACGCTTTTTCAGCCAAGCCTCAAGGATGCGATTAAAGTCCTCGGGATGCTCCATCATGGGAGCGTGCCCACATTTTTCAATCCAAAACAGGTCGGAGTCGGGGAGCAGCTCGTGGAATTCCTTGGCCACATTGGGAGGGGTTACCGTATCATTTTCTCCCCAGATGATGCAAGTGGGCGTGTCCATATGCGGAAGGTCCTTGGACATATTGTGCCTAATGGCGCTTTTGGCAATGGCCAGGGTCTTTACCAATTTCATACGGTCGTTCACCGTGGCGAACACTTCATCCACAATTTCCTTGGTGGCCACTTCAGGGTCATAGAAGACATCTTGGGCCTTCTTTTTTATAAACTCGTAATCGCCACGTTTCGGGTAACCATCGCCCATGGCACTCTCATAGAGACCGGAGCTGCCTGTGATGACCAGCGCCTTGACCATATCCGGATACATTTTGGTGTGCAATAAACCAATATGTCCCCCAAGTGAATTCCCTAATAAAATGACATCCTTAAGTCCTTTATATTCAATAAACTCCTCCAAGAACTTGGCAAAGTTCTTCACGGTGGTTTTGAGTAGGGGCATTTCGTAAATGGGAAGTTCGGGAATCAGTATCTGATAGCCCTTTGATGGGAAAAATTCGGATACGCCTTGGAAGTTGCTCAATCCTCCCATAAGCCCATGCAAGATAATCATAGGGGTTCCTTCACCCATCTCTATATATCGGTACTTGCCGTCCTTGATTATATGCTCTTCCATCAATAGTCAGTTGGTCGAGGGGCAAATATAGGCATTTCATATAACACAAAATCCAGCTTATGTTATCTCTAAATCATGTTTTTTCAATTCAACCGTATATGTGTGCCCATGGCTGGAATTTTTTGCAGGATGTATTTAAGGTCAAATCATGGGCTTTTTATCGAAAAGTGGGGAATTTATTAACAAAAGTGTCTTTAAGTGGAGAAATGTGGAAATAAAATCAATATATTTGAGTTGTATTAAGTAACCAATTGATTTCTAGTGACCCATATCATCGGACAACATGATTGTAAGGCAGATTCAAAAGGAAGGGTTTTGTTGCCCATTTCCTTGAAGAATCAGCTTTTGCCTGTTTTGAAGGATGGGTTTGTGATAAAACGATCGGTTTTTCAGCAATGTTTGGAGTTGTATCCCAAGCAGGAGTTTGATGTCTTGATGCAGAAAGTCATGAAGAAGAGCAAGATCAACCGTAAGTACGATGCCTTTGTCAGGAACTTTGTGGCCGGTATGAAAGAAGTGGCCATTGATGGGGATTCAGGAAGGCTTCAGATACCAAAAAATCTGGTGGATTTTGCGGGAATTGAGAAAGAAGTAGTACTCAATGCGGTTTTCGACAAGATAGAGATCTGGGATAAGGACAAGTATGAAAAAGTCTTGGCCGAAGGAGAAAAAGATTATGCCGATCTAGCGGAAGAGATTTTTGCAGACGATGAGTAGTCCGTACCATAATCCGGTGCTTTTGCACGAGTCTGTGGACGGATTGAACATAAAACATGATGGAGTGTATGTGGATGTCACCTTTGGTGGTGGCGGGCACTCCAGGGAAATATTGAAAAGGCTTGGCGATGAGGGAAGGTTGTTTGCATTTGATCAAGATGAGGATGCCCTGCAGAACGCAATCGACGATGGACGGTTTCAATTGATCAATCAGAACTTTCGCTATCTCAAGCAGTTTCTAAAGTTCTATGGCATTCGGAAAGTTGATGGAATCTTGGCGGATTTTGGGGTTTCTTCCCATCAGTTCGATGAGGCCGAACGTGGCTTCTCCATCCGTTTCAATGCGGATCTGGACATGCGGATGAACCGCAACAATGAATTGTCGGCCTACGAGGTGGTCAATACCTATTCCCAGGAAGATTTGGCGTCGGTTTTATATCAATATGGTGAGTTGCGAAATGCGAGGGCCATGGCAAAGACCATTGAAGCCTCCCGTTCTGATGCACCGATCAGGACCACGGACGAACTTAAGGCGGTGCTGGCCGGTTTTCTGCCCAAGATGAAAGAGAACAAGATCCTGGCCCAGATCTATCAGGCTATCCGCATTGAGGTCAACCAAGAAATAGAGGTGCTCAAGGAGTTTTTGTTGCAAGTGCCCGATATGTTGGAAAAAGGAGGAAGGCTGAGTATGATCAGTTACCACTCCTTGGAAGATCGATTGGTGAAGCGCTTTATCCGGGCCGGAAGATTTGAGGGGGAACCCGAAAAGGATTTTTATGGGAATATAGATGTTCCCTTGAAAAAAGTTGGGGGTCTCATTGTGCCATCAGCAGAAGAAATAGCAAGGAACAATAGGGCGAGAAGCGCAAAACTCCGCATAGCGGAAAGAATATAGGGAACACTATGAGAAAAGGATTGTTGGACATATTAAAAGGAAAGTTTTTGGTGAGTGGGGATGCTCCCAAGAACTGGATGTTTTTGTTGTTTGCCTCTTTTCTGGCCGCCTTGATGATTTCCAGTAGCCATAATGCCGATAAAAAAGTACTCGAAATAGCAGCCTTGAACGAAGAAGTCCGGGAGTTGCGAAGCGAGTTTGTGGAAGGGCGTTCCCATGTGCAACAATTAAAATTGGAATCCACTTTAAGAAAGACGGTGGCGGAAAAAGGGCTTTTGCCCTCAGAAAACCCGCCCAGAAAAATCGTAGTTAAATCAGCGGAATAAGATAGTGGCGATCACCGAAAAAAATATCATGAACAGACTGTACCTCGTTGCCGGGGGACTTTGTGTATTGGCCATAGCGGTAGTGGTGAAGCTGGTGGATATCCAAATGGTACGCGCAGAGGAGTACAAAGAACTGGCTCTGAGCAAAACCGAAAAGATGTTCACTATTGAGCCCAATCGGGGAAACCTGTATTCGGAAGACGGGAGTTTATTGGCTGCATCGGTGCCCAAATATGAGATTCGGTTTGATGCCAAAACAGTTTCCGAGAAAAATTTCCAGAACAACGTGGCCGCACTTTCCGATTCATTGGGAATAATGTTCAATAGGCCATCATCCTACTACAGGCAACTCTTCAGAAAGGCAAGGGCCAATGGCAACCGCTACAAATTGGTGGCCCGCAATGTGGATTATCTGGATTATGTGCGCATAAAGCAGTTCCCTTTGTTCAAATTAGGGCCTTATAAAGGCGGTTTTATAGAGACCCATCGTGTGGTGAGGGAATACCCCTTGGGAAAAATGGCGGCAAGAAGCATTGGCTATGAGAGAGTGGATGAAAATGGGTACTACACCCGAGTGGGTCTGGACGGTGCCTTTGGGGAGTCTTACTTGAGAGGCAAGGAAGGAAAACGTTTAAAACAAAGAATAGCAAAAGGACAGTGGAAGCCCGTAGGGCTGGACAATATAGTGGAGCCTCAGGATGGATTGGATGTGGTTTCCACGATTGACATCAATATTCAGGACATTGCACATCACGAACTTTTGGCCCAACTGGAAAAATACAAGGCAGATCATGGCTGTGTGGTGGTCATGGAAACCAAGACCGGGGAGGTAAAGGCCATTTCCAATCTAGGTCGTACATCCGAAGGAAAATATTACGAAAAGTTGAACTATGCAATTGGCGAATCCCATGAGCCCGGTTCCACTTTTAAATTGATGTCTTTGGTGGCAGCCCTTGAAGACAAGGTGGTCGATACCAGTACCGTAATCGATACCGAGAAAGGAAGATACCGTATTTATGACGGGGTGGTCAGGGATTCCAAATGGGGTGGCTATGGCAAGATTTCAACGGCGAGGGCCTTTGCCGTTTCCTCCAATACGGCATTTGCCAAGATCATCAATGAAAATTACAAAGAGCAACCCGAAAAGTTTGTCAACAGGTTGATGAACATGGGGCTGCATAAAAGATTGGGGATACCTATTAAAGGAGAGGGTGCTCCAGTAATCCGATATCCCGGCGACAAAGGCTGGTCCGGGATTTCCTTGGGATGGATGTCCTACGGATATGAAGTGTCCTTGACCCCCATGCAGACTTTGGCTTTTTACAATGCCATTGCGAATGATGGTGAGTTGGTAAAGCCCAGGTTGATAAAAGAAGTAAGGGAAGGAAGCAAAATCATTAAAAAGTTTGATAAGCAGGTGCTGAATCCGTCCATCTGTTCTGAAGAGACTGTTCTGAAGATGCAGCAATTGATGAAGGACGTGGTGGAAAAGGATTATGGAACCGGACATAAACTGTATTCCAAAAACTTTTCCATGGCAGGAAAAACAGGAACCTGTCAGAAAAACTATGAAACCAAGGATCCGGATAAGCTGGCTTATATCTCAACTTTTGCGGGTTATTTCCCAGCGGACAATCCCAAGTATTCCTGTATCGTGATCATTCATGAGCCGGATAAAAGTGTGGGATATTATGGTGCTGATGTTTCTGGTCCGGTTTTCAAGTCCATGGCGCAGAAAATCCATGCCATCTCACCTTTGGTGGATGAAGTGGAAGAAAGAATGCCAGAGTACAATGTCTTGGACGAAGAGTACCAGCACTACTTCGCACAGGCCCAGAAAAAATACAACACCATTCCCAATGTAAAGGGAATGAGTGGGATGGATGCCGTTTCCCTTTTGGAAAATTTGGGATTGGAAGTGGAGGTGCATGGCAATGGAAAGGTAAAGGGACAGTCCATTAAGCAAGGAACGGATATCAAACAAGTTAAAAAAATAGTACTGGAACTTTCATGAAGTTGTTGAAGGACATATTATATGGAGTAAGCCTTTCAGCGGTAAGTGGCGACACCAATGTGTTGGTGAACCAAATCCATTTCGATTCCAGAAAGGTAGAGATGGATGATGTCTTTGTGGCCGTTCGGGGAACCATTACGGATGGTCATGAGTACATCCAAAAAGCGGTGGAATCAGGTGCAAAGGCTATCGTATGTGAGGAGCTTCCAGAATTGTTGATCAATGGGGTCACCTATATTAAGGTATCCGATTGTAACAGTGCGTTGGCCATTATGGCGGCCAATTTTTTCGATAATCCATCGAAGAACCTAAAGTTGGTCGGGGTAACGGGAACCAATGGAAAAACTACGGTCACCACCTTGTTGTACAATCTGTTCAAAAAGGCGGGATATAAGGTTGGGCTTATCTCTACAATCAAGGTAATGGTAGATGATACGGACCATCCTACCAGCCATACCACACCAGATGTCATTACGATCAACACGTATCTCTCCCAGATGAATCAGATTGGTGTGGAGTTCTGTTTTATGGAGGTCAGTTCCCATGGTATCCACCAGAAAAGGGCAGAAGGTCTTCATTTTGCAGGGGCTATTTTTACCAACCTTTCGCACGATCACTTGGATTACCACAAAACCTTTGCGGAGTATCGGGATACCAAGAAAAGACTGTTCGATGGCTTGCCCAAGAGCGCCTTCGCCTTGGTGAACATAGACGACAAGAACGGATTGGTCATGTTGCAAAATACCAAGGCCAAAAAATATACCTATGCCTTAAAATCCTATGCAGATTATAGGGCCCAGATTTTGGAAAAGCAGTTCAATGGACAGTTGTTGAAACTGGATGATAATGAGCTGTGGTCCAAATTGATTGGGGATTTCAATGCCTATAACCTATTGGCCATTTATGCCACGGCGGATATTTTGGGCTTGGAAAAAATGGAGACCCTACGGTTGATGAGCGAGTTGGAGAATGTGGATGGTAGGTTTCAATACTATATATCAAAAGATAAAATAACGGCTATTGTTGATTATGCCCATACGCCGGATGCACTAAAAAATGTGTTGGTTACGATCAATGCATTGAGGACTGGAAATGAAAACGTCATCACCGTAGTGGGGTGTGGTGGTGACCGTGATAAGTCTAAGCGTCCGGTTATGGGTCATATCGCATCCGAAATGAGCAATCAGGCCATTTTCACCTCGGACAATCCGAGAACGGAATCCCCAGAGGCCATCATTGCCGACATGGAAGCTGGGGTAGAAGCCCAGAATACCAAAAAAGTATTGTCCATAGAAAACCGGAGACAGGCTATAAGAACAGCTTGTAAACTAGCGATGACCAACGATATCATCCTAGTGGCCGGAAAAGGACACGAAACCTATCAGGAAACCAATGGGGTCCGTGTGGATTTTGATGATTTTAAAGAAGTTAAAGAGGCTTTGGATAGCCAAAATTGATTTGTAGCCCATGCTATATTATTTGTTCGAATACTTAGAGAAACAATACCAACTGCCAGGGGCGGGACTTTTTCAGTTCTATACCTTCCGTGCCGCCATGTCGGTGCTGCTTTCTCTGTTGATTGCCATGGTCTACGGAAAACGTATCATCCAATACCTGCAGAAGAAACAGATTGGGGAGACCGTACGTGATTTGGGATTGGAAGGACAAAAACAAAAAGCAGGAACCCCTACCATGGGAGGGCTTATCATTATTTGGTCCACTCTTTTGCCAGTTCTGTTGTTTGCAGACGTGCAAAATATTTACATCATCCTCTTGATCATTACCACGGTATGGATGGGTACCATTGGATTTGTGGACGATTACATCAAAATATTCAAAAAAGACAAGAAGGGGCTCAAAGGCAGGTTCAAGGTTTTAGGACAAGTAGTTTTGGGATTGATTGTTGGCGCTGTGCTCTATTTTCATCCCGAAGTGACCATCAAAGAAAAGGATACCACCCAAATCAATGAAAATTTTAGGGTAGAGAGGGTATTTGGTGAAGAGACCAAGGCGGTCCGTACCAATGTTCCCTTTTTTAAGGACAACGAATTGGATTATGCAGATTTGATTGCATGGACCGGCGAAGGAATGGAACAATATGCTTGGATAATTTTCATCCCGGTGGTCATTCTTATTGTTACAGCGGTGTCCAATGGGGCCAACCTCACGGATGGAATAGATGGGTTGGCCGCAGGCTCTTCGGCTATCATTGTGTTGACCTTGGGGATTTTCGCCTGGGTTTCTGGCAATGTGCAATTCTCCAATTACTTGGATATTTTTTATCTGCCAAGGGCAGGGGAGTTGGTAGTGTTCATCGCGGCATTCGTAGGGGCCTTGGTAGGATTTTTATGGTACAACGCCTATCCGGCCCAAGTGTTTATGGGAGATACAGGAAGCCTTACCATTGGTGGGGTCATTGCCGTAATTGCCATCATCGTAAGAAAGGAACTGTTGATTCCCATTTTGTGCGGAATCTTCTTTGCCGAATCCCTATCGGTCATGTTGCAGGTAGGATATTTCAAACATACGAAGCGGAAATATGGAGAAGGAAAACGCATATTCTTGATGGCGCCATTGCACCATCATTATCAGAAAAAAATGTATCACGAGAGCAAAATAGTCACCCGGTTTTGGATCATAGGGATTTTGCTCGCCATCGTGACCATTGTCACCTTGAAGATTCGATAAATGGGTCGCTTGGTGATATTGGGAGGAGGAGAAAGTGGCGTGGGAACCGCCATTTTGGGAAAACAAAAAGGATTTGAAGTCTTTGTTTCGGATAAAGGCGAAATAAAGGAAACGTATAAAAAAGTTCTTGAACATTTTGAGATTGAATGGGAGTCGGGCCAACACACCGAAGCCAAAATCCTGAATGCTGATGTGGTCATGAAAAGCCCTGGCATTCCGGACAAGGTGCCCTTGGTGAAACAATTGGTGGCAAAAGGTATTCCGGTGATTTCGGAAATTGAATTCGCTTCAAACTATACAGATGCGACATTGATCGGCATTACGGGAAGCAATGGCAAGACCACTACCACCATGATGACCTACCATCTGTTGAAAGAAGGAGGGTTGAACGTGGG
Source organism: Flagellimonas olearia (assembly GCF_004150225.1). Classification (NCBI taxonomy): domain Bacteria; kingdom Pseudomonadati; phylum Bacteroidota; class Flavobacteriia; order Flavobacteriales; family Flavobacteriaceae; genus Flagellimonas; species Flagellimonas olearia. Next base: position 143,825 of record NZ_ML142911.1, on the reverse strand, counting down.
TATGGCCGGAAATATTGGCGATAGCTATGCCAAAATGGTGGCGGAAAAGGATTATGATCAGTATGTGTTGGAAATCAGCAGTTTTCAACTGGATGGAATCGTGGACTTTAAACCCCACATTGCCGTAATCACCAATATAACCCCCGACCATTTGGACCGATATGATTATCAATTTGAAAATTATATCGCTTCCAAATTTCGTATAGCGATGAATCAGGATGAAAAAGATTATCTGATTTATGATGCAGATGATGAAGTGATTGTGAATTGGCTAAAAAAGAACCCCGTTCGATCCAAATTGGTTCCATTTTCCTTAAAAGTGAAGGTGGACGAAGGAGCTTGGTTGGAAGACAAAACGATACATATAAAATTAGAACATAAAACCTTGGAGATGAGTACAGATATTTTGGCCTTGGAAGGGCAACACAATGTAAAGAACACCATGGCCGCCAGCATGGCTGCCCTATTGGTGAAAGTGAGGAAGGAGACCATACGTCAGAGTATCCAGTCGTTTCAAGGGGTGCCCCACCGATTGGAGAAGGTGTTGAAGATCAACCATGTGGAATATATCAATGATTCCAAGGCCACCAATGTGAATGCTACCTACTATGCCCTTGATGGCATAAAGCGACCCATAGTTTGGATCGTAGGCGGAGTGGACAAAGGCAACGATTATTCCGAATTGATGCCATTGGTTCGGGAAAAAGTCAAGGCCATTGTCTGCTTGGGAATGGACAATTCCAAGCTGAAGTCGGCTTTTGGCAATGTCATTGATCTTATGGTGGAGACCTATTCCATGGAAGAGGCCGTAAAGGTAGCCTACAAGATTGCTGAGCGCGGAGATGCCGTGTTGTTGTCTCCGGCCTGTGCCAGTTTCGACTTGTTTGAGAACTATGAGGACCGAGGAAATCAATTCAAGGAAACCGTAAAAAATCTATAAAGCGTGAAAACCGTGTTCAAAAATTTGAAAGGAGATAAAGCCATTTGGGGCGTAGTGGCCCTGTTGGCCCTTTTCTCATTTTTGCCGGTCTATAGTGCCAGTACCAATCTGGTCTACGTAAATGGCGATGGAACCACCTTGGGTCATTTGGTAAAGCATGCCGTACTCTTGTTTTTGGGATTTGGGATCATTTATGCAGTGCATCGCATACCAACCCATTATTTTAAGGGACTTTCCATAATTGCGTTGCCCATTGTGTTGATTTTGCTGGGTTATACGCTTACCGTGGAGACAGAGATTGGAGGGGTTACTGCAAATCGCTGGATCAAGATTCCGTTTGTTGGGGTCAACTTCCAGACATCGACCTTGGCATCGGTGGTCCTTATGATCTGGATTGCGAGGTATTTGACCAAGATCAAGGATACCCAAATTACCTTTAAGGAAAGTATTCTGCCCTTGTGGTTACCCACCGCTCTGGTGGTATTGTTGATATTGCCCGAAAACTTTTCAACCGCGGCCATCATCTGTTTTTTGGTGTTGGTGCTGTGTTTTTTGGGCGGATATCCCCTAAAATATTTGTTTGCGATGGTAGGCACGGGAATCGTACTGGCAGGAATGTTCCTTTTTGTACTGTTCAAGGCCCCCGAAGCGTTACCGCAACGAGCGGGTACCTGGAAATCCAGGATAGAGACTTTTATCCACCCTGAACAGGCGGATAAAGACGACCTGCACCAATTGACCTTGGCCCAGATTGCCATTGCAGAAGGTGGTGTTGTGGGTAAAGGCGCAGGGAAGAGTGTCATGAAGAACATGCTGTCCCAAAGTACTTCGGATTTCATTTTTGCCATCATTATCGAGGAATATGGATTGTTGGGTGGTGGTGCTTTGTTGTTTTTCTATTTGCTGCTATTGTTCAGGATTGTGGTGGTGGCCCATTCGGCCAAGACCGTGTTTTCAAAATTACTGGTGATAGGCGTTGGACTGCCCATTGTTTTTCAGGCCTTCATCAATATGGCAGTAGTGGTACAGTTGTTTCCGGTTACGGGGCAACCCTTGCCACTCATCAGTATGGGAGGTACCTCCATTTGGATGACCTGTATGGCGATTGGCATAGTGTTGAGTGCAAGCAACAAGAAAGAGAACTTAGAGGAGCAATCCTATGATATAGATGAGACCAACCCTTTAGAAGTATTGAGTGGACAGATATAGGTTTATACTTTCTGGAGGAGGAACGGGCGGCCACATTTATCCGGCCATAGCCATAGCCAATGAGCTGAAAAAAAGGCATCCCAATGCGGAATTTTTGTTCGTGGGCGCCAAGGATAAAATGGAAATGGAAAAAGTGCCACAGGCCGGATACGAAATTAAAGGCTTGTGGATTAGTGGAATACAACGGAAACTGACATTGAAGAATCTCATGTTTCCCTTTAAACTGATAAGTAGTTTGTTGGCAGCGCGCAAAATAGTGAAGCAATTTCAACCCCATGTGGCCATTGGTACTGGAGGGTTTGCGAGCGGACCATTGTTGCGGATGGCCGAAAGCTATGGCGTTCCCTGCGTGTTGCAAGAGCAGAATTCCTTCGCGGGGATCACCAACAAACTATTGGCAGGGAAGGCCAAAAAAATATGTGTGGCCTATGACGGTATGGAGCGGTTTTTTCCAAAGGATAAGATTGTGAAGACCGGGAATCCCATCCGCATGGATTTGGTGGATTTAAAATCAACCAAAGATGGAGCCAGTGCATTTTTTGGGCTGGACGCCACGAAAAAAACGGTTTTGGTGTTGGGAGGCAGTTTAGGCGCACGTCGCATCAACCAATTGATTGAAAAGGAACTCGGTTTCTTTGAAAAAAGAGGATTGCAGGTGCTATGGCAATGTGGGAAACTGTACTATGAGGAGTATAAAAAATATGATTCGGATACGGTGAAAGTGTTGGCCTTTGTAAATCGGATGGATTTGGCCTATACCCTAGGCGATATAATAATTTCCAGAGCCGGTGCCGGTTCGGTATCGGAACTGTGTTTGGTGGGAAAACCAGTGATCTTTATCCCATCGCCCAATGTGGCAGAGGACCATCAAACCCAAAATGCAAAGGCATTGGCTGTAAAGGATGCGGCCATCATGCTCAAGGAAGATGAACTGGACGGCACATTTGAAAACACATTCTCGGGTCTGTTGGATTCGGAAGAAATGCAGCAAAAATTGGGAACGAACATTAAGAAATTGGCCATGCCCAAGGCTACGGAACATATTGTTGATGAAATTGAAAAATTGTTGAAGAAGTGAGATTGCAATTGAAAGAACAAATAAATAAAGTATGTCACCTCGAGCGGAGTCGAGAGGTAATTGCTGTTCTCGACTGCGCTCGAACTGACAAATTTGAAAAATGAATGTAAAGGATATCCATAGCGTTTATTTTATCGGAATCGGAGGTATAGGTATGTCCGCCCTGGCTCGGTATTTCCATTTTATTGGGAAAGATGTAGCCGGATACGATCGTACATCGACCCCTATTACCGACGGATTGGTGGAAAAGGGTATTGCCGTACATTTTGAGGACAACGTGGGGGTCATCCCGGAAAACTTCAAGCAGGAAGGAACCCTTGTGGTGTATACCCCTGCGGTGCCTAAAAGTCACTCGGAGCTGCAGTTTTACCAAAACAATGGCTTTGAGATCAAGAAGCGCTCCGAGGTGTTGGGAATCATTACCAAGGATACTTTTTGCCTAGCGGTCGCCGGGACACACGGAAAGACAACCACATCTTGCATTTTAGCGCATTTGCTACGAGAATGCGGCTTGCCCTTCACGGCATTTTTGGGGGGCGTTTCGGAAGACTTTAACAGCAATTTTGTGTTGGACGGAACAGAGTATTCTGTGGTGGAGGCCGATGAATTTGACCGTTCCTTTTTGCAATTGTTCCCCAATGTGGCCTGCATAACCTCCATGGATGCTGATCATCTGGATATTTATGGGACCAAGGAGCAATTGGAAGATTCTTTTCGGGCATTTGCAGGGCAGATTAAACCGGGGGGCACTCTTTTTGTGCGTAACGGCTTGCCCATGGAAGGCATTACGTATGGCATAGAGGATGACTCGGCCTATTGTATAGAAAATATCAAAACAGAACAGGGGACTTACATATTTGATTTGGTCACCCCTTCCGGAACAATTTCGGATGTGAAGTTCAATAAACCGGGAAGGCACAATTTGCTCAACGGATTGGTGGCTTTTGCCATGGCGGAACAAACAGGCTGTTCGCCACAACAGTTGGCCAAGGCATTGGAAAGTTTCAAGGGGGTACAGCGCAGGTTCTCCTATCAAATCAAGGAAAAGGATTTTGCCTTTATAGATGATTACGCACACCATCCCACCGAAATTGAAGCGGTACATCAAGCCATACGGGAAATGCATCCGGGCGAAAAGGTCACGGCCATATTTCAGCCCCATCTTTTCTCAAGGACCAAGGATTTTGTGGATGATTTTGCCACGAGCCTATCCAAGTTTGATGAGATCTTGTTATTGGAAATCTACCCAGCGCGGGAAGAACCCGTTCCAGGGGTAAATTCGACTTGGTTGTTGGAGAAAATCAGCAATCCAAACAAGAGACTGGTTTCCAAATCGGATTTGATTGATGAAATAAAAAAATATAGAACAGGGGTCTTGGTCGCCATTGGCGCGGGGGACATAGGATTGGAAGTGTCCAAGATCAAAAAAGAACTGACCTATGCGAGTTAATTGGAATTACATAAAATTGGCATTCTTGTCCATTTCACTGGTTGCCCTTTATGGTTTTGCCGATATGCGGAGCAAAAAGAGGGAGGTGAGTGATATATCCATTAAGTTTCTGGGAGACAATAGTTTATATATTACAGAGGACGCAGTTAATAAATTGTTAATACAAAATTACGGACCTGTAAAAAATAGGCCTAAAGAACAGTTAGTTTTGAATACCATAGAGGAGGTAATTCTGTCCAACGATATGGTGAAAAGCGCCCAGGTCTATCTTACTGTGAACGGAGAACTTATCTCTAAGATTGTTCAGCGTAAACCCATTGGAAGAGTGGAGGGAATCTCTAAATTTTATTTGGATGATTTAGGGAAGCGCATGCCGCTTTCCAAACATCATTCGGCAAGGGTGCCTATAATCACAGGTGAGATTACAGGTAAGACCCTTGAAGATGCTTATGAGATATTGAACTATATCAACGAGGACGATTTTCTACGGAAAAACGTCATCGGGATACATATTGAAGAAGAAGGAAAGTACCAGTTAAGGTTCCGAATGGAAAACTTTGTGGTGAATTTGGGAGGGGTGGACAATCTCAACGGGAAGTTCAAGAATTTCATGGCCTTTTATGTGAAGGCGACCAAGGACAATTCCTTGGAGAGTTATGCAATAGTGAGTTTGGAATATAGCAATCAAGTGGTTTGTACCAAAATTTAAGATATGGCACAGGGTAATTATTCAGTTGGTTTGGACATTGGAACTACCAAGATCGTAGCAATCATTGGAAGGGAAAATGAGTATGGTAAAATTGAGATTTTGGGTTCAGGGAAAGCCAAAAGCTTAGGAGTGCATAGAGGTGTGGTCAACAATATTACGCAGACCATTTCCTCCATTCAGCAGGCCGTGGAACAGGCAGAGGTCAACTCTGGTCTAAAGATTGGTTCTGTAGTGGCAGGTATTGCCGGACAGCATATCCGCAGTCTACAGCACAGTGATTATATCACCAGGCCAAATTCCGAAGAAGTCATCAACAATGATGATCTGGACAAACTTTGCAACCAAGTGTACAAATTGGTCATGCTTCCGGGTGAGGAGATCATCCACGTATTGCCACAGGAGTACAAAGTGGACGGTCAGGCCGAAATCAAAGAGCCCAGGGGAATGTATGGCGGCCGATTGGAGGCCAACTTCCATGTGGTGGTAGGGCAGGTTTCCTCCATCAAGAACATTGGAAGATGTATCAAAAGCTCAGGATTGGAACTGGGCAATATTACCTTGGAACCCTTGGCATCCGCAGAAGCGGTTTTGAGCCAAGAGGAAAAAGAAGCCGGTGTGGCACTTCTCGATATAGGGGGCGGAACCACCGACCTTGCCATTTTTAAGGACGGCATCATTCGCCATACCTCCGTGATTCCTTTTGGTGGGAATGTTATCACTGAGGATATCAAGGAAGGATGCTCCATTATAGAAAAACAAGCCGAACTGCTTAAAATGAAGTTTGGCTCCGCTTGGCCAGGGGAGAACAAAGACAATGAAATTGTTTCCATTCCCGGATTGCGCGGTCGTGAACCCAAAGAAATCACCCTAAAGAACCTCTCCAAGATCATCCATGCCCGAGTAGTGGAAATCATTGAGCAGGTATATGTGGAGATCAAAAACTACGGGCACGAGGAACAAAAGAAAAAACTGATTGCAGGCATCGTCCTTACCGGAGGGGGAAGCCAATTAAAGCATTTGAAACAATTGGTGGAATACATTACCGGAATGGACACCCGAATTGGATACCCCAACGAGCATTTGGCTGGCGATTCCGATGAGGAAGTGGCAAGCCCATTGTATGCCACCGCAGTTGGACTGTTGATGAAAGCATTGGAAACCAAGACAATTCCTGTTGAGGCAGACATGGATGGAATGGACGAGGAAGAAAAAGTCTTGGTGGGACAAGAACAAATGGCGGGCACCAATACGGTGTCGCACAAGGAACGAAAATCCATTTTTGACAAATGGTCCGAAAAGTTGAAGGATTTTTTGGACAACGCAGAATAATAACCCCATAAAGAAACACAACTGTCATGAGTAAGAACACTGAATTTGACAACATCGCTTTTGATTTGCCCAAGAACAAAAGCAACGTAATCAAGGTAATTGGAGTTGGTGGAGGAGGTAGCAATGCCATCAACCACATGTTCCAAGCAGGGATCAACGGAGTGGATTTTGTAATCTGTAATACCGATTCCCAAGCTTTGCAGAACAGTTCCGTTCCCAATAAAATTCAATTGGGGGTATCCCTTACCGAAGGACTGGGAGCTGGGGCCAACCCTGAAGTTGGGGAACAGGCCGCCTTGGAAAGCATGGAAGACATCAAAGGTATGCTGGAGCGTACCACCAAAATGGCCTTTATCACTGCGGGTATGGGAGGTGGAACCGGTACAGGGGCCGCTCCTGTCATTGCCAAATTGGCCAAGGAGATGGATATTCTTACCGTGGGTATCGTTACCATTCCCTTTCAGTTTGAAGGGGCCATGCGTAACAAACAAGCGCAATTGGGGATTGAAAAACTGCGCTCCAATGTAGACTCGTTGATCGTGATCAACAATAACAAACTTCGTGAGGTGTACGGCAATCTTGGGTTTAAGGCCGGCTTCTCCAAAGCGGATGAAGTATTGGCCACTGCGGCAAGGGGTATCGCAGAGGTAATTACGCACCACTACACACAGAACATTGACCTTAGGGATGCCAAGACAGTGCTTTCCAACAGTGGAACCGCCATTATGGGTTCTGCAACGGCATCAGGCTCTGCAAGGGCAAGTGAGGCCATCATGAAAGCATTGGATTCTCCTTTGTTGAATGATAACAAGATCAACGGGGCCAAAAATGTATTGCTGCTCATTGTTTCGGGCTCACAAGAAATCACTATTGATGAAATTGGGGAAATCAATGACCACATCCAGATTGAGGCCGGTCACGGAGCCAACATCATCATGGGGGTTGGTGAAGACGAGAACTTGGGTGATTCCATTGCCGTAACCGTTATTGCTACGGGATTTAACGTGGATCAGCAGGATGATATCGTAAACACAGAGTCCAAAAAGGTATTCTACACGTTGGAAGATGAGCAAACTGCACAACAAGAGTTGAGGCCAGAAGCCACATCCGTACAGGAGGTGCCCGTTAAAAAGGCACCTGTTCAACCTGAACCTGAACCAGAGATTGTAAAGCACACTTTGGAGGTGGAAGAAGAAGAGGTGAAGCCCAAGATTCAAGAGATGGACCTTATCCCGACCACAAGCTATATCCGAAACTTCAATGTATTCTATGAGGAAGTAGTCCCTGAAAACGTGGATGATGATTTTATCATCATTGAAGCCAAGAATATCATCAACGAAATAGAAGTGGTGGATCCTGAAGTGGTCTCACCCAAAAACAAGGATAACGAAGATCAGTTTGCCTTGAGTTTTGATATGCCCCTCAACAATACCATAGAAGAGGAAGAAGATGAAAAGGAGCATACCATTACATTCAATCTGGATGATGATGTCAAAGACATTGATGTGAATCACTACGTAGAGGTAAAACCTGTTCTGGAATATAAGAACCAAGGTGAGACCCGATACAATTTGGAAGAGTACATGGAGTTGGAAACCAAATTGACAGGGGCAACATCCAAAGCGGAGACCCATGAGCCCAAGTTGGTGGAAAACGAGTTGGTTTTTGAAAAGAAAACCGTAAAGGTCGAATCCAAGTTGGAAGAGGAGAGTACCGCCAGCATGGATCCCTTTAACAGTTCCATAAGCGATATTTTAAAAGATCGGGCTGATGAGCGAAGAAGAAAGCTTAAAAACTTCAACTATAAATTCCAGAACAATAGGAACAGTATAGATGAAATAGAAAAGCAGCCCGCCTATAAAAGACAAGGAGTGGACCTGAACGATGTTCCCAAGGAGCAGAAAGTATCCAGGACCACATTGAGTGAGGATAGCAATGACGATTTGCAATTGCGTTCCAACAACTCATTTTTGCACGATAATGTTGATTAGTAGTGTTTAAAATCGATATCCATTTTTAATGGAAATCATGAACCCGGAAGTTAATAGACTTTCGGGTTTATTTTTTATCTTCGCAGCCCAAAATAAGTTCAAATGGATTTGCAAGAAAAGGTGATGACAGAAATGAAGGCTGCAATGAAGGCCAAGGACACTGTTGCCCTGGAATCATTGCGAGCCATTAAATCGGCAATTTTGTTGGCGAAAACCGATAAAGGAGCTGGTTCCGAGCTTTCCGAGGAAGAGGAAGTGAAGTTGGTTCAAAAGCTGGTAAAGCAGCGTAAGGACAGTGCTGCCATTTTTCAGGAGCAAGGCCGTGAAGATTTGGCCGGACCCGAATTGGCACAGGTAGCCATTATTGAAAGGTTCTTGCCGGAACAACTTACGGAAGAGGAAATAGAAAAAGTGGTGGTACAGACCATTGATTCTGTTGGAGCTTCAGGAATGCAGGATATGGGTAAGGTAATGGGCATCGTTTCCAAAGAATTGGCCGGTCAGGCAGACGGAAAGACCATTTCAAATATTGTAAAGGCAAAATTAAGTTCATAAATACCAAGGCCGCGTAGTTCAACTGGATAGAATATCAGATTTCGGCTCTGAGGGTTGGGGGTTCGAATCCTCCCGCGGTCACTAAACGGGAGTTTTCACACATCGAGTGGAAATTCCCGTTTTTTATTTCCTTCAAATTACCTGAAAATGAGCGGATAGCACCAAAAATTTCATTGACCCGAAAAGTTCGAACTTGCTTGTTTTTGAAGTCATACCCAATCCCGTCGGGGAAGACCATATATTGTATGGCTCTTTTTGTTTCCAAATCCCCTAACTTCCACAATTTAGGTAGGTTACAGGCATATTGAAGTGCCAATTTTACGGACTTTTTGAGGTTCGAACTATTTATTCCCCCATTTTCCAATTTCATCTCCAGCTCCCTTTGTTCGGCTTTCAGTTCCGGCATGAAAAGGTCGTACTGGGACTTTGTGATCTCGTTCAGCACGACATATCTTCTCTCCAATGTGTCCATCCTTTCTTTAAGTTGGCCGAGTTCTTTGGTCAACCGCTTTTGGTCTTCAAGTGCCTCTTGGTTATTATCGATCAAGGTGTCGTGTATGATATGGGTCAAAGGTTCGATATACTTTTTGTCGGCCATTGTAAACCTGCCCAATACATCCAGAAACTCTTTATGGAGCTTATTGGCACTTCTGTTCTCCCTGCTGCCCTTGCGCCTGTTCTTGTAATAGTACAGCCCTTTTTTCTTCACGATATATCCAGTGTAGGGTGTTCCACAGGCCGAAGATCTGACAAACATTTTCAGTGGCAGGTTTTCGTCATCGAACGAATATTTCTTCGGCGGTTCGCCTGAGTGGAGCAGATTATGGATCTTTAAAAAGTTTTTTTTCGATATAAGGGCCTCGTGTTTCCCTTCGATCACTTCGCCGGGAATAAGACTGTTCACGATAAGTCCACAATAGAACGGGTTTCTAAAAAGGTCCGTCAATCTTTTTGCATGTATGTCCAGGCCCTTGTCTTTAAGTCGTTTTGCAATCTCGACATGGGACATATTAGAATTTGCCTTCCATAAAAAAGCCTGCTTGAGCAATCTTCCTTCCCCTGAGATCACAAAATTCGGGATCTTCCCTTTCCCGGGATTCGTATTGGTGTATCCAAAAGGGTAAGAACCCGTCCAATGGCCCCTTCGCAGCTTCTCCCGCATTCCCGTAATGGATTTGTCCCTACGGATCTGGTTATCGAAGTGGGAGAATATATGGTACAGATTTTCCTGGAACGTACCGGCACTTGTGGTCACATCGATTTCCTGGGTGGCTGATATAACGGCCACTCCCTGCTTTTTCAATTGCTCGCTGATATAGGCACCGTTCGCACCCGTTCTGGAAAACCTGTCATAGGAATAGACAATGATATAGCCGATGTTCTTTCTCCTTTTGACATAGCTGAGCATCCTTTGGAATTCCCTGCGTTCATCGCTCTTGGCCGATTCATAGGTTCCCCCGAAATATTCCAATACTTCCAATTCCTTTCGAATTGCATATTCTTGGCAATATTTGAGTTGGGTCGTCAGGCTGGCATTGTTGTCAAATTGCTCTTTACTGGAAACACGGGTGTAGATCACGGCCGTATTGTTCTTCCCTATTGTCCTTCCCTTTTCTTTTTTCGCGAATTGATCGAATACCTCTAAGTCCATGTGCTATCTTTTTGAACTATGTTACCAGTCTTTAATGTTGTCCCAAGATGTCCTCGGTATTGCCCATGCCATGGACAATCTAACAAGCAAAATCTGTTCATTTTCCTTACTTCAATAAGAAATGCCCCTATTTCTTTTCTCTCCCTTTTCAATACCAAGGTTGAAATTCTTCGAAAGGTTTTTTTTTTGACCTATTTCCTTTTGCATCCTCTTGATGGAGGTATCATAAAAAAAGTTGACTATCGGCAACATATTGTTGTGCTTATCGGAAGCTTTGAGCGCATCGATATAGTTTTGCCTTTCCTCTTTCAAGATGATTATATGGGGGTGGCCGAACCTTCCCAATATGAAATTGGACAATAAACGCCCCAGCCTGCCATTGCCATCGGGAAAGGGATGCGAGTAAATGAACATTTGGTGGAAAATCGCGCTCAGCTCCAAGGGGTGCGTCCTGTCCTCCTTGATGGCCCTATTGAAACTTTCCAACATTTTGGGCATATTGGCCACGGCCTTTTTGGTGTCCCTGAAGATAGTGTCCCCAGCGGCCATCTGGGTCTTCGAGTATTCACCGGGCCTATATCCCTTATAGGAAATGGTGTTCTTGGTCAAAAGAACGTGCAGATGCTTCACAAGTCTTTCATCGAGTTCCGCTCCGGGGTGCTTCAGGACATAATCATAGGCCTTGAAGTGGTCCAGGATCTCAAAAGCTTCCAATAGGGTTTTGTTCACCAGGTTAAGGGCATAGCCCTTTTCCCTTAGCTCCCTTGTATCATCGACGCTAAAGCTATTGCCCTCAATGCCACAGCTATGTGCGGAAAAAAGTATCTCATTATACCTTTTAAAATCGGTCTCGCTGAATGAGGAAACGATTATATCGGAGTACTTGCCCCTTAGGGATTCATATTTTTTCCGAATATCTATGAATGGATCCGTATTTCCCATTGTTTGTTCAGACTTTGACATTGTCACTTAGTTGTTTAAAATGTTTTCGATGTTATCAATAAAGTATTGATCAAAAATCTGCATGAACAATTCCTCTTTGATCTGGACTCCCTTTTTCGTTGGGAAATAAATTTCATCGCCGGAATCATCAAAGCCACGTTGGTAAAACCTGATGTCCACAAAATTGTGGTCGTTTCCAAAGTATTTTATTCGGGTCAACCGGACCACTTCGTAGGACTTTGTCCGCACTTCTTTGAGCAATTTTTGGTACTCGATCTTATATTTTTGGTCTGGTTTCATCGTTTATCCGGATTTTGAATCAATCTTTATTTTCTTTTGGCCCCTTCTTTCTCCCTTCCAGAACATTCTTTTTCGAAATGCCTTGAATGTTTGACCCGTTCACCACTTGTGGTCAACATTTTTCTTGTTCCCCCATTGTCCCACTATGTTTTAGTTCAAGACCTTGTCCTCGTTCTTTACCAAAAAATCAAAGGCCTTGTTGACCAGTTCGTTCAATTTCATTTTTTTCTTTTCGGCCATGATCGAAAGCTCCCGGTGTATCTCGGTGGATGTGCGGACATTGAACACTCCCTTGAAAAACTTATCGGGCTCTTTGCCCAGTTCCCTGCAAGTCTCAAGATAATCGTCGACAGACCCTTCAAAGGCCTCTTTCAGCTCTTTGACCGAACCGCCTTCATAGGTCACCAGATCGCTTATCCCGATGATCTTTCCGTGCAGCACACCGTCCCCTGAGCTATACTCCACGGAACCGAAATAACCTTTATGTTCTAAATTATCTGCCATTGCTTCAATTTTTCCTTGATCTGCTTTGTTACATATTGTTTTACAATATTGCCGGGATGTGGTCTGTGAAGGTTTATAATATTGTTTCGGTCGTTCACAAACTTGACCCTAGATCCACCCGTCTTGCCCTTCTTGGTAATTTCATGAAAACCGTAATGGGCCAATATCTTCATCAGTTCCTCCCAGGTCAAATCCTTGGGATTGCCCATGAACTTGACAAGAAGCTTTTCTATTCTACTCATTATCAAAGATACTGAAAAAGCAACTATTTTTCAGTTACATTATAGTTTTTTAACACGGAACGTTCATTTATGCTCCCTTTTTGGACATGGCCGCAGACTATGTTGGCGAGTTCCCGGAGTTGTTCCACGATCTTTTCCGCTTCTTCCTCCGGACAATCCTCAAAACCTTTATAAGTTCTGAGCCATGTACTGTTGAATGTTCTGTTTTTCCGCTTTAGCTCGATTATCGGGTTGGACATTTCCTTTAAATAGCAATAGCTCCTATGTTTTGAGGTCACTACCGTATTTGTAAAGTAGGCTTTAATTTACCTTTTTTAATCGATTTGACCCCTAATGGGATCATTGTTTTATTCCATACTTATGGGTTGTCGGTCAACAACTTTTGGTCTTTGCGACAGGGTCGATCTTTTTCCTGAAAATCCTGTTCACACAGACGATCTTGCCATTGCTCTGTTTGATCTCCAGATTCTGGAAATCATGCTGTTTCAACATATCGATGATGCGCTCTCCCGTGTCCAACCGTTCCAGACCTTCAATGGCATCGACCTTCCCGTTCTTGATGATCACTTTGATGGACAGGAACCTCTTGCTGCGTATCATTTCCAATACTTGGGTTTCGGAGGGGGACAGTCCCAAAGGTTCTTGCTTGTTGTTGTTTTCCATAAGTTCAAGTTCTACAGGCCCAGCCCTTTTCTTTTCTTCTTTCTTTTGGACTTTTTCTTGGCACCATGGTCATTGAGTTCCAGCTTGAAGGGGGTCCAGTCCGTTTCATTTGCCAAAGGTTGGACTACTCCATTTCCTTTAATTTCTCCCAGATGACCTTTTGATTGTTCAGAAGGATCTTCAATGCCTTTTGCAACTCCCTTACTTCTTGGTACAGACCCGATTGTCGCTCCATGGTTTCCTTCACCAGCTTTATCAGTTCCCCATTCTTTTCCATTAGCCGATAGTATAACTGTACGGTCTCTGTCTTGCACATAATCGATTTTTTTTACGATACTGTTCCATGAATATTTTTTGCCCAGAGAGCTTCCTTTATAAATGACACCCTCATATTTGAATGATATTCCCGAGACCCTTCCCGTGGTTTTGCTTACATTGAATTTTGGGGAGATGTTATGTTCTTTGAGAAGCTTGATGAACCCTGCCGTGTCCTTTGCTTTTGAGATAGCGCACCCAATTTTATTCTGTAGGATAAGCTTTGTTGGAACTGTACCTGTCCTCAGCGTTTTTTCTATTTCCTTTTGGGTCAGCGGTTTCTTGGCACTGGTCTTTGCAGGAATTTGGGTCAGTCCGTATTTCCTTTCCAGATCATTGATCACTTCCCGGCTCCTTCTCTTGATGTTGCTGTCACTCGTTATCCTGCCCGAATACCTGACCCTATTGGCCACTATATGGATGTGTTCGTGTTCCGTATCCGTATGACGGTACATGATGAACTGGTTGTTATCCAAACCCATGTTCATTAGATAATCACATCCCAATGAAGCGAATTCTTTATCGTCCAGTTGATCCGAGTAGGGCAGGTTCAAGGAAACATGAAATACCGCATTGCCCAATCCTGGCCGTAATTGCCTGACCAAATTGAATTCCTGTGTCATTTTTACGGAAGTGGAATGTTCGATATTGGTATCGATAACATGGCCTACACCTTCGCTTACCTTTTTTTCATTGTAGGCCAGGACACCGTAAAAATCCTTTCCTATGGTTATCTTACCTATCATTGTCCACGATATTTGATTTGAACTGTTGCAATAGCATTTTCACCTCCTCCAATTGTTTAGATATACTGAACGGGTCATGGATACCTGAGTTCGAGACCCTAGCAAGTTGGTTCAGGTTGTTTCCCACCCGGCTCAGCTCGACAAAAAGTTTCCGGTCCAACGGATTCACCTTTTTCTTTGGCAGGGATTTTCCTGTACATTTTCTTCGGATATATTCGGCCGTGGACAATCCGATTGTCTCCGCATTATTGGCAATGATCACGTATTCGCTTTTTGAAACCCTAAATGCGATGACAATCGTCCTTTGTTTTGATATGTCCTTTTTAGGTCTTGCCATTTTTATGGATTTTGTGTGGATCACAAAGCCGCCTGCAAACAGAGTGCGCAGTTTTTGTTTACAAAAACACAACTTGCTTCGTGACCTCCGATCAACTATATCACAAACCTATGGCCTATGGATTACTTGGAAAGGCTTTGTCGTACATGGACTTTTGTACGGTAAATCTATCTAGTATTGAAAATCAAGAATTGGAGGAAATCGCAGAGTTGGGTTTCTATGGAAAGGGAAAGAAAAAATGGCCAATGGTTACCTATCCGCATGGTTCTTGGTATATTTGGTCCATTGGGTCATACATTAATTTTAAACCTACCAAGTGAGGGATATCTTGGACATTGGCCATAATGGAAAGCCCAGACCCTAATTTGGGTTATGGACGTTGATCAAACCAATTCGGAAGGTTTACTCTCCAATCAATTAAATCCGTCTCTTAGGTCCGGACTTTTATGACTTAACAAAATTTGTTTTGCAATATCTGATTTTAATGACGGTACGAACCAAAGCTTGAAGGGAGAAAAGTGCCATTCCTTCAATATATCATTGTCCTTGATTGTTAACATACATTTTACTGTGGTCTGTCCATTTTTCCTATACAGATTTATTTATACAGCTGATTATTTTAATATATAAATGTATGATCGTATAATTGTGTAAATCTTTAAATATAGGATTACCCAGCCTTGTGGACATTTTTGAAAAGACCTGTTGGCTTTCAACATGTTAATTAATGGTTCAAAATAGGAATTAAGGGCAGGGCGGTCCAAAATACCGGGGGCAACATTGTCCTCTAGATTGGTAGTGTTACTGTATCGACTCGGCACCCACCCCAGACCATTGTACCCCGGCCTTTTCAAGGGGTAAAAATGGGAGATGAATAGTGGGGCCACGTTCTTTTCCAATGGTGGCATAGGCGAATCCAAGGAAACATCTGACCCTTTCTTCTTTCTCCCTTTCCATAAGAATAGCACCCGAAGGGTGCTTATTCCATTGACAAAAATAAAATATGTCCTTGTTTAGTATCGGACAATTTGATTGAATGGGTGCGGAGTTTTTTGGAAGTATAGAAAATGAAATTGATACCTTTCCCAAATTAGGACATATTTTTTAATAGGTGTATACTACAAATTAATCTTTATCTATTTTTCCAATCGTTGTTGGTCAACTCCTGTGAATATATCAATAAAATTGGGCAATAGACTTTGCAGGGTTTAACTACAAAAAGGTTGGTTCTGACTACAATTTTATTGAAGGAGAGAGGTATTTTAGGCGAACAGAAGCCTTTGGATGTACATGTGGAACGGAGATTTTATATGTATCTTTTAAGGGGTCAATAAATTTAATCCATGAAAGAAACCTTTAAGATCAAAGTAAATGGTAGTTACCATAGAGTGGAGATAAATCCAGAGACCCCTTTATTATATGTGCTAAGGAACAACCTAAGGCTCAATGGTCCCAAGTTTGGTTGTGGCCTGGGCCAATGTGGGGCGTGCATGGTGCTGTTCGATGGTAACGCAGTGTCCTCTTGCCAATTGAGAATGGAAAACATAGGGGATCGCGCTATTGTGACCCTGGAAGGGCTTTCGGGCCGGGAAGGGGAATTGCATAAAGTACAAAAAGCATTTGTGGAGGAACAAGCTGCACAATGTGGGTATTGCCTTAACGGAATGGTCATTTCATCTGTATCGCTACTTGCACGGAACAATACCCCTTCCGACGAGGAAATAAAGAGCGGACTGCAGCAAAATATCTGCCGATGTGGCGTTCATGCCCGTGTGATCAAAGCCGTGAAAAAGGCCTCAAATCCAGAACTATAAATTTAGCGATGATGGCTGTCGAAACTAGAAGACATTTTTTGAAGACCACCGGGGTATTGAGCATAGGGTTCTCGTTGTTGGGGGTCAGCTGCCTCCAACGTACCGAAAAAGAGGGCGGGAACACTTTTCCTTTTCACCCAGTGGATGATTCGCAAATCAATGCATGGTTACAGGTGTTGTCCGATGGAAGGGTCAAAATACTGTCCGGTAAAATGGAACTGGGCCAAGGGATCAAAACAGCGATAGTGCAGGTGGCGGCGGAGGAATTGAACACCAGCATGCATTTGATCGATATCCACATCGCAGAAACCGATGTCACCCCCAATGAAGGGTACACAGTGGGGAGCATGTCCATAGAGACCAGTGCCATGGCCGTACGAAATGCGGCCGCTTCGGCCAGGGAAATCCTGGTCAGGATGGCCGCTGAGAGATTCATTGTGCCCGAAAATAGCCTTACCCTAAAGGATTTGATCATTACAGGGGACAATGTACGGATATCCATCGGTGACCTCTTGGAAGGAAAACAGGTCCAGGGAAAGGTTACCACGCCCGCTACCATTTTAGCGAAAACAGAACGAAAGATCGTGGGGCAGCCCGTCCCTAGAAAGGATATCGAGAACATGGTAGTAGGAAAGCAGCATTTTATCCATGACCTGAGATTTGAAGGAATGGTTCATGCCCGGATCATTCGGCCACCATCCTATACCGCTGAACTTCTTTCTATGGACAACACGGACTATTCAGCCAACGGTTTACTCAAATTGGTCTGGATTGGTAACTTTCTCGGAGTCATTTCAGAAGAGGAATATCAAGCCATCCATTTAGCAAGGGCTATTGGTAAAGTGGCAAATTGGAAAGTTGGGGATGCCCTGCCAACAGGGCAAGGGATGGAGGAGCACATCTTATCACTGCCCTCTGAGCCGGACCCTGCCGTGGAGAAAGGACTGGGAAAAAATGGGATCAATGGTGCCAACATTATCCATGAGGCTTCTTATTTTAAACCCTATCTCATGCATGCGGCCAATGGACCATCCTGCTCTTTGGCCATTTTTCAAAATGGCAAATTGACCATTTGGTCACATAGCCAAGGGATTCATCCTCTTCGCAGTGCCATCTCACAGCTCGTTGAAATTCCAGAAAGTGATATACACATCATTGGGGTTCCAGGTTCTGCCTGTTATGGTCACAATGGTGCGGACGATGTGGCTGCGGAGGCGGCCCTCCTAGCCATAAACTATCCAGGTAGACATGTTCGGTTACAATGGATGAGGGAAGAAGAACACGGTTGGGAACCCTATGGTACCGCCATGCGGATGGCCTTGAAGGCCGGGGTCGACCAAAAGGGCAAGATACAGGGCTGGGATTTTAATCTATGGTCCGATGTCCATGGGACCAGACCCTTCGGTAGCGCTGAAAACTTGCTTCCGGCCCGATATCTTGGGAAAGGATATCAAAGACCGGTCAATGGGTTTAAGGGCGGCGCGCCAAGAAACGCCGAACCCTATTACGAGATCCAAAATATGAGGATGCAGACCCACTTTTTCAAAGGTCCCTTGAGAAGATCGGCCCTAAGGGCGTTAGGTGCTTATGCCAATGTCTTTGCCATTGAATCCTTTATGGACGAATTGGCCCTAAAGGCAGGGATAAAACCCATGGAGTTTAGAACGAACCATTTGAAGGATCCAAGGGCCATACGTTGTTTGGAAAGACTTGAGGATAAGATCAACAAGATTCAAAAAGGTGACCATGAGGGTCTTGGCCATGCCTTTGCACGATATAAGAATTCCTCTTCCTATTGTGCAGTGGCTGTGTGGGTATTGGTAGACCGGAAATCAGGGGCAATCCACTTAAAAAAGATGTGGGCCGTCGTTGACTCAGGGGAAATCATCAATCCAGATGGCCTAAAAAACCAGATAGAAGGGGGCATGATCCAGTCAGCTAGCTGGGCCCTAAAAGAAGAAGTAAAATTTGACCAAAAGCATATTATTAGTTTGGATTGGATCACGTATCCCATTTTGAGATATAATGAGATTCCAGAAATTGAGGTGGAATTGATCGAACAGTCGGACCAACCCCCATTAGGTGCAGGGGAAGCTTCCCAGGGCCCTGCTACCGCGGCAATCGTCAATGCCATTTATGATGCGACACAGGTACGCATACGGCAGTTGCCCATCCAACGACAACTTCTGTTAGCCTAGGAAAATTTACAATGCCCATAAGGTCCAATAGGACCTTTTCTAACCATTTATTTTCCGGCCCGGATTTCCATTTGTCCAATGACTCATTTGTCTTGATTGCCCAGTGTTACTTTTGACTACGACATGGCAGGGTATGCCTACATCCACTTGGATTTGATCCTGCAACTTTGTATGCTATAAATCAGTATTGGATGAGAATAGTCGTATCAGGGTCATTGGGTCATATAGGAAGACCACTTACCCGAGCATTGGTTAAAAATGGTCATCACGTCACCGTCATCAGTAGCCGTTCGGAACGTTTGGATGAAATCATTGGGTTGGGGGCAATACCGGCCTTCGGCACCTTGGAAGATGCCGATTTTTTGGTAGAAACTTTTGAAGGGGCCGATGCCGTATTTTGTATGGAACCTCCTGTGGATTTTTTCGACAAAAACTTGGATATCATCCGATACTACAAGGAGATCGGAGAGAACTTTGTGCAAGCCATAGGTTTGAACAATATTGAAAAGGTGGTGCATCTGAGTAGTATAGGGGCACACATGCCGAATGGCAATGGGGTCATACAGTTCCATTATCATGTGGAGCAAATTTTAAGGTCCTTGCCTGAACAAATCCATATCAAGTTTGTTCGACCTGTCGGTTTTTATTATAACCTTCTGGCGTTTGCCCAATCGGTTAAAGCTGTTGGGAAAATGGCATCCGTTTATGGAGAGGATGATATCGTTCCTTGGGTATCTCCCTTGGATATCGCAGCGGTTATTGCAAGAGAATTTGAACTTCCTTTCGACCAACCGAGCAAGGTGCGATATGTTGCGAGCGATGAACTTTCATGCAAGGAAGTGGCCCAAATTTTTGGAAAGGCCATCGGTAGGCCAGAATTGCAATGGATCCGTATCACGGAACAGCAACAGTTGGATATTTTATTGAATGCAGGGATGAGCGAGGCCGCAGCTAGAGGGCTGGTGGAAATGAACAAAGCGACCCATGACGGGACCTTATATGAAGACTACTATAAAAACAGGCCGGAACTGGGGAGCCACAAATTGGCTGATTTTGCTCCAATCTTCGCAGAAACGTATCAAAACCTTTAAAATAAATAGTTATGAAAACAATAATTTTTGGCGCCTTGATGGGGCTGTTCGGAGGGTTGGCAGTGTTCCTCTCCATATCCCTACATTGGCCGGGTTGGGTGCTCTTTTTGGCATGGGTATGTTTTTATCTTTATGGAAAATCAGCCAAAAAAGCACTGAACATTTACCTACAGATTACCTTGGGTATCGTTCTGGCCGTTCTAATTGAGTTGGTAGGCGGTTTTCTAATTGGGGCCATAGGCGGCCTAGGCTTGTATGTGGCCATTTTTTTCTTCATAGGTTCCTTGGCATTCTTGATAAAGATCAAAGGACTCCATGATCTCACCGCCTGGTTTATTGGCCTTGTAGTATTTTTTGGCGTGGAACCCGAATCAACACCAATTGAGATTGCACACCAACTATTGTTACCCATGGCCGCAGGATTTGCCTTCGGTATTGTAGTGGACATGATCGTAATGAAATATGTTTTTGGAACAGGAAACACACAAGGTTCACATCATGGATAACACCAATACAAATGCTATGAAAACGGTCTTGGTAACAGGGGCCAACAAAGGAATAGGTTTTGAAACTGCCCGACAAATGGCACGGAAGGGATACTTCGTTTTCTTGGGATGTCGTGATCGGGACAGGGGCCTTGATGCGGTAAACACACTGAAACAATCTGGACTTTTGAATGTGGAGCTGATAGTGATCGATGTGTGTGATCAGGGTTCCATAGAACATGCCAGGATCGTATTGGGGTCCTTTGTCAGCTCACTGGACATTCTGATTAACAATGCCGCAATAACGGGAGGACAGCCCCAAAAAGTATCCACATGTGAACCCATGACCCTACGACAGGTCTTTGAGACCAATTACTTTGGAGTGGTTCAGACAACACAGCAGTTCATCCCCCTTCTGCGGAAATCTGGCGGCCCCGTTATCGTTAATGTATCCAGTGAGGTCGGTTCATTGAGCATGCAGACATCACCCGAAAGAAATCCGAACTGGGATCTTTTCAGTCTATATGGATCCTCCAAGGTGGCCTTAAATTCCTTTACAGTGACCTTGTCCAATGAATTAAGGGATACCAACTTTAGGGTGTTCAGTGTCACTCCAGGTTATACGGCCACCGATCTCAATCAGCATCAGGGGATAAAAACCGTGGAAGAAGGGGCCAGTACCATCGTAAAGTATGCCACTTCACAAAATTCAGCCAACGGAGGTTTTTATAGAGAGGAAGGTTTGGTGTCCTGGTAATTCAACAATCTTAAATCTAAACAATGAAACTATCCCATAAGAAAATAATGATAACAGGCGGAGCCAGTGGTATCGGATTGGGCTTGACCGAACGCTTTGTGCAGGACCATAACACGGTTATTATTTGTGGAAGGCGAAAGGAGAAACTGGATGACGTTGCCGCAAAATTTCCTTCCAGAGTGATTCCAAAGGTATGTGATGTCTCAGATGAGGCAGAAATTGAAACATTGTACCAATGGGTGCAAAAAGAGCATAAGGATGTGAACGTGTTGGTGAACAACGCCGGGATACAGAACTGGATGGACCTGTCACAAAAGGATTTTTATCAAAGGGCCAAAAAGGAAGTGGACACCAATGTTATGGCGCCTATCCATCTGACCACAAAGTTTATGGGACTCGAATCGTTGGAAACCATCATGATGGTCACCTCGGGCCTTGCATTCGTCCCTGCTGCCAAAATGCCAATTTATTGTGCAACGAAAGCCTTTATGCGTTCCTTTACGCTTTCATTGAGATATTTGATGGAACCAAATGGTGTCCATGTGATTGAGATTATCCCCCCAGCATTGAATACGGATCTTGGAGGTAAGGGTAAACATGACCGTTATCCGCAGGTTTCGGAATTTATTGAAGCCATATTCACCCAAATGCACGATGGTAAAAAAGAACTGACCTTTGGCTTTAGCAAGGATAGGACTGAACAGAACAATGCTACCATCTTGGAATATTTCAAATTGCTGAACCCTTGATTGTTGGGAAGTGGAAAATGGATATGTGCCGAAGATTTGGTACATTGAGAACGCTTGAAATCTTTGCCCATGGAAAAAATTCATCGACTTAAAACCATAAAGGATTTTCACCGCTCAAGAGGGTTGCCAGATCCGGAACACCCCTTGGTCAGTGTGGTGGACTATGGCTCTATCAGCCATCATAAGATCTCTGAGCAAAAAGTAAATTGGGTATTTGACTTTTATTCCATTGGATTGAAGCGGATATCCAGTGCCAAGGTAAAGATGAAGTATGGACAACAAGAGTATGACTTTGATGCAGGTACCATGTTCTTTATAGCACCCAACCAAGTGTTCAATATTCTGGTGGATGCGGACCAAAGCAGCACCTATACAGGTACCATATTGCTCATCCATCCAGATTTTCTATATGGAACCCCCTTATCGAAAAACATGCGCCAATATGATTTTTTCGATTATGCCACCAATGAGGCCTTGTTCCTATCCAATAAGGAAGAAAGCATCATGAATAATATTTTTCAACATATCCAAGTGGAATACCATACCAATATCGATCGGTACAGTCAACATATAATTATCTCACAAATTGAGACCCTACTCAACTATTCCGAACGTTTCTACAATCGACAATTTATAACCCGTAAAGGGAACTCACACCATTTGCTCAGTAAATTGGAGACCGTTCTCGATATTTTTTTTACGGATGATCATTTGTTGGGGAATGGATTGCCCACAGTACAGCAGGTTTCGGAAGATATGAGTCTGTCGGTTAATTATCTAACACGTATGCTCAAAGTATTGACGGGAAAAACCACGCAACAACATATCCATGATCGATTGATTGAGAAGGCCAAAGAGAAACTCTCCACATCCGAGCTATCTGTTAGTGAAATTGCATATGGATTGGGTTTTGAGCATTCCCAATCCTTCAGTAAACTGTTTAAAAACAAAACAAATCAATCTCCACTGGAATTTAGACATTCCTTTAATTGATTGCTATTCAAAAAGATCTTTCCTTTCTCTGAACAAAAGTTGTAATCCCAATATTTTGTGCTCCAATACCTATGTGCTACCCTATTGGATACTGCCATTTACTGGTATTTGTGAGTTGTGGCTACAACAAAGCTACTTTTGCCTACAAGGTACTGTTTTAAACAGTCCAAATTTACATCCTATGGAAAATAAGGTCAATCGAGGGTAGGTTGAAGGGAATTCATGCGTCCCACGCCCAGATTCAATTGTCCCCAAAATAAAAGGGAAAGTAAATGATAAAAACAGTTCATGTACATGTAAAAAGGAATGGAGCCATACTACTGATGTGTTTGACCCATTGGATTTCAGTGGCCCAAGATGTCACGATCAGTGGTACCATTGCAAGCCAGACGGATGGTGAAACACTACTGGGTGCCACCATTTTATTACAAGGTACAACCTATGGGACAACGACCAATGAATATGGCTACTATTCCCTTTCGGCACCAAAAGGTGACTATATCATCGTTATTTCATATCTAGGTTTTCAACCATATACCGAGAACATATCTTTGGTACAGGACATGACATTGAACATTGAACTCCCAGAGGAGGCCAATTCACTTGATGAGGTCGTTCTTATCGCTGGACAAGATCGAAAAATTGATTTGAAAAGCCCCCAAACGGGACTCAATACCATGACCGCCAAAGAAATCAAACAGGTTCCGGTGGTTTTGGGGGAAGTGGATGTTTTAAAGTCCATACAGGCCTTGCCCGGTGTCACCAGTAATGGTGAGGGTGCGGTAGGATTTAACGTGAGGGGTGGGGCAGTGGATCAAAACCTGGTATTGTTGGATGAGGCCATCATCTATAACACGTCTCACGTTTTTGGTTTTTTTTCCGTATTCAATGCGGATGTCCTGAAGGATGTCAATCTCTATAAAGGGGATATCCCCGCCCAATATGGTGGAAGGGTATCTTCCGTTTTGGATGTCAGGCAAAAGGACGGGAACAGCAAAAATATAGCTGTGACCGGAGGGGTGGGCCTAATATCAAGCCGCTTGGCCGTGGAAGGTCCCTTGGTGAAGGATAAAGGATCCTTCATCATTGCGGGAAGAACCTCCTATGCCCACCTCTTTATGGGCGCACTCGAGGATTTTGAGGATGACCATCTTTCATTTTACGACCTGAACCTGAAGACCAACTATAAATTCAGTGATTCGGACAAAATCTATTTTTCCGGGTATTTGGGAAGGGACAAGATGACCTTGGATGGGATCATAGAGAACAATTATGGTAACGTTGGTGCAAATCTTCGTTGGAACCATGTGTTCAATAATAAGATTTTCTCTAACCTTTCCCTGATCTATAGTAGATACGATTACCAATTCATTTTTGATTTTGTGGACATGGACTGGGTCTCCGATATCACCAACTATAACCTGAAGTATGACCTTTCTTATTTTGCTTCAGATTCCCTGACCCTAAAATTTGGTTTGGGCACCATTGCCCATAGACTCAATCCCGGAGCAATTGAGCCCCTATCCGAGACTTCGGCCATCAATCCAAGGCAATTGGATATTAACCGTGCCCTGGAATCGGGGGTATATCTCAGTGCAGAACATAAAATATCAGAAAAACTGACCGCCTCTTATGGTCTTAGATTAAGTCATTTCAACCGTTTTGGCGGGCAAGAGCTTGCTACATACGAAAATGACCTCCCTGTGGTCTATAATCCAGAGTTGAGCATTTATGAAAATGGGGTGACTTCAAGTGTGCGTTATGTGGAAAGAGGGGAAACGATCCAATCGTACACCAATTTGGAGCCTAGGATCGGCCTGGCATGGCAATGGAACGATGCGACCACAATCAAGGCAAGTTACAATCGCAATGCGCAATACATGCATTTATTGTCCAATACCTCGAATGTCACTCCTGTGGATGTTTGGACACCCAGTGGAGAGTTCATCAAACCACAGTTGTCCGACCAATACAGTTTAGGTCTTTTTAAAACCTTTGGCAATCGAACCTTCAGCATGGAGTTGGAAGGGTACTACAAGACCGTTGACAATCGGTTGGACTATATAGATGGAGCCGATTTAATAGGGAACAACACCATCGAAAATGAAATCCTAAACGGGGAATCCAGGTCCTATGGTCTGGAACTTTTACTCAGAAAGGATAAGGGCAATTATACCGGCTGGCTTTCCTATACGCTGTCCAAATCCGAACAGCGTACCCTCGGAGGGGAGGCAGGGGGACCGGGCATCAACAACGGACAGTGGTATAATACCCCTTACGATCGTACCCATGATATTTCCTTTACCTCGATGTACCAACTCAGTGATAAATGGTCCTTAAGCATCAATAGGGTATTCCAGACCGGAAGGCCCGTTACCTATCCAAGTGCACAATATGAATACGAAGGTAGGTCCGTTGCCCACTATGAGGGCCGTAATCAAGATCGTTTGCCCGTCTACCACAGAATGGACATAGCGGCAACATTTGTGCCCAATCCTGAAAGTACCAAACGTTGGAAGGGAGAATGGACCTTTAGTATTTATAATATCTACAATAGAAGAAACGCGGCATCGATCTCTTTTGGACAAGATCAACTTACCGGGCTCAATGAAGCGACACGACTTTCCATTTTTGGAATTGTCCCCTCCATCTCCTACAATTTTAAATTTTAACCAATTGCTATGAAGATCTTAAAAGTCCCATATACTGGAAATATCAAGAGAATTTTTAAGCTGATTTCTCTTGTACCTTTATTTTTTGGGTGTGAGGATACCGTGGATGTGGATGTTCCGGAAAGTGAGCCCCGATTGGCCATCGAGGCCTCCTTGGATTGGGAAAAAGGGACCCAGGGGAACGAACAGCAGATACGCTTGAGTATGACGACCCCATATTTTGACAACGACCAAAGTACTCCTGTTGTGGGAGCTTCGATCCAGGTCATAAATGTCGACACCGAAGAACTTTTTGTTTTTGGCCATCAGGGAAATGGCATTTATGCAACCGATGAATTTGTGCCCAGGTTGAACAATTCCTATCGCTTGGAAGTGACTTACGACAATGAAATCTACCTTGCGGAAGAAAGACTCCATTCGGTGGTGGACATTGATGAGTTGGCACAATCCAGGGAAAATGGTTTTGACGATGACCTATTGGAATTGAACATCTACTTTACAGATCCTGAGGATGAGGTTAATTTTTATATCATCTGGTGCCAATCCAATTCGGACCTATTTCCATTTTTGTTCGATTTTGACGATGAATTTGTCAATGGAAACCAAATACATTTTACCTATGAGAAAAGTGATGACCCTGACAATGGGCAATTTCCATTTGAACCAGGTGAAACGGCATGGGTAAGACTTCTAGGTGTTTCCGAAAGATACCATGATTACATGGGACTTTTGATTTCCCAATCCGGTACGGGAGGCAATCCCTTTGGTGCCGTTCCGGCCACTTTAAGGGGGAATATTGTCAACACTACCGATCAGGACCATTACGCACTGGGGTATTTCAGGGTGGCCCAGGTTGCTACAGGTCTTTACACTTTTGAATGATGATCACTTCATTTTTTTAATGTTCAGACAGGCAAAACTTGTATTGGCTTTTGCAAAATGGCCTTTTAAGCATCAGTGCTCCATGGCAGGTGGTCCCAGGTTTTAAAGATGGTTGATGTTTATATTTCAAAACGATTTTTAAGATAACCCTAACCATGGGTAACTATGGAGGAAATAAATCCATTTGGCTACAACAATGGCAAATTCGGCTACATCTTTACGGTGATTTTTGACAACATTTGTACTTGTAAAAGTTACTAAGACTTTTTTGATTTTTACCCTAAATGTTGAGAGTGTTCCTTCAGCCCAAAGAAGCTCCTTTTATTTTGTTGTTTGGAAGTGGTTTTTTGATTGATGGTAACCCTGGGCTGGAGGTCCTCTCATTAAAGTGCTATGATTCAAGTTGGACTTGAGTCCATTTGTCCCTTTTGGCTTCAATAAAGGGAATTTTGACTACATCTCTTTTTGAGAGCTTGATAATTTTGGGAACCAGAACAAATTCTATAAATATCTGGAGTAAGCTACTTGCCCAATAGGATATTTTTAATTAAAACTTAGCACTAAATCCAATGAATGACAACAACCACACCAAGCCTAACTTTACCGAAAACATTTCTTTAACTGTACTGGAGAACCCATCCCGTATGGAGAAAATTGGTTCAGATGCCCTTCGCTGGTCAGGAACTATTTTGGTGGCGTCCGTTTGGCTCAGTGCAGCCCTTTTTGGACTGTACATCCTTGCTTTCTATGCCTCTTCCTTGTATCGCGGGGATATGATGAATTGGAACCATATACTTCCTAACCTATACCAAGAAAATGCCGGTGTGGCCACAACTGGAATTGGGATGCACTTTTTTGCAGGAGGAATCATATTGTTATTGGGAAGTATCCAATTAGTGGATAGGGTACGTTTGAAGTATCCGGCAGTGCACCGTTGGATCGGTAGGTTATACTTGGTATCAAGCCTATTGGCATCCATTGGAGGACTGGCCTTTATAGCCATGAGGGGAACGGTAGGGGGAACAATGATGGACATCGGTTTTTCCCTATATGGAATTTTGATGTTGTTGGCCACAGTCCTGACCTATCGGTATGCGGTTACTGGACAATTTGAAAGGCATTATGCATGGGCCCTGCGTCTATATGCCCTGGCCATTGGTTCATGGTTGTACCGAATGGATTATGGCTTCTGGACATTATTGACCGGTGGACTGGGACGAGCCGGTAATTTTAGCGGACCATTCGATCAAATTATGGACTTTTTCTTCTATGTGCCCAATTTATTGGTGGCAGAGATTTTTATCAGGGTCAAGAAATTCAAAGCCAGTCCGCTGTTGAAAATTGCTGCCTCATCGATTCTTTTGACCGCCACCGGATTTATATTGATGGGTACTTTTTTCATGACCAGATTTTCATGGGGCCCAGCAATTTTAAAATGGTTCCAGCCTTCCTAAAGAGGTACGGGACCATCTGATTTCTAGTACTAATTCATTACAACTAATAACCACTAAATGAAAACCAAAATCAAACTTCTTCTATTGTCCAACCTGCTCATGGTATTTGCGTTTGGACAAAATTTCAATGACAAAGTCTTACAGGACATGAATTTCCGAAGCATCGGACCAGCGGGGATGAGCGGAAGGGTCACCGCCATTGACGTGGACCTGTCCAATAAAAGTACCATCTATGTCGGGACCTCCGCGGGGGGATTGTGGAAATCTGAAAATGCAGGAAATACCTTTACACCCATTTTTGAACATCAGAAAACCGCATCAATTGGAGATATTGCCATATACCAAGATAATCCGGATATCCTTTATCTCGGGACAGGGGAAGGAAACCCTCGAAATAGCCAAAGCTATGGCTTCGGAATGTACAAATCATTGGACGGCGGGAAATCGTGGTCCCATCTTGGATTGGAAAAGACCAAGAATATTCACCGTGTCCTGATCCATCCCAACAATCCGGATGTGGTATGGGTTGGGGCCATCGGTTCTGCATGGGGGCCTTCTGAAGATCGGGGGGTCTTCAAAACAACCGATGGGGGAAAAACATGGAAAAAAATCCTCTATACCAATACCACGACAGGAGTGGCCGACATGGTCATAGATCCCAACAATCCCAACAAACTGATAGTTGCCATGTGGGAATATCGCCGATGGCCATGGTTCATGAATTCAGGAGGTGAAGGTTCCGCATTGCACATGACCATGGATGGAGGGGACACCTGGACAGCATTGGGAACGGAAAACGGGCTGCCCACTGGACCCTTGGGGAGAATGGGAGTGGCCATAGCCGATAATGCACCCAATATCATTTACGCCAATATCGAAACTGGCCCGGAAAATGCCATGTGGCGTTCGGAAGATGGAGGTTTCCACTGGAAAATGACCACCGCAAAAGGCGTAGGTGACCGACCTTTTTATTATTCTGATGTAGCTGTGGACCCTTCGAATGAGAACAGGGTTTATCAGATTGCCACCACGGTTTCCATAAGTGAGGATGGTGGTAAATCGTTCAGGGGCATGATTCCTCCGTTTGGCGGGGTTCACAGTGATCATCACGCTTTCTGGATCGATCCGGACAATCCTTCCTACATCCTTGATGGAAATGATGGGGGGCTATACGCAAGCCATGATGGAGGCAGACACTGGAAATTTCACCATAATATTCCCGTAGGTCAATTTTATCATATCAATGTTGACAATGAGATTCCATACAACGTTTATGGGGGTATGCAGGACAATGGCAGCTGGACAGGGCCAGCCTATAAGTTTGCTCTATTGGCGCAAATTACCAACCATGATTGGGAAAGTGTGGGATTCGGGGATGGCTTTGATGTTATTCCAGATCCAAACGACTCGCGTTTTGGTTATTCCACCTCACAGGGAGGGGAATTGGCGCGATTCGATCGGTTGACCGGCATATTGCACAATATCCAACCGATCCATCCCGATGGAACCAAATTGAGATTCAATTGGGATTCAGGGATGCATATCGATCCACATGATGATAAGGTAGTTTATCTTGGTAGTCAATTTGTCCATAAGAGCATTGATTCGGGCATGTCCTGGGAAATTATCTCCCCCGATCTTACCACCAATGACCCCAACAAACAAAAGCAAGCGGAATCCGGAGGGTTGACCATTGATGATTCATCTGCGGAAAATAATACGACCATTACGGTCATAGAACCTAGTTGGATGGAAAAGGGTGTAATTTGGGTAGGTACCGATGATGGAAACGTACAGATTACCAGGAATGGTGGTGAAACTTGGAGCGAAGTGGGTAAACATATCAAGGGAATGCCAAAAAATGCTTGGATTACCCAAATCAAACATTCCAAACATAAGGATGGAGAGGCTTTTGTCGTGGTCGATGATCATAGGCGTGACAATTGGACCCCCTATGTGTTCCGTACCCAGGATTATGGCAAGAATTGGGAACGATTGGTGGATGAGAACGATGTTTGGGGATTTGCCCTGAGCTTTGTCCAAGATCCGATCGAACCCAATCTGATGTTTGTCGGGACCGAGTTTGGGCTGTATTTTTCCCTCAATGGTGGAGAGAATTGGAACCAATGGAAAAAGGATCTGCCCACCGTGGCTGTAAAGGATATGGTCATACACCCCCGGGAACATGATTTGGTATTGGGCACTTTTGGACGCTCCATTTGGATATTGGACGATATACGCCCCTTACGGGAATTGGCCAAGGATAAATCTGTGGTAGAGCAAGAACTTCACTTGTTTACAATCCCTGACACTTATTTGGGTGTATTGGGTTTTCCGAGCCTGCACCGTGATGCCGATGATGGATTTTCAGGGAAGAATAGGGAGTATGGTGCCTTATTGAGTTATTTTTCCAAAGATGCCAGTAAACCCAATGCTGTAGTAGTGAACATTTATGACTCCAATGGGCAATTGATTCGGGAAATAAAAACAACAGCTAAGCCAGGAATCAATAGGGTTGTCTGGAATTTACGGGAAAAGGGAAGTAATCTGCCCGGTCCCCCTGATTTACGTGCGCAATTTTTGATGGATGGCGCCAGTGTTTTTTATGGGACCTATACCGTGGAGATTGTTAAGGGGGAACATCGGGTAAACAAATCAATTAATATTCTGAAGGATCCCAGGGCAACTGTGGACGATGAGGTTCTGTTAGGAAACATCGCACGTAAAAAACAATTCAATCAAAGTGCCGAAAGGGTCATGGGAATGTATAAAAGAATCCTGGATCATAAAAAGGACTTTGATAGGATAAAACCTTTTATATCCAGTGATTCCACCCTTAAAGCTGCGTATGATGGGTTGTATATGAAATTGGATGAACTTGAATATAAAATAGTCCCTAAGGAAACTAAAGGCCTATTGGGAGATACCCCAGATCTGAGAAGCCAAATATTGGCCGTTGCCATAAGTTATTTCAATCCAATGGTTGAACCAGATCAAGCATCTCTTCTGTCAAATAAACGCATTGATGAACTGATTGAACATGTGAACAAAGAAATCGAAGCCATCGATGTGGAAGTCCACACCTTCAAACAAATCGTCAATACTACTGGCCTGCTTAAATGGTGATTATAGGGATTTTTTGATGGGGCATAATCTAAAAGAGAAATAGCAAATTTCCTTGAAGTTAATATTCAACGTATTGTGTTGGAGGTTCTCGATAAAGGAGCCTCCAATCACATTATTATGAGAAAAGGACCTTTGGTTATACATTTCCGGTTCAAATTTCTCTATGATTGCAGTTCAATGTCGAGTGCATCCTTCTATTATTTTAACAGATCTTTATCCATTGGAACATTGCAAGTTCCGCTTCATACCTGTACCACTAATCTTAATGGTACGCCCATTCGATTTTTAAGCTCTTTAGTAGGATTCCACTTTTGTGGTTTAACCTAGTTTAATAGATGTTTCATTGGGCTGCAAGTGGATAAGTGTTTTGGTGTCATGCCATAATTTTTCTCCTCGTTGTTTGTCATAGGACAATTTTGAAGAGCGTCTTTGATTCAATTTCCCATCATTGGATTGAAAATATTTTCCCGAACCATTTGCAAAGGATGGATCTACTGCAACCCTTGCTAATGACTTT
This sequence comes from Flagellimonas olearia, assembly GCF_004150225.1. Lineage (NCBI taxonomy): Bacteria > Pseudomonadati > Bacteroidota > Flavobacteriia > Flavobacteriales > Flavobacteriaceae > Flagellimonas > Flagellimonas olearia. The sequence continues at coordinate 112,126 of NZ_ML142911.1, read as the reverse complement.
CCTGAAAACACCACGTCTCCCATGGTTACACCGCTACGTTTCATTACCCAATGCATCAATGAGGTCCCTGCCAACCATCGTACGGCTTTTGGCATATTTCGTAAAAATCCCGTTCCCGAAGTTGCCCCTGGGTCGTAGGCAATGGATGATAACCGAATGCCCATCTTTTTTAGTCTCCGATCCAATTCATATGCATATTGAATCATATCCAATTTTGAAGTAGCATACATTTTACCCAAAGAAATTGGTTTTGTATTGTCTTTCCCCATATGTGCCAATTCTATTGCTGTTTCCTTATCGGCAATCCCCATCATTTTCCCATCTGCTGTATCGGGATCGTGAGTACCACTTGTGGTGAACACAATACGTCCATTTTCCGCTACTGTGTCCAAAAGTAGTTCAACCAGTAAAACATGTCCTAAATAATTGGTGGCATAGGTGGTTTCATAACCATCTTCAGTATAAGAAACTTCTCCGTTGAGCCGGACACCGGCATTGCAAATAATGGCATGTAAAGCGTCAATCTCACCATTATCAATCATTTTAAGGCATTCATCGACTCCGGCCCTAACAGATGCCAATGACGAAGTGTCCATGTAAAGAACCTTAACTTTTATTCCGTAAGATTTTCGCAGTCCCATGGCAAAAGTTTCCATCTTCTCAGGGCTACGTCCAGCTAATATTAGATCGAAATGATATTTTGAAGCAAGAAGTTTGGAGCATTCAGCCCCAATTCCACTGTGTCCACCTGTTATTAAAATCGTAGGCATATTTTTCTTTTTTTAGTTAATACAACAAAGGTTGTGCGTTTGAAAAGAAAAAGATCTGCCATTTGGCAAAAAGCAATTTTAACCGATATTTTTTCTAATTCGGCTTAATGACGATTGTGTAATGCCCAAGTACGAGGCAATGTATGAAAGAGGAATTCGGTTGGCCATGTTTGGAAAGTTTTCTAAAAATTCAAGGTAACGGGTAGTGGCATCCTGGGAGATCATGTTACCGATTTTATCCATTTTTTCCATGTGATGTTTGTTCATGACTTTATTGATCATTTTGTCCCAATCCAGAATGGTATCGGATAGTTCTTTCCAATCTTTCTTGTTGAAAGTGATAAACTTACAGTCGGTAACGGCTTGCAAATAAAATGTTGCTTCAAAATTGTCCCAATCCTTTATCAAGTGGTTTTCATCAAAAAAATACTTTGTAATTTCTTCACCCTTATTGTCATAGTATGCAACACGAATAATACCGTCCACAAGAAAACCAATGTGTTTCGGCATTTTACCTGCCTCCCAAAAGTAGCTGCCGGTTGTAAGGTCTAATTCAGAAGCTTTACTTGCTATAAGATCGATTTGTTGCTGGTTCAAACTTCCAAATTGTAAAAGAAATGTGATAAATGCCTTCATTCCGCAAAATTAGATATCATTCAAAATGGAACATTTGTCATTTGACAAAAAGTGTCTTCGTAATTGTCTTTCCATGGTTTATTTGTGTGGAAGTTCACAACTATTATATCGTATCCATTTTGATTTCCCGGATTCAGTTGTACAGTATGCATCCAAATGATTTTAAGGTTTTGCTATTGATGCTTTGCAAACTACCAATAATGATAACAATCAAATTACAAAATCATATTTTAACATAGGCTTTTTCCTTTAAAAAGGATTATGTCAAAGGGTTAATTGAAGCTGGCTCGAAACCCCAAAGGTGACATATTAGTCTTGGCCTTGAACAGTTTGCTAAAACTTTGGGGGTGCTCAAATCCTAACTCATAGGCAATTTCACTTACAGTCAGCTGTGTGGTGGAGAGCCTTTCTTTGGCCTTTTCAATAAGCTTGAAATGGATGAATTGTTGGGTGTTTTGGCCTATTAGTGATCGTAGCATATCACTGAGATAGTCTGCGGAGATATTCAAACGATCGGAAAGAAAGCGGACTGTGGGAACACCGAGATGCAAGGAATGAAGATTGTTGAAATAATCATCCAGAATCGCTTCGGTTTTTTGTAAAAGGTCATCGTTCACCGCCTTTCGGGTTACAAACTGACGCTTATAAAAACGGTTGGCATAATTGAGTAATGTTTCGATTTGGGACACCACAACGTCCTGACTGAATTCATCAATCCTACTATTCAGTTCTTCTTCTATAATTTTATAAACCGTAAGAATGGTTTCTTTTTCCTTCTCCGATAAATGAATGGCCTCGTTTACCGAATAGGAAAAATATCCGTATTGTTTTATTTTTTTTGCCAATGGATAACCTAAAAAAAAATCGGGATGGATAAGCAGTATATAGGAGTAGGTCTCCAGATGATGTTCTGCGGTGCCCACCACTTGATTTGGGGCTAAAAACATCATACTTCCTTCATCAAAATCATAGTAGTTCCTTCCATATCTCAATCTTCCCTCCTGTTGTGTGACAAACACTATTTTATAAAAACTTAAAACGTCGTACAGCACTGCATTATCTGGATTAAAAGGGTTGCTTTTATTGAAATGGGTAATACTGATCAACGGATGTTGTGGTTTTCTTATGCCAAATGCTTGGTGCATTTCGAAAATCGATCGGAACTTGAAAATATGATTCTTACTTTTCATTTCTTGAAATTAATAAATGCCAATAAAGTACTTATTACCTTATTGGCATTTTATTAAACCTACCAAGGTATGATGACTCCACCAGGTCCAGTAAAAATCCCTGATGGACCATCTTCCTCAAGGGCCACTCGTATAGGTTCCATGGAAGCTTCTTCCACAGTTTCCGTCCCCTCAAAATTGTTAAGCGCCGTTGATGCGAAGCCTGGGCTTACTGCATTTACCTTAATCCCTAATTTTTCCAATTCAATGGCCAAAGACACCGTAATACCATTGAGAGCTGTTTTGGATGCTCCATAAATCACATCAAACATATAACGGTGTGGATTGGAAGGGTCCATGTTGAATGTTAGTGATCCTAGCCCACTCGATACATTTACTATGCGTGGGGTATTGGAATTTTGAAGCAATGGCAAGAAAGCTTGAGTCACGCCAAGTACTCCAAAGACGTTTGTTTCCCATACAGTTCTCATTTCGTTGATTGATGCAACACTTGCCATCTGATCAGCCAACGCTTGAGCTAATGTTCTACCATGCAGACCGGTGTTAGATATGGCAGCATTGTTTACCAATAGATCCAATTTGCCATGTTCGCCCTTTATTTTTGAAACGGCAGAAGTTATTGAAGTTGAGTCGGTAACATCAAGTTGAATGGCTTCTGACTTACCACCGACTTCCTTTACAGCTGATACTCCTTTTAGTAAGTCGCGCGAACTAAAATAAACGGTATAGCCGTTATGGGAAAGCGCCTTTGCTATTTGAAATCCTATTCCCTTATTGGCTCCCGTTACCAAGGCGATTGGATTTTTCCCCGAAGTGGGGTGTTCTTTTTTTTGTGATTGCATGATTTTCTAAATTGTAATTAACCATACAAAATTCCGAAACCTGTTTTTTGCCATTGTAGTCTAATCCCGAAGTCCTGTAGTCAAATCAAGGAAAGGAGAGGTTAATTGAAGGTGGCCCGAAAACCCAAAGGCGACATTTTTGTCTTGGCCTTGAACAGTTTGCTGAAACTTTGGGGGTGCTCAAATCCTAACCCATAGGCAATTTCACTTACTGACAAGTCCGTTGTCGATAGTTTTTCCTTGGCTCTTTCCATCAATTTGTTGTGTATATGCTGTTGTGTGGTTTGGCCTGTCAATGCCTTAAGCAAACTGCGCAAGTAAGTGGGAGATAGATGTAGTGATTCCGAAAGGTACTGGACAGTTGGCAGCCCGGTCATGACCAAATCATCATTGTTGAAGTAATCTGATAGTAACTTTTCCAGCCGGACAAGGACATGGTGATTGCTTTTTTCCCTTGTGATAAATTGTCGATTGTAAAATCGTTCCGCATAACTAAACAAGTTTTCAAGATGGGAAATTATAATCTGTTTGCTGAATTTATCAATGTTGGAGTGATACTCATTTCTAATGTTCTCTATAATACCATTGATGATTATCTCTTCTTTATCGGAAAGGAACAATGCCTCATTGACCGAATAGTCAAAATACTCATATTTTCGAATGTTTGTGGCCAATGATGTATTCCAAAGAAAATCAGGATGGATAAATAGCATCCATCCATCCAATTCGAACGGTATATCGCTTTCTTCGCCACGTAAAACCTGACCAGGCGACATAAAGGCCATTAAGCCCTCATCAAAATCATATGCTTGTTGTCCGTACAATAGTTTGTCGCATCCCCTTTTTAAGGAAATGACATACAAGTCAAATATTACCGTATTGATACCCGTGTTGTTTTGAAGCCCGGACAAATTAATAAGGCCAATCAATGGGTGAAGGGGTTTTGGAAGTCCCATTAATTGATGGATTTTTGTTATGGATTTTATCCTAAAGGGTTTCGTGGACATATTGATATAAAGTTAGTTTAATTTTTAAACGGATATTTTAACCAAATTAATATCAGAGGTATAGCAAGAAAGGGGATTTCGATCAATGCGATTTTTATATTTCCAGATCGTAATGCCAAGGCCATAATGAACACGACCGATAAAGCATTGAGTAGGTTGCCGATAAAAAATGTTTTGGGTATTACTAATAGAAAACCGACCACTATTGCGGCTGCCCCAAATACTGGCATGGACCACGTTGTCAAACCCAAATCGCCCATCATTTTCAATGATTCAGGATTTTTTTTGTAGTTAAAGGATCCCCAGCCATGATAGAAACTTAGGATTGCAGAAATAATTAACAAGGTCAGTGAAATTATGTTTTTTACCATAACGATTAGAAAATATAGGTTTGTATTAGGTAACCCCCGATCAATCCAATGGGTATCCCTAAGATTGCATTGATAAGGGCCGTTTTTGCCTTTTTTGGAAATGTATTTCTGAATCTGTAATACAGGTAGAAGCCAATGGGTGGCAAAGCGTTTGATATTATCATCAGTCCTATTGGTAGCTTGTCATTGTTTTGAATGGTATTCATCTTGTTTACTTAAGTGTTATTTAATATTTAACCATAGCTCTTCAACGATAAAACGTATATGTGATACCTTGGTTTTGTTGGGCATTTCGATAACCTTGGTACTGCCCGTACTTAAGGTTTTGGTATGTTTTAGCACTTCTTCCAACTTGGATTTGTCTTCCTTGGTCCATTTACCCTTGCCATAATTAAATACTTTCCTATCCACTATCTTTAAACCATTCAAGGAGTCGAAAATCGTTTTGGTACTTGAATCCATAAAGGTGGAATCTACCATCAATGTGATCGGATTGCCAGTCCTGTTGCTAATAAAGAGCGTTTTGTTGGTAGTACAGCATGTCAATAAAACCACTGTCAATGTTACAGTACTCAAATAGGACTTCATTGGAACCACGGGATTATAAACGTTAAAAGTTGACTTTTGCCAATTCTTGGGATATTCTCCAGAGCTCTGATGAAACAGCTTTATCTTCCGCTTGCGATGGTATTTTTGCAATAGCCGGTAAACCCCTGGTTTCATTCATTTTATTTGGTCCATAATATAAACCGCCTTTTGCTTTGGAAGAGGTTGCGGCATATAAGGTGGGCAAAGCTCCTTGCGCGGGTGGTTGGAACAAAAAAGGAAGAAAAGTTCGCATTATTCCAGCCACACTCCAACGCCCGGCTCCTGTAATGAGCAGATTTGTTCTGGAAACACCAGGATGTGACGCCATACTTGTAATCCCCCAATTGTGTTTTTGACTTTGACGTTGTAATTCTAGGGCAAACATTAAATTGGCAAGCTTTGATTGGCCATATGCTTTCATCGGCACGTAAGTGGATTTTGATTGGAGGTCCTCAAAATTGATGGTACCCGCTCGGTTGGCGACACTGGAAACAGTGACCACCCGAGCATACGATGATTTCTTTAATAACGGCAGTAATTGCGCTGTCAAAGCAAAGTGACCAATGTGGTTTGTGCCGAACTGCAACTCAAATCCATCGGTAGTTTCGCGTCTATTCGGAGGAGTCATGATTCCTGCATTATTGATCAAAAGATCAATAGCTTGTCCCTTTGAGTTCATTCGCGTGGCAAAGGCATTGATCGAGGATAAATCTGCAAGATCTATTTTCTCAAAACTTATGTTAGCCTTTGGATTGACTTTACGAATCTTTGCAATTGCCCCAGCACCTTTTAGTGGGTTGCGTCCCATTATTATCACATTCCAGCCAGTACGTGATAGTGCTAAGGCATCTTCAAATCCAATACCTTCCGTACTTCCTGTTATCAAGGCCAAACGATCTTTGACATTAGGCATACTTGATGTCGTCCAATTCTTTGTTTCTTTTGACATAATATCCATATTTAACAATGCAAAGAACTAACGATGCCGTTTAGGCTATGTAGTCTAAAGGACTTTTGACGTAGCCAAAAGCTATTCGGAACAAGACGCGTTTAACTATTTAGCTCATTTTTAAGGTATTGTAATTAGATTTACTTCTAACGTATTTGATATCAGACATCAATCAATAATGTTGTAATGGGATGGTGTGATGTATGATACATTTAATGGTTCATTATATATATTAAGGAAGGCTACACCACAATTTGTTTACTGTTTTTTCTTTTATGCCACCCATCCTTACTATTTGTTCCAAGTCATTGGGCATTGATCGGTGGTATTACAGGTGACTTCATCAGAGGGACCACTTTTGGTCAAATGGCTTGTTTGCATTGCCTTTAATTGCAGTGTTTTACTTCATGTATTCTCTTTCTACTACAACGATGCGACTTTCGGCTACATTTCCCAGTTGTCCCTATATGACCTTTGTTATATCAAAACAAAGAAATATGAAATATATCTTAAACTTCAAGACCATTTTTACTGTTCTACCTTTTTTATTGGTGCATCTGGTGACTTTTGGACAGTCAACCGGTAGTTTCCAAGGGAAAATAATAGAGCAGGCCACTAAACAACCCGTAATGGGAGCAAGTATTGTCATTGACAATACCCAACTGGGAGCTATTACAGATGACTCAGGGCTATTTGAAATCAATAATATCCCAGTGGGAACACATTCTGTGACCATATCATATATCGGGTTCCAGACCAAGAAATTAAATGAAATCATGATTGTTCCCAATAAGACCTATTATACGGAATTGGAGTTATTGGAAGAAGTAGCCGAGTTGGATGGCGTAACGGTAACCCTGTACAAGGGTGAGACCAATCCTTTGACCCCGGTATCCGCTTTTTCCTATTCGCGGGAAGAGATTTTCCGTAATCCAGGGGCACAGGGGGATATCATGAGAGCACTCTCAAGTTTGCCCGGAGTAGTGAGCAGCGGCTCACAATTTTCGGCTATTGCGGCAAGGGGCCAGGGCACCCGAGATAATGTGTATATGGTCGATGATATTCCTATGTTCAACCTCTCTCATTTGGAAGCGGAAGGTTTTAACTCAGGATTCAATGATCCCAATGGAGGTAGGTTCAGCATTTTCGCTCCGAGAATCATCGATAATGTCCAATTTCAAAATGGGGGCTTTGGGGCCACTTATGGACGTAGATCTTCCTCTTTCCTGAGTTTAGGCGTAAAAGAAGGGAACAGGGCCTCGTGGTCTCTAAGCGGTCAATTCGATCTTTTGGGTGCAACCCTGATTGCTGATGGACCTATTTCCGAGAAAACCAGTGTTTTTGTCTCGGCCCGTTATCAAAACTTTTCCATGTTGATCAATATGTTGAACGAGCAGCAGTCATCAGTAGCCTTTGGGGATTTTTTGATAAAGACCACAACACAATTGAACGAGAAGAACAAGCTTTCGGTCATTGCCATGATAAACCCGGAGAACACCAGTCGTACCATTGATGACTTGGAACCGGGCATAGAGATCAACGACGATAACAGTGGACGGACCATTCTTTGGGACCATGAAAGAAGACAGGCTGTAGCTGGGCTTAATTTACGGACGCTGTTGAACTCCAGTAGTTATTTGACCAATGTACTTTACTTTAGATCATCAAGTGTGGACAATAATTTCGGAAGATTTTACCCTACCTTGGATGCAGAGGGGGTGGTCCTGGATCCTTTGGCTGGAGGTTATGAAGAGCGAATCCGTAATATCCTCAATGAACAACGGGAAATCGGCTTCCGTTCAATCTACACCAAGAACTTTAAAAAACTGTCCCTGACCGCAGGAGTGGATGTGGCCAGTGTCCAATTGGACTATGAAAGGAACCTTAGTCGAATGGATACGATCTATTCTTTCCGTACTAGGGACATTGCCGATAACCCAACGCAATATTACGATATTTTGGATCCAGATTTGTTCAATTCGAACTTTGATGAGAATGCATTCAACGGGTCGGGATATGTCAACCTATCTTGGCAGGTGTCCGATAGGTTTACCCTCAATCCAGGAGTACGATATGATTATACAGGTTTTTCCGAGGAGCACACGATTTCACCGCGATTAAGTGGAAGTTTCCTGCTTTCCGAAAAACATAGTCTGAATTTTTCCACTGGAATTTATTATCAGGATGTGGCCTACCCGGATATTGCCGGTCAAACAGAGGATCATCTTTTGGAGAATGAACGATCGTTCCAGTCCATACTTGGATATAAAATTCAACTTTCAAGTGATCTGAAATTTGTGGCAGAAGGCTGGTACAAGGATTTTGATAATGTGGTGGTCCAGCCAAACCGTGCTCAGAGCTTTATGACCAATGATGGAACAGGACATGCCTATGGTGCCGATATAAGCTTGACCAAACGCCTCTCCAAAAATTACTATGGTCAAATTAGTTATTCCTACATGGAGAGTGTAAGGGATGACAATGATGGTCTTGGTGAGTACGATTATATCTTTAGCGTTCCACATACCATTAGTTTATTGGGTAGCTACAAACCCAATGATAAATGGATCTTTTCCGGTAAGTTCCGCTATAGTACCGGAAGACCGGTAGATGAATATACCATACATGAAGATGTTTTCAATGACCCAAATTTTGTGAGATATGGCCAGGAGATTACCAGGGTCAATGGGGACAGACTGGATGATTTTATCAGCCTGGATATACGAGTGGATTATAATGTGATCAGGAGTTGGGGTACTTTTTCCGCTTTTGTCGATCTGGTCAATGTATCGAACCGTTTCAATGTTAATATGGAGACCTTCATACCTGAAACAGGTGTAATATCCAATATAGGTCTTGGGGTCTTCCCAACATTCGGAGTCCGAGTGGAGCTTTAAGTATAGATATAAACCAAAAATGTACTAAGAATGGAGATTCAGATGGAGATCAACGGCAAGCGAGTGGCCCTCGATGCCGATTCCAATATGCCTTTGCTATGGGCTCTTAGGGATCTGGTAGGGCTTAAAGGAACCAAGTTTGGGTGTGGAAAGGGGCTATGTGGGGCATGTTCGGTCCATGTGGATGGCACTTTGGTACGCTCCTGTTCCTATCCTTTGAAAGCCGCAAACGGAAAAAAAATAACCACTATTGAGGGACTTTCAAACGAGACAGAGGTTTTGCACCCGGTCCAACAGGCATGGATGGAAGTTGAGGTCCCACAATGTGGCTATTGCCAACCAGGGTTTATGATGGCGGCGGCAAACTTCCTAGAGGAAAATCCGAATCCCACTGAATCGGAAATTAAGGAAGCCATCACAAACATATGTCGCTGTGGGACACACCCGCGCATAATCAAGGCCATTCTCTTGGCTTCCAAATTATAGGATATGGGAAAAAATAATGAAAAAGAAAAAAAACAGTTCTCCAGAAGAAAATTCTTGACCAGGGCGGGTAGCGGACTGGCCGGGACCATTGCTTTGGTATACTTCGGCCGATCATTCATTCGACGAGGTATAAGCGGATTTATTGCTGAATTGGATATGCCCTCCGGGATATCCAATTTTGACCAACATCTGTGGTTTGAGATCAATGCGGATAATACCATTACCCTAAAATCCCCAAAAGTGGAAATGGGACAAAGTATCTTTACCGGTTACGCGATGTTGGTGGCTGAAGAACTGGATGTGGAACTTGAGATGATCCATGTGGTACATGCCAATTCAGCCACTGGAATCATCACAAGAACCGGGGCTAGTTCTAGCACATCCTCACTCTATATTGATATCCGTGAGATTGCGGCAACCCTTAGGGAAACCCTTAAACTAGGTGCTGCAAAATTATGGGGTGTCGATCCAGGTTCCATCAATACCAAATCGGGAATACTGTCTGTTGGGGAGAACCAAATGTCCTATGCCGAATTGGCCAACTTGACCAAAGAATGGGAAGTGGCCGAAACACCGGAATTACGTCCTTCGGATTCCTTTAAATATGTCGGGAAGCATATAAAGAGGTTGGACTTAACGGACAAGGTGCTGGGCAAAACTATCTATGGCATAGATACCACGCTGCCCAATATGGTTTTTGGAGCAGTTCTTTACAGTCCGTTTATTGGTGGGAAATTACGAGGTTCCGATTTTAGTGAGGCAGAGAATTCAAGCGGGATGCTCAAGGTCGTTCAAGGAAACAATTGGATCGGCGTTGTGGCAGAAACACGGTATGCGGCCGAAATTGCCGTTGGAAAAATCAAGGCAACTTGGGACCACGACCCTAGCTACAATACACAGTCTGCCTTTGAAGCCGTGACCGTTGGTATCGGGACAGAGGTCAACATGCAGCGTGAGGGTGACCCGGACCGTATTGCGCATGAGGAAATAAAATGTGAATACCGAACCCCCTTGGGATTCCATGCCAATATGGAACCTAGTATCATGGTGGCCGATGCTGAAGGAGATAAAGTGACTCTGTACACATCCTATCAGAACAATGAGTTTCTGCATCAAACCACTGCCGATGCTTTGGGTTTCAAAACTGAGAATGTCATCATAAAGCCTACTTTTTTGGGAGGTGGATTTGGAAGGCGGTCCTTTCTGCACAATGCGGTGGAAGCCACAAGGTTATCCCAAGCAGTGGGAAGGCCGGTCCATTTGATCAATAATCGACAACAAGAGTTCCAAAATAGTTTCGTAAGACCCAATACACATCACATCCTTAAAGGAAAAATGGATGGTCAGGGCAAAATCAAGGCATTGCAACATGAACTTGCCACCGGTCCCATGGGTTTTATGGCCATGCCCGCTATCGCCAAACCTATTTTGGGCGCAGATTTTATTGTTGCCGGACATGGGACCCGAATAGGCTATACTATCGAAAATGTCAAGGCCACCATATGGCAAAGTGAGTTGCCATTCATGACTTCCATGTGGAGGGGTGTGGGCATGTTTGCCAATACGTTCGCCATCGAAAGTTTTATGGATGAACTCGCCCATCGGGCAGGGAAAGACCCATTACAGTTCAGACTTGAACACTGTGGTGATACAGTACAATTGAAAAGAAGAAAAAATCTTCTTGAACTCATAGGGGAACGATCGGAATGGCATAAGCCTATGGAAATAGGAATTGGTAGAGGTTTGGCCGTATGTGATGATCATAAAACCATAGCAGCAGCCGTGGTCGATTTGAGAATAGAGGAGGGACAGATAAAGATTCTAAAGGTTTTTCAAGCCATAGACCCTGGCAAGATCATAAACCCCAATGGCGTATTGCAACAGGTGGAGGGAGCCACCATGATGGGTATCAGTGCTAGCTTGTTCGAGGAATGTACTATCGAAAACGGTCAATTCGTTCAGACCAATTTTCACAATTACCAAGTGGCAAAACTTATTGATACTCCGGAAATCGATATACTCATGTATGAGGGTTCCAAAAAGCCGTCTGGCGTTGGTGAACCGCCGATATCCCCGATAGCTCCAGCTATTGCCAATGCCATTTTCAACTTGACAGGAATTCGCCTGCGCAGTCTGCCGCTGCAAAAAGCATTTGACGGGGCTAAAAGATTGGATAATTAATAAAGAAATAAAAATGCATCTAAGGAATAAAACCATATTGATTACGGGTGGGACCAGTGGCTTTGGGCTTGAGTTTGCCAAAAGATTTTTGGAACTCGGGAATACGGTCATCATCACGGGAAGGAACAAGGAAAAATTGGATGAAACAAAAATTAGGTTTCCCAGGATCAAAACTTATCAAAGTGATGTGTCCAGTCCAGAGGATATCCAACGTTTGTGCGAGCAGGTAACCTACAGTTATCCAGATCTGAGCATTATCATAAACAATGCAGGGATTATGAGAAGAATTGTGTTGCACGACAAGTATGACCTCACCGATATCACCCAAGAGGTTGAAATAGATCTCATGGGCCCCATACGGATGGTGCAATCGTTTTTACCCCATTTGAAAAAACATAAAGATCCTGCGATTGTCAACGTCACTTCAGGTATCGCGTTGGCACCGTTTCCCATTGCCCCAGTCTATAGTGCAAGCAAAGCAGGACTTAGGGCATTCACTAAAGCGCTAAGGGTGCAACTAAAGGATACAAATGTCAAGGTAATCGAACTTGTTGCACCAGGATCGACCACTCCCTTGAATGATAAATTCTTTGGTGAAGAAGGTTCGAGTGCCGGGGCCCGTATTGCACCGGAAAAAATAGTGGATGCGGCAATCAAAGGAATGGAAATGGATAAAGAGGAAATCTATCCAGGTCTTTCAAAAATGCTGCCAATTCTAAGTAAGGTTGCTCCAGGTCTTTTGCTTAAACAAGCGAGTAAGACTTTTGCTGCTGAAATGAAAGGAATCGAATCAATTAAATGAAATTATCATGAAGATTGTATTGACAGGATCTTTGGGACATATCAGTAAGCCGTTGGCCTTGTCCCTTTTGGCAAAAGGACATCATGTGACCATCATCAGCAGTAGGCCCGAGCGAAGAGTGGCCATTGAAGCCTTAAACCCGAATCATTTTGGGAATCAAGTGGTTCCTGCGATTGGAAGATTGCAAGATGTTGCCTTTTTGACGGAAACATTCAAAGGCGCCGATATTGTATATGTGATGGAAGCGATCAATGCCAATACGGGCGCGTATTTCAATCCCAGTATTGATATTGATGCCGAACATTTTAAACTTGCCGACAATTTTACCTTGGCCATAAAAAACACAGGTGTGTCTAAGGTAGTGCATTTAAGCACTATCGGTGCGCATACCGGTTATGGGGTGGGATTACTCAATGCCCATTATTATGTTGAGGAAACATTGAACGCCCTTCCTGAAAGTGTCCGAATCAAGTTCATGAGGCCCGTTGGCTTTTATAACAACATGTATTCTTTTATAGATACTATCCGAGAGGAAGCCGCCATCTTTCAAAACTATGGTGGGGACCAAAAGGAACCCTGGGTCTCCCCATTGGATATCGCAGAGGTCATCTCGGAAGAAATGGAGCTGCCCTTTGTTGGGCGATCCGTTCGTTATATAGCCAGTGATGAGGTATCCCCAAATGAGGTGGCACAAATCTTGGGAGCCGCCATTGGAAAACCAGAATTAGAATGGATAAAGGTCTCGGATGAACAATTCATCTATGATCTTTTGTACCTGGGAATGAACCCGAATGTGGCCATGGGACTGACTGAAATGAACACCAGTAGGGTCAATGGAATTTTATATGAGGATTATTATAAAAATAAACCGGAATTAGGAAAAGTGAAATTAGAGGATTTCGCTGAAGAATTTGCAAAAGTGTATTATCAAAAATTAGTTATATGAAACATTTATTTTTTGCAGTAACAATACTGCTTGTATCGGCAAACACGTTTGCCCAGAAATTTGCTCCGGAACAAATCATCGGGGTATGGAAGAGTGAGGACTATAAAATTGAGTTCTTCAAGGATGGGGATTCGTATGCAGCCAAATTGCTTTGGTCAAAGGATATGTTCGAAGCCGATGGAAAAACTTCCAAAAAGGATGATAACAATCCAGATGAGAGTCTTAGAGACCGTCCCAGACAGGGAATCACCCATATTACTGGTCTTGTTTATGACGATGGTGAGTATTTAAATGGTAAATTGTACAGTGTACAGGATGGTAATACCTATGGGTTCAAGGCGGAACTCAATGAGGTCGATAAACTGGAAACAAGGGGGTATAAAGGCGTACCGATGCTCGGGAAGACAGTGCATTGGACGCGGGTCCCATAATGTATTAATTTTCAAATAATGAACAAAGCCCGAGCAGAACAAGTCCAAGAGGACAAATGGAGTGGACGGAAACGTACAACCCTATTGATCACACTATTTACCGTTAGCGTCTTTAGTCAAATAGATAGGGTGCTTCCATTTATCTTAGCGGAATCCATAAAAAGGGATCTTGGTCTTAGTGATACTCAAATTGGATTATTGACCGGGGTTGCCTTTTCTGTCTGCTACTCTTTGGCTTCCGTACCATTGGGAAGGATATCGGACAAAGGGTGGGCCAAACAAGTGTTACTATTTTGCATCTTAGTTTGGAGTTTGATGACCACTTTAGGTGGATTGGCCACGGGCTTTGTTCTTCTTGCATTATCCCGTTTCGGAGTTGCCTTGGGAGAAGCTGGCGGTACCCCGGCAAGTCATGCGATTATTGTTGACAAAATACCCACGAAGTTCAGGGGCAGGGCCATTGGATTGTTCTCGATGGGAATTCCTTTAGGTACTATGATTGGATTTGCTTTGGGTGGATTTATCGGGGATAGCTTTGGCTGGCGATATACCTTTATTGGGGCAGGAATGCTAGGTTTGATCGCAGTCCTTTTGGTACTCCTGTTCACCAAAAAAAATACCGTTGTTCGAGATGCTGGACAAGGCAGTAAAAATCTTATTACGTCCGCATTGGATCTGTTTTCCAAACCAGCGTTCGTATGGTTGTTCGTTGTGGCCAATTTAGTGGGATTTGCAACAGCCCCATTTTACTCTTTTACCGCTCCTTTTCTCATTAGGACCCACAATTTTACAGCTAGCGAGGTAGGACTTTCATTTGGACTCTTACAAGGTCTTATGGGAATATTTGGAACACTAATGGGAGGTCGATGGTTTGATAAGATCGTAGATAGTGGAAACAAAAAATTGATGGGACCTCCCGCAGTTGCTCTAATAGTGTCATCTGTTGCCTTACTCTTAGGACTTTTCATGCCCACTGGAATGCTGACCATTTTGTGCTTTGTTCCAGGGATGTTCTCGTTCGCCTTTTTATTACCGTTTGCCTTTGGATCAGGGCATTTGGTGGCAGGTCAAGGGAAGCAGGCATTGGCCACAGGAATATTTATGATGGGCTCTGGTATCCTCTCCGTCGCACTCTCTCCTTTATTGGTGGGAATTATCAGTGATATGGCCACTATGGCATCCATTGGGAATGGATTACAGATCGGTATGTTGATCGTTCCCCTTTTTTGTGCGCTTGCCGGTGTGGGTTGTTTGATGGCGAGTAACAGTATTAAAAAGTTCCATGGTAAAGCAAAGGGAACATCAGGAGCCGGCCAGGGATTTACGGAAAAATTTAATGAGTCGTAATAATGTCTAAATTGAATCCTCCAAATAACCATTCGGTTGTCCAAAATGTTATCAAAGACGCACATAAACCATGGAATAGAAGGAGGTTTTTAAGGGTTACTGTGATAAGCATTTTTGCTGTGACCGTGGGAAAATGGATGTTTAAAGCTA
Source organism: Flagellimonas olearia (assembly GCF_004150225.1). Taxonomy (NCBI): domain Bacteria; kingdom Pseudomonadati; phylum Bacteroidota; class Flavobacteriia; order Flavobacteriales; family Flavobacteriaceae; genus Flagellimonas; species Flagellimonas olearia. The sequence continues at coordinate 96,533 of NZ_ML142911.1, read as the reverse complement.
TGGAAGAAATAAAACAAATAGGTTATCATGGGGGAAACCCAAATCTAAAAACCATATTGCCGTCATGGAAGGGTACACCATTGGACAATAATGGTCGATTTATGAATCATGAGTTTCCATTGCGCAATGAATTTGGCAAGGCTCTAAAATGGATGGTCCAGAAAAACCCCAAGGGCAAGCTCAAGAAACAGGATAAATGGAGAATGGAAGTGGTATATGATGATTTCTTAAACACAAAGGATGATGTTGTGGTGCTCTTGGGCCATTCAAGTTTTTTTGTCTACATGGCAGGTAAACGAATATTGATCGATCCCATATTGGATGATATACCATTTAATAAGAGACATACCAAGTTTCCTGTTGGAACCGATAAATTGATCGATATCGATTATGTTTTGGTATCCCATGCACATTATGACCATTGCGATAAGGATAGTATAAAACTGATTCAAAAGCAGAACCCCAATGCCAAATTTCTAACGGGATTGAACATGGGTGAAGTATTGGGTGATTGGGTGAAAGGAAATGAGGTACAGGAGGCAGGTTGGTATCAACAATATAATCTTGATGCCACGCTGGAAATCAGTTTCCTGCCTTCGCGTCATTGGTCCAATCGAGGCTTAAGGGACCAAAATAAATATTTGTGGGGGAGCTTTGTTTTAAAGAGTAGGGAAAAAACCATCTATTATGGTGGTGATTCTGGATATGGCGGACATTTCAATGAGGTGGGAAAGTTATTTCCCAATATTGATGTTGCTTTAATAGGTGCCGGTGCGTATGAACCCCGTTGGTTCATGGCCCCAAACCATCAAGACCCTGAGCATGCCGTCCAAGCATTCAATGATACCAAGGCAAAAATGATGATACCATTTCATTATGGAACTTTTGATTTGTCGGATGAACCGCTTTCAGAACCAGAAACTATTTTGAACAAATTAGTGGAGGAAAATAAGGTGGAGCAACAGTTGAGAATCGTAAAAATTGGGGAGGCGGTTTCAGTTACGTGAAACCAAAAGAATACATAGTCTATATAGTTATTAATACTACAATTAAATGATAAAAAATATTATTTCATTACTGCTTTTGGGCATATCGGTTTTCCTTTCGCTAAAACATGGGCTGGAAGCTTTCCCACCCATTGGTGATCGACAATTAAAGATACTGGGAGAACTTGGGATAGATGTTGCTCTTATGCCTTATTTTGGTGTCTTTTCAATAATTATCGGTCTCATGCTGTTGTGGCCCAGAACATTTGTTTTGAGCAACATTTTGCATGCACTGGTAATCGTTCTGTTAATTGTACTTGCCTTAAAAGCTGGGAACTATACGCTGCCATTGTTGGAAATACCGTTTTTGGCTATGCCTTTGCTACTCATTTATCTTAAATATCCGTTCAATATAAAATTTTAGAAATATGGAGAAAAATACACCTATTAGAATCGAATCCATTGCCATGGTACACAAAATACGTGGGGTTGCGCCGCCTGCACACCCCCTTATCAGTATATTTGAGGCTGGCGTGATCGAAGGGGCCAAGGACATTACCGCAGTCTTGGATTTTTACATGATTTCCTTGAAACGTAACTGTAACAATCTCAGCTATGGACAGCAAAAATATGATTTTGATGACGGGGTAATGGGTTTTGCTGGACCTAACCAGATTTTGAGGGGACAAGAGCATGAACCCGGATATAATCCTAAAGGTTGGATGCTATTGGTGCACCCGGACCTTTTGTGGGGGACATCCTTGGCCAAAAAAATCAAGAAGTATGAATTTTTTGGATATGCAGTGAACGAGGCCTTGTTCCTATCGGAAAGGGAAGAGGCCATCATCAATGGCATCGTGGACAACATTAAATATGAATGTAATGCAAATATTGATAATTTCAGCCAAGATATCATTGTCTCCCACCTGGAAACCTTATTGAATTATGCAGAGCGCTTTTACCAAAGGCAATTCATTACCCGTAAGGTGACCAATAGTAGGATATTGGATAGAATGGTGGAAGTCCTGGACGATTATTTCAATCGGGAACAATTGTCCCTTAAAGGGTTGCCAACAGTTCAGTATCTTGCTGACAACCTTAATGTTTCGCCCAAGTACCTGAGCAGCATGCTCAAACAATTAACCGGACTAACTGCACAGCAGCATATCCATGAGAAATTGATCGAAAAGGCGAAGGAGCAGTTGTCCACAACAGATTTGTCCGTGAGTGAAATTGCCTTTGAACTTGGATTCGAGCACTCCCAAAGCTTTAGTAAATTGTTCAAGACAAAAACAAAACAGAGTCCGAGCGAGTTTAGGGCGAGTTTCAATTGACCAACTTTTTGCGAAAAATCAAATGGTCTGCAGCGAACATTGGGTAACTTCGAAGCATGGAAGAATTCCTGGATTTTATTTTACGATTTGGCAATCTGAACCAACATCAAATTGAGTTGATCTCCAAAAAAGCGGAGATTATCAGGCTTCAGAAGGATGATTATTTTTGGGAAGCTGGAAAACCAATCAACTATGTCGGGTTCACAAAAAAAGGAATCCTAAGGGTGTATTATTACAACAACCAAGGTGAGGAAATAACACGTTATTTTATAGCGGAAGAGCTTCTGATTTTATACGGAGCGAATGCTGAATCAAATTATGTGCCCTCAGAATATCTGCAGGCTATTGAAACATCGGAACTTGTAGTTTTCTCCAAAAGCGACTGGAAAGAAATTTCAGAAACCATAATTGGATGGGATGGCATTGTTCAAAAGATTGTGGCTAAACAGCAGCGCGAGAAATTGGAGAGAAGAAGCCCTTTGGTGGAACAGGATGCCCAGTTGCGCTACCTCGATTTTTTGCAAAAATTCCCCAATCTGGTCAATCGAATTCCTTTATCATACATTGCATCCTATTTGGGCATTACCCAGTCTACCTTGAGCAGGGTGAGAAAAAATATGAATTAGAATTACTTTTTGCTTTATGTCAAACGTTCCCATTTTTTAAATGGCAAACTTCGTGCCCACAATAATTAAAATATTAAAAAATGGAATTAAGAAAATTAGGCAATGTAGGATTGGAAGTATCCGCAATAGGATATGGCTGTATGGGGTTGAGCTTCCCAGGTGCCCCGACCAAAGAAGCATCGATTCAATTGATACGGCAGGCAGTTGAACACGGAATAACCCTCTTTGATACTGCCCAAGCTTATGGGAACAATGAGGAGTTGGTCGGTGAAGCCCTGGAGCCACTACGAAACGAGGTGGTTATTGCCACAAAATTTGGGTTTAAGGAGGGTAACCCAAGAATGGGGACCGACAGCCGTCCAGAATCGATCAGGGCATCCATTGAAGCTTCACTAAAAAAGTTGAGGACCGATTGTATCGATCTATGTTATCAGCACAGGGTGGATCCAAATATCCCTATTGAAGATGTTGCTGGTACCTTAAACGATTTGATACAAGAAGGAAAAGTGAAGTTTTTTGGATTGTGTGAGGTGGATTCAGAAACCATTCGAAAGGCACACGGGGAAACACCTCTTTCCGCTGTACAAAGTGAGTACTCTATGTTTTATCGAGAACCCGAAAATGAAGTTTTGCAAACGTTGGAAACCCTAGGAATAGGTTTGGTACCCTTCAGTCCATTGGGAAAAGGATTTTTGACAGGGACAATTACACCGGACACCGAATTTAATGATTTGGACGCAAGGAACCACGCTCCCCGCTTTTCAAAGGAAAACAGGAAGACCAATCAAGATTTAGTTGGTTTGGTGGTTGATGTGGCAAAAAATAAAGGAGTTGCCCCGGCCCAAATTGCCATTGCCTGGCTTTTGGCTCAGAAACCTTTCATTGTTCCTATTCCAGGTACATCCAAATTACACCGTCTTATGGAAAACATTGGAGGTTCAAGAATAGTATTGACCACCGGAGAACTTGAAAATATAACGCAAATGTTGGATGCAATCGAGGTAGTGGGAGATCGTTACCCCAAACAAATCCAAGGCAAAATCGGTAAATAGCTAAATATGACGTCATCAAGGTGAATGGGGTGGATAATGGGACCCACTAAAAACGGATAGTTTGAACCATCTTATCTTTTGCTACAGATGAATGTAGGTCAGTTACTTATATGCGATTTCCCCATGCTCAATTTTTTCCGTTTAAAGTGGTGTACTATGTCCGTTTTTTTCAGGTCTTGTGGAAGAATTATCCTAATAATCGTAGTTTCTGCATACAGTCCCACGGATGGAGATTATTCTGGCAAACGGTGGAACAAGCAATGTCAAAGCACTGCTATCATCAAACAAGGAGGAAGGACATCATAATCTGTACTAGCCATTACTTTATTAAGATTGTCAGATTAAGTCTTAACTATTGCACTTAAAATGCCTTGATGGATTTAAAATCAAGCACTTCTAATATGAAATGATTTATTGATAATAATTTCAATATCTTCTTTCAAAAAGTTTGAATTCTGTCCTGTTAAGGTCACTAAAAACTACACGTTTGAATTTGAAAAGCCTGAGACATTTGTCTCAGGCTTTTTTTATAGCTTTTAATGGGTTTTTCTTTGGATGCCCTTCTGATCCCCAATTGATTTAATACAAACTCGGTGGTGGCCAACTCTTCAGAAAGGTATTTTTGACTATATTTCGTAGGATATATAACCCCACTTAAAGCGAAATATGAAGAGACGAAGTTTTTTGTCCTCGGTTTCTGCCGGAACTAGCGGAATATTACTGGCGGGACCTATGGTTTCCAATGCAAAATCACCCAAACAAGCTCATACTTTTACAGCGGCCAAGGAATTGAAGGCTGACGTGGTCATTGCTGGGGGCGGATTGGGAGGCTGCGCAGCAGCTTTGGCAGCTTGTAGAAATGGGCTCAAGGTCATTTTAACCGAAGAAACCGATTGGATAGGTGGTCAGGTATCCCAGCAGGGTGTCCCCCCGGACGAGCATAACTGGATAGAAACCCATGGAGCTCCTGCTTCTTATCGTGAATACCGAAATCGAATCAGGGAGTATTATAAGCGAAACTATCCGCTCACGGCGGATGCAAAAGGTCGTTCCCATCTGAATCCCGGGGATGGTTCAGTCTCACGAATTTGTCATGAACCCCGGGTAACCGTGGAGGTTTTGACGGAGATGCTGCTTCCTTTTATCAGTTCCGGAAAATTGACGCTTCTGACTGAACATAAGATCGATGCTGCCGACGTTACCGGTGACGATGTAAAGTCCATTCAAGCCAAGGATTTGAAAAGTGACCGTACTCTGGTTCTTCATGCCCCCTATTTTATAGATGCCACGGAATGTGGGGATTTACTCCCACTCACAGGCACCGAATATGTTACTGGGACGGAGTCCAAAAGTCAGACAGGGGAATTGCATGCTCCAGAAGTGGCCAATCCCAAAAACAATCAGGCATTTACCTTGTGCTTTGCGATGGACTACCAACCCGGGGTCAACAATATTATCGATCGGCCAAAGGATTATGATTTTTGGAGCAACTATGTTCCTCAAATGGATACACCTTGGGCTGGCAAATTACTGGAGTTGAACTATTCCGATCCCCGGACGCTGAAACCCAAAAACCTGGGATTTCATCCCGAAGGAAAGAAAACCGGGGAAATGCTCAACCTTTGGTTATATCGTAGGCTCATCAGCAAGGCGAATTTTGTTTCGGGCACGTATGACGGGGACATCACGGTGGTCAACTGGCCGCAAAACGACTATTTTATGGGCAACTTAATCGATGTCAGCGAAGAAGAATTTCAAAAACATGTGGATGGCGCACGGCAACTCAACCTTTCTTTATTTTACTGGCTTCAGACGGAAGCCCCAAGACCTGATGGGGGACAAGGATGGTCAGGTTTACGACTCAGAGGGGATGTGATGGGCACCGAAGACGGTATGGCCAAATATCCCTACATCCGCGAGGCCAGAAGAATCAAAGCAGAGTTTAGGGTACTGGAGGAGCATGTTGGTGCGGAAAACCGCCGAATGGTGGCAGGGAATGATGCGGGGAAAACCTCTGCCGATTTTTACGATAGCGTCGGAACCGGATACTACCATATTGATTTACATCCTAGCAATCAGGGAATCAACTATGTGGACTTTGGGTCATTGCCTTTCCAGATTCCTCTGGGCGCATTGCTTCCACAACGAATGAACAATTTACTTCCAGCCAATAAAAATATTGGTACCACCCATATTACCAATGGCTGTTTTAGACTGCATCCTGTGGAGTGGAGTATTGGAGAGGCAGTTGGGATGTTGGTGGCTTTTGCCCAACGGAAAAATGTACCACCTCGAGCGGTTCGGGAACAGAAAAATCTACTTGTGGAATTCCAGGATTGGATCAGGACCCAGGGTCTTGAAACCCATTGGCCCAAGGGTTGATGGGAACGGTCATCCGTTCTTACGGGTGGATGCCCACCCGATAGTAAGTGCCATTATGGGCCAATTCAAAGGCATCATCCAATTGATGCAGTGGAAATTCAGCGCCCACCAATTCCCTAAAGGGGTATTTCTTGTGGTTCTTGGATAAAAAATCAATGGCAAAACGCAAATCGTCATGGGCGTAGTTGTGCAACCCTTTCAAGGTTAAAAGTTTTCGAACCATATGTTCCGCATTGATGGCCAAGTCCCGTTGGGTATACACTGCACCGACCATGACACAAACCCCTCCAATATTCAAGATGTCCATACTTTTTTCAATTGCGGAGGGAACACCACTGGTCTCAATCACTACATCGATTCCCCCTTCTTTTGCGATAAGGTCCAGCACTTCGGAGGCTGTCAAGACAGCATCCAATCCTATGGAGGCTCCAAATTTTTTACTATAGGTGAGCCTTGATTCGTCCACATCCATGGAGAAAACAGTTTTTGCTCCCAATTCCTTGGCCATGGCACAGGCTGAAAGGCCCAACATGCCAACGCCGTTTACCAGAACATTTTTTCCGTTTAAATCACCCGCCAAGCGCATGGCCCCGGCCATGGTGGCATGTGTACAGTTCAAGGGGGCGGCTTCCTTTTGACTCAGGTTTGACGGCAATTTAAAAAGTGTGGACCCATGCCTTAAATGGCAATGGGTGGCAAAACCGCCGTTCAATGGGTTGTGGCCGGTCATGGGTTCGTGTCCGTACTTAAAAAGGTCGCCGGACTTTTGCGGAATACCCTTTTTGGCCATAGGATCGTTTTTGTCATGGGCATACACCGACCAAGTGACCCGATCCCCAATCTGAAGAGATTGACCATGGTAATCTTGGATGCCTTCTGTAGGTATTTTTGCGATGGTTCCCATGATCTCATGCCCCAAGATACTGTGGCAAGCGCCCCCTCTTTTTCCGTAAAAGGTGTGCAGGTCGCTGGTGCAGATGGTGGTGTAATCGATTTGGATGAGGGCTTCATCGGTATTCAGCTCTGGCAACTCCATTTGAATTTGGGAAAACGGTTGTCCGACCGCTTCAAAAACCATTGCTTTTGCTTTTGACATGATACGATTTGATTAAAGTTCTGTGATAAAATAAACGACCAATAAAATGGCCTCCGACTCCAGATTGTTCTTGGGCACGTGGGGCAGGCGACCATCAAAGTATAAGGAGTCGCCTTCCCGTAAGTGGAATATTTTCTTGTCCAAAATGTAATTGATATCCCCTTTTACCAAGAAGATGTATTCAAAACCGTCCGTGGTCAATAGTTCCCGTTCAGCATCTTGGCTAAGGGTCAACAATGAAACTTCCAATGAAATACCGCTCAGGCTTTGGGTTAGAATGTTCTCATACCGAAAGCCAATGGAATCCTCTTTGGTGATTTCGGTATAGTCTTCCCTCTTATGGAATATATAGCCCGGAAAATCAGTGTTCATGGACATGTCCTCAAAAAAGGCGTTGAGGTCTACTTCCAAAGTTTTCAATACACGGAGTAAAGTAGGGAAGGTGGGGTATACCCTGCCATTCTCTATTTTGGACAACATGGCCATGCTTATTCCGGATTTTTCCGATAATTCCCCAAGCTTCCACCCCCTGCCCATTCGTAGGTTTCGAATCTTGGAGCCCATGTGCTTTAAAATGTGTTTACCCTCGTCCACCTGCTAAAATTTTCATCAAAGGTAAATTGAAATATTTTCTTTATAAGAAATAAAATTTATCATAAAGAAAAATTAATGGTTGTTTTACATTTACTTCACAGGAAAGAAAAAGTCCAAACCTATTTTTGATACATCCTAATTTCGTAAACCTTAAAGATTGAAAAAATGCCATGGCAACACAAATGATCAGTAAAAAATGGTTGCATACTTCTTGGTTGATGGTAGCCGGATTTCTGTGTTACACAGGGATGTATGCCGTACGGAAGTCCTTTTTGGCCGGGCAGTATGTGGATTTGGCCTTGGGTTTTAAGGCCGATCCCAAGACCGTATTGGTCATTAGTCAGGTGTTGGGGTATATGCTTTCCAAGTTTATTGGTATCAAGATGATTTCGGAGATGGAGTCTTCAAAACGGGTACGGTGGTTGATTGGCTTAGTGGGTTTTGGATTGGTAATGCTTTTGGTGTTTGCCATGCTGCCCCCACAATTAAAGATCATTGCACTTTTCTTGAACGGCCTTCCTTTGGGAATGGTCTTTGGAGTGGTTTTGTCCTATTTGGAAGGGCGGAAGAATACCGAGTTGCTTGCCGCGGCTTTGAGTGCCACTTTTATTTTTTCGACAGGTTTGGTGAAAACCGTAGGGGTGATATTGATCCAGGAATATGGAATTGATGAATATGTTATGCCCTTTGCAACTGGCTTGCTGTTCTTTCCCATTTTTTTACTGTCCGTTTGGATGCTCAATCGCTCCAAAAAACCCAGTAGTGAAGATATGGCGGAGCGTACAGAGCGTATGCCCATGGATGCCCAAAAGCGCAAGACCTTTTTAAGACAGAACGGGCTTGGATATCTGGGACTTGTACTGATCTATATATTTCTGACCATCATCAGGGATTTTAGGGACAATTTTGTGGTGGAGTTTTGGTCAGAACTTGGCTATGCCCAAGAGCCGGAGCTCATTACCCTTACTGAAATTCCAGTGGCCATGGTGGTATTGGTATTGGCCGCTCTGGGCATTCTTATCCGTAACAATCAACGGGCTTTTAATATGGGGATGTGGCTTACCTTGGCCGGTACGGCCACCTTGTTGTTGTCCACTTTTTTGTTTCAGGAATCCCTTATTTCTCCCATTGCTTGGATGATAAGTACCGGTATGGGGGTGTATTTGCCCTATATCCTGTTCCATTGTCTCTTGTTTGAAAGGTTGATTGCTTTGCTTCATTATAGGGGTAATGTTGGCTTTTTGTTCTATACGGCTGATGCTTTGGGGTATTTGTGCAGCGTGGCGGTCCTATTTTTAAAGGAGATTATGGACTACCGGGGTACCTGGACAGGGTTCTTTGTCTCCTTGAATTTTATTTCTGGGTTGTCCATAGCTTTTTTGGTGTTGATCACTATTTTTTATTTCAGGCGAAGGGTGTCTCAAAATAGAAGTCTGGCTTAAGTCATGCATGGGGTACGGATGTTGCATTATTTTGATTTATATTTCACTCAATAACAGTTGATTAGTTTATAAAGTTGAAGATGGAAAGATTATGGAAAAACAGATGAAGGGTATTACCCGTAGAGATTTTGTGAAGGGCACGGCCTTATCTTGCTTGGCTTTTTCGTTGCCAAACATGGCATGTTCAACTTTTAAGGGCCCGGCACCGGTGCGAATTGGTTTGATCACGGATTTGCACCAAGACATTATGCACGATGGATTGCAACGCATGGAGGCCTTTGTTGAAGATGTGAAGGTGCAACGGCCGCATGCCATCATGCAGTTGGGGGATTTTGCTTATCCCGGGGACAAGAACAAAGAGGTAATCCAACTTTTCAACAATGCTCATGAGGAAGCGCTGCATGTTATCGGTAACCACGATACCGATGCGGGATATACCACGGACCAATGTCTTTCTTACTGGGGCATGCCTGCTAGGTACTACGTGAAAGAAGTGAAAGGCATTCATTTCATTGTTTTGGATGGTAATGAGACAGGGTCGCCCACACATCAGGGGGGCTATCCATCCTATATCGGAAAAGAACAACAGTCTTGGTTGGCACAACAATTGAAAACCGTGGAAGGTCCCGTGATCATAATTTCCCATCAACCTTTGTTGGGGCCATCGGCGGTGGATAATGCCGAGGAAATACAAAGTATTCTTTCGACTGCAAAAGGGAAGATTTTATTTGCCATTAATGGGCATACCCATATTGATATGCTCTTGGAAAAGGATGGCATATCCTACCTCCATCTTAACTCTGCATCCTATTTGTGGGTTGGAGGGGATTATCAGCACCAAAGTTATACCGAAAAAATCCATGAAGATCATCCATGGATTTCCTACACCTGTCCTTATAAAGACTCATTGTTTGCATTTATGACCATAGACCCCGAGACGCAAACGGTCACGCTTGCCGGAAAGAAAAGTGAATGGCAAGGGGAATCACCTGCCGAATTGGGGGTTGGTAATTATTCTACCCTGACCATTGGCAATGAAATTGTACCAAGTATTTCTGATAGGAAAATCCTAAAATCAAAAGGATAAAAAAGGGATATTGGTCCCAGCTGTAGGGTTGTTGTTTCGAATGCTGTTGCAGATTTTAACTAAAAATTCCCAGAAAATTTTCCAATTTTCATGAGATTGCGTAGTTTTAAAGAAAAGATTAAACAAGTATTTTTCTTTTGAATACCTTTTTTTGAATATAAAAACTTGCGAAATCTTTCTAAATTTTAAAACTAGACGTAAATGATCAATAGAGTAGTGTACTGCCTGATGGCCGTGGTCATGGTGGCCTGTGGCGAGAAATCAACACCCTTGGGTGAATTTCACATATTACCTTCTCCCGATTCCTTTGAAATCTCAGGGGTAAGCAAGATTGAACCCCAGAACATCCAAACCTATGGGGGTTCTTTTACAACGGAACTCCAAATGAGTGAATACCTTAATTTGAAGGAACAGGCAGATGATGCAGATGTCACTATAACCATTGATGAAAATCTGGACACGAACGCTGAAGGGTATTCCTTGGTCATAGGGGAGGAAACCATTGAAATTGTTGGAAAGGATCAGGCAGGTGCTTTTTATGGAATGAAGACCTTGGAGCAGTTGATTCAGGATGCCAAAGATCAAGAGGTGAACTTACCCCTTGTTCAAATAACCGATGCCCCCAAGCTGGCCTATAGGCCCATCCATTTGGATGTAAAACACCACTTGGATACCTACGATTACTACCTCAAACTGATCAATGAGCTTGCCGATTATAAAATCAATGCCATCATTATTGAGATAGAGGACAAGCTTCAATATTCCAGAAGACCCATAGTAGGATCCAAAGATGCCCTATCAAAGGAGCAATGGAAGGAAATCAGTGCATATGCCCTAAAGCACAACATCAGGATCAGTCCATTGGTGCAAGGGTTGGGCCATGCATCTTTTGTCTTGAAGCATAAAGCCTTTGAACATTTAAGGGACGACCCTAAAAGTGACTGGGCCTTCAATCCCTTATTGGATGAAACCTATGAAGTGCAGTTTGATTTGTATAGGGACGCCTTGGAAGCTTTTCCGCATGGCAATTACCTACACTTGGGAGGGGATGAGGTACATACTACCGGAGGCAATAGCGGTAGGTCTAGCTTGGACTTGCAATTGGAGTGGTTGGATAAGGTTTCCCAATTTGCGGAGGAACAAGGGCGCATTCCAATTATGTGGGATGATATGCTGTTCAAGGAAGTAGGGGTGTATAGAACCATGCACTACGATGAGTACACCAAAGAACAGGTAGATAGTCTTTGGGCCGTCAAAGAAACCGATTTGAACCAATTTTTGGATGATTTTCCTAGAAACACCATCTATATGAGATGGAACTATAGGTCGCCCCAGATTTACGGTAACAAGAAGGCCATGAAATGGTTTGAAGACCATGGACTAAAAGCAATTGGGGCTACGGCAGGCCAAACCCGGTGGGTTTTAATGCCGCAGAATGAGAGCAATATTGAAAATATCCGAAGTTTTGCCCTAAGTTCCATTGACAATGGGTTGAATGGGTTGTTATTGACCTTATGGGATGACGATTCGCCCCATTTTGAACTCTACAAGAGGGGCATCTTGGCCTTTGCCGAATATGCATGGGCTGGTGATAAACGCTCAAAAGAAGAGTTTAAGGATGTTTTTCGTTTTCGATATTTTGGTGACACGGCCATGGATGGGGAGTTAGCCTTTATAGATAAGTTGGAAGATCCAGTGGACAAATGGAAAAATATTCTCTTAAAAGGAAATCAACGTAATTACTTAAAGACCATGGAATCTCCTTTGGAGAAAGGAGTGATGGATTTACCGGATGCAAACAACCCAGGCAAATGGACCGAGGCCAATTCGGAAAGAATAGCCCATGCAAAAGAAATCTCTGCCACGGGAGAACAGGTGTTGGGGGTTATAGATTCACTTTCCCAAGTTGCGGACAGGAACACCTATACTTTAGAGGTCTACAAAGAGGTAGCCGGTTTAGTTGTTTTTTCAGCGGACCTTGTCGAGGAACTGGCAATGGTGGATGCATTACCGTCTGTGGAGGAAAGGAAAAAGGGCTTACAGGGAATTCTTGCCCAAAAAGAGGCTTTTGCCCAATTGCGTAAGGGATTTGAAGGGGTGTATTCCAAAACCCGGATATTGCAGAAACCCAAAGACTATATTTTGGATCAGGACCACCATGTGCACCTGGCCAATCAATCCTTGAATTTTGATTGGCAGTTTTTGGCAGAAATGAAGTTTTTTGAAAAATTGGAAGGTACGATCCAATCCTTTGATTGACGGTGACTTTATGCGTATGGGAAATTCATGCCCTATAGGTGTTGATTTGATGGTTTTGGTGTTTTTGGGATGTATCTTGTTAAGGAATATCCCAAAAATTAAAGTTTAATTAATACTGCATTTAAGTATTCTAAGTAGTATTGTACCACATCACAAAACTATATGGATACCTCTGATGCCCACCTATTATTATTGTCCCAACAGGACAACGGACTTGCCTTCCGGCAGCTCTATGATAGGCATTGGAAGAGGCTCTATCTTTTTTCCCTTAAGCTTTTAAAGGACGAAACGGAAGCAAAAGATGTGGTCCAGGAAGTATTTTTTACACTGTGGTCCAAAAGAAAGGAACTCCAGATAAAGGATACCAAAGCATACCTGTTTGCTACCACTAAATATAGATGTCTGGAGTCTTTGAGACGGAAAAGGTTGGATACCACTTTTTTGGATAAGGCTCATGCTTTTTTTGGGGAAAACAATGTGGAAAAGGAGATATACTTCAAGGAAACCCAAAACACCTTGGCAAAGCGTATAGAATTATTGCCTTCCAAGACCCGCCAAATCTTTAAAATGAGTAGATACGATGAGCTTACCAACAAGGAAATCGCTTATCAATTGAATATTTCCACAAAAACGGTGGAGTATCATATTACACAGTCCATTAAGCAGTTACGGGGTGCTGTGTTGGTGTCCTAAATTTTTTTTAAAAAAAATCGAAATCTTTTTTAGGGTTCTACTTCATTTTTCCCTCTTATAGGGTAGAGGCCACAACGAAGAATGAACGAAAAAGAAATCAAACACCTTATCGATAAATATTTGGAGGGTAACTGTACCCAACAAGAAGAAGAACTTTTGGACAGGGTTCTTGACTCTTATGATGGTCAAGAAGAAGATGAGGTTTATTTTGATGGGGAAAAGGAAATCAAGGAAGAGATATACTTGGGCTTCGCAGAAAAGGCAGGAATTGTCCGGGAAGCCAAAAAAGCTCCCACCCCCTTTTACAATTACTTGGTAAAAGTGGCTGCTTCCCTCCTCATATTGGTCGGTTTGGGTTCGGCCGTCTATTTGGAGTCCAAGACACAGCCAGAGCAAGAATTGGCACAGTCGATTATTACCAAAACCACCGAATGGGGGCAAAGGAGTGATATTGTGCTGAGCGATGGCACCCAGATAACCCTGAACGCTGGTAGCAGTATTGAATTTCCAGAAAGTTTTGAGGGAGCCCCGGTAAGGGAAGTGACCTTGAACGGGGAAGCCTTTTTTGAAGTGGCCAAAAATCCAAACAAACCTTTTCTCATCAAAACCGAAGGAGTCACCACCAAAGTATTGGGAACTTCATTCAATGTAAATTCCTATGCCTTCAATGACCATATTTCCGTTACCGTGAAAACTGGAAAAGTACAGGTGCAGTCTACTTCAAAAAATGGTCAAGTGAACACGGTATATCTATTGCCCAACGAAAAGGCCGAGTATAGCAGGGAAAAGGATGTGATGACAAAGTCAAAACTGGACAACGATAATTATCTCGATTGGAAAAATGGTATCATCCGCTTTAATGATATTACGTTTTTGGAAGCCTCGGAAATGCTGTCCAGATGGTATGGCATTCATGTTGACTTTGAAAACAATAAACTGAAAAATTGCCATGTCACGGCACGGTACGAAAATGCCAAACTACAGGTGGTCCTTGAGAGTATCAAGTATGCCACCAAGGGTATGGATTACCAATATATAGATCAAGAAAATATCCTTTTTAAGGGTTTTTGCAAGAACTAACTAAATGAAAATAAAAAGAACAAAGCCTATGATATAAGACCCCTAGAACAAAAAAGCAGTCTGCGACACTTTGGCGAGGATCAACAGACTGCGGCCATTTAACGATTAAAAAATAACCATTAAACATTTTGTGAAGTTATGAATTCACTAACGATAAAACAATTTATAGCGTTGACAATGAAAATTTCTTTCCTTATTGTGATTGTTGCGCTTCTGAACCCAATTTTTGCATCAACGGTAAAAGCGCAGAAGTTGGACCAAGTTTCGGTCGATATATCGGTCAAAAATGCCTCGATCGAGGAGATTCTTAGCAATATAGAAGAACAAACCACTTTCAATTTTGTATACGGACGTGGTATTTCCAGATTAACAAATAAGTACAGTCTAACATATCGCAATGTTTCCTTGAGGTCTCTTTTGGAGTTGTTGGCCAAGGATGCGGGATTGGCGTTTAGGCGCATTGATGAGAACATCTCAATTGACAAAAGACCCAATGCCCCACAAAAAGTGGTGGAAGTAGCCTTTCAAGAGGTTACAGGTACGGTCATGGATGAAAATGGAGATCCCCTTCCGGGTGCATCGGTTGTTGAAAAGGGAACTATGAATGGAACGGCTACAGATTTTGATGGCCATTTCACGTTGGAAGTGGGTCCAGAAGCTATTTTGGAAGTCTCCTACATTGGTTACACCACCGAGCAAGTGTTGGTAACCGGGGAAAGCGGACTTATTGTTCAGTTACAATTGGCCTCTTCCGCATTACAGGAGGTGGTACTGATCGGTTACGGACAGCAGGCACGCGCCAAAGTGGTGGGCTCTGTTTCTGAAATCAAGAACGAGGAACTTGAAAATGTCACCGCTGCCACGGTAGACCAGCAATTGGCCGGAAAGCTTTCAGGGGTAATCGTTAACCAATCCAATGCGCAACCAGGGGCGGACTCCCAAATCATTATCAGGGGTACAGGTACCCTTACGGCGGGGACAAACCCATTGATTGTTGTGGACGGTTTTCCTTTGACAGAAGGCAGTGCCCTCAGCTCGGTGAATCCTAATGATATTGCAGAGATCAACATTCTTAAAGACGCAGCTTCTGCTGCCATTTATGGGTCAAGGGCTGCCAACGGGGTTATTCTGATCACGACCAAGGCTGGTTCCTTTTCTTCGAATCAAAAACCTGTGATTACTTTGGAAACCTATGGGGGTGTTCAGCAACAAAGTTCAGGGGTAGAATTGGTGGATGGCTATCAATTTGCCCAGTTCTTGACGGAGGCCCGCAACTGGGGCTATGTATCAAAAGACCCCGCCAACCGAAGTGAATCCGATCCCAATGCGGTACGGGTGACCAAGCTTATCAATGGAAAACAGATAGATGGGAGGGAATTGTTCTTACCAGAACTGCTGCCATACCTTAATGGTGAATCTGGCCTCATCAATACGGATTGGGTGGACGAAGGATTTAGGACCGCCCCCATTTCCAACTATGCACTTTCCGTTTCAGGAGGAAATGAGAAGACCAAATATTACACTTCCCTAGGTTACTTCGATCAAGAAGGAGTGGTTATAGGAACCGACTTTAAGCGCTATTCTGCTTCTGTAAACTTGGAAAGTAAGATAAATGACAAGATCAAATTTGGGATCAACCTTAAACCGTCTTACTCCATTGAAAATTCCGTGGATCAGGGGAGTCGTAGCAACGGTGTTTTGGGCTTGATTCCTTTGAATTTTCCATTCTATAGCCCTTATAAGGAAGATGGCAGCATAAATATCAGCGAACAATTGGTGAACGAACAACATGAAATAGAAGGAGTTCGAATCAATGGTACACCAGTTGAAAATCTTGTGGCGACATCTACCTTGGTGACGGACAAGAAACAGCGTTTTAGAACTTTTGGAAACTTGTTCTTGGACGCCAAGATCATAGAAGGGTTGACCTACCGATTGTCTTTGGGTGGTGATTACGATACCTATGTGAGGGATTATTACTACCCCATTGGAGTGGGGTCATATCGAACCCCGGCACCGAGGGCTGATGCCAACGCAGATCAGTACAAGCAGAACAAAGTCAATTACTTGATTGAAAATACCCTGACCTATGACAGGGATTTTGGCAAGCACCATTTTAACTTGTTGGGAGGGTATACTTTTCAAAAGGAAAGAACGGATTATACAAGGGTCACTGGAACAGGATTTGCCGATGATAATATTCAGAATATTGCAGGGGCCAGCGCCTATACGGCATCGGCCAGTATAGGAATATGGACCTTGGAATCGTATCTGGCACGTTTGCAGTACGACTTTGACTCGAAATACCTCTTCTCTGCGGCTATCAGACGTGATGGGTCCTCTAGGTTTGGTATCAACAACAGGTGGGGTAATTTCCCATCCGTTTCAGGAGGTTGGGTATTCAGTAGGGAGAATTTCTTCCCAAGCAACGATATCGTAAGTTTTGGAAAGCTTTCGGCTAGCTGGGGACAAACCGGGAACAATCAGATTGGGACCTATGGCTCTAAAGCTTTGGTAACTGACTCCAATTATGTGTTTGATAGTGGAATTGCCCCAGGGTATATTACCACTTCAGCACCGAATCCCGATTTGGGATGGGAAGTGGCCTCATCCTTGAACATTGGGCTGGATTTGGGTCTCTTCAACAATAAGTTGAACCTTAATATGGCCTATTACAAGACCAATACCAAAGATCTTTTATTGGATGTTCCTGTTCCTCAACAAACCGGATACGACAATGTTCTGGCCAATATTGGGGAAATGGAAAACAAAGGCTGGGAATTTCAAGTCATTGGTAATGGTTTTGCCATTGGAGAAGTAGGGATTGGATTCAATGCCAATTTTACTTCTTATGAAAACAAAGTATTGGCACTGGGCCCAGGTCAAGATAGAATTGCCACAGGTAGGGATCAATTGTTTGTGACCCAGATAGGCCATCCCATTGCGGAGATCTATGGTTACAAGGTCGATGGGGTTTTTAAAACACAGGAAGAAATTGATAGCTACCCCCATTTGGATGGAACCCTTACCGGGGATCTTAGGGCAGTGGATGTGAATGGCGATGGTACCATCAATGATGATGATAAAGTGGCCAAGGGCACTTTTGCGCCGGATTTTACATACGGCTTTGGGGCAAATCTGGATTATAAGGGATTCACCTTGAGCTTCAACTTTGTAGGGGTTGAGGGTAGAACTTTGTTGGATGGTGACTTAAGCTCACTGACCGAGGCTGGCGAAGGTTTTGCCTTGCCTACCACGTATTACTTCAACAATAGATACCATCCAGAGAACAACCCTGATGGATTTTTGGGACAGCCCAATTTTGGAAACTTTTCTAACTCCAGAAAGATTTTAAGAAGTTCTGTGACTGTGGAAGACGGCAATGGGGATTATTTAAGATTCAGGGATTTGCGCGTAGGATATAGTTTCCAGAAAAATTTCTTGGACAAGATCAAGCTGTCAAGCCTTCAAGTCTATCTCTCCGGGAACAATTTATTCACTTCCACAAAGTGGAGGGGCTGGAACCCAGACGGTACTTCAAGTGATATCCTTACCTCGGGATACAACACCGGTGGTAATTATCCTATAGCCAAAACCTACACCGTAGGCTTAAAAATATCTTACTAAAAAATCAAAGCTAGTACAATGAAAAAGTTTTCATACCTATTGATCGCTGTTTTGGCCATGGTCACAACAGCGTGCGAAAAAGAGCTTATACAAAATCCTAGGACCACCAAGGTTGCGGATAATTTTTATACCAATGAGGCCGAGTTGGAAGAAGCTGTAAATGCGGTTTTTGCAACCTTACAGTTCACTGGGGTGTACGATACCGCTATGCCTGCCGTGGGAGAACTGCCCGGTGAGGACGCCTATGATGAGACTCCTGCCAATGATGGAGGGGTGTACGGTATGTTGGATGACTTTAACGTGATACCCCAAAGTAGCCTAATAGCCAATGTTTGGGAAGACAGTTATAAAGGGATCCAAAGGGCCAATATTGTCATCAACCGTATTCAGGATATTGATTTTGAAGTTGGCGCCACCAAGAATACAAGGATTGGGGAGATGCTATTTATCAGGGCCATGCTCTACTTTAATTTGGTGCGCACCTTTGGTGATGTTCCCTTGGTGACCGATGAGGTGACCAACCCCCAAGAGTATTTTGGCCAAGTGCGAACTCCCGTTGGCGAGGTGTATTCACAGATTATTGCCGATTTGGACGAAGCCATAGATCTATTGCCCGTTCGGAATGATGGTAATAAGGGTAGAGTGGTGAAAACTGCCGCTCAGGCCTTATTGGGAAAAGTACACCTTACCCTCAAGGATTATTCCAGTGCCAGATCAAGTCTTTTGGATGTGGTAAGTTCCAATGTGCATGATTTGGTTGCGGTGGACGAGGTGTTTTCCTTGGAAAATGAGTTGAATGAGGAATTGATTTTTGTGGTACAATATGCCTCTGGGATCAATTCCAATAGTGAGGGTTCCGATGCCTATAGAATGTTCAATCCTACAGGACGACAAGATGGAGGGTTGGCAGGAACAAAGGGCCATGGAGTGTTAAAACCTGATTTTTATGCCTTGTATGCTGATGACGATGCCCGAAAAGGAATTTATGTCGGCGCCTTGGAGTCTGGATTGGCGTATACCAATAAAATTGCCGTTCCCTCTACCGTGGTGGGTGATTCAGGTAGTGATTGGGTGGTACTGCGTTATGCCGATGTATTGCTCATGCTGGCTGAAATTGAAAATGAAATGGACAATCCAGATGAGGCCTTATCCTATTTGGACCTAGTTCGGAACAGGGCCAATTTGGGCGACTACACTGGAGCAACGGACCAACAATCGGTCTTTGAAGAAATTGACCTTCAAAGAAGGTTGGAGTTGGTTTGGGAAGGCCATCGTTGGTTTGACCTTTTAAGGCAGGACCGCGCACAATCCATATTGGGTATAACGGATGTCAATAAGTTGTTGTTGCCTTTGCCGGCCAGTCAGATAGCGGCCGATCCGGCTTTACAACAAAATCCGGGATATTGATTTTAAATCCATCAATAAGAATTATGGACACTCATTGGTATAAAATTATGGGTTTGGTCATATGGTTTTTAGTGGTTAGTTTGCAAGGGGTTGTGGGCCAAGAGGCCCACCGCCCTGAAACTAGCAGAGCAGAGCAGATATTGCAGCACCTTAAAAACCCTTCCGAAGACTATATTGTGGTCATTTCCCATAGGGGGGATTGGCGGTATGCCCCGGAAAACTCCTTAATGGCCATTCAACGTTGCATCGATTTGGGTGTAGATGTCATAGAACTGGATTTTCGACTTACCAAAGATGGCCATCTGGTGGCCATGCATGATTACACAGTGGATCGCACTACCAACGGAAAGGGCAAGGTAAGTGAGCTCACCCTAGAGGAAATCAAAAGCTTTCGATTAAAGAATGCGGCAGGGGTAAGGCACTCAGGGCAACAAGTGCCTACTTTGGAAGAAGTAATGCTATTGGTCAAGGGCAAGATCATGGTGAATTTGGACAAGACCGAAAGTAAATGGGTTCGGGAAGCTTATGAGGTATTGCAGCGGACAGGTACGGTGGATCATGCCATTTTTAAGGGAAATGATGACGTAAAGACCATGCGGGATAAATATGGCAGTTTGATGGATAGCATCATTTACATGCCCAAGTTATGGCCGGAAAATCCAGATGTGAAAAACTTCCATCAAGACTATGAGGATGATCTTGACCCTTTTTACTATGAAACCATTTTTGATACCGAGGATGCCGAACCCCTTTATATTGCCAAGACGATCATGAAGAAAAAAGGAGATGGTTTTTTGGCCATTGCGCTTTGGGATGAACTATGTGCTGGAAGGACCGATGAAAAAGCCTTATTGGAAGGGCCGGATAGTGCATGGGGGTGGTTGTTGGAGCAAGGAGCCAACGCCATTATGACCGATCGTCCTGAGGAGTTGATAGGGTACTTGAGCGGCAAAGGACTCAGAAATTTTGACAGTTTAAAAGAGTAAATACCATAACCATATGAAAAAGTACATTTTTATTACCACAATGAGTTTGTTGGGCTTGGCAGGATGCGGGGAAAACAAAGTTCAAGAACAAGACAATGCTCCTGCAGAACAACAAATTGTGCAATCGGATGCAAACCCGGTTTCCATTGATGAGCTTATTGCCAATCTTGAAGATTCCCATAATGATCAAGTAATTGTGGTGGCCCATAGGGGAGATTGGCGAAATGCCCCTGAAAATTCCTTACAGGCCATTCAAAACTGTATTGATATGGGCGTGGACATGGTAGAGATAGATGTTCGGCAAACCAAGGACGGACAGTTGGTGTTGATGCATGATGTCACAGTGGATAGAACCACCACAGGGACCGGTAAAGTATCCGAACTGACTTGGGAATATTTACAGGGCTTGCAATTAAGGGATGGTATAGGGCACAGTACTCCCCATAAGATTCCAACCTTGGAAGAAGCCCTGGAAGTATGTAAGGGAAAAATCTTGGTAAATCTGGATAAGAGCTATGACATTTTTGATAAGTGTTTTGAGGTCATGGAGAAAACCGGAACACAAAATCAGGTGGTTATCAAAGGAGGTATTCCCTATAGTCAGGTAAAGGAAGAATTTGGTTCCTATTTGGATAAGGTGTTCTTCATGCCCATTGTTAGATTGAACGACCCCAAGGCCAAACAGCATATTGATGAATATTTGGAACAAGCTATACCAGTGGCTTTTGAATTTACCGTACCCCAAGATACCATTTCCCTTATTGGGGATTTCGATGACATTCGTGAGAAGGGAGCTTCTGTGTGGGTAAACTCCTTGTGGCCACAGCACAATGGGGGACATGATGATGAGAAAGCGGCTTTGGACCCTTCCGTGTATGAGTGGTTCTTGGAAAACAACATCGATATGATCCAAACAGATAGGCCACAGATTCTCATCGACTTTTTAAGAAGTAAGAACCTTCACAGATAATCAAGCGAGCACAGCAAAAGTATTGACCTTAGTTAGTTTGTTTGGTAGATGAAAAGGCGCAGTAATCAGCTAAGGCTGCGTCTTTTTTCAATTTAAAAAGCCCGGAAATGTTGGTTTCCGGGCTTTTTGTCTTATGATGAATAGGGGTTTATCCTTTAAACAACAATCGTCTTGCCGGGGATGGGAACAGGATACTTTCCTTCCGCATTGGGTTGGGTAGGAGGTTCGGAATTCCAGGTCATTTCTTCGGGTACCAGTCTAATTTCAGAATTAATGGCGTCATCCCAGTTGATGACTTTTCCACTATAGGTGGCCATTCTTCCCAAGATGGCGCTCATGGAGCTTTTGGCCCCATATTCCGCATTATTGATCACACCCTTGTTTCTGATGGAAGCAAAAAGCCTGTTGTGTTCCTCTTGATAAGGATTGTGTCCTTCGGAATTGGATATGGTCTGGATTTCGTTGCCCGAGAGGTCGAATAACTTTGCGGTCCCGGCGTCGTTGGTACTCACAGAACCTTTGGTTCCTTGGAACACCTCTCCAACCCTGTTCATGGTGTTGGGCTGATGGCGGCATTGACTGGCCACAACGGCCCCGCTGGGATAGGTGAACTCCACAAAGTGGTGGTCAAAAATTTCACCATGGTCCTTGCCATTTCTAACCAGTCTTCCTCCCATACCCTGTGCGGAAACGGGATACTCACCAATGAACCAGTTGGCCACATCTATATTATGGATATGTTGCTCCAAAATATGGTCGCCACATAGCCAGTTAAAGTAATACCAATTGCGCATTTGGTACTCCAATTCGCTCTGACTGGCCTCTCTTGGACGCACCCATACCCCGGCACTGTTCCAGTAGACTTGCCCAGATACAATTTTACCGATATCACCAGCTTTTATCCTTGCCAGAGTGTTCAAATAGTTTTCTTGGTACCTTCTTTGTAGACCCACCACAACATTGAGTTTTTTTGTCTCGGCCAATTTTGCGGTCTCCAAAACTTTTCGGATTCCTGGGGCATCCGTAGCCACAGGCTTTTCCATAAAGACGTGTTTTCCACTTTCCACCGCATAGGCAAAATGATAGGGCCTAAAACCTGGAGGCGTCGCCAAAATGACCACATCTGCCATATCTATGGCTTTTTTATAGGCATCGAATCCATAAAATTTATTGCGATCTTTGACATTGACCTTACCGGTACCTTCATATTTTTCGCTTAAGCTGCCAAGGCTACTGTTCAATCGGTCCTCAAAGGCATCGGCCATGGCAACCAGTTCAATATTATCATCGGCTTCCAAGGCTTGGTTGGCAGCGCCTGTTCCGCGTCCGCCACAACCGACCAAAGCGAGTTTTAGTTTCTTTTCGTTGAAAACATTGGCCATGGCCTCTATTTTCATGGTGGGCAATAGTAGCCCTGTGGAGAGCAGCGCAGTACCCTTCACAAAATTTCTTCGGGATTCTTTTTTGTTTTCTTGGTTTTTCATCTCTTAGATTTTTTCTTCAAATGGGTCGTTAATTTTTATGTATCCAGTATAGGTGATAGTCTTCTGGGGGTGGAGGGGTCATCGGCCGCACAATCCTGAAGCCCACAAAAGGGGCATCGGTATGCCACCATTTGCTGCGCGGAAACTGTGGGTCCCTTTGTTTCCAAAGTGGTTTTGATACTTTTCGCGAAGCACTTCGCAGCTCTGTAGCATCATCCTTGAATGAGCCTCCCCGTACCACCACCGGGTATTCTTTTTGAATAGGTTGAAAGTACGCGTTCTTGTCTTGGTAGGCATCAGGGGAATATTGGTCCAAAGTCCATTCGGCCACATTACCATAAATGTCGTACAACCCCCAAGGGTTGGGTTTTTTTTCACCAACCGGATGGTAGGTGTCATCACTATTTTGACTATACCAGGCATATTCTTCAAGGGTATCGCCCTCAAAAAAATAAGGGTCCTGGCTTCCGGCCCTGGCGGCATACTCCCATTCCGCCTCGGTGGGAAGTCGGTAAAAATGTCCCGTTTTGGCCGACAGCCATTCACAAAACTTGGAGGCGGCCAATTGGGTCACATTACCAATGGGAAGCCCGGATTCCGTACCCATTCCCAAACTCATGTCCACATAAGGAATGGTTGCCCCGGTCACGGCATCTACTTCCAGATTTACATCGGAACCTTTGTGTTCTTCCACAATTTGATCTATGCTGCGTTGAAGGAATAGATTATACAATTCCCAGGTTATTTCATATTGGGACATCCAAAAACCAGGAATGTCCATGTTTCGTTGGGGACCTTCGTCTGCATTTCTTCCATGTTCCCCATCAGGGCTTCCCAACATAAAAGTGCCTTCAGGGATGGCTACCATATCGATGCTTAAATCGGTCCCGGTAAGTGCTTGTACGTAGGCATCCTTGTCTTGTGCTTGTCCTAGATTTATCCCAAGGCACAAGAGTGTGGGAATCAAATATTTTTTAATGCTCATTAATTTTTCCTTCAAAAAGTATCACTCTTCTTATACGCTTCGATTACGGCCAGTTCCCCTTCTTTTCCTTGAATGGAGTTGCCATGCTCCATACCCAAGATTCCCTGGAATCCTTTGGAATGGATATGTTTGAAGACATTCGTATAATTGATTTCGCCAGTGGTGGGTTCGTTTCTCCCAGGATTATCGCCTATTTGGAAGTATCCTATTTCATCCCAACAAGCATCAATGTTGGGTATAAGATTGCCTTCCTGTATCTGTTGGTGGTAAATGTCGAATAGAATTTTGCACGATGGGCTGTCCACTGATTTGCAAACAGAGAATGCCTGCGGACTTTCTGACAGGAACAGACCGGGGTGGTCCCTAAAATTTAAAGGCTCCAAAACCATGGTGATGCCGTGGGGCTCCAAAATGTCCGAGGCCCTTTTCAATGCTTCAACGACATTGGTGGTCTGGTAGGCCATGTTTAAACGAGGGGCTATGTGTCCGGGAACAACCGTCATCCATTTGGCATTGACCCGTTTGGCCACTGCAACACTTTCTTGGATTTCTTTTAGGAACTTTTCCCGAAGGGCTGTGTCGCCATTGGTTAAATAGGGCTCTTTCCAGAAAATCTCGTGGGCCACAAATACACCCATGGTCATATTGCGTTTGGCCATGGTGCTGGCCATTTTTTCCTGGGTTTGAATAGATCGCCCCTTCATACCATTGTCCTCAAAAGCAGTGAACCCTTGATCGGCCATAAAGTTGAGCTGGTCCACTGGGTCATCCCCTGCATGGTTTTTGAACATACCTAAATGGGGGGCGTATTTTAACTGGAAGGTGTTTTTTACTGGTGGGGTACCAAGCTTCTCTCCAGCAGTGCCAAGACTGATTCCACCTAATCCCAAGGCAGTGGTGGCCATAAGTTTTTGTTTGACAAATTTTCTTCTGTCCATTATAACGATTTGTAATTGTTTGGTTTAGACTGTGATGGTTTTCAGGTTAAGAAAACACCTGTTAAGGTAGGTGTATTTGTATTGGATGGCTAATACAAAATTTGCCCGAAGCGTTGTTTTTTTTGCCTTAGAATGGATTTGACCCGGTATTTGGCAAATAGAATATGCGTTTGGGAGGGAGAGCTTTGGCCCATAAAAAAGGAAAGCCGACCTAAAAATAGGTCGGCAATCCCGCGACTATACTAACTCAAAACAAATCACTACCCATCCATTGTTTACAATGGATTTGCATTTTTATCCAAGATTTTCACTTGGTAAGAGTTCTTATTTTTGGTTCAATGTCAAGGCTACTTCTTTAACAATGTCGTCACTGACATATACCAATTGTGGCGTATTTCCTGTGTCCCATACATTTCCTTCAATCGTCACGGTGGCCCCCACATAGTAGTTGCCTGCTTCCAGCCCGGTAAAGGAAAAGTTTCCTTCACTGCCGGTAGTGGTACTTTCCACCAAAGAGGCACTTTCGTTATAGAGTTTTACCGTGATTCCCGAGACAACATTACCATCATTGGCACTTGCCGTACCTATGATCGAGGCACTGTCATCTTTGCTACAGGAAATAAATATGGTCAAGGAGAATACTAATAACAATATTCTTTTCATTTCTTAAAGGTTATAGGTTAATAATCTTATTCCAAAACATTTTTCCACTTCGTCTGGCGACCTGTAAACCAAATAGGCAGGTTGTAATCGTCATGTTGACTGATCCGTGCCCAATTCTCTGGGTCGGTTGCCTGAATACTTGGATTGTAAAGGAACCTTTCCTTCCATTGGAACACCTCATACGGAGCCCCTGGATTGTCGCCCAAGTAGCTGATCAAACGACGGGCATTGGTATAAGGGGTCTCAAAGTTGAACATGTTGTAGTGCAACTGCAACTGGTTGAAGATAGACCTTACTTTTTCCTCATCGGTCAATCCGTCAAATCGCTGCGCCTCATATTCGGCATATGCACTTTCGTTATACTCCATATCGGGACGGTCACGGTCTATCCTGGACTGGTCCATGTTGCTTGGGAACGATGGTGTGGTCTGCTTTGAATAGGCGTTTGCCGTATTCATTTGGTACCAATACTTGCAGGATAGCTCAATGGCCCTTTTGTAATGGTCACGTGCACTTCCACTTACGGCACCAAGTCCCCTTACGGCAGCTTCCGCCAAGGAAAGCTCGGTTTCCACTGCGTGAAGGGTGGGATAGCGTATATCAAAATTGAACTGCGGACGTACGTTGTATTCAGAGATCATGTTTTTATCGGTACCGATTGTCCAACCAATATCAAGATATTGTCCACAAAAGGTTCTGAAAGCATCCAAAAGAAATGCCTCTCTCTTGGTAAGGTCGGCAGTAGCCTCATCATTTAGTTTGATGGTGTGCTCATTTCCAGCGGCACCAAAGGTAATTTCGGTAACGGCCAAATCCGTCATGATGGGGTGGTTGATATAATATCCCCTCATGGCTTTGCTGAAATAGCTATTTGGATCACTTCCATTATCAAAGTCTGTTTCGGCACCTATATATCTACCCAAAATGTCCTTGGAGAACAAATAGGCAACCCTTGGGTCTACGGTACCATTGGCAAGTCCTTCCTCTGCATTGTCACTGTCGTAATAGTAAAGGGTCTCCCCGTTTACCACCACGCTTTTCTCTTCAGGGATACAGTGCATCACATCTTGCAAAAACCTTTTTGGGGCACGGGCCTCATCGGCACGTTCCCTGAAAGCTCTTGTAATACCCAGTTCCACCTGAAGTCGATAAGGCTCCACGATGGCTATATCTGCCAATCCAGCCACATCGGTGGATTGATCGAACATGGGTTTTCCACTCAATTCCGCAATTACCGTTGAGGTAATGGTAGGCATGACTTCACTGACATTCATGGCCCAACGCAGTCGCAAGGAGTTGATGTACTTTCTCCATTGGGTGATGTCGCCGCTGAAAATTACATCCTGTTGTTGAAATGAGGTTTGCGTGGCATCGTCCAAGGTTAAATTGGCCAAATACGCTTCAATCTCCTTCAATTCTTCAATGATGATGGGATAAATTTCCTCTTGGCCCAAGTATTCTGCCTTTTCCCCATCCAAGGCCCCGGCGGAACCGGTTTGGAAATAGGGAACCTCGTCATAAAGGTCAATGGCCCTTTGATATCCATAGGCTTTCAATACATGCAACAATCGCATATAAAGTTCGTCTGATTGGGTTCTTTGGTCTTCCGGAATCTTGTTGTATTCCTTCTGGCCCCATAGTACCTGCTTGATCCATGGACTGTTGATGTTGTTGAACACCGTCCTGTTGAACGAATTGGAACCCCAATCGTTTTCAACATCATACAAGGCGTATGCGTATCCGTATGCATTGGTGGTGTAATATAATTGAACACCGGTTCCCATGATACGCGATCCACTCCTTAATTGGTGGTAAGCGGACCCATAATCACCCCGAAGCAAAAAGCCGCGGGTCAATTGTGAGGTAAAATAACCTGCTATGATACTTACACCTGCCTTGTCCGCCTGGGTTTTGGAAAAGCCATCGGGATCTTGGTAGAGTTCCTCCAGTTCACTTTGACATCCGTTTGCCCCAAATACAAGAAGCAAGGATAGTAGGGTTTTAATTACTGAATTTTTCATAGTTATGTTTTTTGATTAAAGCTTAGCCTTTATTGACAATCCTATTGAACGTTGCGATGGCAGCGCCGTGGTTCCATAGGAACCTTGTGCCCATCCTGTACCATTGGTAGATTCAGGAATGGTGTTCGGAGCGGCCTTGTAGATATAGGCAACATTGTTCGCAAAAACGGAAAGTACGATATCCCGTAGTCCTATCTTATCCGAAAGGTCTGGGAGCCTATAATCCAAGGCAATGTTCCGTAAGGCTATATAATCGCTTTTAAACAGTCTGTCTTCAGGGAAGAAACCGTTTGAAAAGTAAGAGGAGCCATAATATTCTTCGGCAGATACCACTTGCGCGTTGGGTGTGCCGTCTGCACGAACACCGTTCAATAATACCCCATCGTTATAAGTTGCCCCATTGGGGTTGGTACCGCCTACTTTCTGACCTTCATCGTTCAAGTAGTAAGGAATACCTCCACTTGCTGCATCACGGTAGGCCAAACTTTCGTTAAGTACCCCGGCAGCCATCATGTAGGTTTCCGCTTCATTGATGAACGTGGCCCCAAAGGAGTAGTCCATGTTCACGACCAATCCGAAGTTTTTGTAGTTGAACCTTGTAAAAAGTCCTCCGGTTACGTCTGGAAGCAATTTTCCGACTTTTTTGTTGCTTCGGGTAGAATAGGCATAACGTTGTCCGTTACTGTCCACAACAAGCTCCCCGTTGTTGGGGTCGCTGTCATCCGATGGGTTGATGTAGCGGTAGTTTCCACTCTGCTGGACAATAAGTCCATACTCACCACCCACTTCGGCAACGGCATTCAAGCCATTTCTGCTCCAAAGTGATAAAGAGGTAATGTCACCGTCAAGTCTTTTTACCTTGGTCTTGCTCGATGCGAAGGTCATATCCACATCCCACTGAAAATCCTTGCCCACAACAGGCTTGGTCCTCAGGGCAAGTTCCCATCCTTTATTTTGCACATCACCGGCGTTGATTCGGATGTTGTCCACACCCAATCCGGGAGGCGCTGCCACCTTCATGATCTGGTCATAAGTGTTGGCATGGTAATAGGAGAAATCTATCCCCAATCTCCTGCCTCGGAAGAAGTATCCTTCAAGACCTACTTCGTATTCGCGCTTACGTTCCGGTTTTAAGTTGGGAACGAAGTTTTCGTCGATGGGAGGAAGGTCGTTCGGAGGAGTCAAGATAAATCCACCTCCAGAAGCCGATACGCCTAGGTTTACGTTACTGAAATACAAGGGACCTGGTCTACCCACATCGGCCCAAGAAGTTCTCAACTTTAAGAACTGAATGGCCTCAGGAAGCTCAAATGAATTGGAGGCGATCCAAGTGGCACTTGCTCCAGGATAGAAATAACTGTTGTTCCCAGGAGGCAAAATGGAAGACCAATCTTGACGGGCCTGGGCCTCAACGTAGATTTGATCGTCCCAATCCACTTGGAATGAACCCAAGAGACTATACAGGATATCTTCACCATTGTCATAGACATATTGTGGTTGTACTCCAGAAGGAAGGTTTGAGAAAGAGAAGAAGTTGGGGATTACAAAACCACCAATTTTCTCGGCTCCTTTGCTCTCAAAATAGTTGCTTCTGATAACACCACCCACAAACCCGTTGAAACCAAAGTCGTTCCAAGTGTAGTCGTAGTTAAAGGTGGCCTGTCCGTAGGTCTTTCTAATGATCCTATTGGTATCCCTGAATACAGATCCACTGTTGGGACCTATCAAATCAGGGTCTTGCAGTTTTCCTTTGTATATATTGCGTTCAGTGGTGTAATCAAGTCCACCTAAAATAGAGGCACTCAAATTATCGTTGAACGTCAGATCCAAAGTAAGGGATTGTAGACTGTGCAAACGGTTAAAGTCCGATACATTCTGCGTCCAGTCCCACAAGGTACTTACCACGGATGATCTACCATTCGAAATGAAATTGCTTCGTCTTTCCGGATTGGCGAAATAGTTGAAACCGTTGTCTGTTACCAAATAGCTTCGCAACAGGTCAACATCAATGTCACTGGAATAGGCCCCTAAACTGGATGTGGCTCCCTGGGCATCAAAGGATCCTTCATAGGAAGCGTTGTAATTGCTCGTAGTAAACAGGTTGCTGACATACTTCAAGGAAATATTATCATTGATTTCATAAGAAGTATTTAAACTAAAGGTGTTCTTGGTGTACTTTGCCCCAGGATAAATGGGGTTGTACCTCAAATTGGTATAGGAAAAACGGATAGATCCTTTTTCACCTCCTGAGCTTAACGAAACATTGGCTGTTTGTTGAGAGCCTGTGCGGAATAACTGGTCATAAACAGACTTGTTGTTGGCAACCCAAGGCCTTCTGGATCCATCCCACCAGTTCAATACCACGCTGGGATCGTATTTGGGACCAAAGGCAGAACCTGCCACGTCCAATGTTCTTTCATTGTTTTCATCCAAGAAGTAACCTTGGTCATCGGTTTGGGAAGTACTGGCACTTCTACCTGTCCCGTATTGGTTTTGCAACTCGGGCATGAAAGCACTTTCTTCCATGGTGGTGGTAAAGGAAGCTGAGATTCCCAATCCACGGTTTCTTGAACCACTTTTGGTGGTGATCAAGATTACCCCGTTGGCCCCTTCACTACCATAGAGTACGGATGCTTTTGCACCTTTAAGGATTTCAAAGGATTGGATGTCGTCAGGGTTAATGTCGTTGATACCCGTACCATTGTCCCTACCTGTTCTTGCATTGGCTGTAATGTTGGTGTTCTCATCGTGAATTGGAATACCATCCACTACGATCAAGGGGCGGGTGGTTGAGTTCTCATCGAAGGATACCGCATTACGGATATTGATTTTCATACCTCCTGAAGGACCAGTGGCGGTTGAGGCCACGGTAACCCCTGATGCGGTTCCGTATAAGGATTGTAGGGCATTCACAGGAGTACCACTGGCTAGGATCCGTTCTTCGCCAACTTTGGCCACGGAGTACCCCAAGGCCTTGGCATCTTTTCGAATACCAAGTGCGGTAACAACAACTTCATCCAGCTCGCCAACATCTTCCTGTAGGGTAGTATTGACAGTGGATTGCCCGCCCACTGGGATTTCCACGGAAACAAACCCTAAATAAGAGAATACCAATACTGCCGAATCGTTGGATATGGCAATACTATAGTTTCCATCAAAATCGGTTGAGGTTCCATTGCCCGTTCCTTTTTCCACGACATTTACCCCGGGCAAGGGTTGTCCGTCTGCATCTACAACGGTTCCAGATACCGATCTTTGTACCGCTGTTTGGGTTTTGACTTCCACAGCTGGGCGATCTCTATCCCTTTTCAAGACAATTTGCTTGTCCAAAATAGAATAGATGACGTCGCTATTGCGGAAAATCCTATCCAGAATGGTCTCAACCTTTTCATTCCTTACTCTGATTGAAACGATCCGTCCCAATTTCACTTCTTGGGTGTCGGCCAAGAATTTAAACTCAGTGTTACGCTCAATCTCGTCGAGCACTTTTTCTACACTGACTTGCTTTAGATTTAGCGATATTTTCGTTGTTTGGGAGTATGAACTAGCTTGGATCTTGAACAACGAAACTATCAGCAAAACTGTAGTGAGTTTCATTTTGAGGTCAAATTTCGGGATGTACCATGCGGACACACCCGAATTAGTTGTTTTTTTCATACTTTTAAAAACGTTATTGTGGTTTTACTTTAGTTAGATCACTTTTTACTAATCGGAGGATGTTCGCCCATTCTCCGATTTTGTGATTTTTGGAATTGTTAGTTTGTTAGTTTTCGCTCATGTATTCTCTTGTTTTTAGTTAATAATTATCTGATTATCAGTTATTGAGTAATCTATTGAGTAGTTTTCTTTAAAGGCTTTCATGACCTGTTCTATGGTCTCTATGTCAAAAGAGGCGTTGTAAAACTTTTCGTCCAGGGCCTGATTGTTGTTGATGATGGTAACGTTATAGCGTCGTTCCAGTTTTTTACGGATGTTTTTGAAAGGGATGTTCTTGAAAATTATCCTTCCACTGGTCCATGAGGTATAAATGTCGGTTTCGACTTCCTCTATGGTCATTTTTTCCGAGTTCTTGTCCCATGACGCTTTTTGGTTGGGGACAATCACAAAGGAATCATCCAAATTGGACTTGTCCTTGTTTGTCAATTGTACCGAGCCTTCCACCAAAACAGTTGAGATGTCATCGTCCTCAGGATAGGAGGAAACATTGAATTTTGTTCCCAGTACCTCAACTTGTACGTTATTGGCGGTCACCAAGAAAGGATGGTTCTCATCTCTGGTAACATCAAAGAAGGCTTCTCCCCAAATCTCCACCTCCCTGTTATGACCTTCAATGAATTGAATGGGATATTTAATGGTGCTCCCGGCGTTGAGCTTTACGGAAGTGCCATCGGAAAGAACCAAGTCGAACCGTTTGCCCAATGGAACGGTCAATTCATTGTAAACCAATTCCTTTTGCTCTTTTTTCTCTTGGGCATAGGTAATGGTGTTTCCGGTTTGGACCCCTACCACGTTTCCTTGGGAATCCGTAATGTTTTTACGGTCATTTTCAGAAATCACATCGGTGCTCCCATTATCCAACTTCAACACGATACTGTTTTCCGGTTGAAGTAGGGGCAGGTTCGCTTTCTTATGGTCATCAATTTCAAAGAACAGATATGTTGAGCCAAGTAAAATGGCGATGCCGGCCGCATACTTTAAAAACTTTTGGGAAGGGAACCGCTTGGGAAGCCTGTTTTTTGACTTTTCCTTGCCCATATTTTGGAGTATTCCATCCAAAATATCTCTTTTGAGTGCTTCAGAATTTCCTAATGCCGAAGGCCATTCATCATCGTGTTCGTTCTGGAAACTATCCAGATAGTTCAATAGCATTTGCTCTTCTTCAGGAGTGGTGGTGCCATCCTGATATCTCTCCAAAAGGGATAAAAAATTCTTTTTGTCCATTGTTGCTATGTGGATCCAATTAGGGTCCTTCAGTTATATAGTGTTGGTAAAAGCAAACATCCCCTAGTCCAAAAAGGGATTTTTTTGTTTTTTCTCGTTTATGGTTGAAAAACAGAGGGTTTGTCGTAGGTAATTATCCGTGAAATAGAAGCAATATGGCCAAAAGATAGGTGCCTACCGAACTGCGCAATACTTTAAGGGCCTTGGTAATATGGTTTTCAACGGTCTTTGTGGAAATATCCAAAAATTGGGAAATTTCAGCATGGCTAAGCTGCTCCTCCCGGCTAAGGGTGTATACTTCCCTGCACTTTTGTGGTAAGCTCTCCACGGTGGTACTTATTCTTTGTACCAGTTCTTGATAGAGATACTCGGACTCGGGGGAATTATAGTGCAACCGTTGGTCCAGATTTTCAAAAAGGTGGGAGCCTAGGCTTTTTTCCTTTTTTCGTATTTGGGCAAATATTTGATAACGGGCACTGGAAAAAAGATAACTCTTGAATGTAGAAGTAACATGGAGTTTTTCCCTTCTTTTCCATAGGTCCATGAACAAATCTTGCACAATGTCCTTGCACACCTCTTTGTCCCTAAGTACGTTATATGTGTAAAGATAAACTGGGTTCCAATATCTGTTGTACAGTTCGGTCAATGCATTTTCATCGTTGTTTCGCAAACGATTCAGCAAAACCTCATCTGTATGTAGAAATAGTCCTCCCATAGGTTTTTGGGCTTGTCGTTATAAATTATTTTATAAAACAATACCCAAGACTAAAAGTAAATAAAATTTAAAGCGGAATTTGCTTTTTTTTAACAGATGATGATATTTTTTTTGCTCTATTCCTGTTTTTTTGTCATTTGTTGAATAAAACTATGTGTTTTTTGCGCTTTTACTCCCTTTGAAAGCGGTGGGTTTTGTAAAAGTTCTGTTAATTCCTGTAGATGGTACACTTTTGACTCCCAAGTCAAGGTGCAGCCAAGGCTTCTTTTCTGCTATTGCTGTCGCGTTTGTTTGGATATACGCTGCTTTAATTTGGATTCACCATTCAGAAACAGCTCTATTACATAACGACCGTCCTCGTACTGGGTCATATCAATATCAAAAGTGGTGTCCTGTATTTGGGTGAACGGAATCTTCTCTTGTATATCGCCGTCTTTCAAGATATGGATTTCACCATCCATGGGTTTTTCCAGTTGCACAAACAATTGTGTTTGGTCTTGTATCCTTCTGGGATGAAGCTTCAATAAACTTTGCTCAACGGTATCATCCAGTTTGGGGTTGTTCTTTACCGTAAAATCCAATTGTTCGCCAATTCCACAATCACTTTCAAAACGGTGCAGTACCCTTCCGTCCATGTCCGATATCTGCAAATAACCAAACCCTTGTTGCGGCATGAACCAAAACTCCAATCCATTGTGGCCGGAGTCTTCCAAGTTCATTCGATAGTGTCCCAAACCAAGGTCAACAGTGTCTTTATAAAGTGTATCCTTCTTAACCGTATTGGGGTCTTTTTCATAGACAACCCTATTGGCTTCATCCACTATGCGAATCATGTTTTCCTCTGGAGTGTTGTTGGATTTATAGGATATCACCACTTGTTTGGGCATTTCTTTGGGAGACATGAACATGGATTCCCTTTGGTTGTCTGCCTGCCAAGCGTCGGTTTGACCGTTTGGTTTTTTCAGCTTCGCATAGAAGGTGTTTTGCCCGAAGTTGAAATCAATGGCCCCGGGAAGTACAAGAATGGCTTCTTCATAAAATTTCAGTTCCCCGGTCCATTCAAAAGTCTTCTTTTCAAAGCCTTTTGTGCCATATTCAATGGTCAATGCGGTCAGGGTTTCACTGCCCAAGTTTTTAACAACGATTTTTGGTTCAACGATTGAGGGGTTAAAGCGGTTCAGTTCCGGTGCGGCATTGGGAACCAGTATTTGGTCCAGGGATACATCAAATTTTTTGTTGGGTGTTCCATATTGAAAGAGCACTGCACTGATGCTCTCATTGGCTTGGATATTTTCGGTGGCTGTATAGGGTTCCAACTCAAAATCTATGGTATGGGAAGTGTTGGTTACCGGGAAATCAATGATGTCTGGAGCCTGAAGGTCGCCCGGGCACCAATAGGCGCGATCAAAAATCCAAGTTCCACCTTGCGGATATAGGTTGTTGTCTGCGCATTCCTTCCACATATCCCTTCGGTCAATGGGCTTTCCATCTACCAAAACCTCCCGCCATCTGCTGCAAAACTCACTGCAGCCTTTGGGCTGATCATAGCCATGACCGGTATGCAATATCCGCAGCCTGCTGAATGCCGCTCCTTCTTCCATGGCTATGTTTTGGGGAGTAAGCGACTCTTCAATGGGATTTTCGGGGTCACCATATTTAAAACTGCCGTCGTATACTTCGTTGTACATAATCGGTTGGGCTACGGGGTCTCCCAATTCCATATCAAAACTAACGGTAAGGTCCCAACCCACACTGGTGGCTTCATAGCCGGTGTGGTTGTATTCAATCTCAACACTGTCCCTTAAAATGCTCGCGAAATCGGTCACATCAATCCGCCAATGCCAACGCCAATCCTTTTTAAAATTACTGCCATAAGGAGTCAACATTTTACCAATTTCCAAGTCCAATGTGTCCCCTTTGATGCCACCGATACGTTTGATTCGGATAGGGTCCAAATAGTCCCAATGCGCAATGTTGATGGAATCCGGGTGTCCCAAAGCCACCTCCATAAAAATGCGTCGTATGGATTCATCCTTGCTTGGAAAAACACCCCAAGCCGCAAAAGGATTGTTTCCCTTATTGGGGTTACAGACAATGGTGGTGTGGTCATGGGTAACAACCGTGTGTATTTTTCTTTCTTCAGGGGTGTTTTGACATCCAGTCAAGAAGATTGAAATCAATAGTAGGGAAAGGAAGAGGTTGGATTTCATGTACGCGTTTTTTGAAAATTGTAAGGGGTTATGGGGCGTAAAAATATATTTTTTGAAAAGATTTGACCCAAATTCAGAAAAAAACGGGTGTTTTTGGTAAGCCGGCCCCTATGCCTTAATAAGGTCTTCACTTTTTAAGGGGATAACGGAAAAACTCATATTTAACTTGGTTTTGAATCAAATAAATACCCGCTTGGGAAGGAGAAAGTTTTGGGTGGTTCCGAATAGTTTCTATTTTAGGGGGCAATAGCCATAGATGATATTATGAAACCAACATTCCAAACCGCGAAGTTTTTATACGTATGCACCGCATTCTTGCTAATTCTTTCCTGTAAGCAGGAACCAAAACCGTCCCAACCGGTTCAAAAGCCCAACATCATATACATCTTGGCGGACGACCTAGGGTATGGAGAAGTGGGAGCCTACGGTCAGGAAAAAATTGAAACTCCCAACATAGATGCACTGGCCAAGGACGGGATGCGCTTTACACAGCATTATACCGGGGCCCCCGTCTGCGCTCCGGCCCGTTACATGTTGCTCACGGGCAGGCACGCCGGACATGCTTTCATCCGGGGAAATGATGAATGGCGTGAACGGGGCAAAGTCTGGGATTACAGAGAAGCCATTAAGGATTCGACCCTTGAAGGACAACGACCTGTACCGGATTCCACCCTATTTTTTCCAAAATTATTGCAACAAAAGGGATACACCACGGGCATCGTTGGAAAATGGGGCTTGGGGGCACCGCACACCCATTCCGTTCCCAATAATATGGGGTTCGATTATTTCTTTGGTTACAACTGCCAAAGACAGGCCCATACCTATTATCCCGTCCATTTGTATGAAAACAAGAATAGGGTATACCTCAACAATGACACCATTGCTCCCAACACCAAGTTGGCGGAAGGTGCGGACCCCCATGACCCGGAGAGCTACAAGAACTATAATCTGAATGATTACGCCCCGGAGCTGATGTATGAAAAAATGATGGGCTTCATTCAAGAGAACAAGGAAAAACCGTTCTTCTTTTACTGGGCTTCGCCTATTCCCCATAATCCCATCCAGGCTCCTCAACGGTGGGTGGACCATTACAAGAAAAAGTTTGGGGACGAAGAGCCCTACTTGGGGCAAAAGGGATATTTTCCCCATCAAAATCCAAAAGCGGGCTATGCCGCGATGATTTCCTATTTGGATGAAAACGTGGGCAAGCTGGTAGCGTATTTGAAAGCAGAAGGGCTCTACGATAATACCTTGATTATTTTTTCATCGGACAATGGGGTTACCTTCACGGGCGGAACCGATGGGGCCTATTTTAATAGTTCAGGTCCGTTTGGAGAGGCCTATGGACAAGGCAAGGGTTTTGTTTACGAAGGCGGAATACGGGTTCCCATGATAGCTTCATGGCCTGCAAAAATCAAGGCGGGCACCACATCGGATCATATTTCAGCCCATTACGATGTCATGGCCACCTTGGCCGATGTTGTGGGATACGAAGCCCCCAAAGACACCGATGGGATTAGCTTTTTGCCCACTTTGCTCGGAAGCGAGGAGCAGCAACAGCACGGTTTCTTGTTCTGGGAATTTCCTGAGTATGGCGGACAAGTGGCCATCAGAATGGGAAAATGGAAAGTGGTGCGTCAACATTTAAAAGACAAGGAGGCTCCCACTTTGGAGTTGTATGATCTGGAGCAAGACCCGGCAGAGAGCAACAATGTTGCCAAAGACCATCCCGAAATCCTTCAGAAAGCGGCGCAAATCTTTGAGCAAGAGCATACCAACGCGGAAACGGAACGGTTCAGAATTCCTTTGATAGAAAACAACCTATTGGCCGAACAAGAGTAAGAGGATTGCCACATCAAGAAAAAGCCTCCCTTATGGGAGGCTGGCTAATTCAAAAAATCATAAAATGAGAACAAAGCTCATGTTTATGTTGGGCCAAAAGTAGTCCCAACCACCCTTCATTTTTTTTATTTGATATGAAACCCCAAGATTCTGATACCTGCATCTTGGCACAAAGGTCCTTTCCAAAATTTTAAGGAATCATACCGCCGTAAACAAGCCATATGCAGTAGGTTTTTAGTACTTCAGGTTGGTGTATATCACTATTGGATATTGGTTAAGATTCAAACTTTTCAAGCTTAACATCAAACTTTTCAGGTTTTATATCAAAGCCCAATGGGATGTCATTGAATTGGGTTGTTTTACGCGTCAGCTTGGTAGGAAGTAGGAAATGGGAGTCCAATCCCTATTCTGGGATAACTTCTTTCCGCACCTTGCCAGCTGCTGTAACTCAAATAATTCTAACATTAAAACCTAACTAAATGAAATTCAAAAATTGCGGCTACGCATTAGTGCTGTTCATGGCATTTTGTCCATTTATTTACGGACAGACCAAAACCATTTCGGGTACTGTGACAGACCAAAATGCAACTCCATTACCGGGAGTGTCCATTGTGCTGGTGGGTACTACCACGGGCACCCAGAGCGACTTTGATGGAAACTATACCATTCAGGCAAGTGAAGGGCAACAATTGCAGTTCAGTTACATTGGATTTGCAACGGTTACCATGAGGATCGGTGGTACCAATGAGATCAATGTGGTTTTGGAAGAGTCCAATGAGGCATTGGAAGAAGTGGTGGTGACCGCCTTGGGGATTTCCCGGGAGAAAAAGTCGTTGGGATATGCCACAACGGAACTCGATGGGGAGCAGGTCAATGTCCCGGGACAGAACAACGTCATTAATTCCCTTTCCGGTAAAGCGGCGGGGGTGAACATTACAAGAAACAACAACTTGGGTGGGTCCAGTAATGTGGTCATTAGGGGGGTTACCTCCATCAATGGGGACAATCAGGCCCTTTTTGTGGTTGATGGTGTACCCATAAACAATGAACCGGGCAACTTGGATGTGACCTTCGGAAACGGGAACAATGATGTGGCCCGGGGAAGGGGTGGATATGATTATGGAAACCCGGTTTCTGACTTAGATCCTTCCGTGATACAATCCGTGAACATTTTGAAAGGTGCAGCGGCAACGGCCCTGTATGGTTCCCGTGCTGCGAATGGGGCCATCATCATTACCACCAAAAAAGGGGAAGGAAACAAGAAACTGGGGATTACCATTAACTCTGGAATCACGGTAGGACATTACGATAAGAGTACCTTTATCCGATATCAAAAAGAATACGGACAAAGTTATTTTGGGGATTTAACTACCGCTTCGGGGAGTTTTACCAATGGTTTTAGGACCACTTTGGATTTAGATGGCGATGGCACCATAGATTTATTGCCCAGATATAATGATGATGCGTCCTTTGGTCCAAGGTTTGATCCAAATATCAATGTGTTCCATTGGAATGCACTGGTGGAAGAATTGCCCACATACTTGCAAAAGGCCCCATGGGTTGCGGCCAAGAACGATCCTTCCAGTTTTTTCAAAACCTCGTATAGTTATAACAATTCGGTTTCATTTGCGGGGAGTGATGAAAAGATGGACTATAGGGCAACCTATTCCAATAGTATCCAACGGGGTATCATACCCAATAGTGAGATTGTACGGAACAACCTAAGTATAAACCTAGGGAACAATTTGTCCGACAAACTAAGGGTTTCAACCAGTGCCAACTATACCAATACCCGGGGTAAAGGAAGAAATGGAACAGGGTATGATGGGGCCAATGCCAGAAACCTGATGACCAGTTTTAGGCAATGGTGGGCCGTGAATGCGGACATGGAAGATTTGCGCAAGGCCTATGAATCCACTGGAAGAAACATTACGTGGAACTGGAAAACCCCTGATGCACAACAACCCGAATACTGGGACAACCCCTATTGGACCATAAACAACAATATCGCGGAAGACCAACGAAACCGCTTTTTTGGGAACATTGCCCTGAATTACGCCATGACCGATTGGTTGTCTGCCAATGTACGGGCATCTGTTGATCATTTCAGTGAATTGAGGGAACAAAGAATTGCTTCCGGCAGTGTGGGGGTTCCCAGCTTTTCAACATTCAACAGAAGATTCAGTGAGTATAATTATGATACGACCCTAAACTTCAACAAGACCTTTTGGGAAGATTTAAGCGTAACGGCCTTGGCCGGTCTCAACATTAGAAGGACCTCCACGGAGACCATCTTTGCAGAGACCAATGGTGGGCTCATAGTCCCTGGAATCTATGCGTTGTCCAACTCGCTTAGTCCCATCAACCCTCCTTCGGAGGATTTTAGCAAGATTGGTGTGGATGGTGTTTTTGGATCTATATCCATGGGCTATAGGAACTTCCTGTATTTGGATTTGACCGGAAGACAGGATAAGGCTTCAACCTTGCCCCTGGAAAACAATAGCTTCTTTTATCCGTCGGTTTCCACATCCTTTGTTTTTTCCAGTTTGATGGATGCAGATTGGCTGAATTTCGGAAAGGTTCGATTGAATTATGCCGAAGTGGGGAACTTTGGAAGGGCACAAAGTTTGGTGAGTCCAGTACTGCTCAATGGCCAGGGGTCGTTTGGGGGTGCCAACTTGGCATCGATAAGTTCCACCTTGAGAAACCCAAAGCTAAAACCGGAGAGCACCAAAAGTTACGAGATTGGTCTGGAATCTTCTTTTTTCCGGAGCCGCTTAGGGTTTGATATTGCTGCCTACAAAACCAATTCCATAGACCAGATTATCGATGTGGCCGTATCCACGGCTACCGGATATAGCAGAAAATTTGTGAATTCTGGAGAGATCGAGAACAAGGGGTTGGAAGTCTCCCTCTTTGGAACTCCGATTAAAACTACGGATTTCGAATGGAATGTAAGGACCAACTGGTCCAAAAACCAGAGCGAGGTGTTGTCCTTGTTTGACGGGGTCGACAATTTTGAGGTGCAATCCTATCAATCCGGTGTTACTTTCAATGCCACTGTGGGCAGACCGTATGGGACATTGAGAGGTTCAAATTTTGTGTACTTGGATGGCAAGCCTGTGGTTGATCAAGATACGGGAGCGTATTTGCATTCGGATACCAACGAGGAAATAGGGGACACCAATCCCGATTGGATAGGAGGAGTGTACAATGGGTTCAGGTATAAAAACATCTCTTTTAATTTCCTCATTGATGTGAGAAAAGGAGGCGATGTCTACTCTTTGGATACCTACTATGGTTTTGGAAGTGGCCTCTATCCTGAGACCGTGGGTACCAATGCTTTGGGCAACCCCATTAGAAACCATTTGGAAGACGGTGGAGGATATGTATTCCCGGGAGTGGCTCCGGATGGCTCGCCCAACACGGTGTTGGCAGATGTAAGTGATGCGGTTTATTCGGGGGGGCTGTTTGGAGACCTGCCCCAGGCGTATCACGTGGAAGATGGTTCCTATGTGAAACTAAGGGAAGTGGCACTGACGTACAATGTGCCCTCCAAGCTTACGGATAAATTGGGAGTGGAAGGGTTGTCCTTTTCATTTACGGGATCTAACCTGTGGATTATCCATAAAAACCTGAAATATAGTGATCCAGAGGCAGGGTTCAGCGCCGGAAATGCCCAGGGGGTACAAATTGGGGCCTACCCAACCACCAAAAATTATGGTTTGAACATTAAAATGGAATTTTAAGACAATATCACAATGAAGAAATATATAATTACAGGCCTGATAGGATTTACAATTTTGGCGTCTTGTACCAAGGATGAAAAATTGTCCGACCTCAACAATGACCCCAAGAACCCAACGGCCAATGTTCCGGATGAGCTTTTCTTTTCCAATGCCCAAAGGGAGTTGGTGGATGCAAATTCATCCATCAATATCAATTTGAATATTTTTAGGTTCCTGACACAATATGTGTCATCGCCAATTTATACCCAGCAAAGTCAATATAATTTTCAGAGTAGGACCATTCCAGGGGTGTATTGGAGGACTTTGTACAGGGATGTACTTACAGATTTTAGGGCGGCCAAGGAAGAGTTGAACAATTCTGCTTCCTACGTTACTTCTTCCGAACTAAAGGTCAGGGACAATAGACTGGCAGTTTTAGGGCTTTTGGAAGTTTACACCATAGGACAATTGGTGGATGCTTTTGGAAACATTCCGTATAGTGAAGCATTGGATGGTGAAAATTTGACTCCGGCCTATGATGATGCCCTTGAGATCTATAGGGATTTGTTGAATCGCATAGATAATGCCATTTCGAGCCTTGATACAGGTTTTGAGAGCTTTGGGGCCGCAGATCTAATGTATTCCGGCGATGTTGAAAAGTGGCTGCGGTTTGGAAATTC
The DNA here is from genome assembly GCF_004150225.1 of Flagellimonas olearia. Lineage (NCBI taxonomy): Bacteria > Pseudomonadati > Bacteroidota > Flavobacteriia > Flavobacteriales > Flavobacteriaceae > Flagellimonas > Flagellimonas olearia. The sequence continues at coordinate 54,705 of NZ_ML142911.1, read as the reverse complement.
CCTTAAGCTAAAGTTGGCCATGACGCTTGCCGATGTTGAGCCGGCCCTCTCAAAGAGCTTGGTAGAGGAAGCGGCACCCAACGTGTTCCAGTCCAATGCAGACAATGGGGTTATGGTATATTACGCCAGTCCTCCCGCCAATAATCCGCTATGGGACGATTTAGTGCAGAGTGGTAGGAGCGACTATTTTATGGCCAATACCTTTGTAGATGCCCTTAATGGACTCAATGATCCAAGGAGGGATATATTTTTCTCCAATCCCATTGATGGGGAATATGTGGGAGGAGAGTATGGTGCAGGGGGCGATTTTGATACCACTTCGCATTTTGGGGAGGCTTTTGTACAACCAGATCTTCCCGGAAACCTTCTGGATTATGCAGAAGTGTCGTTCCTGTTGGCCGATGCCTCGGCAAGGGGATATAGTGTGGGGGGTACTCCTGAAGAGTTTTATAATGAAGCGATTCGTGCCTCTTTTGAGTACTGGGGGTTGACCTCCGAAGAGGCCAATACGTATTTGTCTAATCCAGAAGTGGCCTATGCCACGGCCGAGGGAGACTTCAAACAAAAAATCGGGACCCAGATGTGGATAGCACTTTTTAACAGAGGCCAGGAAAGTTGGTTGCAATGGCGCAGATTTGATTATCCCATCTTGAATGCGGCACCACAATTGACCTTGGATGATATACCAGTACGACTTACCTATCCCATAGATGAGCAGAATAGGAACAATGCCAATAGGGAAGCGGCCGCCAGTGCCATTGGGGGTGACCAATTGACCACCAAATTGTTTTGGGATATGGAGTAGTCACCAGGTTGACGTTTTTTTGATTCGATTGATGAAAAGGGGGCAGTCTGTTTTGGATTGTCCCTTTTACTCCAAAAGCAGGATTACTTTTTTGAATAAACAAGATTTGGGTCGGAAAGGACTTCTGCCTGTATTTTGGATGGGGTTTTCTGAAATTCCGTCGGGTTCATTCCCGTGAATTTTTTAAAAGCGGTGTAAAAAGTGGAGGGCGTGTTAAAACCCGCTTCATAGGCCAAGGCCTCAATTTTTACATTTTTCCCCCTACCATTGGACAAGGCGGAGGCCACTTGTTGTATCCTGCAATAGTTGATGAGTTCGGGAAAGGTCATTCCGTATTCCTGCTTAATGATTCTGGAGATCAGATAAGTAGGTCGATTTAATTTTTTGGCAAACTTATCCAAGGTAAGTGAGGGTTCCTGGTAGATTTTTTGGGCATTGAGTTCGGATTTGATACGATTGATAAGGGAAGCATCAACCGCAATACTTTTCTTTTTTGAAGGAAAGAGCACGGGATTGTTCAGGAGAAAGACCAAAAGCACAAAGACCATGATTGCGGCAACCACTGCCCCCATGGCATAATTGAACATGGTATCCGTATAAAATTGAAAAAGAAAGATACCTCCAAAACATCCCACAGTGAGAATCAAAAGGGAGTTCCATCTATGGAAAACGGTTTTGGTTTCGCCATACTGACGAAACTTGAACCAAGAGGTCAATACATAGATGAAAAGTCCATAAGTGGTATAGAGATAGTAGATGCTGGCCACGGGGTTCTCGGAGAAGGCAATATGGACCGTACCTATAAGAGCGGGTAAAAAATGCAACAGATCCTTGGGTGCCAATCTTTGGGTTTCAACATCAAAATACTTGAAGTATAACCAAAGAAGTGGGCCAATACACGAAAGACCCAAATACCCAATGGCCACGGCAAGATTGGGAATCTCACCTGAAAAGAACATAATGGACTTTACAATTCGGAGGGAAAGGGCCATAAAAAGAAAACCCAGAAACTTTAGTTTAAAGCGCTGTTCGCTTCGCACAAAAAGGAGATAAAAGGAAATCAGGAAACCCAAGGCTATGGCAATACCTGAAAAGAAGGCCAAAAAAAGAAAATCTTTCATAAAAAACATCTTCGGAATTCGAAAATCAGGAATCAAAAAAACCAAAATCGAACTAAGCTTGCACAATATAAGCCATTCAATGGGTTAATGGCAAGCCAATTAATGTTAACGATTATAAAGTTGAAAATGAGAAACATAATGCTAAGACTTTTTGTATGTGCCCTGTTACTAAGTGCACCTTTGGGAGCGTTTGCCCAATTCCATACCTTAAAAATCCCGCAGACGAGTAATCAGGTCACCGAAACCCAACAATTGGCCGTGACCGATATTACCATAAGCTATGGAAGTCCATCTGTAAACGGTAGGGATGTATGGAATAATCCCAACATTATCCCCCAAAAAGGGGAACCCATTGCTTGGCGCGCAGGGGCCAACATGAATACAACCATCAGTTTCAGTACGGATGTGCTCATTGAGGGACAACCCCTTAAAGCGGGAACCTATGGATTTCATATTGTTCCGGATGGAAACAATTTTGAACTCCTGTTCGCCCATAACCATAACCAATGGGGAAGCTACTATTTGGACAGGGAAAATGATATTAGCCTAGCAGTGAATGTCACCGGTGAGACCTGTGAATTTTCCGAAAAATTGGACTATGAGTTTTTGGATTGGACGCCAAATTCGGTGACTATCGGATTGGAATGGGCAGACAAGCGTATTCCATTTAACGTGTCCGTGGATTTGGAAACTACGGTGGTAGAAAGTTTTAGAAGCGAGCTCCGGGGAATCAATACCTACCACTGGCAGGCCTGGAACGATGCCGCCCGGTGGTGTTTGGAGCACAATACCAATCTGGAAGAGGCCTTGCAGTGGGCCAACAGGTCCATTAATGGAGGATTCAATGGCTTTGCGGCAGACAAAAACCTGACCAATATGTCCACCAAAGCATTGCTTTTGGAGCAATTGGGTAGATCGGATGAGGTGTCTGCGGTCTTGGATGAGGCTTCTGGAATGGTGGACAATGCCATGGAGGCCAATAGTACTTCCATGCTGATGTTACGGTTGAATCAACCAAAAAAGGCATTGGATTTTGTCGGTTCCAAGATCAAGGAATATCCAGAAGCTTGGTTCCTGAAAATCAATAAAGGGATAAGCCACTATTTTTTGAACGATTCCAAACGGGCCGTAAAGGAATTGGAATCGGTTTTACCTGAAACCCCAGAGCAGTTTCAGCCAAGGGTACAAGAGATTATAGGTGAGGTGCAATCGGGTACCTATCGACTACCTTTCTAGATAATCATTTTAAGATAACCAATCCATGAAAAAGAAATCTATTCCAGTTGTGTTGAAAAACCAGCTACTTGTTTTGGCCACGGTTCTGATGGCATGGACCAACACAACCTGCGCACAAGCTGTATTGGATAAGAAGTATGGGGAAAAAGTAAAAACCTTGGATAGTACCATAGCCACATTATACTCGGTAATTTCCGGTGAAAAGGGAGAGGAAAGGGACTGGGAACTGTTCCGGTACCTCTATTATCCAAGGGCACAAATGGTGGCCAGTGGAAAGAACCCAGAGGGACAAGTGGGGGCGCGCTACCTCACCCCGGGAGAATATATTTCAAATTCTGGGGATTGGTTGTTGACCAATGGATTTTTTGAGGATGAAATCCATAGGACTACGGAACAATTTGGGCCTATTGCCCATGTGTTCAGTACCTATGAAACATTTCATAGCAGAACGGAGGCTGAATCGTTCATGAGGGGAATCAACAGCATCCAGTTGTTGTATACCGGTGAACGTTGGTGGGTCATGAACATTTTTTGGACCCAAGAAACCGAGGAAAACCCTATTCCAAAAGAGTATTTGCCCAATTGATATAAAATAAGGCAAGTATGATGCAAAACATGAAAACTTTGCGATGAATCTCCATAATCTAAGTTAGCAACACCATCTTGTTCAAGGGCACAACACATCATAAAGAGCTAAATTGGGTTTCATTTTTTCTCAAGATGAACCGAACAAAGTGGATCATTGCATTATGGAGTCTTTTAGGGATATTGACCCTCATTCAACTTACCGCAATGAGGGTGCTTTATCCTGAAAGCATTATGATGATTGAAGTTTTTGTTTATCCATTGGGAAGCTTTGTAACGGGTGTGTTATTGCTTTTCATGTACTTGATCCCACTATTCGATTATTGTGCCAGGTTCAAGGTAAGAAAGCGACTTGTTTTATTGGCCCTGTTTGGGGTGGTGTACGTTTTGTTGTATGTCCTTATAGTGGTTTGTATTTATGCGCTTTTCATTGTAAGGTCATTTGAGGATTTTGAGACCGCATTTATGGGATTCATGTTGTCAAATTTCAGCCATACCTTAAAGAATTACCTATTTCAGATAGCGATTATCTATGCCTATGAGTTTGTGTATAATTTACGGGTAGAGATTACCAGAAAAAAGGACCTTGAAATTAAATTGGGGATATCCAAGCTACAGCTTTTAAGAAGTCAACTGCAGCCCCATTTTCTTTTCAATTCGCTCAACAGTGTGGTTTCCATTATAGACGAGAACAAGGTAAAGGCACAGGAAATGCTCATCAACCTAAGTGATTTTCTAAGAATCACCTTGAATTCGGATTTTAAGAAGTTGATTACTTTGGAGGAGGAACTGGAAAATGTAAAAAAGTATCTGTCCATAGAAAAAATAAGGTTCGAAGATCAGTTGGAGTACAGAATACACATGGATGATGGGGCCTCAAAACTACGGGTCCCCAGTTTTATTCTTCAACCGATAGTGGAGAATGCAATCAAGCATGGGTTTCAAGGAATACCGGAGAAACTTACTATTCTACTGGAAATAAACACAGTTGACAGAATGATCAGGGTAAAGAACAATGGCAAAGCGCTTACCAATGCTGTTGAAAATCATGGCCTGGGCAATGTGAGAAAACGATTGGAGCTCTATAACCCCAATGGTCGAGACTTTAAATTGTACCAGAAGGATGGGTGGGTCATCAACGAAATACCGATAAGATGAAAAAGCTTTCAGTGGTAGTGGTGGATGATGAAGGCCCAGCATTGCGCAGGGTCGTTAAAATGGTAAACGAGCATCCCTTGTTGGAATTGATAGGGACCGCCATGACCGCGGGAGACGCAACCCGTATTATTGTCGAAACCAAGCCCGATCTGTTGTTGCTGGACATTCAACTTAAGGACGCCACTGCATTTGACGTTCTTGAAAATTTGGAAGAGGATACATTTAAAGGCAAGGTCATATTCATAACAGCCTACGACCACTATGCCATAAAAGCATTTGAGCTTAGGGCTTTGGATTATCTCATGAAACCATTCAAACCCGAACGTTTCCATGAGGCCATCGAAAGAGTGGTGGGCAATGACAAGGTTGGGTTCCATAAGGTGAGGGATATTATGGAAGGTCTTAAAAAGTCAAATACGGAACTCGTTGTAGTTCCCGAGGGCATAAAGAATTATTTTCTCAACAGAAATTCCATCCAATATATTTATGCGGAAGGGTATTATGCCAATTTTGTCATGGATGATGATAAAAAACTTTTGCGGATATCTCTAAAAAAGTTGGAAAGCCTCTTGCCCCATAGCTTCGTTAGGGTCAATAAATCCGCTATTGTAAACTACAACCGGATCAGTGAATTGGTGAATAATAAGAGCACCATAAAATTGATCATGGAGGATGGCAACGAGTTTCAGGTCTCGGACGCCTTTTCCCATGGATTCAAGAAAATGATGCACGAACTGCTCCATACCTATTAAAGAAGGTTTTTTTTGACACTATTTTTCTTTTTCTGAAAGGAAGTCCCTTTTCTATGGACTAACAAGAACAAATAAGGTGGTATCTATATCAAGGAACCAACATTTTTGTAACCTTCAACACAATCAACATGAAAAAAATAGTAGTAGTACTGTTCCTTTTGATGGGAACTTTTCTTCAGGCACAGTCCGTGGATTACAACCTTAAAAAAGGGTATGCCGCCAACGGATATGACGTGGTGGCCTATTTTGATGGTAAGGCCAAAGAGGGCCTCAAAAAATTCTCCACAGAGTACGATGGTGTAAAGTTTAAGTTCCACAATCAGGAAAATCTGGACAAATTCAAGGCAATGCCCAACAATTATCTCCCACAATATGGGGGGTATTGTGCCTATGGCGTGGCCGTATCCGGGACAAAAGTAAATGTTGATCCCAAAACGTTCGAAATCCGGGACAATAAATTGTACCTGTTCTATAATTCTGGGAATACCAACACCTTGCAGCTTTGGCAAAATGAATCCCCGGATAAATTAAAAGCCAAGGCCGATAAGAACTGGAAAAAGCTAAAAAATCGGTAACTTTTTGGATATCAAGGAGTCTAAACTAGAGAGGCAATTTGTTTTTGCTGGTTGTAGTGTAGTATTTTAGGATATTGTTTTTTATATCCTGTTGGTCATTTCTTTTTGCATGAAACACTATTTTAAAGTTGCTTTTTCCGGTCTTCTCATTAGTTTTTTGGGTGCCTTGCCCTTGGGGACACTGAATCTGACAGCTTTTGAAATAGCTGCTTCCCAAGGACTGCTTTCGGCCCTGTGGTTTTGCATTGCCGTTGTCCTTGTGGAGCTCGTGGTGGTCCGATTGACCTTGTTCGGGAATGAAAGGCTACAACTGAACGGAAAAGTAATGGATTATCTGCTTCCACTGGGAATTGTATTGCTGATGTACCTCTCTGTGTCCCATTTTATGGATTCAACTAGGATTGGCGAAGTGGATTCCAAAATTGGGTTATTGCCCCGATTCAAGTCCACTTTTGTGCTTGGATTTTTACTCAGTGCCTTGAATCCCTTGCAGATTCCCTTTTGGATGACATGGAACAAGGTTTTGGAAAGCAAGGGTATTTTGGAAACCAAAAGAAGGGATTATACTTTCTATATATTGGGAATAGGTATGGGTACCTTGATCGGACTAGGTGCCTTTGTGCTGGCAGGGAAGTATATTTTTACCAATTACAACGAATACAGCAAGGTGACCAATCTCCTTATGGGATTGCTGTACCTTGGATTTTCTTTCTATCTTATGTACCTATTCATCAAAAAACGATTTAAATATAAAATACAATGAGTATGTTCAAATCTTCCGTGGACACCATTGAGCAGTTTAAGCAGATTCTCCAGCAAATTCCGGGGGAATGCTACTCAAAATCATGTACTGTTCTTTCCAACTCAACTATCGGTCAGCATACCAGACACATCATCGAGCTTTATTTATGCCTGCTGAAGGGATATGACCAGGCCGATGTTTCCTATGACCGCAGGGAACGAAATCAACGAATTGAAGAAGAGCTCTCCTATGCCCTGACACAGTTGGAATTTATTCAAGACCACTTGGAACGTCCCAACAAGCCCATCAAGGTCACTTATGAGTTATGTGGCTCAGAAACCTGTTTGGATTCCAATTATTTTAGGGAGGTCATGTACAATTTGGAGCATACCATCCATCATCATGCGCTCATCAAAGTGGGCATACAGCATTTTACCCAAATGGAGTTGCCTGAATCGTTCGGTGTGGCCCCTTCCACCATACAACATAGACAAGCATGTGCACAGTAAGTTTCATTTCCAAGAAGGGAAAATATTTTATGACCTCCAATCGGGATGAGCATGTGTCGCGCCCTTTGGCTTTTGAACCCAAGGAAGAGACAATAGGTTCGGTCAAGGTGTTGTTTCCCAAAGATCCCAAGGCTGGGGGTACCTGGTTTGCCCTCAATGAACTGGGCCATGTTGGCGTTTTGCTGAATGGTGCCTTTGTTCGGCATCAGCATAAAGGACCCTATGCCAAGAGTAGGGGGTTGATATTATTGGATGTCATAGCTTCCATGGAACCCGAACTACGACTGCAAAAAATGGATTTACATCATATAGAACCCTTTACTTTGGTGTTGCTCAATGGAAATCTTTTGGAGTTTCGCTGGGATGGCAACCAGAAGTATTTTAGGCCATTGGACAAGTCCAAAAACCATATTTGGTCTTCGGCGACCCTCTACAGTGATGAGGTGATTGCCCGAAGGGCCGAAATGTTCGATGATTTCTTAAAGGAGCAAGATCAAATTCAGGCTTCTGACGTGGTAGACTTCCACTCCAACAATCATGAGGATTTTGAAAACGGTTTTATCATTGATCGTGAAACCGGACTCAAAACCTTCAGCGTTACCCAAGCGGTCATTGACCAAGAAGGGATGTTATTGCGGCATTTTGATCTCATTGATGACAAAACCTATGAAATGCCCTTTTCCACCCTATCTACAGTATCCGTAAAATGAGCAGCTTAAAACTAAAATGGCATAAGCTTACCCATTGGGAGTACTGGCCACTTTGGGCCATTTACTATCCATTGTTTCCGGTTTGGCTGTATTATTCCATCAGGGCACGTTCCTTTTTCTTTTTCAATGCCGCAAACCCGGCCATGAAGAACGGGGGTATGGCCATGGAATCCAAAATGGAGATCTATAAGATGATTCCCCAACAGTATATTCCCAAAACCGTGTTCATTGGAAAAAATGAATCTCCCAAGCCAGCTTTGGAAAAGATTTTGGATGCGGATATTGGCTTTCCCTTTATTGCTAAACCAGATATTGGGATGAAGGCCTTTGGGGTTGATAAAATCCACAATAAAGATGAATTTAAAAGTTACCTAAAACGTACCCCGTCCCATTTTTTGGTGCAGGAACTCATTCCGTATACCAAGGAAGTGGGTATTTTTTATGTGCGTATGCCAGGCGCTGAAAAAGGTAGGGTAACAGGCATTGTGTCCAAAGAATTTCTTTCCGTCATTGGAGATGGAACAAATACCATTGAAGAATTGATCAAAAAGGAGTATCGTAGCCATTTACAGTTAAAGACATTGGAAAAGAAGTTCGGTGAAACTTTACACACGGTATTAAAGGAAGGCGAGGAATTTGTTTTGGTGCCCTATGGAAGCCATACGCGAGGCGCAAAATTTGTGGACATCACCCATAAACTAAATGATGATTTGGAAAGTGTCATTGATGGAATCTGTTCCCAGATGAAAGAGTTTCACTATGGTCGCTTGGATGTGCTGTATCACTCTTTTGAGGAACTTTGCCAAGGCAAAAACTTCAGTGTGATCGAGATCAACGGGGCAGGGGGAGAAGCTACCCACATTTACGACCCCAAGCATTCCCTGTTTTTTGCATGGCGCGAAATTGCCAAACATTGGGGCTATATGAACCAAGTGAGCATCCTTAATCACAAAAAAGGACATTCCTATCTAAGCTTTAAGGATGGTAGGGCCATGCTTAAGGCCCATGAGGCTTTGGAGTCAAAATTGAAGGTGATATAATTTAGGATTCCTTATCCGCCAAGGCCATTTTTTGCTTGATGGCTTTCATGATGATGGGGGCATGGATACGGGAATTTTCAATGAACCATTTGTGGGTTTCCATCCCTCCACAGATCACACCGGCCAAAAACAACCCAGGTATATTTGTTTCCATGGTTTCCGGGTCATATGTCGGTAGCCTTTTACCGTCTTCGGAAAGCTGGATGCCCAGTTTTTCCAAAAAATCAAAATTGGGCCTATAGCCGGTCAGGGCCAGCACAAAATCATTGGCCAAGGTAACTTCACCTTGCGGAGTGTTTATAACGATTTCACTTTCCGTGATTTCTTTTACAGTGGCGTTGTAATAGGCCTTTATGCTGCCTTCTTCAATCCGATTGACGATATCGGGACGCACCCAGTATTTTACCCTTTGGCCGACCTCTGGACCCCGAATGATCAAGGTGACTTCGGCCCCTTTCCGCCAGCATTCCAAAGCGGCATCAATGGCAGAATTGCTGGCTCCCACCACAGCCAATTTTTGACTGGCATAAAAATGGGGGTCCTTGTAATAGTGGGAAACTTTGGGCAAATCCTCTCCCGGGACATTGATTTTGTTGGGCAGATCATAAAAGCCAGTGGCCACAATAACATTTTTGGCTTTGTAGGTATCCTTGTCCGTTTTTATGCTGAAGGAAGCTGTTTTTTGCTCCACATCCAGTACTTTTTCAAAAAGATGGATGTTCAGCTGGTTGGAGGTCACAATTCTTCGGTAGTACTCCAACGCTTCATTGCGTTTGGGCTTGGCTTCCTTGCTGATAAAGGGAATGTCGTCTATTTCCAACTTCTCCGACGAGGAAAAGAACTGCATGTTCATCGGATAATTGAACAAAGAATTCACAATGGGCCCTTTTTCAATGATCACATAGGTAAGTCCTTGCTTTTTGGCCTCAAGACCACAAGCGATGCCAATGGGTCCACCTCCAACAATGACAACATCAAAATCCTGCATTACGCAATTTTTTCTTTTAGCTCCTTAATGGTTTGGCTTGGATCATCGCTTTTAAAGACAAAGCTACCGGCTACCAAAACGTCCGCTCCGGCATCCACAAGTTTTTTGGCATTGGCATCATTTACACCCCCGTCAATCTCGATAAGGGCATTCGATTTTTTTCGTTCAATGAGTGCCTTGAGGTCCTTTACCTTTTGATAGGTATTCTCAATAAAGCTCTGCCCGCCAAAACCGGGGTTGACGCTCATCACAATAACAATGTCGATATCTTGGATGATATCTTCCAATAAGCTTACAGGGGTGTGCGGGTTGAGGGCCACACCCGCTTTCATGCCTTCGGCCTTTATGGCCTGAAGGGTCCTATGCAGGTGGGGACAGGCCTCATAATGTACGGTTAAATGATGTACTCCCAGTTTCGCAAAGGTTTTGATGTAGCGATCGGGATCAACGATCATCAGGTGCACATCCAATGGTTTTTGGGCATGTTTGGCCATGGCCTGTACCACGGGCATTCCAAATGAAATATTGGGTACGAACACACCGTCCATGATATCCAAGTGAAACCAATCGGCATCACTTTGGTTCACCATTTCAATATCGCGCTGTAAATTGGCAAAATCCGATGCCAATAGGGAGGGAGCAACTAATTTTTTCTGCATTTGATCATTAAAAGCTGATACAAAAATAAGCAAATGATCTGGCTTTATGGGATCAAACCCCGATTTGCTACAACCAATAGGTAACCTTCAGTACCATGGACCTGTTTTTGATGCCCAATCCTTCGGTGTCATGGTTCTCGTTGTATATCAGGAATATATCGGACATGGGGCTGTAACGCCACTGTAATCTGGAAAATGCACTGAAGTTATTGTCGCGGGAGTTGTATTGGACCACATTGGTGAGAAAAAGCTTGTTGGAGAAGCTTATGTTTCCATTGAATCGGGCCAAATGCAGATTCTTTTTCCCATACCCCTCGGCCAAGCGGATGTCGTTATAGTCATAGGTGAGGCCAAAGGTGCCCCAAGGCCTAAACCGCAACGAACCCTGTAACATGGCCCCTAAGCGGGTGCCATTAAAGAATTGGCCATACCCCACATTGGTGTTCCATACAACGGTTTTGCGAACATCGGAGCTGTATTGTACATCAAATCGGGCAAAGGAATAATTGCCTACGGGAATGGGAGTGAATTCATCCCCGATCAATTCGGTGGGGAACAGCAAGTCCACTTTCTGGTATCGACCGATCAAGTTGAGTTTGGCGGTATTCCGATATTCAAAATCGTAGGCAAGATTGTTCTCGAGCTCATTAAAACTGCCATCGGAATTGAGATAGAGATTGTTCCAGGTCCGTAGTCCATGATAGTTTAATTTGCTGTTCTCTCCTTTGGGAAAGAAAAGATAGCGTACCCAAGGATTGAATAGGGTATATCCCAATCTTACGGTTTCTTCGGTCAACGCATTGTAGTTTTCCAACCGAGGATTTATCCCAAGTTCCGTGATATAGTTTTCGCCCACTACGTTGAGCAACCACCCTGTTCTGAACCGCTTGGTAAGATAATTTCCAGTAAAACCATAAAAATGGGTGTCCCCCAGATTTTCTGGGGTCAGGGAAGTATGGTACATGAAGGTGTTGTTGAGCTTGCCGCTTTCGGAAATATAACTGAACTCCAATCCTGCATTTCTGGAATACTCCATCTCCGAAGTGGCACTGGTGGCTTGTCTGTTGATGAACAAAGCCTTGATGGCGGAACGCTGCAATACTTTTTGTTGAAAGGCTGCGACACTGTAGTTCTGTGCTGCAAATTCATCGGTGCGACGGGTCTGCACGTTCATGACCCCGACCCGCAGGTTCTGGGTGATGTTCCCGGTTAGCCTGCCCCCAAAATCAATGGGAATGGCTTCGCCATCCATGATACCGATCCTTCGGGAAAAGAAAGGTTTTATGTCGTACGTTCCAAAATTGGAGAAAATGTCATTGTTCTCCAGAAAGAAATTACGCTGCTCCGGTAAAAAAATATCAAAGCGGGTAATGTTGGTCACTTGCTGGTCCACATCGGCATTGGAAAAATCTGGGAATAGGGTAAGGTCAAGGTTCAAACTACTGGTCAAGGCCACTTTTACCTCCCCTCCCAAATCGTTGTTCAACTTGGCTTCTTTCTGTTTGCTATCCTCATAGTCGCGAATTGAGGAACTCGTAACATACGGGTTCAAAATAAAGGTTCCCTTGGCCTTTTCAGGGCTTTGGTCCCATTCCAAGGTTCCCATATAGTTGATGCTCACGCCATTGAAGTTTACGGGAAATTGGGTCCAAGTGGTATAAGCGTTGTTCTGTTTGTCGCCTCGTATAAAATTGACGCCCCAATCCCGTTGGTTAGGGTTGTAGCGAAGGGTTTTGAGAGGAATGGCTATTTCTGCCACCCAGTAGTCCGAGTATTGTGTGGTCTTGGAAGACCATTTGTTGTCCCAGTTTGGGGACATCCATGTTTGTCCATCTTCAATGACCAAACTGCCTTCAATTTCCGATCCTCCCGCAGTAACCCCGAACAGCAATCCGCTTTGTTTGGTATTTACAGGGTCCAGGACCACCGAAAAGTTGTCACTTCCCCAATAATCATCGTCATTGTCGCGTACCAGTGATTGTATAATACGTCTACCTGTATCATAGCATTTGGCCATGATATAGACATTCTCATGGTCATACGTCACTCGTACTTCAGTTTGATTCCGGGCCTGCCCCTCGTCATTGGGCCAATGATTGAAGAAATTGGTTGCTAGTTGATGTGGCTCCCACTCTTTTTCCCCAATGGTTCCGTCCAGTACAATAGGCTCTGTGGCTTTTCGGATTTGATACTTGAACAAAGCCCTTGTATTGCCACCCCTATTTTGGGATACGGTTACAAGTGGGACCAATGCTAATAAGGACGCGGCCCAGAATCTTCTCATGAACTGCTCGTTTTTTGATGATGACTTCAAAGAAAAGTAATGGTAACATCAATATCAAGAGATGTTGGGGAATGCATTGCCATGGTCCGTAAATGTCGTTGAGAGAGCGTTTGATGCCGAAAATGTAGTGGAACGGGTTGAAAACGGTATTTTGGGAACCTTGGCCCGCGATTTAAGGAATGCTTAACAGCGTTGACCCAGAAAAAGCTTTCTAATCGGATGTATTTTGAAGAATGTCCAAAACGTGCGATCGGTAATTTCTGCCGATGGGGAGTTCTTTTCCGTTGATTTCCACCATGATGCTATTGAAAGCGGATACTTTGTCCACGGCAATCATGAATGAACGATGGATTCTAATAAAACGTTCCTTGGGGAGCTTTTCGGAAAAATGGCCAATCCTTTGTGAAGTGGTAATCTCATTATCCAAGGTATGGATGATGACCTTGTCGTTCAAGCTTTCCAAATAGGTAATGTGGGACAGGTCCAATTTTATGATCTTACGTTGGGCCTTAATGTACAACGGCTCTGGTTCGGCGGAAGTGCTTGTCTCCGAAGCGACTTTTGATGGTTGTTGTGGTTGGGAAATGGACTGTCCGGACAAGTATTTATTGGCTTTGGCTATGGTTTTCATGAACCGGCCCATGGAAATGGGTTTTAGGAGATAGTCAATGGCATCCAGTTCAAAAGCCTTGATGGCAAATTCCCGATAAGCGGTGGTAAAAACGACCAAGGGGGCCGGGTTGAGGGATTCCAAAAGCTCCAGTCCATTGATTTTTGGCATTTTAATGTCCAAAAAGACCAGATCAATATTTCCTTTTTGGAGATGACAAAATGCATCGACCGCATTGGCACAAACCGCTACCACCTCCAATTGGTCAATCTGCTCCGTGTGTTTTACCAGAACTTTTCGGGCCAGGGGCTCATCATCCACTATAATGCACCTGATTTTTCTATCCATAGGTGGTCTGCGAATTAATCTCACTCAAGTCGATTTCCAAACTTACCAAAAAACGGTCAGGTTCTTCTTGGATGTTCAATTGATGTTTCTCCGGGAAGAAAAGCATCAACCGCCTTTTTACGTTTTTCAGTCCTATGTTCTTGTCTGTGTCCAGACCGGTGGTTTCCTGGGTGGAAGATTTGCTGTTTTCAACCACAAAGTGGAGTTGCTGGTTCTTTAGTTTTAGATCAATGGAGATGTAGGAGTCGTCTATGAGGGTATCGGCCCCATGTTTAAAGGCATTTTCCACAAAGGGAAGCAATAAAAGCGGAGGGATAAACGTCTCACTGCTATCATTTTCTATATGGGTGGAAATGGTAAGTTTGTCCCCATAACGCAATTGCTCCAAAGCCACGAGGTTCATCAGTTCTTCCCACTCTTTTTCCACGGTGATGAAGCGGTCATTGCATTCGTAGAGCATATAATCCAAGAATTTGGACAGTCCCAGAACGGCATCGGGGGTCTTGGAGGATTTTTCCAGGGAAAGCGCATAAATACTGTTCAGGGTGTTAAAGAGAAAATGGGGATGGATCTGTGCTTTTAAAAATTTGAGTTCAGTTTCCATTTTTTCCTTTTCCAGCGCTTTGTTGATCTGTTCCTTTTGATAGAAAAACCGCTGTAATTTGATGGCCATGGCCACAAAAACGGGCGTGTAAACGGCTATAAGCGAATTCAACACCTTGGGAAGGTACAGGACCGGGGTTTTCCAATGCTCCTCTTCCGGATAGAACCAGTGGTAGAGATACCTCCAATTCATGTAGCGGTCTATCAATGCCATGCTCAGGGCCAAGAAAATGGACAACACAATGTACGGTACCATTTTTTTGGGATATAGGTACTTGGGCATCAAATAGTAGAGGGTAATGTAAGTAGGGATAATTTTCCAAGGCAGTAAAAACAGTAGTTGTTGAAACTGGTCCCAATAATTGTCCTCATAACTCCCCCACAGAACGGTGTAGAACAAGATATAGCCCAACCAAAAAAGGATGTGGTAGGTTATTCTGTTCTGGCTGCTGAGTATCCTTTCGATCATATTGATATGCATTCCCTCCAAGTTTTTAGGAAAATCCTTGGAGTAAGATCATTTTAATGATGAAAGTACAAAATAGGGGGCAGGTGTATGCTAAACCTCCCGTGGATAACCACTTTTTGGCGGTAAATACCTTTTGTAGGCTGATAAAGAAAGGGGTATAAATGAAAAAACTCCGGTAATCAGCCGGAGTTTATTCATCAATCAAAAAACGAACAGTCATGATAAACTGTTGTAGGTTTACAAATTACAACTTTCTTGCCAAAAAACAAATTTAAGGTTTGTTTAACTGTAATTTGTTGGTATAATCTTACGTTTTATCCCAAATACGTCTTCAAAATCTTACTTCTGGAGGTGTGTTTCAAGCGTCGGATTGCTTTTTCTTTTATCTGACGAACCCTTTCCCTAGTAAGGTCAAAAGTCTCTCCGATTTCCTCCAAGGTCATGGAGTGCTGTCCGGCCAAACCGAAGTAAAGTCGTATAACATCGGCTTCTCGGGGAGTCAAGGTTTCCAAGGCACGTTCAATCTCAGTGCGTAGGGATTCGTGCAATAGCTCCTTGTCAGGGTTAGGGGATTCACCACTACGGAGTACATCGTAGAGGTTGGAATCCTCACCATCGATCAATGGGGCGTCCATGGATACGTGACGACCTGAATTTTTTAGGGATTGTTTTACATCTTCCACGGTCATGTCCAATTCTTTGGCAATTTCCTCGGCGGAAGGGGTACGCTCATGGGCTTGCTCCAAGAACGCAAAAGTCTTGTTGATCTTGTTGATGGATCCAATTTTATTCAAGGGCAAACGCACAATACGCGATTGCTCTGCCAAAGCTTGTAGGATGGACTGACGAATCCACCATACCGCATAGGAAATAAATTTGAATCCACGGGTCTCATCAAAACGCTGTGCGGCCTTGATCAATCCCAAATTTCCTTCATTGATCAAATCAGGTAAGGTCAATCCTTGGTTTTGATACTGTTTTGCAACAGAAACCACGAATCTAAGGTTGGCTTTGGTCAATTTTTCCAAGGCCACTTGGTCTCCCGCTTTTATACGTTGTGCCAACTCCACCTCTTCATCGGCAGTGATCAAATCCACCTTACCGATTTCCTGTAAATACTTGTCCAACGATGCGGTTTCCCTATTGGTAACCTGCTTTGTAATCTTTAACTGTCTCATCTAAAATTTCTCCTTCAAATTAAATTTGTGAACCGAAGCTCATTAGGTTATACGTAGAAAAAAAGGAAAAGTTACATTTTGGTGCGTTTTTTTTGTAAAACATTTCTTAATAATGCAAAAACCCCGGAATATCCGGGGTTTTATTTTTATAAAGGATTGTGTGTTAATCCCTTCTTGGTTTTCTGTCGCGATCACCGCCTCTACGGTCACCACCTCTACGATCACCACCTCTGCGGTCACCACCTCTATCGTTTCGTGGTGGTCTTTCGGTGTATCCTTCAGGTTTGGGCAACAAGGCCTTTCTGGAAACTTTTTCCTTTTTGGTCCTTGGGTCCAGGCCAAAATACTTTACATCAAGTACATCGCCTAGATTGACCACATCGGTAACATTGTCTGTGCGTTCCCATGCCAATTCGGATACGTGCAGCAATACTTCGTTGCCAGGGGCATCGGTATATTCCACAACGGCACCAAATTCCAAGATTTTGATGACCTTGACCTCATAAACACTACCTACTTCAGGCTTGAACATAAGCGCATCGATCTTGGCCAATACCATATCGATACCATCTTGATCGGTACCCAAGATTTCCACGATGCCTTCTTCGGTATCTGGATCTTCGTTGATCACAATCGTAGTTTTGGATTTCTTCTGTAGATCTTGAATTACCTCACCACCTTTACCGATCAATGCTCCAATGTATTCACCAGGAATGATTCTGGTAATGATTTTTGGTGCGTAAGACTTCACATCAGGTCTTGGCTCGGCAATGGTTTCAACTAGTTTGCCCAAAATGTGCAATCTTCCGTCCTTGGCCTGCATCAAAGCTTTTACCAAGATCTCATAGGAAAGACCTTTTACCTTGATGTCCATTTGACAAGCAGTGATACCATCTTCGGTACCGGTTACCTTAAAGTCCATATCCCCCAAGTGATCTTCATCACCCAAGATATCAGAAAGTACGGCATATTTACCGGACTCGGTATCGGTGATCAATCCCATGGCAATACCGGAAACTGGTTTTTTCAACTGGATACCGGCATCCATAAGGGCCATGGTACCTGAACAAACAGTGGCCATGGAAGAGGAACCGTTGGATTCCAATACCTCGGATACCACACGAACAGTATATGGACAATCTTCCGGAATCATACCCTTAAGGGCGCGTTGTGCCAAATTCCCGTGTCCAACCTCTCTACGGGAAGTACCACGAATAGGTCGTGCTTCACCAGTGGAGAAAGGAGGGAAGTTATAGTGCAAATAGAAGGTTTCCTCACCTTCGTAAGATGGCATGTCAATTTGGTTGGCCTCTCTGGAGGTTCCCAAAGTAACGGTTGCCAAAGCTTGGGTTTCACCACGGGTAAAGATGGAAGAACCGTGTACACTTGGCAAATAATCCACTTCACACCAGATAGGACGAATGTCTGTAGTCTTACGACCGTCCAAACGAAGTCCTTCTTCCAAGGTTAGGTTACGAACCGCCTCTTTTTCAGCTTTGTGGTAGTATTTGGAAACCAAACCACCAATTTCTTCCAATTCTTCTTCGGAGAAAGTAGCTTTGATTTCTTCCTTGATTTCTTCAAAAGCAGCACTACGCTCGTGTTTTGCAGAACCTGCTTTGGCTACGGCATACACTTTGTCATAGGCCAAGTCATAAACCTTCTTCTGAAGATCTTCATCTTCTACTTCAGGTTCGTACTCACGGGTTTCTTTTTTACCGAAAGCTTCGGCCAATCTAACCTGTGCGGCACATTGTACTTTAATGGCTTCGTGGGCAAATTTGATGGCTTCCACCATTTCCTCTTCGGAAATTTCACTCATTTCACCTTCCACCATCATCACGGAGTCTTCAGAAGCACCGATCACCATATCGATATCGGAACTCTTCAATTGCTCCATGGTTGGGTTGATGATCAATTCACCATCGATACGACCTACGCGAACCTCGGAAATTGGACATTCAAAAGGAAGGTCGGACAATTGGATGGCTGCAGAAGCGGCCAAACCTGCCATGGCATCGGGCATTACGTTTTCGTCGTGTGACATCAATTGGATCATCACCTGTGTTTCGGAGTGATAATCTTTGGGGAACAATGGTCTTAAAACCCTGTCCACCAAACGCATGGTCAATACCTCGCCATCGCTGGGTCTTGCCTCACGCTTGAAGAATCCGCCGGGATAACGTCCCGCAGCGGCAAATTTTTCGCGATAATCCACGGTAAGTGGTAGAAAATCTACATCGCTTTGTTTGTAGTTGGAGACAACGGTACATAGTAACATACATTTGCCTGATTGGACTACTACAGAACCATGGGCCTGTTTCGCCAATTTTCCGGTTTCAATAGAGATTTCCCTACCGTCACCAAGGTCAATGACCTCTTTAAAAGTTTTTGGAATCATAAGAATTCGTCTTACCCGTCAAAAAAGATACGGGTCGTTAAACATTTGGTCTACCGTCATCCGGACGGTCGGGTTGTGTTGTTGTTGTGTTTGCCTCTCGGCACTGACCAATGAAAAACTATTTGAAGCTTTTTGTGTTTGCCCATTAATGGGACTTTGTGTCGTTGGAGCCCGTCCAACTAAAACAAAGGGGAAGCCAAAGCCTCCCCGTCGTTTTTATTTTCTGATGCCTAATTCCTTGATCAAGGAACGGTACTTTTCAATATCTTTTTTCTTTAGGTAATCCAAAAGACTACGTCTTTTACCTACCAAGGCCACCAAAGAACGCTCGGTGTTGAAATCTTTGTGGTTCCTTCTAAGGTGTTGTGTCAAGTGGTTGATACGGTGTGTGAACAATGCAATTTGCCCTTCCGTAGAACCAGTGTTGCTCTCTGAGCCGCCGTGTTTCTTGAAAATCTCGGCTTTTACTTCTTTTGTTAAATACATTCCAATATTTATTTAAATGATTTTTATGTATGGATTGACAGTTCCCCTGGCTTTCAGGGGACAAGCAATCAGCGTGCAAAGATAAGTTCTTTTTTTGAATCTATGAATTTTGGCAAGATTTTAAACCTTTTTGGCTTGAACGGGTCAAAGCACCAAACCATTTAAATTCAATCATTATGAAAAAGAGTCCTATTCCAATGCGCTTAAAAAGTTATGCTCCCGTTGTTGGTCTGCTGATATTGTCGGTTGTATCCTGCAGTACCGATGGGTCCAATGGGGAAGAACTTTCCAGTGAAGAAGTCATTTCTTCCACAGAGTTGAAATTCAGTGATGAAACCGAAATGATTTCCGAGGAGGTTACGGCCATTGCAGAAGAAATGTATGCCACTGACGAAATTTCGACCACTTCCAAAATAGACTACAACTCGGGGTATTTGCCAGATTGTGCCACCGTAACAGTAGAACTTACCGAAACTACCAAAGAAGTGACCCTTGATTTTGGTGAAGGTTGTGAAATGCCCAATGGGAATACCTTGAGTGGAGTTATCCATCTAAGCTATGCTTTGGATTTGGAGGCAGCCACAAATACCATTGAGCTGAACCTGGAGAATTTTATGTTCAATAGTGTGGCTGTGGAAGGTTCGGCGAGTATTGTTCGGACGCGTTCCAACGAAAATGGAAACCCGCAAGGGGTGGCCAATGCCAGTTTTTCAACCACTTGGCCCGATGCAACGACGGCATCGTATACGGGGACGCGAACCCGGGAGTGGATCGAAGGGTTTGGAACCGGTTTTTGGGGAGACAATGTATTCTTGATCACAGGCAAAAGGACTTATGTGAGCAGGGCGGGCAATGAGTTTGTCAAGGAGGTGATCACTCCGTTGAGAAGGGAGCTTTCCTGTAGGTTCATTGTAAGTGGTGCCATGGAAATTTCACGTTTGGGCAATACGGTACGTTTGGACTTTGGGGATGGCAGTTGCGATGCCGTGGGTATGCTCACGTATCCAGACGGAACAGAAGAAGAAATATTTTTACGCCGGTTTAAGAACTAGCTATGGATTGGAAATAAAAATGCTGAATGTCACATCGAGCGCAGTCGAGATGTATTCAGTAGCTTAAACTCAACAAAAGGTTCTCGACTGCGCTCGAACTTACATAAAATAAAAAAAGCCCCGATTTCGGGGCTTTTTTTATTTTCTTATAGGTTGATTGGTGATCAAGTCTATATATTGGTTCACTTTCTTTTTTAAATCCCTACGATGGGAGATAAAATCCAAAAATCCATGTTCTTTCAAAAACTCGGAGGTCTGGAAACCTTCAGGAAGGTCTTTCCCTACGGTGTCCTTTACTACCCGGGGTCCCGCAAAACCTATCAACGCACCTGGTTCCGCAATGTTAATGTCACCCAACATGGCATAGGAAGCTGTGGTTCCTCCTGTGGTGGGGTCGGTACATAACGAGATATACGGTATTTTGGCTTCGGCCAATTGGGCCAACTTCGCCGAGGTCTTTGCCAATTGCATGAGGGAAAGCGCGGCTTCCATCATACGGGCCCCACCTGATTTTGAAATCATCAGAAATGGGATCTTCTTCTTTTTTGCCTCATCTATGGCGCGGGAAATCTTTTCTCCTACCACACTACCCATGGATCCTCCAATAAAACCGAAGTCCATACAGGCAATGACAATATCCTTGCCCATGGATTTTCCAACAGCGGTACGAACGGCATCCTTAAGCCCAGTCTTCTGTTGTACGGTCTTTAAACGATCGGAATATTTTTTGGTATCCACAAACTTCAAAGGATCCTTGGAGGTCATGTTGGCATCAAGTTCCTTGAACTTGTTGTCATCAAACAGAATCTCAAAGTATTCCTTGCTGCCTATCCTAACATGGTAATCATCCTCGGGACTGACATAAAAGTTTTTGGCGAGGTCTTCGGACTCTACAATCTTTCCAGTAGGGGATTTATACCATAACCCCTTGGGGGTGTCCTTTTTTTCCTCGGTGGTGGTCTGTATTCCTTTTTCCTTTCTTTTAAACCAAGACGACATGCGATCAAAATTAAGTTAAACGAAAGTGTTATAGGGTGTTTATATTGTTCAAATCCTCAAAGGCTTTTTTCAATCGATTTGAAAAAGTCTTCTCCCCTTCACGAAGCCATACTCTGGGGTCGTAGAATTTTTTGTTGGGCTGGTCATCTCCTTCAGGATTTCCGATCTGTGCTTGAAGGTAGGCGGATTTGTCTTGGACATAGTCCCGTACCCCTTCCAAAAATGCATATTGCAAATCGGTGTCAATGTTCATTTTTATAACACCATATCCAATGGCTTCCCTGATTTCCTCTACAGTGGAACCGGAACCTCCATGGAATACAAAATCGATGTGGTTTTCCTCAACACCATATTTTTTGGTGATGTATTCTTGGGAGTTTTTCAAGATCTTGGGGGTTAATTTTACGTTCCCCGGCTTGTATACCCCGTGTACATTTCCAAAGGCAGCGGCTATGGTGAACCTGTGGCTTACTTTGGACAATTCTTCATAGGCGTATGCCACTTCTTCGGGCTGGGTGTACAGCTTGGAATCATCTACATCGCTATTGTCCACACCGTCTTCCTCACCTCCGGTAATTCCTAGTTCTATCTCCAAGGTCATTCCCATTTTGCTCATGCGCTCCAAATAGGTCTTGCAGATTTCAATATTTTCTTCAATGGGCTCTTCCGAAAGGTCGATCATGTGCGAACTGAACAAGGATTTTCCTGTGGCCTTGAAATGTTCTTCACTGGCATCCAAAAGTCCATCTACCCAAGGCAATAGTTTTTTGGCACAGTGGTCTGTATGAAGAATTACAGTGGCGCCGTAGGCTTCAGCCAATTGATGTACATGTTTGGCTCCGGAAACGGCCCCTAGGATGGCAGCTTTCTGGTTCTCATTGGAAAGTCCTTTTCCTGCATTGAACTGACCTCCGCCATTTGAAAATTGTATGATGACGGGGGAATTTAGCTCAGCAGCTGTTTCCAATACGGCATTTATGGTATTGGACCCGATTACGTTCACTGCTGGAAGGGCGTAACCGTTCGCTTTTGCATGATTGAAAATAGCTTGTACTTCGTCACCGGTTGCAACACCGGGCTTAATATTGTGGGACATAATTATTGTTGATTACGATTATTAAGTTGAGTCAGGCCACAAAAGTAATAAAATATTTACTCTAGAAAGGATAATTGATCCCGATGTTGAAAACGGCATTTTTCAGGTTGTATCCACTGAACCAACGGTCTGATCCCTGCCGGGCAGGGTCGTAGGCCTTGAACCCAACATCCAATCTGAACACAAAATAGGTGAAATCATATCGAAGTCCCAGACCGGTACCCAAGGCAATATCGGCCAAGGAAGAGAAGCCGGTAAAGATGGCATCGGGGTTGTCCTCATTGTCAAACACGTTCCAAATGTTCCCTGCATCGGCAAACAGAGCACCCTTGACATCCCCGGCGATGGGAAACCGATATTCCAAGTTCAGTGCAAGCTTCAGGTTGGCTTCGTTGAAATCGTTAAGGTTGTTGGTCTTTCCGGGACCCAATTCGTAAGCATTCCAAGCCCGGTTGTCGTTGGAGCCCCCGCCAAAGTAGCTTCGTACAAAGGGAATGTTGTCCGAGTTTCCATAGGGAACCGCAAGGCCAAAAAAGCTTCTAAAGGCAATGACCTTGGAGTCATCCACATCCCAGTGCCTGATAAAATCGAACTCTGTTTTAAAGTATTGCGAAAAGGGAACACCAAAGACCAGAAGCTGGTCACGGTCATTTTTGTTGTATGGTACCACATTGGAAATCAAGGAAAGGAAATTCCCGGCCCCTTCCAATTTTACCCTGAACTGATAAAAATTGTTGTCGTTGATATCAACCCTACTATTTTTAAAAAAGGTATAGTTGGAGGCAAAGATGAGGTTGTTCTCGGTCAATCGCTGTCTGCGTTCATTGATTCGGTTGACTTCGTTCAAATCATCTGGGTCCAGTATGATGTTGTTGTTCAGAACGGTGTCCACAAATTTATTGGCTCCTTCGGGGATGGTCAACTGAAAGGGGTCGTCTTCATTGTCCACTTCCTCAAAGAAATCGGCAAATGCCGGATCTTGTTCAAAGGCGTCGGCTATATTGTCCAGATTTCTGTACGTATTTCGATAAACATTGTAGAAGTTGTCTGGGTTGGTGTTGCGCACAAATTCCACATTCAACAATTCCACATTATGCTTTAATTGGGTGGAAGGAGACCAATTGTAAGACAAGATGGAATTCAGGGACTGTTTGTCCAACCCAATGTTCCGTTGGAAGTTGGTACCTGCCGACAGCCTACTTTGTGGAAGCATATAGTACGGAATGATCTTCTCGGTATTGAACGGGAACCAAATTCTGGGAAAGGTAATGTTCACATCCCCGCCAAGCTCTGAGGTAAAGGGTTCATCGGAAAAGAGGGAGGCGTCGCTCAAAAGGCCTATGGAACCCCTTGCGGAAATGTTCAGGGTTTCTGCCCCGCCAAAAACGTTTCTTGTAATGACCGATGTGCTGAAGGCAGTACCTACCTGTTGTATGTTGGAGTGGGTCACATCAAAATCGAGGTTCAATGAAAACTTGGGCCTTGGCGCCAAATACACATTGGAAATCAATTGGGTTTGGGTGGTGTCTGGAATAAATTCAATGTTCGGGTATTTGAATGTATTCAGGTTGGTGATCTGCCGATAGGTGCGAATGCGGTCCAGATCCCTATAGATACTGTCTTTTTGGAAAAAGATGGCATCGGTCAATGCTTTTGGGTTATACCTGAGCCTGTCCTTGTAAAAAATGGTATAGTTATCATATTCCAAGGATTGTAGGGAATCGGTTTCTCCGCCAATTACATAATCGGCATAGATATTAATTTTTTTCAGGTGATGGATTCTATACGGACTGTTGACATCCGTACTGTCCGAGGTGCTTCTGAATTTTTTGATGTTAAGCTGTACGTCCATCAATTGGTCATCGGCCAATTGGGTGGTATCACGAAGAATATCGTAGCTGATGGAACTCTCCTGAAAGTTATAGACCCCGGAGTTTCGGAATAAAGTGGTCAATCGTTCCCGCTCTTGGTTAAAATTGGCCAGATCAAATTGATCACCTTCTTTGACCAAGGTCAAATCCAATGAAGCGTCGTAAATGGAATCCAGTTCGGGGGAGCTTATGTTTTTTTGGACCGTGTCAATGATAAAAGGCTTTCCCAGATTGAGTTTGTATTCCAACTCGGCCCTCTTTTTTCTTTTTCCTTCTAGAATTCCATAGTTCCCGGAATTGTTGAAATACCCTTTGCTTCTGTAATACGCCTCCAATCTTTCCAGGGATTTACGGGTAAGTGCGGTGTCGATTACCACAGGGGGTTCCCCAATTCTTTTTAGAAAATCACTGGCTCCTTTTACGATAAAGGATTCCTGAAGTCGGTTCACCTGTTTTTGGGAAAGGAGATTGTTCAATCTTTTTTCCCGCTTTTCCTTGCGGTGGAGCCAATCCTGAAAAGAAGAGTCTGGATTTTCCTTGGCCAAATTATAGAGGTTGAGGCGCAAGGGGTATCCAAGGACATTACTGTTGGGTTTTTGGGTGATAAGGCCTTTGATTTCGCTATCGTTTACCTTTTCCTCATCCACATAAATGGAGTTCTTGGTGAGCAATAGTTCATCATCTCCCACCTTTTTGAGGGTATTGCAACCAGCCACACTCAATATAAGCAACAATAACCCTATTTTTGTCACGTTGCGCATTAGACCTAAAGAACCCCTCATAGACGCCAAAAATACACGATTTAGATGGTTACAAAAAACCAAATTAAACTAGTTGTAAACCTAAAGCAAAAAAAGTACCGAACTCAACACGGTTTGTTTGTCGTGGAAGGTGAGAAGACCGTTTCGGAGCTGTTGAACGCAGGCGTGAAGCCCTTTGGGTTGTTTGTGGATGCCGTTGAAAAAGGGGCGGATTTTAACAATCCGGAATTGGTGTCGAGTGCCATCTTGAAACAAATGAGCAGCCTGTCCAGTCCCAATGGGGTGTTGGGAGTTTTTCATATTCCTGTTCTTAAATCCATTGATGAGACAGATTGGGTCGTTGCCTTGGACGCGGTTCGGGACCCGGGGAATTTAGGGACCATTATTAGGTTGTGCGACTGGTTTGGGATACCGAATCTGGTCTGTTCCCAAGATACCGTGGATTGTTTCAATCCCAAGGTACTGCAGGCTACCATGGGCTCCATAGCCCGGGTGAACGTGACTTATGCGGATTTGGAAGTCTATTTGAAGAAAACGGCTTTGCCTGTTTATGGAGCGTTTATGGATGGGGACTCGGTATATCAGCAAAAATTGCCACCCAAAGGAGTTCTGGTGATGGGCAATGAAGCCAATGGCGTTTCAGAAACCGTTGGTGGATTGGTCACATCGCGGATTTCCATTCCCCAATATGGAAAAACAACAACCGAAAGCCTGAACGTTGCCACGGCCACGGCCATTCTTCTCAATGAGATCAGAAGATAGCTTTTTGAATTTAGGGACGATTGGATTTCTAGATTCTTGGATTTTTTTAAACTTCACTATCCAACTATCCAACTATCCAACTATCCAACTATCCAACTATCCAACTATCCAACTATCCAACTCTACTCAAATGTAAAATTGATAAAGATGCCCCGGGTGCGCATGGCATTGATGTTTCCGGTCCAAGGACTGTTGGGGTCTTCATCGGGGACCAATTCATCCGTTAGGGCAAAGACGCCACGTATGGAGGGGGAAAACTTGAAGTATTCGGTATAAAAATCAATGCCGAACCCCAGTTCGTACCCATACACATTCTTTTTCATGCGGAACTCCCCGCTGCTGTTATCGTCCAAACTATCTTCCTTGCTCCCCAAGTTCATTGAGGTATAAACACCTCCCGTGATAAAAGGTTTCCAGTTACCAATACGACGGGTACTGGCCTTGATCAATAAGGGAAAACGGATATAGGTGGAGCGGACCTCACGGATGGCATCGGCTTGTGTAGTAAAACCGGGAAAGCCCAAATTTCTTGAGGTGTACAACAAGCCGGGCTCAAAACGGGCATCCAAAAACTCATTGATACGCATTTCGCCGATAAGCCCCACATTGAATCCAAAACTTTTCTCTACCAAGATGTCCCGGCCAATATCGTTTTTGTACTCAAATTGAAAGTCGTACTGGTTGAAGCCGAGGTAGTATCCCCAGTTCAAAAAGTTTTTGTCCTCGTTCTGAAGGTTGAGTATGGGGTCTTCCCTGAACTGTGCCGAGGAGGTTGTACATGCCAATATGAGCATGCCAAACAGAAGAAAGATGTTTTTCATCAAACTATTTTGTAGCGACATAAATGGAAGCTGCTCCAAATGTCTGGGGTTTGTTCTCTACTCCTATAAACCCAATTTTGGCCAAAATATTGTTGAAAGCTTCTCCATGGGGGAAAACAGAAGCCGATTCGCTAAGATAGGCATAGGCCAATCGGTCTTTGGAAAAGAGTTTTCCAATGGTGGGGAGAATGTACTTGCAATAGATGTTATAGCCTTGTTTAAATGGGGTTTTTGTAGGAACGGAAGTTTCCAAGATCATGAGTGTGCCTCCTGGTTTCAGCACACGGTGGATTTCTTGCAGGCCTTTCTCCAGATCTTCAAAATTACGCACCCCAAAGCCTACGGTGACCGCATCAAAACTTTGGTCATCAAAAGGGAGGTTTTCACTATCACCCACAATCATTTCAATGCTGTCTTGAAGGTTTTTTTCCTTGATTTTGGTCTTTCCCACCTCCAACATGCCGGGAGAAATGTCCAATCCAATGATCTTTTCAGCTCCGGTTCCCATCATGGCAATGGCGAGATCGCCGGTTCCAGTGGCAATGTCCAAAAGGTTTTTGGGTTTCTTTGCGGCAAGAAGTTTTACCATTCGTTTGCGCCATTTCAGGTCTATTCCGAAGGAAATCACACGGTTCAAACCATCATAATCACCAGAAATAGTGTCGAACATTTGCCGAACCTGCTCCTTTTTCCCCAATTCAGATTCCTTGTAAGGCGTAACTTTTTTTGACATCTCCTTATTTTGCTGGCAAATATACAATTTCACCTTATGGGAGGCGTACAAAAATATTTGTGTAATTTTGCCGGGAAACGGGGAACTTTTTCCGTATTATCTTAAGAATATGTCTTTTAGGCCACGGTCACTGTTCATTGTGTCAAATACAGGGCACAAATTGAATCGATTTAACAACACATCTTATTCCAATCAATGAAGATCATTATTGCAGGTGCTGGTGAGGTAGGGTTCCATTTGGCAAAACTTTTGTCCTATGAAGCGCAGGATATTACGTTGATCGATCCGGATAAGGAGAGTTTGACCTATGCCGATAACCATTTGGACATACGTGTGCTTCGTGGTGATGCCACTTCCGTGCAGGTACTTCGGGATGCCCAAGTGGACGGTTCAGATTTGGTAATTGCGGTGACCTCTTCCGAAACCACCAACATTACCCTATGCTTTTTAGCAAAGCAGTTGGGGTGTAAAAGGACCATAGCCCGTATTTCCAATACGGAGTTCATGGATAACCGTGAACTCATTAAGTTTGAGGAATTGGGCATTGATGAGTTGATATCGCCCGAACGATTGGCCGCTATGGAAATCCAACTGATGCTGAACCAATCGGCGTTCAACGATACCTACGAGTTTGAAGGAGGACTGTTGACCATGTTCGGGGTAATTTTGCCCAGAACTGCCCCGTTTGTGGGGAAAATGGTAAAAGAGGCTGCCAGGGTTTTTCCTGAACTTCACTTTATGCCCATCGCCTTGCAACGAATGGGGACACAGTTTACTTTGATTCCCCGTGGGGATACCGTGTTCAAGGAGGGAGACCAAGTGTATTTCATTACCTCGGACAAGGGGGTGGAAGAGCTTTACAAGCTTACCGGGATGCAAAAACAGGACATCAAAAACGTAATGATCCTTGGAGGTAGTAAAGTGGGCTTCAAAACGGCCCGTGACCTGTGCACGAAAAAATTCAATGTAAAGCTCATCGAAAAAAATAAGGAAAAAGCCTTTGATATTGCCGATGAACTGCCCCATGCCTTGGTCATCAACGGAGATGGTAGAAATGTGGAACTTTTGGAAGAGGAGAGTTTGGAATCCATGGATGCCTTCATTGCCGTGACAGGGAATTCCGAGACCAATATCATGTCCTGTCTGGTAGCCAAGAACAAGCGCATCAAAAAGACCATTGCCCTTGTGGAGAACATGGATTATTTTCAGTTGTCCCATTCCATTGGTGTGGATACGCTGATCAACAAAAAACTGTTGGCCGCCAATAGCATCTTCCGATATATCCGAAAAGGGGAGGTGCTCGCACTGACCCGATTGAACAACCTAAACGCTGAAATATTGGAATTTGAGGTGAAGGCCTCATCGCTGGTGAACGGGGAGATCATCAAAGAATTGAACTTTCCCAGGGAAGCCAGTATTGGTGGAGTCATTAGAAATGGTGAAGGAATCATCGCCCTTGGTGATTTTAGGATCACGGAAGGTGATCGCGTGGTAGTCTGCTGTTTGCCCAAGGCCATTCCAAGGATAGAAAAGCTGTTCCTATAATGAGGCTCAACACACGGATCATTGTACACATTATGGGGCTATTGTTGCTTTGCAACGGGTCCTTTATGCTTCTAGCTGCGTTTGCCAGTGGCATTTATAAAGATGGTGCCACATTGGATATTACCCTTGCTGCCATTGTGACCATGCTCTTTGGGATGATGGCCATGTTCAATACCCGCGGGCACAAAAAGGAAGTAAAACGCAAGGAAGGTTATATTATCGTGACTTTTGGTTGGGTGGTGATGTCCATTTCCGGAATGTTGCCCTATCTCTTTTCTGGGTCCATACCTTCCATCACCGATGCTTTTTTTGAAACCATATCCGGCTACACCACAACAGGGGCGTCCATCTTGGACGATATTGAGTCCCTGCCCGAAGGTATTTTGCTTTGGAGGAGTCTGACCCACTGGATCGGAGGAATGGGAATCATCGTGTTGGCCATTGCCATTCTACCGCTTTTGGGGATAGGAGGCATGCAGTTGTTTGCTGCTGAGGCTCCGGGTCCGGCAGGGGATAAATTGCACCCTAGGATTACGGATACCGCCAAACGGCTCTGGTTGATCTATTTTGGATATACCGTTGCGGAAACCCTATTGCTGAAATTGGCAGGAATGACATTTTTTGATGCCATCAACCATGCACTGGCCACCATGTCCACGGGAGGTTTTTCCACTAAAAATGCCAGTTTGGCCTATTGGAACAACGCACCTGTGATTCAGTATATTACCATTGTTTTTATGTTCTTGGCCGGAAGTAATTTTGTACTCAGCTATTTTGCCTTTACCGGACGGGTGCAACGTATCTTGCGTGATGAGGAGTTTAAATATTACTTTGGTTTTGTGGTGGTATTTTCCATTTTGGCCGCTTTGGGCATCTACTTTAAAGGCGATGTGCCCGTATCCGATTTTCATCCCATGGTTTGGGGCGAAGCCGAAAGTGCTTTTAGGCATGCCCTGTTCCAGGTCATCGCCGTGATTACCACCACTGGTTTTGTGACAGCTGATTTTACCTCATGGACCCCATTTTTGACCGTTTTCTTTTTTGGATTGATGTTCTTGGGAGGTTCCGCGGGATCCACGGCTGGGGGAATCAAGGTGATGCGCCATTTGATCATCATCAAAAATGGTATCTTGGAATTTAAACGGACCTTACATCCCAATGCCATTATTCCGGTTCGCTATAATGAAAAGACCGTTTCGGAACATATCGTGTACAACGTTATTGCCTTTTTCGTGCTGTACATGCTTTTGTTTATCATCGGTTCCCTAGTGCTGGGCTTTTTGGGATTGGATTTTGTTTCGGCTGTTGGTGGAGCTGCCTCGTCTTTGGGGAATGTTGGTCCTGCCTTTGGCGATCTTAACCCGGTAAGCAACTACAACAGTTTACCGCCTGCCGGAAAGTGGTGGTGTGGTTTTTTAATGCTATTGGGCCGTTTGGAACTTTTCACGGTCTTGATCATCCTCACCCCTTATTTCTGGAAGAAGACATAAAAAAACCTCTTGAAGTTGATGCTGCAAGAGGCTTTTATTATTCTATTGTTTTTATGGATTTGCCACCCTGAATAAATTTCAGGTTTCCATCTTAATTTTTCAGATGAATAAGATGCTGAATCAAGTTCAGCATGACATCAAATTAAACCACAGCCTTGATTCTTGCAATAGCTTCCTTCAATTCTTTTTCTGATGCTGCATACGAGATACGGATGCAATTGGGGTTTCCAAAAGCTTCCCCGGTTACCGTGGCTACATTGGCATGTTCCAAAAGGTATAGGGCAAAATCTGAAGCATTGTTGATAGTGGTTCCGTTCAAGGTCTTTCCAAAGAAAGCTGAAATGTCTGGGAACACATAAAAGGCCCCTTCAGGAACATTCAGGTTAAACCCTTCAATCTCTCCCAGAAGACCCAATACAAGGTCTCTTCTTTTGTGGAATTCATCGATCATATACTGGATTTTGCTCACGGGAGCTTCCAGAGCGGTGATAACGGCACGCTGGGCAATGGCATTGGCACCACTGGTCACTTGTCCTTGTAGTTTGGTACATCCTTTGGCGATCCATTCTGGGCCACCAATGTATCCAATACGCCATCCAGTCATGGCAAAGGCTTTGGATACGCCATTTACCGTTACGGTCCTGTCGTACATCCCATCAATACCAGCGATGCTTACATGGCCCCCGGCGAAATTGATGTGTTCATAGATTTCATCGGAAACCACATAGATGTTCGGATGTTTTTTCAACACCTCGGCCAATCCTTCCAGTTCAGCTTTGCTGTACACAGAGCCACTGGGGTTACAGGGCGAGCTGAACCAGATCATACGGGTATTTGGGGTAATGGCCGCCTCCAACTGGGCAGGGGTCATTTTAAAATCAGTATCAATATCGGTCTTCACCTCTACGGGAACCCCTTCGGCCAACTTTACAATATCGCTGTAGCTTACCCAATACGGTGCAGGTAGGATTACCTCGTCACCAGGGTTCAAAACCACCATGGCAATATTGAAAAGGGATTGTTTTGCTCCTGAGGAGACCACAATTTGGTTGGGAGCATATTCCAAACCGT
This sequence comes from Flagellimonas olearia, assembly GCF_004150225.1. Lineage (NCBI taxonomy): Bacteria > Pseudomonadati > Bacteroidota > Flavobacteriia > Flavobacteriales > Flavobacteriaceae > Flagellimonas > Flagellimonas olearia. Next base: position 23,245 of record NZ_ML142911.1, on the reverse strand, counting down.
TGTCCCGCTTAAACTTTAGCGAAATAGCCTGCTTTAATTCAGCATAACCATCCACTGGGGTATAACTGCTGTAGTTGTCGTCAATAGCCTGCTTAGCGGCCTCTTTGATAAAATCGGGGATGTTGAAGTCCGGTTCGCCCAAACTCAATCCGATAATATCCTTTCCTTCATTTCGTAACTCCCTGGCTTTTGCAGCCATGGCCAGTGTGGCCGACGTGGACATGTTCTGAATCCTGTCAGATAAGTGGTTGCTCATTGATTTTGCTATTTTACTAGTACTGAAGTGCTGGGTTTTTACCCAATTCCTTCAAATGTTTGAAGTGCGAAATTATAGCTTTTCTGGTAGTTTTATACTCGTTGTAGGGTAAATTAAATTCCCGTGCAGTCTGTTTCACAATTTTGGAAATATTTGTGTAGTGGATGTGACTGATATTGGGGAAGATGTGGTGTTCCACTTGATGGTTCAACCCACCCGTGAACCAGTTTATTATACGATTTTTTGTACCGAAGTTCACCGTGGTGAATAGTTGGTGTATGGCCCAGGTATTTTTCATGTTCCCGCTCTCATCCGGAAGGGGTGTTTCGGCTTCATCAACAATGTGCGCCAACTGGAATACTACGCTCAAAATAACACCAGCCACATAGTGCATGATAAAGAAGCCCAAAAGTACTTGCCACCACGTAACACCTCCAAAAATCATGGGGAGTACAATCCAAATGGTCAAGTAAATCAGTTTTGTGATGACCAAGGTGCTCCAATTGATTACGGGATTGGGTAGCTTTCCATAGCTCAATTTGCGCTTCATGTAACGGTACATTTGCTGGAAATCTGTGGTCACGGCCCAGTTGAAAGTCAATAATCCATAAAGGAAAATCGAGTAATAGTGCTGGAACTTGTGGTGTTTTTTCCATTCGGCATGTTTGGAAAAGCGAAGTATCCTTCCTGCTTCCATGTCTTCATCATGCTCATGGATATTGGTGTAGGTATGGTGCAATACATTGTGTTGTACCTGCCAGTTGTATACGTTTCCTGCCAAGATATAAATGCTGCTTCCCATGAGTTTGTTGACCCATTTTTTATTGGAATATGCACCGTGGTTACCATCGTGCATCACATTCATGCCCACTCCGGCCATTCCAACCCCCATCACAATGGATAGGATCACATAGGCCCAAAAGGGAAGGTTCAGGGTTAAAATTAAAAAATAGGGGGTCAAAAATAGGGCGAACATCACTATCGTCTTCAAGTGAAGTTTCCAGTTCCCGGTCTTCTTTATGCCATTCTCATTGAAGTATTCATTTACTCTTTTGTTCAGTGTTCTGAAAAACTGTGCAGAATCCTTTCGTGAAAACCGGATGGTGGTCTTGTCCATAAAAAAAATTTTAGCAAAGGTAACCAAATAGACCCTTCGGGCCCAACACCTTAATGTTAGAACGGTGTTAACCTGTTTAAAAGTATTAGTTTTGCTAAAATTAACAAACCTTGGATGAACACCGAGCTTATCTTTAAATATTTTACAACGCTCACGGATGAGCAGAAAGGGCATTTCCGTGCTTTGGAGGCCTTGTATCAAGATTGGAACAAGAAAATCAATGTGGTTTCCAGAAAGGATATCGATGAGCTTTACTTGCGCCATGTGCTTCATTCCTTGGGAATTGCGAAAATACAATCGTTCAATGAGGGGTCTAGGATATTGGATGTGGGGACCGGTGGTGGATTTCCCGGAATTCCGTTGGCCATTCTATTTCCCGAGGTCCAGTTTACCCTTGTGGATGCCATTGGTAAGAAAATAAAGGTGGTGCAGGAAGTTGTGGAAGGTCTGGGGTTGGACAATGTAACTGCCCACCATACCCGCGTTGAGGATTTGGATGGCCAATTTGACTTTATTGTGAGTAGGGCGGTGGCCGCTATGCCCACTTTTGTGCATTGGACCAAGGGAAAAATCAAAAAGGACTCTGCCCATGCCCGTAAGAATGGGATCCTATATTTAAAAGGGGGTGACTTGGAAGAGGAATTGAAAGACTACAAAACCGTCCAAATCTTTGATTTGAGTGAATACTTCGAAGAAGATTTCTTTGAAACAAAAAAAGTGGTCTATTTACCACAAAAGTTTAAAGGGCAGGACTAAATGCTCCACATTCGTTCATAGACCAACCTACACTTTCTGGAATAGGTCTTTGCACTTAACCACATCCGGTCAATTTTGTTGAAGATATTCTGCACCCATGTGTTGATTCGTTTTCTCATATCCTATGGGATTAATACTACAAAAATAATAGATTACGTTGAATTTACAATTAATTAACGTTAAATTTACATTGATAGTATTCCAAGGCACCTTTCTTTTTCAAGGCAATCGTTCGGATTATTTGGATAGAGTGGTGTACGTATGCGGTTATTCGTAGAGATTGTCTAGGTCCGCGTTGGCAATATCCACAAAAAGTTGACTCATTTTCTGGCATACCAAGGCAAAGAATTGCTCTCCTTTCTCCTTTGTGGCCTTTCTGGGGTCGCCCACTCCGGTGTCCTTGCTGATTTTGGACCAAGGTCTTTCGGTCCATGCCCAACCTTCGGAAAAAGCTTTGATCTTGTTTTTGAGTTCCTTGCCATCTCCCCATTCTTCCTTAGGGAGTACCAATTCAGGGGCCAAATGGAGTATAAGGCTGGTTTCCATTTCATCGGCATGATCACCAGGATGATCAAAAATCTCTTTTTTGTCTGCCATTCCCGGCCAATGGGTGGTGCATAGGAACATGTTTGGGAACAAAAGACCCAATTCTCTAATAATGGCTTTCCAATTGTTGCCACCATGACTGTTCAAAATCATAAACCTGCGTATACCTTGCCGCTCCAAAACCGTAAGGACATCCTTTAGGATGGCGAATTGGGTGCTGGGGTTGAGGTTCATATCCAAATAAATATCAGATTGACCTGTATTTACCCCAAAAGGAATAGTGGGAAGCGCTATGACCTTACAACCTTGTTCCCAAGCGAGTCTGGCAGACTCTTCGGCAATGGCCGTGGCTTCAATGGTATCGGTGGAATAGGGTAGATGGTAGTTGTGGGCCTCGGTGGCGGCCCAAGGCAGAACGGCCAGATCAAAAGATTCATCTTTTAGGTGTTTCCAATTGGTGTCGGCCAATACGTAAGGTCTAGGCATGTTATAAGGTTTAGTGGATAAAAAAAGACCGCTATCCCCAATAAGGGATAGCGGCCATGAAATTATGGATTTATTGAGTTATCCCAAAAAAGGATAGCGATAATCTTCAGGGGTCACGAAGGTCTCTTTAATGAGTCTTGGGGAAACCCAACGCAAAAGGTTTTGCATGGAACCGGCCTTGTCATTGGTTCCAGAGGCCCTTGCTCCTCCAAACGGTTGTTGTCCCACCACAGCTCCTGTGGGTTTGTCGTTGATGTAGAAGTTTCCGGCACAATTTTGCAGTGCTTTTGTGGCTTCATCAATGGCATATCGGTCCGCGGACAGAACGGCTCCGGTCAGTGCATATTCCGATGTGCCATCCACCAATTCCAATGTTTTGCTCCAATCGGCGTCCTCATAAATATATACGGTCACCACGGGTCCGAAAAGTTCGGTGCACATGGTGGTGTATTTTGGATCAGTGGTCAAAATGACGGTTGGTTCAATAAAATAACCAACCGATTTGTCGTACCCGCCACCGGCAATGATTTCCGCATTGGCATCGGCATTGGCCTGATCAATATATTTGGCCAATTTGTCAAAGGAGCCTTCGTGGATCACCGCGGTGATAAAATTGCTCATATCGGCAGGCGATCCTGGTTTGTTGAACGAGTCCAAATCTGCCTTTACCAAATCCAAAATTTCATTTGCGGTGGATTTGGGGAGGTAGACCCTGGAGGCCGCACTACATTTCTGACCTTGGAACTCAAAAGCTCCTCTGGTAATAGCGGTGGCCACTTGTTGGGGTTTTGCTGTTGGGTGGGCAATGATAAAATCCTTTCCGCCGGTTTCCCCAACAATCCTAGGGTACGTTTTGTAGTTGTGGATATTGTTTCCTATCTGCTTCCACAATTCCTTGAATACATGGGTGGATCCCGTGAAATGGATTCCCGTGAAATCAGGACTGGACAAAATAACGTCCGAGATCATAACGGGATCTCCATAAACCACATTGATTACCCCATCAGGAAGGCCTGCCTCCTTGAAGACATCAACAATGACCTTTGCAGAAAAGATTTGACTGTCACTGGGCTTCCAGACCACCACATTGCCCATCATGGCGGCACTTGCAGGCAAATTCCCGGCAATGGCGGTAAAGTTGAACGGGGTTATGGCATAGACAAAACCTTCAAGGGGTCTATACTCGACTCGGTTCCATATCCCTTCGGCGGACTCCGGTTGTTCGGAATAGATCTGCGACATGTACTCCACATTGAAACGGAGGAAGTCTACAATTTCACAGGCAGAATCAATTTCGGCTTGAAAAATATTTTTGGATTGTGCCAACATAGTGGCGGCATTCATTTTGGCGCGATACGGGCCGGCAATCAATTCCGCAGCTTTTAAAAAGATGGCGGCACGTTGTTCCCAAGTAAGGTCTGCCCAAGCTTTTCGGGCCTCCAAGCAGTTGGAAATGGCCTGCTCCACATGCTTCTTTTCGGCCAAATGATAATGACCCACCACGTGCTGGTGCTCGTGGGGCGGGGACATGGGCTTGGTATTGCCGGTTTTTATTTCTTCACTACCTATATAAAGAGGTACTTCAACCTTTCCGTTATAATAGGTGTTGTACTGCTTTAGTACTTCCTCGCGCTCGGGAGTGCCTGGCGCATAACTTTTTATGGGTTCGTTGACCGCGGTCGGAACTTGAAAGAATCCTTTTCCCATGATACTTCTTTTAGGAGATTAAAAATTCCACCAAAGGTAGTAAAAGGAAAATCGATTTTAAAAATGAACGGGCCTAGTTTATGGCAAAGGGTGCGGAGAACTTGAATGTAGGTACCTCTACATCAAATTCTTCGGAAGTGGTGAAGTTTACCATTTGGTAATGGCCCCGCATGGCGCCAATGGGCGATGCCAGTAGACAACCGGAACTGTAGGTATGGGATTTGCCGGGTTTGATGACCGGTTTTCTGCCAATCACACCTTCTCCATCTATGGTCTCTATATCTTTTAAAGCATCAAAAATATCCCAATGCCTAGCGGTCAGCTGTACCGTGTCCTTGCTTAAATTTTCTATGGTGATGGTATAACCAAAGGCGTAGTGCATCTTGTAGTTCTTGAAAAAAGTGCCTTCAAAAGTGGTCTGCACCGATACTTTGATTCCTTTAGTGACTTGAGTAAACATGCTTCTAATACATAAAAACACTTCCTGTAAACAGAATAATGACCGCAAAGAATGCCAATATGGTAAATATAGTGTTCAGAAAGAAATATTTGACAATCGTTTTAAACGTTCCCTGCCCGTAAAACCTTTTCATGGCCATGTACAGATATACGCTGAAAATCAAAATAAACAGCACTGCACTTGGGACGTTGAAAATGGTATCAATTATCAAGCTTAGGATGAGCAAGATAAATAATAAGGATTGGTTGTGAAAGCTGAAGATAAGATGATCGGTGTAGGTGTATTTTTTTCTGATGTACACCAACCAAATGAACACGGTGAACAGTGGTAAAAAGAAAAATATGGCAAAGGGCATCTTTGAAATGGATGCGTTCAGGAAACTCCCCGGCCTACTGATTACTTTTAGCAGGCTATTGGCAGAATTAAAGGCCATTCTGTTGCCAAGGGTGCGTTTAACATTATACTTGGTCTGCGTTTCGCCAAAACTGAACAGAGTGTCCTGTTTGATCATTTTGGAAAAAAAGCCCACCTTTTCCATGAAATTATTGATTCCTGATTTGGCTTCAAGGTCTGCATAGAATTTTGTGGGGTCGGCCAACATTAAGGAGTCCTTGTGTTGGTCTTCCGTATTGGTGGCCTTGGCAAGGGAATCCAGAACGTGCATTCCAGTGACCACCTCTTTGGTGCGCACTTGGGAAGAATCCAATTTTTCCAGAACCTTGGCCGTTTCTTCCTTAAGCTTGGTGCTATCCGTTGTGAAGGTGCCCGACTTAACATTGTAGGATACCGGGGAAGTGGAAATAAGATTGCCATCAAATCTGGAGGCGGCCTTGTCCAAACTGGAAAATTCGCTGTTGAAGGCAAACATCAAAAAATAGATAAAGGCCAGACTCAGCAAAAACCGAAATGGGTTGGTGTATGAGACCCGTTTACCTTCAATATAATCTTTAGTGATCCGTCCGGGGTGCCAAAGTAATGCTGAAAGCGTTTTTAACAGTCTGGAATCATAATTGAAGAGTCCGGAGAAGAACTCATCAAAAAAATCTTTCAGGGTCAACTTTTTGTTGCTGTTGGCCTGGGAGCAATTGGGACAATACTTGTCGCTCATGTCCAGGGGATGACCACAGTTCAAACATTGTGTGCCCCTAAACTGGAGTTCGTACCTGCCTTTACTGATCAAGCTGTTTTTCTTGGCCATGCCCTAGAGGGATTTGCAGCTAAAGATAGTTAATTGCTTATTGTTCTGGAATTGACGGAACCTATACCTATTATACTATCATATAAATCTCCAAAATCCCGGTAGTAGACCAAAATGAGGTAATTGTTTTCCGTGAAGTGGAAATTACCGCCAACAAAGTTGGGGTCAATGGTGCCATCTGCACGCTCTACCACATACTTATAATTGTAAAACCCTTGTTTTATGGGCAGGATGAGTTCCATTTTAGCGGTATCGGGATTAAAGGTCATCTTATTTTCCTCTTCCAATTTATAGTTGTTGAACTTTCCAACCACATACACATTGTCCAAACCTATTTCATTGGTGTAGGGGAGGCTAAAATGGACCATGGAATATTCTGCTTCGCGTGAAACATCATCACCTTGGAGGGTCCGGACCACAAAATCGCCGTTGATGTCCGGGAAATAGGTGTAGGGTCGGTCGTTGCGAAATTCGTTGGTGAACAGGATATGGTGGTACAAGTCCCTGAACTCTACTTTGGAAATGGCAAAGGTGGGCGACCGAAGATCTTTGGTGTCGAAATTTAGATATTCATTGCCGCCAAAGAAACTGGTTTCGGTATCATATTTATAGACCAACTCGGTGCCAATGGTAAATTGCGGTTTGATGTTGTACAGTGCCGTGGGCCAAAAATGATTCTGCAAAATGGCCACTTTGACCTCATTTTTGGGGTTTACAACAGGAAAGCCTGCAGTATTGATGTTGAATTGGACCACTTGCTTTTCGTTCAAAAAATTAAAGTCGCGGGAACGTTTTACGGTCCCGGCCACCCGTACCGCATCCCGATAGACCACAAACCGTCTTGAAAACTGAAGGTCGCCATAGCTGTTGTAGATTTCAAGGACATAGTTTCCGCTGACTTTCAGCCGAACATTTTCGTTGGGAATGGTCAACCTGTAATTGGAATAGGGTTGTAGGGTGGTGTAACTGTTCTCGTAGTCTATGATGCGCTGGTTGTCCGCTCCGGACAAATATTGCGATTTTAGAAGCTGCGAAGGCGTCCAGTCGTAATCACAATGGATTATTTTATAATAATAATCCTGTTCCTTGGCAGTAAGATCATCAAACTCCAAGGTCATGGTTTCACCCAATTGGATAACCGGAAACTGGTCTTCCGTAGGTCCCCTAAAAATAATGGTCCTGATGTTTTCCGGGGGATTTACTTCTTCCTGAACCTGTGCAAAAGCACCTGATGCGACTAGTAGGAAGAGCATTATTTTGATCAAAGAGCGCATGCTAAGCGTGTTTTGGGGTAAAGGTAAACAAAAAGTGTGCCTTGAAAATTTAGTTCGATGTAATCCCATTTTTATGGGCAATAATTATGAAAACAATCCTTTAAGTACTAAATTTGCGACCGATTTTGATAACAAAAGGTCTACAAAAATATGTCTAAAGACATCCGGATTAAGAAAGGGTTGAATATCAACCTTGTCGGGGCAGCAGAGCAGACTACTTCCAAAGCCGTTTTAAGTAACGTATATGCCCTAAACCTAGATGATTTTCATGGTATCACCCCCAAAATGCTCGTGAAGCAGGGCGAAGAGGTAAAGGCGGGAGAGCCGCTCTTTTACAACAAGAACAAAGAAGAAATGCACTTTGTTTCCCCTGTCAGCGGTGAGTTGGTGGAAGTGGTCCGTGGCGCTAGGAGAAGAATCTTGACACTAAAGGTTCTTGCCGACAAAACACAGCAGTATGTTCAGAACAAGGTTCCAGATTTGGATGCGGCCGATGCTGCTACCATCAAGACCTTTTTATTGCAATGTGGAGGTTGGCCCTTCATTAAGCAACGTCCCTTTGACGTAATCGCCGACCCAGATGTGACGCCGAAGGCTATTTTCATTTCGGGATATACCTCGGCTCCCTTGGCGGCAGAAGTCAACTACGTGTTGAGAGGCAAGGAACAGGAGTTGCAGGCGGCTATCATGGCGCTTTCCAAGCTAACGCCTGGAAAAATCCATGTGACCATCGGGCAAACAGGAATATCCCCATTTACAGACCTTGAAGGGATAGAACTCCATAGAATATCAGGACCCCATCCAGCAGGATTGGTAGGTACTCAAATCAATAGCATAGACCCGGTGAACAAAGGTGAGTCGGTGTGGACCATCTCTCCGCAGGACTTGGCTATGTTGGGAGAGCTTTTATTGACCGGTAAATTCAATGCCGAGCGTACCATTGCCTTGGCAGGATCTGTAATTAAGTCACCACAGTACTACACTACAAAAATTGGCGCTGAGATATCTACTTTCTTGTATGCCAGCGGCGTCAAGGAAGATAGGTTCAGGTTGATCAACGGGGATGTGCTTACAGGAACCCGCACCAACACCGAAGGCTATCTTGGATTCTATAATAACACCGTAACGGCCATCCCTGAAGGGGATGATTATGAATTATTCGGGTGGAACAAGCCGGTATTCAATAAAATTTCAACCACGAGGGCATTGACCTTTTCATGGTTGCAGCCCAAGAAGAAATATGATCTTAATACCAATACCAATGGCGAGCACAGGGCTTTTGTGGTCACTGGCCAGTATGAAGAGGTGTTCCCATTGGATATTTACCCATTACAGTTGTTAAAGGCTTGTATGGTGAAGGATTTGGATGAAATGGAGCAATTGGGACTATATGAAGTTGCCCCCGAAGACTTTGCATTGACAGAATTTGTATGTATCTCAAAACAACCGCACCAACAGATCATCAGGGAAGGATTGGATTTGTTGCAAAAAGAACTTGGATAATATGGGATTGAAAGAAAAATTACACACGTTCAGGATAAAGAATCAGGACAAAAAATGGTTTCCCGTTTTTAGTGGGTTCCATACCTTTTTGTTCACCCCAAACGAGACTACCCACAACGGTACTCACATCAAAGGGGCCGATGACCTAAAACGTACCATGAATACCGTGGTCATGTCGCTTGTTCCCTGTTTGATCTTTGGAATGTTCAATACAGGGTATCAGCATTATTTGGCATTGGGTGAGATAGAGCCCGTGGCCAATGGTTTCTTCAGTGCAGGTTTCTGGACCATGGACAATTTCCTTCTAGGTCTATGGAAAGTGCTTCCGTTGGTGATTGTTTCCTACGGCGTTGGACTTGCCATTGAATTCTTGTTCTGTGTGATCAAGAAACATGAAATAGAAGAAGGTTACTTGGTGACCGGTATGTTGGTGCCATTGATCGTTCCTGTGGATTTGCCCCTTTGGATGTTGGCCGTGGCCGTAGCCTTTGGTGTGGTCATTGGAAAAGAAGTTTTTGGTGGAACGGGAATGAATATCTTGAACCCCGCACTTACCATTCGGGCCTTTTTGTTCTTTGCGTATCCTACTTGGATGAGTGGTGATAAGGTATGGGTACATGGTGCCGTGGATACGGCAGGGACCGCTGATGCCATTTCCGGGGAGACCGTATTGGGATTCTTGGCACAGGGAAGAACCGCTGAGATGGGCTACTCCCTTTCAGATATGTTCTTTGGGTTTATACCAGGTTCCATTGGTGAAACATCTACTCTATTGATTCTCTTGGGTGGCCTGTTCTTGGTCTTCTCCAAAATAGCCTCATGGCGCATCATGTTGAGTGCAGTTCTTGGCGCTTTGGCCATGGGATTGATATTCAACAGCGTAGTGGATGCCGGTTGGATTCCCGAGTACAGCAAATTCTACACCTTGATGAGCTTTGAGTACTGGCAACATCTATTGGTGGGAGGTTTGGCCTTTGGTATTGTATTTATGGCCACCGACCCCGTTACAGGTTCACAGACCAACCAAGGGAAATGGATCTACGGATTTTTGATCGGTTTCCTATCTGTAATGATACGGGTGTTCAATCCAGGATATCCAGAAGGAGTGTTCTTGGCCATCTTGTTGATGAACGTTTTTGCACCGACCATAGACCATTATGTGGTACGTGGCAACATCAAGAAGAGATTGAAACGATTGAAGACAGCAACCATATATCCCAAAGCATCGGATGAAGTGGATGCATTAAAAACCGAAACAGCGTAATTGTTATGGCAATGAATACGGAAAAGAATAGCTATACGGTAATTTTTGCGGTGATCATGGTAGTCATCGTAGGGTCTGTACTTGCCTTTATGGCCACGGCCCTAAAACCGAAAATCGATGAAAACGAACGCTTTGAAAAGCAGCAGAACATTCTCTACGCCATGGGAGTCAACCAGAACGAGGGAGATGGAAGCGTGACTTTTATCCCTACGAATGAAGTGGAGGCAGAGTTTTCAAAATATATCAAAAAACAAATGGTGGTTCAAGGCAACACGGCCACCGAGAAGGAAGATGCCTATTTGATCGACCTAAAAAATCAAATGGCCCAGATCAAGGCTGGTAACAATGCCGAATTGCCTTTGCTTGTAGGTGAAAAGGATGGTAAGGAATTCTATATCATCCCCATGTACGGAAAAGGACTTTGGGATGCCATTTGGGGTTTTATCTCCTTGGATGATAACATGGTGGTGCAAGGCGTATACTTTGACCACAAAGGGGAGACTCCAGGTCTTGGGGCCAATATCAAGCAACGCTTCTTTATGGACGACTTTAAGGGAGAGTCCATCTTGGATGGCAACCGCTATGCAGGGATTGGAGTGGTAAAAGGAAACAACGATCCACTCAATGAGGATAAAGAAGACAATGAAGTGGATGCATTGGCAGGGGCCACCATTACGGGGAACGGCGTTACTGCGATGATCAAGGAAAGCTTAAAGCTTTACAAACCGTATTTAGAAACCATTAGAAAGAAATAATATGGCGCTACTATCAAAAAAAGATGCAAATCTGATATTGGATCCGTTGGCGGACAACAACCCCATCACCATTCAGGTATTGGGAATATGTTCCGCGCTTGCAATCACGGCTGAACTTAAAGCGTCTGTGGTAATGGCTCTTTCGGTACTTTTTGTATTGGGGGCCGGTAACGTGGTAATTTCCTTGTTGCGTAACGTAATTCCATCAAAAATTAGAATCATTGTGCAGTTGGTCGTAGTGGCCACCTTGGTGATCATCGTGGATCAAGTGCTCAAGGCTTTTGCCTATGAATTGAGTAAGACCCTTTCCGTTTTTGTGGGGTTGATCATCACCAACTGTATCATCATGGGTCGATTTGAGGCCTTTGCCCTGGGTAACGGACCATGGAAGTCCTTCTTGGACGGTATAGGAAATGCCCTTGGATATGGTATTATTTTGGTCATCATCGGATTCTTTAGGGAGCTTCTGGGCTCCGGGACCTTGTTTGGTTTCCCGGTCTTGGGTGACCCTGTGACCAAGACTGGCCTGTACGCCCTTGGGTATGAGAACAACGGTTTTATGATCATTCCACCTGCAGCTTTGATTGTAGTGGGAATTGTTATCTGGGTACAACGTTCCAGAAATAGGACATTAATAGAAGAAGCATAAATAGGAGAGTATGTTAGAGCATTTAGAACTGTTTTTTAAGTCGATCTTCATAGATAACATGGTATTCGCGGTTTTTTTGGGAATGTGTTCCTACTTGGCCGTATCCAAGAAAGTATCCACAGCCGTAGGTTTGGGAGCTGCCGTAATCTTTGTATTGGGGGTTACCGTGCCTTTGAACTGGTTGTTGGACCAATATTTGTTGAAAGATGGAGCCTTGGTCTGGTTGGGCCCTGAGTATGCCGATTACGATTTGGGATTCCTTTCTTTCATTCTATTCATTGCAACCATTGCCACCATGGTACAGTTGGTTGAAATAGTGGTAGAGAAGTTTTCCCCATCACTCTATAACTCCTTGGGTATCTTTTTGCCCCTGATAGCGGTAAACTGTGCCATTTTGGGAGGGTCTTTGTTTATGCAGACCCGTGAAATCCCCAATTTGGGATTGGCACTCAATTATGGAGTGAGCTCGGGAATTGGATGGTTCTTGGCCATTTTGGCCATTGCAGCCATTCGTGAAAAAATTAGATATTCCAATGTGCCCGCGCCTTTGCGTGGATTGGGGATCACGTTCATCATCACTGGGTTGATGGGAATCGGTTTCCAGAGCTTTGGGGGAATGTTGACCGGTGACAATGAGCCACCGGAACCAACAGCGACCACAACGGCCAAAACCGAAGAGATCAAGGAAAAGAAAGAAATTAAAAAGGAGATTGACGACGAAGAAAGAACCATCTCCTATAACGAAGTCATAAACAAATAAAGATGATATTAGCCGCAAGTACCGGAGGTACTATTCTGATTACCGTAGTAGCATTTCTTGTGTTGTTGTTATTGTTGGTGGCCCTATTGCTGTTCACCAAGGAAAAGTTGTCCCCTTCCGGTCCGGTGACCATCACCATCAATGGTGAAAAGCAGGTGGAAGTGGCTTCGGGAAGTTCCTTGCTGTCCACCTTGGGGAACCAAAAAATATTCTTGCCATCCGCTTGTGGTGGAGGGGGTACCTGCATCCAGTGTGAGTGTCACGTACTATCCGGTGGAGGCGAGGCTTTGCCTACCGAAACACCCCATTTCTCCAAAAAGGAATTGGAGCATGGCGCCCGATTGGCATGTCAGGTGAAGGTGAAACAAGACATGGAAATCACCATTCCAGAAGAGGTATTTGGTATCAAGAAATGGAATGCCAAAGTGGTTCGTAACTACAACGTGGCCTCTTTTATCAAGGAGTTTGTGGTAGAGATCCCAGAGGACATGAACTATAAGGCTGGAGGGTACATCCAAATTGAGATTCCACCTTGTGAAGTAAAATATGCGGATATCGACATTACTGCCCACCCTGAAGAGCATGAAACCCCGGATAAGTTTCAAAACGAATGGGACAAGTTCAATTTGTGGCCGTTGGTAATGAAAAACCCAGAAACTGTGGAAAGAGCCTATTCTATGGCCTCTTATCCAGCTGAGGGACGTGAGATTATGTTGAACGTTCGTATTGCCACCCCACCATGGGACCGTTCCAAAAACGGATGGATGGATGTGAATCCCGGTGTGGCATCGTCCTATATCTTTAATTTGAAAGAGGGAGACCCTGTTGTCATTTCAGGACCATTTGGTGAGTTCTTCATCAATGAATCCGATGCAGAAATGCTATATGTGGGAGGTGGAGCCGGTATGGCGCCAATGCGTTCGCATTTGTACCACTTGTTCAAAACATTGAAGACAAACAGAAAGGTGACCTACTGGTACGGAGGTCGTTCCAAAAGAGAATTGTTCTATTTGGAGCATTTCAAGGAATTGGAGCGCAGCTTCCCCAACTTTAAATTCTACTTGGCCCTTTCCGAGCCTTTGGAAGAAGATAACTGGAAGGTGAAAAAGGATATCAATGATGAGGAAGGTGATGGTTTTGTAGGATTCATCCACAACTGTGTTATCGATAACTATTTGAACCATCATGATGCCCCAGAGGATATTGAACTGTATTTCTGTGGACCACCATTGATGAACAAGGCTGTCCAGAAAATGGGTGAGGATTTTGGAATTCCTGATGAGAACATCCGATTCGATGACTTTGGAGGATAAAAAAGTTTATTAGTGTCATCACCTCGAGAGCAGTCGAGAGGTACTTATAACCAACCGATGCCCTGGCATCGGTTTTTTTGATTTTATGCGAAGAGAACTTTCGGAACAGGAATTGCACAATCTGGCCATGAACATTGTCGGTCGCGAACTCGAGGCCGATGGGTATGAGTTTATGGCCATCAACAGTAAACTGAAGAAGAATCCGCAGTATGTGTGTCTCAAGGAAAAAATATTGCATTTTATTGTGGTTCGTAATGTGGAGTTTCCACAGGACCCTAGAGACTATGATGAAGTATTGATGCAGACCGTGAAAGAACATGCTGTAAAGTTTGAGGCCAAGGCTTATTTTGCCGGTGTTGGACTGTCCAATGCCTCAGATCGGAACTTGCCCCTGTACTTGGATGAAGAATATATTGTGGATTATCAAGGATTAATCGAGATAGAATGAAGCATACATTGTTTTTATTGCTGGCGACCATCGTATTTTGGGGATGCGGTTCCGATACATGGGTGAAGAATCAGAATAGGGGAAATGCCTTGGGGACCACCTATTCCATTACTTACATTGCAGAGGGGCATTTGGATTATCAGAAAGAAATCGATTCTGTTTTTCAGGTATTGAACCAATCCATGTCCACCTATATTCCCACTTCAGACATTTCAAAAATCAACAGTGGGGACTCCACAATTGTGGTGGATGAGATGTTTCAGGAGGTTTTTGATATTTCTAGCAAAGTACACGAGGCCTCAAATGGGTATTTTGATCCCACTATCGGTGTTTTGGCCAATGCATGGGGATTTGGTCCGGGAGAACAGATTCAACTCGATAGCCTTAAGGTAGACAGTTTATTGAGCTATGTGGGATGGGGCAAAGTACAGTTGAACAGTGATCATACCATCACCAAAAAGCATCCAGCTATCCGATTTGATTTCAATGCGGTGGCCAAAGGATATACCATAGACCGTTTGGGGGCCCTGTTGGATGCCAAGGGGATACAGAATTACTTGGTGGAAGTAGGGGGTGAGGTGCTTGCCAAGGGTACCAATTTGGTTTCCGGTAAGCAGTGGACCGTGGGTATTGATGATCCCCAAGTGGAAACGGGCAGGTCGCTAAAATTGATTGTGTCCTTGGAAGATAGGGCCATGGCCTCCTCAGGAAATTACCGAAAGTTTAGAATAGATCCCGAAACTGGGGAAAAATACGTCCATACCATCAATCCTAAAACGGGTTATACCAAAAACTCTTCCATTTTGGCCACGAGCGTAGTGGCCCATACCTGTGCCGTTGCCGATGCCTATGCCACGACCTTTATGGCCATGGATTTGAAGGAGTCCAAAGAGGTCTTGAAAGCGCACGGGGAATTGGAGGCCTACATTATTTATCTGGATGGGGAAGGAAATACCAAGGAGTTTATGACCGATGGGTTTGGGGCTTTGATTAAGAAATGATCACTTTTTCACTAGGGGAATGATTTCACCCTGCGCCAATCGGTATTTTTGAACCGCATCAGGAGGCAGGATTTGGGTGTAATCCACTTCTTCAACGGTAAATCCTATGCTTCTTAGTTTGTCGAAATAGTCCCTTCCGTAGATGCGCACGTGGTCGTACTGCCCAAAGATGCGTGCCCGCTCCTTTTTATCGGTAATGGAATCGTCCTCAAAGGTGTTTTCTCTTTTTAGGTCCTGGGGAATCTGAAAAATGCCCCATCCCCCAGGCTTCATGACCCTATAAAGCTCTTGCATCGCCTTGGTATCGTTGGGGATGTGCTCCAAGACATGGTTGCATAGAATCACATCAAAAGCATTGTCAGGAAAAGGAAGGTTGCAGATATCGGCCTTTACATCGGCCAAGGGAGAATTTAGGTCGGTTGTGGTGTACTCGATGCTTCCCAATTTTTTGAACCGCTTGTAAAATGCCTGTTCCGGGGCAAAATGTAAAACTTTGAGGGGTTTGCTGAAGAACTCTGTTTCCTTTTTGAGGTAAAGCCATAAAAGCCGATGCCGTTCCAAGGAAAGCGTAGAGGGGGAGAGTACATTTTCCCTTGGGCTTTCGTAGCCATAGGGCAGAAAGGTCCGAAAGCTTTTGCCATCAATAGGGTCTGTAAACCTATTTCCCTTAAGGGAAAGGGCAATCAACGGCCTCACCCAATAGCTCAATCGAATGAGTAAAGGTCTAGGGATTAGGTTAAGGATGTATTTGAATAGTTTCGACACGAATTATACGAATTTTCACTAATGAGCTAAAGCAAAACTCTCTTGTAGGTAAGTTGATCTTCGCCAAAATTTACAATAATTCCCAGTTTTAATTTGGATGCGGCCAAGTAATTTAAAGTTTGTTTTACATGGCTACTACTGATTTTTTCTATGGCTTTTAGTTCTAGGATTATTTTGTCGTCTACTATGAAATCAGCAAAATAGTGATGTTTTAATTTCTTTCCTTTATAGATGATGTCAAATTTGACTTCTTTTTTAAAAGGGACACCATTGGTTTTTAATTCAATTTCCAAAGCATCGCTGTAAACCCCTTCACTAAATCCTTTGCCTAGTTCATTATGGACATCCATACATAAACCGATTACAAAATAGGACTCATTTTTATAAATGATTTGGGACATTTATTTGAGCAATTGGTGAAATTCGTGTCGAGCAAGATAAAGTATTTTATAATACTAATTTCTTGGCCCGGAATTCCTCCTCTTCGTCACTGGAGATTCCCAATGCGTCATAAATATATTGGAATGTGGACAACAGTTCGGGTTTTCCATCAATCAGAGCCACATCATGCTCAAAATGGGCGCTGGGCTTGCCATCGGCGGTCAAAATGGTCCAGCCGTCGTTCAACTGTTTTATCCTCCGTGTTCCCATGTTGATCATGGGCTCTATGGCAACCACCATACCGTTCACAAATTTTTTGCCACGTCCCCGTTTTCCATAATTGGGCATTTGGGGGTCTTCGTGCAAGTCTTTTCCCAGTCCATGGCCTACCAACTCACGAACCACACCATACCCATGGTCTTCACAATATTTTTGAATGGCGTATCCCACATCGCCCACACGGTTACCTTCTTTAAATTCCCGGATTCCTATGTAGAGGGATTCTTTGGTCACCTTAAGTAACTTTTTGGTTTCTTCGGCCACTTCACCTACTTCAAAAGTGTAGGCATGGTCTCCATAAAATCCATTCTTCAAAGCGCCGCAATCCACGGAAATAACGTCACCTTCCTTAAGAGATTCGTTATTGGGAATGCCATGGACCACTTGGCTGTTAGGGCTCCAATTGAGGGTATTGGGAAAGTCGTACATCCCCAAAAAGCCAGGTTCCGCACCTTGCTCCCGGATATACTCCTCGGCCATTTTATCCAATTGTAGGGGGTTGGCCCCTGGTTTTATTTCCTTGGCCAACATGCCCAAGGTCTTGGAAACGACCAAGGCACTCTCGCGCATCAATTCAATTTCCTCTGCTGTCTTTACGTGAATCATAGGGGCAAAGATAAACTGAATCTATGGATTTTAAGAAATTCTAAGCTAGACCAATGGTTTTTGTGTCATTAACTCGGGTTGCGGAATGCCTATCATCTTTAAGATGGTCGGGGCAATATCGCCTAAAACACCATCCTTGATGTGCTTGATATCGGTGTCCACCAGAATCAAGGGTACGGGATTGGTCGTATGGGCTGTGTTTGGGCTTCCGTCCGGATTGACCATGGTGTCACAGTTGCCGTGGTCCGCAATGACAATGGTGGAGTACCCGTTTTCCAGTCCGGCAGTAACCACGGCCTTGGCACATTCATCCACGGTTTCGCAAGCTTTGATGGCTGCGGACATAACTCCGGTATGGCCCACCATATCCGGATTGGCAAAATTGAGACACACAAAATCGGTCTCTCCCTTTTGAAGTTCGGGAATGATGGCATCCCTTATTTCGTATGCACTCATCTCAGGTTGAAGGTCGTACGTGGCCACTTTGGGCGATGGGCAAAGGAGACGTTGCTCCCCTTCAAATGGTTCTTCCCTTCCTCCATTGAAGAAAAAGGTCACGTGGGGGTATTTTTCCGTTTCCGCAATGCGGATCTGTTTCTTGCCATTTCGGGCGAGTACTTCCCCTAGTGTATCTTTTATATTTTCTTTGTCATAGACCACCTTGATGCCTTTGAACGAATCATCATAATTGGTCATGGTGACATAATATAGGTCCATTTTGTGCATGTTCTGCTCATGGAAATCCTGTTGGCTCAAGGCTTGGGTAAGTTCTCTGCCACGATCGGTCCTAAAATTGAAGAAGATGATTACATCACCCTCGGCAATTTGGCCCAAAGGCTCACCATTGGCATTGGTCATCACCAAAGGTTTTATGAATTCATCGGTGACGCCTTCGTCATAACTTTCTTGCATGGCCTTGCCAATATCCTGTACTTTTTCGCCTTGGGCATTTACCATGACATCATAGGCCAGTTTTACCCGCTCCCATCGTTTATCACGGTCCATGGCGTAGTATCGGCCCACCACTGTGGCCAGTTTGGTGTTCTTGTCAGAACAGAATTGATCTAGGTCAATTAAAAAACCTTTTCCACTTTTGGGATCTACATCCCGGCCATCGGTAAAGGCGTGTACAAATGATTTCTCCACACCGCTTTCTTGGGCAGCCTTGATGAGCGCTTTTAGGTGGTCTATGTGGCTATGCACCCCTCCATTACTGAGCAGGCCCAGAAAGTGAACGGATTTATTGTTGGATTTTGCATATGAAAAGGCGTCCTGAAGCACTTTTTCATCCTTTAGAGTATCTTCTTTGACGGCCTTATTGATTTTGGCCAAATCTTGGTACACGATGCGTCCTGCGCCCAAGTTCATATGGCCCACTTCACTGTTGCCCATTTGCCCTTCCGGAAGACCTACGTTCATGCCATCCGTGAGCAAATTGGCATTGGGATATTGGGAATATAACGAATCAATGAAAGGAGTATTGGCCTGTGCAATGGCCGAAACCTTTGGGTCGGGAGACTTGCCCCAACCATCCAAAATCATAAGAATAACCTTTTTCTCCATACTGCAAAATTGTACCCCAAAAATAAAGTGATCTGCTTGGATGCGCTAGTTTTCAGGTAGTTTTCTAGTTAAGGATTCCATAATAATTACCCTGCTTAAATATAGACTTGTTAAAATTAAGTTATTTATCTGTTAATGCTGTAACACTTGGCCTTTTCAGGAGTCTACTTTTATATCAGTTTATTAATCATTAATCAAAAACGATTCATCATGAAAAAAACAATCCTATCGCTAGCTGCTGTATGTATGCTGGCCGCAACGGGCGTTTCCGCCAACGAACCTTTTATGGACTCCAATTTGGATGCTACCATGATTACCGCACAACCAAGCATATTTTGCAAAGCCATTATGCAGGGCGATGTTGATACGGTAAGAAAAATGATTCAATTGGGAGAGGACGTCAACCAGAAATCGTTGGGAATGACCCCAATCCATTTTGCGGCCCGTTACAACCAAACCGAAATTTTACAATTGCTCATTGATAATGGGGCCAATGTAAAGAAACGTTGTGACCGTGGATACTCTGCAAAGAAGTATGCCGAGATGGCCAATGCCAAAGAGGCGCTTGCCATTTTGGAGGATGCTATGAAAAAATAGAAAAGGAGTTTATTCATCCGTAAAAAAAGCCCATCCGATTGGATGGGCTTTTTTAGCTCATTTACCTATAAGTGTTCCTGTAAAAGAGTATGTGGCTTAAAAATCAAAGCCGGTAAAAGCTCTGTACAAAAATGCATAAAATGCCATGAAAAGCATTATGCCGCAAAAGATGGAGTACCCTTTTAAAAAAAGTACCACAAAGCTTGGTTTGCACTCGTCAAATGCCTCTAAATAGAGGTGTTTAAAATGTAATAGTGTTCCCATGTGTTCTCTCTTTTGGTTTGCACAAATAAGAAAAGAACGCTGGCTCGATTTGGTTTCACCCAAAGGTACATAAATCTGATAAACGCCATTTTATTCTCGATGAACGCACAGATTCTATCGACCTGAATATTTTTGAATGGCCTCCTTTATTTTGTCAATGCGGTTTTCGGGGTCTGGATGGGTGCTTTGAAACTCCGGTACTCGGTTGGGACCGGCCGCGGCCTTGAGAATTTCCATTACCTTGATCATTTCATGGGGGTCGTAACCGGATTGTATCATGAACAAAACGCCCAATTCATCACTTTCCAACTCATCTCCCCGGCCATTTTTAAGTAAGGTGTTCTGTCCAATACCACTGACCAAGCTTCCCATATCTCCCCCAACGGATGCACCCGTGGCCAAGGTTTGCCAAAAACTGCTGTCGGCGATACGTTCGGCGGAATGTCTTCCAATGACATGACCTATCTCGTGACCCAATACGCCTGCCAATTGTGCTTCGGTCAACTGGGAAAACAGGGCGTAGGTAATAAAAATCTGTCCCCCGGGCAATGCGAAGGCGTTAATGGTTCTGTCGTCGGCCAATAAGTGAAAATCGTATTGGTAAGGGGTCTCCCGGGCAATACTGCTCTTTACCAATTTGTTGCCCACTGCGTCCACCAAGCTTTGCATGCGTTCATCTGGATAAAGCCCGCCATGTTGTTGGGCCATTTCAGGGGCACTCTGCAATCCAATGGCAATTTCCTGTTCCGCGGACATGTCTATATTCTGGACCCTTCCGGTATATGGGTTTTCTTCTTGATTGCTGCAACGGCGCACAAAGGCAAAGGCCACAATGGCCAGTCCGATCAGGATACGGACCCTCCAACTTCCTCTTCTCATGGTGTTAGTGTTCTAGTGGAATTAAGGTACAAAAAAAAGAACTATAACAGTTTGGGGTTGATGTCCAAAATATTGTCTTGTATATAGGTTCTGATGAACCCTGCCGTAAAATGTTCACTGCCCAAAAACTCTTCCCTTTGCAAAAGCTTTAAAATATTGAGTTTTCGGTACGCGGTAAGCATGGGAATGGAAAGCGGTGCATAGCTGTAGTGCCAGGGCTCATATTTGAAGCCCCTTCTTTTGGATTCGTTGGTATAGACCAGATAAAACCCATATTTCTCCGAATTTTCATCCATCCACAGTTTGAAGCCCTCAAAAGGTCCCCCAGGTCCAAACTTTTCTGGATCAAGGACATTGTTGGTGATATTGGGATAGCCGTCTATGATATCAATATCAGTGCCCCAATGATGTCTGCTGGTACCGGGAATGGTGGAATATTCAATGATTTTTTCAATGGCGTCAAGGGGTTCCATGCCGTCATCTTCGGTAAAGCGTAGATATTTTCGCTCCCAAATGCCCTCTTGCCTGTAATAATCCCGAAAACTGGAGACCATTTTAATGTCAAATCCATCGGTAAAGGCTGCCTTCTTCATTTCCAAAAAGGAATCACAGGCCTCTTTTCTCAGATTGATGCCCTCGCCGTAAAGTTCCACATCTGCCTTGCCCATCAATTCTTCCATGGAATAGTCCGAATTGTAAAAATTGGGAAAAATAGGAGGGAGGGTACAGGCCAAACCTGAAGCTGAAGCGGTTCTGATAAAGGTCCTTCTTTTCATGAAATTGATTTTCGAGCCAAGTTAAGAAGTATTTTCCAGTCCTGCGAAATGGGTTTTATCTATCCAAAAACAGATAACCGGTATATTGTAATCGGAGGTCGTTCAAACTGACCAGATAATAATAGACGCCTTCGGGCAGACCAATATCCTGGCTCATGATGAGACTGCCGGTATTGGATAGGCCGTAAAATTCGTCCACATAGTTGATTTTTTCATAGACCTTTTGTCCAAGGCGATTAAAGATCTGCAAGCTATTGTTGGGGGATTCTTCCATTCCGTCAATCACCAAAAAGTCGTTGACCCCATCGCCATTGGGGCTTAAAAAGTAGTTCCCCAAAGTGGGGTTGTTCACCGCAAAGGTATCCGTAGGCAAAGGAATGGCGCCAAAGGTAATGGCTTCATAATCGCTGGGAACAAAAGTCTCCGATATCACAAATCCGTTTGCAATATCCCCACTGGAAGCAGAATTACCAAGAATGACCCATTGGTTGGATGTTTTGCTCCAGCCCACTACAATAATGGATTCCACGGTGGCATTGGGGATAAGGGCCAAGCTACTTCTGGCATTCCAGCTTAGGGTTACCTTGGCGGGTACATCGCTTTCAACAATCCAGAACTCCATATTGGAAACGGTGCCAATGTCCCTCACCTTCTGCTCAACGTCGAAGCTTTGCGGGATGGAAGTGGGACTGGATGGATTTTCAAAAAAATAGGCACAGATGGACAAAGGAGCGTTGGTTTCGGATTCAAGGGTCAAGGGCCTTAGTTGATATTGATCCCCAACAGGAAAGGAGAAAACGGTTCTATCGTTGACTCCAGCAAATCCGATTACCTTGGAAATATAGCTTTCCCCGGTAAAAAAACCCGTATCCATAAAATTGAGGAAAACAGTTCTGTTGCCCAGATCCGAATCTATATTGCCTTCAATAAAATTGGTGTTGTTTTCCACGGATACAGGATTTCGCAAAAACACATCGTTCCCCGCCATGATCTCCATATCCCAAAGTATAGGGGGTATGTTTCCGGATACCTGGATCATGTTGTTGCCATAAAATCCCACGAGGCCTTGGTTTTGGTCAAAAGCGGAATCATTGATCAAATCGGTATGCAGCCCCAATCCCATGTTGGTGCCCGCATGTACCCGTAGGTTGCCGCTATTGTACAGGGCGGTTTGGGCCTGGGTAAGGCCTATCCAAAGAAAAGCAACTATGTATGTTAAGTTTCTCAATGTTTAAAATGAGATTACGGTGAAACTCCAATCGGAATCTGAGGTTGCTCCAGCATTATATATTTGAACTGAGAACGAAGATGCTGCCTGATTGGTCAATTGAATAGTTCTTGGACCGGTATTGTTGTCGACGGTTAATTGAACAACATAATTTGTTGGAGTTGTGCTCAAATTAACAGTGTAAGATCCTCCTGTATTATTAGTTACCGTAGCTCCAACAGGAGTGCTTGCTCCACTAATGATTCTTCCAATTGCTATGACTGGATTAGTAACGGCTACATTAAATTCTTGTGCTGCTGGAGTCGTTACCGTGATTCCTGCACCTTGAGAGACGTTGATTCCATCCACATAGGCCTTTGTTGCGGCATCGGTGGCCGCGGTCGGTGTTCCAAGTCCTGTTATCACCGCTCCATT